>NZ_CP048106.1:0-1210000 GCF_010092985.1 Pontibacter pudoricolor | reverse complement strand
GGACATCCGTATCCGAAAGTTATCTGCCGAGGACATCCGTGCCCCATGTTTCGAATAACGCGGACTCGGAAGTCCGCAGCAGAGTTGGTTCCGGACACGGATGTCCAGAACAGCAGAATGTTTAACTCAACTGGGCTGGAGGCCCAACTATAGTTCGACATGAGTCTCGGACCCCGAAGCACTTCGGGACGAGGACGCCCGCGCCATTTTTATTCTCCTTCCCCTGTTTTTAGTGGAAGACCGGGATGGGGTTTAAAACGCCAAACCCAACTGCGTAGCCGGCTTGTCGCCGTATTGCCATTCTTTTATTTCCTGTGTATCGAAGTAATAGAGCACGCATCTTACTTTTTTATAACCAAGTTGCCTGAAACGCACGGCATAATGGTCCAGGCGGTTGCGGTGTTCCGGTTCCGGTGGCGGCGACTTAAACTCTAGCAACACAACTGTTTCCCCGTCGAAAACTATACGGTCGGGTTTGTACAGGTACGCTCGGGCATCCAATACTTCTTTTTCCTGTTCTATAACTACTTTGTTAGAGAAGTAATAAGCCATTTTCGGGTGCTGCACAATTTCGGTTAACAGGCGGTGTAATTCCGGTTTGTCGCGCTCGCTGATGATGCCTTCGTAGCCCATTTGCCGCAGCACCTGGTTTACTTCCGGTGCAAACGTGATCCGCGACAAAGCATAGTGTAGTTTACGGTTTACCTGGCGCTGGCGCTGCTGCGTTTCAAAATCGAAGACGTTGTTGGCGTGCTGTTTTATTTTCAGGCGTTGTTCCCAATCGGTCGTTACCAGGTGCGTCAGTTCAAAGGTACCTTCTTCCGAACTATAGTTATGCTTTTTAGGAGCGTTGCCTTTGGCCAGTTGATAACAGAATCTACCGGGTTCCCATAGTTCTTTTTCCTTCAGATACTGGTACAACAAATGGCTTATATTCTTTACCTGCCCATCCGCCTTCGGCATTTTATCTTCCATCAACAGGTCTTTGGCATTACCGATCATGTACAGCCTTTCGATAGGGCGGGTGAGCGCCACATACAGCATGTTCAGGTTTTCGATAAAGGTCTTCTCAAGCTCTGTTTTATACTGATCGCCCAGTTCCGTATTTTCCAATTTCGAGCCGATGTTTACAGCTACACTGCGTAATTTTCCGGTATAGTTCACGCTGTCAGGCAACTGGCTCCACATCAGCGAGCCACGCTTCGGTTCGGTGCTCCAGTCAGCAAACGGGATGATAACGATAGGGTAGGCCAGGCCTTTGGATTTGTGAATGCTGGTTATAGTTACCGCGTTCCGGTTTTTAGGGGTGTTAATGCTTAGTTTTTCCTTCTGCACATCCCAATACCCCAGGAAGTTGTTCAGGTTGTTGCTGTTCTTTAAACTATACTCCAGCACTAAATCCAGGAAGCGGAAAATGTATTCACACTCGTTGTTATGGCCCAGCAAATTAAAGATGCGGATAAGCCTTTCGGTCAGCTCGTAAATAGATAGGTTTCCGGTATTGCGCTCATCCAGGTCAAACCCAAGTTCTCTGATGTAATCATAAAAAGCGGCCGGGTCTGGGGTGTTAGCTATAGTTGCTATTCGTTGCGTAACCTTCACATCAGGCACCAGGTTCTTCGTAACTAAACTTATCAGGTACAGCGCTTCTGATTTTGCCAGTGCATCGTTTGGCCGGTTAAATACCCTGAACAGGGCAATGATAAAGTTTATAACTTCGGCAAACTGCAGCGACAGGGAATCCTGCGAAATGATGTCGTAGCGGCGTTCTTTCAGGAAATTGGCGATACGCTTGCTGTTCTGGTTTGTGCGGCTGAGTATGGCGATATCGCGCAGTTCGTATCCCTCTGCCACGGCATTCTCCACCAGGTGCACCACCATGTTCAGCATACTTTCATTGTAGCTAATCTCTGCCAGGTGGGTGTATTTCGGGTATAGATCTTCGGTGCGGGTGCAGGTGTCAAAGTCGTACTTGGTGTTGCTGTCGCCTTCGTAGGTAAATAGGACCTGAACATGGCCGCCGGTGTTGGTTGCGTCCGGAACTTCCTGTATAAAATCAGCATCGTAAATAGACGTGAACATACTAAACTCCGGGTGCGCCTGACTGGCAAATGTAAAAATGTCGTTGTTAAAATGAATGATCTCGGCGCGGCTTCTATAGTTCTGGTTCAGGTTGTCGGGTTGCAGCACATCGTTGTTAAGCGTGTGGTAGCGTTCCCGGATCAGGTCAGCGTTGCGGCGGTTCTGGTATAGTTGGGCGGTGTTCTTTTTATAAAGGTGCAGTATCTGTTCCATCTCACCGCCGCGCCAGCGGTAAATGGCCTGTTTTGCATCGCCCACCACCATGCTAAAGTGCCCCGACGCCAGCGCATTCTCTACCAGCGGCAGCAGGTTATTCCATTGCAAAACCGAAGTATCCTGAAACTCATCTATGAGAATGTGGTTATACTTTTCGCCGAGGCGTTCATAAATAAATGGAACCGGCTCCTTTAATACAATATCAATAATGCGCTTGTTGAACTCTGAAATATGGACTGTATTCTTATCCAGTTTTATCTCCTGCAGGCATTTCTCCAGCTCATTCAGTACCGATAGTTTATATAGGTGTGGAACTATAGCATTGAGCAGAGTATACATGCCGGCAAACTGTTCCTTACGATTTTCGAGCTCCTGGTATAGTTCGGCCAGTTGGTCTTTTATACTGTCGATCTGGCTGACTATAAAGCTGTTCTTTTTAGCAGTTGCACTGTACCAGCTGTCGTTCTCCACGATTTTGCGGGCATTGCTATTGCTATAGTTAAGGTCTACAGTTTTAAGCCAGCGATAGAAGTAACCATAAATGCCGTTCTTGCCATACGAGAGGTCAGAAGCATCCAGGTTAGCCTGTTCCAGTAAAGCTACAGCCTGTGTGGCGGGTTCAACTATAGCGGCTTCAATATCCTGTTTGGTCTGGCGCAATTGCTTGTGCACTTCCCTGAAATCTTCCAGTGTAAGTGTTTGCAGATCCGTAATGGCTTCATACACCTGTTCGTTCAGCAGGTTTTTGGCAAAGTCGGCCAGTTCCTGTGTCAGCATGCTCCAGCTACGGCCTTCGCTTGCCTTTTCCAGAATAAACTGCTCCAGGGTTTCGGTAAGCAGGTCGCCTTTTTCGTCTTTTACCTTATCCAGCAGCAACGATACAGCTGTGTTAAGCAGGGTATTCGAGTCCAGGTCTACTTCAAAGTTGTGAGGTATTTTCAGTTCGCGGGCAAAAGCCTGTACGATCTTGTTTACAAAACTATCAATCGTACTGACACTGAAATCGGCATAGTTGTAAAGCACCTGCGTAAAAACAAGTCCGGCTCTTCTTCTGATCTCTTCCTTATCCAGGTACTGTTCCGGATGGGCCTGCTGCAGTTCGCTTGTTATAGTTTCGAGTAGGTTCTCGCTCTTGGCTTTTACTTTTTCCGGCAGGATATCATCGTTAAAGCCGCGTAAAGCCCCCAGAATACGCTCCTTCATTTCGGCGGCCGCATCGTTGGTAAAGGTAATGGCCAGTATAGATCTGTAGTAGTCGGGGTTTGGCTGGTGCAAGGCCAGTTTCAGGTATTCTTTGGTAAGCGCGTATGTTTTGCCTGACCCGGCAGAAGAAGAGTATATTTTAAAAACTGATGCCATTGCAGTTGAGATAAAGCCAGGTATAAAGATACACTTTTGCCCGCCCGCATGCCAGTGTTTGCAAGCTTGTAAGTGAAGTAAATTGCTATGCTGCTGATAGTAAAGGTGTAAAATAAAAACAGGCTGCCTGTAGGGGATAGGCAGCCTGTTTTAGTTTATAGTATGTAGAGTTTATGCAAATGCAGGTTCTTCAATACGTTCTTCAGCTGTTTTTGCAGGTATGGCACTGTTGGCACATACATGGAACATAATGCGGGCCATCGAGATCACGTAATCAGAGATGATACAGTGTTGCTGCTCCATGCCAATTAATACTTTGCTGCCACCAAGGTTAAACTTGCTTAATTCCAGTACTTCATCAAAATTCTGGCGCAGCATTTTAAGTGCTTTAAAAGATGGTTCGTTATAATACATCGGGATAACCTGGCAAACCGCGTAGCTACCCTTAGCGCGTTCCTGTGCTATCATCTGGCACAACGATTCGGTATTTACTTTATCCAGGTCAGAGATAATAACAAAGAAAACGCTTTTCTTGTCAGTTGTCGCCTTACGGGCCGGCACACTGCCTACCAACATGTTACGGCTAACGGAAGAGCCATGCACAAATGCTTCATCCTTCAGAATTTTGTTGTGAATTTTAAAAGCCAGTGCACCAGAAGCAATTAGATTAAAGTCTTTGCCTTGAGTTGAAATTTTTGTAAAATGTAACATAAGTGAGGGACTAAGGGGTTTAAGGTTTTGTTTAATTGATTTTCAGTAAGCGGTGTATTTCTACACGTGCTCATTAGCTTCTGTTCAATAAGGCTTGCAGGTAATATAGGGCAGGGGAGTACCGGGGTTAGGTACGGTTCAATCTGGCATAAGGGTCAGTAGTTTTGGGTTTCGGATTTTGTATACTACGGCACTTGGTTAAAAATAAATGTTCAAATATTTAAATTACTGGTGAATGTGTGCTTTAAATGGGTGAATTGGCTATAATAACGAGCGGCGCAATAAAAGGTTATGCCTAAACAATTTAAAAAGTAATAAATAATAATTAAATATTTACATGTTATGCTCTGTAATACCAGCTAATGTTACAGGGGTAAGTATAGAATAATCCTTATATTTAATTTTTAGGCTTGTTTGATGTAAATAAAGCAGGTTTAAGGAATATTAGTTATTAACCTAAAAACCTCGTACCTTTGCACCCGATTTGGAATAAGTCTGATTTACTGGTATAACTGGCAACGCCACAATTGGATAACCTTTATTTTTTGTTTTTCGATACGTATCATAGGGATAGGTAAAAACAGGCTACTCCAGAGAGTTATATTCAGTAATAAAAAATTAGATGAACAAAATCAGATTTGACGAGCTTCCGCTTTCGCCGGAAGTTCAGCGTGCTATCGCAGACATGGGCTTCGAAGAGGCCTCTCCAATCCAGACAGAAGCAATACCGGTTATTATGGAAGGCCGTGACATTATTGGTCAGGCACAGACAGGTACAGGTAAAACTGCCGCTTTTGGTATTCCAACTATAGAAAGCATTGATGAGAACGACCGCAGTGTGCAGGCGCTTATCCTTTGCCCAACCCGCGAACTGGCTATTCAGGTAGCAGGCGAGATTCAGAAATTAATTAAGTATAAGCCAAATATCAGCATCGTTCCTATTTACGGTGGCCAGGCTTACGACCGTCAGCTGCGTGCCTTAAAGCAAGGTGTTCAGATCGTGATCGGTACGCCGGGTCGTGTAATGGACCACGTAGAGCGCGGAACTTTACGTCTTGATAAGATCCGTAAGATCATTCTGGATGAGGCAGATGAGATGCTTGACATGGGTTTCCGTGACGATATCGAGTTTGTATTGAGCAAAATGCCGGAAGAACGCCAGACGATCTTCTTCTCAGCTACCATGTCTAAGCCGATCATGGACCTTACAAAGCGTTACCAGAAAGATCCGGTAATTGTGAAAGTGGTTCATAAGGAGCTTACCGTTACCAACATCGACCAGATTTATTTTGAAGTGCGTAACAGCATGAAGCAGGAAGTACTTTCTCGCGTGCTGGATATGTTCAACATGAAGTCTGTTGTGATCTTCTGTAATACGAAGCGCATGGTGGATGAACTGGTAACAAGCCTGCAGAGCCGTGGTTATTTAGCCGATGCCCTGCACGGTGACCTTAACCAGAACCAGCGCTCTAACGTGATGGGCAAGTTCCGTAACGCACAGCTGGAGATACTGGTAGCTACAGACGTGGCAGCCCGTGGTCTGGATGTGGAGAACGTGGAAGCCGTATTTAACTACGACCTACCGCAGGATGAAGAAGCTTATGTGCACCGTATCGGCCGTACAGGTCGTGCCGGTAAATCAGGTAAGGCTTACTCTTTTGTATCTGGCCGTTCGGATATGTACAAGCTGAAGGATATCATGCGCTATACAAAAGCAAATATCCAGTTGCAGCAAGTGCCTTCTTACGAAGATGTGAACGAACTGCGTACCAGCATGTTCCTTGAAAAAGTGCGTGAAGTACTGGAGAAAGGAAACCTTACCAAGCATATCACCAGCATAGAGAAACTGGTAAACGAAGACTATACTTCGCTTGAAGTTGCTGCTGCGTTGCTTAAAATGACACTGAAAGAAGCAAAAGTAAAGGAGGCTGGTAAAGAAGCTGAAAAAGGACTTGGTTTCTCTAAGGAAGGTTTCGACCGCCTGTTTATCACCATCGGGAAAAAAGACCGTGTGCATCCGAAAGACCTGATCGATCTGTTAGTTGCAAACTCCGATATTCCGGCTGCTAAAGTGGGTGATATTGATCTGTACGACAAGTTCAGCTTTGTGGAAGTGCCTTCAGAATATACAGCCAACATACTTGAGAAAGTAGGCCGTATTGAAGTGGACGGACGCATGGTTGTTGTTGAGAAGTCTGATAAAAAAGGCGGTGGCAAAGAAGGCGGTGATCGTGAAGATCGCGGTGGAAGAGGTGGCAGCCGTTTCGGCGGTGGCGACAGAGACCGTGATCGTGGTGACCGTGGTGGTAGCCGTTTTGGTGGCCCACGTGGTGGAGGCGATCGTGACCGCGGTGGCGACAGAGGTGGCAGCCGCTTTGGCGGTGGCGACAGAGATCGTGGTGGTGACCGCGGTGGAAGTGGCAGCCGTTTCGGTGGCAGCGATCGTGACCGTGGTGGTGACAGAGGTGGTTTCCGCAGAAAAAGATTTTAATTATTAATAACCTTTGCCTGCTACAGGCGTATACATAACTATACAGCTTTAGAAGCCTAAAAACTTCATTAACTGTTAGAATAAGCCGACTTGAAACGTCGGCTTATTTGTTTTAGGCCTGGTTGATAATTTTCCGGAATTTTTTCTGTAAACAATAACCTTCGGTTTAGACAGGGCGTAAAAGGAGTATCATAAAAAGGTTGGAAGATTACCTAATTGCTCACGCAGTTAGTTATAAGAAGGGTTACATCAGACGGATGTAACCCTTCTTATTTTTTATTCCTATAGTTCCCGACCATTCAACTTCTCAGGAATTAAACTATATTAGTGCTGTACTATGTATTAGATTACCGGTAATATTCACCAATTTATAGTTTATGATCGGTTACTGCACTTCCACACATAGTGCAGCTAACAGGAGTAGGTACTCCTGTTATACTATAGTTGTACAAAATATAAGTCATGAATATGTATCAATTAAATGCTCATGTTTTACCAACAGAATCTTCCAGCAAATATGGGCAAGTTGAAGGTGCATACGCAGTGGTGTTCATCAATTATGCAGACATAGATGGAGCCTTCGAATTAGCGAAGTACTACATCGAGAATGACGGCTGGAAAATAGATGAATTAGAAGATGAATACCTTGTTTTTGAATCTCCTGATGATGTAGAAGAAGATTACCTTGAATTTTACAATGAGGCCTTAAAAGATGGTTACTCTCTTCTTTTTAATTGCTACGAAACAGATGAAGGCACAGAAAACGAAGGCAAGGAAAAATAAAGAGAACTACATTGTACAACAACACCTATAAGGTAGCTATGCCACCTCATAGCCTAGCACGTTACCCACAAAAAAAGGAGCCGAAGCCCCTTTTCATATGTATTAAACTATAACTATAGTTTACGCTTCGCTTCTGGCTTTATCGCGCAGTGCACGGATATGATCATGTGCATGCTTTACATCAATGTACTGCTGCTCAACAATCTGCTTCAGGTTGCCTGGTAAATCTGCCTGGCGGGCTTCTTCAAACGCTTTAACAGCATAGTCTTCGCCACGCTCGCATTCTTCCAGAATTCGTTTCCTGTCCTTTGAGCTGATGGCAGATTTGATGTCGATCCAGATACGGTGTACAGTACCTTCCAGGGAACTGGACTCATCGTCAGTTTTACCCATTTTATGAAGTTCTGCCTGTAGTTCTGTTATCATGCTATCGCGCTGCACAGCGTATTTCATAAATAATTCTTTCAGGTCTCTGTCTTCCACATCTTCAGCGGCAGTTTTGTATCCTTTGGCGCCATCCTTACATCTTTCTATCAGGTGGTGCACTGTCGAGAATACTTCTTTATTGATTTCCATAGTTTTGAAGGTTTAGTTACTATATGCGATATTACTCATATACGTAACGTAAAGTTACTCAGAGCGGTTATGGTTTGGCCGCCATTGCACTACCCGCCAGGTAGCCTGTCGTCCAGGCAGCCTGGAAATTAAAGCCACCGGTTATGCCATCAATGTCCAGCACTTCGCCGGCAAAATGTAAACCCGGGTGCAGGCGGCTTTCCATGGTTTTCATGTTCACATGGCTCAGGTCTATGCCGCCACAGGTCACAAACTCTTCTTTAAATGTGGTTTTGCCTTTCACCTCCACAGCCATACGGAGCAGCGCCTCTACCAGTTTATTTGTGTTTTTCGCTGGCATCTCTGCCCATTTTGTTTCAGATTGAATTTCGGCTAGCGTGGTTAATGCTTTCCAGAGGCGTTGCGGCAGGTTAAAGAGCGGATTGGTAGTTACCGTCTTTTTTGGATGCGCTTGTCTATAGTTCTGTAATTCAGTCCGAAGGCTTTCCTCGGAGTGTGTTGGGATCCAGTTTATAAGTGCCGTAAAACTATAGTTCTGTTGATGGAAAATTCGTGCACCCCAGGCAGACAACTTCAGTACAGCCGGACCACTATAGCCCCAGTGCGTTATAAGTAACGGGCCTTCGTACTCCAGTTTCTGGCCGGCTATGCGCACTTTAGCGTGAGGTACGGATATGCCCATTAACTCCTTTAGCGGGTTTCCCGGCACATTAAAGGTAAATAGCGAAGGCACAGGCTCCTGTATCGGGTGACCAAGCTCTCGCAACCAATCGTAACCGGTTGCTTTAGGATTGCCACCGGTACAGATTAACACTTCATCAGCTGTTAGTTCGGTACCGTTACTTAAGTGAACTATAAAGCTGAGTTGGTTTATAGTTGGGTCAGGAGGAGTAATGCGGGAAACACCAACGCCTGTTTTTATAGTTACCCCAGCTTTGCGGGCTTCCTGCAACAAACAATCCGCTATAGTCTGAGAGTTGTCCGTGACCGGGAACATACGCCCATCGGCTTCAGTTTTAAGTTTTACGCCCCGTTGTTCAAACCAGGTAACCGTTTCCTGTGCACCAAATGTTTTAAAAGCTTCTTTAAGTGGTTTTGCCCCACGCGGGTAATGTTGCGACAATGGACCAGGAGAAAAGCAGTTGTGCGTTACGTTGCAGCGCCCGCCACCTGAAACCAGTACTTTTGCCAGCAACTTGTTTGTTTTCTCGAGCAACACTACTTCAGCATCAGGGTTAGCCTGTGCACACGTTATCGCCCCAAAAAAACCGGCAGCTCCACCACCGATAACTATAACTTTCATTTTAACTTTTTAATTGCCGGATGGTTAAATTGCTTAATTGTTGAGCACAGGTTGAGTTATTAAACAGATTAACCATTTAACAATGCAGCCATTTAACCATTTAATCAACAAAGATACTAAAAGAAGTGCATGGGGTCGGGGTACTGGAATACGTACGGCAGATCATCTTTCAGTTTCTGGTTGCTGATGAGCTTAAAGTTTGTTTCCGCCATTTCCAGGAAGGTTGGAGGCTCCAGGTCAAGGGCCATAGTAGCGGCAGGGTAAAAGTCTTTGCGCATGGGGTGCACGTCGGAGCAGGCATTGTAAATTTCGCCCCACTTTTCCTGTTCTATAATGCGCTTCAGTATCAACACACAATCTTCCCGGTGAATGAGGTTAACAGGTGCATCGCCACCCGGCACATCTTTTTTACCAGCCATAAATCTGCCCGGTCTGCGGTCTTCGCCAACCAGTCCGGCAAACCGAACTATAGTTGTCAGCCACTCTTCGCGGTCCATAAACAGCTTTTCAGCACGCAGCAGGGCATAGCCTGGATCACTTTCTTTTGTAAGTGCTGTATCTTCTTCTGTAACGATACGGTTCAGGTCGTTATACACGGAGGTAGAGGAGGCAAATAATACCTTCTTAACCGGCGAATCCAGCATGGCCTTTAAGAGCAGGTTTAATTGTTCCAGGTAATTGCTTCCACCATCGGAGCGCAGTTTAGGCGGTATGTTCAGTACAAGCACATCCGCTTCCAGGAAATCAGCCAGAGCCATTTCGTCCACTGCTTCGGGTTGCAGGTTCACCAGGTAAGGTTGTATGCCTTTCTGCTCGAGTATTTCCAGTTTTGCAGGGGAGGTGGTAGAGCCTTTCACCCGTTTGCCTGAATTTACCAATGTCTCCGCTAAAGGCAGGCCCAGCCAGCCACAACCTAATATGCTGATATCAGCTTTCTCGCTCATGTAGTTCGTTTATAGTTTATAACAAATGCACAGGCATCCTGTTACAGCTTCCGGGAAGTAAAGTTGCACTATAAAGCCATCCAAAGCAAAATTCACATAAATGCAGTACGATGTAGTGGTAATCGGTTCTGGTTTTGGCGCGCTATCAGCGGCGGCATTGTTGTGCAAACGCGGGCTAAGTGTCTGTATACTGGAACAGGCCAAATACCCGGGCGGCTGCGCTACAACTTATAAACGGCAAGGATACTGGTTTGAGACGGGTGCTACCACTTTGGTTGGCCTGGACGACAACATGCCTCTACGTTACCTGCTCGATGAAACCGGCATACAACTACCAAACCTGCGTAAACTGGAAGTACCCATGCAGGTACAGTTATCCAACGGCGAAATTGTTACACGCTACCCGGATATGGAACAATGGATTGCTGAAGCAGAACGGGTTTTCGGGAAGCCTGGCCAGCGCGCTTTCTGGGAGCATTGTTATAATTTCAGCAAACAGGTATGGCGCGTTTCGCTGCAGCAGCAAAGCTTTCCGTTCTCAAATTTTCAAGATTTCTTACAGGCATTTACTTCCTTCCGGCCTGCACAATTGCAACTTATACCCGGCGCTTTCCGGACAATGGAAAATGTACTAAAGCGCTTTAACCTGCTGGATAATAAGTTGTTTGTTGATTTTGTAAATGAACAGCTGCTGATAACAGCCCAGAATTACCTGGGAGAAGTGAATGAGCTTTTCGGGGCTACGGCCTTATGTTACACCCTGTTTGGCAACTATTACGTTGATGGCGGCTTGATAAACCTGGTAAAGCCTGTACTTAACTATAGCTTAGCGAATGGCGCAACTATAAAATACGGGCATGAAGTAACACGTATTATTCCAGGAAATGGCAACTATAGATCTATAACTACAAAAGGAGAATTTACCAGCCGCTTTGTGATAAGTGGCGTGCCGCTCAACAACACACAATACTTGTTTGAAAACCCAACTATAAAAAAGAGGTTACAGCAATATATTTTACCTTCCAGGGAGTTAAACGGTGCTTTCACAATGAGCCTGGTGCTCAGAAAAAAGCGGAATCTGTCGACGCTTCATCATCAGCTGCATGTTGCAGGTGGCCTGCCAGTAATCGGAAGCAAAAGCATTTTTATCAGTTTCAGTCACCCGGCAGACACGCTTCGGGCACCGGAAGGGGAGCAAGTCACCAGTATCAGCACCCACATTGCCCGCCCGCAAAATACGATCATCCACAATAAGCAGATCATCGAAAAAGCCATATTAGCTAGGCTGGCACAAGCTGAACTTGTAATGCCTGAAGATATTATTTGTTACCAGTCTGCCACACCGGGCGCCTGGCAATTCTGGACAGGCAGGGCCTATGGAGCAGTAGGGGGTTACCCGCAATACAACCGCATTAAACCATGGCAAATGAAAGATGCCCGCCTGGACCATAAAGGAGCTTATGTATGTGGTGATACCGTATATCCTGGTCAGGGTATAGTTGGTGTTTGCCTGAGCGGGATTATCGCTTTCCGCAAACTGATGCAGGATCATTTTTGAATCATAATCTTTTCCTGTTGCTCTGGCTCTCCTGCATCTGTTTATTTCCGGATAACCGGCACTTATTTATAGACTGGTAAACAGGCAACTAAAGCATGTTTTATCAATGTTGTAACATTGTTATAGGTTGATTATCAACACTATAGCAAGCAGTTTTTGAATATTAACCAACCGGCATATAAGGAAAGAAAGAACTTCGGGTTATATAACAAAAAATTAATATTCGGATAAGTATGAATCCGTGGCAACCTGCCATCTTTAATACCTAAATCAACCCTATATCTAAATGAAAAAATCTTTACACCGCGTACTGTATCTTGCCTTCGCGGGCCTGATGCTTGTGTCCTGTTCGAAGGACAATGTGCAACCCGATGGAGTTGTAAAAGACCTCGAGGGAGTGTCGAAAGTAGCAAATGCCACCGCTACAAAAGATAGCAACCTGGCGATGGGTAACCCAAGCGGAGCCGGAACCAGTTACTCTAATTACCTGATCAACAAAAGCCAGTTCTCTATGTCGTACAACAGCTACCGCGGTACGCCAAATTGGGTAAGCTGGCATTTAAGCAGCGCTTGGCTGGGCAGCACGCCACGCCAGGACGATTTCAGGGCAGATAACTCACTGCCTACTGCATTCTACCGTGTTACGCCTGCCGATTACACTGGTAGCGGTTTCGACCGTGGTCATAATACGCCTTCAGCTGATCGTACCCTAACCGTTACCGACAACTCGGCTACTTTCCTGATGAGCAACATGATTCCGCAAGCACCAACCAATAACCAGCAGACGTGGGCAAACCTTGAAAACTACTGCCGCACATTAGTAAACCAGGGTAACGAACTATACATTATTATGGGGAGCTATGGTACAGGCGGAACTGGAAGCGCAGGTTACAAAACTACACTGGCCGGTGGCAAAGTTACTGTACCAAACCGCATCTGGAAAGTTATAGTGGTGTTACCGGTTGGTACCGGCGATGCTGCCCGTGTTACTACAGGCACCCGTGTTATCGCAATTGATACCCCGAACTCAACATCTATCAGCAGCAGTTGGGGTGGATACCGCACTACCGTAGATGCCATCGAATCTAGCACGGGTTACAATATTTTATCGAATGTTTCGAGCACTGTACAAAGTGTGATTGAGGCTCGCGTAGATAACGGCCCTACTTCGTAAACCCAAACCCTAAATCCAGTTACACTAAAACAGCCCGGTTAATTGCCGGGCTGTTTTGTTTTCAGGTCTCTACAACTATAGTTCTTAATCCGGCAAAGTCGCCTTCCTGCGTTTTGCCTAAAATATAAACTGTAACGCTGATCTCATCAGCTTTGTAAACTTGCACATCCTGCAGTAGCTCTTGCAGTTTTTGTTGCAGTTGCTTATACCTTTTCACTTCCTGTTTTCGCTCTTCGCCATCTTCGGGTACAGGCGCACCATGTTTCTGAAAAAGTAGTCCAGTTCTTCGGTCTTGATTTCTGACCCGCCGGATTTACCTGCTAATGTTGCGACGGTATCTTTGTTCAGAGGCAGGTTCTGGGTGTTTTCAAAATAATAGAACTCAAATGGGCTATCAGTTTCGCTGCGCATCATTAGCCCATCAAATAACGGCTTTAACTCATTTTCTAGTTGCTCTTTGCTCATAAGGAAGTATAGTTTTCAAAAGGATCGTACTTTGTGAAAAATTACCAATATGCTTGCTTATATTTAGCAAACACCAATGGTGCAGCTATTATACGAAGCTGATCTAACTTTAAACTGAAAATTTGTTATGAAGGCAGAACCAATGCTGAAAGAAGGTGCCCTGCAAGGTAAAACAATTATAGTTACAGGCGGCGGCACCGGGCTTGGCCGCTCTATGGTGAAGTATTTTCTGGAACTGGGCGCCAACGCCGTTATCTGCAGCCGCAAAATGGATGTGCTCCAAAAAGCAGCTGAAGAACTGATGCAGGAAACCGGCGGACAAGTTTTGCCTATAGCCTGCGACGTGCGCAAGTACAACGAGATAGGAGCCATGCTGCAGGCAACTATAGATAAGTTTGGCAGCGTAGATGTGCTGGTGAATAACGCAGCCGGCAACTTTGTAAGCCCAACCGAGCGCCTGAGCCACAAAGCGTTTGACGTGATTACAGATATAGTACTGAAAGGAAGCTACAACTGCACACTGGCTTTAGGCAAGCATTGGATAGAAAAGAAGCAACCTGCAACCATACTGAACATAGTTACCACCTATGCCTGGACTGGATCAGGTTATGTGGTGCCATCGGCTTGTGCTAAAGCCGGTGTGCTGGCCATGACGCGCTCGCTGGCATCTGAGTGGGCCAAATATGGTATCCGTTCCAACGCTATTGCGCCAGGTCCATTCCCAACAGAGGGCGCCTGGACACGCCTGTTCCCGAAACAGCTGGCCGATAAACTAGACCCATTGAAACGCATACCTGTAGGCCGTTTTGGAGAACATCAGGAACTGGCCAATTTAGCTGCTTACCTGGTATCTGATTATGCTTCTTTTGTGAATGGGGAAGTAGTAACGATTGATGGCGGCGAATGGCTGTATGGTGCAGGTGAGTTCAATTCCTTTGATATGATTCCGCAGGAAATGTGGGATGCGATGGAAAAGCAGATGCGCGGCAAAGGTCAGTAACTATAGTTCTATAGTTTAGCTAATAAAAAAGCAGCGCCATAACCGGCGCTGCTTTTTTTGTATAGGGATAGCTGCCGGTTAAGTTATAGTTTAAACACTATGCCTGCGTTTTAACCAGTAGCTGTGTCTGCGCCGGGGTATTAACTAATGGGCTTTCAGCAGGTTTATCGCGGTTACCGGTGATTACCTGGAAAAAGCCGGGTGTTGTTCTCCGCAGTATTTCGCCTGCCATTATGCTTGCCAGTATCACAACTATAGGAGCGAACAGGTACACAAGAAGCGAGGTAATATCAGTGCCGGAGTATAGTATCAATAAAAGCCCCTTCTTGCAAATGGTTAGCAGCGGCTCATGGAAGGCATAGATAAAGAAAGGCGAAACAGCACTGAAAAGCCACTTACGGTTAACAATCCGCGTTTTATCCACTACTCTATTTATGCATTGCCAGGTTGCTACAAATCCTGTAACTATAGCCAGTTTGTGCAGCAACATTAAAACCAGTTGGTTGTCGTAGCCCAGAAAACTCAGTTCCGTTTTAAAGATTAGTAAGCCTAACCAACCAAGCAGAACCGGTAAAAAGTTATAGTTGGTTTTTAATTTTGCAACCAGGTCAGGATTGAGTTTCAGATAACATCCCAAGGAGAAAAAAAGCAGCGACTCGGAAACAAAAATTCCGAAATCAAGGTCAGCGAACCACGTAACAGCCAACAGCGCCAGGAAATTTTCCTGCAGGTATTTTACAAAGAGCCAGACTGCCGGAGCCACCAGGGCAAGTATCATCAGGTCGCGCAGGAACCACAACTGATAGGGTATAGGATGCAATACAAGGGTAGTAAGCAACTGCTCAAAGCTCATATCCCGGATAATTCTGTTCGGGAAGTATGGTGTAATGGGTGGGAAAAGCTGTAAGACATAATAGAGACCAATACCAAACGCTGACCAAAGCAGAAAAGGTATAAGCAGGGACGAAATCCGTTTATTTATTTTTTGCAGAATAACTGCCGCTTTTGGTTTAAACCCGATAAAGAAAAGAAACCCTGAAACGGTAAAGAACAGAGGAGTAGCCACACGGGCAACACCATGCGAGATAAAATCCTGAATAAAAGTATTGTAGTTTTTATGTTCTGTTAACGCTCCGGCATAACCATTCAGATCCAGTGTATACGCATGCACATAAACTACCAGTATCATTGAAACTAACGATAACAACCTTATTTTAAAGCTTAATTGCTTATCGATTTGTTCCATGACTAAACTATGCTTTACTGTAACTGGATGACGTTAAATATGGGGATGCCTTTGCCGGACTGTTCACTATAGATTAACATTACTTAATATTTATTTTAAAGTTGCATTATAGAAAGGTTAGTAAGAGCATATATTGTGATTGAGCATAAAAGCCAGGTAGCTTGACTGTGCAGGTTAGTTGGAGCATAAAAGTTTTCCGAACTATAGCAGCAGGCTAATTTGTAAAAGAGTTGCATGGCAGTCTGGCAGGTAATCTTAAATAATTACTTCTCTCATTTTTAACCGTAGTATCTTTGCTGGTATAAACCAAACTATACGGTATGTCAATTGCTGCTTTAGGCCTGTCTCAGGCGCTGCAAAAAGCTATAAAAGAACAAGGCTACACGGATTTATATCCGATACAGGAGCAGGCCATACCTGCCATATTAAAAGGAAATGATGTGCTTGGTATTGCCCAGACCGGATCCGGTAAAACAGCAGCTTTTGCCTTGCCTATTTTGGAGCTTCTTCATAAGAAAACGTCCTCTAAAAACCGTTTTGTAAAAGCCTTGGTGCTGGTGCCGACCCGCGAACTGGCCGTGCAGGTAGAAGAAACTTTTTACAACCTAAGTTTGCATTTGCCCCGGAAAGTAAAGACACTGGCTGTGTATGGTGGCATTTCTATCAATCCGCAGATGATGAAGCTGAGTGGAACCGATGTGCTGGTGGCTACACCGGGGCGTTTGCTGGATTTGATAGACCATAATGCGGTGAAATTGGCGGAAGTGGAGATACTGGTGCTGGACGAAGCGGATAAAATGCTGAACCTTGGCTTTAAGGAAGAAATGGACCGGATATTTGCCTTACTGCCGGCCCAACGCCAGAGCCTGCTGTTCTCGGCTACTTTAGGTGGCGATATTCAAACTATAGTTGAAACGCAGTTACATTCTCCTGTAACGATACAGGTTGAAGCCGAGGCTTCCGTACCCGAACTGATAGACCAGGTGGCCTACCAGGTTTCTCCAGAAAAGAAAGGACCCTTGCTACGATACCTCATAAAACAGGAGAATATGGAGCAGGTATTGGTATTCGCATCCTCTATCCGGACGGCCGATAACATAGTTGGCAAACTGAAGAAACATGGCATAGAAGCAGCAGCGTTACACGGTGATAAAAGCCAGGGTGCAAGAACTGAAGCGTTGAAGCAGTTTAAAGCCGGCAAAATTCGTGTTTTGGTAGCCACAGACCTTGCCTCGCGCGGTATTGATATCAAGTTTTTGCCCTTTGTTATAAACTATGAATTGCCCCGCTCGCCCAAAGATTATGTGCACCGCATTGGCCGCACAGGCAGGGCAGAGGCTACCGGTAAAGCTATCTCTTTAATCACACCCGAAGACGCGCATCACTTCAAGATCATCCAGAAAAAAATGGGTAAGCAGGTAACTATAGTTCAGTCGGAGGATCTGGATTTAAATGGAGTGTAGTTTGATCGTTTTAACGTCTCGTGCAGCAAATGGGCGAGGCAAAGCTGAGTATAAATGCTGCACCTTGTTACCAGCTGTATTTTCTACTTTTTTGTTTTCTATAAACTATAAGCTGACACGGATAGAATCTGTTGCCGTCTCTTCTTCGCAATCAGGCTTGCCAATGACAACGACACTTTTACCTTTTTCCATTTCAGCTATTTCTAAAGCATAGAAGTCTTGGTTTACCTTTTCACTGATGCCGCTCTTGTCGATTTGGTAAATGGCAAGTCTAGCGGTGCAGTCAGGGTATTGGTAGTCCCACACAAATACAAGGCTATTCTGTCCAGTGGTTTCAGGTATATAGAGTTTGTCCGACTGTAGCCTGTTTTGAAGTTTTAGCTTTGTCTCTTTGTCAATCAAAGCCCCCTGCACATTCTTGTACACATACTCCTTGTTGCTGGCGAGCTTTACTTTCATAATAGTGAATAGCTGTGGGTCTCCTTTTAAGTCTTCTAGATTCTCCAATACAATTGTATCAGCTTTTCCATCATAATCTAGGTCAATGATATACCTGTCAACTAAATATGTGCTTAAAGTGTCAACTCCTTTGTACTCTTTAAAGTCACCTGTATACTCAACGGTATAAGTTCTCTCACCTGCCTGTTGGCTACACGAGTAAAACAGTAAGGAGATTGCGAGTAGAAGGTTTTTCATTCGTGATTGATATTGCTGGTAACAAACAAGGCCAGGAGGCGCCGAGGCTTGCCTGCCTTGCCTTGGTGACTTCTGGGCGTAGTTATCCGTGCTTGTTTTTCCTTTTTTGTAGTGACTGCTGGTCTTAATTTCTTTCTTTATTTAAGGAAAAACAAGCTGCTCGTTGGGTTATTTTCTCCTTATAAATTCTTTTTCCAAATGGCGGCTTTAGCCACGGGCCATGTTGTTGATACGGGTATCGGCAAGCGTGGCCAGGGGCGGTAGGCTTTAAAATTAATCCATCAAAGGCATCTTTTATCAAGTGTTAAAGCCTGTAAAAGAGTTACCTAGCCGAAGTGAGCCTACTTGACTTTATCCTTTTTCAAGACTAACTTCGCCCGCTCCAAGTCTTGCATGGGGACGCTTCCGTCCGAAAGCACTGGCTTTCTCCGGCATCGCCGCCGCAAGACTTCCAGTCACAAATTCCATTTATGCCTTTGGCTCTTTTACAGGCCTTTTCTTTTAAGCCTGTGATCCCTTCCTACTACTAAAGCCTGAAAGCTTCGCCATTTTTTTAATCTGAAAATAATCCCAATGACGGATTAACTATTGTATAACAGGAGTACCTACTCCTGTTATCTGCACTATGTGTGGTGTTAATTTTGCTTTATTGTGTGTATCCGTTTTCGGGGGTAATGTATAAAGCATTTTTCCATATAGTTTAGCTAATATAATAAGTTTTCTAAAGATTATCCAGCGGGCTCACAATTTTGTCTAAAGCATAGCTCGTGACATGGGTATATATCTCAGTGGTCTTGCTTGAGCGATGCCCAAGCAGTGTTTGAATGTATCGCAGGTCGGTACCTTGTTCCAACAGGTGTGTTGCAAAAGAGTGACGCAATGTGTGTGGCGTAGCTTTAACAAGTATTCCGGCTCTTTTTCTGCATCCCTGAAACACATTCCGCAAGCTGTCTGCGGTGTATTGCCCGCCAAACTGGCCTTCAAACAGCCATACTTTAGGTCTGTATTCTTTATAATACGCCCTAAGGTTTTGCAGTAGCTTCAGAGACAGTACTGTAGTGCGGTCTTTTTTGCCTTTTCCACCTCGTATATATAGTACATTCCGTTCTGATTGTATGTCTGTGATCTGGAGGTTAATTACTTCCCCGATGCGCAGCCCACCTGCATAAAGCAGCTGTAACATGCAGCGGTGCTTCAGGTTATCGGTAGCTTCCAGTATTCTGCTTACTTCCTGTTTACTAAGCACCAGCGGCAGCTTCTCAGGCTTTTCGGGTCGCTCCAGATTGTTTAGCTGTACTTCGTGGCGGTTTAATATGCGCTGGTAATAAAATTTAACGGCATTAATACTCTGGTTTATCAATGAGCTGGAGTAGCTGCCTGCTTGTACCATTGCCCGGTGATAGGCATTAATGTCTGTCTCAGTAAAGTTGTTTATATCAGTTAGTGGGTTGCCTTTATGGCTGTTTAAAAATCGTAATAACAAATTATGGTAAGTCCTGATGGTGTTGATGCTATAGTTCAGTATGTACAGCTTCTCCAGGTACGCAATTGGGCAACTGATATAGTTTGGGCACTTAGCATAGGTCTGTTCCCAGAGCTGCCGCATAAGCGTTACATCACGTAACTGCAGTTCCTGGCTCAGCCAAAGCCATGCCTTACCTTGCAGATCGCTTGCAACTTTAAGTATATGTTGTCCGCCCTCAGGTATACTAAAGCACTTCTGATCTTTCTGCCAGGTAGTACCAATGCTGCTGTTTAATGTTTGATAAAGAATTGTATCCGGATTAAAAGTAATACCGATAACAGTGGTGTTTTTAGTAGTTAGCATGGGCTGAAGGCGCACTATAGGCAGATCAGGCAATTTTTGTAGTGGCTCACCCTGTTGCTTTCCGTTAACTATCGGCACAATTTTATCTGGTTTAAGCCTTTTTGGCCTGTACAGGTAACGCGTGTTTACATTGGCCAGCCCCTGAAAATGCGAAAATGTCATTTCTATTGCCTGCGGGCTGTGGTGCATTACAAAGCATTTAAATGTTTTACTATACTTTACCCAAGAGGCTTCCCTTAGCCTTTTAGTTATAAATGGGTTAGGTTTATGCCATATCCGGATGTAGTTTTTGCCATCATGCTCTAAAAGATTAAGATAAATAGCAGGAGCAACACTATAAGATTGATTCATATGCAAATAATTGAAAAGCCGAAGTTACAACCAATCAGTTTGTTAGCCGTGTTTATACTCGTGTATAAACGGATATACACGAGTATAAACACAGCTATAGATGGTACCAGACAGGGAGTGTCCCCAATGCAACAGGCAGCTCATTGGGCGTTCAGATAAAAAGTTTTGTTCCGATCAGTGCAGGTTTCTGTTCAATAACACGAAGAAGAAGTCAGATAAAGGGGAGTTGTTAATGCTGCAGCTAAACAGCGTTCTTAGAAAGAACAGGAGCATTTTAAAACAGTTGAGCCCCGGAGGAAAGACAACAGTCAGAAGAGATGTTTTACTACAGTTCGGTTTTGACTTTAACTACCACACCCACCTGTACCGAACCCGGCAAGGCAACACCTATCACTTTTGCTACGATTATGGCTACCTGTTGCTGGAAGATGATAGAGTACTGATCGTAAGCCAGCAGAACTATAAAAAAAGCCCCGCCTAAACTATAGGCGGGGCTTTTGGTAACTATAAACTATAGCTGTGCTTAATTTACTTCAGCAGCTTCTTTTTTCCTCTTTTTAGCTTTTTTAGCTTCTTTCTCCAGTTTGCGTTTCTCTCTCTTAGAAAGCTCTTTGGCTGGTTCAGCTGTTTTGCGGGCATCTACCTGCGGCAAACCTGATGTGTTGTCAGTTACCAGTGTCATCTCTTTTACAAGGTGGCCGGCGCCGGCAAATTTATCAACTATAAACAGCATGTAGCGGGCATCTACGGCAATGTTACGTACCTGGTCCGGGTTGTATGCGATGTCGCTCATAGTACCTTCCCAGTTACGGTCGAAGTTAGTACCAATCAGCTGACCATTGGCATTGATAACCGGTGAGCCAGAGTTGCCGCCTGTTGTGTGGTTAGAGGCTATAAAGCCAACCGGCATTTCGCCATTCATACCATACGGACCATAATCTTTCTTCTCGTATAGTTCGCGCAGTTTTTCAGGTATCACGTAATCTTCTACGCCGGTCATGGCTGCCTTCTCCATAATGCCTTCCAGGGTAGTGTAGTAGTTATACGTTACGCCATCCAGCGGTTCGTAAGGCTCTACTTTACCGTAAGCAACGCGCAGGGTAGAGTTAGCATCCGGGTAGAACTTTTTATCCTGTTGCATGGCACGCAGTGCGGTAATATACTTTCTGTACAGCAGGTTCAGGTTGTCGTTAACAGCTGTATAGGTTGGCAATACCTGCGTGCGGTAATGTGTATCAATGGCGTTGGAAAGGGCAAAAGCAGGGTCATTTTTCAGTACATTGGTTTTACCAGCTTTCACATCTGCTAACAGCTTATTTACACCTGCTTCAGAAGTTAACTTGGATTTGCTGTATACCTCATCAGCCAGTTTTGTAAAGTCGCCTTTGGTTCTGGCACCTGCCGTTCTCACAGCTTCCGGCAGCAGCTTCTTGTCAAGGTCGTTGTAGTACATGCTCATCAGCGCAGCAAAAACTTTCTTGTCGGTTGGCGCATTAAAGTTCTTAAAGAAACCGGCAGCTCCTTTTTCAAGCTTCTCAGCCTGGGAGTTTATTTCTGCCTGTGGTGCTTTCGCATCTATCATCTCCTGCAGCTTACCGAAGCCGCTGGCGTAACGGATCAGCTCAATACCGTTGGCTGCCTCCATAATATAATCGCGGGAGATCGTGATGCCATCCAGTGCTTTATAGTTCTTCTCAAACTCAGCCATCAGGTTGCCATATTCCTGCTTACGCGCAGGGTCAGCATTTACCCAGCTCATAAACTGGCGCTCCAGTTCCTGCTTTTTCTCGATGGCATTCGCTTTTTTAAGTCCGCGGTTCTCACCGGTCCACTTTTTCCAGTAGTTGGCAATGCTTGCATACTTGGCCGCATACTGAATACGAACCGCATCAGAAGCTTTCATATCCTTATCAAGTATCTGCAGTTTTGTATCGCGGATTTTTATCTTGGCAGGGTTAGAAACTTCATAGATCTCTTCAATAGCGTGTGAGGTAAGATACTCGTTAGTTCGCCCCGGGAAACCAAATACAAGCGTGAAGTCATTCTCCTTTACGCCGCTAAGCGAGATAGGCAGGTGATGTTTCGGCTTGTAAGGCTTGTTGTTAGGTGAGTACTCTGCCGGCTCGTTGTTAGGGCCTGCGTAGATACGGAACAGCGAGAAGTCGCCGGTATGGCGCGGCCACATCCAGTTATCGGTATCGCCACCAAACTTACCGATAGACGATGGCGGCGCACCAACCATACGGATGTCTTTGAACGTTTCGGTGATGTACATATAATACTCGTTGCCATAGAAGTAAGGCTTTATAACAGCATCATAATGCGTGCCTGCCGTAGATTCTTTGGCAACTTTAGCTATGTTCATCTGAATGATGGCTTCACGTTCCGCTTCGGTTTTAGCGGCATTAGCGCCGGCTAAAATCTGCTTGGTCACGTCTTCCATGCGAACTATAAAAGTAGCGGTAAGTCCCGGGTTTGGAAGCTCCTGCTCTTTTGTCATTGCCCAGAAACCCTTGGTCAGGTAATCGTTCTCAACAGTACTGTGTTGCTGTATCTGGCCGTATCCGCAGTGGTGGTTGGTGAGCAATAGACCTTCCGAAGAGATCATTTCGCCGGTACAAAATCCGCCAAACGATACGATGGCATCTTTCAGGCTGGACTGGTTTACACTATAAATGTCGTCTGCAGAGAGCTTCAGGCCCTTTTTCTGCATATCAGACTCGTTTAGCTGCTTCAGAAGCATAGGTAACCACATGCCTTCGTCGGGACGGGCGGAGCTTATTCCTACACTTAACCAGGCAGCTGCTATAAAAGCAAAAATGCGTTTGCTGATCATGAGTGAATGTATAGTTGTTAAAAGTTTGATTGCCTGAAATTACTCTAAAGTTGGGAAGTTAGAAAGTTAAAAAGTTAGAAAGGTGAGTTAATGAAGGTAGAAAGTTTAGAAGTTAGAAGGTTAGAAAGTATAGAAGTGTGTAAGTTGAAAGTGAAGGTGTAGAATAATAAAACTAAACTATAGCTATAAAGGCCCCTGCATTTCTGCAGCGGCCTTTATACTTCATCTGAAGTTAGAGAATGAGCTTGTTTAGGATTTATAGTTTCTGAGGTAGAAAACGAGCCATTGTCAGGTTTTTAACCAACAACCAGACAATCAGGTTAGGTTTACTTGCTGGTGAAAACACGCGGCAAAGGCGTACATTATAGGCAGGTAAAACATTAAACAGCTTCAATTTCTAACTTACAAACTCTCTAACCTTTTAACTTCATCAACTCCCAAACT
The DNA here is from genome assembly GCF_010092985.1 of Pontibacter pudoricolor. Classification (GTDB taxonomy): domain Bacteria; phylum Bacteroidota; class Bacteroidia; order Cytophagales; family Hymenobacteraceae; genus Pontibacter; species Pontibacter pudoricolor. Next base: position 1,186,474 of record NZ_CP048106.1, on the reverse strand, counting down.
CTCTGTCTTTCCCTGCTCCCAGGCTCTGAAGTTGGTTATCTCTTTGTGGAAAGCATCTACAAACCAGGCCATCAGACTGATATCATCCAGCAACCCCAGCACAGGTATAAAGTCCGGAATAAGATCTAAAGGCGTAACCAGGTATAAAAGCACGCCAACACCCACCAGCAACGACTTGTTCGACACTGCCCGGTAGTTTCCATTGGTGTAGGCTTTTACCAGCCTGATAAAGGTCTGCATAATATCTTTTACCTGAGCAAAGCCACTTTCCGAACTGCTAGTATCCAGAAGTTTATCATATGCAGTAGTCAGGAGCATGGCCAGTTTAGCAGGCTTACCCAGAAAACCGCCTGCTTTGGTAACAAACCGACGGAAAATGGCATGTTGCGACAGGCGTAGTCCTTTTTGTATTAAATCCTGTATCATAATTTCTTATTATTTCTGTTAAATGCTTTACTCTACGGATTAGCAGTTGTAAAAGCTGCTTTGGAAGGTTTTAAGGCTGTTATACAGAAACTATAAAATATATATGCCCCGCCTATTGATTTGCATCAGATACTTGTTTTAACTTGGTGTATAAAATCAAACAATAGTACAACCATATAATTTATTAATGCTGTTATTCTTATGAAGCTATTGTTACGTTTTGCTGTTATGCTGATGGTGCTGGCTGCTATTATTTTCGGAGGAGCTACGCTGCTGCCTGACCAGATAGAGGTAAAGCAAACTATAGTTATAAACGCCACACCCGACCAGGTTTTCCCTTACCTGAACAATACCAGCAACTGGAAGCGCTGGAGCGCCTGGAATATGACCAACGACCCGAGCCTGATCTACCTGTATGGCGGTCCGGTTAGCGGGGCAGGAGCACGCCAGAACTGGAATGGCGACAAAGTAGGTAACTGGCATATGTTATTTACCCAAAGTACCGCTCCAGATAGCCTGACCTATGAACTGAAGCAGGAAGGACAAACTATAAAATCTATCGGTAGCTTTGTGTTGCAAAAAACCGACGCTGGTACCATGGTTACCTGGTCCCAGACAACACCACTTGAAGATAACCCTTTGGCTTTATACAAAGGAGCATGGCAGAACTATAGAACCGAACAGCAAATACTGGAAAGCCTGGCAAATTTAAAGTCACTGGTTACCGATACGCAACTGAATACCGCTAAAAAATAAAACGATGACATTAACTATAAAAAGACCACTCCAGAACGAATATCCGGCTTACTATCTGCCTTATGTAAATCAGGTTCCTGAGAATGTAGACATCATGCAGACACTGGAAGATCAGTTGTCGGAAATACCTGAACTGTTAGCAGCTATCGATGACACCAGGGCAGAAGAGGCATATGCCGAAGGCAAGTGGACTATTAAAGAGCTGTTGCAGCACATGCTCGACTCGGAAAGGATATTTGCCTACCGTGCCCTTTGCATTGCCCGGGGTGAGCAGGCTTCGCTGCCGGGTTTTGATGAGAACATGTATGCAGAGAACTCCATGGCCAATGAGCGGCAGCTAAAGGATATCCTGGAAGAGTATGACCTGGTACGGAGGTCTAACCTGTGCATGTTCCGCGGCTTCGACTCGGGTGCATTGGACAATGTTGGTACGGCCAACAACAAGCAGATAACGCTACGCGGATTAATCTATGTTATAGCCGGCCACGAACGTCACCATATCAATATCCTTAAAGAGCGCTACCTGAAGCTCACCGCATAATTGGTACAAACTTTAACTATAGCATCTTTAAACTATAAAAAAGTAAAAGCCGCAGCTATAAAACAGCTGCGGCTTTTACTTTTTAACTCTCTAACTCTCTAACTCTCTAACTCACAAACTCTCTAACTCCTTAACTATAAAAGTTCATTGGCCAGGTTTGCAAGTTCTGAGCGTTCGCCTTTCGTTAATGTTACGTGGGCATAAAGCGGGTGATTCTTAGCACGATCTATCAGGTAAGATAAACCATTGCTTTGTGAATCAAGGTAAGGCGTATCGATCTGGTAAATGTCTCCGGTAAAGATAATCTTGGTGTTTTCGCCAGCCCTGGAAATTACCGTTTTCACTTCATGCGGGGTCAGGTTCTGGGCTTCGTCAACTATAAAAAAGATGTTGGACAAACTACGGCCACGAATATAAGCCAACGGCGTGATCATAAGTTTTTCCAGCTCCACCATATCCCGTATCTTCTGGTATTCCTTGCTATTCTCTGCAAACTGGTTTTGTATGTATTTCAGGTTGTCCCAGAGGGGCTCCATGTAGGGGTTAAGCTTTGATTTAATATCTCCGGGCAGGTAGCCGATGTCTTTGTTGCTTAACGGAACTATAGGCCGTGCCAGGTAAATCTGCTTATAGTCCCGTCGCTGCTCCAGGGCACTTGCCAGTGCAAGCAGCGTTTTGCCTGTACCTGCCACACCTTGTATCGAAACCAGCTTGATGTTAGGGTTTAAAAGGGCATGCAAGGCAAATGTTTGCTCGGCATTGCGGGGCTTCACTCCAAATGCCGCCTGTTTGTCTACCCGCTCCAGCAGCTTTTCTGATGCATTGTAAAACGAGAGGATCGAATTTTTAAAGCTTTTCAGGATAAAGAAGTGGTTATCTGCCGGGGGAGCAGGCATTACCTTATCAACTTCACAAACGCCTTTCTCATACAATTCGTTTACAAGGTTGGGTGGTACATCCTCCAGGGTGTCGTTACCAGTGTACAGGCCGGCCACATCCTGTATCTTACCCGTTTCATAGTCTTCCGATATCAGGTTAAGGGCGCGGGCTTTAAGGCGCAGGTTTATATCTTTGGTTACCAGTACTACTTTGCGGTCGGGCTGTTCCTGTTGTATCTGCAGGGCAGAGTTCAGTATATGATGATCGTTCTTATCGCCGAACACTTTCACGGCATCCAGGGTCACACTCTCATTCATTACCACTCTAAAGCTGCCTTTGGTCTTACCGTTTAACGGTATCCATTCCTGCAGTTTGTGCTCTGCGGAGAGCTTATCAATAAAACGGATAAACTCGCGGGCTTCAAAGTTCTTGATATCATTGCCTTTCTTAAAGTTATCCAGTTCTTCGAGTACAGTAATGGGTATGGCTACATCGTGTTCCTGAAAGTTTTGGATAGCGCTGTGGTCATAAAGTATAACGGAGGTATCCAGTACAAAAACTTTACGATCGGTTGCCTTAATTGCTTTTCCTTTAGCACTTGTCGGGCGTACGCGGCTGGCTGTATTAGTGGTATGAGTCGTTTTGGTCGTTTTTTCTTTTGCGGTTGCTGTGGTTGCTTTCGGCATAAGGTCTTGGTTAAGGGTTAAAACCAAATAAACTGCGCATAGTTGGTTGGCAGTGTGTTTAGCTCCGGCGCACTTTTCAGTTCCGGGCATTTTTATGTAGTGTACGTCAAACCTGGCCTGCCGTTAATGCCTTTTATAGTATTTCTGCTATAGTTTGAGGGGCTAATTTTGTAGCTGGAAAAGGGATTTGTACAGGTGGTTGGTAATGAGGTTGTTATTAATAACTAAAAATTTAGTTATACTGTAAAATATTATTATATTTCTGTCGTGTTACTATAAAAGCCTGCTACCTATGAACAAGAACTTACTGTTAATCCTGCTGCTTTTTGTAGCGCCTGTTATAGTGCATGCACAAGCAGAAATCAATAAAACAACACCTGTAAAGGTTAAGAAATGGTACCATTTTTTCAGAACCAATGCCTTTGATAAAGAAGGTGCCTACCACGGCCGCTGGAAAATTTACATTAATAACGATCAGGACCTGGTACGGAATGGCCGTTTCAGGCATGGAAAGGAAGTAGGCATCTGGCGTTACTATTATCCCGGTGGCGGTATATATATGGTAGAAAAGCACAAGTGGCGCTCCGGTGATATTCAGGTAAGAAAATACCATGAAAATGGGAACCTGGCCAGAACAGGGCAGGCTAAAATGATAAGCAACGAAGAGGAAGCGCATTACTATTGGGAAGGGGTGTGGCAGGTGTACGATGAACAGGGCAATTTTACACATACCGAAACCTACGTGAAGGGTCACCTGCTTACTAAACAGGCACAGCCTATAGGGCAATAATATTAGCTTAAAGTATAGTAATCTTCTTTTTCTTTATCGTGGAGGCGCAGATAGCCGTGTATCACCAGTTTTACCAGGATGCGGTGTGCCCGTCTCTCAGAAAGATTGGCAGCTTTCATATACTGCTTCAGGGTAAGGCGGGGCTGTTTTTGCAATAGCGACAGGGCTGCATTCTCGTGCCGGTCAAGCGGCAGTTGTTCAAACTGTGGTTCTTCGTGCTCCAGCACTTTGTTTACCATTTTACTGGTCTGCACACTGGTGTCTTTAACTCGCACATAGCCACGCCAGTCATCGTCCTTTACTTTCGCAAAATGTGGCTTCTGCTGGCTTTCCGGTATAGTTACTTTTAATACCGTGTGGTGATCAACTTCTATCTCTTCGTAGGTAAGGGCAACAGGAGGGTCGCAGTAAAAGCTGGCTGCCAGCTGCAGGGTATGTTTTTCTTCTTCCGGGTCTACGCCACAAACTTCACCGTTATCTTTAATGCCGATCAGGATCGTGCCGCCCCGGGTATTGGCGAACGAAACCATAGTCCGGGCAATTTTTTCTGGTTGGGTGACACGCTGTTTAAAATCTACCTGGTCATTTTCGCCCTGCCAGATAAGGCGCTGGAGTTCATCCATAAAAATGAATTTTGGCTTTGGCATGATGCAAAAACTATAGTGCTGGTGCGCGTGTGTTTTACTATACTTTACGTGAAAGGTTAGGCCGGGTACTTATAAAAAAAGCGGGCTTTGGGCCCGCTTTTCTCTATGGTATTTTGCCTTTGCTTAGAAAGGCAGGTCGTTATCTGCATCAGATGAATAGAACGTAGGAGCCTGATTTTGTGCAGGAGCCGAAGCAGGCGCACCGCCGAAGTTACTACCACCGGCATTAGCAGCCTCAAGTCTCCAGGCCTGCAGGTTAGTAAAATATAAGGTCTCACCATTTTTTACAAAAGGCTTACCTGATAAGTTGAAAGAAACCTTTACTTCCTGTCCTTTCTGGAACTGGTCTAGCAGGCTGCACTTATCCTGAGTTAGCTGGAACTTAGCGTACTGGGTATAAGAACCATCCGGAATCTCGAGAACAAACTCGCGCTTTCTGAATTTATCACTAACCTGGTTTTCCGCGAAAATTTCGTGCAGTTTTCCTTGGATATCAAACGACATAATTTCTGTATTTTTATTTAGTAACTAAAAACAAAGATACTAAATTCCGATTTGAGTTAAGTGTTTTTTCGCGGTTTAGGTGTACTTTTTTTGTAAACTGCGCTCCATCCTTAACTGTGACTGGCTTGCATCGTAAACCAAGTTAAATTGTACCAAAATAAACTATAAATGGGTAACTATTCTATCGCCATTCATGGAGGGGCAGGCACCATAACGCCATCATCCATGACACCCGCCCTGGAAGTGAAATATAAAGAAGCCTTACATCAAGCTATAGATCGGGGAAGCAACATACTGGCCGCAGGCGGAAAAGCGCTTGATGCCGTGCAGCAAGCCGTTGAAGTGCTGGAAAATACACCGTTATTTAATGCAGGTAAAGGCTCTGTATTTACAAAACACGGCATGCATGAGATGGATGCCGCAATTATGTGTGGTAAAACCCTGCAGGCCGGTGCAGCAGCAGGAGTGTATAGCATTAAAAACCCGGTCTCGCTGGCAAGAGAAATCCTCGAACATTCGGACCACGTGTTTATGAGCGGCTATGGCGCGGAAGAGTTTGCCCGCAAGCAGCGTATAGAATTTGCTGCTGAAGACTACTTTTTTGACATGTTCCGGTATAAGCAATGGTGCGAAGTAAGGGACTCTAACATATTTATGCTGGACCACACCGTGGGCGATGAGAAGTTTGGTACGGTAGGGGCTGTAGCCCTGGATATGGACGGAAACCTGGCGGCAGCTACCTCGACCGGCGGAATGACCAACAAAAACTATAACCGCATTGGCGATACACCTGTAATCGGGGCAGGAACTTACGCAAACAACGAAACTTGCGCCATTTCGTGTACCGGCCATGGCGAATACTTTTTGAGGGCAGTAGTAGCCTACGATGTTTCGTGCTTAATGGAATACAAAGGCTATAGTTTGCAGCAGGCCTGTGAAAAGGTGGTGATGGATAAACTCGTGCGTTTTGGTGGCGAAGGCGGTTTAATAGCCGTTGATGCGCTGGGCAACATCGCCATGCCCTTTAACTCCGAAGGAATGTACCGAGCCTGCCAGACCAGTAATAAACCGCCTATAGTTGCCATCTATAAAAATGAAATAAAGGCTGTAGGCAAACTATAGTTTAGCGCTGCGTAGTCTGTACCAGATTCTGTTGCAGGGTAAGTTCGTCTTTAAAGAACTCCCTGGTTTCTATGTTAAACACGTTGCCTTTTGCCAGCACATGCATCACCAGTTTTTCTATGGAGATGGGACGGCCTTCCGGAACATCGTGCACGTTGGTATAATTAACGCTATGGCCATCCACTATAACTACCAGGTTTGATCCTATCGTTTCAATCAGGTCTCCTTCTGTTATCAGCACGCCCGTATCTTCTCCCAACCCAATTCCGATGGTTTTCGGGTGTGTTACTACCGCTTCGATCAACCTTCCGAAGCGCCCACGCACTACAAAGTGAGAGTCGATGATCACGCCATCTATAAAACCCAGGCCATGAGACATTTTAACGGAGCCTCTCAGCAACGATTCCGGGGCACTTCCGCCTTTAATCATAATTTTAGACATCGCCATGGCACCGGCACTTGTCCCGGCAACTACAAACGGCTCTTCCTGATATCTTTTCCTCATGATGTGAAGAAATTCTGTGTCTCCGAATATCTGCGTTAAGCGTTGCTGATTACCGCCGCTCATCATTACGCCGTCGGCTTTGCTGATGCGTTCCAGGTATTCAGGTAGGAGGGCGTCTTCTTCGTTACGGATGTGCATTAACCTGGCGTTTTCGGCACCTAAGATACCGAAAGCACTCATGTAACGTTCACCTACTTCTTCCGGAATAAGCGAAGCAGTTGTTATGACTTCTATGTGCGGGTTTTTTACCGGAATTTCCTGTATAAAGCGCTTCAGAATGCCCAGTTCAAAAAAATCGAGGTAGTATTTTTTCTTCGACTTAGGGTTAGGGTAGGTTCCTTTGTCTTCGTTTCCGCCAACTGCAATCAGCTTTCCTTTAGGTTTCTCCACAGTTACTCTTTTATGATTTTATGCTAATGATCTATTTCATACGGTTTAGTTACAGTTTACGTGCCACAACAACCGTACAGCTATCAGACTTTACCATTATGGTGGTATTTCGTTGCAAAACGGGGTTAAAAAAGCATTTCTGTAGTTCCCATAATCTTTAAGGTATATGATCTGTCTGAGATATATGTAAAGTTATATATATTATTTAACAGGGGTGCTTAAAGTAGTTGTTTGCTAAATTTAATTATAATTTGCTTAACCATCAGGTCGGCTCCGCGTATAGTAACTCCACAAGCTCGTAAAAGAATTTGTAAGACGCTAAACCTTTCCAAGCTATGAAACTAAACAACTTAAATGATCTCCTGATCCATGAACTGAAGGATATTTACAACGCTGAGCAGCAAATTACAAAGGCGTTGCCTAAAATGATGAAGGCAACATCTTCTAACCAGCTGAAGAAGGCTTTTGAAGATCACCTGAAGGTAACCGAACAACAGATAGAGCGCTTGGAAAAAGTGTTTGAACTGATGGGCGAAAAAGCCAAAGGGGAGAAATGCAAAGCCATGGAAGGCATTATCCGTGAAGCTGAGTCGATGATGGAGGAGAAAGCTGATGCCAGTGTAATGGATGCGGCCCTTATTGCATCTGCACAGCGTGTAGAGCATTACGAAATAGCAGCTTATGGCACTGTTTGCACGTATGCAAAGCAGCTGGGTATGAACGATGTACTTAAATTACTTTTGAGAACCTTAGATGAGGAAAAGAAAACAGATGAACTGCTGACAACTATAGCCGAAAGCTCGGTTAATATTAAAGCAGAGAGATAATCTAATCAAAACACAAAACTCTGTTGTTTCGCCGGGCTCCCCAAGCAGGTCAGAAAGCCACAGAGTACACATAAAAGAAGCCCAGCCGTTTATGGCTGGGCTTCTTCTTTTTAACTATAGTTTATAGTTTCTATTTCAGCATTTCATCCAGCGTAACAGTAGATACAGCATGGTAATTAGGGCGGGCTTTGGCATAAATAGCCAGTGCTTTCTTTTTACCTTCCGGCGTTGCAGCTAATGCTTTATAAATAGGCACCAGGAACTTACGACGACCCACATTGGTCAGGAAGCTTTCCAGGGCTTTATCGGCCGTGCTATAGTTGTTGTGGATTGCATGAATAAACCAGGCAGCCAAAACCTCAGAATTGCCCGAGTTGGTAAAGTTAAAGGCTTTGTCCAGGTCCTGCATCTGCTGCTGGCTCATTTGTTCAGGCAGCATGCGTATAAAGTGCAGCCATTCGTGGCTCGACCAGTCTTTGGTTGTAAGCTGGGCGGCAGGTTTACCATTCTTCCAGGCTTTGAAAGTTTCTTCTACCTGCGCAAATCGTTCTGAAGTTGGCTTTACGTGATTTTCAGGTAAGCCCGGCGTAAATACCCAGCCCTCAATGTTTATCTTTTCAGCCAGTGCTTCATCTCCTTTGATCAGTTCTTTACGCAGAAAATCCAGGAATTTATCAGTGTCGGTGCTCTGGAATGCGAAGGTGTTAAAGTATTTGTTCACGAACTCATCAAAACGCTCCCGGCCTACGGCCATCTCGATGTGGTGCAGGAACAGGTTACCTTTTTCATAGGCAATATCCGTTAAGCCTTCGTCCGGGTCACGGCCTTCCAGGTCCAGTTTAAGCCTTGTGTCTTCGCTTTCAGCGCCAAGCTCTTTTATCGTATTTGTCAGGTCCTGGTAGCCCAGTACGGCCAGCATGTCAGCGTAAGGTTTGCCGTATAGTTCTTCCATAATGCGGCGCTCGAAATAAACGGTAAAGCCTTCGTTCAGCCAAAAGTCGTTCCAGGTGGCGTTGGTAACCAGGTTGCCGCTCCAGCTATGGGCCAGTTCATGGGCAATAAGGCTGGTAAGCGATCTGTCTTTGGCTAACACGGTAGGTGTAACAAAGGTTAGTCTTGGGTTTTCCATGCCACCAAACGGGAACGATGGCGGAAGTACCAGCAGGTCGTAACGATCCCAGCGGTATTTGCCATAGATCTTTTCAGCAGCCACCAGCATCTTGTCCATCTCGGCAAACTCGTAAGCGGCGGCTTCTATAGTTGCAGGTTCAGCGTAAATACCAGTCTGCGGACCAACTTCCCTGAAAACCATGTCACCCACAGATAAAGCCATCAGGTAAGAAGGTATCTGCTGCTTCATCTGGAAATTGTAAATCCCGTTAGCGTTCTTCTGCATTGGATTTTCGGCACTCATAACAGCCATCAGCTCCTTAGGTACCTGCACTTTGGCGTTATAGGTAATGCGTATGCCCGGGCTGTCCTGTATCGGAATCCAGGTGCGGGCCAGAATCGCCTGCGACTGTGTGAACAGGAAAGGATATTTTTTACCGGCAGTCTGTTGCGGGTTCAGCCATTGCAGGGCTGCTGCATCCGGCGATGTTTTATATTGTATCGTTACGCGTTTGGTTTCGGGCTTTATAGTTACGTAAAGCGGCTGGCCTAAAACGTTATCAGTTTCGCCTAACCTGAAAGTGGTTTCTTCCCTGTTATCTCCCAGATAAACTTTTTCTATCTGCAGGCCACGCGTATCAAAAATGATCTCGTTACCTTTTGCCAGGTTGTCGATGTTGTAGCTGGCAGTTCCGCTTATAGTTTTCGTATCAAAGTTGACGGCAATATCCAGGTCCAGGTGGCGGGCTACCGCTTTGGTTGGTTCGGCGTAGCTGTGCACATCTTCGGATACCTGTTGTTGTGCCTGTTGTGCTGTGGTCATAGTTTCGGTGTTAGTTGTGTTTTGCGTGGTGCAGGCGGTTAGGTGCAGGCTTCCGGCCATTCCTAAACCGAGTAAATATTTCTGATAAGGCTTCATACGTATCTGGTTGCTTAAACGGGTAAGTTAAGGATTTCATAATTACTATAAAAACCTTACCAATTTCAGCGCATACATGGTACGGGAGCATTCCTGCTACAACTACAGGTGGCAGTCCAGGAGGGGCACATGCTTATAACTTTTTAACTAAAATTGAAGTACATAAAGCAAAACAGCCTGATAATCAACTCAAGCTTGTTTTAAAATTGTATTATAAACAGATTGCTCTTGAACTATATACACCAATTGCAACGGTATACCCCAAATCCGAATCACATGAACCCTTATCATTCTAAATCAAAAATTTTCTATCCTTTTATAGTTCTGCTGCTACTGTTCGTTTTCTCTTCCTGCAATAAGTCAGGCGATAAGAACGATGGTAACGGTAGCAAAATAGGAGAGATGCTAGGCATAAAAGAATTGCCGCAAGCCATCACCGACAGCCTTTATATTAAGGAATATGTTAGCAAAGAACCTGCGTTTAAAGCATACGCCGACCTTATGTACCTTTTTTATGGGGAGAGAGATTATGCATTGGCCTGGTTCCGGGATAATGAGCTGGTGCCGGAAGCACAGAAATTTTTAGCTACCCTGGATGATGCTTCTAAAGAAGGCCTGGACCCCAAAAAATATAAGCTGGTAGATTTTAATACGCTGTTTAAAAAATACGAGGATATGAGCGGACAGGACTCAGCCCGCTTAGAGCTGCAACAGCAAATAGATGTTGGGCTTACCGCGTCGTATTTTAACTATGCATCAGACTTCTACCGTGGCCGTGTTAATCCCGGCGAAGTAGGCTCTATAGACTGGAACATAAAAAAGAATAAGATAAAGCTGCATAAAGCGCTGCAAACCATCTTAAAAGAGCGTGAAAGCACTTACCCGTATTATGAATTCGAAGCTCTGCATAAAGGCTATAAAGATCTCCGCGAAACGTTGCAGCAGTACAGAGAGCTGCAGGAAAAAGGAGGCTGGGCTAAAGTGGAACTGGGCAAAGCGAAAGTACTGCAGAAAGGGGACACAGCCGCAGCGGTTATTCAGCTTCGGAAACGCCTGAACCCGGGCAGTGTTATCAACGTGAACGACCCGAAGATGCGTCTGTTTGATGATGCCCTGGTTGCGCAGGTCAAAGAGTTTCAGCGATTGCATGGCCTGGGAGAGGATGGAAAAGTGGGCGGTAATACCCTACGCATGATGAATGTGCCTATAGAGGACCGAATTCAGCAGATAATGATGAACATGGAGCGCTGGCGCTGGATACCGAAACGACTGGTGCCAAAAAGCCTGGATCAGAAATACATCTGGGTTAACATACCAGAGTTTAAACTTTACATGTACGAAGACCCCGATAACGACCCTGAGGCCGAAAGAGCCTATAAAAAGACCTTTGAAATGAAAGTAATTGTGGGTAAAGAGCTCAACTCGACCCCTATTTTTAGTGATAAAATGGAATTTATAGTGCTGTCCCCTTACTGGAACGTACCAAACAGTATCGTTGAAAAAGAAATAAAGCCGGCCATGCTGCGTAACCCGAATTACCTCGAGGGCGCTGATATGGAAATTGTAACGAAAGAAAAGAACCCGAAGCCTATTTCTGCATCGAGTATAGACTGGGCAAGTGTTACCGAGAAAAACTTCCCCTATATGGTGCGTCAGCGTCCGGGGCCAACAAACTCATTAGGTAACATCAAGTTCCTGTTCCCGAACTCTTACAATGTGTACCTGCACGACACGCCTGCTGATGCGCTGTTTAACCAGACCGAGCGCGGATTCAGCCATGGTTGTGTACGGTTGGAAAAACCTCTTGAACTGGGCGAATACCTCTTAAAAGATATGCCGGAGTGGAACAGACAGCGCATGCTCCAAACTATAAAAGATGGAGAGGAAACCTGGATCACGTTGCCTAAAAAGCTGCAGGTGTACCTGGTTTATTTTACAAGCTGGGTTGATGATGAGGGAAAGGTTCATTTCCGGGATGATATCTATGGACATGATAAGAAACTGGCTAAAGAGTATTTTGGCTAAGCCAGAGCCAGAAAGGAGCAGATCATGAAAAGAATAGCTCAAATACTAACTATAACACTTGTTTTTGCTTTAGCGTCGTGTGGCAGTGACACCAGTGAAGTGGGTGTACTAAAAGAAAAAATGCATGACAGCGTATCTGTACCTGTAAAGAAGGTAGTTTCCGATACGACCTTACAGCCAACTGTGGAAATTGTGCTGCGAGCAACCGGAGAGGAAGTTAAGGACATGGTTTTTGATCAGGATACACTGGAAGTTGACAAAGACTCACTTGTAAAATTGACCCTGATAAATGAGGGGACAGACCTGAATGCTATACATAATTTTGTGGTAGTTACAGAGGGCATGTCGGAAGCGGTGGCTAAAATAGGAGCGGAGATTGGTCCGCCCGGGAATTACATACCGGATAGTAAACATGTATTAGCTGCAACTCCACTGGCTCTGCCCGGCCAAACTATAGCACATGAATTTAAAGCTCCGCCACCCGGTGTCTACGATTTTGTTTGTACCTACCCGGATCACTGGCAAAAGATGCATGGCAAATTTATTGTGAAATAAAGGATAAGTATATTTTTAAAACTGCAATGTCTTCAGAATACAGTTCGAAGGCCTTGCAGTTTTTTTATGTACTATAGTTTGGCTTATGTTTTAAAAGTACAAAAAGCAAAGCGTAAAATAAGCTACTGTTTATAGTTTATAGCCAGGTTTTATAGTTGCATGAATTATAGCAGCTAATGTGTCAGGTTGTAAAAGCTAAAGCTATAGTTTGAGATAGTGTGATAATGCTTTATAGTTGAGTGTTTTAGCGTATTGTGGATAACTCGCTTTATCCACAATACGGCTTTCAGGAGAGTGACATAGTGGCAGAGGTGCTGAATCCTATAGTTGTTGCCAGTCAGTCAGTTAACAAAACCTCTTATTTCTTAACTTCATTGTAGTTAGAAAAGAATCTGTCTATTAGCTATAGTTTACAAATGTATATACAAATGTAAATTATAGTTTGTGTATTGAATAATATAGTCCTTAAATCGTTGTTAATAAGGCGAGTAACTTCTAATTGTGAACTTGTTGTTTAACTGTTGAATGACTTTATAAATATAGCGGGCTTGTTATTTTATCAGCATCATGTTACATTTGTTAAACATGGTAGCTATAGTAGTTTATGGTTGAGAGGATCAGGCAGTTAATAGAATATACAGGACTTTCTTCGTCTCAGTTTGCAGACCGGATTGAAGTACCGCGTGCCATCCTGAGTCATATACTGAGTGGCAGGAACAAACCCAGCCTGGATGTAATCCTCAAAGTGATAGGTAACTATAGAACTATAAACCCTGATTGGTTACTGCTTGGAGAAGGTGAAATGCTAAATAAAATAGCAGCCCCGGTTGCACCGGAAATACCTGTACCTATAGTTGAGCCGATTCCTGAAGCGCCTTACCAGGCCGCCGAGCCCATGCGCGAAAAAGTACAAAATACTGCTGCTCCTCAAACTATAACAATGGCCGACTTAAAACAGGAGAAGACGGTGAAGCAGATCGTATTCTTTTATACAGATAATACATTTTCGGTTTATGGGCCGGAAAGCTAAGAAACAGCAGGTTAGGGCGCGGCCACAAACTATAGTTCTGTTAACCTATTTAAACCCGGGCAGATGCTCTCCAGGAACGTTTACTAAAAAAAGGCTGTTGCTTGGCTTAGGATATATGGTGCTAATGCTTACTTTTACAGCACCATTCGAAATTGTATGATGAAATTCTCAGCGCCAGATTGTATGAACTGCGCATCCAGGAAGCATTCGCTACTGGGTTGCTGTAAGGGCAATGAGTTAGAAGATGTAAGTGCTACTAAATCTTGCTTCACTTTTAAAAAAGGACAGGTTATTTTCCATGAGGGCACCAGGCCTTCGGGCTTGCATTGCATTAACTCGGGTAAGGTAAAAGTCACCAAAATGGGTAGCGATGGGAAAGAGCAGATCATACGTTTGGCGAAGCCAGGTGATGTGGTAGGCTACCGCGCGCTAATGGCTGATTCTAACTATTCGGCTTCGGCAGTGGCGCTGGATGATGCAGTTGTTTGCTTTATTCCTAAATCGCAGTTCCTGGAGCTTATTTCATCCAATGTGGAGTTTTCCGGTGGGTTGATGAAGCTATTCTCGAAAGCACTTGGTGAAGCAGAGGAACGGATGGTGCAGATGGCTTATAAGCCTGTAAGAGAAAGGTTGGCAGAAGCCCTGCTGCTTTTACAGAAAACCTACCAGCAGCAACCGGAAGTAGAAGACAAATTTACGATCTCTATTTCCAGAGAAGACCTGGCATCTATAGTTGGTACTGCCAAAGAGACCACTATCCGCCTGTTATCAGAATTTAAAGACGAAAGCATCATTACCACCAAAGGCAGCAGCATTACTATTCTGGATCCTGAAAAGCTCTACAAGATCTGTCACCTTTACGATTAAGCAAACAACTATAGTTTGAATATAAAAACAAAAGGCAGGCTCATAAAAGCCTGCCTTTTCTGTTTTAGTATCCCACTACAGATACTACTTTTCACCTATACTAAACTTTAAAACAAAACACCTAATATTCCTTGAGTTTGCAACTATAGCATAGTTGCCTGTAAACTGCCTTTCCCTCTTTGCAACATTACCTGCTCAAACTTTAAAGCCTAAGCATATTTCCCTAGCGTTTACATTACAAATGTCCTGGCATTTCAGGTAATATCCAGTGATATCAATCACCCCTAAAACTGACCCTTATCATCATTTCCGGAAGGCCTTCCATCTACCTTTGCAAAAGACCATAAATAGAAAATTGAGATGGAAGCCGCACTCCAAACCAATGTTCAGACATGCTACCATTGCGGGGATTCCTGCGTGGATGAGCTGATAATAGCAGACGAAAAAGCATTTTGCTGCACGGGCTGTAAGAACGTTTACGAACTTTTAGAAGAGAACAATCTCTGCAACTACTATAACTTGGAGGAGAACCCGGGTATTACGGGCAAAAAGCCTGTTGTAGAAAGCCGGTTTGCTTACCTGAATGATGCCGGTGTAGAAGCCCAACTGATCAGCTTTAAAGATGATAACATCTGCAAGATCACGTTTTATACTCCGCAGATGCACTGTAGTTCGTGTATCTGGCTGCTCGAAAACCTTTTCAAGTTAAATTCCGGCATTTCAGAGTCAACTGTTAATTTCCTGCGCAAAGAAGTTTCTCTTACTTACTTCTATCAGAAAATAGCGTTGCGTGAGGTGGTTACCCTGCTTACGCGCATTGGCTACGAGCCGGAAATTACGCTGGCTGATACCAATGGCAAGAAAACTTCAAAGCCAAGCCGCACGCTCATCTATAAACTGGGCATTGCAGGTTTCAGCTTTGGCAACGTCATGCTGCTGGCCTTCCCGGATTACCTTGCCTTTACCGAAGGGTTACAACGTACTTTTGGCTCTTTCTTTGGATATCTGAGCTTTTTGCTGGCAATTCCGGTGTTCTTTTATAGTGCGCGTGGCTTCTTTTCATCCGCCTGGGAGGGTATCCGGCAGCGTATGGTAAACATTGACCTGCCTATTGCCACAGGCTTACTGGCTTTGTTCTTTACCAGCATTTACCAGGTAGTCTCCGGCACAGGCCCGGGCTATTTCGACTCATTTACCGGTCTCGTGTTTTTTATGCTGATCGGTAAATATTTCCAGCAAAAGACCTACGATACGCTTTCTTTCGACAGAGATTATACGTCCTATTTCCCGGTATCTGTAACTGTGCTGAAAGAGAACGGCGACGAAGAAGCAGTAGCTGTACGCAACCTGACAGTGGGTGACCGTATCCGTATCCGCAACCAGGAGCTTATTCCTGCCGATGCGATGCTGCTTCGTGGCACAGCCCTGATAGACTATAGTTTTGTGAGCGGTGAATCGGAGCCAGTTGAGAAAGTAATGGGAGAGGTGATTTATGCCGGTGGCCGACAGGTTGGCGAAAGCATAGAGCTGGAAGTGGTGAAGGAAGTATCGCAGGGGTACCTGACCCAACTATGGAACGACAGCGTTTTCTCTAAGGAAGAGAGCACAAGTGTAAATACCTACGCCAATATTGCCGGTAAGTGGTTTATTATAGTTACGATGCTGGTTGCAGCGGGTGCTCTCATCTACTGGGTTCCCCGCGACATGGAAATGGCCATGCGTGCCTTTACTTCGGTGCTGATCATTGCCTGCCCTTGTGCGCTTTCGCTGGCTACCCCATTTGTGCATGGCCACACCCTGCGCGTTTTCGGCAGAAACAAGTTTTACCTGAAGAACACTGCTGTAGTAGAAACGCTGGCTAAAATAGATGCGGTTGTTTTTGATAAGACAGGTACGCTTACGGAGCCAAGCGCAGCAGAACTGAACTATACCGGCAAAACGCTTACAACAGAGCAGGAGCAAACTATAAAATCAGTGTTAAGCCACTCGACGCACCCATTGAGCCAGCGCATTTTCCAGAGTTTGAACGGCGAAACTATAGCTGTTGAGAACTTCCAGGAGTTTGCAGGAAAGGGACTTGTTGGCGAGGTTAACGGAAATATAGTTCGGATCGGATCTGCCTCATACATAGGGGTTAAAGCTGATTCTGTTAAAGACACACTTAAAACAACCGTTTATGTTTCCTTTGATGGGGTTATCCTGGGGTATTATACCTTCTTCAACGTTTACCGCCAGGGCCTGAAGGATATCCTGCATGATCTGAAAGATAAAAAGCTGGCGGTACTTTCCGGTGACAATGACCACGAGGAAGCACGCCTGAAAGAACTGTTGGGCAAAGAGGCCGAACTCAACTTTAACCAAAGCCCTGTGCAGAAACTGGAATACATACAGCATCTGAAGAAACAGCAACACCAGGTAATGATGGTGGGAGATGGATTGAACGATGCTGGGGCACTTCGTCAAAGTGATGCGGGTATAGCGCTTACTAATAGCATTACCAACTTCTCGCCGTCCTGCGACGCTATTCTGGATGCCACTGCTTTTGAAAAGCTGAGTAAGTTCCTGAAGTTCTCTAAAACTACTATGATGCTGATCCTGCTGACCTTCGCGGTGTCGCTGGTCTATAACGTGATTGGCCTGACCATGGCCGTAATGGGACTGTTTACCCCGATCGTTTCTGCTATCCTGATGCCGATCAGTACACTCAGCGTGATGACTTTTGCAACACTCTCAGTAAAGTTCGCTGCCAGAAGAGCAGGATTATAATGATTAATGAAGGAATGACTAATGATTAATAAGTGAATAAGATTGAGCGAAAGATACTACTCTTTATTCATTACTAATTAATCATTCGCGTCACTCTCTAACTCCCAAACTCTTTAACTCTTAACTACTATGTATATCATCTTTTTAATGATCGCAGTGAGTGTAACAGTAGCTACAGCGTTTCTCCTGGCGTTTTTATGGGCAGTTCGCTCCGGCCAGTACGACGACGACTATACGCCGGCTGTGCGCATGCTCTTCGATAACGAGGTAACAACTAAAAGCAGTAAAAAATCAAAGGAAGAGCAAAGCATAGGAAAGAGTCTTCAGCCATAAAGCTATAGTTAAGAGTTAGTTACATGCAGTATGGTTGAGCTTAAACTATAAGTTAGCTCACTCTTAAACTCCTTAACTCAAACCTCATTAACTATAGTGGCTGATATCAATCACCAACTGAAATGACATTAATCATCTTTTCCTGACGTATGGCTGCGGAAATTTGTACCCATAGTTCAATGCCGAAAATAACAAATCAAACACATACAACACTTAAACAAAATGGAGGACACCGCACATGTCAACTAATGTAGCTGAAGTCTTAGAAAATGCGCCCGATAAGCTAAAGCCGAAAGGCAGAGGCACGGGAGAAACCGAAACGTTCTTTTATGATAACAAGATCGTACGGGATTTTGGTATAGCCACTGTATTCTGGGGTATTGCCGGTATGCTGATAGGAGTGATCATCGCCTTTCAGCTCGCAAACCCAGACATGAACATGGGTACGCAGTATACCACTTTTGGCCGTGTAAGACCATTGCACACCAACGCTGTTATATTCGCCTTTGTGGGTAATGCCATCTTTATGGGTGTTTATTACTCCTTACAGCGCCTTTGCAAAACCAGGATGTATTCAGATCTTCTCAGCAAGATCAACTTCTGGGGCTGGCAGTTAATTATAGTTTCTGCAGTAATTACCCTTCCGCTGGGCATGACCACATCTAAAGAGTATGCTGAGCTGGAGTGGCCTATAGACATCGCTATCACGCTTATATGGGTAGTTTTTGGCTGGAACATGTTTGGCACACTTGCCAAGCGCCGCGAAAAGCACATGTACGTTGCCATCTGGTTCTACATCGCCACCTTCCTGACAGTTGCTGTGTTGCACATCGTAAACTCATATGAGATGCCGGTTAACCTGTTCAAGAGTTACTCTGGTTATGCAGGTGTGCAGGATGCGCTGGTACAGTGGTGGTATGGCCACAACGCGGTTGCGTTCTTCCTGACAACGCCGTTCCTGGGCCTGATGTATTACTTCCTGCCTAAGGCTGCCAACCGTCCGGTTTACTCTTACAGATTATCTATCATACACTTCTGGTCGCTGATCTTTATCTACATCTGGGCTGGTCCGCACCACTTGCTTTACACTTCGTTACCTGACTGGGCACAGTCGCTGGGTGTTGTGTTCTCGGTAATGCTGCTTGCTCCGAGCTGGGGTGGTATGATCAATGGTTTGCTTACACTGCGTGGCGCCTGGGATAAAGTTCGCGAAGAGCCTATCCTGAAGTTTATGGTGGTGGCTATTACAGCATATGGTATGGCTACGTTCGAAGGCCCTATGCTTTCTTTAAAGAACGTGAACGCTATTGCCCACTTTACTGACTGGATAGTAGCGCACGTACACGTGGGAGCACTTGGCTGGAATGGCTTCCTGACATTTGCCATGCTGTACTGGTTGTTCCCACGCCTTTACAAAACTGAGCTTTTCTCTAAGAAGCTGGCAAATGCCCACTTCTGGTTAGGTACGCTTGGTATTCTTTTCTATGCCATCCCGATGTACTGGGCTGGTTTCACACAAGGCTTAATGTGGAAACAGTTCACTGCAGAAGGTACGCTACAATATTCTAACTTTCTGGAAACAGTGCTTCAGATCGTGCCGATGTATTACCTGCGTGGTATTGGTGGTATCTTCTACCTGAGCGGTGTGTTCCTGATGATGTACAACCTGTACAAAACTGCCAAATCAGGCAAACTGGAAGCGAACGAAAGAACAGAAGCACCTATAGTTGTGCAGTCTGTATCTAGTAACTCCGGTCACTGGCACTCGTGGATCGAGAAGCGTCCGACGCAAATGGCTATATGGGCAACTGTTGCGATCCTGATCGGTGGTCTGGTAGAGTTTATCCCGGCATTCGTTATCAAATCTAACGTGCCAACTATAGCCAGCGTGAAGCCTTACACTTCGCTGGAGTTACAAGGCCGTGACTTATATATCAAAGAAGGTTGCGTTAACTGCCATACTCAGATGGTTCGTCCTTTCAGGTCAGAAACAGAGCGTTACGGGGAGTACTCTAAAGCAGGTGAGTTCGTGTATGATCACAACTTCCTGTGGGGCTCTAAGCGTACCGGTCCGGATCTTCACAGAGTGGGAGGCAAGTATCCGCACAGCTGGCACTATCACCACATGATGGATCCAACTTCTATGTCGCCGGGCTCTATTATGCCAGCATACCCATGGTTGTTTGAGCAGGAAGTTGACCAGAGCACCACAGAAGACAAATTGCGCGTGCTGAAGCAACTGGGTGTGCCTTACGAAGATGACTATATCGCTAACTCTAACGAAGAGTTGATAAAGCAGGCTAAAGGCATCTCAGCTGACCTGGCAAAAGAAGGTATTGAAGTGAAGCCTGAGAAAGAGATCGTTGCCCTGATTGCTTACCTGCAGCGCCTAGGTACTGATATTAAGGTGAAAACGGAAGAAGTAGAATAATTAACCTGATAAAAGACTACATGACAAAGGACAAAGGAGCAATCTAAATGTCCTTTGTCACAAAGTCAAAGAGTCAAAAATTCTAAAGAAATGTATAAAAATGTTTTGCAAGCCATAGACGGCATCGAAATATATCCGCTTATCTCGTTCAGCATCTTCTTTGTGTTCTTCTTGGGCCTTATAGTTTATGTTGCCCTGATGGACAAGAACTATGCAAACACCATGAGCAGCATAGCGTGCGACGACGAAACCGAAGACACCACTTTTGAAGGAGTAAGACAATGAGCTCTTTAAAGAAATTGATCAAGAACAGCAGTCTGGCACTGGTTGCCAGCTTACTGCTGATGGGCAGCACAGCGCAAGCACAGGATGCCGTTGCTGGTAAAGCAATATTTGAAGGCAACTGTACAGCCTGCCACAGCCTGGATGCGGACGTAGTTGGTCCGGCTCTTAAAGATGTGCATAAGCGCCGGGGCGATGAGTGGCTGACTAAGTTTATCAAAAACTCGCAGGAACTGGTGCAGGCAGGAGATAAAGACGCCGTAGCAGTTTACGAGAAGTTTAATAAAGTGCCGATGCCAGCTTTTGGCACCTCACTTTCTGACGAGGATGTGGCAAACGTAATTGCCTTTATTAAAGCCGAAAGCGAGAAGCCAGCTGAAGTAGTAGCTGAAGTGCCTGCCACACCTGCTACAGATGCTAACGCGGCTGCATCTGCTGCTGAAGCTGATGTTGCTTTTATGGATCTTCCACCGGTGTTACTGTTCACGTTCGCACTTGCGGCAATCATTATCCTGCTAACTATACTGGTGCTGGTAATGATGTTCCGACTGTTCGTACCGATGCTGGGAGACTCTATTTACGATGAAGACTTCCGTACTTCGTTTGCGGGCAGAGTGCTGTTCCTGATGCGTGGCGATGCTACGTTAGTTACAGGTAAAGCTAAGAATGAGATTCACTCTCACCACGACTTTGACGGTATCCAGGAATACGACAACGATCTTCCGCCCTGGTGGAAAGCTATGTTTTATGTGTCTATAGTTTTCGCAATAGGGTATATGCTGCACTTCCACGTGTTTAAGACAGGCGCACTCCAGACTGAAGAGTATGAAATGGAGATGGAAGAAGCTGCCCTGATTGCTTCAAAGAATGTAGACGATCCGAACGCGGTGACCAACTTTGAGGTTTTAACAGATGCTACTGCTTTAGAATCTGGTAAGGCATTATTTAACACAAACTGCGCTGCCTGCCACGGTCAGGAAGGACAGGGAACTGTAGGTCCTAACCTTACTGACGAATACTGGTTGCACGGAGGCGACGTGAATGCCATCTTTAAAACTGTAAAATACGGCGTGCCGGCAAAAGGTATGGTGCCTTGGCAGGGTAAGCTCACAAAAGACCAGATGCTCGAAGTATCCAGCTATATCCTGAGCTTGCAGGGAACAAACCCAGCGGGTGCAAAAGAACCACAGGGTGAAAAAATGTAACTATTGAATTGAAAACGAGAAGCAGAAAGTCGCAGGCACTTAACTATAGTGTTTGCGGCTTTTTGTATTTGTAACTGCGTCTATGGTATTTAGCTATAGAAGTTGTTTAGAGTTTAAGAAGGAGAAAACGAGCCATGCTTGTTGTTTTCACCATAGCCGTCAGGGTAAGCTGTTTTGGACATCTGTGTCCGAAACTATGTCTGCTGCGGACATCCATGTCCGCATAAAAAGAAAGGCTGATCTAGATGAACTTCGAAGTCCCAGGCAGCGTGCTTTCAGACTAGGAAGTCCGAAAGAGCATAAATTTTCTCAAAACTATGCTTAATCTGACAGCTAGGGTAACAATCCATTGAGCCGGTTCTAATACCTACTGATGAAAGCACGCAGTATGGGCGTAACGCAAAGGCATATAAAATTCTAAACAGCTTCAATAATAAAAAAACTATAGTTGATTACAATCACCCTGATTTATGACTTAAGTCATCATTTAGAAGCCTTTGTTTTCAGAATTTTGTGGAAGCAGATTTTACGGATCTCTAAGAACTAATTCTTTTCATATACATTAACAGGCAGGACTAATCTCCGCACAAATTACCACTGCCATGGCAATTAAAATAAAACCAACCGACGAGTTTCGGGACCACATCTCGACTGTAGATGAACAGGGAAAACGTATCTGGGTGTATCCCAGAAAGCCGAAAGGTAAACTATACAACTATCGCAAGTATGTTAGCTACCTGTTGCTGACACTTTTATTTGCAGGTCCTTTCATTAAAATTAACGGCTTGCCACTACTTATGTTAAATGTGGTGGAGCGCAAGTTCGTGATCTTCGGCGTTCTTTTCTGGCCGCAGGATTTCTTTATACTGGTACTGGCTTTCCTGGCGCTGGTGGTATTTATCATTTTGTTTACGGTTGTGTATGGCCGTATTTTCTGTGGCTGGGTCTGCCCGCAAACAATATTCCTGGAGATGGTTTTCCGCAGGATAGAATATGCCATAGAAGGAGACTTTACCAAACAGAAGGCATTGAATAAAATGCCATGGAACACAGAAAAGATCATTAAGAAAGGCTCTAAAACTGCTATTTTCCTGCTGATCTCTTTTGTCATCTCCAACCTCTTTCTGGCTTATGTAATTGGTATAGATGAACTGCAGAAAATAATTACAGAAGGGCCATTCAATCATTTGGTTGGTTTTGGTACCCTGCTTGCCTTTACGGGTGCTTTTTACTGGGTGTTTGCTTCCTTCCGCGAGCAGGTTTGTACTATAGTTTGCCCGTACGGCCGCTTGCAGGGCGTGATGCAGGATAAGAAAACGCTGGTAGTGGCCTATGACTATGGACGTGGTGAGCCGCGTGGTAAATTAAGAAAAGGGCAGGAACGCACCGATGGCGACTGTATAGACTGTAACCAGTGCGTGCAGGTGTGTCCGACAGGTATCGATATCCGTAACGGAGCGCAGCAGCTGGAATGCATTAACTGTACTGCCTGTATTGATGCCTGTAACGACATCATGCGCATGATCGATAAGCCGGAAGGTTTGATCCGCTATGAATCGGAGGAGGCAATTGAAACTGGTAAAAAGTGGACGTTCTTTACCAACCGTGTAATGGGTTATACTGCCATCCTGGTTATTCTTATGACTGCCCTGACTACTTTACTCTTAACCCGAGATGAAGCTGAAGCGACTATACTGCGCACGCCGGGACAGTTATATCAGAAAACAGAGCAGGGGCATATCAAGAACCTGTATAACATCTCTGTCATCAACAAAACAAACCATGAGATGCCGCTTACTTTAAAGTTGCTTGATAAAGACGGATCTATAAAAGTTGTTGGTAACGAGCTTGTTTTACCAGCGCAGGGGATTGCAGAAGGCGTTTTCTTTACGGAGATAGCAAAAGAAGACTTGACAGGCATGAACTCAGAAATTGAGATTGGCGTGTACCATGGCGATGAGCTGATCACTACGACCGAAACCAAATTCCTGGGACCGGCTAATTAATTGTAAAAGGAGACTTCAAAATGAAAAATACAGATAAAAATAAAAGTTTTACCCTTTGGCCATATGCCATTGTAGTTTGTATGATTTTGTTTATGAGCTACATAGCTATGTTTGTTTACAAAGCCATGAACCAGGATGTAGACCTTGTTAGCAAGGATTATTATGAGCAGGAGATCAAGTATCAGGACCAGATAGAAAAAGTGAGACGCACACAGGCACTTGGTGATGTGATGCTAAACTATAGCGCTGACGATAAAACAATTTTATTGCAGATGCCCGCTACTTATAAAGACAAAAACCTGACAGGTACCATTACGCTTTTCCGCCCGTCTAACGACAAACTAGACGAGCAGTTGCCGCTTCAACTGGGCCGTGACCAGAGTCAGTTACTTGATGCCAAAGATCTTGATAGCGGAATCTGGAAAGTTCGCGTGAACTTCAGCGACGGTGAAGATACATATTACACAGAAAAAGTAATCCAAATACAAAAATAGCCATGATCTGGGCTGGATTTATTTTCGGAATTGTAGGTAGTTTCCATTGTGTAGGGATGTGCGGCCCGATAGCGATGGCGCTACCCTTTGTCGGGAGTTCCGGCTGGCGATATTACGCCGGCCGGCTCCTGTACAATAGCGGCCGTATAGTTACGTATGCTTTGCTCGGTGCTTTGGCTGGCGCGTTCGGCGAATCGCTGCAGATGGCGGGCTTACAGCAAACCGTATCTATCGTTTCAGGTATTTTAATTTTACTATTACTGGTTCTTCCGGCTGCTATAAAAGGCAAATCTGCCAGCATACTTGGTACCGATAAACTAATGAGCTGGGTAAGGCGGAAACTGGGCTATTATTTCCAGAAGAACTCGCTGAGTGCCCTGTTTATGGTTGGACTATTAAATGGATTGCTGCCTTGCGGTTTTGTTTATATTGCCCTGGCCGGAGCGATCAGTGCACCGGGAGTTACCGGAGCCATGCTTTACATGGCCTTGTTTGGCCTCGGAACCTTCCCGTTAATGTTCCTGGTATCTTTATCCGGTAAGCTTATAAGCCTGAAAGTGCGTGGTATGTTTAACCGTGCGGTACCCTACATCGGCATGACACTGGCCATCCTTTTTATAGTTCGCGGCTTAGGTTTAGGCATCCCGTATCTTAGTCCTAAAGTAGTAGAAACAGCTACACACAAAACTGAAATGAGCTGTTGTACCAAGCCTGTTGCAGCTACTACTCACTAAAAAATAAACATTTTACTCTTCAGTCATCCCACCAGACTATAGTTTCTAAACTGACATAAGTCATTACTGCCGGTGACGTTACTCAGTGCATGGCTTAAGCGCCCGTGGTACCTTTATCATATAATAATTGGTTAATTACAGGAAGGAAGGTTTAGTTGCTAAGCTGGTATACAGTATTAAAATACCCTCAAGCAGGCTAAAAAGTCCACAAATCAGTAATTCTGAAGCAGACATAGAATAGTTGATTCAAAAGCTATAGTTGTTAATGCTCCTTTTTTATTTTTGTAAAGGCAAGCCAATTGTTTTCGTACATACTTAACTAAGCTGTATATATGTTGTTCAGGAAGATGATAGAGGAGGGGCAGGTTAAAGGTAACCTTAAAAGGGTAACTCCTGATACTTGCTTGTTTAAATCAGGGAACCCCAACAAGGAGCTTTATTACCTTATAAAAGGAAGTGCGCAGGTTACGCCTGAAGGTGGCGCTCCCAGAAAAGTGCAGGCCGGAACCCTGTTGGGTTTGCCGGACCTGATGCAGGATAACTATAGCCAGACAGTGATTGCCACCGAAGCAGCCGAAGTCCTTTGTATCTCTAAAGATGAGCTGCAGCTCATGTTACAGGAAGATGCCGCACTACGACTCTACCTGATCCAGCAAATGAGCAGGCATGTAATGCTCACATCAGCCTCATACGAATAAATACCAGTACACCAACAAAGCAAAAAGCCGCTGTAATTTCAGCGGCTTTTTGCTTTGTTGGTGTACAATTCGCACTATTTAAAACTATAGTCCCGTAAACAGAACTATAGTTGCAGTGCTTAGATAATCTCTTTGGTTATTTCCTTAATGATGAGATTTATATGTTCTCCTACAAAGGCAATATGCGCAGACACTTGCTTTAGGTTGATATGCTTTTTAGCATCCAGTTCAATTTGTCTTACCACAGGCCGTAATTGTTCGATACGTAATGTATCCACTGTTGATTTTAATTTATGTGCGGCTGCGCTAACACCTTCCCAATTCTGCTGCTGTTCACAGTTCATTAGTTCTGCTACTGTTTCAGGAACCGTTTGTATAAAAAGCTGTATAGTTCTGTTAACGAATGCCTGATTCCCACGGGCCATTTTGTGCAGTGTTTGCAGATCATAGAGAGGTTGTTCAACTATAGCCGGTACGGTAATTTTAGCTATAGCTTTTATTGGCCTTTTCTTAACTTTATCAGGAACCAGTGCAAAAATCTTTAAATACAATGCCTCTTCCTGAAAAGGTTTAGATATATAATCATTCATACCGACAGCCAGGTATTTCTCTGCATCCCCCTTGAAAGCATTGGCTGTAAGGGCTATAATTGGCACATTGGAGATTGTTTGATCTGCATTAGCCCGTATTTCCAACGTTGCATCAATACCGCTTAATTCAGGCATTTGGATGTCCATTAAAATAACATCATACCTGTTTTGCAAAGCCATCTCAACTGCCTTACTACCATTTTGAGCAACATCTACTGTAAAGTTCCAACCCTCCAGAATAGACTGTGCCAGGAAAACATTGATCTCGTTATCTTCTGCTATTAAAATGTGCAGCGGTTCCAGGCTATCAAAGTCAACTTCTAAGTTATTGTTTTCGGTCTGCTGCGTTTCGGTTGCTTTAGCGTAGGTAAGCTTAAATTTAAAGACGCTTCCTTTGCCGTCCTTACTATCTACCCATATACTGCCTCCCTGCATTTCAACCAGGTTTTTGCAGATACTTAACCCAAGTCCTGAGCCACCATATTTCCGGGTTATGCTGGAGTAGGCTTGTGTAAACCCATCAAAAATGATCTCAAGTTTTTCAGCTGGTATACCAATACCTGTATCCGCTACTTCAAACTCAATCGTCAGCTCTTCTGGAGTTTCGCTGACGAGTTGACACTTAAGGGTTACGCTGCCAACGTCAGTGAATTTAATGGCGTTGTTCAGCAGGTTAAGCAAAACCTGGTTTAACCGGTATGGGTCCCCGACAACAAGTGGGTATTGCTCCTGCTGGGCTTCGAAACTATAGGCGATCTCTTTTTCTTCAGCTTTATATATCAGTGCCTGGAATGAGTTCCGGATAGAATCGCCCAGATTGAAAGGGATTTGCTCCAGGTCCAGCTTACCAGCTTCAATTTTAGCAACATCCAATATATCGTTTATTACAACCAGCAGATTCTCCGCAGATTGTTTTATAATCTTCAGATAGTTGTTTTGAGCTTCGTCCAGGTTAGTTTTCTGCATCAGCCCGGCCATTCCCAGAATACCGTTCATCGGCGTCCGGATTTCGTGGCTCATGTTGGCCAGAAAGTTTTCTTTGACTTTTGCAGATTCTTCAGCAGCTTCTTTGGCCCTCTTCAGATCATGTTCAGTTTGCAGGCGGTCTGTAATATCCTGTGCGAGGCCAATTATATAAGCGGGCATATCGGGCTCCTCTGCTTTATAATTCTGGTAATACAGAAAGCGCTCCTGGTTATGTTTATTTAAGATACAAAGAACCCCTTCTGCAAAGTTCGAGTCCTGGAATTTATCTATATAGTTTGCAAAATTCTTTCGGTGTTCCTGAGGAAAGAAGGAGGTGAGCTGTTTGCCAATAATCTCCTCTTCGGTATAGCCCAGCATATTCAGCAGGTACGGATTAGCAGACAGGATAGTGCCCTGCATATCATGTGCGCAAATAAACGCCTGGCTATAGTTTATAAGGTCACGGTACTTTCTTTCACTGCGTTTTAGGGCTTCAGCATTTACGCGGCGAAGACTAATATCCCGTGCCGATGACTGGATCTTTACAATATTGCCTTCGGCATCAAGTAATGGTTTTAAATTGGTCTCTACCCATAGCGTACTCCCGTCTTTACGAATCAGTCTGTGCTCTACGTTGGTATTTACTTTTTTTGCCTGCACGTTCCTGAAGCTGATATGCAGCAGCTGGTAATCATCAGGATGAATCAATAACTGAGGTAAGTGTCCGATAACCTCTGAAGCAGTATAGCCCAGCATCTCTTCCACAGCTTTTGAAATAAAGATGTAACGGCCATTCAGCTCATGCAGGCTTATCATATCTTTCGAGTTCTCAGAAAGCAGGCGATAAAGTTCTTCGCTTTCTTCGAGCTGTTTTGTAGCCTTGCGTTGTGCGGTTATGTCCGTAGAAATACCAAGTATATGTAGCTGCCCATCGCTGGAAACAAGCGGACGTTTTATGGTTTTAAACCATACATTGCTCCCATCCCGTTTGGTAAAGCACTCTTCAACTATTATTTCGCGATTTTCAGCTATTACTTTTTGGTCATCTTTTTCAAAGTGTTCTCTATCAGCTAGTATAGGAAAAAGTTCCTTGTTATCTTTTTCCAGTAAATCGCTTAAAGGTAAATCAAAGAGTTCGGCAACACCTTTGTTAGCCATCTTAAATTTGCTTTCACCATCCTTAACGTAGATGAGGCTTGGGCTGGAGTCCATTACAAGCCTTATAAAGTCATTCTGTTCTTTGGCGGTCAGGGCTGCCTTCCGCTCTTCGGTGGTATCACGAATAATCGCCAGTACCTGCTCGGAGTTATACTTAATTATTCTGCCTTCATAATAGTGTAGGCCATTTTCCAGTTCCAGTTCATAGTCTGTACGTTCCGGGTGGCCGGTTTTAATTACCTTTTTAATAAGGCCAAGTATCTGTTTGTGAACCGATTCGGGTAGGAGTGTTTGTATGTGAGAGCCAATCACGTTTTCCTTAGGAACGAGCAGATGTGCCTGCTCCACATTCTTCATGTCCAGGTATATACCATCCTTGTCTATTATAAACATAAGGTCAGGTATTGCCGCCAGAATAGCCCTGTTCTTCTCTTCGCTCTTTGTTATTTTTTCCTGAGCAGTCCGGAGGTCTGTAATATTCAGGCCATGTCCGATGATCATTTTCAGATCTCCGCTCTGGTCTACTACTGGGTTTAGCTTGCGGATATGGTAAGATGTGTCACCTTTGGGTGTAGTTATCTGCTCTTCAAAAGCAACATATTCTTTACTGGATCGGGCAACTTCTAAATGGTAACTTCTTGTTTTAATACGCTCAGGCGGGACATTTCTGTAGGCGCAGTATTCTTCATTGGTTTTGCCTACTATCCATTTGCGTAATGCCGGATCAGAGACTGCAACAGGGTTTACAAAAAGGTACTGGAGTTGGTTATTATAAACCGCTATATCTGACGGTATATGATTCAGGATACCTTCGTAGAATTCTTTTTGCTCTAGCAGCGCTTTGGTTTGCTCCCGTAGTTGCGTTACATCCTGGGCCGAGCCTATCACTTTTTTTACCTGGCCGTCTTCTTTGCGCTTAAAAATACTTTCACGGCATAACAGGTTTTTCTTTTCACCATTTTTAGATAATACCATGTACTCCGCTTCCCGCACTTCGCCATCCTGTGCCTGCAGCATGCCATAGGTATGCGCATACATTTTTGGCAGCTCTTCCGGCAGCAACAACGACATAAACACATGCCCGTGCATAGCTGCTATGTCCTGCTGGTTATAGCCCAGTACAGATTCAATGTGATCGTTCAGGTAAACAAAGCGATCCTGCTCAAGATCGTAGATGTAAATTATATTGGGAATGGTATGGGTGATGTTGCGGACAAAATACTGACTTTCTTCGAGTGCCAGTTCCGCTTCGCGCCGCTCTGTAATGTTTTTCAGGTAAATGTTTGCATACCCCTTACTTTTAAGAGGAACTATAAACAACTGAAGGTGCTTGTCCAGCAGATGCGATTGCAGGGTTATGGGTTTGCCTGCTTTGTTGGCGATATTCACTTTACTGACAAATAAACGTGCCAGGGCTGGTATTCGCCGCTCCTCTATAGTTTGCAGAAAGTGGAAACCGGCAGCATTAGCATAATAGATTTTACCCTGATCATTTACACGAAGGATCGGGTCGGGATATTCTTCCTCAAGTTCGTGTTTTTGCTGTGCTGTGGTAAACGAATTGGTATCTTCGACTGATGCAAGTTCCAGTTTTAATTTATTAAGCGCTGCTAAATTTTCTTCAGCCAACTCTTCGGCTGCTCGCCGTGCCTTTCGTTCTTTCTCTAATAACCCGAGCAGCGTAGCTACGTCGTTTACACTTTCCATCTAATAATATTTGCCTGCAAGTTACGGGTTTTCAACTGCTTATTATTATGCTTTTCAGGATATGTTTTAATTAATTTTTACCAGTATATCCTGCTACTGGCCCAAAATTTAATTGTTGGTTTAAAGCCTTTTGCCATAGTTCTGGACTGGTAAACTTATAGTTATTTAGTTAGCGAAATCGTCCTGAAATCTTTATTTCAAACTATAGGCACTATTGATAAAATACTATTTATAACGTGTAAGAGATATCCTGCTTAAGATTTACTTTACTTTCAGCTCGTTACTCTGTATCATGCGGTAGATCGTAGACTTTCCGATGTCAAGTTTGTCCGCTACCAGTAGCACGTTGTAGTCATATTTGTCCAGAAAGTATTGAATAATGCGGGTCGTATAAGCTTTAAGGGATTGTTCTTTTGCCAGGAAATCCTTGTTGGAGTTACTGACTGCCAGGTTGATGTCCTGTTCCTGAATTTCATCTTCATCGGAGAGCACCATAGCAAGTTCAACTATAGCTTTTAGCTCGCGCACGTTACCCGGGTAAGCGTAGGACAGTATTTTCTCCTGTGCTTTTGCAGTCAGGCTCTTTCGCGGTAAATTGTTCTCATTGGCAAACTCATCCATAAAATGGCGTGCCAAAACCAGAATGTCTGTACCACGATCTCGTAGCGGTGGTAAATGTATAGGCAAACCAAGCAGGCGGTAATACAGGTCCTCGCGGAAGGTCCCATTACTTACTTCTTCTGCCAGGTTTTTATGAGTCGCTACTATAATCCTGACATCTACTGGCACGACAGCATTGCCACCAACCCGGGTAATTTCTTTTTCCTGGAGTACGCGCAGCAATTTAGCCTGCAGACTAATGTCTAGTTCACCTATCTCATCCAGGAAAATGGTGCCTTTGTTTGCTTCCTCAAACCTTCCGATCCGGCGTGCCGATGCTCCTGTAAATGCCCCTTTTTCGTGCCCGAACAATTCACTTTCTATGAGCTCTTTCGGGATTGCAGCAACGTTTACTGCCACATACGGGTATTTTTTCCGAATACCGTTATAGTGGATCGCTTTAGCAACCAATTCCTTACCGGTGCCTGTTTCGCCGTTTATAGATACTGTAATGTTGGTTTTAGTGGCCTTGTACATCAACGAAAACACTTTTTTGATGGCTTCGCTGTTGCCGATGATCACTTTACTGAAATCATATTTCTGGCCGATCTCTTCACGCAGGTGACTTATTTCTTCACGAAGCGTGAGATTTTCACGAACCTTATTGATCGTGTTCCAAAGCTTTTCAGCTGTCTCTTCGTCTTTTACAATATAGTCGTATGCACCTTGCTTCAGTAAAGCGACCGCGGTGGCCACATCCTCCTGACCTGAGATTATGATTACCTGCACATCCGGGTTTCGTTCTTTAACCTTGGCCAGAACCTCGCCGCCATTCTTGTCGGGTAGCGAATAATCTACGGTAACAACATCAGGGTTCTCATGTAAACAGGCAAAAAAGTCTTTTGCAGAGTGAAACTTCTTTATTTCATAGTCGGGGTTCAGAGAAAGATGATATTCCAGCAACTCGCTGTACCACACGTCATCATCCAGAATGAAGATTTTAAAAGGGGTGTTCTTCATGTATTGTTCAGAAACAGGTATACATCATTGTCAAATATACTGTACAGATCGTTCTGCAAAAAAAAATATTTTTTACCTGTATGTTGTTGGATGTATACTTTATTATTGATTTTTAAAAGGCATTAAGCTAATGAATTATAGTCTGGTTGACGTCACTTCTGTACATCAACCAGACTATAAATGGGCAACAGTAGAACAGATCTATAGTTTAAAATTTATAGTTTCAGCTTACATTAATAACCTGGTACCTGGCTCGCATAAACATGAATACTCCGTAAAAGATCAGGCCAATGGCAACCGCGCCCAGCAGGTAAGAACCGTACGAGGAGTTCTCCAGAAACTGAAACGCACTGCCACTGCCTCCAGCCTCTTTCGGATTTGAATTCATAGCGGCTTTCAGGAACAAGTATGCAATTATAAGCCACACGATGCCACGGGCAATATACCCGATCTTCCCGGCTCTGATCATCATAGCTTCTGCCTCATGTTTTAATCCGGTACCCTGTACTTTCTTTTTGTATTTGTCTGATATAGCCAGGTAGATCTGGTGAAAACCAGCAATAGCTGTGCCTACAGCCACTATACCAACCAGCCACTGGCCAAACGGTTGTTGCAAAAGCTCACGGGCAAGTGACTGCCGGGAGTCTCCATTACTGCCACCACCGTTGCCAAGTACAAGCTGCGCTGCATAGTAAGCTAACGCACCATACACTACCCCACTGAAAGCATAACGTATCCGGACACCAATACCTTTGGCATTATCGCCTTTGTTTTCGGTGTCTTTAAATGCCTGAATAAAGCGCCAAATAGTATAGCATAGAAGGCCCAGGGCTATAATGGCCAGTAAAATGCGGCCATAAGACTGTTCCAATATAAACTGGAAAACGCCGGATTTGTCGGAGCCCTGCTCGGATTTGCCACCGATCTCAAACGCCGCCATAAAAGCAAGAATACCTACCAGGCAATAAACGACACCTTTTGCTGTAAGCCCGAACCTGGCCATGTTTTTAACCCAGGCCGGCGGGGAGTAGGAACGTGTTGTGCTATATCAATCATATATAGAGTTGTTTGTTTATAGCATACACGTAACCTCCGCTTTTATGTTTGCCTGTTACATGTTTTTAAAACGAATCAGAGCTTCCTGCATTAACCTTTCTCTGTGATCCGGATGCGCAATATCTATAAGTGCTTTTGCCCGCTGACGCAGGTTTTTACCATATAGGTAAGCCACACCATATTCGGTAACCACATAGTGCACGTGGGCTCTTGTAGTTACTACACCACCTCCAGGATTAAGGAAAGGCGTGATGCGTGATACGCCTTTGTGTGTAACTGATGGCAGCGCTATAATTGGTTTTCCGCCTTTCGATAAAGCAGCCCCGCGAATAAAGTCCATCTGTCCTCCGACGCCTGAGAACTGGTAAGTACCTATAGAGTCAGAAACTACCTGGCCTGTAAGGTCAATTTCGATGGCGCTGTTGATAGCCGTAACATTATTGTTAGATTTGATAACGGTTACATCATTCACGAAATCCGTGCTGTGCATGGTTATCAGCGGGTTATCATCTACATAATCGTACAGGGCGCGGTTACCTGCAATAAAAGCTGTGGCGATGCGGCCCCGAAGCACTTTTTTATGTTCGTTGGTAATTACCCCGCTTTCAATAAGCGGCAGCACCCCATTGGAGAACATTTCGGTATGTATGCCAAGGCCTTTGTGGTTGGTAAGGCTTTGCAATACAGCATCAGGTATAGCGCCAATACCCATTTGCAGCGTTGCTTTGTCTTCTACAAGCTCGGCCACGTTTTGACCTATCTTTCTCTCTACTTCTGTAATGCGGGAAGTATAGTCAACTTCCGGCAGCGCTTCGTTCACTTCTACCAGGGCATGAAACCGGCGGATATGGATCAGCGCATCGCCGTGTGTGCGTGGCATTTGCGGGTTTACCTGCGCAATTACATATTTGGCGTTAATTACGGCTTCACGGGCAATATCTACCGATACGCCTAAAGAACAGTAACCATGCCTGTCTGGTGGAGATACGTGAACGATGGCTACATCAAGCGGCATAATACCAAGCCTGAATAACTGCGGGATCTCGCTCAGGAAAATGGGTACATAATCACCACGTCCGCTGTTTACGGCATCGCGTACGTTAGCCGATACGAACAGGGAGTTGATGTAAAAGGAGTCTGCATATTTTTCTTCGGCGCAGGGCATCTCGCCGAAAGTGCTTATACTTACCAGTTCCACATTACGGAGTTCATCGGCACGCTCAACCAGCTTTCTGATCATGTATTGTGGGGTTGCTGCGCTGCCATGTAAAAAAACTCTGTCGCCTGATTTAATTACTGATAATGCTTCTTCTGCGGATGTATAAGTTGGTGTAGTAGGGGCCATGTCTGTTTTTTTGATTTAAACTAACTATACTTTATAGCTTTGTTTGTGGTTTTAAATATGGCTGCAAGCTACCCCCACCATCCTGTTTTTAAAATGATAATCGTCACCAATCCGTTTTGATTACTAAATTGCCAACCAAATGCGCGTGTATAACTTATAATACAGTTACCCGCGTACTAGTCTAAAACTATAACTCTATGAAAAATTATCTCTCTCTGCTGTTTTTATGCCTGCTGTTACTGTGTGGTTGTGTTGCAAGTTCGGTTTCAAGCAGACCAAATAGTGTTGCCGCTACTGGTGTAAAAACATTGAACTTTAAAACCTATGCCTGGTATCAGGATCAGCCTGTGGCACCGATCGCTTACGACGAAGGGTATACCGGTAGCCTGAATAAACACATCAGACAAGCAGTAGAGGAGGAGTTACAGAAAAAGGGTTTTACGAAAGCCACTGGTGCCAACCCTGATATTTTAGTGGCTTATGATGTAAGCGTATCGGTGCCGGAAGAGAAAGATATTAACACTAACTATATAAATGGTTTTGGCTATAGTTATGCTTATATGTCGGGGTACAGGTATAATTATGGAAATGAGGAATTGCCTGGATACCGCGCCGTTGACCTTTACAAAAGTGGCACCCTGATCATAGATTTGATAAACCCTAAAACGAATGAGCTTATCTGGAGAGGTTGGAAAGAAGGTGCTATTTCAAATTTTAAAGCTGGCTATAGTTCGGTTCGTAGCGAAGTAGGGAAAGTATTGGAGCCACTGCAAATGCGTTAAGCCAGTGTTACATACCGGTCGCGCTCAAGCCTCTTTTAGTGCATTTTCGAAATTGTACACATCGTCGGGTAAGCCTACAACATACACTACGTCGCCTTGCAGTAAGTTCGTATGACCATTGATGTCGAGTATCGTTTGTGCCTGGCGCTTAATGGCAACTATAGTTATATTATATCTGTCACGTAGATTCGCTTTTTCCAAAGGCTGGCCAACTATAGTTTCATCTGTAGTATAAATACGCAGGCTAGCAACTTCTATATCAGGCAATTCCGAACTCAGGTTGTTTATTTTACTGCCTGAGGGTTGCATGCTACGCAGCATATCATAATTATCAGAGCGTATCTGGCGCGTAAAATTCTCTATATCGTCTTGCGGGAGCAGGTACTTGTTAAGAACCCTGGTAAATATTTCGATGGATGTTTCAAATTCTTCAGGTATCACTTCGTTTGCACCAAGGCTATAGTTATCCTGCATTTCCTCTACAAAACGGGTACGAACTATTACATGCACTTTTTGGCTGATTTCTCTTATAGCCGCAATAATTCGTTTGGTTGAGTCCGGGTCTGAGATAGCAATAACAGCTACCCGCGCTTTATGTATGTTAACATGTGCTAATATGTTGCCGTGTACAGCATCCCCAAAAAGTATATGCTCCCCGTTTTGCCGCTCTCTTTTTACGGTTACAGCGTTCATCTCCACTATAGTATAGGGTATGTGTGCGTAACGGGCTGCTTTGGCTACATTCCGGCCGTTTATACCGTACCCAATGATTACAATATGATCCTCCATTTCGGGTAGTTCATCAAGGTCACTCTGATATGCGGAAATCACCGCCTTTGGCTCAAAATTGGATGGTAGCTTTTTGCTGATAAAGTTAGCTATCTGATGAGAATACTGTAAGGCAAAAGGAGTGAGGGCCATACTGAACAACGACACGGACAGAAAATACTGATAGGTAATAGGAGTGAGCAACCCGTAGGAAATGCCGGCTTTAGAAAGTATAAATGCAAATTCACCGACCTGAAACAACGCAATACCAACAATAATAGCAGTACGAATAGGATATTGCAGCAGCCTGGCAGCCAGCGTTGCTACCATTGTATTTATCAGAAAGGTGCCAATCGTTAATAAAAGAACAACAGGCAGATGCTCCATTAAAAAGGTGACATCAAGCAACATGCCGATGGAGACAAAAAAGAAGCTGGTAAATATCTCGCGGAAAGGTAAAACGTTGCTCGTTGCCTGGTGACTGTATTCAGATTCGGAGATGATAAGGCCTGCCATAAAAGCACCAAGCGCCAGCGAAAGACCTAGCATGGAAGTAAACCACGCCACCATAAAACAGATAGCAACTATAGATAGGATGAAGAGTTCTTTGCTTCTTGTCTGTACAACGGAATAAAGTAGTTTTGGCACCACATAGCGGGCGCTCAGAAGTACAACTACTATAACAAGCACTCCTTTCAGCAACATCAGCAGCAACTTAAGGCCGATATTATCTACATCGCCTGTTAAAAGCGGGGCAAGCAGCATCATAGGAACCACTATGATATCCTGAAAAATAAGAATGCCCAGTATTACCTTGCCATGAGGGCTGTTTATTTCGCCTTTATCCTGTAATAGTTTCAGAACTATAGCTGTACTGCTCAGGGAAATAAGAAAGCCGATGAAAACTGACTGCCCTAAACTATAGTTGAATAGTTGCATTACAGCCGCTGCCAGAAATATTGATCCGAAGACCTGCGTAGCGCCACCTAAAAGTATGATCCGTTTTATTAACGCCAGCTTTCTCAGCGAAAACTCCATACCAATAATAAACAGCAGCATTATGACTCCGATCTCAGCCAGCATCTCGATATTATGTATATCCTGCACCAGGCTAAGGCCATGCGGTCCGGCAATAACACCGGTAATTAAAAAGCCAAGAATTGTAGGTAGCTTAAAACGCTGAAACAGCAGGATAACAACCACGGCCAATCCGAGTATGATCACTACATCATCAAGCAAAGGCATCTCCATGTTTTAAAGTAGATTATGTGGTTATTATGGTATACTATAACGCAATGATTAAAAGCATAATAGCGGTGCTTGTTTATAGACTTTATTTAAGGCCACTCCATTCTGCAAAGAATTGCTCCAGGTAAGTTTCCATATAAGCGTGCCTTTGCAATGCCATTCTTTTAGCGGTTTGGGTGTGCATACGGTCTTTCAACAGTAAAAGCTTTTCGTAAAAATGATTTATAGTTGGGGCAGTGCTGTTTTTATAAGCTTCAAAGTTGTCGTGCATTTCAGGGGAGATTTCCGGGTTGTACATCTCTCGGTTCTTGTGGCCACCATAAGCAAAAGTACGTGCTATGCCAATCGCGCCAATGGCATCCAGACGATCAGCATCCTGCACTATACGCCCTTCTATAGTATGCATCGCTGAGGTTGTGCCCGCTCCTTTAAAAGATAACTCTTTGATTATAGTTGTGATATGATTAATAGTTTCATCTTTTACTTGTAGCTGTTTCAGCCATTCAGCTGCAAGTCTTGGACCAACAGTTTCGTCTCCGTTATGGAATTTATGGTCTCCGATGTCGTGTAAAAGCGCTGCTAGTTCAACTATAAAAAGTTCGGCATTTTCAGTGGCAGCTATCGTTTTAGCATTGTTCCAAACCCGTAGTATGTGCCACCAGTCATGGCCCGAACCTTCTCCTGAAAGCAACTCCTGAACATGTGCCGCTGTTTTGTCTATTATTTCCTGTTGTGTGTGCATCGATTTAGTGTTTCCCAAAACTGCTGATTTATAGTTTAACCCACAAGTGCTAAACTATAGTTGTGTATCTGTTTTTAGGGAGATAGGTTTTGGTGATTTCTGAAATATGCAGAAGACTTGAAACATGTTTACAAGTAGCCCGCTTTCAATCGTATTACATTTAGCAAGTCTTATAGTTCAGAAACCCGGCAGTACTACCAATCTCTTTTTAGCTGTTTTCTTCTTATCTATCATAAATGTAACAGAAGTAAGTGCGCAGATACTCAATATCGAACGTGCCCGTATTGACCGCGATTCTGGTAACTATATAACCGGTAAGGCCGGCTTCAATTTCTCGATGTTTAACCGCAATGCCGGTAAAAATAACCCGAACAATTTCCTGCAGTTAACTTTTAATGGCGATGTGGCTTATATTTCGGCCAAACACAGCTATTTGCTCCTTAACTATTATAATTACCTGTTAGTAAACTATGACAACAAAGAGCAGCGTAATACGGTTGCGAGTAACGGGTATGCCCATCTCCGGGTAAATCTGCACCGGCGAAGGCGTTTGTCTTATGAGCTATTTGCCCAGGCACAATCTGACCGGGCACGCGGCCTTGAAGTAAGAGGTCTGGCAGGAGCAGGACTGCGATTTGCTTTACTCCGGCGAGAAAACACTAATTTATTTATTGGGTCAGGCCTGATGCATGAATATGAAAAGTGGGAATCACCGGAAGAGGGTGAAGGAATCTTAACATCCAACTTGCCTAAGCTGACAAATTATATCAGCAACAAATCGTTAATAAACAGTCATGTCTCAACCGAAGCTATAGTTTATTACCAGACCGGGTACGATGGTAAAATAGGTGCTTTTAGAAACAGGGTGAGTGGAGATGCCAATTTACTTTTTAAACTAAACAATACGCTCTCGTTCAGAACCGGCTTTAACTGTACCTTTGAGAATAAACCTATAGTTCCTGTTACTCGCTTCGTATACGCAATCACAAATGGGATACAGGTTAATTTTTAATACTGCCAATATATTTAAATATGAATAGCATAATTAAAGGAGATTTTTTAGTAATTTCACAGACTATAATTTAACCTGATATATTGTGTTAAATGCATTTCTGTACCAAAACCATTAGTGTATAAGCACTTATAATGCGAAACACCCTAACTATAGTTTATACGTTGCTCTGCCTTCTGCTGGCCGCTTCCTGCGTGCCACAGAAAAAGCTGGTCTTGTTGCAGGATAAGCCTGATAAAGCCGATCAGGCAAATGCAGATGCTCTTTTAAAAACATTCGACCTGCAACGCCCGGTTTATACCTTAAAGCCAGGCGATGTACTCTCTTTGAAAGTGCAGACAACTACGCCGGCTGAGTATAATTTCTTAGGGCAGGCTACCACCGCCACAACCAGCTCCGATCCGGTTTTGGAAGGCTACACCATAGATGCAGAAGGCAATATACTTATCCCGACCGTTGGCAAAGTTAACTTACAGGGCTTAACACTAGCTGAAGCCCGTCTTAAAGTTACAGAGGCCTTAAAACCATACTTAACCGATCCTACTGTTAACATGCGCTTCCTTACTTTCCGATTCTCTGTGATCGGAGAAGTAGGGGCACAAGGTCAGTTTACAACTTACCAGGATGACATAAACCTGATGGAAGCAATTGCCAACGCCGGAGGCTTTTCTCCTTATGCTAATCGGGGAAACATTAAACTTATCCGTTACGAAGCTGGTCAGGCAAAACTATACACGTTCAGTTTGCTGGATGATAACACGATTGCCCAGGCAAATTTCTATCTTCAGCCAAATGACATGATTGTAGTAGACCCTTTGCCGGCTAGAAATATCAGAGAAAACCTTATTGCAAATGTTAGCTTAACCTTATCGTTAATTGCAACGATCAGTTTACTTTTGTCCAGATTTTTATAATACCCATTTTTAGGTTAAAGACTCATTTTGGAAAATAAGCCTCTTAGACAGACTAATACCTTTGATATCCAGAACCTGTTACTCAAGGTTCTTAGAAACTGGTATTGGGTTTTAGCTTCTCTACTGATTGCACTTGCAGCTGCATTTTTTGTAAACCGTTATACTATTCCGGCCTTTGAGGTAAGTTCGTCGGTTATGATCATCAAACCGGTAGAGCAGGGTGCGTCGGCATCGGCTCTGCTGTATGGCGAAGAACCATTTCAAGGGTCCAGGGGGTTAACCAACGAGTCTGTTTTAATTAAGACAAAATCGCTTGTAGCGCAAACACTACAAAAGCTCGATTTCCAGGTAAGTTACTATCAGCAGGGGAACGTAAAGCTTACAGAGGTATATAAGTCACTGTCACCATTCATCGTTAATTTTGATTCAGCAGCTATAAACACGCCTTACGGAGTATTAATTAAAGTAACTCCAACAAGCAACAAAACTTATACCCTTAGCTCTGAAAACCTATACTGGAATGGGTTATTTGTTAGCAAGGAATTTAAGTCTGGGAAATCCTACAACATTAGTGACTTTAGATTTACAATTTCTTTTAAGCACGGAGAAGTAGATACACCCAATGAATTATTGTTCAGGATTTCACGCCCTGAAGATCTGGCCAGTTCCTATGCTGGTCGGTTAGATGTTTCCTCCATGCCTGGCGGAGCATCAGCATTGGTTCTGAAAATAGGGGGCAATACGCCAGAAAAAGAGAAAGAATTCCTGAATGCGCATATGGAAACATATAAGCAGAATAACCTGGATATTAAAAACTCAAATGCTATCAATACCTTAGGTTTTATAGATGATCAGCTTCAGCAGATAAGTGATTCGCTTTACT
The DNA here is from genome assembly GCF_010092985.1 of Pontibacter pudoricolor. GTDB lineage: Bacteria > Bacteroidota > Bacteroidia > Cytophagales > Hymenobacteraceae > Pontibacter > Pontibacter pudoricolor. Next base: position 1,146,155 of record NZ_CP048106.1, on the reverse strand, counting down.
TTATAGAGAGCAGGTTGGAGGAATTTAAACGAGGTAATTCAAGACTTGATATCAGTAGCGAAGGGAATAAGTTCGCCCAACAGGTACAATCGTTGGAAGAACAAAAAGCGTCTCTGCTTTTAAACCAAAAGTATTATGATTACTTAAAGGTTTACCTGAGAAAAGGCAAAGCACTGGATCAACTGGTAATACCTTCTAACCTTGGAATTCAGGATCCTGTCTTAAATGGTTTAATTGGAAACTTAGTTACTTTGCAAGGTGAGGTTGAGACGATAAGTCAGCAGGATCTCAACGCAAACCCTATCGTAACAAACGAGCTTAAAATCAAACGGCAGCAGGTTGCTGAGCTGAGCAGTAATATACTTGAAAACCTACGTAACATTGAAGCAGCAAATTCCATTGCGATCAATGAACTTAATAAAAGGATCAATGTAGCATCCGCTCAACTTCAACGTTTGCCGGCTGCCGAAAGGAAACTGATCAATATCCAGCGTTTATACAGTCTAAGCGAAAATCTGTATGTTTTCCTGATGGAAAAACGAACAGAAGCAGGTATAGCCAAAGCTGCAAATACCTCTGATGTTACCATTCTTAGCGAAGCACATGTTTCCGCGCAAACTGCTCCTAATACATCTAAAAATTATATCACTGCCTTGCTACTCGGGTTAGCCCTACCTGTAGGCCTGATCTTCTTAAAAGATTACTTTAATAACAGAGTTGCCAGCCAGGAAGATATTCTGAAATATACAGCCTTGCCCATATTAGGAATAGTTGGTCATAACAGAAAGGAGAGTAGCACACTCATCGATCAAAATCCCAAATCTGCGCTGGCGGAAGCTTTCAGAACAGTACGGTCTAATCTACGGTTCATGGTGAATCAGGATACGCATGGAGGAAAGCTTATCGTTGTCACTTCGTCTGTAAGTGGTGAAGGAAAAACGTTCTCTGCTAAGAATCTGGCATACATATTTGCGATATCTGGTGAACGAACACTTTTGATTAATGCAGATATGCGAAAGCCTAATAACAATACCGATTTTGGCGTTCTAAGTAGCTTAGGGCTTAGTAATTACCTGGCAGGCTATGCTACTATGGAAGATGTCATTCATCAGACATTGCAAGAGAATTTGTTTATCCTACCTTCCGGTGATATTCCGCCCAATCCTTCTGAATTGCTATTGAACAGGCGGATGGATGAACTGGTTAAATTGCTACGTAACTCTTATGACTATATTATTCTGGATACACCACCCGTTGGTATATTATCAGATGGTCTTGAGCTGATGCAAATTGCTGATGCGAATATCTTTATGGTACGTCAGGACTATACGCTGAAGTCTTTCCTGAATAATATACAGCAGCAGTTTGAAAGCGGTAAAATTCGGAACACCGCCATACTCTTTAACGATGTGGATTACCGTAAATTAAACTATGGGTATGGGTATGGCTACGGGTATGGTTACGGATATTATTCTGATGATATGGAAAATCAGCCCTGGTGGAAGAAGTTTAAGTTTTAGTATCTCAAATTAGTTGTACCCAAAATGTACGGTTATCGTAAGGGAGGTCAAACTGAATTTTAATTTCTTTAAATTAATTAGGCCTTATAAAGGTCGATTTTCACCCTTACTATGGAAAAGAATGCCAAAATATATGTAGCGGGACACCGGGGTATGGTCGGTTCTGCTATTTGCCGCAAGCTCAAAGAAAACGGTTATCAAAATCTGATTACCCGTACTTCATCAGAACTCGACCTTCGAAATCAACAGGCTGTTTTTGATTTCTTTGCTGAAGAAAAGCCTGATTATGTTTTCCTTGCAGCTGCTAAAGTAGGTGGTATACAAGCTAACAATACGTACCGTGCTGATTTCCTGTATGACAACCTGATGATCGAGGCAAACATCATACATGCAGCTTATTCGAATAAGGTTACAAAACTGATGTTTCTAGGCTCTTCCTGCATCTATCCAAAAATGGCCCCACAACCCTTAAAGGAAGAATATCTGCTGACTGGTACGCTGGAGCAGACCAATGAGCCCTATGCTATTGCCAAAATTGCCGGCATAAAACTATGTGAAGCCTATCGCGACCAATATGGCTGTAACTTTATTAGTGTAATGCCTACCAACCTTTATGGCTACAACGATAACTATGATCTGAACAATTCGCATGTTCTGCCAGCACTGATTCGTAAGTTTCATGAAGCAAAAGTGAATGGATCATCTGAAGTTATAGTTTGGGGTACCGGTAGCCCAATGCGTGAATTCCTGTTCGCTGATGACCTGGCTGAAGCCTGTCTCTACCTGATGGAAAACTATAATGAGCGCGAATTGGTAAATATTGGTACCGGCGAAGATATTTCTATTAAGGACCTGGCCTTACTTGTAAAGGAAGTTACTGGTTTTGAAGGAGAGCTCGTTTTTGATACAAGCAAACCGGATGGAACCCCTCGTAAATTAATGGATGTTAGTAAGTTACATAACACAGGGTTTAAGCATAAGATCGGGTTACGTGAGGGAATAGGTCTGGCTTATGAAGACTTTCAGAAAAAGTTTGTCAGCCAAAATATTTCAGAGATTCAGAAAGTATAAATAATTAGCAACCTTTCCGTAACGTATAAGTATAGAGCAACTGGAATATACTTATCTCTATTTACATAATCGAATATAATGAAGACAGCCCTTATAACCGGCGTTACCGGACAAGACGGTGCGTATCTAGCCGAACTGTTATTAAGCAAAGGATATAAAGTACATGGTTTAAAGCGTCGTAGCTCCCTTTTTAATACCGATCGTATCGATCACCTGTACCAGGATCCGCATGAGAAAAATATTAATTTTAAGCTACATTACGGCGACCTTACGGACTCTACTAACATCATCCGTATTATCCAGGAAACACAGCCGGACGAAATTTATAACCTGGCGGCAATGAGCCATGTGAAGGTAAGCTTTGATACGCCGGAGTATACTGCAAATGCAGATGGAATAGGTACATTGCGTATTTTAGAAGCGATTCGAATCCTTGGCCTTACTGAGAAAACACGCATCTACCAGGCATCTACTTCTGAGTTGTATGGTTTGGTGCAGGCAGTGCCACAGTCAGAAACAACGCCATTTTATCCGCGCTCACCTTATGCGGTAGCAAAGCTTTATGCGTATTGGATCACGGTGAACTATAGAGAGGCCTACAACATGTTTGCCTGCAACGGTATTTTGTTTAACCACGAGTCTCCGCTGCGCGGTGAGACTTTCGTGACACGTAAAATAACACGGGCTGCAGCACGAATTGCACTTGGCTTACAGGATAGTTTATACCTGGGTAATATGGATGCCAAACGTGACTGGGGTCATGCCAAAGATTATGTAGAAGCCATGTGGCGCATACTGCAGCAGGATACACCGGAAGACTTTGTTATCGCTACCGGCGTAACAACCACTGTTCGTGATTTCGTGAAGATGTCATTTGCTGAAGTAGGTATTGATATTGAATTCAGGGGAGAAGGTGTGGATGAAAAAGGCTATATCGCTGCCTGCAACAACCCGAACTACCAGCTTGAAATAGGCAAAGAAGTAGTTTGCGTGGATCCTAACTACTTCCGTCCAACTGAAGTGGAGTTACTGATTGGTGACCCTACCAAATCTAAGACAAAGCTAGGCTGGGAGCCAAAATACGATCTGGAAGCATTGGTAAAAGATATGATGCAGTCTGACCTGGAGTTATTCAAGCGTGATACCTACCTGATGGAAGGTGGCCACCGGGTTCTTAATTACCATGAATAGTAATTAAGTGTATTTATAATGTTAGTCTTTTAATTAAGGACTTGTATCTTTATAAGGCAAAACTGGTGCAATTTTTATTTCACTAGTTTTGCCTTATCTTTTTAGTTCTAAATTAACCTGTTTAAATGGGCACCCAAGTTAGTGAAGAAGAAAAATGGGATCTGGTAATTGAACCAAAACATAATTGGTTTGACCTAAATCTTAAAGAGATCTGGAAGTATCGGGATCTGCTTTGGTTGTGGGTGAGAAGAGAATATGTAGGAGCATATAAGCAAACAATTTTAGGGCCTTTTTGGCATTTCATATCCCCTATATTCGGTACTCTAACTTACATGTTAGTATTTGGTAAGATAGCTAATTTGTCCACAGATGGTGTGCCAATGTTCTTATTTTACAATGCAGGGCTTGCCATCTGGAATTTTTTTAACGGGTGCTATGGCAGTACTTCTAGTGCCTTTCAAAGGTATGCAGGTATCTTTGGGAAAGTCTATTTCCCCAGGCTCATTATGCCGATGGCGAGTATTATATCCAGTCTTATAAAATTTGGTATTCAATTTTCTTTTTTCCTGGTAGTTTATGCTTATATAATTGTTGTACAGGGGTATGAGCCATCTTTAGGGTGGGGGCTATTATATATTCCAGTCTCTCTTTTTCTTATGGCTGGAATCGGATTTGGGTTTGGTATCATAGTTTCCGCCATTACCACCAAATATCGGGATCTTAACTTATTGATGGGTTTTGTGATGACATTATTAATGTATGCAACTCCTATTATATATTCTTTTACTTCTGTAGACCATGAACTTAAAAAATATTTGGCGGTGAATCCTTTAGTAGCTCCTACCGAAGCATTTAAGTTTGCCCTGTTCGGCGTTGGAGATTTTTCTATTCTTTCTTTAACTTATAGTTTTAGCTGGATGATAGGACTACTTTTGATAGGTATTGTTCTATTTAACAAGACTGAAAAAAATTTCATGGATACTGTTTAGTAACTCATTATTATTTCATCATTTAGCTAGTATAGGGTTTACAGTTTTATATTAGGAAATGTGCCATTGTTGGTGTTCTCACCAACAATCCTACTAGCCAGCTTCTTGTGCTTGCTGGTGAATGCACTCATCAAAGGGGATGAGTTACAGATTTCTAAAACCCTATACAACTTCTATTTATAGTTAGAATATTTTGTCAATTAAATGAGTAATTCGGTTATTAAAGTAGAGAACCTAAGTAAACAATATCGTTTAGGAGAGGTTGGAACTGGTTCGTTAAGGGATGACTTCAAGAGATGGCGTTATCGTTTCATGGGTAAGGAGGATCCTTTTTTGATGGTTGGGGAGGTGAATGATAGAACAAAGACTTCCTTTATGGACTATGTATGGGCACTTAGAGACATTAACTTTGAAGTTGAAAAAGGAGATGTTCTAGGTATCATAGGAAAAAATGGTGCTGGAAAATCAACTTTATTAAAAATTTTGTCCCGTACTACTGGTCCTACTATCGGTTCATTAAAAATGAAAGGCCGGGTAGCAAGCTTACTGGAAGTAGGTACAGGCTTTCATGGTGAACTTTCAGGTAGGGAAAATATTTTCCTGAATGGTGCCATAATGGGTATGAGTAAGGGTGAAATAAAAAGTAAGTTTGATGAGATTATAGAGTTTGCTGGTGTCGAAAAGTATATTGATACACCTGTGAAACGTTATAGTAGCGGCATGTACGTGCGTTTAGCTTTTGGTGTGGCTGCTCATTTAGAGCCTGATATTCTAATTGTGGATGAGGTGCTTGCTGTTGGTGATGTAGAATTTCAAAAGAAAGCTATTACTAAAATTCAGGATGTAAGTAAATCGGATGGGAAGACAGTATTGTTTGTTAGCCACAATATGTCTTCCATCAGAAGTTTGTGTAATAAAGGTTTATTGCTTAACAATGGTACAATCGCATTTTCAGGTAGCAGTGAAGATGCTGTGAATAAATATATACAGCTAAATTCTACTGTTACCAATACTAATCTAGCACAACGTACCGATAGAGTTGGAACTGGTGAGTTGAAATTTACAGGAGTTAAACTGCTTAACAGTAGTGGAATTGAAACTGATATTTTTACTCAAGGGGAAGATATTATGGTAGAGCTAGAGTACATAATAACTGATAAAGAATATAATTTTTCAAATTGCCATTTTTCTATAAATTTATTTGATTCTCAGGAAAATCATTTATTCTGTCATCAATCATTTCTGGAAGGTTTATCGCTTTCAGATAAGATTTTATTGACAAAGCAAAAGGTCAGATTTCTGTTAAAGAATTCTCCTTTCAAAGTTGGTGAGTACAAAATATCTTGTGATATGGTGAATAAAGGAGCTTTTATTGATTCACTAGATAATATTATAACGTTTACAATTATCGCTGGGAATGTATACGACTATATACGTCCAATTTCTGCTGGCATGATAGCTGTTGATGGGAAATGGTTAATTTAACTATTAGTAAAGTAAACTTCAGCCCCAAGAGTATAGAACAGTGAAACAAATAGACTTTTAGGTCTACATCCTAATGAATAACTTTTCGACTCCCATACTTTTTATAATATTTAAACGTCCTGATACAACTGCACAGGTTTTCAGGCAAATACGAGCTGTTAAACCCTCTAAACTTTTTGTTGCAGCGGATGGTCCGAGAGTAGACAAAGAAGGGGAGGCAGTCCTTTGTGAAAAGACCAGACAGGTAGTGTTAGATAATATAGATTGGGATTGCGAGGTTCATACACTTTTAAGAGATGATAATCTTGGCTGTGGGCTTGGCCCATCATCTGCGATATCATGGTTTTTTGATCATGTAGAAGAAGGAATTATTTTAGAGGATGACTGTTTGCCTTCTCTTTCCTTTTTCAGCTATGCTGCCTACTGCTTAGATAAGTATCGGAATAACCTTAAAATCATGCATATCGGTGGTAATAATTTTCTTGGTAGAAAGTGGGGGGACGCATCTTATTTTTATTCAGCTTACAATCATGTATGGGGATGGGCAACCTGGCGAAGATCCTGGGAATTATATAATTACAATTTACAAGCTTTAGATGAAAGTAAATTACGATCGGCATTAGGTAATTATTTCCCATGGAGCATAAGAAATTCCTGGTTTAACTACTATAAATCTTTGTTAGAGAGAAAAATAAATGACAGAGAAAACAGGTGGGATTTCTGGGACTATCAATGGACATTCTGCATCTGGCTGAACCAAGGACTATGTGTTTATCCAAATGTGAATCTGGTTTCTAATATTGGTTTTGGACCAGGGGCAACTCACACCCTCGATATAACTAATAAGTTTAATAGTTTGGCTAGCCAAGAGCTAGAGGCTATTTCATCTCCACATAATATTAAAAGGAATAAGGAAGCAGATATCCTTACAAGCCAGGTTGTATTCAAATTTAAGATGAAAAAGTTGTCTCAGAAGTATACAAGTGATATTGTATCTCTTTCACAAAAATCTAAAAATAGAATTAGAAAATTAATTCCTGATTATTTAAAGAAAGCAGCTAAGCAAGTACTGCGATTGGATAGTACATCTCATATTAACATTAAAAACCCGGAGCAAATTGAGATTGAAAGGATAAAATCAATTCCAAGATATATACCTGAAAGCACGAATCTGATCAAAGGAAACTTTAGGTTTGTAGATAGTGCTTCCTTTATCTTTATGTACGATGAGATATTTAAGAAGCAGATATATGACTTTAGAACCACACAGGAACGTCCATACATAATTGATTGCGGAGCCAATGTTGGGCTAAGCATAGTTTATTTTAAAGATCAGTACCCGAATGCTGAAATTGTTGCTTTCGAGCCAGATCCAAAAGTTTTTGGTGTTCTTGAATCTAATGTAGGAAAATTATCTGATGTAAAGCTGGTTAACAGAGCATTATGGAATACAGAAACCACAATGTCCTTCTTTGCAGAAGGCGCTGATGGGGGAAGCTTTAACTCTGTTTCTGATAATGTTGAAAGGATTGAGGTTCTTACTGATAGACTGAGATCCTATTTAGACAAAAAAGTTGATTTTCTTAAAATTGATATTGAGGGAGCTGAGTTAACGGTATTAGAAGATAGCGAAGACAAGTTACACTTGGTTCAGAATATGTTTATTGAGTATCACTCATTTGTTGAAAAAGAGCAAGAGCTGGCTAAGGTACTAGGTATTTTAGAACGCAACCAGTTCAGATATCATATCAATAGCCCGGGTTTAACTTCCGGTCGGCCTTTTGTAAAGCGCAATACATATAATGGGATGGATATGCAGTTGAATATTTATGGCTTTAAGCAATGAAGGTGCTACATGTCTCTACCTATAGGACTGGTGGAGCTGGTATAGCCGCTTACCGGTTACACAAGGGGTTACAAGCTTTAGGTGTAGCGTCTGTGTTTTTGTATTTAGACAACGAGACAGCTAATATTACCAGAAAGCCGAAGCCACCTGCACCACCACCTCCTTCTTTGTATAAAAGAGTAAAATCAAAAATTTTACTCCATTTGTTTTCAACAGTAAATAACGTTAGTAAACCATTAAAGGAAGACAAAATAGAAGGTGACTACGAAGCATTTACTTCGCCATTAACAGATTATGATATTACTTTACATCCAGCATACCAGGATGCTGATATAATCAATCTGCATTGGGTATCTGACTTTTTAGACTTTTCCAGTTTCTTCTTTAAAAACACAAAACCTGTTGTCTGGACCCTGCACGATCTGAACCCTGTAAAGGGAGGTTTCCATTATAGTGGAGATGCAGCATGTAATAAACAGTTAAATGAGTTAGACGCCAGATTTTTGAAGATAAAGTATGAAGCCCTATTACCTTTTCAGGATTTACATGTAGTTGCCTTATCCAAGTGGTTGTTTAATATCTCTAGTCAAAGTTCTACTCTTAAAAAGTTTAACCACACTTTAATACCTAATGGTATTGATACGGAGGTCTTTATGCCATTAGACCGGGCTTTCTCTAGGAAAGTTCTGGGGCTTCCTGCTGATAAGGAAATAATTTTATTTGTTAGTGAGAAGTTAAGCGTTTTAAGAAAAGGTTTTGATTTATTGCTTGAAGTTATCGATAAATTTGAGGGACAGGATAATGTATTGTTCTGCGCTGTAGGTATAAGTAAGCAGGTGGCTCAAAAAAACATTTTTTATTTAGATGCTATCCGGGATGAGCGCTTAATGGCTGTGGCATATGCTGCGTGTGATGTTTTTGTTATACCAAGTCGTGAAGACAATCTTCCTAATGTGATGATGGAGTCTTTAGCCTGTGGTACACCTGTGGTGGCAACTCCCGTTGGTGGTATACCGGATGTCGTCATAGATAATTTTAACGGAGTTCTGGCTAAAGATATTTCTGCTGACGCTTTATATGATGCTCTTATAACTTTTTTTGATAAGAAAGATTCGTTTGATTCAGAGCAGATCCGGAAGGATTTCGTAGCAAAGTATACTGTTCAACATCAGGCGGCTGCCTATAAGGCTTTATACCAGCAGATGTTAACTCGTAAAAGATTCAATGAACAAACTGAAAGTATAAGCAAATGAAAATAAGTATACTTACTATTTGTTATAATGCTGAGGCATACATTGAACGTGCCATTCAATCGGTGTTGCAGCAGAATTATGATGACTGGGAACATATCATAGTTGACGGTGGGAGTTCCGATGGCACAGTTGCTGTACTTAAAAAATATCAGCATTTAAAATGGATATCTGAGCCCGACAAAGGACAATCAGATGCCATGAATAAAGCCTTTGCATTATCTGGTGGAGATGTTATCGGGTATTTGAATTCTGATGATTATTACAATTTGGGTGTTTTCTCCGAAGTAAGTAAATTTTTTGAGAGCCCAGAGCAACCAGATATTGTTGTGGGGAAGCTCAAAATACTCATGAAAGATCGTGTCATCTATCGTGAGCCTATAAAAGACTATAGATTTGTATCTCACTTCTGGTTACACAGGTTTCCAGCCAATCCGGTCAGTTATTTTTACAAAAGAGAAATACAAACTGAGGTAGGTGATTTTCCTGTAGAAAACCATAATACCATGGATTTCTGGTTCTTGTTAAGAGCTTTCAGGAACAGACGAATTTATAAATCTGATAAGGAGTTTGGAGTATTTGACTTACATGAAGATACAAAAACATTTCAGGGGCTATCAACAAACAGATTAAACGATAATCTTTTATCCGATTATTTCGAATTCGCCTATACATTATCGCTCACGGATAAAATAAAATTCCTGTATCCTTGGTACAAGCATACATACGGACCTGTTTTGCTAGAGCATTATAATAGGTATAGATCGAAGTTTAGATTAATACAAAGTAAGTGGTCAAATGGTAGGTAAGGTCTTTGTATCTGTTATCATTCCTTGTTATAATTCCGGTGAGTTCTTACCCGATGCCATTACTAGTGTGTATCAGCGATCAACTGAATATACCTATGATATTATCATTGTGGATGATGGCTCTACTGATAAGAATACTTTAAACTTACTTGAAGATTTAAAGAAACAGAACATAACTGTAATACACCAGGAGAACAAAGGACCAGCAGCAGCCCGAAATACAGGTGTAAGAGCTTCAGAAGCTAAATACCTTCTTTTTTTAGATAGTGATAATAAAATAAGGCCTACCTATATCAGCAAAGCGGTAGGGGTAATGGAAAGTGACCCGGAAATTGGCATTGTATATGGTGCACCCAACTTTTTTGGAGACTCAACAGAAGCCCGTTTTACACCTCGCGAATTCAACATCTATACCATACACAAAGGAAATAGTATAGACATGTGTGCTGTTGTGAGAAGGGAAGTGTGGGATAGTGTGGGAGGCTTCGATGAAGAAAGGCTGTTAATAGGGCACGAGGATTGGGATTTTTGGATTATGGCTGGTGCAAAAGGCTGGAAGTTCCACTATATAAAAGAAGTGTTGTTTGATTACAGAATTCGTCAAAACTCGGTTATTGTTAACGCGAATCATGGCGATAAGGTGAAAAAGGTTGTAGACTATTTTCATGTAAAACATAAAGACTTACTTTTATATAATTATGAACAGCTGTATAGAAAAAAGCTCTTTTATGAGGAGGAGCATAAAAACCCCTGGAGGCTTTTTATTAAATATTTATACAGAACTTATTTTATGAAACTACTATCTCCTTTTTTGAAAGCGAAATGATGAAGACATTACTAAAAAAAATACCTCTGATCAAAAAGTTTACAGATGCAAAGACTGAACTAGTTAAGCAGAATTATTTACTGAGGTTGAAGAGAGAGCAATTAGAAAACGAAAACTCTTTATTAAGAAAAGAACTCAAAATCAGTAAAACTAAATGTCAGGTTTTATCCTCAGATTCTATCAAATTAGTGGTAGGTAGTGGAGGCATACAGATTGATGGCTGGATTCTTACTGATATAGATACATTGGATGTATCTAATTATGAAGACTGGAAAAGGTATTTTAGAGAAGGATCGGTTGATACTGTTTTCTCAGAACATGTTTGGGAGCACCTTGATGTTGAACAAACTGATAAAGCTAATTTGAATATATATAAATACCTGAAAGAAGGTGGGAGACTTCGGATTGCAGTACCAGACGGATTACATCCTAAACCATCTTATATTGACTATGTAAAACCAGGTGGGAATGGCCCTGGAGCTGATGATCATAAAATTTTATATACTTATAAGTCTATGACTGAAAGCTTAACTAAAGCAGGTTTTACTGTAGACCTTCTGGAGTACTGGGATGAAGCTGGAAATTTTAATTTCAATTCTTACGATGAGAACTATGGTAAAGTAATGAGATCAAGTAAGCATGACAAAAGTAATGTTGGTGGGAAGCTGGAGTATACTTCCTTGATTGTTGATGCTATTAAGTGAAAACATAAGTAAGTAATTGATTTATTTTTTCTGAAGAATCAAATATGAAATCAAGGCATCAAAATAATTTTGATTTTCTAAGGCTACTATTTGCTTTATTTGTTATAATAACTCATTCTTATACATTGACTGGTATCCACTATAATGATGGTCTATATCAATTAACGAATAATCAAATTACATTTTCAAGAGTAGGCCTGTATGGTTTCTTTACGATTAGTGGTTATTTAATTTTGCAAAGTCTAAATAATAGTAATACTATTAGCGAATATTATATAAAAAGGGTTTTAAGAATTTTCCCTGGGTTATTAGTAGTACTTTTAGTTACTTCAATTTGCTTTTCTGTTTTGTCTCACAGGTATAGTATTATAGGATATTTTACTCTTACCTCAGAGCCATATACATATGTTCTTACGAATTTTTTACCCTTTGGACCTTTTCAGGGTACAATCTTAGATACAATAGAAAATAATCCATATTCAGCTTATATAAATGGCTCTATATGGACATTACAATATGAATTCCTGTTTTATATAGTTTTAAGTTCATTGTTTTTTATCAAGGAGAAGAAATTATTGATCAAAAGTCTGCTAACAATATCTTTCATTTGTTTATATGTATTAAGATTTCATGAGATCGCTTTTATTTACGATCTAGTATTTTCTCCACTGGGGTTAGAGCGTTCAACATTGGGGTCTGCAAGTCAACAAACAGATTTTGGAATGACTGGATTTAGGCCTTTTGCTGTAATTGATTTCGGTTTGTACTTTAACGCCGGAGCTTTATTATCAGCCTTTAATTTTTCATCAATCAGGTATATGCCTATTGTTGCCAGTTTGGCATCATTGGTTATGATAATCACAATAGCACTGAATACATATATTGAATTTGAAGTGTTTCTATTTCCTATAATTATTTTAACCATTGGCTTAACTAATACGAAATGGATTGGCGGATTAAATAATAAAATAGGAGACTTGTCTTATGGAGTTTATATATATGGCTTTTTAATTCAGCAGGTATTAATGCACTTTTTTTTATTAGATCATTTACTACTGACAATTTTAACAATTCCAATTGCTCTAATTGCTGGCTTTATTTCATGGAATTTAATTGAAAAAAAAGCAATAAACTTGAAAACAACTATATACCAACAAACTCAAGCTCCAACTCCAATACATGCATAGACTACAATTTTTATGATTATCAAGATTGTAGTCGGTAACAAATAAGAATTAATTATGTCTACTATTGCCTTTACAATATGCTCTATTAATTATCTGGCGCAGGCTATAACGTTAGGTAAATCATTGGAGGAGTCTAACTTGAACGTTGACTTCAGAATATATTTGGTTGATAAGTTTGAGGGACGTGAGCACATAAAAGATAAAATTCCTTTTCAGGTAATAGAAATTGAAAACATTCCCGTTACTGACTTTAAGGGTATGTGTGTGCGTTATAATATTACAGAATTAAATACAGCTGTAAAGCCCTATATTATTAACCATATTTTAAAAACGGAGATCAATATTAATGCTGTATTTTATTTTGATCCAGATATAATGGTCTTCGGGAAGCTTAATGATGCTATTGTCACTCTAAGTAAGAATACATTAATTGTTACACCTCATTTGCTTACACCAAGTGATGAACATCCCTTTGGTATAGCTGAAAGCAGCTTTTTGAATGGAGGAACTTTTAATCTTGGCTTTATAGGAGTTTCTCGATGTGATGAAGCTTTTAAGTTTCTAGATTGGTGGCAAAAACGGCTTATAAATCAAGCGTATAGCAATAGTGATATGCACCTCTTTTTTGATCAAAAGTGGATTAATTTAGCTATTGTTTTTTTTCAAAATGTATATATTGAAAAAAGCCCTGGATATAACATGGCAGGTTGGAACTTACATGAAAGAGAAGTTACAAGTAGGGGAAATAATTTATATAAAATCAATCATGATTATGATTTGATATTTTATCACTTTAGTGGAGTTAAGGCGCACTCAAACGATGTTTCAAGATATTCCTTGTACTCCTTATCACAAAGGCCTGATCTAAAAGAGATCATTGACACGTATAGATTAAATTTAATTAAACATGGCGTTGATTTCTTTTCTACTTATAAATGTTATTACTCTAAATTTTATAAAGGTATAACTATCTATTATCCTAAATACCATTGGATTACAATATATAGAAGGACCAGGGTTTATTTAGGCAAGATAAAGAGAATTGTTTTTCTGAATTCGAAGCCTATATCATAGTTATAGAGTATGCTTAACACACCTGTATTATTTCTTATTTTTAATAGGCCTCAACAAACTCAAATAGTATTTGAAAAGATACGTGAAGTCAGACCTAAACTTTTATTCGTTGCTGCTGATGGTCCACGTGAAGGCAGAGATGATGATATTGAGAATTGTAAGTTGACACGTGATATTGCAACATCAGTTGACTGGGATTGTAAGGTTGTAACACTTTTTAGAGAGAGTAATCTTGGATGTAAGTATGCAGTAAGTAGTGCTATAACATGGTTTTTTGAGCAGATTGAGGAAGGTATCATTTTAGAAGATGATATCTTACCAGATATAAGCTTTTTTAACTATTGTGAAGAGCTGCTGGAAAAATACAGGTTTGACAATCGAGTAATGCATGTAGCAGGTTTTAATATATATGAGACATGGAAAGCAAATAATCAATCATTTCACTTTAGTCATTTTGGAAGCGTCTGGGGATGGGCTAGTTGGAGAAGAGCTTGGAAATGCTATGATGTTGAAGTTAAATTTTGGAAAGATAACAACATTCAAAATTTTATTTTAGAGTCTTTTTTCTCCTCTAAGTTCAGAACGGAAAGAAAGCAGCTATACGATAACCTTTATGATGGTCGAATTAATACCTGGGATTATCAATGGACACTCTGCAAGCTGCTTAACAATGGATTAAGCATTATTCCTTCAAAAAATTTAATTGAGAATATTGGTTTCAATGCAACAGCAACTCATACTACTTTAGCTCCTAAATGGGCGGTTAAAAAGGTGTTTTCTCTTTCATTTCCTTTAAAAGAAAATGGTAAAATTGAAGTCGATAAAGTTTATGATAGGGGGCATTTAACTATGACTGCACAAGTTATAAGCGAAAAGGGTAAGTTTGATACTATAATGGTCTTTTTTAGATACTTTGTTTCAAAAGCTTACAAACCCATTAAAAATTGTGTCTTTAATATTAGAAGTATATTAAATTAATAATATACTCTATTTTAGATTTCATTATTTCCTTTTTCAAATTAGTACATTATGCTTAGATTGAAATAGTATATATTGTGTAAAGTTTATATAAAAAGAGATCTTAAAAGTGTGATATGAAAATTGGTTTTATAACTACTATAGATACAAATATTGGAGATGATTTTATTAGGACAGGTATTGAGAATATAATAGCTACTCTCAATGACAACGTAACCTTTACCTATGTTAATAAACATCAGCCAGAAACTGCTGTTTTACCTAATAGCCCGTTTCATTTTCTAACTAAGCTTCCTCCTTTTAAAGGGAAACGTTTCTTATATTATGCATATAATAAGTTTTTTTACCACTTATTCAGCGTTTTTAAGAATCAAGATTTAATTATACAAAGTGGAGCTCCGGTACTTTGGCCTAACTGCTTTGAAAACGAGTGGGCTCAACCTATTTGGTATAATACCGTTGCCAGGTTGAAAGATAAAGTGCCAACAATAAATCTTGCAGCCGGTTCATGTTATCCTTGGGAAAAACAAGAAGGATTTATAGATAATAGGGAAAAAATCTATGCAGAAGATATAGGTAGTTTATGTAAAATCACAACTACACGGGATAAGCTTGCTAATAAGCTCTTTTCTTCTGTTGGTATAAAAAATGAATTACTTCCATGTACTGCTTTCTTTGTAGATAAAGCTTTTGAAAACAAAAGAGAAGGAGAATATATCTTAATCAATTATATGGAAGGTGGCGGACATTATAGTTGGGACCAGCAAATAAATAATCAAGAATGGGAGAATTCTGTTTTGTATTTAATAGATAAATTAAAAGGAGAACATGATATCCGTTTTATTTGTCATAGTGAAAAGGAAGTTGAATTAGCAGAGAAAATAGCGCCTTCATTCATTCACTACTTTCCAAAATCTGTCTCAGAATATTTAGAAATTATCAAGTTTGCAAAAGTAGGAATAAATAACAGGATGCATGCATCAGTAGCAATGGCTAGTGTTGGCGTTCCAGCAGTATCTGTCTGTACAGATACTAGAATGCTCATGTTAGATAATATTAATCTGCCAATTTTATATGTAAAAGAAGCAACACCTAAAGTGCTTCTTTCCAATGTAGAGTTGCTGTTGGAGAATATTAATCAAGAAAGAAATCGGCTTTTTGATTTGAAAAAAACTAAATTTAGTGAATATCAAAAAATTTTAAGTCCCTTTGTTAGCTAAGATAAAAAAGAGTATTTGGTATTTGATTTTTCTAATAGTTAGGAAAATAGTATTGCCATTTAATTCTAACCGTATTCTTATTGTTAGGTTAGATGCAATAGGTGATTATATTTTGTTTAGGAACTACCTGCATTTCTTAAAGAATCAACCACAGTATAAGAACAGAACTATTACCTTGTTAGGGAATAGTTCTGTTAGAACTCTTTCTGAATCATATGATTTTTCTGTAATAGATCACTTCATTTGGATTAATCCATCTTTACTTTATCATAATCATCTAAAGAAATTTAAGCTGTTATTAAAACTTAAATTAAAAAGCTATGATTTAATAATAAATCCTATGCATTCAAGGAGATGGGAATTTGATGAATTTATATCCAGTATTGGTGGTAAAAAGGTTATTGGTAGTGAAGGGGATAGTATAAATTTTGAAACTTTTGAAAAATATAAGAGATCCTCTAAGTTCTACGATAAACTTATTAAAGTTTCTGATACTGATGAATTTGAGTTTAATAGAAATAGAGAGTTCTTCGAAAAACTAACTGGATCTTCAGAACAAATGCCTATATTATCTTTACCTGTTGATTTTAAAAGAGAAGATCAGGTAATAACAATTGTTATTGTGCCTGGAGCGGGTGAGGCTTTTAGGCGCTGGAGTGCATTATATTTTGCATTAACAGTTAACTCTATACAAGATCAAATTAATAGTTCTATAAAATTTGTAATTACTGGCTCTAAAAGTGAGAAGTTTATAGCTGAAAATATTATAAAAAATATTAACCAAAATGTTAAAGTTCTTGATTTAACAGGTTTATTAGATCTTCCACAGTTAATAAATATTATTGCTAGTGCTGATCTGCTTATATCAAATGAGACAAGTGCTGTTCATATTGCAGCAGCTACTGCTTCCTCTGCAATATGTGTTTCTCACGGTAGGTATAGAGGTAGATTTCATCCTTATCCTAAAGATTTAGCTACTAATATAATTAATGTTTATCCCAAGGAAGGTTTTGAAAAAGATGAACTAGCCAATTTCCGTCAGATCAATAGAGAAGCGGTAGATATTGTAGTTAATAAGGCTTTAGAATTACTGATATAGAGTGATATGTTGAGAATATGAATCAGTATCAGCAAATAAAATTGTTATAATTTTTTAACAATCTTATTTGGGGCTCTATGTGTTTCAAAATATTCATTCAAAAGTAGATTATGATTTAATTTTGCTTGTTAGTTTTGCTATTTAATATTATAATTTAATGATAAGTGTCTTTTAATTGGAAGATCTCTCTTTCTCACCAAAAGAGCATGTCTTATTACCTCTAATTTGTGAATTGTAGGCTTATAATATCTCTGACAGCTAAGGCATCAATAGACTAAAATTTCCTAGTTAATCCCTAATACCATCAAAGAAATTTCTTAAGTAGATGTTGCTGTCAAGTTTATGATTACCGTTTGGTTAAAGTTGGGCTTAAACGTGAGTAGAAGTTATCTCAAAAATACCTTAGCATGATTTTCATGCAGGCTAGCAGGACAAAGGCCAGATAGTTTTCAGCTTTGTACTCGTTCCTTACTAAGGTTCTTCTTAAGTTAAAGAACTAGGCAAAGAAACGCTCTACTTTCTATCTTTTTTTGTAGCGCCTGAGCTTTCTGCCATCCTGCGTCTTTTTCTTCACCCTGTTCTTGCGGTGCGGTGCGATTAGCTCCACACCTTTTTCTCTCAGTTTCTCATCTAGCGGATCTGAATCATAGGCCCTGTCGCCGATCAAGCAATGGGGCATGAACCAGTTTATGCTACATGGATGCAGTATGATTGGATGAGAATGAATAAGGTTGTTACAGGGCTCTCATTAACCAAGAAGTTATTGATTAAACTAAAGTGGTAATTGATTTGGCAGTAAGGAAGGGTAAAAAAATAGTACTCGTGCTTTCATCAATTTATATGGAAAGAAAAAAGCAAATAAGTAATCTAGATACTATGAAAAAGACATCTCAAAAGCTTGTGGGGCTACAAATAACTTTTACGGATTTCACTAAACATAACATCTGACTAAATCGGAATATTTACTATAATTATACACATTAAAATGAAAAGTTGGCTGAATTCATTTCAAAAGAATTCGCTTACAATTTGTAAATTGCTATAATGAATTGTTATTTAATTCAAGACAATAAGATTTACAAATTGGAGAAAATTATGTTCGTAATGGGCATACAACTTATTCTTCAAGCTTTTATTGCTTTCAATCTTTGTTCAAAAATAAACCTACGGTAGATATGCAAGAGCATAAGTGGCCTAAAATATCTATAGTTACTCCTTCTTACAATCAAGGGCAATTTATTGAGCAGACAATTCTGTCAGTTATTAATCAAAGTTACCCTAATTTAGAGTTTATAATTATTGATGGTGGTAGTACTGATAATACTATTGAGGTAATTAAAAGGTATGAAAAGGATATTACATATTGGATAAGTGAACCGGACAAGGGGCAAAGTCATGCTATAAATAAAGGACTTGAAAGGTGTACAGGTGAAATTTTTAACTGGCTTAATAGTGATGATTGGTATCAACCTAATGCACTATATGAAGTAGCACTTCAGTTTATGAATGATCCTTCTGTGCATGTTGTTTCAGGTTATGAAAATCATGTATATGCAAATGGGGAATTACATCTATGTGAAGGAACGTCTTTAATGAAGACACTTGAGGAAACTATTGAGTGGGCACAAATTGCACAGCCATCTACCTTTTTTAGAACAAGTATTATTAAAGAAGTTGGGCCCCTACCGGAAGATATGCATTACATTATGGATGGCGAATTATGGGTACGATATCTTTTGCTTCATGGTCAGGAGAGATTTCTAAAGATTAACAAACCACTTGTTAACTTCAGGCTTCACGAAGGTTCTAAAACTGTGAGTAATAAAGTAGAAAACAATTTTTTGTATGAAAGAAGTAGTATAATAGTTGATCTTCAGACTTTTGCCGGTTTACCTCGGCAGGTTACCAGTTTTTGGATTGATGAAATATATAAAACTCAAAAGATTTATAAGTTAAACCGGGATTGGAAAATTAATGATAACAAAGCTTCTAAGAGAAATCTACGGTTACATTTTCTGAAGAAATATACTAACTATCATTTCCATCATAAACACCTAAAGGAAGCTAAATGGGGAGTTAAGCAGTTACTGCTTGACCACGCGTATGACTTTTTTTTAGTTAAAAGTATCATTAAATTAGGTATAAGAGTAGTTGTAAGATAATGGAGATGCATCCTTTAGTTTCTGTTATAATACCCTGTTATAATGTTGCAGCCTATATAGAAAGAGCTGTCCTTTCCATTCTCAACCAAACTTATCCGCGTCTGGAGATTTTTTTGATAGATGATGCATCTACTGATGATACATTATTAAAAATCAAGTCTTTTCAGGATGAGCGAGTCAATGTAATTGAATTAAAAGAGAATACGCAGAAAATTGGAGCTGTAAATATAGCGTTATCGGCTTGTACAGGAGATCTTATTGCATTTCAAGATGCCGATGATTGGTCTGAGTTCAATAGAATAGAACTCCAAGTTAGTCAGTTTAGGAATCTAACTAAATTAGGTATATGTTTTACAAACTATAAATATGTTAATTTGAGACATTCAGTACCTAACAATATTGCGCTAACAGATAAGGAGTTGAAAGATGAATTTTTAAAGTTTGGATACAATAATTCTAAACACCTAGAACCGACCATGTGTGCAACAATGATGATTTCTAGGGCTGTTCTTACAGAAACTAACGGATATCATCCATACTTTGCAGGAAGAGTGGCTGAAGATATTTATTGGGTATATAAAATATTGAAAAAATATAAAGGGATAGCTATTAATAAACCACTTTATAATATAAATTCCCGAGATGGATCATTAACACAGTTGCAACATGCAGGTAAAAATGCTAAATCTGCTTACTCTTGGCAGTTATTATCTAAAATAATATATAAGGATATGCATGAGCATTTAGATGTACTTTCACCCGATCATATAAATGAGTTGAGAAAATTGGAATTGGAAGCCTGTGAAGAGGCTTTATTGAAAGCTATAAGATCAACTGTTGAAACTAAAAATTCCTATGAAAATAGTACTAGCTTCAGGTTGGGACGATTTATTACCTCTTGTTTTCATTTTTTAAAACTAAAATAATTTAGCTATTAATATAATTTTGGAAGTAGTATCCGTTTATAAAATGACTTAAATATTTTTTTTAATATATATCTATGTAAATGGCTAACATTTTGTCAATCATACCCTATTCATTTTATCCTCGAATAGGAGGTGGAGCATTACGTTGCTTTCATATTTTAAAAGAAATGGCTAGGGATCATGTAGTGTATGTATTGAGCCCACAAACTTTCTCCGAATTTAACATTGATGATGATACAATAAGTAAAAATATACACCTTCTAAGTATAGATCAGCATAGTAAATTTAAATCATATATTAACTCGCTACTTCCCGATAAATATGCTGATGCTATAAACTATAGGTTTCTGCAACGTAAATTAAGCGGGTCAGCTAATTTATTTTACTTAAAATCTTACACTGCATTATCTTCTTTATTAACGGAGATTAAATTTGATATTATCATTTATGAAAACCTGGAAGCACTATCTTATTTTCGAGATACTATTTCCCGATTTCAACCAAATGTAAAGCATTTATACGATGCGCATAATGTGGATTCTGAGTTATGGGAGCAACAGGCAATTGCAACAGGAGAGAATAAATACAAGATTTATTCTAAAAATGCTTATCAACTTGAAAAAGCCTTGACTGAAAATGTTAACTTTTTCTTTTGCTGCTCTGAAGAAGATAAGATTAAAATTGAAAGGCTAAATAATTTTCGAATTAGGGGCAGAATAATACCTAATGGTGTGGATACAATAGGTAAGAAATATGATCCTTTTAAAAAAGAAAAAATAAAATATAATATAATATTTTGTGGGTCACTGGATTATCTGCCTAATAAAGAAGGATTACTTTGGTTTTATAAAAATGTATTCCCCATTTTAATACATAATCTAAAATCTCTGAAGCTGACAATAGTTGGTAACATCAGTAATTATCAAAGCTATAAAAACTTATTAAATGATCCTGCAATAGATTTTGTTGGAAGGGTAGAAGCGGTAGAACCTTATTACAATAATGCTTCTATAGCTATAGTACCTCTGTTAAGTGGTAGTGGCACACGATTAAAAATTTTAGAGGCCATGAGTTTAGGAAATCCAGTTGTATCAACTACTATCGGGGCCGAAGGACTGGGGGCTGTAAATAGAACCCATATTTTTATCGAGGACAAAGCTGAAGGTTTCGCATCTGCGATACAACATTTACTCGAAAATGACATCTTATTTAAAGAAACCAGCATGTTAGCGAGAAAGTATGTTGAAGATAATTTTGAATGGAGTCTAATTGGTAACAAAATTAGGATTGAATTGAATAATTTGTTAGATGCATAAAGCTATGAAGCCTGAAATATATCAACCATTGGTCAGTATTCTTATGACTGCTTATAACAGGGAAAAATATATAGGCGAAGCTATAGAAAGTGTCTTGAAATCTACTTATACAAATTGGGAACTAATAATTTTGGATGATTGCTCAAGTGATAAAACATTAAAAATAGCTCACAGGTATGCTAGTGATGATCAGCGAGTAAGAGTTTATAAAAATGAAAAGAATCTTGGTGATTATCCAAACCGTAATCAAGCAGCGAGCTTCGCTACAGGTGAGTACTTAATGAGTGTTGACTCTGATGATAAGATTTTACCCAAGACCATTGAACAATGTATTAATTTATTTCGCTTGTATCCAACTGCCAATTTTGGATTCTATTCACCTTATTATTCCGAGCCAAAATTGTTAAATCCCGAAAGTACGATCCGTGACCATTTTTTTAAAAATCCACTTCTTTTAGTTGGCCCTGGCGGTTCAATCATAAAAACGTTGTTTTTTAGATCTATTGGTGGGTTTCCGATTAAATATGGTCCTGCAAATGATGGATATTATAATTTAAATGCCGCTTCTAAAACTGATTCAATAGTTTTGCCTTTTGATTTAATATTTTATAGAAGGCACGAAGGGCAGGAGATTAACAATAAATATGGCTATCTTTATAACTCTTACTTGTATTTGAATAATGCTTTGGAAGAAATTGATTTGCCAATTAGTAAAGCCCAAAAGGTTTTCCTTCATAATAAAAACAAAAGGCGTTTTTTTGTTAATATTATAAAGTTCTATGTAACCACGCTTGATTTCCCCAGAACCCGTTATGCTATGAAAAAAGCTGGTTTTGGAATAAAAGACGTTTTAACCGCTTTAGTACAATAATTATTGCTCTCTAGAATGATACCAAAAGTATCTATTATAGTACCTGTATTTAATAGTGAATTATATTTATATAATTCACTTGATTGCCTTTTAAAACAGACTTATAAAGACATTGAAATAATAATTATAGATGATTCATCTACAGATAATAGCTATACTGTAGCCAAGCAATTTGAATCTAATAACGTTAAAGTAATTAAACAGCCAAATGCCGGTGCAGCAGTAGCTAGAAATACAGGCTTATCATATGCCGCCGGTGAATACATTCAATTTATGGATGCAGATGATTATTTGTCTGTTGATAAAATTGAAAAGCAGGTAGCAGCGCTTAAAGGGAGTTATGATAAAGTTGCTGTATGCAATTATATTAATTTTTTTGCTGAAAGTGATTTATCACATAGTACCTATGAGCATGATCAGGATACTTTTATTTTTTCAACAAATGACCCTGTCAATTTTTTGCTAAACCTATATGGGGCTAACGGACAATCAAATTTTATTCAAACGAACAGTTGGTTAGTGCCACGTCCTTTGATTGATAAAGCAGGGGGGTGGCGTAACTATAGATGTCCGGATGATGATGGAGAATTTTTTTCCAGAATACTACTAGCTTCAGGTGGAGTTGTATATGTGCCGAACGTTTATAATTATTACAGAAGATCTATCAAAGGTGATGCATTAAGCCAGCGGAAAGATTTTTTATATCTCAGGAACACATTACTAACAATTGATTTAAAGAGAACATATTTAGGCAGATATACTTCAGGAACCAATTTGAAAAAAGCGATCGCTAAACAGTATTTAGATTTTGCTGTTTCTACTTATTTAAATAACCATATATTATCAGATATTGCTTATAAAAGATTTAGATCCTATAATATTGACG
Source organism: Pontibacter pudoricolor (assembly GCF_010092985.1). Taxonomy (GTDB): domain Bacteria; phylum Bacteroidota; class Bacteroidia; order Cytophagales; family Hymenobacteraceae; genus Pontibacter; species Pontibacter pudoricolor. The sequence continues at coordinate 1,122,745 of NZ_CP048106.1, read as the reverse complement.
TACAAACGCCTAAAATAGGAGGTACAACCATAGAGATAATTAAAATCTTATTTGGCTGGAAGGTAGCAAAGCGAATCAAATTCATATTAAAAAGTATTATTTAGTGCATCTCCTTTTCCTAACCACTGCCAACCTTTCCTCAAATCCAAGATTAGTAAAGGAGATTCAGTTAGCTCTGGCATTGAATTATAGAGTGACAGTACTACTGTTTGATTTAAAGCAGTGGACGATTGGGTTAGAAGAAGAGTATACGAAACAATTTCCCCAAGTTTCATTTGTTTACCTGCCAATTACTAAAAGTCATTTTTATAGTTGGCTTACATCATCTCTTTTAAATTCTTTTGCTAAAAAGGCTGATAAGATATTTAGATCCTCCTTATTTATAGCGGCCTTAGCTTCTGATAAGAGAAGTTATGTGCTGCATCAAAAATTAAGGCAATTAAATCTTAACTCAGTTGATTTGGTAATTGCTCACAACTTAGGGGCACTTTATCCAGCTTATCAATTTGCTAAACAGTATCAAATTCCCTTTGGATTTGATGTAGAGGATTTTCACCCAGGCGAGGTCATTAAAGTAGATGCTGTAAAGGAAATAATACGGCGTACAGTTTTAATGAAACAGCTACTATTGAAAGCAAACTATGTAACAGCAGCTTCTCCATTAATAGCTGAAGAAGTAAAGAGACTTTGTAACGTGCCTGTTATTACAGTCAATAACTCATTTTATAGTTCGGAGTTTAGGTCTGCATCTTCTAAATTATCTAATGAGAAAGTTAACCTGGTTTGGTTTTCACAAAACATTAATTTTGGGCGTGGTCTGGAGTTGTTATTGCCTGCGTTAGATATTTTCTCCTATAAGGTAAATCTAACATTAATAGGTAATCTTAACCCGGAGTTTGCTGAAACTTATCTGACTGGGAGAAACTATGTAGTGATCAAAGCACCTTTATCACAAAAGGACTTGCATCAGATGTTATCTGATTACGATATCGGGTTGGCTTTAGAAATTTCAACTACTGATCTTAACAAAGATATAGCCTTGTCTAATAAGATATTTGCTTACAAGCAGGCCGGGCTATATATATTGGCTACAGATACTAAAGCGCAGCTTGCATTTATGGCGTCGTATAAAGATGACGGTATTGTAACAGAGCAAAATGTGCAGGCTTTGGTAACTATTATTGAGTTTATTTTGGGAAATATTGAGTCTATCAGAGCTTCAAAACAAAAAAGATTTGATCAGGCACGAGGGATTGCCTTTGAAACAGAAGCGCAAAAGCTAGTAACTTTATGGGAAAGAGCGCTTCAAAAGTAATCATGAAGAAATTAATCATAGTTTCTCCGCATTTTCCACCCTCTAACCTGGCAGCTGTTCATCGCACCCGCTTATTCGCTAAACATTTGCCTGCCTTTGGCTGGAAGCCGATCGTGCTTACTGTGCATCACAGCCACTATGAGGAGAAATTAGACTGGAAGCTGCAAGAGTTAGTAAGCCCAGAATTGCAAATTGAGACTGTTAATGCCTTTCCAACAGGCCCTGTTCGTGTTATTGGTGATATTGGGCTTCGTGGGGGATATCATTTGTATAAAAAGCTTCTTAAACTTATAAAGACTGAAAGACCAGATTTTATTTACATTCCAATCCCATCTTTTTATGCTTCTTTGTTAGGAAGGGCAGTAAACATTAAAACGGGTATTCCTTATGGCATTGATTATATTGATCCTTGGGTGCATATTTTTGCTGGTAGTGAGCGCATGTTTTCGCGTCATTGGTTAAGTACTAAGCTTTCTGGTTTATTAGAACCAATTGCTGTAAAGGGAGCTACCTTGATCACAGGAGTGGCCGAGGGCTATTTTAAACCTGTACTGGAACGTAATTCCCATTTATATAAGCAGTCGGTATACGTTGCAATGCCTTATGGTGGAGAACCAGAAGATCATTCTGCACTCAAAAAGCTAAATATTGAACCTTACCTCTTTACTTCAAAGCCGGATAAATTGCAATTAGTATATGCAGGAGCTATGTTGCCAAAAGCTTACAAACCTTTGGAGGTAATATTTCAGTGGCTACAGACACACGAGGAGATTAATGATATTGAGTTACACTTTATTGGTACCGGCAGTTGGGCTAATGATGAAACCAGTTTTACTATTAAACCATTAGCAGAGAAGTATAATCTCTGGCAATCTGTTGTTTTTGAGTATCCGAAGCGCATCCCATACCTTGATGTGCTAGCGCACCTTGAGGCATCTGATGGAATTTTTGTGCTGGGAAGTACAGAGCCACATTACACACCTTCAAAAGTCTACCAGGGTATACTATCCCAGAAGCCTATACTGGCTGTATTGCATAGTGCGAGTACGGCAGGAGAGGTAATTGAGGAGTCAAGGGCTGGAATTGTATTAAAGTTTAATGGAGAGTCAGATTTATCAACTATAAGTGAGTTGTTCGCTGATAAACTGACACTCTATCGAAATTATCATTCAGCTTTCGATCCGACTAGAGTAGATACATCAGCTTTTGAGCAATATTCAGCTTTTAACGTTACTAAAATTCTTGCTGAATATTTAAATAAGGCAATCCAGAAAAGTTTGGTACATGAATAAACTGGCAGTTCTTTCTTCACACCCTATACAGTATAATGCTCCCCTTTTCAAGCTACTTGCCCAGGATGTACGTTTTAAAGTAAAGGTGTTTTATACCTTAGGGAAGGAATCGTCAGGGTTTACTGATCCGGGCTTTAAGAAAGCCATAAAATGGGATATTCCTTTACTGGATGGGTATGATTATACCTTTGTAAAGAATACTTCTTCTAAACCATCTACTTCATCTTTCAGGGGAATTATTAATCCAACGCTGGTTCAGGAGATCGAATCTTTCGGGGCAACTCATATTTTGGTATATGGCTGGAAGTTTCATAGCCATCTTAAAGTGCTGCGACATTTTCATAATAAAGCTAAAGTTATCTTCAGAGGAGACTCCACCTTATTGGATGAAAAGCCCGGCTTTAAAACCCTTCTGCGGCGCGTGTTATTATCTTGGGTATACAAGCACGTAGATGCTGCCTTGTATGTTGGATCAAACAACAGGAAATACTTTTTAAAACATGGTGTTTTGGAAAAAAACCTTATTTATGCTCCTCATGCAATTGATAATGATAGATTTAGCTCATTAGAGCATGAATTCAAGTCTGAAGAACTGAGAAAACATCTTGGTATTGACCACAATAAAAAGGTTTTCCTGTTTACTGGTAAGTTTGAGTGGAAGAAGAACCCAAAACTATTAATTGATGCTTTTAATTCAATTAAATCTACTGAATCTATTTTGCTTTTAGTCGGAGATGGAGCTCTTGATGTTGAATTGAAACAAGCAGCTGATTTAAACCAGAATATAAAGTTTCTGCCATTTCAGAACCAATCTATGATGCCGGCTACTTACAGGCTTGGTGACGTGTTAGTTTTACCTTCTGTTACAGAAACATGGGGGTTGAGTATGAATGAAGCAATGGCGTGCGGCCTCGTAGTAATAGCAAGTAATAAGGTGGGAGGGGTGGCAGATCTTATTGAGATTGGCAAGAATGGTTTTATATTTGAGTCTGATAATCTTGTCCAACTTGCTGATGTTTTGAATATTATTGCGAATATGCCTAAGAAGCAAGTTAAGCATATGGGAAACTATTCGGCGATGAAGATCAAAGATTGGAGCTTTCAGCATACGAGTGATGCAATTTCGAACTACATAAATAATTATTAGCTTAGAATGATTAGCAGCAAGCAAAATAATAAACTTGCTTACATGGCAGGTATTTTGATTTGTCTTGCGATAGTATTGCTTGCATTTACTAGCTTATCACTTTGGGCAGTAACCGGATCTCTCTTCTTTGGTTACATCTTAATCAACCTATTATTTGGTTTTGGAGAAGGTATTCCTGTTAACCTTGTAATTGGTTTTATTGCATCCCTGCAATGGATCATAGGACCGGTGCTGAGTTATTATACCGGAATAAACCATCCATTCTATGGGATGAATATTCCGGAAGAAGCCTACTTCAGTTACATTATCCCGGGCACTTTTCTATATTATATTGGACTGTCTTTGCCTGTATTTAGTGCGCAGCAAATTTCGCTATCCCAGGTTGAAAAGCTAGAGGAATCGACTTCTTCTAAAACACAGGGTGCTTATTATTTATTAGGTCTTGGTTTTGCAGCGAGTTTACTGACAAGTTTTGTGCCTCCGTCGTTGTACTTCTTTTTATACCTTCTTTCGCAATTAAAATACATTGGAGCTTTTTACTTGTACCTAAGTAAGTCAGGTAATAAGACCGTGTTATATGTAGTGTCCGCCTTTCTTTTATTGGAGGTACTGGCCTCTGCAATCTTTCATGACCTCTTACTGTGGGGGCTTTTCTTTGTCTTTATTTATATGATAAAGAATTATGTAAGCATGCCTAAAAAGCTATCTTACTTAGTCTTAGGTTTTTTTATGTTGTTAGTGCTTCAAACAGTAAAATACCAATATCGTAATATTGCCTGGACAAATGCCTCTTTAAGTTCGCTGGCCCGGACAGAATTATTTACAACTATGGTGTTTTCTACACTACTTTCCCCGGAAAGCATGTTTGAGCAGAAAAGAAATGAGAATACTATTACCCGGGTAAATCAGGGGTGGATCATAGCACGCGTTATGAACTATGTGCCCTACAATCAACCTTTCGCAAATGGTGAAACGATAGAGAACGCGTTTAAAGCTTCTTTACTGCCACGATTTATCTCTGACTCTAAAGCTACTGCAGGGGGTAGAGAAAATATGCTTCGATTTACCGGTATTGAATTGCAACAGGGAACAAGTATGAATATTAGTATTATAGGAGAGGCGTATGCTAATTATGGTCGCACCGGAGGTATGGTATTCATGCTACTAATAGGACTTATCTTCAGTTTTATACTTAGATTTATTTTGGTTAAAAGCTTAGATAACCCTACACTTTTAGTTTGGATACCATTTCTATTTCTTCAGGTGATAAAAGCTGAGACTGACCTGATCACAACATTAAATTATATAGTCAAAGCCTCAATTGCTATGTTCATAGTATTCTGGTTATTTAGGAATATACTGAAAATAGAAATCTAACCATGATTGTAGCCCTTATTTTTCGTAAATACACACCATCATTCTATAGTATTGAGAATCTTTTCCGAACAATTTCGGGAGCATTTAAGATTTCGAAAGTAAGGACGGTTTATATGCCTTTTAAATCAGCGCTAAATCCGTTTGCATTGATACATAACATGTGGTATGCCCATAAGCACCAAGGAGATATAAACCATATAACAGGAGATATTTATTACACGGCCTTGGCGCTTGATGGAAAGAAAACAGTCCTGACCATTCATGATCTGGAGTCTCTCCATAGCTCTTCTAAGTTTAAGAATATTATTTTGCAACTGTTCTGGTTGAAACTGCCTGTACAAAGAGCCAGGTATGTAACTGTTATTTCTGAGCATAGCAGACAAAAGCTGTTAAGTGCTTCAGGTATCACAGAAGAAAAAGTCTTTGTTATTCCAAATTGCATCTGTTTCAGGGAAGAGGACTTTAAACCTAAGGAAGGACCTTTATCTGGTAAACCTATTCTGTTGCAAATAGGGACTAAGACTAATAAGAATCTGGAGAATCTTTCAAAGGCACTTGCCGGCTTAAACTGCAAACTATTTATTGTAGGTAAGCTATCTGATGCACAGATTAATCTGCTCTATAGTTATCAAATTGATTATGAAAACTTTGTAAACATATCAGAGCAGGAGCTAAAGCGGCTATACTATATAGCCGACATTGTAACATTTATTTCCATGTACGAAGGTTTTGGACTTCCCATTCTGGAAGCAAATGCGTTAGGTCGACCTGTAATTACTTCTAATGTCACAGCCATGCCGGAGGTAGCCGGTAATGCGGCGCTTTTGGTAGACCCAATGGATACAACTCAAATTCATTTGGCGATAAAACAATTAATTTGTGATGAAGCCTTGAGAGAGCAACTTGTAAGAGCTGGATATAATAATGTAAAACGATTTAGGCCTGAGGCTGTTGCTGCTCAGTATGAAGCGTTATACCAGAAAGTAATGTCCGAAAATGCCTAAACCCCGCATCCTCATATTCATCGACTGGTTTTTGCCGGGTTATAAGGCAGGCGGGCCTATTCAGTCATGTGCTAATATGGTAGAGCACCTAAAGAATGAGTATGATTTCTGGGTAATCACACGTGATACGGACTACTGTGAAACAGAGCCTTATACTACGGTGAAAGCCGGTAGTTGGAATATGCTTTCGTCACATTTACAGGTATATTATGTAGCTGCACCAGAGCTTAAATTTAGTGTGCTTAGAAAAGCAGCAGCTGAGGTTCGCCCTGACATCATTTTCATCAATGGAATTTATTCTTTTTATTTTTCCGTGCTCCCCTTGCGGATTGCAAAGTATATAGGTTGTAGCCATGTAATTGTTTCTGCGAGAGGAATGTTGGCTCCTAGTGCCATACAGGTAAAAGGATCTAAAAAGAAATGGTTTTTACGCTTTACAAAACTTATCGGCCTTTACAGAGAAGTGCGTTTCCACGCAACAAATAGCGCAGAGCAGGAACATATTCTTCAGGTGCTAGGCCAAGAGCAGGAAGTGATGGTTGCTCCAAACCTGGCAAAGTCTTGTACAGGAAATGGATTTTCTGCAAAATTAAAAAGGAGAGGAGAATTAAACCTGGTAAGCATTGGCCGTATTTCACCGGAAAAAAACACGCTATTTGCATTACAACTTTTGAAACAGTTGAAACCAGATACTCACCTGAAGCTGGATATTTTTGGCCCGGTGTACGATGAGGCTTATTGGCAGGAGTGTCAGTCTCTTATCGGGCAATTGCGGGACCAAATTAGCGTTACCTACCATGGGAGTATAGAAAATGATCTGGTTCATACAACACTACAGCAGTACCATGCTTTGCTGTTGCCTACTAAAGGCGAAAATTTTGGACATATTATACTGGAGAGCTTTGTTGCCGGATTGCCGGTAATCATAAGTGACCAAACCCCTTGGCGCAATCTCAGAGATAGAGGTATAGGGTATGATCTTTCGCTTTCTGCACCTGAAAGCTTTGTTACTGCTATATATGAATTAGCTGATATGCCGGATGAACAATATCAGAAAATGACACAAGCAGCTTTTGCACATGCTCAGGAGTTTATATCTGACCCTAAAGCGTTAGAGCAGTATAAAGTACTCTTCCGTTTCTGAGAGGATTTATGCCCGGAGCTTATTGTTTTATTATACTTACTTCATGATAATTTTGCATCTTGCAGTATCGTTAATTGCATAATGACTTTGCAAGCAGGAAATACAACTACCGTAAACTTATCGGCATACAACAACAACTGGTATAAACCAGGTGCAGGCTTTGTGAAGCGCACAGTTTGGTTTTGTATTAACGGGCTATTCTTCATAAATCCCATGAACCCTCTTAGCAGTCTGAAGGTGTGGTTGCTACGTATGTTTGGGGCAAGTGTTGGTAAAGGAGTAGTGATAAAGCCTATGGTTAATATCAAGTATCCCTGGCTGCTGAATATTGGAAATCACGTTTGGATAGGAGAAAATGTCTGGATCGATAACCTGGCACAGGTAACCATAGAGGATAATGTTACGCTGTCACAAGGAGCAATGCTGCTTACCGGAAGTCACAACTATAAAAAAAACACCTTTGATCTTATCATTGGAAGTATAATCCTGGAAGAAGGAGTTTGGATAGGAGCAAAGGCCATTGTATGTCCGGGATTAATCTGTTACACGCACAGCATTCTAACAGCCGGATCTGTAGCAACGCAGAATTTAGCAGCTTATACCATATTCCAGGGAAACCCTGCCACACCGAAGCGTGAGCGCATTATAACACCATAGGCTATGATTAGCTTTTAGCATTTACTCCTTGAAGATCTCTATCATCACCATTGTCTACAACAACTGCGAAACCATTGCCGAAACTATAGAGTCGGTATTGGGGCAAACGTATTCAGATGTAGAATATATTGTTGTGGACGGATTATCAACGGATGGAACAGTATCAATAGTAAAAAGCTTTGGAAGTCGCATCAGCAGGTTTGTATCAGAAAAGGATAACGGCCTGTATGATGCTGTTAATAAAGGTATTGGCTTGGCTACAGGTGATGTTATCGGTTTTCTGCACTCGGATGATATTTTCTATTCACGGGAAAGTATAACTATAGTAGCAGCAGCTTTTATGAAGTATAAGACTGATAGTGTGTACGCCGATTTGTTATATGTGCAGAAGACAGATATAAGTAAAGTTGTCCGAAACTGGGTGTCAGGTAGTTTTAAGCGGGAGAGTTTTTTATATGGCTGGATGCCACCACACCCAACTTTTTATGTAAAAAGGGAAGTATATCAGAAGTTAGGTCTGTATAACACGCAATTTAAAAGTGCAGCCGACTATGAGCTGATGCTACGCTACTTGTATAAGCATAATATCTCAACTACCTATATACAGGAAAAGCTTGTAAAAATGCGTGTAGGGGGTAAAAGTAATATATCTTTGATGAATCGTATCAGGGCAAATCAAGAGGATTATCAAGCATGGATTATTAATGGCCTCCAGCCCCGTTTTTTTACCCGCTTTCTGAAACCGCTTCGGAAACTGATACAGTTTTTTATGTATACTAATTAAATTTTACTAAGTATAATGAAACTAGTTTATTATAAGGAACTAGATGGTGTTCGTGGTATTGCTGCCCTCATGGTGATGATACTCCACTTTTTTGGACAGCGTCTGTATCAATCTTCTGTTTGGCCTCCTATTCTCAAATTTTCTGTACTAGGCCAGACTGGAGTCGATCTGTTTTTTGTTCTTTCCGGTTTTCTGATCACCCGAATTCTTCTTGATACGAAACAACAGGAAGGTTATTTTAAAAAGTTTTACATGCGAAGGTCGATCAGGATATTTCCGCTTTACTTCGGTTTTCTTATATTAACATATTTTATACTACCTCTTTTTACTAATGAAAATATACCAACTTTAAGTAGTCAAATCTATCACTGGCTTTATCTTCAGAACTTTGCTATGACTTTTCAATGGATTTATACTGGTCCTGAACATTTCTGGTCTTTAGCAGTAGAGGAACACTTTTATTTGGTATGGCCACTGTTAGTTTTTTTATTAAATCGTCGGCAGCTATTAATTGTAATTCTTACGATCATAGGTATAGCACTTATAGTAAGGATATTTCTAGTAAGTAGTGGGTATGAAGCTTATTATCTGACCTTTGCGAGAATGGATGTACTGTCATTAGGTGGGTTACTTGCCATTGCGGAGCACAAAAATTTGCTCAGCAGAATAAAACCTATAGTAGTTATTGCTTTGGCATTAACTCTTTCCTTACCAACCATTTATTTATTTCTAAAGTTTGGTGGGGAAGGGAACAGTTATATTCAAATAATAAAGCCTCTGTTGATTGGGCTTTTCTTTCTTTTGGCAGTAACTTATGTTGTGGTCGAAAAGGAAAGTAGTACAATTAAGATATTATTAAATTCAACTATATTCAATTATACTGGTAAAATAAGCTACGGATTGTACGTATATCATCCTCTTTGCTTTAGCATTTATAGTAGATTTTTAAGAAGTGAAAGTATAATTGCTGATTTGATTGGAAGTTTTCTATTAAGTTACCTTATTTCAACGCTTAGCTTCTACTTCTTCGAAAACAAGGTGCTAAAATTCAAGAAGTATTTTGAGTATAGCCACGTTGAGAAACAAAAAACTTTAGTGCCGTCTAGACATTAAAATGTAAGTGTTAGATGGTTTAGAAAGAATAATACTAGGCAACTAAAATATTGGGAATTAGTAACAAAAAAGCCCTTGAAAAATAAATTTCAAGGGCTTCTCTTTTAGAAGAGCGGTCCGGACGGGACTCGAACCCGCGACCTCCGCCGTGACAGGGCGGCATTCTAACCAACTGAACTACCGGACCAATAATGTGAAACAAGAGCCTTTTGCTCTGGATGCGTTGACCGCAGATAATCTGCGGTCCGGACGGGACTCGAACCCGCGACCTCCGCCGTGACAGGGCGGCATTCTAACCAACTGAACTACCGGACCAACTTTGTTTTCCTTAACGCTGTTCGTTAAAGTGATGCAAATGTAGAGCGTATTTTCGTATTCTGCAACACCAATGCATATTTTTCGCACTATATTTTCTCTTCAAAAACCTAATTTGTTGTGTGCCACCACTTTTATTTTTCAATTCCACTATATTTTCTCTACTTACTTACCTGTAATAACATAATCTGTTAAATTTGTAGCGAATTACTAGCGAAGAAAATATGCTTTTAGATTTCGAACAGCCGATTGCTGCCCTAGAAGGCAAACTGCAGGAAATGAAAAAACTGGCAAGCGAAAGCCAGGTAGATGTTTCGGAGGCGGTAAAGGCTCTGGAAGAAAAAATAAAAAACCTGAAAAAGGAAACGTATGCCAACCTTACGCGCTGGCAGCGAGTGCAGCTTTCCCGTCACCCGGACAGGCCATATACCTTAGACTATATTAAGGGCATTACAGATAAGTTTGTGGAGCTTCATGGCGACCGAACTGTAGGTGATGACAAGGCTATGGTTGGTGGCTTTGGAGAGGTTGAAGGCCGTAGTATCATGTTTATTGGGCAACAGAAGGGGCGTAATACCAAGCAGCGTCAGTTGCGTAATTTTGGTATGGCCAACCCCGAAGGTTACCGTAAGGCACTTCGCCTGATGAAAATGGCAGAAAAATTCGGCAGACCAATAGTTACACTGATTGATACCCCGGGTGCATTCCCAGGTTTAGAAGCTGAGGAGCGCGGACAGGGGGAAGCAATTGCCCGTAACCTGAAAGAAATGTTTATGCTGAAGGTGCCTGTTATCTGTATCATTATTGGTGAAGGTGCTTCAGGTGGTGCATTGGGAATTGCTATCGGCGACCGTGTAATGATGCTTGAAAATACCTGGTATTCTGTTATCTCCCCGGAATCATGCTCATCCATACTATGGCGCAGTTGGAACTATAAGGAGCAGGCAGCGGAAGCTTTGAAGCTTACGGCAAAAGATATGCTACAGAACAAACTGATAGACGGTATCATTAAAGAGCCGCTTGGTGGAGCACATACAGAACCTGATAAGATGATGAAGACGATGAAGCGCGAGATCGTGAAGTTGCTTGACGAACTGGAAGCTTTAGATAAAGAAGAACGCATTATGCAGCGTATCGAGAAGTTCTCTGATATGGGAGTGGTGCTGGAGAGTTAAGGAGTTAAAGAGTTTGAGAGTTTGAGAGTTAATGAAGTAAGGCTTTGTTAACTCTCTTTCATTTAACGCAATTAACTAAACCGTATCGAAATTTTAGGAGTATTACCTTTAACTTTCTACCTTTCTAGCTCACAAACACCCTAACTACTATGAAACTTCACGTTATAGATACTGGATTCTTTAAACTGGATGGAGGTGCCATGTTTGGTGTAGTCCCCAAAACCATCTGGCAACGAACCAATCCGGCAGATGAGAATAACCTTTGCACCTGGGCAATGCGTTGTTTACTGATTGAGGATGGAAATAGACTGATCCTGATCGATAACGGAATAGGAGATAAGCAGGACGCCCGTTTTTTCAGTCATTATTATTTACACGGCAATGCATCTTTGCATAGCTCGCTAAAAGCAGCTGGTTTTTCCTCGGAAGATGTAACTGATATGTTCCTTACACATCTGCATTTTGACCATTGTGGCGGTGGTGTGAAGTATAAAAACGGGGGTGGCTCCCTTGAACTTGTATTCCCGAATGCCACGTATTGGTCCAATCCCGATCACTGGAAATGGGCAACAGAACCGAACCCACGCGAAAAAGCATCTTTCCTGAAAGAAAATATTTTGCCGGTGCAGGAGAGCGGACATTTGAAATTTATTGATCCGTCACTGCCGTCGCCGATACCACAGTATGATATCATTTATGTTGATGGGCACACAGACAAGATGATGCTGCCTGTCATCAATTATAAAGGCCATAAACTGGTATATATGGCTGATCTGCTACCTTCGGTTGGGCATATTCCATTGGCTTATGTGATGGGTTATGACACGCGTCCGCTAATAACAATGGAAGAGAAAGCTTCTTTCCTGGATAAGGCAGCCGATGAAAATTATGTCCTGTTTTTTGAGCACGATGCAGTAAATGAATGCTGTACTGTGCAGCAAACAGAAAAAGGCGTCCGGTTAAAAGAGACGTTTCGCTTAAACGAACTATAGCTTGTGAAGATTGGATTAGCCTTATCAGGTGGTGGTGCCCGTGGTATTGCACACTTAGGCGTATTAAGAGCGTTTGATGAGTTAGGAATTAAAGTTTCGATTTTGTCCGGAGTTAGTTCCGGGGCCATTGCCAGCGTGTTTTATGCAGCAGGTTACAAACCCGACGAAATTCTGAAGCTGATTAGAGAGCTGAGTGTGTTTAAGATCATTCGTCCTGCTTTTGGTAAAATAGGTTTTTTACACCTGGATGAAGTGGAGAAACTATATGAAAAGTACCTGGGCAAAAACGCCTGTTTCGAGGACCTGAATATACCCGTAATAATTAGCGCCACTGAAATGAACGAAGGAGTGGTAGTGTATTTTTCGAGCGGCGAATTAATCAAGCCACTTATAGCTTCATCTGCTGTACCTATTCTTTATCACCCTATTGCTTACCAGGGCAAATTACTCAACGACGGCGGCTTACTGAACAATATGCCGGTTGATCCCTTGCATCAGAATTGCGATATCAAGATTGGTGTACATGTAAATCCCATTAATCACCAGGCAAAGATTACAACCTTGCGAAGTATGATAGAACGTACCGCACATCTGGCCATAAATAATAATGTGAAGATGCGGTTGCACCTCTGTGACTTCCTGATCGAACCGCCTGAGCTTAAGTATTACCGCCTGATGAGTTTCCGGAAAGCAGATGAGATCTTTGATATCGGCTATCGCTATACCCTCCATTTAGAGAAACATCTGAAACAGCTTATTGAATCAAATTAAACCATAACCACTACTATCGTTATAGTTGATTACAAGGCGAGTGTTCATTTAGTTAAAAAAAATATAACTATAGTGTAAACGTTTTTAACATCATTCGTACATATGCATATTTAGCCCACACCCTTACTGCATATGAAAAGAATTCTACTTCTATTTTTATTACTTCCTACCTTAGTTATTGCCCAGGAAAACGAGAGTTTCATGTTTAAAGCTAAAGTAAAGCATGGCTCTATCCTGATAGGTGGCTCCCTTAGTGGCTTTGCCTACAAAACGTCAGATAACCTATATTCTTTAAATGGGGCACAGGAAGACGGCAGAAAAATACAGGCAAATCTACAGTCGAAGAACGGTTATTTTGTTCTCAATGATTTTGCTGTAGGATTAAATCTTAATCTGTTTCATGAGAATACGAAAGTAACTTCAGATCCTGAGCAGGAGCCGTTTAAGGAAACTTATTTTCTGGCTGGCCCCTTTGTGCGCTATTACCTGGATAATGGTGTCTTTGGGGAAGCAGGAGCAAGTATAGGCAAGCATAACTTTTCTGATGGTTTCCAGTCTAACCTGCTGGATGCAACTCTGGGCGTGGGCTATGCTTTTTTCTTTAATGAGAAATTTTCTATAGAACCTATGCTTTCGTTCCGCTATTTCCGACAGGTTAAAGATGACCAGACCTATTCAACTTTCGGACCTCTGGTAGGTGTTGGTTTCCAGGCATACCTTCTGCGCAAACGCGCGCATGTTATCAAAATCGGTTTGTAAAAAAGCTTATTTGTGCGTATTTATACACTTTGATTCAAATCTAATAAGCAATCCTAACTATAGCGTTGCTTAACCGGATGTATAAACACCCACATGATCGCAAAATTTTTATCTAAACTTCTCTTTAAAGTTTCCGGCTGGAAACTGAACGGCAACCTTACACCTGAAAACCGCCGTTGCGTAATGATCGCTGCACCCCACACCAGTAACTGGGACTTTGTTTATGCCCGTGCGGCTTTTTACCTGATGGATGCTCCTATACGCTATACCATAAAAAAGGAATTTATGCGATTCCCGTTTGGCGGTTTGCTCCGTTCAATGGGGGCACTTCCAATCGACAGATCGAAGAATACCAGAATGGTTGATGCCATGATCCGGATATTTAAAGAAACCCCCGGAGATATGTGTGTAATGGTAACTCCGGAAGGCACTCGCAAATATCAGCCTCGCTGGAGACGCGGCTTTTATTACGTGGCAGAGGGAGCAGGCGTACCTATCGTTTTAGGTTATTTAGACTATGCTAAGAAAGAAGCAGGAGTCGGCCCTACCATTTATCCAACAGGAGATATTGAGGCTGATCTGGAAAAGATAATGGCCTTCTACAGAACCAAGCAAGGCAAATATCCTGAGCAGGGAGTAAGGTAAGTTAGAAAGTTGGAAAGTTTAGAAGTTAGAAAGTGAATATAGAAGCATTACGTGAATTATGCCTTGCTATGCCTGGTGTAACAGAGGACATTAAGTGGGGCGCTGACCTTTGCTTCCTGGTAGGTGAGAAGATGTTCTGCGTGACCAGTATAGATGCACCACATTCCGTTTCGTTTAAAGTGACTGATGAACAGTTTGATGAAATGGTAGCCCGGCCACTCGTTATACCGGCTCCGTACATGGCCCGCAACAAATGGGTAAACGTGCAGGAGTGGGGCGGACTAACAGATACTGAGTGGGAAACTTATGTTAAGCAGAGCTATAGTTTGGTAAAAGCTAAGTTGCCCAGGAAATTGCAGAAAGAGATCGATGCTATAGTTTAGAAACTATAGTTGATGCATAAAAAAGGCTCCCGAACTATAGTTCAGGAGCCTTTCGTTTTATAGGTAAACTATAGTTTACGCATTCTGCCTTAAATCAACCGGAATAACCCTTGAAATACCGGCCTCGATCATGGTAATACCATACATCACGTCTGTAGAAGCCATAGTACGCTTGTTGTGCGTTACAACTATAAACTGCGACTCGTTCGAGAACGTACGGATAATGTTGTTGAACTTGTCGATGTTGGCATCATCGAGCGGGGCATCCACTTCATCGAAGATACAGAAAGGCGCAGGCTTGAGCAGGTAAATCGCAAACAGCAACGAAATAGCCGTAAGCGTTTTCTCACCTCCGGATAGCTGGTTTATAGTTAACGGTCGCTTTCCTTTTGGCTGCGCCATGATCTCGATCTTTGATTCCAGCGGATTGCTTGGGTCCGTAATCACCAGGTCGCAGTTATCTTCGTCGGTAAACAGGCTGCGGAACACGCGAATAAAGTTGCCCTTTATTTCATTGAACGACTCCAGGAATTTCTCTTTCGCGACCGTGTCGATCTCGTTTATAGTTTCGATCAGGGTATTCTTGGCGTTTACAAGGTCGTTGCGCTGTGTTGTGATGAAGTTATTCCGTTCTTCTATCTCTACGTAAGCCTCGGCAGCCATCGCGTTCACAGGGCCCATCTTATCGATCGTACTGCGTATTCCGGAAATATAGTTGCTCAGCTCTTCGGTTGGCATTTCTATCGTATCGTCGGCAGGCAGATTAAGATCATTTGTTTCGATGTTAAACTCTACGGCCAGACGCTCCTGCACTGATACCAGTTTGATCTTCGTGTCGTTCAGGGCCTGCTGCATGCGCATCAACAGTTCATCGGCGTTCTGTCGTTTGCGCTGTAACTCACGGATCATTTTGTCCTTCTCATCTAACTCACCGCGCAGCGTAAAGTATTTCTTTTCGATTTCTTCCAGTTCATAGCCAAACTCGCGGCGGGCCTCGGTCATCTGCTCAACTATAGCTTCGTTCTCATCAATAAAAGCATTAGCTATAGTTATTTCTTCTTCGGCTTTGGTCATTTCCTGCTTCAGACCTTCGATGCGCTCCTGGTTTGTCTCAACCGTTTTCTGCTTGTAGCTGATCTCCTGCTGCAAACTGGCGAAGCGGTTTTTGAGCTGGTGGAACTGAATGTTCTCCTGGTTATACATCCCATTTATTACAGCGATCTGTTCCTGCTGACGATTTAATTGCGACGTATAAACAGCAAGTTCTTCTTCCAGACGCTTCAGGTCCTGCTGGTCTGTTTCCGCTACCGGCGACATCTCCAGGTAAAGTCTGCTCAGCTCATCTTTGCGTTGCAGCAGTTCTTCTTTTTTCTGGGTATAGTTGTGGCGGTTCTGCTGATGCTGTTCATGTCTGATGCGTATCGTTAGCAGTTCCTGTTGCTGTTTGGCTGTTTCACGCTCAAGCTCCTTAATACGCTCTTTCTGCGATTCCCCTTTATAGTTCAGCAGGATCTGTTGCTGCGCATTTACACGGCTCTGCAGAATATCTGTTTGCCTGATCAGTTCTTCTACTTCCTTCGCCAGCGTTTCCAGGTTCTGCTTACGACCTAAACGGTTTCCATCCAGCACGCCCACAGAGCCACCCGATAAGCTCAAGGGCTTTTTAATAGCGGACCCATCCTTCAGCAGAATTGTTTTATAGTCTGTATCATACAGATCCACGTCATCACTGATATACACATTGTTTAACATGTACTTCAGCAACTCGCTATACTTCTTATCAGCTTTCACAACTTCGTAGGCGGCTTTCAGATCACCTTCAGAGTAAGTGCCGGTTGGCTCCAGTTCCTCTATCTCCGAAAGGATAATGAAGTTCGCGCGACCCTTATTCTGGCTCTTCAGCAACTCCACGGCATCCAGGGCATCCTGCAGATCATCCACTACAAAGAAGTTCATGTAAGGCTCCAGGTAGCTTTCTATAAGGCCTTTATAGTCAGGCTCACAAACGATTATATCCGAAAGGAGCGGGGCTGGCTTTGGCCAGTCGCCGGACTGCGCCAGAAACTTGATCGCCTCTGGAAAACCTTCCATATTCTCGACCAGCGATCTTGTCAGGTTGTACTGGTTTTGCTTCGCGTCGCGGGTACGATTCAGGTCAACAAGCTGCTCTTTCAGCCCTTCGATATCCTGTTCCGTTTTTTCGATGTTCTGCAACAGCGTTTCTTCTTTGGCCTGCAGGCTTACTAATTCTGATGTGGTGTTTTCAAGCAACTCCTGCGCTTCCAGAAGCTGTTCAGCCAGAAGCTGGGCATCTTCATCAGCCGTCAGCTGCTGCTGTTCCATGCGGTCCAGGTCGGCAACTATACTTTGTATCTGCACATTGCTAATTTCCAGTTGTTTGTGGTGCTGGAAAACGGCATTTTGCTTATCGCGGTGCTGCAGGCTCAGATCCTGAAAAGAATCCTGTAAGGTCTGTTTCTGTTCATTGGCTTCCTGTAATTCGTCTTTCAGGGTTTTAACCTGCTTTTCGGCAGTGCCAAACTGTTCCTGTACCGCTTCCAGTTCATCGCGCAGTTGCCCGATACTTTCCTGTATGTGCTCTACATTCGACGAATCCTGGCTGATTTGCTGGCGCAGTTGTGTAATACGCTCTTTCAGATAGGTGCTGCGTTCCGCCTTTAATTTGATATCATTCTCCAGTTGGCGCAACTTGGCAGTTTGTACCTGCATGGTTTTCTGCATTTCGCCAAGCTGTTCCTGGGTGCGGTTCAGTTCTTCTTTCTGGTCAGCAATGGCATCTTCAGCTTCTGTTACAGCACCAACATAATCTTCTTTAAGAGCTGTTTCACGCTGCACATCCTGCTCCAGGCGCTCCATCGTTTGTTGGTACTGGCTTATGTTGCGGCGCGCAAACTCTAAACTATGCTTTTTATAGTCATCCTTTAACTGGAAATACTTAATAGCTTGTTTCGCTTGCCTTTCCAGCGTTTTCATGTTCTTGCCGATCTCGAACAACACGTCTTCCACGCGCTCCAAATCGGCATCAGTTTCTTCCAGCTTTTTAAGGGTCTGCTTTTTACGTACCCGGAACTTAGAGATACCGGCGGCTTCCTCGAACAACAACCGGCGAGAGTTTTCCTTATCGTTAAGGATCTCGTCCACCATCTTTAGTTCGATGATCGCATAACTATCCGACCCAATACCAGTGTCCAGGAAAAGTTCGTTGATGTCTTTCAGGCGGCAGGGAACACCATTCAACAGGTATTCGCTGTCGCCGGAGCGGTGATAACGACGGGTAACCGTAACCTGCGAATATTCGGTAGGAAGAACGCCACGGTTATTATCGAAGGTGATGGATACTTCGGCCATCTGCACCGGCTTGCGGGTCTTGGAACCGTTAAATATCACGTTCTCCATTTTGTCGGAGCGCAGGTTTCGGGTTTTCTGTTCACCCAGTACCCAACGGATAGCATCTACCACGTTCGATTTTCCGCAGCCGTTTGGCCCAACAATCCCTGTTATCCCTTCGTCGAAGTTTATGACCACACGGTCGCCGAAACTCTTGAAGCCTTTGATTTCTAATCTTGATACTTGCATTCGCTAAAAGCAGAAATTCTGAATTCTAATCTCAAAAATAAGACTATTTCCCGTATCTAAGACAGACAATAGGTGGATTAAACTATAGTTTTTATTAATTCTATAGTTTGCAAGGGATTGATTTAGCGAAGCAGGATTTATACTATAAAATTGCTATATTTGGTAATACGACGATCAGATGGAAGATTTTAAGGTCATATTTTACATATTGCTGGCAGTTGGCTATTTCCTGTTCAGCTTTTTCAGGAAATATTTTAAGGAAGATAATACCCAGCCTAAGAAGTTCCGTGATGAGAATGAGCCGCCTGTTGAGCGCCCGCAACCACAGCGCAACCCTGCAGTGCCTGTAACTTCTTTTGAGGATATTCTGCGCGAATTACAGCCTAAAATGGAACAGGCAAAAGCTCAAACCAGAGAGGTAGTATATGAAAAGCCTGTTAAGCAAGCCCAGACTGTAGAAGCTCCAAGGGTTAGTAAGTATGAGCATCAGGCCCCGGCTGCAGTTTCGCTGGAAAGAACTATAGCTAACCGCCCTCAGATGGAAAGAAAATCTGTATTTGAACACTATGAGATAAAGCCGAAAATAGCGCTCCGTAAATTTGATCCGTCTATCCTTCGTAACCCAACAACAGCGCGTGATGCTTTTGTTTTATCAGAGATCTTTAACAGAAAGTATTAATTGTTTATTGTTGTTTGTTAGATGGAATAAGGGTCTTCAAAACAGACAACTTTTATAAATTACAGTTCTGATCAATCCATTCATTCAATTATTCAAAATTCAATCATTGTAGTCCGCTGCCCTGGGTTAAGGCAAACGTTAAAATGTTAGCGCCCATTTGTAAGGCCTCCCGCCGTTTGTTTTCGGGATCGTTATGTACTTCAGCATCTTCCCAGCCATTGCCCAGGTCGGTTTCGTAACTATAGAAACAAACTAATCTGCCTTTATAAATAATGCCAAATCCTTGTGGAGGCTTATTGTCGTGTTCATGTATTTTAGGCAGTCCATTCTTAAAAGTATATTTCTGCCTGTAAATCGGATGATCGAACGGTAACTCTATAAAATCAGATTCCGGGAACACCTTTTTCATTTCTTTCCGGATGTATTTATCCAGGCCATAGTTGTCGTCGATGTGCAGGAAGCCGCCACTAGTCAGGTAGTTCCGGAGGTTTTGAGCATCAGCATCAGAGAAAACCACATTCCCATGCCCCGTCATGTGCACGAACGGATAGCTGTATAGTTCCGGGTTGCCAACCTCGACCACATCTTCGTCCGGCTTTATGTTCATGTTCAGGTTCTGGTTGCAGAACTTTATAAGATTAGGCAGGGATGTTTTGTTGGCATACCAGTCGCCGCCTCCGTTATATTTAAGCTTGGCAATTTTTAAACTATAGCGCTGTGCCGCCAGTGGCGTAACTATAAGAAGCAAAAAAAACAGGAGCAGGATTTGTTTCATTTCTATAGTTTATTGTTTGTTAGTCTAACGCAGAATAAATCTCATGCAGCACTTGTAACGTATGGCAGGCCACAAGCGCAGCTGTCTCAGTACGAAGCCTGCTTTCGCCAAGGGTAACAGGCCGGATACCAGCTTCATAAGCAGCTCTTATTTCATCCGTAGAGAAGTCTCCTTCTGGCCCGATCATGATACAGTGTGGCTTGTCTACTTTAAAGTAATCCTTGATTGGTTTAGTGGCATCTTCTTCTAAGTGAGCTATAAACGTACGGTCGTGATGCGCCTGCTGCACAAACTTATGAAAAGGAGTGAGGTCATGAAGTAATGGCAGGTATCCTTTCTGAGATTGCTTCATGGCGCTGATCGCAATTTTTTCCAGCCTGTCCAGGCGCAATTGGCGACGCTCCGAATGCTCACACAACAGAAAGGTGATTTCGCTGACGCCGATCTCTACCGCTTTCTCCACAAACCATTCCATGCGCTCTATATTCTTGGTAGGCGCCACCGCGATATGCGAAACATAAGGCAGCTTGCCATACTCGATCTGTTTATCGATGATCTGCAACTGGCACTTTTTAGGGTTTGCATCCTGAATTATAGCTGTGTAAAGTCCGCCTACACCATCTACCAGGTATACTGTATCGCCCTGATGGAGACGCAATACGCGTGTGCAGTGCTTCGACTCTTCCTCGCTCAAGGTGTAAAATTCTGTGGTGATAACCGGTGTATAGAACAGGTGCACTTTTTTTAATTGTTAAATTGTTGATTGCTGCATTTTAAATTAACTATAGTTTACAGGTAGTTTGTAATTGTCAGCTATAGTTTATCAAACAAATATAGTAACTATACGAAACTATAGTTTTAATGCTGATGCAGGTAATAAAATATAAAAGCCCCGAAGCTTTAGGCTACGGGGCTTTTATGCAGATTGGTATAATTAGTCGATAGCAACTTCAACCTGAGGTGCACCCGCTAATATTTCAGCGTTCGCATAGCTTGCGTACTTCGTAAAGTTCTTCACGAATTTAACAGCCAGATCAGTAGCTTTCGCATCATACTCTTCTTTGTTGGCCCAGGTGTTACGTGGGTTCAGGATCTCGGCAGGTACGTTAGGGCAGCTGTCCGGCATCTCAATACCAAACACAGGGTGCTTTGTAAAGCTTACATCGTTCAGTTCGCCGTTAAGGGCAGCCGTGATCATGGCACGTGTGTATGGCAGTTTCATGCGCGAACCAATGCCATAAGGGCCACCGGTCCAGCCTGTGTTAATCAGCCATACATTTACGTTATTCTCTTCCATCTTTTTACCAAGCATTTCAGCATACTTGGTTGGGTGCAGTGGCAGGAATGCAGCACCAAAGCAGGCAGAGAACGTAGTTTGCGGTTCCGTAATGCCAACCTCTGTACCAGCAACTTTAGCTGTGTACCCTGAAATAAAGTGATACATCGCCTGGCTGGCATTCAGTTTTGAGATCGGAGGCAGTACGCCAAAAGCATCAGCTGTCAGGAAGAAGATATTTTTAGGGATATCAGCTCTTGAAGGCTCAACTGCATTATCGATGTGGTTGATCGGATAAGCAGTACGTGTGTTTTCTGTTACTGAGCTGTTTGTATAATCAACGGTACGTGTTCCTTCGTAAAAACGCGTGTTTTCAACTATAGATCCGAATTTAATAGCATCCCAGATCTGCGGCTCTTTTTCTCTTGTCAGGTCAATAACTTTTGCATAGCAACCGCCTTCAAAGTTAAATACGCTGTCAGCGGCCCAGCCATGCTCATCGTCACCGATCAGGCCACGGTTAGGGTCAGCAGACAGGGTAGTTTTACCTGTACCTGACAGACCGAAGAAGATAGCAGTGTCACCATCTTTACCAACGTTGGCAGAGCAGTGCATCGAAAGCGTATCTTTTTCGTGCGGCAGGATATAGTTCAGCACGCCGAAAATACCTTTCTTCATTTCGCCGGCGTAACCAGTACCACCAATCAGGATCATGTTCTTCGTAAAGTTGATGATCGCGAAGTTTGGCTGGCGTGTACCATCTACTTCCGGATCAGCCTGGAACTCAGGAGCGCAGATAATGGTAAACTCAGGCGTGTGGTTTGCTAACTCATCTTCAGTTAAACGCAGGAACATGTTGTTACAGAAAAGGTTCTGCCATGCCTGTGTGTTAACTATACGGAGGTTTAAGCGGTAATCAGGATGCGCTCCGGCATAGGCATCACGTACGTAAAGCTTCTTATCCTTCAGGAAATCAACCATTTTAGCTTGTAACTGGTCGAATTTTTCTGGGGAAAATGCAATGTTGATATCGCCCCACCAAACAGAGTTTTCTGTTTTGGCGTCTTTCACTACGAAGCGGTCTTTTGGGGAACGACCGGTAAATTTACCTGTATCGCACATCAATGCGCCGGTATCAGTAAGGGCACCTTCGCCATTTTTAATGGCCTCTTCTACCAGCTCAGCCGGACTCAGGTTCCAAAGCACTTCTTTCGCCTCTTTAATACCTAAGCTGTCTAAACCTACTGCATTAGATTTATGTCCAGATTCTTTCATTTGAAATTTATTGGGTTTATTAAAATAAGGTGATGTTTAATAACTAATTATGAGACAAAAATATGAAAAATAATATATCTAAGTAATGGTTCGGTAATTTATAATAACACTGATATAACACATATACTATATAACGTAAAATATTTGTCAGTTTGTACGTAAACTAATATATTTACCTTCTTCGTATGCTTAAGTTTACTATTTAACCTAACAATCAACTAATCTAAATCTATGTCTGTTAACCTACAACACCCTAATGCTGCGGCGGATAAAGAAAATCTGAAGCATCCCAAAGGGCTGTACCTGTTATTCTTTACAGAGTTATGGGAGCGCTTCAGCTACTACGGGATGCGTGGCCTTTTAATGCTATATCTTACAAAAACTGCCCTAGAAGGCGGTTTGGGCTACAGTGTAGCAGATGCAGCGTTAATTTATGGTTACTTTACCGGTTTCGTATATTTTACGCCTATTATAGGTGGTTGGTTGGCCGATAAATTTATTGGTCACCGCCGTGCCATCCTGATAGGTGGTGTGCTGATGGCACTTGGCCAGTTCAGTTTGTTCTCTACGCCATACATAGGAGTGGAGATGACCTACCTTGGGCTGTTACTCTTAATTATAGGTAATGGTTTCTTCAAACCTAATATTTCTTCTATAGTTGGTAACCTGTATGCGCAGGGCGACCCACGCCGCGACTCAGCGTTTACCATCTTCTATATGGGCATTAACATTGGTGCTTTTTTTGCTCCGTTGGTGTGCGGTTACCTTGCCGAAGATTATTTTGCCACTAAAGCTGTAGTGAATGGTGTTGAGACGGTGACTAACTATGGTTTCCAGTATGGTTTCTTAGCTGCCGGTATCGGTATGGTTATCGGCCAGCTCGTATTTAATACCTTAGGTCCGAAACTACTTGGCGACCTAGGTTTAAAACCTGTAAAAGCAGAAACTGACGAAGCGACCGGACAGCCTAAAAAAGCGGATAAGCTTACGAAAGAGGAGATCGACCGAGTATCGGTTATCTTCATTATATCGATTTTCGTTATTTTCTTCTGGGCAGGTTTTGAGCAGGCAGGTAGCTCGCTTACAGTTTATACTGATAAATACATCGATCGTGAAGTTTTTGGTTACCTGATCCCAACTTCCTGGTTCCAGTCGGTTAACCCATTGTTCATTGTAATGTTTGCCCCTCTAACAGCTCAGCTTTGGTTATTCCTGGCCAAGCGCGGAAAAGACTTAAGCATCCCAACTAAAATGGGTATGGGTATGATCCTGCTTGGCGTTGGTTTCTTCTTTATGGTGGGAGCTGTTATGGAGCGTGGTGGCGTTGAAGATGCAACTATAAAAGCGAGCCTTGCCTGGTTGATCGCTACTTATTTCTTCCACACTATCGGTGAGCTTTGTCTTTCTCCAATCGGTCTTTCAATGGTAACGCGCCTGGCGCCTGTAACATTGGTTTCAATGCTGATGGGTGTTTGGTTCCTGGCTCCATTTATTGCCCAGATCGCAGGTGGTTACATTGCATCTTATGTTGAAGAACTTGGTGCCATGACCATTTTCGCTACTATAGGCGGATTTGTGATTCTGGCAGGTCTAATCCTGATAGCACTTACACGTAAGCTGATGTATATGATGCACGGTCGCGGTTAAGCACGATTCCAAAATAATTTTATAAAAAAGGCCCTGCTAATTTTAGCAGGGCCTTTTTTATATTATAAATTTTATACTTTTGCGATCTGTTAAATTCTAAGCTATAGTTGCCTAGGTATCAGTAGCTTATATATGTTATTGCTTATATTTTATAAATAAACTTATAGCCAAATTTTACACTTTTAGCCCATGTTTTCTATTACCCGGAAGTGGCAGCTTATAGTTGTGCTTTCACTTTTTGTCTTGTATAGTTGCAAAACTGATACAGTTATCCCTGTCGCCACTACTTCTGAGCCAGATACTATAGTTTATACTATAAAGAAAGGCGAGCACGATACTAAATCGCCACTGACGTTGCGAACCGTAAGTACTTTAAAGTTTGAAGCTACTTTTAACGCATCAGCTGTTTACCAAACTATAGAAAAAGTAAACCAGGCCGATATAAACAAACTATACGGCATTTCAGATTGCAACACCGATCATCATAGTAACAGCGCACGTTACGGCTGGCGCTGGTACAACAATCACCTCGAGATACATGCTTACACTTACCTGAACAAAGTGAGGAAGTCTGAATTGGTTGGTGTAGTCGAGTTAAATAAACCTTATAGTTACGAAATACAGCTGCTCGATAATAAGTATGTATTTAAGCTCAATGATAAGACTGTAGAGTTGCCAAGGCATTGCACCGGAAAAGGAGAAAGCTACCAACTATACCCATACTTTGGCGGCGACGAAGTGGCTCCACACGACATAACCATAGCTATAAAAGAGTTAGAGAGCCGATGAGTTTGGGAGTTAATGAGTTGAGCTGGTTTTTTCTTTTCAATTTAGCTAATTCGTAATTCTGACAAAAAACAAAAATCCCCTGTACCAAGCGGCACAGGGGATTTTTTATAGTCTACTATGGGATGTGTGATTACATCATGCCGCCCATGCCGCCCATGCCACCTGGCATGCCGCCGCCCATTGGAGCACCTTCTTCAGCAGGCTCTTCTGATACTACACACTCCGTAGTAAGAAGCAGGCCAGCAATAGAAGAAGCATTCTCTAAAGCAAGGCGTGTAACCTTGGTTGGGTCAATGATACCAGCTGCGAACATGTTCTCGTATCTGTCATCACGGGCATTGTAACCGAAGTCAGCTTTGCCTTCGCGGATAGCTTGTACCACTACAGAACCTTCGCCACCAGCGTTGGCAACTATAGTTCTTAGCGGAGCCTCCAGTGCAGTTTTAATGATGCTTACACCTGTCTGCTCATCAGCATTGTAAACGTCGATGTTGTTAAGAGCATCTAAAGCACGGATCAGGGCAACGCCACCACCAGCTACGATACCTTCTTCAACAGCTGCTCTTGTTGCGTGCAATGCATCGTCAACGCGGTCTTTCTTCTCTTTCATCTCCACTTCAGTAGAAGCACCGATGTAAAGGATAGCAACTCCACCAGAAAGCTTCGCTAAACGCTCCTGAAGTTTTTCTTTATCGTATTCAGATGTAGTTGATTCCATCTGAGATTTGATCTGGTTGATACGGGCAACGATATCATCTTTAGAACCACCACCATTAACTATAGTTGTGTTGTCTTTGTCGATGATCACTTTCTCAGCCTTACCAAGGTAATCCAAAGTTGCGTTCTCTAACTTGTAGCCACGCTCTTCAGAAATTACAGTACCGCCAGTCAGGATAGCGATATCTTCCAGCATTGCTTTTCTTCTGTCGCCGAAGCCAGGAGCTTTAACAGCTGCAATCTTAAGCGAGCCACGCAGTTTGTTTACTACCAATGTAGCAAGTGCTTCGCCGTCTACGTCTTCAGCAACTATAACTAAGCCCTTACCAGTCTGAACAACCTGCTCTAATACTGGCAGAAGCTCCTTCATAGTAGAAACTTTCTTGTCGTAGATCAGGATGAAAGGATTGTCGAAGTCAGCTTCCATTTTCTCTGCGTTTGTCACAAAGTATGGAGACAGGTAACCGCGGTCAAACTGCATACCTTCTACAGTTTTCACTTCCGTTTCAGTACCTTTTGCTTCCTCAACAGTGATAACGCCGTCTTTACCAACTTTATCCATTGCATCAGCGATCATTTTACCGATCTCAGCATCGTTGTTGGCAGAGATAGTACCTACCTGAGCAATTTCAGAAGAGTTTTCGATTTTCTTGGACTGTGAGCGCAGGTTCTCCACTACAGCATGTACTGCTTTGTCGATACCACGCTTCAGGTCCATTGGGTTTGCACCAGCTGCTACGTTCTTGATACCAGCAGTGTAGATAGCCTGAGCCAATACAGTTGCAGTAGTTGTACCGTCACCCGCCTGGTCAGCAGTTTTAGAAGCTACTTCTTTTACTAATTGTGCACCCATGTTCTCGATAGGGTCTTTCAGCTCGATTTCTTTCGCAACTGATACACCGTCCTTAGTGATAGTAGGGGCACCGAATTTTTTGTCAATAATTACGTTACGGCCTTTAGGACCTAAGGTAACTTTTACAGCATTCGCCAATTTGTCTACACCGGCTTTAATTTTGCCACGTGCGTCGGCATCAAATGTGATGTTCTTAGCCATAGTTTATATGATCTGATTAAGTTTTACTTATTGAAAAGATTAAAGTACTGCCAGGATATCTGACTCGCGCATGATCAGGTAGTCACCGCCATCAATTGAGATCTCAGTACCGGCATATTTGCCATACAACACCTGGTCGCCTACTTTAACTTGCGGCTGCATTAGTGTACCTTGCTCAGATACCTTGCCTTCGCCAACGGCTACTACCTCACCACGCTGTGGTTTTTCTTTAGCAGTGTCCGGAATGATGATACCAGACTTCGTTTTTTCTTCTGCTGCAGCAGGAGCTACGATCACTCTGTCTGCTAATGGTTTAATGCTGATTGACATAGTTTGTTATTGTTATTAGGTTTTATGGTTGAAATTAAACTTTGAAACCGTATAGTTCTTATCACTTCCTGTGCCAAGCTGCTTTTAGCTATAGTTTAAGCCAATTTTACAGACTTAACTACTGCCAGACCTGACAGTTTTGTCATTTTATGACAGACTAAGGAACTTTTTTGGTAAACGGGAGCGAAGAGGTGGCAGAAATAGCAAATAAAAAAAGCCAACCTGCATAAGGTTGGCTTACTTATATTTTCTGGTAATTGTTACCTATTGTCCGTTGTTAGCAGTGTCTACCATCGCTGGTATATCAGCAGGATCAGGAATAGCAGCAGTAGTGTCAGTGGTAGCACCAGGTAATGCAGCAGGAGCACCCGGAAGCTGTGACTGACGTGCACGTTCTTCGTTAATGCTTTTGCTTGTTGTACCTTCGTTGGAGTTACCAACCATCATGTGTGTACCAAGTGTTAATACTACCAGGGCAATTGCAAAACCCCAGGTTAATTTCTCAAGCAGGTCACCAGTACGTTTTACACCCATTAGCTGGCTGGTGCTGCCTCCAAACTGGCTGGAAAGCCCGCCTCCTTTAGGGTTTTGTGCTAGCACAACCAGAATTAGCAACACGCAAATGAAAATGATAATACTGATAAGGGCGATGTACATCTTAGTTTAAGTTTTGTAATTTTTCTATCTGTTCAGCAAAGTAACTCTTTTTTTCCGGATTTTTCAAAATGAGTTGCTCATATATTTTGATTGCCTTTTTAACTTTACCTTGTTTTAAGAAGATATTAGCAAGGTTTTCAGAGGCCATTCCTTTCTTCATCTTCGAATTACGGAGCGAAAGATCTTCCTGTGGCTCTTCTTTCAGCTTGATGTTGGCCATCGTTTTCAGCCTTGGATTCAGTTTCAGGAACTGATCAATAATATCCAGCTGCTCGCTTAGTATGTTGGTAGCAGGCTGAATAGCTTTCTCCAGTTCGTGGGTTTTATTATACTCCAGTATCAGCTCCGGATGGAAAGCATATGGTTTAGGACGTGTATAGTCGTTTTTAAGGAGCAGCTGTTCGCCCATTCTGCTCGACCCCATCCAGTAACCCAGTGCATCTTCCGCGTACATGCGGTCAATTTCATCATAGTTATAGGTTACCTGCGCATCTTCAGGGTTATTGGCTGTTATTACTTCCGATACCTCGTTGCTGAAAACGAATGGAGACACTATAGGTGTAACGTCAACTATAGTTTCCTGCTGAGGCGGGAAGTCAGCTTGCAGCTCAATTTCCTGCAGTGCTGCCTCCGTTTCATGCAGCAGTAACGGGTCCTCAATTACCACAGGCTCCTCTGTAATTTCAGGATCCGGGTCTTGTGCCAGCAAGTCAGTAAAAGAAGTGTTCAGGCTACTTATAGTTAGCAGGTCTGCCAGTTCCGAATCTGAGGTAGAAACAGTTACTGTAGCGATAGTTGCTACGGCGTCCGCCTGGTTTTCTATCTGCTCTTCATCAGTAATAATTTCAACCTCAGAAGGCTCGGTTTCAGCAACTATAGCACTCTTTTCTGTATCTGTAGTTTGATCTTCAGCTTCAGTGGAAGCGGTAGCTATAGTTTCCGATATCGCAACAGCTTTTGGTTCAATTTCTGAAACCTGCGCCTGATCTATAGTTGGCGCTACACTTTCCTCAACTATAGATTCTGGTTGCGCTATAGTTGCAGTTTCAGTTTCCTGCGGCATAGGCTCCTGCTCTGCAGTAACTGGTTCGTCGAATTCAGGGGTTTGAACGGGCGAGGTATAAATGACACGCTTCAGTAACTGGCGGTCGGTGGCGTAAGATGCCGCCCGGCGCAGGCGCTGCGTGGAGAGCATGCTTCCCTTGTCGTAAGCAGATTTGGCAAGGAGCAGGTGAGCAGTCTGGCAGTAAGGGAAGGCATTAGATACCTTTTCCAGTTCCGCTGTTTGCTGGTCTGTAATGCTCGAAGCTTTCTGTATCAGTTCAAGAAAAGCTGATTTATTCATTAGGTGATTTGTGCTTAAAGGGCTAATACTTACCAGTTTGCAACTGTTTTGTTAAACACATCCGTTACCAGACGCTCTGTTAATGATTCGATCTCAGCAGGCGATAATTGCGTCAGGTCACGGTCCTGGGCAAAATCCTGAGAGATAGAAAAAAGCTGGTCAAAATTCTCGTCCGGGTTCATGTTGTTTGTAAATCGAACCTGTATGCCTAGTGTCAGTCTGTTCAGAGCAGCCTGGTCCAGCTCGCCATCACGCTGAATAGCGGCCGGCGTAACAGTAAAGCTCACAATCTGACCCTCCAGTTGCAGGTCGCCTTCCTGTTGCAGAATAGTGAGGTTTGTATTGCGGCGGTAATAGTCTTTAAAATTATTGGTAACCAGCTGCGTTAAGTTTGCCGGGCCTTCACCGGTCGGGTTCTCAAAATTCTGTATCGAGATGGTTTTAATATCCGGCGATATAGTGGTGCCGGTAAAGGAATATACACCACAGCCGCTAACTATAGTTAGTAGCAGCAGCAGGGGCAAGGTAAAAAGTCTGGTTAAGTTATTCTTCAATTTCATACTGTTTCAGTTTTCTGTACAGCGTTCGCTCAGATATACCAAGGTCCTGAGCGGCATATTTGCGCTTGTTGTTGTGCTTCTTCAGCGCCTTCACAATCAACTCCTTTTCCTTATCTTCTAAAGATAGACTTTCTTCAGCATTTTCGTGCTGGATGTCTTCTATTTTTTGATCGTCGTATTCATGTGGCTGCGCCTGTTTCATGGGAAGGTAAAAAGCATCCGACTGTTCCTGTGTAGGATAGGTGCGGCTTTCAAACTGGCCAATGTTCTCAAACAAATGTCCGTGCTCTTTTAATAAGTCGGTTTCGACAGGCTGCTGAGTCAGCATCTCAAAAACCAGCTTTTTAAGCTCCGACACGTCGCGGCGCATATCAAATAACACTTTATATAATATGTCTCGTTCCGAAAAAGGCTGTTCAGCAGCTTTTTCAGCATTCAGTAAGGCCGGTACGTGGCTTGCCTGTTCACGTGGCAGATAACGCTTCATGGTTTCTGAGTCAATCTCACGCTCATATTCCAGCACCGATATCTGCTCTACTATATTTTTGAGCTGCCGAATGTTGCCCGGAAACCTGAAATCAAGTAATAATTTAACTGCCTCTGATGTGAGCGTAATAGGCTTGACGCGGTATTTTTCAGCGAAATCGCTGGCAAATTTACGGAACAGCAGGTACACATCATCGCCACGTTCGCGCAAAGGGGGCACTGTAATCGGTACCGTATTTAATCTATAGTACAGGTCTTCTCTGAAACGGCCTTTCTCAACAGCATTCAGCAGGTTTACGTTGGTAGCGGCTACCACACGCACATCCGTTTTCTGTACTTTAGAAGAACCTACTTTTATAAATTCGCCATTTTCGAGCACACGCAGCAAACGGGCCTGCGTACCAAGTGGCATTTCACCTATTTCATCCAGGAAAATAGTACCGCCATCAGTTACTTCAAAATAACCTTTGCGGGTATCGTGTGCTCCTGTAAAAGAACCTTTCTCGTGGCCAAAAAGCTCAGAATCTATAGTTCCTTCGGGAATAGCACCACAGTTGATAGCTATAAACTGGCCATGTTTGCGCGGACTAAGGTGGTGGATGATCTTGGAGAAAGATTCTTTACCACTACCACTTTCACCCGTAATCAGCACTGTCATCTCGGTAGGAGCTACCTGCGCTGCTACCTGTATGGCATAGTTTAGCTGTGGCGAGTTACCAATTATCCCGAACCGCTGTTTTATACTTTGAATATCGATGGTGCGCATGTTGTTAAATTTGAAGATTTGGTATAAGCAGATTTGAAAATGGTTTTGAAGGTCTGACCGGGTCAGGTCATCTTCAAACTACCGGATTTTCTAATCTTCAAATTAATCTACCGCTTCACCGAACAGGGTTCCTACGCTGCAATCATGTACCAGCACATTCACGTAGTCGCCTTTTTTATAGTGCTTCTTATCAAAGATCACTACTTTATTCTGGTCGTTTCGGCCGCTCAATTGGTCTTCTGATTTCTTAGAAGTTCCTTCTACTAAAACCTTGTGCATCTTACCAATGTCGCGTTTGTTTCGCGCCAGAGAAGTTTCGCGCTGCTTGTTAATGATCTCATCCAGGCGACGTTTTTTTACTTCCAGCGGAATATCATCTTCCAGTTTACGGGCCGCCAGCGTGCCTGGTCGCTCGGAGTAGAAGAACATGTAGGAATAATCGTACTGCACATAATCCATCAGGCTCAGGGTATCCTGGTGTTCTTCTTCTGCCTCTGTACAGAAACCAGCGATCATATCAGAAGAAATACCACAATCATCGCCAAGAATAGCTCTGATCGCATCCACACGGTTTATATACCAGTCGCGGTCATAAGTACGGTTCATCAGCTCCAGCACACGCGAGTTACCGCTTTGTGCCGGCAGGTGTATGTATTTACAGATGTTGTCATACTTCTTTATAGTATAAAGTACTTCATCGGTAATATCTTTCGGGTGTGAAGTGGAGAAGCGAACGCGCAGGTCAGGAGAAAGTAAAGCGACCATTTCCAGCAGCTGTGCAAAGTTCACTGATTCTGAGCCATCTTCCGAAGCCCATTTGTAAGAGTCCACATTCTGCCCAAGCAGCGTTACTTCTTTATAGCCTTGTGCCACCAACGCTTCCGCTTCCCGAACTATAGAATGTGCATCGCGGGAGCGTTCACGGCCACGGGTGAAAGGCACTACACAAAAAGAGCACATGTTATCGCAACCACGCATGATCGAAATAAAAGCACTCACACCGTTACTGTTCAGGCGGATAGGGTTGATGTCGGCATAGGTTTCTTCTCTCGAAAGCAATACGTTAACTGCCTTCTGACCGCCATCAACCTCACTAATCAGGTTAGGCAGGTCGCGGTAAGCATCCGGGCCAACTACCAGGTCTACTATCTTTTCTTCTTCCAGTAATGATTTTTTCAGGCGTTCGGCCATACAGCCCAATATGCCAACCATCATTCCCGGCTTCTTTTTCTTATAGTGGTTTATCTGGCCTAAGCGGTTACGAACGGTCTGCTCAGCTTTCTCACGGATAGAGCAGGTATTCAGGAACACAAGGTCAGCCTGGGCAATATCAGCAGTGGTATCAAAACCCTGGTCGAACATGATCGACGACACGATCTCGCTATCCGAGAAATTCATGGCGCAACCATAACTTTCGATGTATAGTTTGCGGGAACGCCCGGTATTTGTCTCTTTCGAAACCTGTGTATCGCAGGATGCTGCCGCAGTGGCTTGTTCCGGCGTACGATTATCTATAAAATCAAGATCAAGGATTGGATTCATGCTAAAAAACTCTTTGAGCTACAAATATACTACATTCCGTTTTAAAACCGTGACAGAATGGCAGGGAGAATGATTAATTAATAATGATTAATGATTAATAAGTATTTCTGTAGCCTGATTTAAGATAATAGGATTGGTAGTTATGCATTACTCATTAAAACATTCATCATCGCCTGCGCTTTCAGTAAGCATTCTTCGTATTCGCTTTCCGGGTCCGAGTCGTAGGTGATAGCGCTGCCAACCATAAAGGAAAGGTATTTTTGCGCAGCATTATACTGTATACTACGGATCACGACATTAAAATCACAATCCTGGTCGGGAGTAATGTACCCAAAAGCACCTGAGTAAAGCCCACGTTTGGTTGCTTCCAGTTCTTCAATGAGCTGCATGGCACTGATCTTCGGCGCACCGGTCATACTGCCCATCGGGAAAGCGCCCAGCAACACATCCAACAGGTTTTTTCCGGGTTTTATAGTTCCGGTAATAGTCGAGATCATCTGCCATACCTGTTTGAATGCATAGGTACCAAACATTTCCTCTACTTTAACGGTGCCAGTGGCACAAGACCGGCTCAGGTCGTTGCGCACCAGGTCTACGATCATCATGTTTTCAGCCAGTTCCTTTTCGTCGTGGCGTAACTGGTTACGGAGCTGTGCGTCTTCTTCCGGAGTTGTGCCGCGTTTTATAGTTCCTTTTATGGGCTGCGAAACTATAGTTGCACCTGTCTTTTTCAGGAAGCGTTCTGGCGATGCACAAAGAAGGTAGTTCTCATTGAACTTCAGGTAACCGGAAAATGGAGTAGGAGAAGTTTCGGACAAGGCAAGGTACAAGGGCAAAGGATCTATAGATGTGTTTTCTGCAAAAAACTCCATACAGTAATTTAACTCATACACATTGCCTTCCAGAATGTGCTGCCTTACCTTTTCAACCTGTGCTATATACGCCTCCTTCGAGACACGTTGCTGTATGTTTACGCCTTTCGGTTTTGCTGCCCTGGCTGCCGGAGTTTCCAGTATAGTTTCCAGTATATTCTGAATATAAGCATCTGAGCACTCTATAGTTATACTTACTTCATTAAAGTATAAAATGATTTCAGGATGAAAGAAAAGCATAGTTGGGAAGCCTAAGCCATCGGAATTTTTGCTGTCCAGTTTTTCTATGTTGTTTTTCAGATCATAGCCTAAATAGCCACATAGCATGTCCTGCTTCTGAAGTTCCTGCCTCAGACTCTCAAACGGGTTTACAGAATCAAAAGCTTTAGTTGCCCCGCCTGACACAGCCAGCATGTGCCTGAAACCATCGTGCGGATACGAAATATTGTGGTCGTGATAATAAGCAACCAATGCAAAAGTATCAGCCCAGGCAAGCGCCTTCAGCCGGAATTCTTCAGGAGTTACAGGTAGTTTTTTATAGTTTATTTCTAGCGATGGCATAGGTGTAACTATGGGAGGGTGGAGAGCGCCAGTTTAGCTTTTGCCTGTATGCTGTTTTTGTAGGCGTGGTTGCTATAGTTTTGCGCCTGCAGGTAATATTTTCTGGCTAAATCGTATTTCTGTTGTTGCTGGTAAATATAACCCAGTTGTAGCGCAGCATGAGCTGAGAAGTACAAAGGCTCATTTGCACACGTAGCTATAGTTATGTCGTAGTTTTTAATGGCCGCTGCTATTTGCTGCCGGCCATGGTAAATACGGGCCTTACGGTAGTAGTATTCAGCACGAACAGGTAAAGGTGTTTCTTTAGTTATTTCCAGTTTGTTCACTTCTGTCAGGGCCTGGTCAAAATAGCCACCGTCGGAATGTAAACGTGCCAGCAGCAAAAGCCTGTTTGGTTTTTCATTTCGGCTAACAAAATTCTCCGCATATTTATCTTCTTCGGTTATAGTTGTGCCCATCTGCCTGACCTGCTTGTAATGCCACTTAGCCTGCGGTTTATGGTTGCTTAGCCAGTAAGCCAGGTACAGCTTAAAGTTAGCCGCTTTCAGGTAATGTTTGCCCTGGTTTTGCTCCAGAAAGTATCGGTTCTCTTTGATGGATGTATCAAAGTCTCCCCGGAACAAATAAAGATCGGCAGCCATATGATGCATGTAAGGGAAGGAACTATAGTTGCCACCCGTTGGACGAGTTTGGTAGAACTGTAGCGCTAACTCTGCTTTCTTTGCTTTTTTATGCAGCAGCACTGCCATAAAATTATAAAGCAGATTATCGGGCTGCTCTTTGGTTAATGCTGTAATCTGCGGTAACGTGGACCTGGCGTTGTCTTCATCAAGTAATTGCAGGAGCAAAGCGTGCAATAGTTTGGCTTCGTCCTGAAAAAGATTTGGCTCCTGTGTCGCCTGCTGTAGGTTAGCAAGTCCTGCAGCCGTATTGCCGCCCAGCCCAATTATGTTCAGAAACCATTTGTACTCATCAGGCACAGAACCAAGGAGCACCTGCATGACACCCAGCGTTTTGCGGTTAGGCATAAAATCTGGATACTTTTTTGCGTTAGATTGAAACTGCAGGTACGCTTTCCTGAAATCCCAGGCGGCAGCTACGCGGTTACCAAACAACAGTTTGCTCGTGGCCAGTTGTGCTCTTATCTCCGCCTTCGCATAATCCACCCAAACTGACTTTTCTTTTAAGTCATCCAGTTTATCCAACCGCACTTCCTGCGCATCAATCAACTTATCAAGTTCCCTTTGGTTCTGCTCTGTACAGATCTCCAGGAAATCGTTATAGTTGGCAAGCAGCAGCGAAACCGCATTCTTATCATTTTTCTTAAGCTCTTTCTGAACTATAGCTTTGCTGTTGGCCAGCTTTAATTTCAATGATTCGGAATAGGCTCTGGTTAGCTCGGTATTAAGGTGCGAATTGGCATAGGAGGACAGTTGCAGGCAAAGGTTAGCCAGCAGGAACAAAAAAAAAGGATGGGGTTGAGCCATCCTTTTTACTATACTATGTATGCGAATAATGCGCAAAGATTCTGAATTAGAATACTCGCTGCTCTACACCAGCCAGAATACGGCCGCAGTGCTCGCAAACGATAACTTTTTTCTGAGCTGCAATGTCGGCCTGGCGCTGCGGAGGAACCGTGTTGAAGCAACCACCACAGGCATCACGCTTCACCTGTACTACTGCAAGGCCATTACGCACATTTTTGCGGATTCGGTTATAAGCAGAAAGCAGGCGCTCTTCTATGTTATGAGATGCTGTCTCTCTCTCATGCTCTAACCCTTTTTCTTCTTCTTCGCTCTCAGATACGATCTGGTCCAGTTCGTGCCTCTTGTTGTCAAGGTCCTTGCGACGCTCTTCCAGCCTGCCTTTTGTACCTTCTATCTCCGCAATTTTCTGCTCGATCTGGTAGTGGGCTTCTCTGATTTTCTTTTCAGCAACCTGAATTTCCAGTTTCTGCAGTTCTATCTCTTTCGTGATAGCATCGTACTCGCGGTTGTTACGAACGTTCTGCTGCTGGTCTTCATACTTACGGATAAGTGACTCTGCGTCTTTTATAGACTGTTTGCGCTGCGCGATAGAATCGTTTAGGGCTGCAACTTCGTCATCAAACTTGCGAACACGAACCTCATAGCCTTCAATTTCATCTTCAAGGTCCTGAACCTCTTCGGGTAAATCGCCCCTTACGCGTCTAATTTCATCAAGCTGCGAATCGATGCTCTGAAGCTTTAGTAATGCTTCCAATTTGCTGGCTACCGTACTTTCCATGTATTAATAGGTGTATCTGATAGGGTTTGTGTTTATTTCTGATAAATAGACTGCAAAATTAGGAAAGTTTTTCGATATAGTATCATAAAAAATCTCCTTTGTATATACTTCGCTTTCATAATGGCCTATATCGGCTATCATCAGCCTACCATCCGCATCAAAAAACTCGTGATATTTCACGTCGCCGGTTACCAAAACATCAGCACCTGAGCGTATTGCATCTTTAATCAGGAAACTTCCGGCCCCTCCGCAAACGGCTACTTTTTTAACCGGTTTATTTCCAATAGTTGTAAAACGCAGCCCCTGCAGGTTCATCTTAACTTTTAAATAGTCAAGAAAAGCTTCTTCCGTTAATTCATTTTCAAGTTCGCCTAGCATACCAATCCCTACTTCCTGGTTCGGGTTTTCAAGCAGCGTCAGGTAATGGGCTACCTCTTCGTAGGGGTGTACCTGTAGCAAGGCATCCATAATTTTGTGCTGCTTGAAAGCCGGAAAAACCATTTCGATACGGTTTTCCTGTACCTGTTCCGGTTTACCCTTTTCGCCTATCGTCGGGTCTGCGTTCTCGGATGGGGTAAAGCGGCCTGTTCCCTGCACCTGGAAACTACAATCGTTGTATTCCCCAATTTGCCCGGCACCGGCTTCATGCACGGCTTTCAATACTTTTTCGGTATCAGCAACAGGCACAAAAAAAGCCAGTTGCATTAATGTATGGGGCTTCTTGGAAAGGACTTTTATGTTTTTGAGTTCAAGTTTTTCGGCAATTTTGGCATTAACGCCATTGTGCACGCTGTCCAGGTTGGTGTGCGAGGCGTAAATAGCGACGTTATTCCGGATGGCCTTAATTATAGTTCGCTCCACATAACTTTTACCTGTGAGTGACTTAATGCCTTTAAAAATAACCGGGTGATGAGCGACGACCATATTGCAACCTTTCTTAACAGCCTCTTCAATAACAGCTTCTGTGCAGTCCAACGTAAGTAATACACCTGTTACTTCGTCGTTCAGGTTACCGGTTTGCAGGCCGGCGTTATCGTAACTTTCCTGGTATGCGAGCGGGGCGTATTGTTCTAGCAGGCGAACTATATCTTTTATCTGTGGCATTGTTTATCGTTTATAATTTATACAGCCGTGGTCAGGTCGTTAAAATTAATTTTAAATTTGCTTCTGATACAAACATACATGGATAAACTGAAACTGTTGCTCTGGCCTTTTGCTGCACTATACGGAGGTGTTACATCGCTCCGGAATACGGCCTACACGAAAGGCTGGTTTGCTTCGCGTAAGTTTAATTTGCCGGTAATTGCAGTTGGCAACTTAACAGTAGGCGGAACAGGCAAAACGCCTCATGTAGAGTACCTGCTTCGGTTGTTGCACAACTATAGAGTTGCCACCTTAAGCCGTGGCTATAAACGGAATACCAAAGGTTTTGTGCTGGCGGATGAAAAAGCCACTGCCGCAACTATAGGAGACGAGCCTTTCCTGTATCATGCAGATTTTAAGGAGGTGCAGGTAGCTGTCAGTGAAAAAAGAGTGGAAGGAGTGGAGCAGCTTTTACAGCTGAAACCCAGACCGGAAGTTATAGTGCTGGATGATGCCATGCAGCACCGTGCCATTCAGCCATCCTTGAACCTGCTTGTAACAGACTATAACCGCCTTTTTTACAAGGACCACATGCTGCCCGCAGGCTTGCTGCGCGAACCGAAATATGGAGCACGCCGGGCCGATGCTGTTATAGTTAGCAAATGCCCTGCAACTATACAGACTTCCGAAATGAACAGTATAACTTCCCGGGTACAGACCTATACGCGCAAAGGAACACCCGTTTTTTTTACCGGATTCCGGTACGGGCAACCAGTACCAATAGGGAACACCGGGCAACTGAGCAAACACATTGTTTTGCTGACTGGTATTGCCAATGCCGAGCCGTTGAAGCAATATTTAAAAGAACACCACTTTAAGCTTTTGCACCACGCATCCTTTCCGGACCACTATAGTTATAGATCATCAGATATGGTGTATTTGAAGGAAGAGTTAAAGAAGCATCCTAAAGATACGATCGTGCTTACAACTCGTAAGGATGCAGTAAAACTGATGGATGCATCGTTACAGAACTATAGCCTGCAGTTACCGCTGTTTTATATACCTGTAGAAGTTTACTTTCAGTGTGGTGGCGATAACTTTAACGAACTGATACTGCAGCATGTGAAGAGCTACACCGGCAGGTAACTATTTCGCTGTTTGTTGTGATAAAAACACTAATTTTGAACTGTGAGAATTAAAAGCTTTACAATACTCCTGTTTTTGCTGGCGCTGCTCAGTGCAACGGACTCGTTTGCCCAGATAAGGCCTCGCCAGAAGCCGGGGCAGCGTACTACTCCGACGAATCCCGCGCAACAGAATCCGCAAAGAACCCAGCAACAACAGCCTAACAGGTCTGTGCAGGATACGGCCAGGGTTAAAAAGCCGGGAAGTATACTCGATGATACGACCAAAGCATTGTATGGCCCTAAAACCACGCTGCGCCTTTATGAGAACGATGTTCTGGAAGGGATATACCGCGAGCAACGCATCGATACAACTATACAGAACATACAAAACCAACGCTACTGGTTTCAGGATACTGCTTATTATCAGCACCTGGGTAACATTGGTACTGCATCGCAGCCTTTGCTATATAAATTACCAACGCGCATAGGGGCCAGGTTTGGTAAAAATGCATTCGACCGTTATGCCTACGACTCTAACAAAATAAATTACTTCGATACCAGGTCTCCTTATTCTCATTTATATTATGTGCAGGGCCAGCGTGGCGAACAGGTATTTGAAGTTATCTATGCCCGAAACATTACGGAGCGTTTCAATTTTGGAGTGGCTTACCAGATAATTGCGGCAGACAAGCAGTTTGGAACTACAAGCCTGCGCGACGATGGTTTAATTGACAACCAGGCTGTAAAAGCGTTTACACATTACCGCTCCAAAAACAATAATTACAACCTGTTCTCGAACTATACACACCTGAACCACGAGCAGATAGAAACAGGTGGTGTGAAACCAGCCGATGCAGACGATACGCCGGACAGCCTTTTCAGGTACGAGGATGATTTAGTATTTTTAGAGCAGGCCGTTACGGATGAAATACGCCATAATTATCACCTGCTGCACATGCTTAAGATTGTTGGCGAGAACCTGAAAGCATATCACCGTTTTGACTGGCGCAAACAAAATACTACCTACCGCGACGATGCGCTGCCGAAAAATGCAGAAGGTGCACTGGATTTTTATCCGGAGGCAATCTATAGTTCGGCCCGCACCCTGGATAAGACCAACTACCGTGAGTTTGAAAATGAATTTGGTTTGTCGGGTAACACCAGTATTTCGTACTATAAGGCCTACATAAAGCAGCGGAATAGCAAAGTAGACTATAGCGCCATTCAAACTATAAAACCGGATACAAATGCCATAGGCGCTATAGTTACGGATGACTTGGTTGAGAACCAGGTTTTTATTGGTGGTAAGCTGCGGTTTAATTACCAGGATAAATATCTGCTGTTCGGCGAGGGAGAGTATCAGCTTGTAGATAACTATAGGTTGCAGGCCGGAGCACGCTTTAAAGGTCTGGAGTTTGTACAAAGCCGTGTGCGGCAATCCCCTTCCTTGATGGAACAGTATCTTATCAGCAACCATTTTACCTGGAATAACCGTGATTTTAAAACAACAATAACGGACCAGAGCCGGGCCAGCCTGCGCCAGCAATTCGGAACCCGGTTGTTTCTGAAACTGAGTGGCGCTTACACCACTATCAACAGGCTTGTAGTTTATAACACAGACGCAGAACCAGCGCAGCTTACCGGAAACCAGCAGTTACTGGAGGTGCAGTTCGCGAATCATCTTCGCCTGGGCAGTATCCACTTCGAAAACTTCATCAATTATACCAATACCGATGAGGCGCCAGCGATCCGGGTACCGGAGTGGCTGGTTAATTCAAAACTGTATTTCCAGGGATATATCTTCAAAAATGCGCTTTTTACCCAGATTGGGGTAGAAATGTTTTTGCCAACTGGTTACAAAGCTGATGCTTATATGCCGGTAACACAGCAGTTTTATCTGCAGAACGATTTTACGACCAAAACTTACCCGGTTTTCGACGTTTTCCTGACGGCAGATATTAAAACGGTGAATGTTTTTGTAAAAATGGCTCATGCCAACTATGACTTGTGGGAGCCGGGCTACTATGAAACTCCTGGCTATCCAGGTCTGCGCCGCAGCCTGACATTTGGCCTTAAGTGGATGTTCTTTGATTAAAAGTATGGTTGAATTGCTTAATTAATAAACTGTTGCCTTTTTTTATGTCTACAACACATCAACCTACTAAAACTATACTTCGGCTGCACCTGCCTACAGACCCGCGCTGGGTTAATATTGCTGAAAAGAACATTGAGGATATATTGGTAGACCACGCGTACTGTGAGCAGAAAGCCGCAACATCTGCCATCTCACTTATAGTGAAGTACCCTGATAAAACCCGCCTTGTAGAAGAAATGACGGACCTGGTAGCAGAAGAATGGAGTCACTTTGAACGTGTGCTGGAGCAGCTGAAAAAAAGGGGCTTCAGCTTAGGCAGAAACAGGCCTGACGAGTATGTTGTTGAGCTGGCTAAGCATATCCGGAAAGGCAACAAACGCGAGCGCCAATTGATGGACCACCTGCTGGTAAATGCACTTATAGAAGCCCGTAGCTGCGAACGATTTAAACTACTCTGGAAAAATATTGCAGATGAAGAACTGCAGAAGTTCTATTATGAACTGATGGTTTCAGAAGCCGGGCACTATGTTAGTTTCGTGAAGCTGGCTAAGGAATACATGCCTGCCGACGAGGTAGATGCAAGACTGAACGAACTCCTGGTGATTGAGGCCGACATCATCAAAAACCTGGAACCCCGCCCGGACAGAATGCACTAGGTTTAATGAGGAATGAGTAATGAATAGTGACTAATTATTGATTCATCATTATTCATTACTCATTAACATCACGTTTTCTGCTTCTTTTTCTTGGCAGCCGGGAAGAGGATGTTGTTAAGAATGAGCCTGTAACCCGGTGAGTTAGGGTGCAGTGCCAGGTCTGTCGGGTCTTCGCCTACTAAATGCTGGTAATCTTCCGGGTCGTGGCCCCCATAAAAAGTCCAGGTGCCTTTGGCGTAAGTGCCGTGCATGTATCGTATCTCGCCCAGTTCTTTATTCTCACCCATAATCACTACTTCCGGTTTAATCAGGCCTTTGCGGAAAGCCGTCGTCTGGCCCATAAAGCCTTTTATAGTTTTAGCGTGGTTCTGTGTCAGCATTGTAGGGATGGGGTCCCATTTAGCTGAAAAGGTAAATAGCTGGAAAAAGTCGTTTTCTTCTGTAACCGGTCTTTCCTGCGGCTGCACATCAATGTTAGAGTATTCGTACTCCATTGGGTTACGCACCAGTTTGAAATCGCGGAAGGCAAACGTCTTACTGAAATCGAGCTTTTGTTGTGCGTTCGGGTCAGAACCATCACCGTCGTACATGGCTTCTATAAAATCTATGCCTTCAGCTGCCAACGAAATATCATAGGTATCGGTAGCTGAACACATGGCAAACAGGAAACCACCGCCGGCACAGAATTCCTTTATCTTATTTACAACAGCCAGTTTCATCTGCGACACCTTTTTAAAGCCGTGCTTAGCCGCAGATTCCTCTGACTCGCGTTGCTGTTCCTGGTACCAGGGGTAATGCCGGAAGCTGGCATAGAATTTCCCATATTGCCCGGTAAAATCTTCGTGGTGCAGGTGTATCCAATCGTATTTAGGAAGTTCTCCGCCTAATATTTCATCGTCGTAAACGATATCGTAAGGTATTTCGGCATAAGTAAGTACCAGCGTTACGGCATCATCCCAGGGCATTTTCGATTTTGGAGAATAAACCGCTATTTTCGGCACTTTTTCGAGCTTCATAATATCCATGTTAGCTTCCGGATCAGCAATCTGGTTCAGTATGGAAGTGTACTGGGCATCAGAAATAACCTGGTAGGAGATGCCTCTGACTATAAGCTCGTTCTCGAGTTGCGGGGCATGGGTAAAAGCGAAACTGCCTCCCTTAAAATTCAGCAGCCAGTCTACAGATACATTTTTAGATAGCACCCAATACGCAGCACCATACGATTTCAGGTGATCTTTCTGCGACTCATCCATGGGAATGAGCACAGTACTGGCAAATGCCGTTACATGCAGCAGAAAAGCACAGAAGATAAGCGTGATAGTCCTTAAAATCATCGGGTTTGCCGTTAAAATCTTACTAAAAGTATAAATTTCAAATCTTAATTAAAGAAAAGAAGCTAACTTAGTTGCCAGCCTGTTGTCATTATAAACGATAAAAGCTCCAAAAGCGCACAAAATATACTATGAACTTCATCGAGAACATACGGGAGAGCCTTCGTGCTATCCGGAGTAACCTGCTCAGAACCGTACTTACCGGTCTCATCATCTCGATAGGTATAATGTCGCTGGTTGGTATTCTTACGGCGGTAGACGGCATTAAGCACTCCCTCGATCAGACATTCTCCAGCCTGGGCGCAAATGCCTTTGATATAGAACGTAAAGGCAATAACAACCGTGGCAACCAGCAGGGCCGCGCTCAAAAAGTTTATCCGGCGATTACTTACGAGCAGGCTACCCAATATAAAGAACTTTTGGGCGATAAAGCGAATGTAAGCTTATCGGCTTATATATCCGGGGCAACAGTAGTTAAAAGCGAGAAAGATAAAACTAACCCCAACATTAACATTATTGCCGGTGATGAGCATTACCTGCAAAGCAAAAGCCTTAACCTGGAGCAGGGCAGAGGCTTTTCTAACTATGAATTAGAGTTTGGCACCAACGTAGCCATTATTGGAAGCGAGATCAAAAAGAACCTTTTCCCTAAATCAAACCCCATCGGGGAGTATGTATCTTTTTTGGGTCGCAGATTTAAAATAGTGGGAATGCTTGAATCAAAAGGCAGTAGCATGGGCGGCAATGCCGGTGACCGTTCTATTATCATTCCGCTGGAAACTGGCAGACAAATACCTCGCGCCGGTAACGCCGTGCTGAACTACGATATCAAAACTATCATTTCGAAGCCTGAGGAATTAGACTATGTGATGGGTGAGGCTACCGGTATAATGCGTAACGTACGCCAGGATGCCTTAGGCCGGGAAGAGTCTTTTGAGATTGAGCGCAGCGACTCCCTGCTGGAAAGTCTGAACGAGATATCGGGTTACCTGAAGATCGGTGGTTTCGTGATCGGCTTTATTACGCTGCTGGGTGCATCTGTGGGTTTAATGAACATTATGATGGTTTCTGTGAACGAACGTACCCGTGAGATTGGTGTTCGAAAAGCATTGGGTGCTACAGCCTTCCAGATCCGTCAGCAGTTCCTTATCGAAGCTGTCGTTATCTGTTTGCTGGGCGGTTTTGTAGGCGTGATGCTGGGTATACTGATGGGGAATGGCATTGCAGCGCTTATCGGGGATGGCGGGTTTATAGTTCCGTGGCTCTGGGTTATGGTTGGCCTTACAATTTGTGTAGTGGTTGGTGTTATATCAGGTTCCTATCCAGCTTACCGTGCCTCTAAACTAGACCCTATTGAGGCGCTTCGCTACGAGTAACTATAGTTCAAACTATAAAAAGAATGGCCACTGAAGTAACGCAGTGGCCATTCTTTATTATATAAAACTATAGTTGGCCTGGTAACCGAAAGGTTTTGACTTAACTATAGTTTCCCATTTTTTTTGTGTTTTCTGCATAGTCGTCAGGCAAATGAGCGTAAATTGCTGTTTCGGATATTTGTGTCTGAAACTTTGCCTGCTGCGGAGATCCTTGTCCGCTTTATGCGTGTAACGGGGACAAGGATGTCCCCGGCAGAGTGCTTTCGGACTCGGAAGTCCGAAAGAGCTTTTGTGCTTTTGTCACTACATTTAAGAAGCATGAATCCCTAAACTCTTAACTCCAGTCTCACCAAGTTTTAGCAAATAAAAAAGGCGGGAATTACCCGCCTTTCTTTTCTATAGTTTGCTGAAGCTTATTTCTTTTTTGCTTCAGGTTTAGCTTCTTCTTTCGGAGCAGTTTTCTCTTTAGCGTATGCTTCGTTCAGCCCTTTCAAAACATCTTGTGTAATGTCCAGTGATTCGTCGCTGTAAAGAATGGCGCTGTTGCCACGGGAATAAGAAAGAACCATTTTATAGCCTTTTTCTTTGCTATAGTCCTTCAGGAACGTCTCTACTTTGTCGTAGATCTTCTTTTGCTCCTCTGATTCCTCGCTCATCAGTCGGTTGCTCTCAGACTGGTTCAGGTTAGCAAGTTCCTGCTGTTTGCGGGCCAGGCGCTGCTCCGTTACAGCACGCTGCTCTTGAGACATGCCTGCTGCACGCTGCTGGTACTGACCAACTTCTTTCTCGAATGCCGATGCTTTACCTTTCAGGTCTGACTCAGCTTTCTGCGCTTTGCCCTGCAGGCGGGTTCTAACATCCTTAAACAGATCATAGTTTGCTAATAAGGTATCAGCATTTACATAAA
This sequence comes from Pontibacter pudoricolor, assembly GCF_010092985.1. GTDB lineage: Bacteria > Bacteroidota > Bacteroidia > Cytophagales > Hymenobacteraceae > Pontibacter > Pontibacter pudoricolor. The sequence continues at coordinate 1,078,104 of NZ_CP048106.1, read as the reverse complement.
CCACATCTCCGATAGCGGCTGTTACAGTAGAATCAGAAGTTGTAGTTGTAGTAGAGCCGTCAGTTTTTACAGGCTCCTGCTTACAGGCAGCCAGCGAAAGAGAGGCCATGGTTACGCCAAGGGCAAGCTTTGTTAATTTCACAGGTTGGTTAATTAAGTTAAAAAGGTTGTTAGTTGGTAAATATAGTTAATGTTTTAAAACTTCAGTATAAGTTTCTTCTGCTTCCATTAACCCTGCCGCATTTATTTCCGTCAGGCGCACGTGCTTCATTTCGTTAACAAGGATTGGGTCATACTTGGCAGCTACACGTACATAGTTTTCTGTCCAGCCTTCCATTACGCCATCTTTCACATCATCTTCAAAAAGCACCGTAAACTCACGGCCTATATTCTGCTCGTAAAAGTAGCGTTTCTTTTTCTCTGACAGAATGCGCAGCATATCGGCGCGGCGGTTGCGTTCTTTTATAGTTACCTTACCCGGCATTTCAGGTGCCAGTGTATTTTCCCGTTCTGAGTATGGGAATACGTGCAGGTAACTTACATCCAGTCCGTTTATAAAATTGTACGTCTCTATAAAATCTTCTTCTGTCTCGCCCGGGAAGCCAACTATAACATCCACGCCAATGCAGCAATGCGGCATTAAGGCTTTTATTTTACTAACGCGGTCAGCGTATAGTTCGCGCTGGTATCGGCGGCGCATCAGTTTCAGAATCTTATTTGAGCCCGATTGCAACGGAATATGAAAATGCGGCATAAAGCGGTTGCTTTGCGCTACAAATTCAATGATCTCATCTTTCAGCAGGTTAGGCTCTATAGAAGAAATACGGAACCGTTCGATATTCTCCACCTTATCCAGCTCCTTAACCAGGTCGAAGAATGATTCTACGCGCGTGCCATCCTGCAAACCAAAATCGCCGGTGTTTACGCCTGTCAGCACAATTTCTTTTACCCCTGATTCGGCAATCTCATTGGCAGATCGAACTACGTTTTCTATAGTATCAGAGCGGCTGTTGCCACGTGCCAGCGGTATAGTACAGAATGAGCAGGAATAATCGCAGCCATCCTGCACTTTCAGGAACGTGCGGGTACGGTCGCCGAAAGAGTAGGAGTTATGGAATGTATTGGCTTCCGAGATCGGGCTTGCGTAGACTTCGGCCTTATCTTTTTTTGTAAAGCCTTCCAGTATATCAACTAACTGAAATTTCTCGGCAGCACCCAACACGGCATCCACACCCGGAATTTCAGCAATCTCTTTTGGTTTAAGCTGGGCATAGCACCCCAATATAGTTATGAAAGCGTTAGGCGAATGCTTTTGCGCTTCCTTCACTATTTTCCTGCACTTTTTATCCGCGTTATCGGTAACAGAACAGGTATTTATCACATAAATATCAGGCGTATCGGTAAACTCCACCTTCTCAAAACCGCGCTCCTGGAAAATACGCCCGATCGTGCTGGTCTCCGAATAGTTGAGTTTACAACCTAATGTATAAAAAGCTACCTTTTTCATAATCAACCGCAAAGGTATAAAAAATAAGGCTAAATGGTTAATGGATGTATTGTTAAATGAGGGATTGTTGAATACTGAAATACAGCCATTTAGCCATCTAATATAACCTTCACTTTTATTTTTTCAGAAAATCATCGAACGAATATTGCAGATAGGCTTTACCCATTTCCAGTTGGTCTTCTAAGACTCCTTCGTCTTTGGTTATGACTTTTTTAGAAGTATTATCAAAGGTCACTGTACCGGCTGGCGTCAGATACCCGAAGCCATCCTGGAATACATAAAAGGCAAATGGATTTGAAGTTGGGGCTAATAAATTACGGCTCCAAACGTAATCGTTGTGCGGCAATTGAAGCTGCGAAAGTATAGTTGCTGCAATATCAGTCTGCGAGCCAAGCATATCTATAGTTAAACCGTGTGTTGTAAGAGCACCGCCTGTCAGTATAAACGGTATATGGAATTTGCTCGGTACATGGTTCGGGTCGTTATTCGGGTACGGATGGCCGTGGTCTGCTACTAAAACCACCAGCGTATTGTGCCACCAGGGTTCTTTTTTGGCTGCCTCTATAAAGTTGCCCAGTGCCCAGTCGGTATAGTATACACTATTCCTGAACTTACTAATCTCGTCTGTTACCGGGAACTTTGGTTTGATCGGAATCTCGAAAGGCTCGTGGCTGCTTAAGGTGTAAACTGTGCTGAAAAATGGTTCTTTTTCTGATTTCAGATCTTTTAGCACACGCTCGAATAAAACATGGTCGTGAGCGCCCCATTTGCTGTTATAGCTCTCATCCGGGAAAGCATACTTGTCAATCAGTTTATCATAGCCACCATTTAAAAAATAAGATTTCAGGTTAGCGAACTCCAGCTCGCCACCATAATAAAAACTGGTTTTATAGCCTTGCTGCTCAAACGTATGGCTTAGTTGCGGCAGCTTTTCTGATTTTTTCGGCACTTTAACGATAGAGGTAGCCGGCTGAACAGGGTAACCACTTAAGATAGAAACCATACCTTTCTGGCTGCGGTCGCCGCTGGCATAAAAGTTTGTAAATGTGATGCCTTCTTTTGCCAGCCTGTCCAGGTTTGGTGTTACACCTTTCTCACCGCCCAGGTGCTCTACCATTTTTGCAGTATAGCTTTCTAAAATGATGAACAACACATTAGGCTTGCCCGGTTTTACCAATTGCTCCGAAGAATCTGAAACAGCAGCGTATAGTTGCTGTACTTTATGTGCTGCGGAGTCGGCGGGTAAGTATAGGTAAGGATTTGAGCTGTGCTCGCCATATTTTAGCATGGAATGCAACATGTTCCAGGGCATGTTCAGGCTGGCATGGTTCGTATATGGGCGGTCAGAAAAATAAGCGGTGCTTTGATTGATCGGTATTTGCTGCACACCACCGCGCATGGGTAAAATCAGCAAGGCAATAAATATAAAGGAAAGTATTGTCGTCACCCACGAAAATCGGACTGATCTATAGTTTCGAAGATCGAAGAATAACTTATAGAGCAGCACAAAAATACCGGTAAGGGCCAAGGCTACAAAACTCAGTAATATAACAGGGGCAGAGCCGGCCGATGCAGCCATCTCAGTAGGCGTATTAATATACTGTAAAGGCGTAGAATCCATCCGGAAGCCCCAGTGCTTGTATAGTTCCAGGTCTGCAGCAAGCAACACCGAAGTAATGCCCAGCAATACAAATGTGTACCATCGAATAATAGCAGCAGCAGGAAAACGTTTCCAGACAACACCAACAAAAGCAACTATAAAAGGTAGCGCGCTCAGGTAAGACGCAAACGAAAAATCAAGCCTGGAGCCATACCAAAACGTACCTGCCAGTTCAGCTATAGTTAACTCCGAAGAATTATCGAGATGATAAAGCAGGAAGGCGGCCCTGGCAACTATAAAAAAGAGTACCCAGAACAGGAAATAGAGTGGCTGAAAGTATAAGGCTTTTTTCACGGGTGCAAAGATAATCACTTACCAACCTGAATAAACATAGTTTGGCAGAAGTAAATTCCCACCATAAAGCAACTATAGGTATTAGTTATGAAGGGTGTTCAGTAATAACGATGACTTTTTCCTTATCTGCCCTGTTACAAATTAGGGGGTGAAGTTTAAAATGGTAATTAATTTTCAAAACACCCCTAAAAAAACACACCCCTAATAGTTGACTTTTTTATTTTACCTCTAACTTTGCAGTTACAAATAAACATCTCAATCCAGAACTCATGGCAATACTTCGTTTCAAAGCGCTAGAGCTTGTAAGCCAGCGCAAACCTTGTGAAGTAAATCTTCCTTCACAAGTTGCTTCAGACTACTTTGGCGAAAATGTATTTAACCTGCAGGCTATGCGCGCCACATTGTCTTCTGAATTCTTTAAGAAGCTAAAGCGAACGATAGATTCCGGCGAAAAAGTAGACCGCAACCTGGCCGATGCTGTTGCTGCAGCCATGAGAACGTGGGCTATGAGCAAAGGTGCCACACACTATACGCATTGGTTTCAACCACTAAATGGTGCCACTGCCGAAAAGCACGATTCATTCTTTGACCTGACCTCTGAAGGTGAAGCTATTGAAAGCTTTAGAGGAAGTGCACTGGTACAGCAGGAGCCAGATGCCTCTTCGTTTCCGAGTGGTGGTATTCGTAATACATTCGAAGCGCGTGGCTATAGTGCATGGGATCCTTCTTCGCCAGCTTTCCTGATCGAAAATGCCGGTGCCAAAACGCTTTGTATTCCCACGATCTTTGTGTCTTACACAGGTGAGGCCCTTGACTATAAAACACCTTTATTAAAGTCTCTTAATTTATTGAGTAATGCGGCTTTGCCGGTTTGCCAGTATTTTGATAAAGATGTTACCAAAGTAAATACCACGTTAGGGATTGAGCAGGAATACTTTCTGGTAGACCGGGCTTTGTATGAGGCCCGCCCGGATATGGTGATGACCGGCCGCACATTGTTCGGACACTCGCCTGCAAAAGGGCAGCAGCTCGAAGACCATTATTTTGGTTCTATTCCAAGCCGTGTGCACGCCTTTATGGTAGATTTCGAAAAGTCTGCCTTGCGCCTGGGGATTCCGGTTAGAACACGTCACAACGAAGTAGCTCCAAACCAGTTCGAATGTGCTCCGACCTACGAAGATGCCAACCTTGCTGTAGACCATAACCAGCTTTTAATGGATATTATGGCGCGCGTGGCAGAACGTCATCACTTTAAGGTATTACTTCATGAGAAACCTTATAAAGGAGTAAACGGTAGCGGTAAGCACAATAACTGGGCATTAAGCACAAACACAGGTATAAACCTGCTGAGCCCGGGTAAAAAGCCAAAAGAGAACCTGCAGTTCCTTACTTTCTTCATTAACACGGTAATGGCGGTTCATAAGCACGCTGATCTGCTTCGCGCCAGCATTGCATCTGCCAGCAACGACCACCGTTTAGGTGCAAACGAAGCTCCGCCGGCCATCATGTCTGTATTTGTGGGGCAGCAATTATCTGCAGTGTTGGATGAACTGGAGCGTACTTCAAAAGTGCCGATGGAGAAAGGCGATAACATGTACCTGAAACTGGGCATCGACCGTATCCCGGAAGTACTTCGCGACAACACCGACCGTAACCGTACGTCACCATTTGCTTTTACAGGTAATAAATTTGAGTTCCGTGCAGTAGGTTCATCTGCCAACAGCTCCTCATCCATGACGGTGCTGAATACTATAGTTGCCGACCAGTTGATCGAATTCCGCAAGGTTGTGGATGAACTGATCGAGGTGAAAGGCATGAAAAAGGAACTGGCCATCATCCAGGTATTGCGCGAATATGTAGTAGCTTCCAAAGCTATTCGTTTTGAAGGAAACGGCTACTCTAAAGAGTGGGAAGAAGAAGCGGAACGTCGTGGGTTATCTAATGTTAAGTCTACACCGCTGGCGCTGGATGTTTTCCATAGAGCTGATGTTAAAGAGTTATTCTCAAGAAATGGCATTTTTACAGAAGTTGAGTTAGCAGCCCGCCACGAAATTTTGCTCGAAGATTACATTAAAAAGATCCAGATCGAATCCCGTATTATGGGTGACCTGGCTGTGAATCACGTTATCCCAACGGCAGTTGCTTATCAGAACAAACTGATCCAGAATATCCGTGGCCTGAAAGACCTGGGCCTGGAAGATGAATACATGGAAACTACTTTGGAAAGCATAAAGCGTATTTCGCGCCATATTTCGACCATCCAGCGTAACGTAGTCGACATGATCAAGACCCGTAAAGTAGCCAATCAGGTAGAAGATGTTCGTGAGAAAGCCATCATGTACCGTGAGCAGATCTTCAGCTATTTCGATACGATCCGTACCAGCGTAGATAAGTTGGAATTGATGGTTGACGATGAAGACTGGCCTTTAGTGAAGTATCGCGAACTGATGTTCCGTCATTAATCGTATTTTGGTTTTATAGAGAAGGGACCTCTGAAAAGATGTCCCTTTTTGTTTTTCTTTTCATTCCGAGCTAAGCCGGGGAGCTTATGAGTCCTATAATTCCACTTTTGTCATTTCGACGTCAGGAGAAATCTGAGTGCTATAGTTTGATTTACTTCTAACCTGAACAAAGCCTTTCTTCTATTGCCACTTCCAATCCTGGGAGCTTTATGAACCTACAGTTTCAATTTAGCTTTGGTGCCCTCACGGCCGGGAGGCCCCGTCTTCGGGCATCGCGCTGCTGCTTTCTTGCTACCCTCGCTCTGCTCGGGTTGCCTGACGGCACCGCAACAAAGCAAAGGCGCTCAACCCAAAGACTGTGATCAGTTCGATAGCTAAACTATAGTTAAGTGAAGCTCTATTGCACTTAGCTTTACCGTGGCTGTAATTCCGTAGGGACAGGTCGCGACCTGTCCGCTCGACAGGCTGTAACTATAGCTAATTCAGGTTTCTCCTAACGTCGAAATGACAGATGGACAAGTCGTAGCAGAAAAGCCCCCCTTTGAAGGGGGCAGGGGGATGACAAACAGAAACTATAAAACTATAGCTAAGCTTTAACTATAGCCAAAATTCCCCTCTTGGGAGGGGCAGGGGTGGGTTAGAACAGCAACTATAAAACTATAACTCCATCTATAGCAAAGGCTGGTAAGCTCCTTCCCCTGTTTTTAGGGGAAGGCTGGGAAGGGGTAAAACTATAGCCATGGCCTAAAAACTCCCCGCCTCAGCCTACCGGGAAACAATTTAGAAGTTAAAGCCGAAGAGTTGAGTGTGGTAAGATCACAGCAATTATAGCACTACAACTATAACCAAAATCCCTTTTTGGTAGGGAGCAGGTTAACATCCACTGTCAGCTACTTATTTCAGCTTTTAAACCTGTTTATCACACTTCCACTTAATTTTGCGAGTACAAGTGGCAGAATAACCAGGGCTATACCCACGGCAATAACTTTTCTTAAGCCAAGACGCATGATCAGGTTGGTGGCGATGTGGTCCCGGAGTTCGTTTAGCATGAATTGTCCGGCTTTGGTCATAGGTTTGCCTTCCAGCACATCGTTCACGGCTCTCCAGTTACCTTTTTGTAACTGGCGTTTCAGAAATCCTATTACTGATTCGTTGGTAATAAGAATAGCCTGACTTACCTGATCCTGCCGTAGTTTGCCCCAGCGCAGCAGGTCGCTTAACCGCTGTTGCGTATTATCGGGCATGAAAGCGCGCATGTGTATCATAAGTTGCTGATTTATAATGCTTCATACGTAAATCATAACACTTCTGTGCGGCCTGCTTAATGTTATGCTGAAAAAAGCTAATTTTACGTAATTTCCCCTTTGAACAAAGCAGACGCAACTTTAGTTAAGAGATAGATGAATTGCGAGATCGATCAAATGAATAAGAGCTATTGCCCGAGCCTGACAGAATATAAACGTCGTAAAACGCGTGTTGTAACTATAGGCGGTGTTCCGATGGGCGGCGATTACCCGATTCGGGTGCAGTCGATGACGACAGTGGACACCATGGATACGATGGGTTCTGTGGAGCAGTGCATCCGGATGATTGAAGCCGGTTGTGAGTATATCCGGATTACGGCGCCCAGCATAAAAGAAGCTGAAAATCTGAAGAACATAAAAGATGAACTGAACAGGCGTGGTTATAATGTACCCCTTGTTGCTGACATCCATTTTACGCCGAATGCCGCTGAAGTTGCTGCCCGTATAGTTGAGAAGGTTCGCGTAAACCCGGGCAACTATGCTGACAAGAAGAAATTTGAAGTAATAGAATATAACGACGAAACGTACCAGGCTGAGCTTGACCGCATCCGTGATCGCTTTTTGCCACTGGTGCGCATTTGTAAAGAACACGGTACTGCCATGCGAATTGGTACCAACCACGGCTCGTTATCAGACAGAATCCTGAGCCGTTACGGAGATACCCCAATTGGCATGGTGGAAAGTGCGCTGGAGTTTATCCGTATCTGCGAAAGCGAAGGCTACTATGATCTGGTTATCTCGATGAAGGCTTCGAATACGCAGGTAATGGTGCAGGCGTATCGTTTGCTTGTCCAGAAGCTTGATGAGGAAGGTTTACAACCCTATCCGTTACATTTGGGCGTAACTGAAGCCGGCGAAGCAGAAGATGGGCGTATTAAGTCGGCAGTTGGTATTGGTACTTTGCTGGAAGATGGCCTGGGCGATACTGTTCGCGTTTCGTTAACCGAAGCTCCTGAGGCAGAAGCGCCGGTAGCCAAAGCATTGATCGACCGCTATACGCATCGCGCCGAAAAAGCCGCTCCGATTAAGCCGATCTGCAATGTTCCGATAGATCCGTTCCAGTATCACCGCAGGGAAACGATAGAAGTAGAAAACCTAGGCGCACAGAATGTTCCCCGTGTTATTGCTGACCTGAGCCGCCTTACAGAAGTACAATATGCAGACCTGAAAAGTGTGGGCCATTTGTATTCCATGCTGCTCGATAAGTTTAACATGAACGACCTGGGTGCTGACTATATCTATACCGGCGATAACCCGATCACGTTTATGTTGCCAAACGGGCTGAAGGAGATCGTAAACTATAGTTCGTGGCAGAAAGCAGCGCATAGCGAACACAGACATCCACTTTTAACTGCAGCGCAATACCTGGCAGATCAGCCTCGTCATGCCAAGCTTAACTTTGTACTGGCAACTATAGCTGACCTGACCCAGGAGGTAATAGAAAGGCTCAAGACCGATGGAACAGCCGTTCTTATGCTGCATACGACCAACGAACATGCCATGCCCGAACTGCGCAAATGCTTTTTCAGGCTGATGAATAATGGCGTACAGGCACCGTGTATCATTAAAAGAGAATACGGACTGCTAACTTCAGATGAAGTTCAACTATACGCTTCTACCGATATGGGTGGCTTGCTGATTGATGGGCTGGGAGATGGAGTAATGCTAGGCACCGAACTGTTACCGGATCAGGAAAAAGGAGCGTGGCTGCAAACTATAGATACGCTGAATAAACTAAGTTTCGGCATACTACAGGCGGCCCGCACACGAATGAGCAAAACAGAGTACATCAGTTGCCCGAGCTGTGGACGAACTCTATTTGATCTGCAGGAAACTACGGCTATGATCCGTAAACGCACCGACCACCTGAAAGGCGTGAAGATCGGGATTATGGGTTGTATCGTGAACGGTCCCGGTGAAATGGCTGATGCTGATTATGGCTATGTTGGGGTAGGTAAAGATAAGATTGCGCTGTATCGTGGGCAGACAGTAGTTAAAAAATCGGTACCCGCCGACCGCGCCGTTGATGAACTGATTGAACTGATACGCGAAGATGCCCGCTGGATTGAACCGGTTATACTGGAAGAATAGTCTGCCAACTATAAATCTTTTGTTATCTTTAAGTAATGTGATGTAGGGCAGCTAAAACTATAGTTACTGCTTTTTTGAGTACTGATAAATATTAACTGAAAACCATATGAAGGGATTATTTGATTTCACGGAAGTAGCGACTTACTTTTTCCGTAAAAAAGACCCGAACCGCAAGAGCACCTTTAACCTGCGTGCCATGCACACGATCAATAAAATATCTATCCTGATGTTCCTGGCTGCTATCATTTACTTTATTATCAAGCATATTTAGGCAGAACTAAACTATATACTATGGAAAGGAGGGCTACACAGTTCTCCTTTTTTTATTACATTAGAGCTATAATTTACGTCATTACAGGTATGGATATAGAAGCGTTCCGAGATTATTGCATGGCCAAGCCCGGCACCACAGAAGAACTGCCTTTTGATGAGGATACGCTGGTTTTTAAAGTGTGCGGAAAAATGTATGCACTATGCAGCATTTCAGAATTTGAGAAAGGCATTGCTTTAAAGTGCGACCCTGAACAGGCTGTTTTATTACGGGAGCAATACCAGCAAATTAAACCCGGATACCACATGAACAAACTGCATTGGAACACTGTGCTTCCTGAGGCAGGTTTACCAGGGCAGTTATTACAGGAACTTATAGATCATTCATACTTTTTAGTAGCTTCTAAATTAACAAAGGCACAAAAGCAGTCTATAAATTTTAAGATGTAGCAACCTTATACTTCTTTATCGGTAAGATATATTTCTTTGTTATTTACTGCGCCAGCTGGTACTTGTAACAAGGGATATGAAGAACGGGTAAAACCGAATGACCTGGTATGTTGACCTGATTTGCAGTTGGTCGATAGATGATAGGCATTGAGATGATTTATTTAGCCGTCTATCTTATTTATTCAGAATTTTTAAGTATAATTGGAGCACACCTGAGACTAAATTATGCATTTTGAGAATGAAGTTGGGGTTAAAATCCGCAACGAATGGCAGAAGGCGAGCTTGAACCTTCTTTATACTTCTGGGTTTCTTTTTAATGGGTACGAGAGCTTTTTTAAACGCCATGGCCTTACTACACAGCAATATAACGCATTACGTATTTTAAGGGATCAGTTTCCAACACCCATCTCAACATCCGGACTTCGGGATAAGATGCTGGATAAAATGTCAGATACTTCCAGGTTAGTGAGCCGGTTAAATGCAAAGGGGTTTGTGGAAGTAAAGCAGAATCCGCATGATAAGCGATTGGTAAACATAATACTATCTGAGAAGGGCCACGACATGATGGCCGGGATTGATCCTGAACTTAGCCTGTTAGATGGCCTGCTTCATGATTTGAGTGAAGAAGAAGCTACACAGTTGAGTGAACTGCTATCGAAAGTACGCAAATCAATAAAAACTGCCTCTAAGCGTATTCGTGCAACTCCGGCATAAACCAACTGAACTATAGTACCTCCAACATAACTAAGGTGATGATGCACAAAGCATGATCACCTTTTTGTTTGGTGTAGACCGAACCTAAATGCTAAAAGCCGTCAGATGGGTTCCTGACGGCTTTTAGTGAGTTAGTTGGTAAAATGGAATACTCTTATACTACCACGTTTATGATTTTGTTAGGTACTATAATAACTTTCTTTGGTGTTTTTCCATCAAAAAATCTTATTACCTGCTCATCTGCCAGCACCGCTTTTTCTATTTCATCGCGCGGCGTATCTGTCGCAAACGAAAGCTTGTGGCGCGTCTTTCCGTTCACGGATACCGGGTACTCAAACGTGTTTTCTACAAGGTACTCTTCTTTCCATTGCGGGAAGGTAGCATAACTGATACTCTCAGAATGGCCAAGCTGCTGCCATAGTTCTTCGGTAATATGCGGTGCATAAGGTGCCAGAACTATAGTTAAAGGCTCCAGTATAGCACGTTTGTTGGTTTTCAGCTGCGTCAGTTCGTTTACACAGATCATAAACGTAGCAACCGATGTATTGAACGAGAAACGCTCGATATCTTCTTCTACTTTTTTAATGGTCTTGTGTAAAGTTTTCAGTTCTTCGGCTGTTGGCGCTTCATCAGAAACCGAGAAATTACCACTGTTATCATGGAATAGTTTCCAGTACTTTTTCAGGAACTTGTGAACGCCGTCCATGCCGTTGGTATTCCATGGCTTGAACTGCTCCAGTGGCCCCAGGAACATCTCGTACATACGAAGCGTATCGGCACCCATTTTCTCAACCAGGTCATCCGGGTTCACCACGTTGTACTTCGACTTCGACATCTTCTCGATCTCAACACCGACATGGTACTTGCCATCTTCCAGCACAAACTCTGCATCAGCATTCTCTGGCCGCCACTTTTTAAAAGCTTCCAGGTCCAGCACGTCGTTCTCGACAATGTTCACATCCACATGTAATGGAGTTACATCATACTGGTCTTTCAGGCCGAAAGAAACATACTTATTCGTGTCTTTAATGCGGTACACAAAATTTGAACGACCCTGGATCATGCCCTGGTTAATGAGCTTTTTGAACGGCTCTTCTTCCACCACCAAGCCCAAGTCGAACATGAATTTGTTCCAGAAGCGGGAGTAGAGCAGGTGACCGGTTGCGTGCTCTGAACCGCCTATGTATAAATCTACATTGCGCCAGTATTCGATCTTATCTTTTGCTGCAAACTCGGTGTTGTTCTGTGGGTCCATGTAGCGGTACCAGTACCAGCTGCTTCCAGCCCAGCCCGGCATGGTGCTCAGTTCATACTCATATTGGTTTTCATGCTTCCAATCAACGGCGCGACCAAGAGGCGGCTCACCGGTTTCAGTTGGCAGGTACGCATCGATTTTCGGAAGCTCCAATGGCAACTCCTCGTCATTTAACAACTGCGGAATCCCATCTTTAAAGTAAACCGGAACAGGCTCGCCCCAATAGCGCTGGCGACTGAAAACAGCATCACGCATACGGTACTGCACGCGCCCCTTGCCAACACCCAGTTCTTCAGCTTTCGCTATACCAGCTTTTATAGCATCTTTCACATCCAGCCCGTTCAGGAAACCGGAATTGATGATCTTACCATCTTTTGCTGCGTAGGCTTCAACTTCTAGATTACCACCTGCTACAACTTCTCTTATTGGCAGGTTAAAGTGTTTGGCAAACGCATAGTCGCGCGAGTCGTGGCCTGGCACGGCCATTACCGCACCGGTACCATAACCAGGCAGTACATAATCGGCAATCCAGATCGACACACGCTCTTCAGAGATAGGGTTGATGGCGTAGGCACCAGTAAACACACCGCTTACGGTTTTTACGTCCGTCATTCGCTCACGCTCCGAACGGTTTTTAGCTACGTTTACATATTTTTCAACTTCGGCGCGTTGTGCGTCTGTGGTTATTTGTGCTACCAGGTCGTGCTCAGGTGCAAGCACTACGAAGGTTGCCCCGAAAATGGTATCGATGCGGGTAGTGAAAACTTTTATATGACCGTCGCCTTCAATAGCAAAGTCAAGTTCTGCACCAACCGATTTACTGATCCAGTTGCGCTGCATTTCTTTTACAGGCTCCGGCCAGTCTATAGTTTCCAGGCCCTGCAACAAACGCTCAGCATACGCCGTGATGCGCATCATCCACTGGCGCATTTTTTTACGCTCTACCGGGTAACCGCCACGCTCCGAAACGCCGCCAACTACTTCATCATTTGCCAGCACTGTGCCCAAAGCAGGGCACCAGTTCACGACAGCTTCGGCAACGTAAGTCAGTCTGTACTTCAGTAATAGTTCTGACTGCTGCTGCACGTTCATGCTTTTCCATTCTTCGGCTGTGAAGGCAGGTGTGTCTTCGTCGCAGGCGGCATTTATAGTTGCGTTACCGTTAGCTTCAAATGCAGCGATCAGCTTATCTATACTTTCCGCTTTGTCTGAACTATAGTTATAGTAGCTGTTGAACAGTTGTTTGAAGATCCACTGCGTCCACTTATAGTAGTTAGGGTCAGAGGTACGTACTTCGCGTTCCCAGTCAAAGGAGAAACCGATGTTTTTCAGCTGCTCAACATAACGGGCAATGTTCTGTTCAGTAGTTATGGCCGGGTGCTGACCGGTTTGTATCGCATATTGTTCAGCTGGTAATCCAAATGAGTCGAAGCCCATCGGATGCAGCACATTAAAACCTTTCAGGCGCTTGTAACGACTCACAATGTCAGAGGCAATATAGCCAAGCGGGTGACCTACGTGCAGACCGGCACCAGACGGATACGGGAACATATCCAGGGCGTAGTATTTTGGTTTACCGTTGGTTTCATTGGCTTTAAACGTCTGGTTCTCTTCCCAGTAGTGCTGCCATTTTTTCTCAATCTGGCTGAAATTATATTCTGACATAGTTTAAATCGAATTCGCTTGTTCTAACTTAAACCGCTAAGATAATTCATTGACCGGTGATTAAAGAGATTTTACTGATTAAAATGATTTCTGCTTTAGTTTTAATTATGCCTCATAACGCTGTAGTGCTGTAGTTTGGCGGTACACTTAATCATTGTAAATCATTCTAATCCCTTTAATCACTGGTCCAATTACGTTACCTTTGCACTTTTAATAGAGAACTATAGAAATGGAAAAATACGATCTGCTGGATGTGCCGCACCTGATCTATGTAATGGACCCCATGTGCTCGTGGTGCTATGGTTTTGCGCCGGTACTGCATCGCATAAAACAGGAACAGGAGGGCAAACTGAACTTTAAACTGGTACTGGGCGGACTCCGTGCAAATACAGAACCGATGGATGCAGAAAATCTAGCCAAAACCAAGCAGCATTGGCAGGATGTGGAGCAGGTTACCGGTCAACCGTTTGATTATAGTTTTTTTAACAGAACAGATTTTATCTATAACACTGAGCCGGCTTGCCGGGCGGTAGTTGCCATGCGCTATTTACATCCGGAATCTGAGCTGCTAATGGCTGAGAAGGTGCAGGATGCTTTTTATGCGGGTAATAACGATGTTACAAATGGCGTTGTGCTGGCTGAGATTGCTTCTACCTTCGGGATTGAAGAAGATACCTTTCTGGAGAAGTTTAACTCCGATGACATGAGAGAGAAAACCAAGCAGGATTTTGTGATCGCCCGCCACCTGCAGGCCATTGCTTTCCCGAGTATGTACCTGCTCAACGGACATGAAGTGCATCTGCTGAGCCGAGGTTATAGAACGTATGAAGCTATGGATATGCTGCTCAAGAATGCACTAAAACAGATCAACGACCTAAAATAAACCCTACAAATACCGCCGCTTCCGTTTTCTGCGTATGGCACTTTAAAGGTAATGCCAGAAACATATGAAAATGCATCGTAGCAACAGCGGCGTTTGCCAGGTAACCGGAAAACATTTGCCTATGCAGCAACTGGTGTCCGGCACAGACATACGCAAGGGCATCCTGGATTTAATGAAAGCAGAACATCCTCATTTTGATGAGAAAGGTTTTGTTTCTATTGCTGTGCTAAACCAGTACCGTAATAAGTACCTCGAAAATATGCTTACCAGCGAGCTGGGAGAATTGTCGGAGCTGGAAAAAGAGGTAATCAAAAGCATAAACGAACATGAGTTACTGTCTTCTAACATAGAAACAGAACTCTCCGAAAACCTTACGTTCGGGGAACGTGTATCCGATAAAATTGCGACTTTTGGTGGAAGCTGGACATTTATCCTGATCTTCTTTTCATTTCTTTTTCTCTGGATTGCCATCAATGTATACTTTGCAGCTACCCGGCCCTTTGATCCTTACCCTTTTATCCTTTTAAACCTGATACTTTCCTGCCTGGCTGCTATACAGGCACCTATTATTATGATGAGCCAGAACCGGAAAGAGGCAAAAGACCGGCAACGCTCGGAATATGATTACCAGGTGAACCTGAAAGCGGAACTGGAAATACGATTACTGCACGAAAAGATAGATCACCTGATCATCAACCAAAACCAGCGCCTGATAGAGATACAGCAAATTCAGGTAGACCTGCTGGAAGATATTATGGTAGGCTTAAAAAGCAAAAAGCATTAACCAGCCACGTAGCTACCTACCGGGTCTGTTCCGTTCCAGGTACCGACTGTTTTCAGCGGGATAAACCGGGCAAAAAGCTCCTCGGAGTACCAGTTTTCGGAGCGGGTTCTTCTGATTACTTCCTGGTGCTTCGGGTTGCGGTAGGCATATTTTTTCATAGCCTCTGCCGACTCCCAGATACTGAACGTTGCCTGGCGGATTAGTGGTAATTCACCCAGACCAATCGAGCAAACCAATCCATCTGCCTCATCCAGCGCTTTGCTGGATTGCGGCACAAAACGCCAGAAGTTGGGCAAAGCCCGCATGTTTATGCTGGCACGGGTAAGCACTGCAATAGGCCCTGAACTATAGTTTAAACTTGAAAGGGGTGAGAACGGTTCTTTTTTGTCCCATTGCCCGTGGCTATGCAAGGGGTGCAGGTAGCAGGTCCAGCGTTCAAATGTATGCTGTTCATATTCTTTTATCAGGTCGGAGCTCCGGAAAAAGTTATCAGCCGCTTCATCGCTTTCCCAGGTACAAAGCATACCGTAACGATAAAAATTTGGTTTGATGCTAAATCCTCTGCCACGTCCGCTACCCAGTAGTTTATAAAAAAACAAGCCCGGTACTTTCGCTAACTTCGGGCCAGCCGCACCCATTTGTGCCAACCCCCAGCGCAGGTGGCCCTTTTTAATACCAAACAAGGTGAGCGTCGTCAGGCGCGGTGCAGGAACTATAGTTGAAGACAAGGGAAAACAGGTTAAGAGTTTAGAGTTGAAAGTTACATGTTATCCTGAAAATGCATCGTTTAATTAAACGCCTATACGCAAAACACCTGCCGAACGGGAGTAAGGCAGGTGTTGCTTTCAAGCTATAGGTATAGTTTTATACTTACAGGTTGATCTTTTTGTTTTCGCCCGGATCGGCGCGCTCACCGGTTATAGCCGCTTTTACCACGCCATATAAATGTACTACGGCGCTGTTCGGCGAATCCCAGTATTCTGCTTTATCTATCGTTACTTTTATCAAGCCCACATTCGGATCGTCTATGCCTTCCGGAAACCAGGCTTTCATAGCCGGATTCCATAATTCATCAATCTTAGCTTTATCTCTTGACAAAGAAGCCCTGCCAGATACCGATACATACAGGTTATTCGAAGGATCTGCATAACTAAGGTTTACATGCGAGTCATTTTTTAGCTCATGCGATTTGGCAGATTCGTAACCAGTAAAGAACCAGATAATACCATCTTCCTTGATCTGCATGTTACGCATCGGGCGGCTGCGCAGGCTGCCGTCATCGTCTGCGGTGGTCATCATGGCAATGTCAATATCCTTGATCTTATCTATCAGTTTTTGCAGGTTCTCGTTTTGTTCGTTATTCATAGTTTTATTTTCTTGGATTAGTGTTTCTGATTACGCGCCCTTAAAGTAAAGGGTTTGTAACCTTGAGTTTATACTTTTGAGAACAATACAAAGTATAAGATGTTTAAAGTGATCTACCTTAAACTATAGTTTTGAATTATCTCGCTCATTTATACTTGTCTGGTAACGACGAAGAACTGCTGCTTGGCAACTTTATTGCGGATGCTGTAAAAGGCAACAAGGCAACACTTTATAGTCCGGGTATTGCCCGGGGCATAAAACTACATCGCCTGATCGATACTTATACAGATACGCACCCGGTAGTTTTAGAAACAAAAGTACGTCTGCGCGAAAAGTATAAAAAGTACGCGCCGGTGGTGGCAGATTTATATTTCGACCATTTTCTGGCAAAGCATTTTGACAGGTTCGCTAACGAGTCGTTAGAGAATTATACCCAACGTACCTATCGTCTGATCAACAGTCATTTTGAAGCTTTACCGGAGCGGGTGCAGTATTTTTTCCCGTACATGATGGAGCAGAACTGGCTGCTTGGTTATGCTGAAATAGAAGGGATAGGCCGTGCATTAACAGGGCTCAGCCGCCGCACAAGTTTTGAATCCGGAATGGAAACGGCAGGAGAGGAGCTGACTATAAACTATAGTTTGTATCACCGGGATTTTGAGTTGTTTTTCCCGGAGTTGGTGCATTATGTGGAGGAAATGAAGCATATAATTTGAGGTTGCTAACTATAGTTTTATAGTTGCCGTTTTACCACTTCCCAGCCTTCTCCTTTTATCGAGGCCCCTTCCCCAGAACAGGGGAAGGAGCTTTCGGCCTTTGCTATAGTTTAGGTTGTAGTTCTATAGTTTTGGTTTTAACCCACCCCTGCCCCTCCGAGGAGGGGAATTTTGGCTATAGTGTAGTTTGGTAAAAGTTCTATAGTTACCGTTGGTCATCCCCCTGCCCCATTTGAAGGGGGACTTTCTGCTACGGTTTTTTCAACTTGTCATTTCGACCTGCAGGAGAAATCTGAATTAGCTATAGTTAGCGGCTATAGTTCAGACCAAGATCGGACAGGTCTCGACCTGTCCCTACGGAACTATAGCCACGAAAAGTCGATGCAACTATTGCCTTTCAAACTAAAGTTAAAGCAGTTACTATCGAGCTGATCGCAGTCTTTGGGTTGAGCGCCTTTGCTTTGTTGCGGTGCCGCCAGGCAACACGAGCAGAGCGAGGGTAGCAAGAAAGCAGCAGCGCGATGCCCGAAGACGAGGCCTCCCGGCCGTGAGGGCACCAAAGCCAACTATAGAACGATAGGTGAGTAGAGCTCCCAGGATTAGAAGCAGCTATAAAAGAAAAGGCTTGGTTCGGAAAGTAAAATATCAAACTATAGAACCCAGATTTCTCACAGCTACGCAGCCTCTCTTCGACTAGCGTCTCAAGAATGTTCAAAATCACAAAAGCGGAAAAATAAACAGATTTAAAAACCTTGTAATGACATTAAACCTTGAAGAAAAGAGGCTAAACAAAAAAGCAGCACAAGTTTATACTCATGCTGCTTTTTCGTTTAGTCAATTCAACTATTAATGATGATGACCGCCAGCACCATGTACGTGACCATGATCTAACTCTTCTTTGGTAGCCTCACGCACCTGAGCAACTTTACCTTTAAAGTATAGTTCTTTACCAGCAAGCGGGTGGTTGAAGTCCATCTTTACATTTGATTCGGTAACTGCTGCTACGCGGCCCTGTAACTGGTTGCCCTCGCTGTCTGTCATTGGTATAAAGTTGCCTACTTCCAGCATGTTATCCGGTACAGCACCTTCTACTTCAAAAACGTTCATTGGCAATTCAACCACAGCGTTTTCATCGTACTCGCCGTAGCCTTCTTCTGCGTCCAGTTTAAAGTCGAAGTTGTCGCCTTCGCTCAGGTTGCTCAGGTTTTCTTCAAACTGATCTGGCAGGCCGCTCATGCCGTAAATGAAAGCCATTGGTTGTTCTTCGTTCGCTATTTCTATCACGCTTTGCTCTCCGCTTTCGTTTTGCACACGCAGTTCGTAGGTAAGCGTTACTACTTTGTTCTTTTCAATTTTCATTTTATCGTTGATTTTTTGATGACAGCAAGGTAAAGAATTATACTTGCTTTGCCATCCTTCGGTTCAAATTATCGGTTAAGGCAGGCACTCTGTAAGTTCCCAGGCGCTTTTATAAGCATTGATACTTTCAGTATACTTTAGAAAAGCATCGTAATAAGGATGATTGGAAAGTGTGGCGCTGTCGCCAACTATAACCAGTTTCTTTTTAGCCCGTGTCATGCCCACGTTCATTCTCCTGATATCGCTCAAGAACCCAATTTCCCCGGTTTCGTTGCTGCGCACCATACTGATGTAAATAATATCGCGCTCCTGCCCCTGGAAACTATCCACGGTACCGATTGAAAGCTCGCGTTTCAGGTATAGTTCGTGCAGATGCGGCATGTGCTCCACTTTATCCTGCAGGTAATTTATCTGGGCTCGGTAAGGCGCAATTACACCAATTTTAAGTGGGGCGACTTCTTCATCCTGCACGTAGTCTTTCAATAATAATTGCAGATGGTTAAGCAGCAGATCAGCCTCTTCGGGATTGGCAGAGCTTTGCGCTTCCGGGTTTACGACTTCATTGTAGCCGCAGCCAGCCGTATCAATAAATTCTAAGGCAAGGCCGGGTTTAAAGAAAGTATCGTAACCATGCAGGTCGCTGCTGTGCACGCTTTCGTGGGCAGTTAATTCTCCGTTATAAAACTGTTCGTTCGAGAACTGCATGATATGGTGGTGCATGCGGTACTGCGTTTTCAGCATCACCGAAACATTTGGCTGCCGCTCGATGCATTTCTCAAACAGTGTTTTGCTTAAGCCTTTCTGGTCGGCCAAAAAAGATTTAACGGTTGGTGGCAACTGGCAATGGTCTCCAGCCAGTACCACGCGGTTGGTGCGTGAGATCGGAACCCAGCAGGCTGGTTCCAGGGCTTGGGCAGCTTCGTCTATAAAAACAGTATCGTAATGCAGGTGGCGGATGGCCTTATTGGCAGCACCAACCAGCGTACACGTAATGACCTGTACATTCTCCAGCAAATCTTCGGTAATGTAATGCTCAATGTTATCAGCTTCTTCCAGCAGGCGGTTGCTTTCTGCTTTGTATAGTTGGCGCTGCATACGCTCTTCGTGCCCGAACTTACGTTTAAACTGGAAGGCCATGCGCTTATACTCTTCAGCCGTTTTACGCACTGTTTTCAGATCCTTATAGGCTTTGTGATCCATGATTTGGGCGTCCAGCGTATGCTCCAGCAACACATCAGATACCCGCGACGGGTTACCGATTCGGATCACATTTACGCCTTCGTTAGCCAGTTTTTCAGTTAGCAAATCTACAGCCGTGTTAGATGGAGCCGTTACCAGAAGGCGCTTCTGGGTTTTTAAGGTATATAAGATGGCCTGTACCAGCGTGGTGGTTTTACCGGTACCCGGCGGGCCGTGTATAATCGCCACGTCTTTCGCCTGCGCTACTTTTCTTACGGCTTCATTTTGGGAATCATTCAATACTGAGATTTCAGGTACTTTCGCATCTGTAAAAACAGGCTCATTTATTCCTAACAGTACATCGCGCAGCTCTGCATGACGGGATTTAGTTGCTTCGATGGTTTTCTTTAGAGCGAATTCCATCTCGCGGTAGCTCATTTCATCAAAGGTCAGGTCAATACCGAGCTTCCCGTCATCTATCCAGTCGGGCAGGTCTTCTTTATTAGTGGCCAACAGGATTTTGTTGCGTTTAAGGCCAACTATAACACCATTCAGGTTATTACGCTCGCCACTATTGCTAAACAAGGCAGCCGCTTTACCCGTCTGGAAAAGGTGAAGCTGATCGCGGCCGGATGTGCGCTCCAGTTCTATAACTACTTTATTGCCAAAACCGATCTCCTCTTTCGAAATAACGACCGGGTACCAGCAGAAGCCCATATTTTTACGCTCCTGAATCGTACTTTTCAAGCTCTTGATCTTGTATTGCTGGCGGTCTTCTTCCTGTTCTATTTTAAGCAGTTCCTGTACCTGCTTCAGTTCTTCAAAAATGTCTCTCATCTATATCAAAAATAAAGGCTGGTATAGTCACGCCAGCCCTTGCCTTGTAGTAGCAGTTGTATACGTGTGCCCGCCAAAAGGCAAGCAAACTATAACATAAATTTTGTGTCTATTAATTCCGTATTTTATAGTTTTAACTATAGTTTATACATTCTTTTTACGGGCAGTTTTAGGTTTTGCTTTTGCGTTGTTCAGGCGTACCTGTAAGATAATGGCATATAAAAGGAGAATGGCTGAAACTATAGCCAGCACAGAAATAACTTTGTCTTTGCCATAGCGTTTCTCGTCAGCTTCCTGTAGTTGTAGTTGCAGGTCTTTTACTACAGCTTCACGTCTTTTTAACTGGTTCTGCAGGCCATCTACCTGGTTCTGTAAACCCTGTATGCGATTGTTGATCTGGCGCTGATCTACTACTATCTGTTTGCCGGAACGTTGGTTCTCGACAGTGCTTTTAGCGATCTTCTTAATACTGGCTTCTTTTACCGCGGCTATCAGCTCTGAGTCTTTGCGGATAAGTTCTTTGAGGGTATCAATTATACTGAGCAGGTCTTTCTTTGATTTGTTTCCCCAGAAGCTGTTGTTCTGCTGGTTCAGGTACTGGTACTCCAGCACCAACTGCTCGCGCTCACCCATCAGGCGGGCAATTTTGTCTTCCTGTGTTTTTTCTTTTTCCTTTGATGGTGTATCCTGAGACTGCACGTTACTAAATACAGCACACAGCAGCACCAACAGGAGTATTATGTTTTTCTTCATTGTTAATTTTGTTGCCATGTTACTTACACGCAAATATGGCAAGCATATTGGATAAAGCCTGATATATTTTACAAAATAGCTATAGTGCACACCCGGAACTATAGTTTCATGTAAATGATGAACATCATTTTGCCGGTTGCGTAATTCAGCTATCTTTACATTTATAAATTCTAATAATACAAGCTTTTTAACCCCGGTATCATGAAAAAATTAGTACTTGTTTTAGCACTGGCTGGCTTTCTAGGTGCCGGCGCATCTCCTGCAATTGCCTGCGAAGGTGGTAAATGCAAAATGGAGCACTCAGACAAAGACAAAAAAGGTAAAAAAGACAAGAAAGCGACGGCCTCTGCTGAAAGCTGCCATATGAAACCAGCAACTGCTGATTCGGGCAAAACTGCTTCGTGCTGCATGAAAAAAGATGTAAAAGCCGATGCCTCAAAAACTTCCAAAGAATCAAAAGAGATAAAGTAACTATAGTATTATAGTACAAGTAAAAGCCTTCTGCCAAATCCAGGAGGCTTTTTGTTTTACAGCGGTTTGCTATTATCTTTAACGTTCAACTTTTAACTACATTTTCGCCAATACATACCCATGAAACAATATTTAGACCTGATGCAGCACATCCTGGATAACGGGGTGAAGAAAGAAGACAGAACCGGAACGGGTACCCTGAGTGTCTTTGGTTACCAGATGCGCTTTAACCTGGCCGAAGGTTTTCCGCTGGTTACTACTAAAAAAGTGCATCTCAAGTCTATTATTCATGAGTTACTGTGGTTCCTGAAAGGTGAAACCAATATTGCTTACCTGAAAGAAAATGGTGTAAGCATCTGGGATGAGTGGGCCGATGAAAATGGCAACCTGGGACCGGTATATGGTTCGCAGTGGCGCAGCTGGCCAACGCCCGATGGTCGCCACATCGATCAGATCACGCAGGTAGTAAACCAACTAAAAAATAACCCCGACTCTCGCCGGATTATAGTCAGCGCCTGGAATGTGGCTGAGATTGAGAACATGAAGCTACCGCCTTGCCACGCGTTTTACCAGTTTTATGTAGCTGAAGGCAAACTAAGCTGCCAACTATACCAGCGCTCTGCCGATGTGTTCCTGGGTGTGCCTTTTAACATTGCCTCGTATGCTTTACTGGTGTTAATGATGGCGCAGGTTACCGGACTTGAACCCGGCGAATTTATCTGGACGGGCGGCGATACGCACCTGTATACCAACCACCTGGAGCAGTCGAAACTACAACTTACCCGCGAGCCACGTCAGCTGCCAGCCATGGTTATCAATCCGGATGTAAAAGACATCTTCGATTTTAAGTTTGAAGACTTCGAGCTGGTTAACTATAACCCACACCCGGGTATTAAAGCGCCGGTGGCCGTGTAATAGAGTTTCTGTTCGGGTTACGTAAACAAAAAAGCGAACTATACGCTTTATAGTTGCACACACTTAAAACTGATAACTATGAAACTGAAAGCTTTTTTTACACTGGTTTTTGCACTGGCTATAGTGCAACTACAGGCTCAGCAGCCTCAAGCTGACATGATCAAAACGGATCAGGGGCAGTTGAAAGTACAGCCCGTTACACATGGCTCGCTGGTGCTGAGTTGGCACGGAAAGAACATTTACGTTGATCCGTATGGAGGTGCCGAAGCCTATAAAACCATTCCCAAGCCGGACCTGGTGCTGATCACCGATATACATGGCGACCACCTGGATGTGAAGACGCTGGATGGCCTGGAGCTGAAAGGAACTACGTTTGTAGTGCCACAGGCTGTAGCCGACCAGTTGCCGGAGAAGTATAAAGCACAGGCTATAGTTATTGGTAACGGCGAAACAACAAACCAGGCTGGCATTGCCATAGAAGCGCTGCCCATGTATAATTTGCCAGAAACTGCTGATGCCAAACATCCCAAGGGCAGGGGCAACGGCTATATTTTAACTTTGGGAGGCAAGCGCATCTACATTTCCGGCGACACGGAGGATATCCCCGAAATGCGTGCGCTGAAGAATATTGATGTGGCCTTTGTGAGCATGAACCTGCCGTATACTATGGACATTAACCAGGCTGCCAGCGGCGTGCTGGCCTTCAGACCAAAAGTAATTTATCCCTATCATTACCGCGGCACCGAAGGTTTGGCCGATGTAGCAGCTTTTAAGCGCATGGTGAATGAGAAGGACAAAAATATTGATGTAAGATTGCGAAACTGGTATCCTGAAGCATCAAAGAAAAACAACGCAGGAGCAAAGAAGAACTAAACTGTAAACTATAGTTTGATTAGAAGAGCGCTAGCCTAAAAGCTTGCGCTCTTTTGGTATATATAGATTTGAATATATTTTTTAATTTCAGGCAATATTCAACCAAACTATAAGTCTCTTGAAACAAACTTTACGCACAGCAGGGGCTATTCTTAGCCTGCTCCTGATTTCAGTACCAACTATAGCCCAGGAAAGCGATTCCACAAAGCACGTCCATAGTGTTCAGGGTATAAATATACGGCATATAATAGAAGCTTCTTACAGTAAAAAAGATGTAGCTGAGCTAACGGAACACATACCGGCTACTTCTCTGAACAAAGGCCTGATAACCACACCGGAACAATTTATCTCCAGCCAATTTACAGGGTTACAGGTTGTGCAGGGTAATGGCAAGCCGGGTAGCGGCAGCCAGCTCATTATTCGTAATGGTGGAGCAACTGTTTTTGGTAGCAACGCTCCGATTATAGTTTTAGATGGTGTTCCGTTTGAGGAGAAATATGTATTTGGCCATACGGGAGCACTCAGTTTCCTGAACCCGGAAGATATTGCCTCTGTAACACTGCTGAAAGATGCTGCTTCGAATACTATTTATGGTGCGCGTGCTACAAACGGGGTGTTATATATCTCTACTAAAGGAGGACAAACAAATTCTAGACCTAAGGTAACCTACAAAACTACCGCTGCTGTATCTGTACTAAGAAAGAAAGCGGAGATACTGGACATAGACCAATTAAGGGATTTGGTAAAGAAGGAATATCCGAATAAAGTTGGGTTGCTTGGAGACGAAAATACGGATTGGCAGGATGTGATTTACAGGGAAGCATTTAGCCACGACCATAACCTGGGTGTTTCCGGAACTGCCTTTGACTTTATGCCCTACCGTGTATCAGCGGGCTACCTAACCCAAAACGGTATTTTAGAAACATCTCAGCATAAGTGCACCTCACTGGCGCTTGCACTTAACCCACGCTTTTTTAAGGACCATCTGCGCCTGAACCTGAATGTGCGGAAGGTAGACCAGGATGTGCGCGTTGCCAACCAAAAGGCTATAGTTAGTTCCTGGGCATTTGACCCGACACAACCCGTTTATCAGCAGAATAATTACGGAAACTACTTTGCTTACCTGAATGAAGATGGAACTGCTGATGTTTATGCACCTTATAACCCGCTTAGCCTGTTGGAGCAATATAGAGGTATTGATGAGACCAATTCGTTCATGGGCCAGGCGCATCTGCAATATAAGCTCCACTTTTTTCCGCAGCTAAGCCTTAACGCCCGTTATTCTTTGCGAGAGCAAGAAAATGATTTCTCTGCTTTTGAGCCTAAAGATATGGTAGCTGTATCGAGTATAAAAGGTAGACTACAAACACATAACGCAGCTATTAAATGGGAACAGAGAGAAGCATTCCTGTCGCTGGATCAGCCTTTAAATTTCATACAGAGTAAGGTGGCTTTAACTATCGGTGCCCGATCCAGAAAATCTGAATTCGAACACCGCACCCATGTTGTCTATGATCCGGAAGGCGATAAGGGTACCATTAGTTATAGTTTCACTAACCAACAGGCCGAATTTACTTCATTTTTCGGGGATGCAGGTATCAGCGTTAAAGACCGCTATTTCCTGAATGGCGCCCTGACGCAGGAAAAGTACCCGGTTTTTGCAGGAGATGAAAAGGGAACTGTTACCTGGGGAGTTGGCGCAGCCTGGAATCTTTCAAAAGAAAGCTTTATGGCAGGTTTCCCTAAAGTAAGTGAGTTGCGCCTGTATGGCAATTATAGTCATTATGTGAAACCCGATTTAAGCGCCTACCAGTTTTCTAAAAATGCTCCAAAATATGAGAATACGTCCAAGTGGAACACCGGACTAAACTGGCGAATTTTTGAAAACCGGCTATCCGGAGATGTCAACTATTTCCAGACTAAAACCCAGGACCTCTTTAACTATGTATACCAGGCATCTGCTGGTGGCGATTTTAGAAACTATATTAATGGTGGCTCCTTGAGTTCAAAAGGCTTAGAAGCAACTATAAATTATAGCCTTATATCTACTGATAACTTTAAATGGAGCGTTGGTGGTAACATGAGCCATTCCATTACAAAGGTAAATAGCCTCTACGAACAAGTTAGAAATTTAAGGTACGGACCAGAAGGAGAGGTAATGTTGTCGATGTACGTGGGTAATCCGGTTGGTTCGTTTAATGTGTCAGGTCAGGTGTATGATGAAGCCGGAAAGCCAATTGAAGGGAAGTATACTTCTGACAGAATTGCAATGGGTCAGAAAGATCCGAAATGGATGTTCGGCTTACACTCTGATTTAAACTACAAAAAGTTCTCAGCTTCGTTGCTGTTAAGGGCTGCTACCGGCCACCAGGTATTTAACATGGCAGACGCTTCGCGCGGTGCATTAGGCTGGGTTTGGGGACCAAATTATTTAGAAAATATAACCCGTAGCTATTATGATACCGGTTTTGAATATACACAAAGAACATCAAGTTATTATTTGGAGGATGCTTCCTTTTTAAGGTTAGAATATCTGCAGGTAGGCTATCAGGTAGGCAGTGTCTGGAAAGACCGGGCAAACCTGAATTTAACAGCTACGGTGCAAAATGCCTTTGTGCTGACCAAATACAGCGGCCAGGACCCGGAAGTAGCAGGAGGCATAGACTACGGGCAATATCCACAGCCTACCACTTTTTCGCTGGGGCTCAAACTAGAGATTTAATTAATGCTTTAAGCATAAGAGCACAGGCCTACAACCTGTGCTCATTTAATTTCCAGTTATAGTTAAGCAAATAGTTCTTTTCGTAGCTGCTCTACAAATGTGTCATCTATAGTTACAGGTGTACCATTTATAGATGAAATACTTCGGATGCCGGTAACATTACCCGCAAAAATGGCATCTGCTTTCATTAAGCTGGCTACATCAAAATAAACTTCCTTGGTCTTGATCCCGGCTTGTTTTGCCCAGCGTAAAATATGCTGCCTTGCAATTCCCTTCACACAACCAGTATCTGTAGCGGGAGTAAACAGGACTCCGTTCTTCATCCAGAAAACGTTGGAAGAGGTCAACTCAGAGACCTGGCCTTGTCGGTTCAATAGCAGCATATCATCAAAACCCTTCTCCTTTTTCTCGATACCGGCCATTACATAAAGCAGTGCATTGGGGCCTTTAAAAAAAGAGAAGGGGCTATAGTTGGTAGTTATAGTTTCGCAGATGCCGATGTGCAGGCTGGAGGTAGTACTTGGGCTAGCTGGAAGTATAGTTGCCAGCAATTCTACAGCGTTTGTTTCAGGGATATAAAGGCCTGCGCCGCTTCGCCATAGTTTCAGTTTCAGTCTGCCATAGTTTGCTGCACTGTTTTGGCTGGCAAGCTGCAACAACTTATCTTCCAACTCTCCCGAAACTATAGTCTGGGGTAACTCCAGCTTTAATGTTTTAGCAGCTGCATGCATCCGCGACACATGCTCGTTCCAAAAACGTAGTCTGCCATCTGCAACTATAACCGTTTCAAAAAAGCCATCATTAAATTGTAAAGCCCGGTTTGTAACTGGCAAGCGTAGTTCAGCTTCAGGTATAAATTCGCCGTTATAAAGCAGCATTTGGTTTAGTCAGGAGTTTAGAGCGGAAAGTTAAGAGTTAATTTGAGTTCCGTTTAATTCTTCGTTAAAAACATCTTTAGTCACCTGGTAAAAAACAGAGCTGGATTTAAAAGAAGATCTTAATCTATAGCGTTTTAAAGATTTTATTATATTCGGAACGCAAAATATTCAGAGATCAAAAATGGCGAAGTGCTGGATTTACTTCTTGGTACTGTTTATGTCGGTTTCAGTTTTAACAGGCTGTAAGACCAACCAAACTGCTTCATCGGATGGCGTAGAGCTCATTTTTGGAGACGATGGCTTTATTGACAACGACTACACGCAGCCAGATTCAACCATAACGTTAGAAGATATTACAGCTGACTCTCTTGTAAATGAAGCCGAAAATAAAATTAAAAGCCTGATTTATGATGAAGCCATCACCGACCTGGATCAGGCTATAGCACTTAAGCCTACCAACGCAGATGCTTATTTTTTCAGAGCACTGGCTAAATCATATTTACAGAACTATACAGGCAGTGTGCAGGATGCAGATAAAGCGATAGCCTTGGACCCGGATTACATGTCTGGTTATTACATTCGCGCTAATAGTTATGCTAGCTTAAAAGAGTATGAAAAGGCTGAAGCAGATTATAACCATTTAATCAAAGAAAGACCTGGTGATTTTTCAAGTGTTTATATGCGCGGAACAATGTACCTCGATAGTGGTAACTACAATGCTGCAATCAGCGATTTTAACACTTATATAAATGGCAATAAAAACATTACAGGTATTACTGAATGCGGAGATTGCTACCTGAGCCGGGCACAAGCTCATTACATAGCCGGAAATTTGAAACAAGCCTGCGCCGATTGGCAAGCTGCTGTTAATTTAGGCAACAAAAAAGCTGCAGGAGCACTTAAAAAGAATTGTAAATAGAAAAGAAACTAGCGTATCAATCCAAAACGCTTGCCCGGCATCGCTTTCACCATTCCTTTAAACTCTAAGGTAAGCAACACCGAAGCCAGCAGACTTACCGGGATCTGGGTTTTCCAGCTGATATTGTCCATGTGTTCGTCCTGGGTTAGTTGCAGTATATTTAGCACTTTCATCTCATCCAGCGTATATTCTTCAGGAGAAAAGGTTTGTAGTTTTTGCTTTCGAGCCTGTGTTTCATCTTCCAGGTCCCAGTTTAATAATTCTACCAGATCCTGAACCGACGTATAAATGGCGGCTTTATGGTTTTTAATGAGATGGTTTGGTCCTTCAGAAACGGGGGATGTGATATTTCCGGGTACAGCCATTACTTCCTTGTCGTAGCCATGTGCCAGGTCTGCGGTAATTAAAGTGCCACTTTTCAGAGCAGCTTCCACAACTATAGTACAGTCGCTCATGCCGGCAATAATACGGTTACGTGCCGGAAAGCGTGGCGCATCGGGTTTGGTGCCAAAGGTATTCTCCGTTAACAGCCCGCCCTGGGTAAGCATGCGCTCCGCATATTTCCGGTGCACTGCCGGGTAAACGATGTCCGGCCCACTAGCCATCACGCCTATAGTTGGCAAACCTGCCTGTATCGCCGCCCTATGCGACACGATATCAATCCCGTAAGCCAGGCCGCTGACAATAAGCACATTATAAGAAGCCAGGTCTGCTACAATTTTCTCAGTAATAGCCTGGCCATAGTTACTGACCTGCCGCGTTCCAACTATAGAAATAATGCGCCGCTGGTTCAGGTTGCCATTTCCGCGAAAATATAAAAGGGTAGGAGCATCGGCGATCTGTTTCAGCCGGTCGGGGTATTTTGGTGAAGTATAGAATAGCAACTGTACGTCATGCTGCTCAGCCTGTTTTAACAATTTTTCGGCCTGCAGTAAAGCCTGTTTGGTGCCTTGAGTAAGGTTTTTATAAGCAACAGGCCCGATTCCCGGAATCTTCTGCAGTTTACCCGGGGGTGCATGAAATACGCCATGCGGAGAGCCACAGTAACTTACCAGCTGGCGCGTAAGCTGTGGCCCGATGCCGGGTATCTGGGTAATGGCAACTTCGTAAAGGTTCTTGTTATCTCCCATGGTTTGGGAAATACGAAGCTTTTAGGCTTTAGTGTTCAGCTGATTTTTAATACCAACCAGGAAAGACCGCACTTTCTCGAGCGAATCGATCATCTCTATCTTATCCTTGGTCTGCACAGACTTGTTCTTCATCACTTCCTTTGCGCCTTGTATGGTATAGCCGCGCTCTTTTACAAGGTGATAAACGGTGCGCAGCGTTTCAATATCCTGCTTGGTATACTGGCGGTTTCCTTTTTTATTCTTTTTAGGCTTCAGCTGCTCAAATTCGGTTTCCCAGAAGCGTATCAATGATGCGGCAACATCAAACATGGCAGCAACTTCACCAATCGTGTAATACTGTTTCTCTATTTCTTTTTCTTTATAAGGCATAAGGCTAGGGCTCAACTATAGGTTTAGCATAGTTAATTTTCGGCGGGATGTTACCGTTTACAGCTAAAATATGCTACTTTTGCTAGTAATTGGCTTCCCGGAACGCGAAAAATATCCGTGCTTCTGAAAGGCAAAAATTCTATATTTTTTGTTCTTAAACAACAAGTATAGCAGATAGTATCTAAAGGCTTAATAATCATAGATGAACTCAGCTGAGATAAGACAAAAGTTCCTGGATTTCTTCGCTTCCAAGCAACACCAGATCGTGCCATCGGCCCCGATCGTGGTAAAAGACGACCCAACCCTGATGTTTATCAACTCGGGTATGGCTCCCTTCAAAGACTACTTTTTAGGTAACAAGCCTGCGCCTTATAAGCGCATCGCCGATACCCAGAAATGCCTTCGCGTAAGCGGCAAGCACAACGACCTGGAAGAAGTAGGATACGACACCTATCACCATACCATGTTCGAGATGCTGGGCAACTGGTCGTTTGGCGATTATTTTAAGAAGGATGCGCTGGAATGGTCGTGGGAACTGCTCACCGAAGTTTACAAGCTACCGAAAGACAGATTATATGTTTCCGTGTTCCAGGGCGATGCTTCTGAGAACCTGCAAATGGACCAGGATGCTTTCAATATCTGGAAGTCAATGATTGCGGAAGATCGTATCCTGATGGGTAACAAGAAAGACAACTTCTGGGAGATGGGTGACACAGGCCCTTGCGGTCCGTGCTCTGAGATACACGTGGATTTGCGTACCGATGAAGAACGTGCGCAAGTTGATGGTAAATCATTAGTTAATAATGATCATCCACAGGTTGTCGAGATCTGGAATAACGTATTCATGGAGTTCAACCGCCTGGCCGATGGCTCGCTGGTAAAACTGCCTGCTCAACACGTAGATACCGGTATGGGCTTCGAACGTTTGTGCATGGCTATTCAGGGCAAGCGTTCCAACTATGATACCGATGTTTTCCAGCCGCTGATCCAGTTTGTGGCGAAAGAAGCCGGTGTCGTTTATGGTGAGGATGAGAAGACAGACATTGCCATCCGCGTTATTTCTGACCATATCCGTGCCATAGCCTTTACTATAGCCGATGGGCAGCTGCCATCTAACAACAAGGCTGGTTATGTTATCCGTCGTATCCTGCGCCGTGCGGTGCGTTATGGTTTTACTTTCCTTGTTTTCAAAAAGCCGTTCCTGTATAAACTGGCTGCCGTACTGGCCGACCAGATGGAAACTGTTTTCCCGGAACTGAAACAACAGCTAAGCTTCGTGCAGCGCGTGATCGAAGAAGAAGAGAACGCTTTCCTTAGAACTTTAGAAAATGGTCTGAAAAGACTGGATGCACTGGAAGCTAAATTCAAAGAGAACAACAATACAATCGATGGTAAAACTGCTTTCGAACTATACGATACCTTCGGTTTCCCGCTGGACCTAACTGCACTTATCGCCCGTGAAAAAGGCCTGACAGTAGACGAAGCTGGTTTTGGCGTGGAGATGGAGCAGCAGAAGAACCGTTCACGTAACGCATCGGCTTCAGAGCAAAGCGACTGGGTTATAGTTCAACCGGACGTTACGACTGAGTTTGTGGGCTACGACTGCAATGTTTCGGATTCGCACATCGTGCGTTACCGACAGGTGAAGACCAAGAATAAGAGCGAGTTTCATATCGTGCTCGACAGAACGCCTTTCTATGCAGAGAGTGGTGGTCAGGTAGGTGATACCGGTTATCTTGTTTCTGATAGTGAGCAGATCGAAGTGCTGGACACGAAAAAAGAGAACGATCTTATACTTCATATTACAACTAAGTTACCACAGAACATCGAAGCTGCTTTCCGTAGCGAGATCGATTTTGAGCGTCGTAACTATATCCGTAAGAACCACTCCGCTACACACTTACTGCATGCCGCTTTACGTGAAGTTTTAGGTGAGCACGTGCAGCAGAAAGGCTCCTTGGTAAACGAAAAAGTACTGCGCTTCGACTTCTCGCATTTCGCTAAAGTAGAAGATGCCCAGATTCGTGAGATAGAGCACATTGTGAACGAGCGCGTACGCCAAAGTATACCACTGGAAGAGCAGCGAAATGTGCCTATTGCTGAAGCCAAAGAAATGGGAGCAACCGCCCTGTTCGGCGAGAAGTATGGCGAGTATGTTCGCGTCATCGCTTTCGACAGAGAGCACTCAGTAGAGCTTTGCGGTGGTACGCACGTGTACAATACCGGCGAGATCGGTTACTTTAAGATCGTATCTGAAAGCTCTGTAGCTGCCGGTGTGCGACGTATAGAAGCCGTAACTGCTTCACTTGCCGAAGACTTTGTGCAGGCGCAGTTAGACGAATTGCATGCTGTTCGTGAAGTGCTGAACACGCAAAGTAATGTATCTGGTGCTGTGCAGAAACTACAGGACGACAACAAAGCCCTGCAAAAGCAGCTTGAGCAATTTGAGCTGAAACAACTAAGTGGCCTGAAAGATACGCTGGCCCAGAAAGCACTACAGCTAGATGGTATAAACCTGGTAGCTGAGCAGGTTGAAGTTAGCAACGCAGACCACCTGAAGAAGCTGGCTTTCGATATGCGACAGGTAGTAGATAACCTTATATTGGTACTGGCTGCTGAAATAGATGGCAAACCACAGATCGCAGTAATGCTTTCGGATAACCTGGTTGCTGAAAAGAACCTGAACGCCAGCCAGATGGTACGCGAACTTGCCAAAGAAATTAAAGGCGGCGGCGGCGGTCAGCCGTTCTATGCAACTGCCGGCGGTAAAGATTCATCAGGCTTACAGGCCGTACCGGGCAAAGCGGTAGAATTGGTTAAATCGTTAATGAATAATTAGTAATGTCTTTAATGAGTAATTAATAATGATGAATGAATAAGGGCTCAACTATAAATCAGTCATTATTCATTCGTCATTAATCATTAAAAAAATGGATAAAGCGATAAGAGATAAATACCAGGCGATCATCGGTCTGGAAGTGCACGCGCAGTTGCTGACAGAGAGTAAGGCGTATAGTTCTGACTCGACAGAGTACGGTATGCTGCCAAACACCAACCTGAGCGCCATCACGCTTGGTCACCCGGGCACGTTGCCGCGCATTAACAAAACCGTTGTAGAGATGGCTGTAAAAATGGGCCTTGCTACAAACTGTAACATTACGCGCTATAACATCTACGCCCGAAAAAATTACTTCTATCCCGATCTTCCGAAAGGCTACCAGATCACGCAGGATAAAACGCCTGTTTGTACGGCCGGCCACATCGTTGTGAAAGACGCGGAAGACAATGACAAACGTATTGGCATTACCCGTATTCACATGGAAGAGGATGCGGGCAAGTCGATGCACTTAGCCGGTGAAACGGAAACACTGGTTGACTTTAACCGTGCCGGTGTACCGTTGATCGAGATCGTTTCGGAGCCGGATATCCGTGATTCTGTGGAAGCTTACAACTACCTGACCGAGATCAAACGCCTGGTAAAGTACCTGGATATTTGCGACGGTAATATGGAAGAAGGCTCGCTGCGTTGCGATGCCAACATTTCAGTGATGCTAAAAGATTCGCCGCTTTGGGGTACGAAGGTGGAAGTGAAAAATATGAACTCCTTCCGTAACGTGCAGCGCGCTATTGAACACGAGATCGAGCGCCAGATCATGGTACTTGAAAACGGCGGCTCAGTAGATGGTGAAACACGCAACTTCGATGCCAACACCGGTACAACTACGGCCATGCGTTCTAAAGAGACTCTGAATGATTACCGTTACTTTCCGGAGCCGGACCTTCCACCGTTGGTGATTGAGCAGGAATGGCTGGAGCGCATAAAAGAAACGATGCCAAGTCTTCCGCAGGAACTATACAAGCGCTTTACAGAAGAGTATGGCCTGCCGGAATATGATGCCAATGTACTGACCGATGCGAAAGAAGTAGCGTTATACTTTGCGGAACTTTGCAAGTATACATCTAACTATAAGGCAGCCTCAAACTGGGTTATGGGTCCGGTAAAATCGTACCTGAACGAGCTGCAACTGCACATGAAAGACTTCCCGCTGCAGCCGCACAGTATAGCAGAGATAATTGCATTAGTGGATGAGAACAAGGTAAGCCACTCGGTAGCTTCTAAAAAAATATTCCCTTACATGCTGGAGAACCCCGGCACACCGGCACACCAGGTAGCAGAGGAACAAAACCTGTTGCAGGATTCGGATGATGGCGCTCTGGAAGCAATAATTGCTGAGGTGGTAGCTGGTAATCCGCAGAAAGTGGCAGAATATAAAGCAGGTAAGCAAAGCCTGGTGGGCATGTTTATGGGCGAAGTAATGAAGAAAACCAAAGGCAAGGCCGACCCTAAAGTGGCAAACAAATTGTTGGTTGAGCGCCTGAATGCTTAAATTGTTAGACAAAAGACTTATAGACAAAGGAAATTAGATTTTTAAAGTCCTATGTCAAGTAGTCCTTTGTCATAATGTCAAAAAAAGAATTATGAAAAACTATAAGAACTATATTATTGTCGCTTCTGCAGCAGCTTTGCTGGTTGGTTGCCAGGGTAATAAGTCTGCTACTAATGCTGAAGATGGGTATACTATTCAGGGTAAACTGAATAATGCTACGGCAGGAAGCAATATTTATCTTTTTGAACTCGATAAACAACAGTTCGTACCGCGCGATACCGTAGCAATAGGAGAGAATGGTACCTTTAATTTTGAAGGTGAAATAGCTGAACCATCTTTTTACCGTGTCACGATCGATCAGCGTGATGGCGTAATCCTGGTTTTGGATAAGGCTGCAAATGTTAAACTGGAAGCAGATGCCAAAGATCTGAATGGAACTTCCAAGATCGAAGGCTCTGACGATTCACAATTGTTTCAGGAACTGAATAAAATGGTGAATGAGACGCAGATGCAGAAAATGGCGTTGGAGCAGCTTTTTATGCAGGCCAATAACGAAGGCAAAACACAAGAAGCAGAAGCTATAAAAAAAGAATATGATGCACTCCAGGATAAGATCAAGAATTTCCTGGCGCAGCATCCAACTTCGGTAGTTTCCGCTTTTGGCACACTTACACTAATCGATCCTGCTACTGATTTTGCGTTTGCAGACAGTATGTCAACGCTTTACAGCAAGAATCTGCCGGACTCAAAATATACTGCGGAGCTGAATGATCGCTTGAAAGGAATGCGCAGCACGGCGGTTGGACAGATGGCTCCTGAAATTACGTTGCCTACGCCAGATGGTGGTTCAGCTTCGTTGTCGTCGTTGCGTGGTAAGTATGTGCTGATAGATTTCTGGGCTAGCTGGTGCGGACCGTGCCGTAAAGAGAACCCGAACGTAGTGCGTAT
The DNA here is from genome assembly GCF_010092985.1 of Pontibacter pudoricolor. GTDB lineage: Bacteria > Bacteroidota > Bacteroidia > Cytophagales > Hymenobacteraceae > Pontibacter > Pontibacter pudoricolor. Next base: position 1,042,943 of record NZ_CP048106.1, on the reverse strand, counting down.
GTACAATGCCTACAAAGACAAAGGCTTTGAGATTTTTGGCGTATCGTTGGACCAGAACCGTGAGAAGTGGCTGAAAGCGATTGCTGATGATAAATTGACCTGGCCACATGTTTCAGATCTGAAAGGATGGGAGAGTGCGGCTGCCGGCATATACAACATCACAGCCATTCCGCAAACCTTATTGCTTGACAAAGAGGGTCGTATTATCGCCAAAAACCTGCGCGGCAAAGAACTGGAAGATAAGCTGGCAGAAGTGTTAAATTAAATCACCACGCCTGACTATAAAAGAAAAGCCTTTCCAGTTATGGATAGGCTTTTCTTTTATCTCCTGGGTTCTAAGCTTAGATAAATTGATTAAAAATAGAATCCCAATAGTTACTGATGAAGGGCTTCTATTGAAATCGAACTTTATAGTTTCAGCAACTATAAGAACGTTTTTTGAAGAGCTCCCCAAAGTAACTTTTTCTTGTCCTGATCATGTTCCAGATCTGCAAGAGAGTGGGAAAACACTATGGGCACTGCCCCAAGCATTACCGGATTGTATAACGTAAATTTATCATGCGGCAGGTTAGACTCTACGCGGCTGGCGAAACTGATGATATAGTTTACCTGAAGGGTTTGCTGCAGGTCTTCGAACACTGCATTTGCCCCGGTTAAATTATTTACATACGCTACATCTGCTGGCTGTAACCCGATCGCTGTTAAGATCTTCTGCAGAAAGCCAAGTTGTGGTAAGTGCATAAATGCTTCATCCGGCATTGTTACCAATACAGCAACACCTTTCCTGTTTTCGCCGATCGTTTTATACTTTGCCGGAGCAGTAGCTACTTTTGCTATTTCAGGCAGCTTTGGAATATCTTTTAAGTGCGCTTCTTCAGGCTTAGCATCAACAACCGGCTCAACTATAGCTGGCAGTTCCGGCTTTATAGTTTCTTGTCTGGCAGGAGCAGGCACAGTCACTTCGCCATCCACTAAAAATATAGTTTCGGGTAAGAAGTTCTTTAAAAACTCGCTGTTCAGTTCATCTACCTGTAATCCTGACATTGTGTTAGCTTTGGGTACTCTCTTTAATATCGAAAATAGATTTAAGCTCGTTTGCTTCGCTCGGCTTCATGCGGCCCGCCAATACCAAACGCAACTGACGGCGGCGTAAGGCCCCATCGTATAGTTTAATTTCTTCTTCAGTCTCAGGAATTGCTTCCGGCACATCAATAGCCTTACCAGATTGGTCTACCGCCACGAACGTGAAGAAAGCCTGGTTTGAAAGCACTTTTTTGCCGCTCGGTATATCCTCAGCGTAAACCACAATATGCACTTCCATAGATGAGGCAAAGGCGCGGGTAACTTTCGCTTCGAGGGTAACTACGTTGCCTAATTTTATACTTTCCTTAAACGATACGTTGTCTACAGATGCTGTAACTACTATGCGGTTAGAGTGTTTCTGAGCTGCAATAGCTGATACAATGTCCATCCAATGCATCATTTTACCACCCATCAGGTTGTGCAGGGTGTTGGTATCATTTGGCAATACCAGCTCGGTCATAATTACATAGGATTCGCTTACTTTCTTTTGTTTACGCATAGTAGTTCTTGGATCTTTGCACAAAGATAGGACATGAGCATCCAAACAAAAAACGCTCTTACCGAATTGACAAAAGTTAACTATAGAATAATATTAAGCGCCTGCATCCCAGCCTTCACGGCCCAGTAATGGCACAAATTTAAAGTCGTCGAAAGCTTCCTGCTCAAACTCAGTTTCTGTAGTTCTGGTAATGCGCAGCATTTTCTGGCTGCTCTCGTTGCCTACAGGAATAACCAGTATACCGCCAACATTGAGTTGTTTTAGCAGGCTACGGGGAACTACCGGCGCACCGGCAGTAACTATAATTTTATCGTAGGGCGCATGCATAGGCAGTCCTTCAGAACCATCACCATGAAACGTGTTTGGCTTTAAACCATACCTGGCAAAAAATCTCCGGGCTTTTTCGTAAAGTGGCTTGTTGTACTCTATCGTATAAACATTTGGCGTGATCTGCAATAAAACGCAACACTGGTAGCCAGAGCCTGTCCCTATCTCCAGTACTTTATCGGTTGGTCTTAGCCGGAGCATTTCAGTCTGAAAAGCCACGGTATAGGGTTGCGAAATCGTCTGGCCTTCACCTATCGGGAAAGCTTTGTCCTGGTAAGCCTGCTCTACAAAGGCTTTATCGAAAAAGAAGTGACGGGGCACTGCATCTATAGCAGCTAGTACGCGTTCGTCGCGGATTCCTTTCTGGCGAAGATGCTGCACCAGCCCGCGGCGCATTCCTTTGTGTTTATACAGATCAGTTTCCATTGTTAGTTTTACTTTGGCTATAGTTATGTGTACTGCCTGTAAGCTACAGGGGTTCTTATCTGCGAAAATAAGTAACAATAGCCTATTTTAACCTATAAATCGGAGTATTTGCCAGATAACTTTCTCTGAACTATCATTATCGCGTATCTTTGCGCTACAAACTATAGAACTATGTTTACCGGAATAATTGAAACGTTGGGCAAGGTAGAAGCCATCCGCCAAGAAGCCACCAACAAGCATTTTATACTTTCGTCCACTTTCACAAATGAGTTAAAAATTGACCAGAGCGTAGCTCATAACGGCGTGTGCCTTACCGTGGTAGCTATTAATGACGATAGTTATACTGTAACTGCTATTGATGAAACGCTACAGAAAACAAACCTGAACAGCCTGAAGGTAGGTGATGTGGTAAACCTGGAACGCTGCTTGCAGGCAAATGGCCGTTTCGACGGGCACGTAGTACAGGGCCACGTAGACCAGACGGGCATTTGTGAAAGCGTTACAGACGAGAATGGTAGTTGGAAATTTACCTTTTCGTATGATGCCAGCACTGGAAATGTAACCGTAGAAAAAGGTTCTATCTGTATAAATGGCATCAGCCTGACAGTTGTAGATTCCCAGGCAGACCGTTTCTCAGTGGCAATTATTCCTTATACTTTCGAGCACACCAATTTGCACAGTGTTAAACCTGGCGATACTGTAAATCTGGAATTTGATATTATTGGTAAGTATGTGGCCAGGCTGTTAGGGAAAGCCTAAACCATGGACCTAAGAAGATTTAAGTAAAGAGATTTTATTTGTAGAGACGCAAGGTATTGCGTCTCTTTTTTTGTCTGAAACAGGATTTTCAGGATTAAAGGATTGACAGGATTTTAAAAAAGGTCAATCCTTAACATTTCATAGTTTTTTCGCGCAAAAACAGACGGAAAGTATTGCTGATCTATATAGCTGGTTTTCTGAAAATCTTGGTTAATCTCCTTAATCTCTTTAATTACTGGTCCGAAACCAACTATACTTTTTCAGAACTATAGCATAGCCCAGCGAGCAGACATAGGCTGCAAAACTGCCAACTATAGCTCCGCCCAAAACATCACCCGGAAAATGCACACCCAGGTAAATCCGACTATAGGAAACTATAACAGCCCAGGCAATAAGAATAAATTTAAAAATAGCGTAACGGTCGGAGAGGATGAGGTTAAAGAAAACGGCAAAGCCAAAGGCATTGGCCGCATGCGAAGACATAAATCCAAACTTACCACCACAACCCGCTACCAGGTTTATAACATCAGACAAAGTTGCATCGTGGCAGGGGCGCAGGCGGGCAAAATACGGCTTAAAAATGCCGGAAGTGATACTATCGGCTAAGGCTATAGTTAGTACAGCCAGCAGCAGCATCGGTATGCTCTGGCGTTTATATTTCCAGATCACATAACCGATCAGACCCAGGTAAAAAGGTACCCACACGTATTTATCAGATGCAAAAACCATAACCGGGTCCCAGAATGGGGACTGCATATCGTTTAGGTAGACAAACAGCTCCTTGTCCAGCTCAATTAGCTTTTCCAGCATCTCAGTTTATAGTACGTTGATCCAGTCGATGTCTTTTTTCAGGTAATTGAGCGTCTGCTCTTCAGGGCTGCCTGGTTCCGGTTTATGGTTGTACACCCACGAGGCCAACTCTGGTAAACTCATTAATATAGATTCAATTCTGCCACCGGTCATTAACCCGAATTTGGTACCACGGTCATATACCAGGTTAAACTCCACGTACCGGCCTCGGCGAATCAGTTGCCATTTTTTCTGAGCTTCAGTAAAAGGCAGCTTACGGTTTTCGTTGATGATTTTAGTGTAAAATGGGGCAAATGCATACGCTACATCTTTCACAAAATCGAAACGTTGCTTTATGGTAAATTCTTCTGTTGCCATTAACCGGTCGAAGAAGATGCCGCCTACACCGCGAGTCTCGTTTCGGTGATCGTTGAAGAAATAATCATCGGCCCACTTTTTAAACGCAGGGTAATAGCTTGGGTGATGTTTATCGCATACCGCTTTCATGGCCTGGTGGAATTCCTGCGCCTGCTTCAGGTCTACATAAACAGGAGTAAGGTCGATGCCGCCGCCAAACCAGGCGTTGCCATTTCCGGCTTCAAAGTAGCGCACATTCATGTGAGTGATGGGCACCATCGGGTTGTGCGGGTGCATAACTACCGAAACACCGGTTGCAAAGAAGTTCGGGTCCGGCATTTCCAGCATTTTCAGAAACTGCGGAGACAACTGGCCGCCAACCGCCGAGAAGTTAACCCCACCTTTTTCAAGCACAGTTCCGTGCTCAATAATGCGCGTAATACCGCCACCGTGTTCGGCATGCTGCCACTCATCTGTCTGGAAAGTGGTACCACCATCGCAGTTTTCAAGGTCGCGTACCAAATCCAGCTGAAACTGGCGCATAAAGGCTTCTACTTCGTCTCTGAACATAATATTTTTATTGACGGTTTGACTTTTTGACAAAAGACAAAGGGCTTTAATCAATGATTTCCAGCCAAAAGTCTTTAATCCTTTGTCAATAAGTCTTTTGGCTGGAAGTTACAAAATTACTTAAATATGCGGGTTTTACAGAACGAACTATAGATTTTAGAAACAGGTTTGATTTTAGTATCTTCGGGCAAGACTAAAGTAAAAAAAATGTCACGAGATACACTGGAAGACTTTAAGGTGGATGTTGCCGTCCTGAAGAAAGCCTACCGCCTGATGATAACTGCCAAAACCATGGCAGACACTTACGAAGAAAACAAAGCGATCTGCAGCAAATATGTGCACAGCACCTCGCGTGGCCACGAAGCCATACAACTTGCAGCTGCTTTCCAGCTTAATTCTTACGATTATGCTGCGCTTTATTACCGCGACGATTCTGTGCTGTTGGGAATTGGTATGCAGCCTTATGAGCTCATGTTACAGTTAATGGCAAAAGCTGATGATCCTTTCTCAGGAGGTCGTACCTACTATGGCCACCCGTCATTAAGACGTGAAGGATTCCCTGTTATACCACACCAGAGCTCAGCCACCGGTATGCAGGCCATTCCGGCAACTGGAATGGCCCATGGTATTGCTTACCTGGAGAACCAGGGATTACTGAAAGGAGAAGAGAAACCGGTAGTACTTTGCTCGCTGGGCGATGGTTCAGTTACAGAAGGGGAGGTTGCAGAAGCATTCCAAATGGCGGTACTTAAAGGTTTACCTATCGTTTACCTGGTACAGGATAATGACTGGGGAATTTCGGCCACGGGCAAGGAAATGCGCGCCATGGACGCGTACGAATATGCTGCCGGCTTTAAAGGCATGGAGCGCCTCCGTGTAAACGGCTCCGACTTTGCCGAGTCGTTTGAAGGCATGCGTATTGCCTTTGAATATGCCCGCGAAGTGCGTAAGCCTATACTGGTACATGCTAAAGTTCCACTACTTGGTCATCATACCTCTGGCGTTCGCCGCGAGTGGTACCGCGGGGATAACCTGCAGGAACATGCTGTAAACGACCCGATCCCTAGGCTGAAGCAAACACTTTTAAGCCTTGATGTAACGGAAAATGAAATTGAAGCGCTGGAGCAGGAAGCACAACGTATAGTTGCCGCCGATTATCAGAAAGCTTTAGATGCGCCTGTACCTGATCCGTCTACTTTTGACCAGCACGAATTTGCCCCAACTCCGGTAACGGAAGAAAAAGGCGCACGCACGCCAGCAGGAGCAGAGAAAGCCATTATGGTGGATGCAGCATTGCATGCAGTAGATGATATTTTAAGAACTTATCCGGAAGCGTTATTTTATGGCCAGGATGTAGGCGGTGAACTGGGCGGTGTGTTCCGGGAAGCGGCGTTGCTGGCTAAAAAATATGGCGACGCACGTGTATTTAATACTCCAATCCAGGAAGCGTACATTGTTGGTTCTACAGCCGGAATGTCGGCGGTTGGTGCCAAGGCTATAGTTGAGATTCAGTTTGCGGACTATATCTGGCCAGGCATGAACCAGTTGGTGGAAGAACTCTCCAAAAGCTGCTACCTGTCGATGGGTAAATTCCCGATACAATCCGTTATCCGCGTGCCGATCGGTGCTTACGGTGGGGGTGGACCTTATCACTCAGGAAGTATAGAATCAACCTTGCTGACAATACGCGGCATAAAAGTGGTGTACCCGAGCAACGCTGCCGATATGAAAGGTTTGATGAAGGCAGCTTTCCTGGACCCGAACCCGGTTATCATGCTGGAACATAAGGGCCTGTACTGGTCTAAAGTAGCCGGAACTGAAGATGCCAAAACGATAGAGCCAGACGAAAACTATGTTCTGCCGCTGGGCAAGGCCAATGTAGTTCAGTTCGCTGATGAAGAGCAGATCAGATTGGGTAACTCCATGACCATTATTACTTATGGCATGGGCGTTTACTGGGCTAAAACAGCTTCTAAGCAATTCCCGGGCAGTATCGAAATACTGGATCTTCGTACGCTTAACCCGCTGGATTTTGACGCAGTATTGGCTTCTGTACGCCGCCATGGAAAAGCGCTGGTGTTAACCGAAGAGCCTTTGATGAACTCATTTGCAGAGTCGCTGGCCGGGCGAATCTCAAAAGAGTGTTTCCAGCAACTGGATGCCCCGGTTTATACCCTGGGTGCTGCCAACCTGCCGGCTATACCGCTGAATGTGGAGCTCGAGAAAATGATGCTGCCTAACCCTGAAAAGGTTGCGGCAACTATAGAAGACCTGCTGAACTACTAACTAGAGTTTAACTATAAACTAAAAGCCCTGCCAATTACGGCAGGGCTTTTTTGTTTTTAGCTGTTCAAGTTTATTTATATATGGACTTTAGCCTTTGCTGTGTGTTTCACCAGCATGAAATCTGGCAAGAGCTTACATGTTTGCGATAACACCTGTATCGGTTCATAAAAGATGCAAAATATTGCGTTTCTATGAAGTCTATAAAATCCTACAAATCCCCATTAATTCCGATGCAGATAATCTTTTCTTAGAATGGATAACCGATACCGATATTCAGGTTACTCTGGTTGCTTCTGCTTCTGGTAAAGAAATCAGAGAAGCGGAAATCGCCGAGTACAAACTTTTTACCGTTTATACCACCCGGATCATAAACCTTAGTGGCAAAGTCGAAGCGCAGTACCAGTACAGTTAAGTCGAACCTCAAACCAAAACCTGTACCCACTGCCAGCTCTTTATAGAAATTATTAAACTGAAAAGAGGAGCCAGGACGTTCCGGATCATTTTCGAGGGTCCAGATGTTACCGGCATCCACAAACAAGGCTCCGTTCAGAAAACTGAAAATATTAAAGCGATACTCTGTGCTGGCTTCAATCAGGATGTTGCCCGGCTGTTCAGACTCCACAAACTCTCTCGTATCGTCCACCTTAATTGAATCAATAAATGTTCCGGGGCCTAACCGGCGCGATTGCCAGGCACGTACACTTGATGCTCCTCCTGCAAAGAAATGTTTCTCATAAGGCAGCACCGTAGCATTTAAGATAGGGCTGGCAATACCTGTGTTTATACGATACACGAAATAGCGCTTATTACCAAGTGGTATGTAGCGTCGATAGTCTGGATTGAATCTTACAAACTGGAATGTCTCCAGGTTATTTATTCTAAGATCAACGCCAAGTTCCTGAGAGAGTCCGCCCACTTCAACCAAACCCCTGAAAAAACGGGCATTACGCGTTTGTGCAAAGTCGTTAGTGTTATATGTCAGGTTAAAAGACATGGAGCTGATAATACCACTTCTAAAACTTTCTGCAAAAGACCTGTAACGCTTCAAAGCTTTCTGGAAGTCGCCGGAGAAGGTGTTTGTATCGGCTTGAACTATAGTTAAGTTAAGTGGCGAGAAAATGTATTGCAGCGTAGGTGACTGCAAAGGAGTACGCGCTTTCTGCCAGATATAATCGAGGGAGAATTCGTAGCTGGAACGCTTGTATTCCTGACGGTCTACGTTTGTAAAACCAGTGTAAATACGGGTTCTCGGGCTATATTTAGATAACATGTTCCGTCCGCCTGGTGCAATTATGAAGGGAAAAGTAAGCGACATATCACCCCCAAATTCCTTGATCATGACAGTCTTCTGATCGTCAGTTAAGCTGATCTGTCCTTCAAAGCCACCACGAATTCCCAGGTCAAGATTTTCGGCACCACCAAACACATTACGCACCCGTAGCCTGATACTGGAAAAAGGACCGGGCGTTCGTTCGGTATAGTTTAACCCAAGCTCTGTAGTTTCCTGGAAACGTTTGGAGGGCAGGGCATTTATGTAAGCATTAAGCTGGTTGGTACTGGTACTATCCGCGGGGTCTGTAATTTTATTGTAAAGCACATTGTTAAACTGAAACACATCCAGGTCGGCGAGTTTACGTTGGGTGGTTGCCGTATTTAACTGGCTGTATTTATGGCCAGGGGAAATGTCTACTTTTTTATCCAGTATCCTGGTGGAGTATCTTTGTTTGTAGGCAACGTAATTAATGTTGTTATAAGTTATTGTGTCGCGCGGGATGCCAAAGCGGTCTGGGTCGGTTTTAAAGTAAACATTCTTTATAGAATAAACCTGATGTCTTCCGCCTGTTTCAGGATTCTGAATAATGGTTGTTACGTCACCAAAGTTGCCGGTATCAAGCGTATCAACTAAAAATTCAATATACGCCCGGGCAAAGTCATAGTACCCGTTGTTACGCAGCAAATCATATACCCTGGTGCGTTCCTCTGTTAAGCTTTCTTCGGTCAGTAGTTCATTAGATTTTAACTTCGAATCTTTTTGTGTAGCCTGCACAAGTGCCAGTACAGCTGAATCCGGGATGTTGTATTTAAAATTTCGGTAACGATAAGGTTCCTTCTCGCTGATGTTAAGTGTAACATAGACCAGTTTTCCCTTTTCAGCCTTCCTAAAATCAATGGTATGCTTAAAGTACCCGTTGGCGTTCATGAAAATAGATATCTGATCTATCGTCTGTACCATCAGGGTAGAGTCGTAGATGGCTGGAGGCTCACCAAGCTGCATCAGGAAATTACCTTCTTCTTTTTTCTCCCGCAGCCTGGCAATACGGTTACTGAAACGATTCCTGATGCGCTGTATCTTTGCCGAGTCAGTTCCGGCTTCCCGATACTTTGTGCGCCATTTTTCCTGCGTTTCCAGAATGCGCTCATCTATTTTTGGAGGGTTGTAAAACTTTTTGCCGATGTTGTATACGACCAGGTAAGGAGCAGAGCCCAGGAACATACGGTTGGGCTGCTGCTGGTATAAGTTCTCTATCTCAGCTACTTCAATTTGCTGCAGCCCCTGTGGTTTTATGCTTACCAACAGCTTTTCGTCCTCGCCCAGATCTTTGGTGGGTACGCAGCCTGCAGAAAACAAAATTGTAATTAACAGACCGAATATGTAAAATCGTGACTTCAAACGGACCACAGTTATGTTATCAAAAGCAGTTATCAAGTTTATAAACTCATTGCAAGTAAAAAAATACCGCAACCAACACCAAGCCTTTGTGGTGGAGGGAGCAAAAAGTGTTATCGAATTACTGCAATCCGGTTTTGAACTGCAGCATGTATACGTAACCGAAAGCTTTGAGAAAGAGCATGCCAGGTTATTAGGTAAAGGTATAACTTATGAAGTTGTAACGGAAGCGGACCTGGTGCGCGCCGGAACATATGCTACAAATAATGCTGCCCTGGCTGTTGCCCACATGCGCCAGCTGCCCGAACTTATAGTTGCTCCAACCGAGCTGGTAATAGCCCTGGACGACATCCGTGACCCCGGCAACCTTGGAACTATCATCCGGATAGCGGACTGGTACGGCATTGAAAAAATTATTTGTTCTGAAAACTGCGCTGACTTTTATAACCCAAAAGTAATTGCGGCCACCATGGGTTCTTTTACCCGTATGCAGGTGCATTACCTTAACCTCGAAAGCTGGCTTCAGCAACACACTAAAACCCACCGCATTTATGGTGCCTCTTTAGATGGCGATAACATCCATCAGATGAAACTACAGCCGCAGGGTATAGTTGTTATGGGCAACGAAGCGAATGGCATTCGTACAGAAGTAGCCAAACAGGTAAACCAGCTCATCAAGATTCCCGCTTTTGGCCAGGCAGAATCGTTGAATGTGGCAACCGCTACGGCTATCATCATCGATAATTTCAGGCGCTGGGTTTAAACTATAGTTGCAAAAAAAGAGAGCCCTAGACTAGAGCTCTCCTTTAACACAATCAATTTACAAATTTAAACTTCTTAGTTAAGTAAACGGAAACCAAAGCTGATAACATTCACCTGCGGTCCGCGCTCTTCTTTAAAGAGGTCATTCATATTATACTTTACAAACAGGCTAAGGTTGTTGTAACCAATAACACCGGTAGCACCATACTGGAAATCGCTCAGGTTAAAGCTGCCACGGTCTTTGTCTTTGGTTGAGTTGCCTTCGCGCTCATATTTTACTTTGCTGTGGCTGCCTAAGCGGTAACCTGCAAAACCACCCGCACCTATATGGAAACCATCTTTGCCATTGGCACGCTTAAATTTCAGCATCGGCATAAGCGGTATGTTTATGCTAGAAGTAGCCAGTTTAGATTTTTCATAGTTGATGTCGGCTACTTTCGTGAACTCTGTCACGTCATCTATGTCCTGAATGATCACATTCTTATCAAACATATAGTTGTTGAACGCGAACTCTACACCAGATACCAGGTAGAACGGACTTTTTTTGCCACCGATCTGCGAGATCATGTGTGAGTTTAAGCTTACATAACGAGAGCCCATTGGCTTAAGGTCCGGAACGAATAAGGTGTTTTCCTCATCAACAAAAGCATTCAGGCCAAGGTCAATATCAAAGTTGAATCGGGTTGCCTTATAGCTTTCCACGTGATCTTTTTCGTCAGAGTCACCGTCCTGGTCGCCAATATTTACCCTTGTGGTATCGCCATCTTCTTCAATCTCCACATCAATTTTTATGTTTTTGCCAAGCTTGATCTTGTGATGTTCTTTGGAAACTTTGCCTTTAGCGTCGGTTTCCTGTATCGTTACAGTTACTTCTTCAGCTGTATCTGTGTCGCCTTCTTTGGTATTAAAGGTAACCGTCATTTGCTTAGGGTTACCGTCCTGCTCGGCAACGCCTTCCATTTTATCTACCTGCTTTACATAGTTGTTCAGTTCGCGCATCAGCGAGTCCAGGCTATAGTTCTGGAACGCTTCAAGTTGCTTCATGTTCTTTAGTTGCAGGATCATTTTAGCGCCATTGGCCATTTTTACAACAATCGTGTCCTGGGTTCCGGCTCTGTTGGCAACGGTAAGGCCGCCTTTGGCAGACACACCGGTAGCTGCGGCCATGCAGATGGCCATTACAAGTAGTATTCGTTTCATGGTTTTAAGGGATTAGAGATTGATTACTTTTGAGATTTTCTGTTTTCCGATTTTTGTTTCGAGTGCAATTTTGTTGGCATTTACGCCCAGGTCAGAGAAGTCTACCTGCTCCCCGTTAGAGAGATTTTTTACCTGTTTAAAGATATTTTTGGCAAGGCGCTGCTTTTTCTGGAAAGAGCTGCTTTCTTCCGGCTCATTTGCCGATGCCATTGCAACTGGGTCGTCGTTTACAGTGCGCTTAATGATGATCTGAACCGGCTCGGCGCTGTTTGATGAAGCAAAAGCAACCGGCGTGTGTACTGCAGTTGGTAACTGAGGCTCCTCAACCTGTTGCGCTGAATTAGTAGTTCGCTGTGCCAGCATAGCGGGTTGTTTTATATCCTTCACTTTCACCCATTGCTGCTCAGCTTTTCTGCGTGGTTTGGCAACCGGCTTTTTAGCAATCGTTTTAGCAGGCTCTGCAACTATAGTTGGTTCTTCAGTTATAGTTGGCTCATCTATAATTTGTTCCGGCGTAGCAGCTGCTATCGTTTGTTCTGTACTTTTTGCTGTTTCATCCGGGGTTATAGTTTGTGCCGGCTCTGTAGTTTTCTTAGTTCCTAAATCAACCTGGGCTATAGTCTGGTCGGTAACAGTTTGCGGCTGATTGAACTTTAGAACCACACCCACAGCTATTAATAAAGCAATGGCAGCTGCAATAGCGTAGTACAAAAATCCGTACCTGCGTTTTTCTTCGTGCTGTTCCGGTTGTATCTGTGGTGCAGCCTGCGGCATTTCTGCCTCCATGCGTTCCTGCAGTCGGTTCCAGAGGTCAGCGGGTGGCGTAGGAGCCATCCGGCCCAGGCGCTCATTAAATAATTTATCTACTTCTTCAGGTTCCATAATTTTCCTCCTTTCTTAGCTGGCAATTGCTTCCTGCCCGGTCAGTCTTTTTTGTAACATGGCGCGGGCCTTGCTAAGTTGTGATTTTGATGTTCCTTCTGTTATGTTCAGCATGTCGGCGATCTCTTTATGAGAGTAGCCTTCAATGGCATATAAGTTAAACACGGCTCTGTAGCCGGCTGGTAGCGTGTGTAGTAATCCTAATAATTCGTTTTCGTTCAGGTCTTGGTCTGCGCCGCCGGTTCCGGCAATCTGTGTGTAACCGTCTTCAATGGCCAGGTGCAGTGGTTCTTTTTTCCTTAAAAAGCCCAGCGCTTCGTTTACCATAATCCGTCGTACCCATCCTTCAAAACTGCCTTTGGCTTCAAAGCGGTTTATGTTCTGATAAATCTTCATAAACCCGTTCAGTAAAGCTTCTTCTGCATCCATGTCGTTTTTAAGATAGCGCAAACAAACACCGTACATCTGCGAGGCATAGCGTTCGTAAAGCACCTTCTGCGCTTTACTGTCAGCCTGCTGGCATCCTGCTATTAATTCTGACTCTGTCACGCTGGGTAAAAGTTTAACTTATAATCTACTCGTTGTCTTGTTAATCGTCTCAGCATTTTGCTGCGCTTCTGAACCTAAGATGTAAGGTTTAGGCCGGAGGTTGCCTGAGGGATTATAAATTTCTTCTTTTTTTTAGATATAGCCTTATCACTAACTATAAATTATTGATTATCAACTATAAATATTTTTAATATCCTGGAAATAAAATATTCAAGAAGGGAGAGAGGCATTAAAGAGTTATGTAGAGACGCAATATTTTGCGTGTTTTAATATTAGCCAGCTGTTTAGTGTTTTATTTGTTCTGTGTTTACGCCCTTGCCGTGTTTTTTTACCAGCAAGTGTAAAGAGCAAGGTGATCGATTGTTGGTGATAACACCAACAAAGGCTCAAAACAATAAATGCATTCAGCAACTATAACCGTACAACTTTAGATTGGTAGTGTTTGGGCAAACTATAAATTACCGGCAAGTAGGAAAGGCCTGAAAACATAAAAGGCTCTCCGGGAGGAGAACCTTTTAGTAAGTTTATGAAAATATAATTTTCAACTTTTAGCCATACATACTAACGGGACTGTTAGAAGAAGGTTACGCTTGGTTGAAAAATTTGTGCAATTTTTTTTCAGAGCCTATAGTTACTGTGCCGGTTCCGGTATTACGATCGTTTCCAGTGCATTCCAAACGTTCTTAGCTAATATTTTCTGACCTTCCTCAGTAGGATGTATGCCATCATTCTGATTCAATTCCGGGTCACCGGCTACGCCTTCCAATAAAAAAGGGATCAGGGTAACACGCTCGTCTTTTTGCAGCCTTGTAAATACTTCCCCAAAAGAACGGGTGTATTTCTGGCCCATACTTGGTGGTAACATCATGCCTGCCAGGATGATCTGTACGTCCGGATTTTTGGCTCTAACTTTTTCTATGATCGTTTTCAGGTTCTTATAAGTACTTTCCGGATCAATACCGCGAAGACCGTCGTTTGCACCCAGTTCCAGTACAAAAATATCAACAGGTTTTTTGAGTAACCAATCAATCCGGCTTTTACCACCCGCTGAAGTTTCGCCGCTTACGCCTGCGTTAATTACTTTGTAAGGCAGATCAAGAGAATCCAGGCGTTGCTGAATGAGCGCTGGGAAAGCCTGTTGGGGCTCTAGTCCGTAACCGGCAGTAAGGCTGTTCCCGAAGAACAGGATCACTTTAGTATCTTCCTTTCTGGCAGCTACCTTACTGCCTTCTTTATTTCCTGCTACGGCTTCCTGGCCGGTTGCTGTCTGTTCTGTATTACTTTCCGTTTGGCTGCAACCAACTATAGTTAAGCTTAGTACCAGGGCCCAGATCCAATTATTTTTTAACTTCACGCTTTATCTTTTTAGTTGTAATTTTATAGCTTATTCCTGTTAAACATATAACGAACATAAACAGTTATTACGTTTTAGCCAAACAACATATCTTTTGCCTTCGTTTTTCTCTGGTATACACCTTATAACTTAACAACATTGTCTACAATACTCGATATTCAGAACCTGACCAAAACGTACGACTCCGGCGACCGCCACCTTACGGTATTGCAGGACATTAATTTTTCGTTGCAGGCCGGCGATACCTGTTCTATAGTTGGTCCGTCGGGCAGTGGTAAAACGACGCTGCTCGGCTTATGTGCCGGCCTCGACAGGGCAAGCTCCGGCTCGGTTATTCTGAATGGCGTAAAGCTGGACAACATGAGCGAAGATGAGCGTGCGCAGGTTCGGAATATGTATGTAGGTTTCGTGTTCCAGAATTTCCAATTGATACCCACTTTAACGGCCCTGGAGAATGTGATGGTGCCCCTGGAGCTACGTGGCGAGCGAAATGTACAGAAACAGGCGCTGGAATTATTAGGCCGTGTAGGACTGGCAGAGCGCTCTGACCATTACCCGACCCAACTTTCAGGTGGAGAGCAGCAGCGTGTATCTATAGCAAGGGCATTCTCTAACAGGCCAACCATCCTTTTTGCCGATGAGCCAACCGGAAACCTGGACGAAGAAACCGGCACGCGCGTAGAGCAACTACTTTTCGACCTGAACAGAGAAGCCGGAACCACACTTGTGCTGGTAACGCACGACCTGGAGCTGGCTGAGAAAACCAACCGCATTATCCGAATAAAAGGCGGGCTTATCGTTTCGGACCAGCTAAAGACTCTAATGAGTAATGACTAATGACTAATAACTAATAACTTATTCGAATTAAAACCCATTTATTATTCATTAATCATTACTAACTAATCATTACAACCGCGTGTCTGACAACTATATACATCTTCCTGATAAACCTAAGCTTAACGTGCGCTGGCTGCTGCTGATGGCCTGGCGCGACAGCCGCCGTAACCGGGGTAAACTGGCGCTATTCATTTCCTCTATAGTTCTTGGTATTGCGGCGCTGGTGGCTATCAATTCGTTTAGCGATAACCTGAGTACCGATATAGACAAACAGGCAAAGTCATTGATCGGGGCAGACCTGGTAATGGCAGGCAATAAACCACCGGAAGGAGAGATTAAAACCCTGATTGATTCAATTTCAGTGGGCGGGGACAGGTCGGATGAAGTGCGCTTTGTATCGATGGTGTTCTTCAATGCATCGCAAAGCACCCGGTTGGTACAAGTTCGTGCCCTCGAAGGTGGCTTTCCGTACTATGGCGCTATCGAAACCGAGCCTAAGGAGGCAAGCAGAAACTTCCGGAAGGGCAGACGTGCGCTGGTTGATAATACCTTACTGCTCCAATTCAATACCAAACCCGGCGACTCTATCCGGGTTGGCAATCTTACGTTTGAAATTGCAGGGGCTTTACACAAAATTCCGGGGCAATCGGCTGTTACGGCAACTATAGCTCCTGCGGTTTACATCCCAAGAGAGTACCTGGAAGCTACCGGATTGTTACAGAAAGGCAGCCGCATCAGCTATTATCATTACTTTAAACTCCCTGCCAAAACTGACGCCGACAAACTGGTTAAAAAACTGGAGCCACGCCTGGACGAAGAGGGAATTGCCTTTGATACCGTAAAAAGCCGGCAGGAAAGTACCGGTAAAGCGTATAGCGACCTGGCAAGTTTCCTGGCGCTGGTTGGGTTTGTGGCGTTGCTGTTGGGCTGCGTGGGTGTGGCAAGTGCCGTGCATGTGTACATCCGTGAAAAGCTGGCAACTATAGGTGTACTGCGCTGCATCGGGGTTAGTGGCAAACAGGCTTTTCTGATCTACTTGTTCCAGGTAATGGCTATGGGATTGATAGGTGCTGTTATCGGAGCCATTCTTGGCAGCCTGATACAGTTGTACTTACCGCAGTTATTCCAGGCTTTCCTTCCCGTAGAGGTTACTGTTTCGGTATCATGGGCAGCTATTGCTGAAGGTATTGGGATTGGGGTGCTGGTTTCGGTTTTATTTGCCCTGCTGCCGTTGCTAACTATACGCAATGTTTCCCCGATCATCACCCTGCGCTCCAGTGTAGAGCACCTTACCAACCAGAAAGACCCGTTGCGTTTAGCCGTTTATGGGTTGATACTTTTGTTTGTGTTAGTGTTCGCCTATTTTCAGTTAGGTACCTGGCTGCGGGCGCTGGCTTTTACAGGTGGTGTTGTAGTTGGATTTATAGTGCTGGCCTTGCTGGCGCGTGGCATGATGTGGCTGGTAAAACGGTTTTTCCCGGTAAACTGGGGCTATGTATGGCGCCAGAGCCTTGCTAACTTATACAGACCCAATAATCAAACATTATTGCTGACAGTTTCTATTGGTCTGGGTACAGCGCTAATTGCTACACTTGTGCTGATGCAGCGCCTTTTGATTTCAGAGGTTGCCATAGCTGGCAGCGAACATCAGCCTAATCTTGTTTTATTCGATATTCAGACTGCTCAGAAACAGGGCGTGGTAGATATGGTCAGAAAAGAAGGGTTGCCGGTGCAGCAATTAGTACCAGTTGTCACCATGCGCCTCGAGGAAATGAACGGCCTTACCGGAAACGACGTGCGAAAGGATACAACTCTGGAAATCCCGGACTGGGCTTTTACCCGTGAGTACCGCGTAACTTACCGCGATACCTTAATAGATTCTGAATCCAGTGCTGAAGGGGAGTGGAAAGGGGAAGTATCTGCAGACACCGAAGTTATACCGATCTCGTTAGAAGACAGATATGCCGAAAGACTTAAAGTAAAGCTTGGCGACACGATGGTATTTAACGTGCAGGGTGCTTTAATGAAAACACGTGTGGCCCATCTCCGCGAAATCGAATGGAACCGTGTACAGAGTAACTTCCTGGTGCTTTTCCCTAAAGGCGTGCTGGAAGACGCTCCACAGTTTTATATCCTGATGACGCGTACCAAATCAGACCAGCAATCAGCTGATTTTCAGCGTGCGCTTGTGCAGCATTTCCCGAATGTTTCTGCCATAGACTTAGACCTTATTCTGCAGACGCTGGATGATATCCTGGGCAAAATCTCTTTTGTGATCCGTTTCATGGCCCTGTTCAGTATCAGTACGGGTTTGCTGGTGCTGATTGGCTCGGTCAATATCAGTAAATTCCAAAGGGTGCAGGAAAGTGTGCTGCTGCGTACCTTAGGTGCCAGTCGTAAACAGATACTAACTATCACGGCTTTCGAATACCTGCTGCTAGGCGCTTTGGCTTCTGGCACAGGTGTGGTGCTGGCAGTAATTGCCAGTTGGGCGCTGGCAGTGTTCAGCTTCGAAGTAAGTTTTGTGCCTGTATTGTGGCCACTTATTCCGGTATTTATCGGTATTACGCTGCTTACAGTAATCATAGGCATTCTGAACAGTCGCGGAATATTAAGCAGGCCGCCATTAGAGGTCCTTCGCCGCGAAGTTTAGTTCTAAGCCGGTTACCTGGTCAATGTTGCCTTTTGCTCTGTTTGCTAATGGCTTTATAGTTAGGAAGTAACCTTCAGCTTGTTGTAGGTGTAAACTTATACTTCCGGTAATGGTAGATGCGTTATCCGGGAGTATAAAATATAACTATGAAAACAATGGAAGGTAACAATCAGAAGACCGTACTCATTACGGGAGCATCCAACGGTTTCGGGATGGAATTTGCCAGGCAGTTTGCCAAAGACAAGTACAACCTGGTGCTGGTGGCGCGCAGCGAAGACCGCTTAAAAGAGCTCGGCTATAGTTTGCAGGACGAATACCAGTTAGACCATGTTTGTATCGTACAATCAGATCTATCGCGACCTGAGGCTCCGCAGGAGATTTATGACCAGCTAAAGCAGAAAGGAATAACGGTGGATGTGCTGGTAAACAATGCCGGTGCCGGTTTACATGGTTTTTTCCATGAAACAGATCTTATCCGGGAGTTGGAGATCATCCAACTTAACATCAGCTCGGTTGTACACCTGACCAAGCTTTTCCTGAAAGATATGGTGGCACGCGACGAAGGAAAAATATTGAATGTGGCCTCTATCGTTTCCTTTATGCCGTCGCCGCTGATGTCGGTTTACGCTGCATCCAAAGCCTTCGTACTTTCCTTTACAGAAGCGCTGCAAAACGAATTGAAAGACAAGAACATAACAGTAACAGCGCTTTGCCCGGGGCCTAGTGATACTTATTTCTTTAAACGTGCCGAAGCCGAAAATACACGGGCTGCAAACGGACCAATGTCATCGCCGGAGGACGTTGCCAGAGATGGTTATACCGCTTTAATGAAAGGAGAGTCGCGTATAGTTCCGGGGATGATGAATAAAGTGCAGGCAGGTGCCTCTAATTTATTGCCGGATAGCGCACTTGCATCCACAATGCGTTACCAGATGGAGGAAATGCAGGAGGAAGACAGGAAAACGCCGGAAAGCAGGCTTTAAACTATAGAAAACAAAAAAGGGATCTTTATCAGATCCCTTTTTCTTTGTTAAACATAAGACAACTAATGCCATCTGCTTAACTTACACTTATTTATACGGATGCCTTTTTCGGTAGGTTATAGTTTGAGCCGAAAAAATTTTAGTAGGTGCTGCTGGCCAGCATAACAAGGGTGCAGTGGTGTAAAGCTTCTATGCCATTATCTTCAGCCAGTTGCTCTAATTCGCGGTTTTCTGTGCCCGGGTTAAAAATAATGCGTTTTGGTTTAAGGCCTATAATGTAGTCGTACCAAACGGGTTGATTCTGTGGACCCACGTATAGTGTAACCGTATCAACATTATCTACCTTCTGGGTTTTATCTGTAATTATCTGGAGTCCTTCTACCGTCGCATTTTTAATACCAACCGGCACCACTTCGTGCCCGTGCTGTTTAAGTCGGTTTATGGCTTTATACGAATAGCGTGATGGATTATCCGAGGCTCCCAGCACTACTGTCTTTTTCATAGTTATTACTTTAAATAGAACAAAGTATATAGTTAGTTTACAGTTACTTCTATAGTTTAGTTTTAAATCAACTCTTTCTAAAGCCGGTACAAAACTATAGCACGCGTTTTACTTTGGCTGCGATCATTTCCGCGCAACGCTCGCCATCCATGGCAGCAGAAACGATACCACCCGCATAACCTGCTCCTTCGCCACAAGGGTACAGGTTCTTTATCGTTACGTGTTCCAGTGTTTCCTTATCTCTCGGGATCCTGACAGGTGAAGAGGTACGGCTTTCCACGCCAACGATCTGGGCATCGTTGCTCAGGTAGCCACGCATTTTATTACCAAAACCTTTAAAACCTTCACGTAAACGGTACGCCATGTCCTCAGAGAACAGTTCGTTCATATCTACAGATGCGAGGCCGGGTTGGTACGACGTTTCGAGCAAAGATTTACTTACTTTACCGTTTGTAAAATCCTGTAACAACTGGGCAGGAGCGACCTGCGTGCCACCTGCCATCTGGCACGCCTTCTGTTCCAGGGCTTGCTGCATATGCAAACCGGCAAAGGGACCATATTTTTCAAGCTCCATATCTTCCAGCTCAATAGCCACTACTATCCCCGAGTTGGCAAATTTAGAATCGCGGCGACTCGGCGACATACCGTTAACCACCACCTCGCCAGGTGCCGTTGCAGACGGAACAATAAATCCGCCCGGGCACATACAGAACGAGAAAATACCACGTTGCCTGTTATTGTAAACCGTTTGCTGCACCAGGGCATAAGACGAAGCAGGCAGATAAGGTCCGCGGTCGTCGCATTTATACTGAATGCTATCTATAAGGCTCTGCTGATGCTCCACGCGCACACCCATGGCAAAAGGCTTGGCTTCTATAGTTACCCCTGATGCGTGCAACGTTTCAAAAATGTCGCGGGCACTGTGGCCTGTCGCCAAAATCACCGATTCGCCAATATATTCCTGGCCATCCTGTGTCACAACGCCTTTCATTTCGCCACGTTCAACTATAAAATCGGTCACGCGCATATCAAAAAGCACTTCGCCGCCGGCTTCCCGCACCGTTTCACGGAGAGCTTCTATGATCTTGGGTAGTTTATTGGTGCCAATGTGTGGGTGCGCATCGAAAAGGATATCCGGGGTAGCGCCATGCTGCACAAATATCTGGAGGATACGGAGCAGGTCGCCACGCTTTTTAGAACGGGTGTATAATTTACCGTCAGAGTACGTTCCGGCACCACCTTCGCCAAAGCAATAATTGGAATCCGGGTTTACAATATGTTCTTTATTGATTGCGGCCAGGTCGCGTCGACGGCTTCTTACATCTTTACCACGCTCAAGAACTATAGGTTTCAGACCTAACTCAATGCAACGCAGGGCTGCAAACAAACCGGCTGGACCTGCGCCAACTATAATGACAGCCTTCTCTTTCGAAACATCGCCATACCTATAAACCGGGGAAATAATTTCAGCAGGAGGGTTATCTAAGTACAGATCAGCTTTGACACGGACCAAAACCTGGCGACCGCGTGCATCTATCGAGCGTTTTATGCGGTGAAGGAATTTTACGTCTTCCGGGCTAAGCTTAGCGCTTTTAAGTAATTCGTGTTCCAGTTGAGCAGCATCAAATGCCACTTCAGGAGCCAGTACCAGCTCCAGTTCTTTTTTTCTCATGTAAGTCAGGTAAGGTAGTTAACCTTAAACTTTTTGATTAATTGCTAAATGGCTGAATGGTTAAAAAATACATCCAGCTATAGTTTGACGATAACACTACAAAGGTAATGCTAATTCAATTTATAATAAAAAAGACCTCACAGATCGCGAAGACACTGTGAGGTCCTTTATATAATATTTGTCATCTCGACGATAGGAGAGATCTATCTCAACTATAGGTAGTAATAGATTTCTCGCTTTGGCTCGAAATGACAATTAAACCTCCAACAATTAAATTTCTCCATTCAGCACTTTATCTACCCAGCCTTTGCCCCATTCTTCGGTTTCCTGTTCCGTGAATAGCTCCGGGTAAAAAATACGTTTCTGGAATTTTGGAGGCAGGTATTTCATCCAGTTCGTTCCGCCTGTTGCGGCAATCACATCCGGGTCGCGCTGCAGGTAACGCACCGCTGATTTATAGTGCATCAGTGGCCAGTTCACGTTCACGTTGCTGTCCAGGTCGCGCATTTGTCTTTTCAGCTTCTCGTTTTGCTGTTCATCTTCCGGCAGGCGCTTATACACGCTCCACACGTTTTTATCCTGGTATTCTTTTGCAAACTCAATCAGCTGCTTGGTATATTTCTCCTCGAAGCGGATCAGGGTAAGTGTTTTAGCACCCGATGCTACTTCCGTGGCACCTTCTTTCCAGTAAATGCAACCAATCATTTCTTCCTGGGTACTCTGTAATCCCAGCACAGAGCGCTTGTCTTTTGCCACCAAATTACGTAGGTCTGTAGACGCGATCTCAATTAAACGGTACTGCGCAGACTGAAAACCACTGGCCGGCATCAGCGCCATCCGGAACTGCAGGAACTGCTTCGGATCCATACCATCTACCATCACATCAAACGAGTTTATCAGGTTATCGAAATAGCGGTTGATGCGCTTCAAGCGCCTGGTTAACATTTCGGCGGTAATAGCTTTATCTTCACCTATTTGTCTGTACTCTTCCAGGCAAAGCTTAAAGTAAAGCTCCGTGATCTGGTGGTACATGATAAAGATCTTTTCGTCCGGAATATTGGTGCGTGGGTTCTGCAGGCTTAGCAGCGTATCCAGGTGAATATAATCCCAGTAGTTAATAAAATCGGTGTGGTAGAGTCCTTCCAGGTAGGCAGCCAGATCCTGGCCTAAAGGCACATACTTTTCTTCCAGCCGCTTTAGTTGCTCAAGCACTTCCGGTTTAAAGTTGTAGTCCATAGTTGGTTTGTTTGATGAGATGCTCATTTACTGTGCAAAGTAAGAAAAACTATAGTTTGGTACATGGCATTTCTAAAATATTATACTGCCTATAGTTTATCTTACGCCAGAGAATGACAATTTAACTACACCAGAGCCCTTAATGGCTACTGCTAACTATAGTTTAAGAGCCTGTTTGCAAGATTTTATAGAGCGGGCAGTGTTGTTGGTATAGCTAAAAAGCTGATTGGTAGAAATATGCCTAATTTATAGTTTGCTTGCTGAAATACTGGGAGTTTATTCATAAATTTGGTTTTCACGATATTTTATTAATACGCTTACCTGTTATGGCCGAGAAAAGTAGTGTTTTTGATATGATTGGTCCCGTTATGATCGGTCCGTCCAGCTCGCATACAGCTGGTGTGGTTCGTATTGCCAGAGCTGCCATCCGCATACTTGGTGCCGCTCCCGAAGAAGCCATCATCACGTTTTATAATTCTTTTGCCCGCACCTACGAGGGTCACGGCAGCGACCGTGCTATAGTTGCCGGTCTGCTTGATTTTAAAACCGACGATAAACGCATAAAAGAAGCCTTCGACCATGCCAAAGAGCGTGGCCTGAAATATACGTTCAAGTCTGTTGGCAATGCATCAACCATGCACCCGAATACCATTAAGCTTAACCTGAAAGCCCAGGGCCGCGAAGTTGAGGTTGTTGGCCAGAGCCGCGGTGGTGGTGTGATACAGATAGTGGAAGTAGATGGCTTTACTGCCAGCTTCTCTGCTAACCTGCATACGCTTATTATTGATGCGGAAGATAAAACAGGTAGTATCGCTTTTATAGCCTCCGTTATAGCCCACGACGATTGCAACATTGCAACCATGAGCGTATCCAGAAAAGGCAAGAATGAAATGGCCCGCCAGTTTATAGAGATGGACTCTGGTATAAAACCAATAACCCTGGAATACCTGAAACAATTAAGTTGGGTGAAACACGTGGTCTATATTCCGAACATTGATCTATAACCGACCCTTAAAACCTAAACTATGAAGAAGAAATCTGTGAACCTGCTTTTAGCGGTTGCGCTGGGCTCCTTATTGTTCTCAACGCCTGCCTTTGCCCAGGACAACCCCGGCAATGGCGGCTGGACACTGACAGAGGCAATTGAATACGCTCAGAAAAACAACCTGCAGGTAAAACAAACCCGCGTAGGCCGCGACCTGAATGCTATTGATTTAAAGCAAGCAAAACTGGACCGATTACCGAGCTTAAACGGATCTGCGCAAAGCACATTTAGCTCAGGAACAACTGTTGACCCTACTGTTCAGGAGGTACGAACAAATGAGTATACTTCCCTTGGTGTTAGTGCTAATGCTTCGGTACCGTTGTTTATGGGCTTGCAGCAAACTAACCTGATCAAGCAGCGTGGTTATGATCTGCAAGCAAGCGATTTTGATGTTCAGGCTATTCAAAACGACATCTCACTTCAGATCATCACTTCATATCTTAATGTACTGTTTGCAGAAGAACTTATAAAAACTGCAGAACTGCAGCGTAGTACTACGCAAAAACAACTAGATAGAACCAGGCTTCTCTACAAAGCAGGTAGTGTTGCCGAAGTAGCAGTTTTGGATCTGGAGTCACAACTTTCTACAGATGAGCTGGATATTATAAATGCTCAGAATCAACGGGACATTTCACGTTTGTCACTTATCCAACTTCTTAATTTAGAGGGTGATCAAGCGCGTGATTTTGCTATAGTTGTACCTGAAGTACCGGAACCAGATCAACTTCCTGTACTCGTAGAGCCAACTATAGTATATGATGCTGCAATACAAACTCAACCGGGAGTAAAAGCTGCTGATTTTAGAGTTATGAGTGCAGATAAAGGATTAGCAGTTGCTCGTGGAGCTTACTATCCAAGATTGTCACTAAGTGCAGGAATAAATACTTTTTATAATAGTCAACAAAGGTTATTTGATCCAACAGGGGAGTTTTCTAAGAATTCACTAATAACTAACCCGATAGGGCCCAATGGTGAACCTGAGTTATTTACTTACTATACGCCTAAACTATTAGAAACTGATTATCCATTTATTGACCAACTACAAAATACAATTGGTAAACAGGTTAGCCTTAACTTAACAGTTCCAATTTTCAACGGTTTCCTGGCTCGTAACAATGTGCAGCGTGCTAAACTAGGTCAGCTGAATGCAAAAATAAATGCCGATATAGAGCGAAACCAACTTCGCCAGACTATAGAACAGGCATATGTAGATGCTTTGGCGGCACAGCGTAAATATGCGGCAGCTAAAGTACAGGTAACGGCTTTGGAAAAGAGTTATAAAAATGCAGAGCTTCGTTTAAACAGCGGTGTTATCAATACCGTGGACTTCTTCGTGATCACGAACAACTACCGTACAGCTCAATCAAATTTAATTCAAGCCAAATACGAGTATACTTTTAAACTTAAGGTACTGGACTTTTACCAGGGGAAAGAAATCACTTTATAATCAACCATGGCAGCTAAAAAATCTAAAAAACTCATCCCAATTTTAATTACTGTATTAGTTGTAGCTATAGTTCTTATAGTTGTAGCCAAAAAAGCCGGCTGGATAGGGAAAGAAGATGGAACAGAAGTACTGCTGTCTGAGGCTAAAAAGGCAGAGATCGTAGAGAAAGTGAGCGCTTCCGGGAAAGTACAGCCGGAAACAGAAGTTAAGATAAGCCCGGACGTATCCGGAGAGATCATAGAACTGAACGTGGAAGAAGGTGACTCGGTGGTGAAAGGCCAGTTGTTGCTTCGTATACGCCCTGATAACTATCAGTCGTTTGTAGATGCCCAGGAGGCAACAGTAAATTCTTCCAGAGCGCAATTGTCGCAGTCGAAAGCCCGACTGGCACAGGCGCAGGCCAACCAGGTACAGGTAAAACAGGCGTACGAGCGTAACAAAAAGCTGTTTGAACAAAAGGTTATTTCCGAAGCTGAGTTTGAGCAGAGCCGTGCCAGCTACAATGCCGGCCTCCAGGAAATTGAATCGCTGAAGCAAAGCATTCGTGCTGCTGAGTTTGGTGTACAGAATGCACAGGCATCGTTGAAAGACGCCCGTGAGAACCTGAACAAAACCACCATTTATGCGCCTGTAAGCGGAACAGTTTCTAAACTGAACGTAGAGCGTGGCGAACGCGTGGTGGGTACTTCGCAGATGGCCGGTACCGAAATTATGCGCATCGCTAACCTGAACAATATGGAAGTACGCGTAAATGTGAATGAGAACGACATTATTCGGGTAGCCATGGGCGACTCTGTTATAGTTGAGGTTGACTCTTACACCACCCGCGACGAGAAATTTAAGGGTATAGTTACGGCCATCGCCAACACGGCAAAAGATGCCACCACCCTGGAAGCTGTTACAGAATTTGAAGTTCGCATCCGGTTAATAAACGAGTCGTACAATCATCTTTCAAAAAATAACCGCTTCCCGTTCCGCCCGGGCATGACGGCATCAGTTGATATTATTACAGAGCGTAAGAGCAATGTGTTATCAGTTCCTTTGTCGGCGGTAACTACACGCGCCGATGAGAAGAAAAAAGAAAATGCAGATGCTGGCAACCCGGCTAAAGAAACGGAAGAAGAGCAGGAAAAACGTGCCCAGGTGAAAGTGGATGAGATCGTGTTTGTTTACGATGCTGCAACCAACACCGTAAAAGCGCAGAAAGTGAAGACCGGTATCAGCGATTTCGATAATATTGAGATCATCAGCGGTGTTAAAGCTGGCCAGAAAGTAGTATCTGGTCCGTTCAGAGCTGTATCTAAGACATTGAAAGATGGCAGCAAAGTAGTAGTAAAAGATGCGAAATCTATCAGCAAAACAAAGGCTGAGGATGAGGAGAAAGAAGAAAACGAAGACTAGACTTGGAAAAAATAGCCGTTATAGGAGGGGGAAGTTGGGCAACAGCGATTGTAAAGATCCTCTCCGAAAACAAATCGCAGGTACATTGGTGGATGCGCAACAAAAACGATGTGCAGCACCTGGTAAACTATAAGCACAACCCACGCTATCTGAGTGGGGTACAGTTCGACCTGAACTATGTAAAACCCAACGCTGATATACAGGCTGTTGTAGCCGCTGCCGATTGGGTAGTGCTTGCTGTGCCTGCCGCTTTTGTGCAGGAAGCCATTTCCGACCTGCCCGAAGATGCGCTGAAGGGCAAGGTTATAGTTTCGGCTATTAAAGGCATGATTCCGGAACAGAACATCCTGATAACTGACTATGTGGAGCAACGTTTTAATGTACCCAACACCCACCAGCTGGTAATTGCCGGACCTTGCCACGCCGAAGAAGTTGCCCTCGAAAAACAGTCTTACCTGACGATTGGTTCGCATGACATAAGTACAGCCGAACGTTTCTGTGAGCTGCTACGCAACCGCTATGTTAAGGCCAATCCGCTCGACGACCTGGATGGTATTGAATATTGCGCGGTAATGAAAAACATTATAGCTCTGGCCTGTGGTATTGCCCGTGGTTTAAACTATGGCGATAACTTCCAGGCGGTACTTGTATCTAATGCCATGTTCGAAATTGAGCGGTTCCTGGATGAAATTATGCCAATGCACCGTGCTTTAAGTGGATCTGCCTATCTGGGTGATTTGCTGGTAACTTCTTATTCCCAGTTTAGCCGTAACCGTACATTTGGTAATATGATCGGTCATGGCTATTCGGTAAAATCTGCGCAGGTAGAAATGAACATGGTAGCTGAAGGTTACTATGCCGTGAAAAGCATTTACGAACTGAACAAGACCTTAAAAGTTGACATGCCCATTACCAACGCGGTCTACCTTATTCTGTATGAAAAGATTTCGCCGGGAGTGGAGTTTGAAATTCTAAAGGAGAAGTTGAAGTAGGATATTCTATTACGTACATAGTGCAGATAAGCGTATGTTGTCGTTTAGCTGGTAGTTAGCGGGAATACCAACTATAAATTGCATCAGTGACACAGCAAGAAGAACTCAGTCAATTAAAACAGGAAATCCTTTCTCAGGACTGGGGAAGGGCGAGAGAAGCTGCTTATCGACTTGGAGAAATTGGTGGAGACGAAGTACTAACATTTCTTATACAACTTCTTAACTCAAAAGACCCAATACTAAGGAATTGTGCAGCTCTAGCCTTAAAAGATATACAAGACAATAAAGCCGTTGAGCCGTTGCTGGAAGCTATATTCAAGAAGGAAAACCATAACTACAATGGGACTTTGGTTTTTGCATTGGAAGGTTTAGACTGTAGCCAAAAATTGAAAGAGATTTTCAAAATACTTTTTTACGAAAGCTACGAAGCTAAAATTAGTGCCTATTCCATTTTATCTAAGCAGGAATTTGAATTCACAGCAGAAGACCTGCATGAAGTGAAAAAGATGTGGGAAGATATAAAGCAACACCCTGAAAAATGCCCAAACTATGAATATGAAGAAGTGCCAGAAATGATTCAGGATGCTGTAGAAGGATACATGGGTTATTTGCAGAATGAATAATAAAAAGCACAAACCGCTAACCCAGTGCAGCCCTTATGCTCGGCTCCGCCTCGCCCATCGGCTGCACGAGTAACGTTGAGCGTAACTTCAATAACCTTTGGCCTGAAAACCCTGATAATATACGATGGCAATAGACAATCTTAAATATCCGATTGGTCACTATGAACGTCCGGAATCGCTCAGTGATGAGCTCCTGGAAAGCTTCATCGAGGTTATCGCGACGTTTCCTGCTCAGCTGAGAAATGAGACCGAAAGTTTATCAGATCAGCAACTAGACACACCGTACCGAGAAAATGGATGGACAATCAGGCAGGTTGTAAATCACTGCGCCGACAGCCATATGAATTGTTTGACACGTTTCAAACTGGCGCTTACAGAGGACAGGCCAACAATAAAACCTTATAACGAAGCCCAGTGGGCAGAACTTGCCGACAGTAAAACAATTGAAATTGAGCCGGCTTTAAAGATGTTGGAAGGAATCCATCTGAGATGGGTTACATTACTAAAAAGCCTGACAGATGAAGAATTTAATAAAAGCTTTCTTCATCCGGAACATGAAAAAGAAATGAAACTTTCTGAGGTTATAGGGTTATATGCGTGGCATTGCAAGCATCATTTAGCGCACATTACCAGCTTAAAAAGCCGAAAGAAATGGTAAGCTATAGGGCTTAATAACAAACAAAAAAACGACAGATAACCAATCACAGCTTAGCAATCTAACACAGATCCAAATGAAAAAAGTAACAGGTATTGGTGGCATTTTCTTTAAATGCGAAGACCCTAACAAAATGAGAGCGTGGTACCAGACACATCTCGGTCTGAATACCAACGACTACGGTGCTGTTTTTGAATGGCGACAGGGTGCTGACGAAACAAAGAAAGGATTTACGCAATGGAGTCCGTTTCCGGAAACAACGAAATATTTTGAGCCTTCTGCCAGGGAGTTCATGATAAACTACCGTGTAGAGAACATTGAAGCACTAGTAGAACAACTACAACAGGAAGGTGTAACGATACTAGACAAGATCGAGACATACGACTATGGAAAGTTCGTTCATATAGTGGATGTTGAAGGTAACAAAATAGAACTATGGGAACCTAACGACATCGCATACGAAAAATTAGGCGAGCAGATGGGTGCTAAAAATACTAAATAGCCGCCCGACAACAAGTTTTTGCACGTCTCGTCAGCAAGTTGATTACTGATAACCAATATGTTATAAATCATAAATCATTAAAACGAAACACCTGAATCCATCAGGTGTTTTTTGTTTAGAGGCAACTGATGTTATAACTATAATTTATTTTGATTTTTTAGTATTCAGCGGTATACGGCGGATCATTTTATTCTCTAATTTTCGGGTATTATTCAACTATAAGCCAAACTTTTTATGAAAAGATTTTTACTCCTTTCCTTCCTCGGATTAGGATGCTATTACAACGCCAGTGCCCAGGAATTTGATTCTACCAAAGTTGCGCCGCCAATGGTAGAAGATGTTTCTGACTATAAGCCTGTTCGCTTTTTGTTAGGCGCTGCTTTTGAGTTTGGAGGCGATGAGGTAGGAACTGTTACGTTTACCAATGGCGATGAACAATCTATTAAAGCAGGGCAGGGTATAGCCGTGGCGGTAGGTGCCGAGTTTCAGTTCAGAAAACTGGAGCAGCTGCGTTTACGGGCAACTGTAGGCTACAAGTATGTTACCACCGCCGCCGACAACGCACACATCAGGTTAACACGCGTACCATTGCACCTAACAGCAAACTGGATGGCTACCGAGAAAATCAGGCTGGGCGCTGGTATAGTTAAGCATCAGGCTATAAAATTAAATACCGATGGCTTAGGTGAAAATATGGAGTTTGATGGGAGCACCGGAGCCATTTTTGAATTTGCATACAGCGGTTTCGGAATATCTTATACTATTATGAAGTATACAGACCAGGCGAACAACTCGTATGCAGCAAATGCGATTGGTTTTACAATCAGTGGCGTATTACCTAAACGTAATTAACCTGCT
This sequence comes from Pontibacter pudoricolor, assembly GCF_010092985.1. GTDB lineage: Bacteria > Bacteroidota > Bacteroidia > Cytophagales > Hymenobacteraceae > Pontibacter > Pontibacter pudoricolor. The sequence continues at coordinate 1,013,026 of NZ_CP048106.1, read as the reverse complement.
CAGATTCCCGTAAACTCCTGCAGCTTTAATTGTACACGAATAGAACGTAGACTAATTACTGTTGCAGGAGTTTCTTTTTAGACGAAAGGTATGATCAGAGTAGTTTGCGCTATAATTGAACACGAAAGCACTGTACTGATAACCCAGCGCAGCAGCAACATGGCGCAACCTCTGCTCTGGGAGTTTCCGGGTGGTAAGGTGGAAGTTGGCGAGTCAGAAACAGATGCCCTTGTACGGGAAATACTGGAAGAACTTAACCTGCTTATAGTTCCTCATACACGCCTGACCCCAGTAAAACACCACTATAGTTTAAGAGCAATTGAACTGATTCCGTATACCTGTAGTTTGCAAAACAGGAATATTTTGCTGGCAGAACACCAAGCCTATAGTTGGGCAACTCTAAATGAACTACCAAGCTATAGTTGGTGCCCTGCCGATATCCCAATTGTTAAAGAATATTTGCACTTGAAAAAAAGGCAACTATAGAACTGCTTTTCAGGGAATCAGTAAATTTGCACCATGATAAAACTCCCGCTCACCTTCGAGACGCGCATGCAGCGATTGTTAGGTGAAAACTACTCCAAATTCCAACAGTCGCTGCAACAAGCCCCCCAGTAAGTATCCGGGTAAACCGGCATAAGTTTCAAAACAACATAGATTACCCTCAGGTCCCCTGGACCAACTCCGGTTACTATTTAGCCGAGCGCCCTTCCTTTACCTTAGACCCACTTTTACACGCAGGCGCATATTATGTGCAGGAAGCCAGTTCCATGTTCCTGGAGCACGTACTGAAGCAAACTATAAATCTGGACCACCCTCTTCATGTGCTGGACCTTTGCGGCGCACCCGGCGGAAAATCCACACACCTGGCCAGCCTGATCTCAAAAGATAGTTTACTGGTCTCGAATGAAGTCATTAAAAGCCGGGCTACTATACTGGCCGAGAATATTGCCAAGTGGGGTTCGGGCAACGTACTGGTAACCAACAACGACCCGCGCGATTTCAGCAGACTGCCGGAGTTTTTTGATGTGATGGTGATTGATGCTCCCTGCAGCGGCGAAGGCATGTTCCGGAAAGATCCACATGCAGTAGAAGAATGGTCGGAGGAGAATGTTAACCTTTGCGCCCGTCGCCAGCAACGCATTTTAGCCGATACCTGGGAAGCCCTGAAACCGGGCGGCATCCTGATCTACAGCACCTGCACCTGGAACGAAGCCGAAAACGAAGAAAACATGGCCTGGCTGGGCGAACAGGAAAATGCGCAAAGCATTAAACTGAATTTCGATGATTCACTGGGTATTGTTCGCTCCGAATTACAAGGCGTAGAAGGTTACCGCTTTTACCCGCATGCCGTGCAGGGCGAAGGATTTTTTTTAGCAGTGATGCGCAAAGCAGGCCAAACAGAGGACGAAAACTATAGCTCCGGTAAAAAGAAGAAATACAAACTACAGGAAGCCGGCAAGAAAGAAAAAGCATTGGTACAGGACTGGCTACTGCATGCAGAAGACCTTGCCTGGATACAGCACAACGAAACCATCTTTACCTTACCCGAAAACCTGTTTGAAGCCGCCGACGAAGTGTATCAGAAACTATACGTGATCTATGGCGGTACGCAGGTTGCTGAAATAGCAGGTAAAAAAGTAAAACCACTTCAGCCACTGGCTCTTTCACAACATATTAACAAAGAGGCGTTTAAGTTCATTGAACTGAACCTTGAACAGGCAATCCGCTATTTACGCAAAGAAGATATCAATTTAGGCACCCATGGCACTGATTGGGTACTGCTACAATACAATGGTCTGCCGTTAGGCTGGGCAAAACTGATCGGAAACCGCACAAACAACTACTACCCAAAAGAATGGCGAATCCGGATGGATCTGCCAACTGCACTACCCTCAAAATCTGTACTGGAGTAAACTATAATTGTCGTTTTATGTAATTGTCATTTCGACGATAGGAGAGATCTCTCACGGATTTTAGCTGATTTAGATCTCTCACGCTGTTCGAAATGACAAAAACGAGAAAGCCGATGCAACTATAGTTTGCAACGGCTTTCTCGTTTAAAGTTTGGTTAACTTTCTAACTTTGAGCCATTGTTGGTGTTTTCACCAACAATCCTATTAGCTGGCTTTTAAACTTGCTGGTGATAACACGCAGCAAGGGCTATACTAACGTTAGAAAAAACACTAAACAGCTTCATAGTTTGGTTAACTTTCTAACCTTCTAACTTCCAAACTTTTCAACTAAAAGAATTATTCTACAAACAGCACAAGGCCTTTCAGATACTCGCCTTCCGGGTGGAAAATGGAGATCGGGTGATCAGCGGGCTGGGAGAGATGGTGCATTACTTTTATGTTTCGGCCAGCCTCAATAGCAGCTGCCATAACGGTATTGTTGAACAGGTATTTATCTACTACCTGCGAGCACGAAAAAGTGAACAGAATTCCGCCCGGCTTTATTTTTTTCATGGCCTCTGCATTCAGGCGTTTATAACCCATAACGGCATTATGACGCACTTTCTGACTCTTGGCAAAAGCAGGAGGGTCCAGCACGATTACATCGTACAGGTCTTCCTTGCCCTTCAGGAAATCAAAGGTATCTACCGCAAAAGCTTCGTGCCGGTCATGGGCATTGCTCAGGTCGCCATTTTTTATCGTTAGCTCTATCGCTTTTTTAGACACATCTACCGAATGTACCAGTTCGGCACCGGCATTTAAAGCATATACCGAAAAGCCACCAGTATAACAGAACGTGTTCAGTACCGATTTGCCTTTGGTGTAACGGGCCAGCAAGTCACGGTTCTCACGCTGATCAATAAAGAACCCGGTTTTCTGACCACTTTCCCAGTCGATAAAGAACTTGTTGCCATTTTCAGTAACCACAACGCCACCTTCCGATTTACCGAAAAGATAACCATTTACTGCATCCGGCACAGATTTTTGGGGCAGCGACTCGGCACTTTTATCGTAAACGGCCCGAAGCTTTGCGCCATAAATTTCCTGTAATGCTTTGGTCACAAATTCACGCACGTTGTACATGCCCAGCGAATGCGTCTGCACTACGGCCGTATCTTTATACATGTCAACTATAAGTCCCGGCACGCCATCACCTTCCGCATAGATCAGTCGGTATACATCCGTTTCCGGATTATCGATCAGGCCCAGGCGGTTGCGGTAATCGTAGGCTTGCTTCACTTTGCTTTTCCAGAAACTATAGTCTGGCTCAACCTGCTCAAAAGAGAAGATACGAACGGCAATAGAGCCAAGCGCGTAATGGCCCATGCCCAGAAACTCGCGCTTACTGGAATAAACTTCTACAATTTCGCCTTCTTCCGGCTCGCCGTCTGCTTTACGTATCGCGCCCGAAAAAACCCAGGGATGTAAACGTTTCAGGGAATTCTCCTTACCCGGAGCCAGGTATAGTTTTATAAATGACATTGATTGCTGTTTTTAACTGCTGTTTAAATGCGACTCGTCATTTATAAAACTATAAACAACCTGCAAAAATAATGATTCAGGTTTTTATAGTTGTTATCAGCAGAAAAAAAAGCACTCAAAAAAATCAATGAGCAGTCAAAAAAGCCGTGCTTAACCAATGGCTGGTATAGTTTCTGAACCGCTACAGCAGGGATATTTTATAGTTTGGTAAGGGTTATAGTTGTTATTATCCTAGCCGAACACGAACCACAGATTCGGAACTATAGTTTGGCTCAGAAAAGATTTCCGCTCCAAAATTAAATATGGTTGCTCATTAGGACTTCCAGGTCCGGAAGCTTTCTGTTGGGGGACTTCCGAGTTCCCGTAAATCAGGCTTAAAGTTACGCGTACGTGGACGTATGAAGCAGGAAAAGTTTCGGACAAGGATGCCCGGAACAGCATTGATTTAAATTATTTGATTGGATTTATAGTTGGCTTTAACCATTTAACACTTAACAATCATCAATCAAGACTCAAAAAGCCGAGACTAACCAGCCGCTGGTAAAGTTTCTGAACGGGCAGACCGACTACGTTAAAGTAAGAACCCTCAATTCGTTCGATACCTATTTTACCGATCCATTCCTGAATGCCGTAAGCCCCGGCTTTATCGTAAGGTCTATAGTTGGTGATATAGTAGTCGATTTCTTCGTGGCTCAGCTCTTTAAAATAAACTTTCGTGGTGTCGTGAAAAATGCTTTTAAGATCCCGTGTAAGGATACAAACGCCGGTAATGACCACGTGGTGCGTGCCGGAAAGAGAGCGAAGCATGTCGTAGGCCTGCTTATAATCTGCTGGTTTGTTCAGTACCTTATCGCCTAAACAAACTATAGTATCAGCGGTAAGTAAAATGTGGTCCTCCAGGTCCCCGAAGTACTGCTCAGCTTTGTGGGAAGCCAGATATTCAGCTACCTGTTCGCGCTTCAGTTCTGCGGGGTAATCTTCCTCAACCTCTTTTACATGCACGTCAAATGGTAACCCTAAGCCAGTCAGCAGTTCTTTACGACGGGGCGAATTAGAGGCAAGCAGCAGGGGCCGAGATAAATTCATCTTCTTTTATGGAGCTAAATAAAAAACCGCAGATAACTTTCGGGTAAAAGAAGGTAGACTTTTGCGGCATGATCGCACCACTATAGCACACCCTTTTTACCTGTTCCATCGATACTTCATTTGTGATAAGGGCAAGGCGTGAAGCACCGGTATCAACCTGGCGGATACATGTCGTGAAATTACGCTCATAGCTCAGGCGGCTATAGTTTCGCTGCACTTCCGGGTCTATTCCTAACACGCGCTGGAAAATGAAATAGTGCATGACCGTCAGGTCAAGGTCCTTTACTTCCTGCGGTACTTCCCAGTCTATCAGGTGATGCATTTCCGGTTTCAGGCGAATCTTATAAGCGTTACCTGACAGATATAAACCAAACGCCCATTGCTTGCCAACTATAACTTCGTTCAGCTCAACGGGGTCTTCTTTCGGGATGATCGTAAAATATTCGCTCAGCCGTTGCAGAAACTCCTCATCCGATAGATCAATCTGTTGCAGCACGCGGTGCGTTGGTAAAATGCGCAGGTCATCCGACTCGGTGTTGGTCAGGTACATTAAATGATAATTGTAGGCCTCGAGGCCGGTGTGTGACGGATTTTGAGCCATCATGCGTTTGCGGTATTCCAGCGAACCTTCGTAGCGGTGGTGCCCATCTGCCAGCAACACCTGTTTTTCGCGCAGCACATCTATAAACTTATGAATCACATCGTGGTCGTGAATCACAGCCAGTACATCGCGCACACCCTGGTAATCTTCGGTTTCATAAATCGGCGATTTGATGCTTTCATCCATGTACTGCTCCAACGCAAACGCCGGGTCGGTATACAAGCCGTGCGTGGCGCTGCTGTTGAGTTCAGTTTTAGAAAGCAGGTCTATTCTGTCGTTTACCGCGCTTGGAATGGTATTCTCATGCCGAAGCAATACACGTTCTTTCCAGTCGTAGGCTTTTATATGGCAGATAAATCCTTTGCGGCAGTATTCCTTTTGCTCACCCGACAGCTTAAAATACTGGTAGTACACATAAATACCTGGCAGCGCATCCTGCAATATAACGCCACGCTCTTTCCAGTGCTGCAGTAACGCAGCGGCTTCGTCGGCGGGCTGCGTACCAAGCGGAACAGAAAGATGGATGCTGTTAAACGGATTGCGGTATAAAGTCTCGCGCTGCTTCGCCGATACCACATCAAAAAGGGGAGAGGTCAGCTCTTCAATTTGATGATTCAGTAAGTGGCTGTATCGCCAGGCTTTTAAGGGTAATATCTCTGCCATTTTGTTGGGGAGGTGGTGAGTTAATTTTGCTGTGAATTTGCCTTATGCCTTACGGAGCCAGTCGTTTTATGTGCCACTGGTTTTCCTGCAACTCATACACGATACGATCGTGCAGGCGGTTCGGGCGTCCCTGCCAGAATTCTACCCGGTCAGGTTCCAGCAGGTAACCGCCCCAATGTTCCGGCCTTGGGATAACAGGCAGATCGCCAAATCGTTTAGTATAGTCTGCGTCTGCTATTTCCAATTCTTCGCGGCTGGTAATAGGCTGGCTTTGAGGTGAAGCCCAGGCTCCGATCTGGCTGCCTACCGGCCTGCTATGAAAATAGGAGTCCGATATCTCTGCCGGCACTTTTTGTATGGTTCCTTCCACGCGTACCTGGCGCTCCAGTTCGGGCCAGAAAAAGGTAAGTGAAGCAAAAGGATTTACCTGCAGATCATGGCCCTTGCGGCTATTATAGTTTGTGAAGAATATAAATCCATCCGTGGTCACATCTTTTAGTAACACTACGCGGGCAGATGGTCTTCCGGAGCTGTTTACCGTAGAAAGCACCATGGCAGTAGGCTCGTTTACTTGGGCGGCTATAGTTTCGTCCATCCAGGACTTAAACTGAGTTATTGGATCTTTGGCTACAGATACCTCATTTAGTGACTCCATAGCATAATTCTTGCGGATAGCGGCAATGTTTGGTAACAGGGACATAGGCTTGTTCGGTTTGTCCAAATTTAAAAAAAATATCCGCTGCCTTAACAATTAACTTACAATATGGCTTATTAATCTAATCCGGTTAACGCTTTCTGTACCTTAAACTATAAATATGCGTAGTGCAAATTTTGCTACTATAGTGTATACATCTCGTAATAAAACTACACGCTGGCTGTAACTCTACACAGGGCAGAAAGAGTACAACAAAATACTTAAAACTGACTAAATGAAGATGGAAGAAGAAAGGTTGATAAAACCTCAGAGCGGGAGTATACTTATATCCGAACCATACCAGGGCGATCCTAATTTTGAGCGCTCGGTTGTACTGCTGTGTAACCATAATGAAGCAGAGGGAACATTTGGCCTGGTACTTAATAAGCTCTCGGATATGAAACTGTCGGATGTGGTGGATATATATAACGATGCATTTGACGTTACTTTAGGCATTGGAGGACCGGTTCAATTCAATACCCTACATTATCTGCACCGCATACCAGATCTGTCGCAGGCTGTGAAACTGGGAGAAGACCTTTACTGGGGTGGCGATTTTGAAATGCTCAGAACCATGATCGGCTCAGGCATAGTCACTTCTGAAGATGTTCGTTTCTTTTTAGGCTATTCTGGCTGGACGGCAGGGCAACTGCAGGAAGAAATTGATAAAAATGTTTGGATCGTCAATAACAATGCTGTGAATAAATTGTTTAATTTAGAGGCTGATACACTATGGCGAAGCATCCTGCGTCAGATGGGAGGCAAATATAAGGTTTTATCGAATTATCCGGTAGACCCACGCCTGAACTAATGCTATTACGTTATTAATATATCCGTAATCATGACTACAGAAAATAAGGATCTGGACACTACCGGAGCTGAGGTTAACCAACCTGAGAATCAAAATGCAGCAGATGAGCAGAAGCAACAGCCAGAATCGCCGCAAAGTATAGTTGACAAACGTCTGGCTGAAATAAATGCCGGCAAACAAGGCGAAGAAATCAGTGACAAGGAAGTTCCTAAAGAAGAACAGCCAGAAGTAACACCGGAGCTAAAAACAGAAGATGAAGCTGCTGCCTCAGAAGTGATAACAGAAATATTTGCTGAAGCCAACACAGGCATTACAGATGTGGAAGAAACAGCTTCTCAACACCCGAATACACCTTCAGGTGATGTACAGGAACAATCTGCTGCCGAAATAACTCCGGAAGTACCTGCTGCAGAATCGCAGCCAGCCAGCCATGCTGATCATGATGACGAAGAACTGGATGAAGATCATACGGACTATAGCCAGTTACCTTTAGAAGAATTACGCGCCGCACTGGCCACCACACTAAAGAGTTCTGATGCCCGCAAAAAGCACAGAATCATAAACGAAATTCAGCGCAATTACGACCTTCGCTTCCAGGCTGAAAAAGCCGAAGCATTAGACCGTTTCAAGCAGGAGGGAGGTACGGAAGAAGATTTTGAATACCATGCTTCTCCTGAGCACCAGGATCTTGAAAAGTTATTGACAGCTTACCGCGATGCCCGCCATCAGGAGCGCCAGCAAACAGAAGAGAACCGTAACCGCAACCTGGTACGCAAACAGGAATTACTTTCCCGCCTGCGCGAGCTTGTAGAGTCTGCTGAAACAAAGAGCAGTACTGACGAACTTAAGAAAATACAGTCTGAATGGAAAAGCATTGGCCCTGTGCCCGCCGGAGCAGCACAGCAACTATGGGATTCGTATCACGCACTGCTGGATATTTTCTACAATAACCGCAGCATATTTTATGAGCTGAAAGAGCTTGACCGCAAGCGTAACCTGGATGCGAAATTACAGCTGATAGAACGTGCCGAAGCGCTTGAAAACGAGCAAACTATAAATAAAGCACTGGAGGAATTACGCCACCTGCACGAGGAATGGAAAAACATTGGACCAGTACCAAACGACCAGCGCGACCCGATCTGGGAGCGTTTTATACAGGCATCTGAAAAAGTACATACCCGCCGCAAAGCCTACCAGGAAGAGCGCAAAGTAGTTGAAATGCAGAACCTGGAAAAGAAACGCGCTTTGCTTGAAAGATTGCAGGCATACCAGGGCTTTAACACCGACCGTATTAATGAGTGGCGTGATAAGACCGATGAAATTCAGAAACTGAAAGAGGAATGGGATGCTGCCGGATTGGTGCCGAAAGAATATGCTGAAGAAGTAAACAAAAATTTCTGGGGCAACTACAAAGCTTTCTTCCAGCATAAAAACCAGTTCTTTAAAGGGCTGGATGAGCAGAAAATGCAGAATCTGCGCTTGAAGACCGAACTTTGCGAGCAAGCTGAGAGCCTGAAAGAAAGCAATGACTGGAACGCTACCAAAGAAAAACTGATACAGCTTCAGAAAAAATGGAAAACGATAGGTCGTGTACCGGACAAGTATTCTGATAAAATCTGGCAACGTTTCAGAAGTGCCTGCAACGAGTTCTTTGACCGCAAACAGGCACAGGAGCAAAACCACAGCGCGGAACTCGAAAAGCTGTCATCTGAAAAGATGGAGCTTACTGACAGGATTTCTGAAAAGATATCACAACCTACAGAACCAGCCACGCTGGGAGAGTATGAGCAGTTTGTAAGCCAGTGGCGAGCCCTGGACCAGAACAAGCAGCGCAGCAGCCCTAAGGTTGAAGAGAAATTTATCTCGCTTATGGAAAGCTACCTGGAGCGTGTACCCGGCTTAAGCCTGGAAGAGCGATCTGAAATGGTAGTTAAACTACAGGTAGAGCGCTTGAAAAACAGCCCGGATGCTGCTCAGAAATTACAGCATAAGGAACAAAGCATACGCCGTGAAATTACGCAGCTCCAGAATGATATACAGACGTTGCGTACCAACATCGAATTCTTTGCCCGTTCTAAAAATGCCGATAAACTACGCGGGGAGTATGAAGGACGTATTGCTGATGCGCAACACCGTATCGAGCAGCTTAATCGTCAGCTAAAGGCCTTCAGAGGATAATTTTTTATAGCTGACATTCAAAACATTAAGTAAATGCTATAAAAAAAGTTGCAGCGGGTATTTGCAGTTTTCAAAATAGAACATACCTTTGCAACGCTTTAGAACACTAAGGCACACCAGAGTAAGCCTCCATAGCTCAGCTGGTAGAGCAACTGACTTGTAATCAGTAGGTCGTTGGTTCGATTCCGACTGGGGGCTCACCCAAAAAAGCACATGTTTGTACTGCATGTGCTTTTTATTTCAAACATAAGTACAAGCCTCCATAGCTCAGCTGGTAGAGCAACTGACTTGTAATCAGTAGGTCGTTGGTTCGATTCCGACTGGGGGCTCACCCCGAAAGCCTTCAGAGAATTCTGAAGGCTTTTTGTTTATGTGCCTGCCCTAACTATAGCTTATGAATTATCAGGTATAATCCTTTATTTTGATATCTGATCTTAACGGTTCAACAAACTATGCAACTCATCGAAGTAAATACACCTGCCCTAGAAAATGCCTTCCTGCAGGTTCAGCTCGATCTTTATAAAAAAGACAAGAACTATATCCGCCCCTTAGATAAAGATGTGCTTGGCGTTTTTGACCCAAAAAAGAACAGGCTCCTCCGCGATGGTGAAGCTATTCGTTGGGTACTGAAAGATGATAAAGGCAAACTGATCGGTCGGGTGGCTGCATTTATCAACCCTAAAACATCACATGGTGGCGATCAGCCGACTGGTGGCATGGGTTTCTTTGATTGTATAGATGACCAGCAAGCTGCTAACTTGTTGCTGGATGCGTGTAAAAACTGGTTGCAGGAACGAGGCATGGAAGCTATGGATGGCCCCATAAACCTGGGAGACCGTGATAAATGGTGGGGGCTGCTGATAGATGGTTTTTACCCACCCAACTATGGCATGCATTATAACTACCCGTATTACAAGCGCCTGCTCGAGAATTATGGATTTGGCCTGTACTTTAACCAGTACACGTATCACCGCATGGTAAACGATCCGCTTCCTGAAAAATATTACGAGAAAGCAAAGCGTGTTTTAGCTGATCCGGCTTATCGGTTTGAGCACATGGATAAGAAGAACCTGGCGAAGTATACCGAGGATTTCAGGACGGTTTACAACAAAGGCTGGGCGAAGCACGAAGGGGTAAAACCGATGACTGAAGTGCAGGCTGCCACTGTAATGCGGACTTTAAAGCCGGTTATTGATGAAAATATCATGTGGTTTGCATACTATGATAATGAACCTGTCGGTTTCTTTATAGCCATTCCGGAGCTGAACAGGCTGTTCAGGTTTGTAAACGGCAAGATGGATCTATGGGGTAAGCTTAAATTCATTTTTCATAAGTGGAGAGGCGCCTGCAAAACCATGTATGGTATTGTGTTCGGTATTACGCCGGAGCATCAGAGTAAAGGTGTGGAAGCTGCCATGGTTACAGAAGCGGGAAGAATAATACAGGGTAATACCAGCCTGCCTTATGTGGACCTGCAAATGAACTGGATCGGTGATTTTAACCCTAAAATGATGCACTTAGTAGAACAACTGGGCAGTCGTATCTATAAAACACACGGCACATTCCGCTATCTCTTCGACAGAACAAAGGAGTTTAAGCGTATGCCGATCATCAAATAAATACTCCTGAGTAAGAAAACATTTGCCGCCACACTTTGCTTAAAGGTAGCGGCAAATGTTTTTACGGACTATACCTATGGATTCTCTTACACAAATTATACTGGGTGCTTCGGTTGGCGAAGCGGTTGCCGGCAAAAAAATTGGAAATAAGGCCCTCCTGTGGGGTGCTATTGCCGGTACCATTCCGGACCTGGACGTACTGGCAAGCCCATTACTGGATACGGTTGGAGAGCTAACCTTTCACAGGTCTGTAACACATTCGTTTCTTTTCGCTTTTATAATGTCGCCTGTTCTTGGCTGGCTTCTGAATAAGTTATATAAGAAGGATAACCTTGGCGTTTTACCCTGGACGTTGCTCTTCTTTTTCGGGTTTACAACCCATGCTTTGCTTGATGCCTGCACTACCTGGGGAACTCAGCTTTTCTGGCCTTTCAGTACCTACGGCGTAGCTTTTTACAATATTTTCGTTATCGATCCGCTGTATACTGTTCCGTTCATGCTATGTGTGCTGGCAGCAGCCTTTTATAACCGTAGCAGCCAAAAGCGCAGGATCTTAAACTATATGGGGCTTGGCCTTAGCACAGCATACCTGCTATTTTCGTTCGGAGCTAAAGCTTCAGCCAATAACGTGTTCGAGCAGAACCTTCAGCAGCAGGGCATAAGCTATAATTCGTACATTAGCAAACCAACGCCGCTGAATACTATTTTCTGGTCCGTAACGGCCGAAGGAAAAGAAGGCTTTTACCACGGCTTTTACTCACTTCTGGATAAGAACAAAATTATAAACTATAGTTACGAACCACAGAACAAACACCTGCTGCAACCTTACCTGGGCAACCCAAAGCTTCGGCGTCTCCTCGAAATCACAAAAGGTTACTATACAGTGGTTCCGGCAGAAAACGGCATATTAATAAATGACCTGCGTTTTGGTAAATTTGACGACTGGCGCGCAGAAGGTGGTACTTATGTGTTTGTGTACCATGTTCAGAAAAACCCGGATGGCTCGCTGAGCTTTGAGGAAATCAACAATCGGCCGGATATCGATAAGGATTATTTTAAAGATTACTGGAATAGAATAAAAGGCATTTAACAAACAGAGCAGGACAGGAGCCTGCTCTGTTTGTTAAGTTTCTTATTTAAAGTGTTTCATAGTAAGTAAGCGTCTCTACCCATCCTTGCTCTGTACCTGCATCTATTTTTTCAGTTTTCAAATAAGTTTCTATTTCTTTCTCTTTACCCAGAACAATACTCAGCAAACTTTTCTTATTAAGCTTTACTTTTTCGGGTATATCATTTTTTATAAAGTAATAGCTTTGATCTGAAACGAACTCATTATATGCCCTGCCAGAGTTATACCCACCTTTGTAATTTGCCTTTAAAAGAATTTTTTCTGGAATGTTTATCAGCTTTCCAGCTTTACCTTCATGCAAAACTAAAGCGAACTTATTTGTCATGGTTGGAGCAAATTTGCCAACTGAATTCAACTTCTTGAAAACGAGTGGCATCTGTGTAACAGAATCAACCATTATAAAATAAGGAATTTTATCAACGTCTAGAATTAGTTCTTTTCCATCTTTGTCCTTAAACAAAATGTTATTATCATAAACATTATATTTTACAGCTTTAATCTCAATTACCTTGTTCTGATAAGAAAGCGATGTCTTATTCCAGGTATTGCCAAAAAATGGAGTGCCCTTTATACCTTCGTAGGGCCTATCGAAAGATTTAATAACCCCTGTAATATTGTTATTGTCGCTAAGATCTCTTAGGTTTTGTCTTGCAGCCTCTGCCTCTGGGACTGGTGATTGAGCAATGACAAAGCTTGTTGTGAAAAGCAACAGAGCGGATAATATAGTTTTAACCATGATCATTAGATAGTAGTTGTTTAAACTTAGTTAAGTTACTCCTTAAACATATATACCTTTATTAAGCTATATATTTTATTAGCTTAACAATTTACGAAATATATTCTAACAATAATACAGATGAATAACAACAGATGGTCATTACAAGGTAAAAAAGCTATAGTTACGGGTGGCTCAAAAGGTATTGGAGAAGCTACAGTCAATGAGTTTTTAGCACTTGGGGCAGAAGTACTAGCAGTTGCCCGTAAGCAGGAAGACCTGCAGAAACTTCAGGCAAGCGCTGCAGGCACTTTGCATGTGCTGGCTGCCGATATGAGTACGACCGAAGGGCAGGGGCAACTGTTTAGCTGGGTAGAAACGAATTGGGGCAGCCTGAATATCCTGGTAAACAATGTGGGCACTAACATCCGGAAGCCAACTGCTGACTATAGTTCAGAAGAGTTTGATTTTATAATGAACACCAACCTTAGATCAGCATTTGAATTGAACAGGTTGTTTTACCCGCTACTGGCTGCATCAGAGCAAGGGAATATTATACATGTTACATCTGTGGCCGGACTTACTCATGTGCGCACAGGCAGCGTGTATGGCATGACGAAAGCTGCACTCACCCAACTTACCCGCAACCTTGCTGCAGAATGGGCTAAAGATGGTATCCGCGTAAACGCTGTTGCTCCCTGGTATATCAGCACACCACTGGCCCAGACGGTTTTGCAAAACGAGGAATTTTACAACAATGTAATTAACAGAACACCCCTCAGAAAGATTGGAAAACCGGAAGATGTAGCAGCCGCTGTTGCCTTTTTATGTATGCCTGCAGCAGCGTATATTACTGGCCAGACGCTGGCTGTAGATGGAGGTTTCACGATCAATGGATTTCACCCGCAATAAAAGTGATTTTATACGCCCAAAACATCAAAGTATAACGCCTGAAAGCTGGTTTTTGTGCGTAAAAAAGTGTAAATTTGTCTGTTTAGGATATGAGAGCGTTCACTTATTTCGTTGCTCTCTAAAACCCAGCAGCATGGCTACAAACCGGATTCTACTTCTTATCCTTATCTCATTTATTTCCCTATCTGTTTTATCCTGTAAACCAGCCTGCCCGATCGGTCCCTGCCAGGTACGCATGGTACATACGCATGGCGAAGGAGTATACCGTGGAGTGCCTATCTGGAAGAAACAGCATATGAAATACGGCGAAAAAATGCCAAAACAAAAAAAACAGCCAAAGAACGAAAAGGATAAGAGCAAAAATAAGAGCTAAGCTATATATAGCTAAACGCTGATTTTTGCTAAATTGCCTGAATATTACATTTTAATAAAAACCAATTATTTATACTTCGAAACATGAATGAAGGCGAAAGAATAATACCAATAAACATTGAAGACGAAATGCGCGGCGCGTATATCGATTATTCAATGTCTGTTATCATTTCGAGAGCCTTACCCGATGTTCGGGACGGATTAAAGCCGGTGCATCGCCGTGTCCTTTATGGTATGTCTGAACTGGGGTATCGTATAACAAAGCCTATAAAAAATCAGCCCGTATAGTAGGAGAGGTGTTGGGTAAGTATCACCCGCACGGTGACTCCTCGGTTTACGAAACTATGGTGCGTATGGCCCAGGAATGGTCGCTGCGTTACCCGCTTGTGGATGGCCAGGGTAACTATGGATCTATAGACGGTGACTCGCCGGCTGCCATGCGTTATACGGAAGCACGTTTAAAGCGCATTGCTGACGAACTGCTGAACGACCTGGATAAGAACACAGTAGACTTCGTGCCTAACTTCGACGACTCCCTGAAGGAGCCGAGCGTAATGCCTGCCAAATTCCCGAACCTGCTGGTAAACGGAACATCAGGTATTGCAGTAGGTATGGCTACCAACATGGCACCGCATAACTTAACCGAGGTTATAAACGGTATAGTTGCCTACATTGACAACCGTGATATTACCATTACTGAACTGATGCAGTACATTACGGCGCCGGATTTCCCGACTGGTGGTATCATTCACGGGTACGATGGCGTTAAGTCTGCATTTGAGACTGGCCGTGGCCGTGTGCTGATGCGTGGTCGTGCCATTTTCGAGACTCTGCCATCTGGTAAAGAGCAGATCATTGTAACCGAGATACCTTATATGGTAAACAAGGCTACCCTGATCGAGAAAACGGCAGCGCTTATCAACGAAAAGAAAATTGAAGGTATTTCGGACCTGCGTGATGAGTCTGACCGCGATGGTCTGCGTATAGTTTACGACCTGAAGCGCGATGCCATTCCGAACGTTGTACTGAATAACCTTTACAAGTATACAGCTCTGCAGTCTTCGTTTGGCGTTAATAACGTGGCCCTTGTAAAAGGTCGCCCGATGACGCTGAACCTGAAAGACCTGATTGTGCATTTCGTGGAACACCGTCACGAAGTAGTGATCCGCAGAACGCAGTATGAACTGGAAGAAGCAAGGAAACGTGCACACATCCTGGAAGGCTTACTGATTGCGCTTGATAACCTGGACGAAGTAATTAACCTGATACGTTCTTCACGTGATCCGGAAATTGCACGCAACGGTTTGATGGAGCGTTTCAGCTTATCAGAGATCCAGGCAAGAGCTATACTTGACATGCGTTTACAGCGCCTTACAGGCCTTGAGCGTGACAAAATTCAGGCAGAATATGCAGAGATCATGAAACTGATCGATTACCTGACATCTATCCTGAACGATGAAACGCTTCGTATGCAGATCATCAAAGATGAATTAGCTGAAATTAAGGAACGCTACGGTGATATACGTCGCACAAGCATAGAAGCCAGCACAGGCGATATTTCTTACGAGGACATGATCCCGGAAGAGAACATGGTTATTACCATTTCGCATGAGGGATATATCAAACGTACATCGTTGAGTGAATACCGTAGCCAGAGCCGTGGCGGTATTGGTTCGCGTGGAGTGGCTGCATCTAAAGAGACTGACTTTACGGAACACTTGTTTGTTGCCAGTACGCACAACTACATGTTGTTCTTTACTGAGTTCGGTAAAGTGTTCTGGCTGAAGGTTTACGAGATCCCGGAAGGAGGGAAGACCACCAAAGGACGTGCGATACAAAATATTATCCAGATTGAGAAAGAAGATAAAGTTCGCGCTGTATTAAACGTACACGACCTGAAAAATCCGGACTATATCCTGAACCACAACCTGGTATTTATTACAGAGAAAGGTACGATCAAAAAAACGGTACTGGAATCTTACTCACGCCCGAGAACAAATGGTATAAACGCCATAACTATAAACGAAGGCGACAGGTTGCTTGATGTGCAGCTTACAACCGGTAACAGCGAAATAATCATCGCGCTAGGATCGGGGAGAGCCATACGCTTTAACGAATCGCAGGTACGCCCTATGGGACGTAACGCTGCCGGTGTAAGAGCCGTAACACTAGCCGGACCGGAAGATAAAGTAGTTGGTATGGTTTGTGTAGAAAGCAATGAGACTGAGCTGTTGGTAGTATCTGAAAACGGTTATGGCAAGCGCTCCATCTTAGACGAATACCGCATTACAAACCGTGGCGGTAAAGGTGTTAAAACCCTGAACGTAACGGATAAAACCGGTAAACTGGTAGCCATTAAAGGGGTAATTGACACAGATGACCTGATGATCATAAACCGTTCAGGTATAACGATCAGGTTAAATGTTTCCGACATTCGTACTATCGGACGTGCCACCCAGGGTGTGCGCCTTATTAAACTGAATGACGGCGACCAGATTTCTTCCGTAGCTAAAGTAGAGATGGATGCCGAAGAGGAGATGGAAAAAGCTGTACTGGAACAATCAGAGTTAGAACCTGAGGAAACCCTACAACCAGATACTTTGATAGATCCTGAAACAACTGAAGAAGCATAAAACATTGCCAGTCAGGAATTTATTTGCATTCAATTAACGTTAAACAACAAATACAAACCTTTCATAAACGAGCATGAAAAAAGTACTCTTAACTGCATTGGCAGCAGCTACCATTTCAGTGGCTAGCGCACAGAACTCGGCTGTGAACAGTGCCATCCTTAGCCAGAAAAACGGCACCTTGGATAAAGCACAAGCTTCTATAGACCAGGCCATCGCACACGACAAGACAAAAGATAAAGCTAAGACCTGGTTTACGCGCGGTACTATTTATCAGGATATCATCGGTCACCCGTTATATGGTAAATTAGCTACTGATCAGACACCGAACATTGTGTTTGAATCTTATGAAAAGACGATTGCACTGGATGGAAAAGACGGACAGTACGGCAAGCAGGTTCCTGCAAAATTAGACCAGCTATACGGCCAGTTATTGAACCAGGCAGTAGAATTCCATAACAGCCAGGTTTGGGACAAAGCTATAGTTAACTATGAGTTAGCGCTTAAGGCTAAACCAGGAGATACGACTGCGCTTAAATATGGTGCTTATGCAGCTATAAATAACAAGGACTATCCAAAAGCTATCAGCTTTTACGATAAGTTAATTGCCAGCGGTAAAGCTGACGAAGACGCTTATAAAACAAAAGTACAGCTGCTGCAGGAGTCGCAAGCCAGTGACGAGCAGGTAATGAATGCACTTGCCGAAGGTTTAAAAGCATATCCGAACAGCGTTTACCTGATGCAGGAAGAACTTCGTTATTACCTGAAAAACGACCGTGGTGACGAAGCAATGGCTAAGTTGGAGAAAACGATCCAGGCTGATCCTAACAACGCCAGCCTTTATGCCGTGTTAGGTAACCTGCAGGAGAAGAAAAACAACATAGACGGAGCTTACAAAAGCTACCAGAAAGCTATAGAACTGGATCCTAAAAACTTTGATGCATACTATAACCTGGCAGTACTTGAATTTAACAAGGGTGTAGCAGTATCTAAGAAAGCGGAGAAAATGGACTATGCAACTTACCAGAAAAAAGGAAAAGCAATAGAGGCAGAAGCAAACAAGCATTTCCAGGCATCAGTACCATATTTCGAGAAAGCAATTGAGCTTCAGCCAGAAGATCAGTCTACACTTAGGAACCTGATGTCAGTTTATACTCGCTTAGGCCGTAAGGCAGATGCAGAGCGTATCAACAAGAAACTGAAGTAATTTAGTTAGTACTCAATAGGAAAAGGGAGGTTATAATAGCCTCCCTTTTTACATGCCATACACGCTACTTAACATAATATAAATTATAAGACTGATTTATACGAGTTAAATAAGTGTCACTGATATTATACTTTATGTTAAATAGAGACTGATGTTAACTTGGTGCTGTTCATCACATCAAATCTACTGTTTGTCGCTGATGCTACTCTATAAAGCTATAGTTGCTTTTACTGATTGGTGAATCTGCGGTAAGATAAGTATATTTATTTTTAACAAACTATACAGAATATGAACTGCCCTACATGCAATGAAACGCTTTTAATGAGCGATAAAAACGGAGTTGAAATTGATTATTGTCCAAAATGCCGCGGAATCTGGCTCGACCGCGGTGAACTGGAAAAAATCATTGAGCGCTCCGGTGAACACTATTCTAAAAAAGAAAACTACGATTCGGACTATAAACGCTATGGTTACGATAAATACGGACGTGAAAATAAACATCCACACAAAAAGAAAGAATCGTTCTTAAGTGATTTCTTTGACTTTTAATGCCTTAAAACTGATTCTTTAACTGCTTATAAGCGCCTCTATGGTTTGTAACTATAGAGGCGCTTTTTTTTATCTTTACCCTCCTTGTTCTATCTTGTCAAATCATATGGAAGTAACTATAAATGTGGGTTTACTTGGCTTTGGTATGTCCGGAAGGCTTTTTCATGCCCCATTCATTTCCAATGTAGCTGGACTTAATCTTCAGAAAATTAAAGCCAGCCGACCTGAAAGTATTGCGTTAGCACGGCAGCGGTATCCGGAAACTATGATTGTAGAAACTGTAGAGGCTATTTTTGAAGATGAAATGATAGATCTTGTAGTAATTGCGACTGCAAACCCGACACATTATAGTCTGGCAAAAGCAGCTTTGCTTGCCGGGAAGCATGTGTTGGTTGACAAACCATTTACCGTTTCCAGTTCAGAAGCTGATGCATTGATCACGCTGGCAAAGGAAAAGCAAAAAGTACTGTCCGTTTACCAGAACCGCCGCTGGGACAGTGATTTTAAGACTGTTAAGAAAGTTCTGGAAGCCAACCTGCTTGGTAAGCTCATAGAGTATGAAGCACACTTTGATCGGTTCAGGGGTGAATTAAAAAAAGATACCTGGAAGGAAGAAAATCTGCCTGGCGCCGGAATACTTTACGACTTAGGCGCACACCTGATAGACCAGGCCTTGGTGCTGTTTGGAGAACCTCAGCAGGTTTACGCCGATATTAAAACGCAGCGAACAGGCTCTCAGGTTCCGGATTATTTTGAAGTGGTTTTATTTTACGGTAACCTGAAAGCCATATTAAAAGCCGGTATGCTGGTTCGTGAAACTGGTCCGCACTTTATGTTACATGGCACTAAAGGCTCATTTATAAAATATGGAATGGATGTGCAGGAGTCTGATTTAAAGGCTGGCTCCTTCCCTACTGCCGTGGCAACAAACTGGGGCCGGGAACCTGAAGAGCTTTGGGGTACACTGAACACAGAACTTAACGGACTCCATTTTAATGGAAAAATTGAAAGTGAAACAGGCGACTACACTGGCTTATACCAGAATGTATACAATGCTATAGTTGGCCGTGAAGAATTTGAAGTTAAACCGGAACAGGCCCGAAATACGATCAGGATAATTGAACTTGCCATGCAAAGCAGCCGGGAGAAACGAACTATACCTTATAGCTTAAGCTGATCAGAAGTTTACAAGTTGCTTAACAAAAAAGCCTGAACAGATAAACTGCTCAGGCTTTTAAGATATTATTTTATAGTTTATGCTTGCTGATAAACCTGCTCAGTGCGCGGCTTTTCATCTAATTTAGCATACTCCTCATCGTTCTCGCCTCTTAACCAGCCAACTATAGCTAAGGCAATGGCAACAGCAACCGCAATAATTATTGCCGGTAAAAAGCCGTCCAGCTTAAAGTTACTGACCATCATATCTACCAGCTTCAGCATCAGGGCCGTAACTATAAGCCCTACAATCGCTTCCAGTAAAAAGAAAGTTACCAGGTTAAGCAAGCCACCCAACAACCAGCCTATAGTTGCAGTCAAAATCGCAGTCAGGAAGGCAACCCAAAGTGCTGTCCAGAAGCTTTTTACGTGCACACTCGACAAAGCATAAGACAGAAGCAAAATTACAGCTGCTGTCACTAAAAGGTTAATAATGAAGTCCATAGTTTTATTTTTTTAGAGTTTAAATTCACTAGACTTCATACTACGCTAAAAAGCTATATTAAGATAGCATATATTCTATTTCCTGTATTCGGGCTTAAGCTTTTGGTTATAGGCTGCTTCGAACTTACGCACTTTAGGACGGGCCACACTCACTACATACGGGTCTGACGGGTTACGAGCATAATAATCCTGGTGGTAGGCCTCGGCCGGCCAGAACTGCTTGAATGGCTGAACTATAGTTACGATTTTGTTTTTGTGCTTGCCTGATTCATTCAGCTTCTTGATATAGTCCGTAACGATTGTTTTTTCCTGGGGTGTGCGATAAAAAACAATAGACCGGTACTGTTTTCCAATGTCTGGGCCTTGTCGGTTCAGCGTGGTTGGGTCATGGGTATCAAAAAATACTTTTACCAGCTCCGAATAAGTTATTTGTTTGGGGTTATAATATACCTGAACGGCTTCAGCATGACTCGATAAACCGGAACTAACCTGCTCATACGTCGGGTTGCGTTCGCTCCCACCGGAATATCCTGAAATAACAGCCTCTACTCCTTTTAAGCGTTCAAAATAGGCTTCGGTGCACCAGAAACAACCGCCTGCAAAAGTGGCTTTCGCAAGACCGGCAGTATCGATCTGTGCCAGGTTTGCATCTGTTATAGTTAATGCATCATCTGTCTTAGTTTCAGCTTGAGAACAAGAACTGAGGAAAAGAAAAAAAGGCAGGAAAAGATAAAAAAGAGTTGCCATAGTTTTGAGTGTATCTAGTATATCTACGACAACAGGAAACCAGAGGATTAGTTTAACTACACACCAAACTATAGTTGCTAGTACAGGCTATGCTTCCGGTCGGAGATCACTTTTTCAAAATCCCAGGGTACTTGTTTTGTAAAATCGTGCTGACGGGCCTGGCAATCCTGCTTGGAGCAAATGCTGCACGAGGGCTCTATGCACGGATCGGTATGCACAAATAATTCAATACTTGGATCTATCTTTTCACGGACAAGGGCCCCCAGAGCTTCTACTTCGTCGTGCGCCTCCAGCACATTCAGGTACCACGGAACAGTTAAATGGCAGTCGATGTGCAATGTTGCGCCATATTTGATAACCCGAAGATTATGTATATCGATCCAGTTTTCGCGACGGTTCTCGTTTAGAATTGTTACGATACGCTGCAGTAGTTCGTAGTCGGCTTCATCCATTATACCGGCCACTGATGAACGAAGGATCTTATAACCTGTGTAGCAGATGATTCCTCCAAAAATTACAGCTACCAGACTATCCAACCAAATAAAGCCTGTAAAGGTAATAAGCAAAAGTCCCACCAGTATACCGGCTGTAGAGTAGGCATCTGATTTCAGGTGCTTCCCTCCTGCTACTAAAACCAATGAATTAACAGATGCACCCTTACGCTCTGTTATATAACCAATTATGTAGTTAACTATACCAGTGGCGGCCGTAAGCATTATTCCTATGTCAAGTTGCTGCAGCGTTTGGGGCTCAAACAGGTTATATACCGACTTAAAAATAATGATGCTACCAGCAACCAGGATCAGAGAGCCCTCAAGTGTAGCAGCTATAAATTCTATTTTGCCGTGCCCGTACGGGTGATTCTCGTCGCGCGGCCTTGCTGACAAAACCAGGCTATAAAGCGAAAACCCACCTGCAACCACGTTAATAATTGACTCAAGGGCATCTGTAAGGATGGCATTGGAATTGGTAAGAAAGTACGCTACGAACTTGGCAACCAAGAGCAAAACACCAACAAGAACTACTACTAGCTGTAGTCTTATATTCTCGCGTAGGCGACTTATAGTTTGCAGCATCCGGAGTTAAGGCTCATTTATAAAAAAGATGTAACACAAAGGTACAAAAAATACCCGCCCCAACCCGGTTTTCTGCCATCGGCCGGTAATAGTTACAACTGATTTTAAATTGCCGGAAATTGGTTAAAGCAGATCGCTCAGGTCAAGCCAGTTCGGGTTCATGGACTCTATAAGCCGATAATTATCGTTCGGACTGCTCTCTTTTATCTGTCTTTCGCGGGCAAGTGCCATGGCTTCGCGGTCGTAGTGCTCGTAATAAACAAGTTTTTTAGGTTGGGTGTCGTTTTGCGGCTGCATTTGCTGCAAGTGTTGTTGCAGGTTGCCTGCAGTACCAATCTGCAGGTTTTTATCGGGTTGGCCTCCGCAAATGTATACAAAGTAATGATTGTCGTTCGATTGCATGATATGCTATATTTATGTACAGCTATACGTATAGTTTGCGGCTGTGTTGACTATTGTTATAAAGTCTTTTCCTTTAGGATTGTTAGGTTAATGCAACTATAGGTCAGCGCTTTTTAAGGAATTGAAATCAGCCAGTCCCATGCGTCTGTTACCTGGTAAAACGTCTGGATTTCTACCTTAGAACTCAATTTTATTATTTCATCTGTACTCAACTGCGTATAAATAGCCGGCGAATAAACCCACGCAAAATACCGTGTCCCCAGATCATACATACTCGGGAACCAGACTTTACCAACCCAGTTAATAGCACCCGGATAATGCCCTGTCACTTTGGTGTTGTTGTTTAAGATTTTTGTGTGCGGCCTCTCCTGTAATGTATCAAGTACAGCATTACATCCTTTTCGTGCCCTGGTTGCATCTACCACGCCGGACCAGTCAGCAAGCAGAATTGTATCATCTTCACAACTATAGAGCTCTAAAAAATCGGCTACATGTGGAGCATCCAGTTGCCTCTTATCTTTTATTATTTCCATAGCATCTTGTATAGTTCATTTCAAACCTTACATTTAGGTATACCGGTTTTATAAATTTTTGTGCTGTTATTTACTAATGGCAACTTCATGTTACCGTAAATTTTGTACTTTTTTGGTGTAATATCAGCCAGCCACTTATAGTTTAAAAGGATCTAAAGCCTTGCAGCTGCGTATAAAAAGCATGGCGCTCAACAAAAAGATAGCATATTTTTTGCAGAAAACACATGCACCGGATGCACGAATAGATGATAAAATGCTTGGCAAAGATCTGACCTTTTTAACGAACGAATTTGGCGAGCCGGTAACGTTATTTATTGGTACGCGCCGTCCGGACGGGGCTATTACGGGAGAAAGATATGTGCGGAAAATTGTACGTAAACCAGGCAGTCAGCAGATACTTAAAAGCCATTGGGACCTGAAAGGCAAAGTAAACCGGGCCTGAACTATAGTTCCTGCAGGTCGTAATCTTTGCCCTTGCCAAATTGTATAAGCTCGTGCAACATGTAAATGTCTAAAGTATGCAGGTCTTTCAGGCGGTATGTGTTTTCTTCATCAATATCTATCACCCAAAACTCAAACACTTCGCCGTGATTGCAAAGTCTGTATTTATTTCCTTTACGGAGGTTGTTAAATGCTAAAGCCATATAGTTTGTAGGTAATGTAAAGTTACTGTTTAGCTTTTTGCCTCCCGCATTTTTTATTAAAATTTATGGTCTGATCTTAATAAACTATAGTTACAAACCCATTGTTGCTAATGCCAAACTATAGATAATCATTACCTTTGCTGCTTTAAGAAGTTTAGACTGTGCTGGATATTATTTTTGAAGACGAACACTATGTGGCGATTAATAAACCACATGGATTACTGGTACACCGCACCCGTATAGCCGAAGAGAAAAAAGAGTTTGCCCTGCAAATGCTTCGCGACCAGCTGGGCCATAAAGTATACGCTGTGCACCGCCTGGACCGTGGGACTTCCGGTGTTCTGTTATTTGCCAAATCTTCTGAAGCCGCAGCCCCGCTTGTAAAGCAGTTTGAGAACCGGGAAACCGGGAAAATGTATTATGCCATTGTACGTGGCTATACACCCGAAGCCGCAACTATAGATAACCCCATCCGCCCGGATAAAGACCATCAGCATAAGGAAGCGCAGGACGCCGTTACACACTATAAACGCATAGCAACTATAGAGTTACCGATACCAGTGGGCCGGTACAGCACTGCCCGTTATAGTTTGGTACAGGTTACACCCGAGACTGGCCGCATGCACCAGATACGCAAGCATTTTGCACATATCAGGCATTATATAGTGGGTGATAAAAAGCACGGCGACTGGCGCCATAACAAGATGTTTTTGGAAGAACTGAACAGCTCATGCATGAATCTCCACGCATCAGTCCTTACTTTTACGCACCCGTTCACCAGCGAGCCTGTTTACCTCAATGCCCCTTTTTCACCAAACATGGCCAGGTTATGCTGTATGTTTAACTGGGAAGAAGCTTTAATGGAAAACAAGGCCGCACTGCCGCCAACTATAGCTACTACTCCTGGTGAAGCGCGCGTTTAATTAATTCTACCTGCAGGTGCGCTACCAATTCGTTCCGGGAGTCAGCATTAATTACGAGCAGCATATAAGCCATCGGCGATAAGCGCCAGTCCTGCACCACTTGTCCGTTTTGTGCCCTATAAACAGCCTTAATATTCTCCTGAAGCGGTAATTGCAGGCAACTACAAACCTCTGTGGCACGTTTTACAGCCTGACCCAGCTCTTCGTGGCTCTGGCAACCATGCTTTTCCAGCAGGTCGCTGGCATAAAATTTCAGGTTACGTTCTGCTACGCTATCCAGGAAACCATCTATCAGGCTATTGTACTGTAATTGTTCTAAGGTTGCTAACATCATTGCTCAGGTATTAGAGGTTACTTTATCGTGCTGTTGCTTTTGCCTTTTGCAGGTCCCGCAGTTTTTCCAGCAGGTTCCTTTCTTCATCACTTATATGTATTGGCAGCTCAACTATAATTTTTACGTAAAGGTCACCGTGCTGGTCAGGTTTGCCATATACAGGCATGCCTTTTCCCCGTAAACGCAGTGTTTTATCGTTTTGAGTTCCGGCTGGTATTTTTAGTTTTAACTGTCCTGTCAGTGTCTGCACATGAGCATCACCGCCCAGTATGGCTGTATATAAATCAACAGGTAAAGTGGTATATAAATCACTGCCTCTGCGCTCAAACTTCGGATCCGGCTTAACGAAAATTTTAATGAACAGGTCCCCGGCCGTTCTGCCCCCTGCTGCTGGAGCTCCTTTGCCCTTTATTTTAAGTACCTGACCATCGGCAACACCTGGTTTGGTTGTAATGCGTAGTTGCTGGTTATGCAGGTTAAGTAAGCGCGATGTTCCATGGTAAGCTTCCTGCAACGTAATTTCCATTTCGGCTTCGTAGTCCTGCCCTTTAGCGGCCTGTCCTCTGGTGCCTCTGCCCTGCTGCTGACCAAAACCACCTCCTCCGCCAAAAAACTGCTGGAAGAAATCTGAAAAGCCACCGCCAAACATATCAGGGTCGCCTTCAAACCCACGGAAACCTCCACCGCCCGGCTGACCGCCATAATATTCATGCTGGCCCCCTCTTCCACCGGCATTCTGGTACTGGCGCCAGTTAGAGCCTAACTGGTCGTACTGTTTACGCTTTTCTTCGTCGCCTACAACTTCGTATGCTTCACTTATATCTTTAAATTTATCCTCTGCTGCTTTATCGCCTTTGTTTTTATCAGGGTGATATTTTTTGGCAAGGGTGCGGTAAGCCTTTTTTATCTCAGCCTGTGTTGCTGTTTTAGATACACCCAATATCTTATAATAGTCCTTGTAGTCCATGGTAATGAGGTATTTTACTTGTGTTGCTCACACTATAAATACTAACTATAAAACGATCTTTACTCCCACTGGTTTAGGGTTAATTTACAAAATCACTTTAAACAGGAAAAGCACCTCTGCAGGTGCTTTTCTATAGTTTTCCGACTTAAGAAGTCTTACGCTAGATCGTATCAGTAACTACCAGTAAGGCATAGATCACACCCGGTATCCAGAACAACAACGTCAGGATAAGGCTTATCCAGAAAGATGTACCGATGCCATCGTGCAGGAACACTGCAAGTGGTGGCAGCAGAACTGCCAGGATGATCTCAACTATAGATGTTCTCGATCCGCCCTGTTTCAGTGCTTCTCTCAGATCATTTTTGAGCTCTTTCTTCTCAGCTTTCGTCATGGTGGCAACCCGCTCTTTTACAAGGTCCAACGCTTCTGCTTCCGTAACTATTTTCTCAGCAGTGGCATTTTCAACCGTTGCAGGTGCTACCGGTGCCAGTTTTGCAGGCAGTTTAACTGCTTTACTTTCAAGAGATGCTTCTAAAGCCGGCGCTTCAGCCTTTGTGGTCGTTGCTTTTTCTTCTGCAGCAGTCATGGCTATTTGCGTCAGGCTCTGTGTTTCTTCGGCTGTAGCTGCTGGTGCTTGTTTCTGTTTTGCTTCGTAATAAGGAGCCTGCTTGTGGGCGGCAAATTCGTAGTATTTTGCGGAGTTACATGCAAAGAGTAACTGACCGGCAATCAAAACAAAAACTAATTGGAGTAGATTTCTAAATTTCATAGTAAAAAGGGATTATGTGGTAATTAATAACAATTTAAGTGTAGTTGCATTGTAAGGGCTCACTGTTACATCATACTATATATGATTTAAATTTGTTGTAGTATTTAAATATAGTTCATAAAGTTACGAAACCAATTCATCAGGCTCGCACTTAAATATGATCGTTATAAAAAGTGGTAACTATAAATAGACCGCGTGAAGGCTATGGCTGCAAGATACGGTCTGCTTTTGATAAGGTGATTTTAAACTATAGTTCCTCCTCTTCTTCATGCAGTTCCGGCCGGAAATGGGTGAGCGTATTCTGCAGCGAACTATAGATTGTTTGCTTCACATGTTCCCACTTTTCCGGGCTACCAGTATAGAATTTCTGATTTACTTCCAGTTCAACGCCAATGTATTGTTCATCTGTAAATTTGCGGCGCAGATACGTTGGGAATCCATCTGATATTCCGAGATAGGGATAGTTAAACCGCACGAGCAAATCTTTATCTGCGTTCTGAAATTCCTGTTTCCAACGGCGGCAGATCGTTTGTTCCAGGTTGCGCTTCGGGTCATAAAGCAAACCGATATCTGTTTCTCTTGTCTCACCATTCAGCTCGGGCGTAAAACTATGCACTGCTATGTGCAGCACCTGCCTTCCGGCCATTATAAAATCATGAATAAAATGCTCTACCTGCTCCCGGTACGGGAAATAATACTCTTTTAGGATGGCCGATTTATTATTATCGTGCAACTGCCTGGTGACATCCGAAAACAATTTGGCATGGTGCAACGACCGGTTTAATTCAACCAGCAAACGAGTGGTTTGAGAATAAAAGGTTTTATCAGCCAGGGGCTCCAGTTCACGGAACAGCTCCAGTGCACCAATGTCATAGCCTTCGTGCGAAGACAGTTGTGATTCTTTGCCTTCAAAAAATGAAGTATAGACTGCTGGTACCTGGTTGCCGCCGTGTTCGCAGGTAAGCACTAGTTTTAGCATGGTTTTTCAGGTAAAAACAAACCTCCCTTTTGCAGGCATTGCGCCAGTTGGGTGTATACTTTTTCGATAGTTTTAGTATCAGGGTTTAACTTAGTCGCATCCAAAATACGCTTAGCCAGGTTGCCTCTCGATAAGATAACATTAAGGGCGTGCTGTACTTCCGGTTGTTCCTCCAAATTGATACATTCATTAGCGAGGTGGCGCCATAGTTCGCCTGCCGTACAGTTCCCCTTACACTCAAATCCGAAGCAGCTCAAAAATTCCTGATCTGTAAGTATCGTTTCCTGGCCGTTAGAGATAACCTGCACCAGTATCCTGGAAAGCCTGTTTTCATCAAATGCCATTAACTCCTGCAACTTTACCCAGCGCTCCCCGATCAATGCCTGTATCACCGACACCGTTGCCTGAACTATAGCCATGTCAGCTACCGGGCTTTCCTGAATATCCAATAGGCGGATCTCTATCGTATTACGCTCGAAACGAGCTATCGCACCGCGCGAATTCAGGAATTCCTCCTGCAATACTCCTTCCGGGTCATGAGGCGCCACATCGGCATACATTTTATTCAGTATCTGCTCTTCGTAATCCTTTTTACTGAACACCGGTTCCGGAACAACCTTACCGGTTATACTAGGGATTTTGCCCTGGTTATGGCGGTAAACTTCCAGACGGGAATCAAACATACCGGTTACTTTCCCATCCATAATAGGAGAAGATGCGCTTAATGCAGGTAGTATTGGCAACACAAAACGAATGGCAGCGTGCAGTTTTGCAAATTCGTCGTCGTTGGCAAAAGGCAGGTTTAAATGCGTGCTTTGCAGGTTTGCCCAGCCATGACCTTTACAATTAAAAATGCGGTTATACGCTTCATATACCGCATTATGTTCATGCGGCCATAGTTGTGTATCGGTATCCGGGTTCATGGTTGGGTGTGCTCCTGTTGGCAGCAGCATGGCATCATACTTTTCCAGCATCTGGTTAATCTTCTGCACATGCTCCTGGAATTTGCAGTGCAATCCTTCCAGCGACTTTACAGGCCCCTGCGTTTTCAGTTCTACCACATGCAGTACCAGTTCGTTAGACCAGGCAATATCACCAAACTCTACATCAGAAATATAGGCACCCACTTCATCATAAATGAGCTTATCCGTGATGGGCAGCACACGTAAGTCCTTTTTGCTTACGATCATGTATTCCAGCTCCACGCCGAAGCCTTCGAACAAGTGCAGGGTGCGTTTAGGTTGTGGGCTAGCCATCGGTTCTGATGTTTTTATGGTTGTCGATACGTCGCTTAATGGATTTGATGATAGCAGCATATAGTTCTTTTTTTAGGATCTTATCTTCACAACCCGAATCAATGCTTGGGTTATCGTTTACTTCTATTACGTACGCTTTTCCGTCTATTTCTTTAATGTCCACGCCATACAGGCCATCGCCGATCAGGTTGGCAGCTTTCAGCGCAGTATGCAACACATGAAACGGTACTTCCTCAAACGGTACTACCTCATCATCTCCTTCTTCGTCCTGTTTCTTCTTACCATTCCAGTTATAGATCTGCCAGTGGTCTTTGGCCATAAAATATTTGCAGGCGTACAAGGGCTGTTTATCCAGCACACCAATGCGCCAGTCAAAATCAGTAGGCGTAAATTCCTGCCCGATGATCAGCTCTGAATCGGCAAGCATCTCGTCCAGTTTCTGTTTCAGGCTTTCAGTATCCGTAGCCTTTACCACCCCCTGCGAAAACGAGCTGTCCGGCTTTTTGAGTACGCACGGTAATCCCAACTCTGCTTCTACCTGCTCCCGGTTATCCTTATGAATGATCATTGTTTTGGGCACAGGTACTTTCGCTTTCGTGAGCAATTCTGCCAGGTATACCTTATTCGTACACCTGAGTATCGATGACGGATCATCTATCACCACTAACCCATCAGCAAATGCCTTACGCGAAAACTTGTAGGTATGGTGATTTACCGACGTGGTTTCCCGGATAAACAAGGCATCAAACTCGGCAAGCCTGCGGTAATCATCTTTGGTAATGAGTTCGGTATAAAAACCCTGCTGTTCTGCTGCCTCTACGAAATTCTGGATGGCGCGTTCGTTTGATGGCGGTGCTTTTTCTTCCGGGTCTACCAGAATTGCTAAATCGTAGACTTTACGGGCAATGCGCGCACCGGCAAAACGGTGCCGGGCAAAGTAGGCTTTCGCAAACTTTGTCATGTACCGTTTATGGTTATCCGGCACATCTGTCACCGGAATTGGTGAGATGCTTTGCAGCACCCACTCATCCTTAAACACAAACTGAGCTCGTAACAACGGCGCTTGAAAAAGATCATGAAGCTGCTTGCAGAGCTTTTCATATTTCTCTGCTACGTTCTGCCCGAAGTAGATACTCAGCGTAAATGTTTTTGACTTTAACCTGCCCAGGCTTTTCTGTACCAGGTCATTTATTTCCATGGTAATGGCCCGCGCTATAGTTGGGGTTTTCAGGTCCTGCATGGTGGTAACGCTGGGTATTGGTTTGTGCCCGCGTGCTTCGGCCAGTAACGACACATAATAACCGGCACTCTGGTATTTATAGGATCGGCAAAGGTTAAAGATCCTGGCATTTTTTATATCTGTATAAGTAGCATCTGTCAGGTACGTCTGGGCATCCACAACTTCTACATCTTCTATCTTCGTTTCCCAGTCTTTTGGGTAATCGACAACTACTATTTTTCGCATGTTTAGGGTTATTCGGTTAAGGGAATTTTAGGCTCTATGGCCAGCAGGTTGGCATCGAAAGTAGACATGCCCAGCAAAATAGAACTGAGCAGATGCGAAAGCCCCACCTCGTAATAGTTATTCTTAAAGTATGGATTTTCAGGGTAAGGATCAGCCACGACCACATGTTGCAGGTCATCGGTAAAACCACAAAGCACTACAAAGTGGCCCATTGGGTAACCCTGTACATCATCATACACAGAGTTACCGGCTTCATCAGCAAACTCGCGCGCACTGCGGTACAAATACGTGGCGCTGAGCCCTGTCAGAATTGGTACGCCGTTATCAAAAAAAGAGCGCAACAAGGTAACTGTCAGGTCTTCGCAACGCAGTTTGCCACCCAGTTTCAGAAATTCTATGTAAGCATTGGATGCTCTTCTGAGCTTTTTACCCGTTTTTATTTCCAGCTGCTGCTCCAGTTTAGCTATGATCTCCTCGTTAGTAAGATCGAACCATGTCGGGTCAAATACATTCAGGTTATAGGTAAAGATGGTAGCATTATAGCCGCGTTGCAAAGCATGGCATGCCAGCAAAACTTCCAATGTTCCACCTTCATCCAGGTAAGGCACCGTTTTTATTACTTCGCCAAGTGAGATAGGATCTTTAAAGTAACGGTATACGGCATGGAGACTGGTCGGCCCACAGGTAGAATCGTCGGGTTGCGTATGTATCTTTATTGGGATCACTTGGTTTCAGGCTCTAATTAACAAGTAACAGTGTGAACCTTATACGCTGTAGTATCTATAAGTTTTAGTAAATAAATGTGATTAAATAGGACACTAAACTCGAGGTGTTTTTCAGTTATCTTCTAAACAAAAGAGACGCCGTCTTTGCGTCTCTTCTACTATCTGTATCTGGTATAAACTTATCAGAGAAGTAAAGATTGGATAGCTTCATCTGCTTTTTCAAAATCAAAGCCCTTTAACACCTGCTGCATCTGCGTGGCAATTTGCTCGGTGCAAAGGTTACCTATGCTTCCTTCGTGGGTATGGTTTACCTGGGTTGGCGCTTCAAACGTGCCGCTTGCTATAGTTGCACCAATGTTTTTATACGCATCCCGGAACGGTATACCCTGGAGCACTTCGTTGTTCACTACTTCCACGCTAAAGGCATACTTGTATTTTTCGTCCTGCATGATGTTGTCTTTCACGATAAGCTTTGGCAGCATATAGTTAGCCATCTGCAGACAATCCAGTAAAGTATTAAATGCAGGGAAAAGGCTCTCTTTCAATAACTGCATATCGCGGTGATACCCGGATGGAAGGTTGGCTGTTTGCAGCGCTATCTCGTTTGGCAGGCCTTGCAGTTTGTTGCATTTTCCACGGATGAGCTCAAACACATCCGGATTCTTTTTGTGAGGCATAATGCTGGAGCCGGTTGTCAACTCATCCGGTAAGCTTACAAAGGCAAAGTTCTGGCTCATGTACAGGCAAAGGTCCATAGCCATACGGCCAATCGTTGCAGCTATAGTTGCCAGCGCAGTCGCTACTACCCTTTCAGTTTTGCCACGGCCCATTTGCGCATACACCACATTATAGTTCAGGCTCTCAAAACCAAGCAAGTCAGTAGTCAACTGGCGATTCAGCGGGAACGACGAGCCATATCCCGCAGCTGAGCCTAACGGATTCTTATTGCTGATTTTGTAGGCAGATTGTACCACCAACAGATCATCGATCAGGCTTTCGGCATAGGCACCAAACCATAAGCCAAACGACGAAGGCATGGCTACCTGCAGGTGCGTGTAGCCCGGCAGCAGTTTGTCTTTGTGTTGCTCGCTTAGCTGCTGTAACGTATGGAATAAGGTTTCAGTAACTTCTACAACCTGGCGCAATTGGTGGCGCATGTATAATTTGAGATCCACTAAAACCTGGTCGTTGCGGGAGCGGCCGCTGTGTATCTTTTTACCGGCTTCGCCAATGCGTTTGGTCAGCAGCAACTCCACCTGCGAGTGCACATCTTCCATGCCATCTTCAATTTCAAAATTACCCTGCGCTACTTCTTTGTATAGTTGCTTCAGTGCGTGTTGCACCGCAGCCAGATCGTTCTGCTCCAGCAGCCCAACCTGCGCCAGCATACGCGTATGTGCCAGTGAACCAAGTATATCAAACGGTGCCAGTTCCAGGTCCATTTCGCGGTCGTTGCCTACCGTAAAGCGTTCTATTTCTGCCTGTACCTGTATGTCTTTCTGCCAGAGTTTCATCTGATTGATGGTTAAATTGTTGGATTGTTAATTTGTTGACCTGGTAAACTATAGATTTGCTTATTTGATTGAATTGCTATAGTTTATAAGTCATTCAGCATTATTGATCAGTAATTAAACTCAGCATTTTGATGTAGAGCGCAATGCCTTCTTTCAGTTCCTGTAGTTCTATGTATTCGTCGGCAGTGTGTGAGCGGGCTGAGTCGCCGGGACCGAGTTTTACGGATGGCACACGTAGTAACGCCTGATCGGACGTGGTAGGTGATCCGTAGGTGTTGCGGCCCAACTTAATACCCGCCTGAACGATGGGGTGCGTAAGCGAAATACCGGATGGCTGCAACCGAACAGAACGTGGCGTAACAGTAGATTTCACATGCTGCTTTACAGTAGCAAGCACTTCTTCCAAACTATAGGCGTCAGTTACGCGCACATCTACAGTAAATTTGCAGGTATCCGGTACTACATTATGTTGCGAACCGGCCTGCACCACCGTTACGCTCATCTTTATAGGGCCAAGCGTTTCCGATACTTTCCCGAATCTATAGTTGCGGAACCACTCGATGTCAGGCAGCGCTTCGTAAATGGCATTTATACCTTCTTCGCGGGCGGCGTGTCCGGCTTTTCCGTGGGCAACACAATCCAGTACCAGCAGTCCTTTTTCGGCTATAGCCAGGTGCATCTGCGTGGGTTCGCCAACTATAGCAAAATTAATTTCGCCAAGTTGAGAAAGTACAGACTCCAGCCCGTTTGTACCGGATATTTCTTCTTCGGCGGTGGCGGCAAGCACAAAGTTATAGTTCAGGTTCTGCTTCGGATAAAAGTGCAGGAACGTTGCGGTTAAAGCTACCAGGCAACCACCCGCATCGTTGCTGCCCAGTCCGTATAGTTTGCCGTCTTTTATAGTTGGCGCAAACGGATCTATAGTATAGCCGGCGTTTGGTTTTACCGTATCGTGATGGGAATTAAGCAGTATAGTTGGCAGTTCCGGGTTAAAGTGCTGGTTATAGGCCCATATGTTATTCCCTTGTCGCTCAGCGTTTATACCGTGTTGTTCCAGGAAACTATAGATGGCATCAGCTGTCTTATCTTCTTCACGGCTGAACGACGGAATGCTGATCAATTCCTTTAAGAGCTCCAGCGCTTCCGTGTATAGTTGGTCTGTCGTCATGGTTATGCTTGCAGCGCTATAGTTGTGCCAGCCGGTTTTCCCTCAGCCATAGCCAGCACATCTTCCGACTGGCCAATTTTAACGATGCTTACCCCACTTTGTAAAGTAGCAAACGCATTGTCAAGCTTCGGTAGCATGCCTGCGTAAACCTGTCCTTTGTCCTTCATTAAACTATACTTCTTTGGTGTCAGCAGGCTAACTACAGTAGCATCATCTGTGGCGTCGAGCAACACACCCTTTTTCTCGAAACAATAAAGCAATTGTACTTGATATTTCTGAGCCATAGCCACGGCCAAAACGGATGCTACTGTATCTGCATTCGTATTTAACAGCGAGCCGTTACCGTCGTGTGTCAGTGGAGCAACTATAGGTGTGAAACCTGCCTGCAACATCGCATCCAGCGCCTGCACGTTTATGCTTTCTGGCCCTTTTACATCGCCTACAAAACCAAAGTCTATCGTTTTAACCGGACGTTTCTCTGCTTTAATGATGTTGGCGTCTGCGCCCGTTAAACCTATGGCATTATTGCCAAGTGCCTGTAGTAGCGCCACGATGTTCTTGTTCACCAGACCACCGTACACCATAGTTACCACTTCCAGTGTTTCGGCATCTGTAATACGACGACCATCTACCAGTTTGGGTTCGATGCCAAGCCGCTGGCCAATGGCCGACGCTATTTTGCCGCCGCCATGTACCAACAACTTCGGGCCGGTTACTGCAGCCCAATCAACCAAAAAACGGTGCAGTAAACCGGGATCATCAATTACATTTCCACCGATCTTAACTATAGTCAGCATGTTTATTTTGAGTTTCTTGACAGTCCGACAAAGGACAAAAGATCAAATGTTAACTTTAAAAGTCTTTTGTCCTTTGTCAAATAGTCTTTTGTCAAATTAAAGTGATTCCAGCATGCGTTTAAGAACAGCCTGCGCAGCATAGGTGCGGTTGTTTGCCTGCTCTAGTACCAGCGAGTTCGTCCCGTCCAGGATTTCATCGCTCAGCTCTACGTTGCGGCGAACCGGCAGGCAGTGCATTACTTTGGCATTACTGGTCAGGGCCAGCTTCTCATTGGTCATCATCCAGCCTTCTCCATCAGTCAGCACCTTGCCATACTGCTCGTAACTCGACCAGTTTTTTACATACACAAAGTCCGCATCCTTCAAAGCTTCGTCCTGGTTATGTAAAACTGTAGCTCCTTTGGTAAATTCGTCTGCCAGGTCGTAGCCCTCCGGGTTCGTGATTACCAGTTCCACATCGGCCTGTTGCATCCATTCGGCAAAAGAGTTAGCCACACATTGCGGAATAGCTTTTACGTGCGGTGCCCAGGTCAGTACCACTTTCGGTTTTTTACCAGCAGGTTTTTGCTCGGTTATAGTTACCAGGTCGGCCAGGCTTTGCAGCGGGTGGCGTGTAGCCGATTCCAGGCTAACAACCGGAACGTTGGCATAAGAAATAAATTTGTTCAGCAGGTCTTCGCTATAGTCTTCTTCACGGTCATGTAGTTTCGGAAACGAACGGATTCCGATGATATCGCAGTACTGCCCCATTACAGCGGCAGCTTCCTTTATATGCTCTACGGTAGTGCCGTTCATAATGGCGCCATCCTGCGTTTCCAGTGCCCAGCCTTCTTTGTCCAGGTTCATCACCATCACGTTCATGCCCAGGTTCTGCCCGGCTTTCTGGGTGCTGAGGCGGGTACGTAAACTTGGGTTCAGAAATACAAGGCCAAGTGTTTTGTTCTCGCCCAGCGACTTATAGTTATATGGATTCTCTTTCAGGTGCAGCGCCTCATTCACCAGCTCATTCACATCAGCTACATCGTGCACAGAAGTATATTTTTTCATTTAGTTTTCCTGTAGGTTATAAACAATAGCTTCAAAAGCCGACACAAAAGCCTCTACTTCGCGTGCGCTTATAGTTAATGGCGGCAACAAACGCAGGGTGTTTTTGTCGGATGAAGAACCGGTGAAAATGCGGTGTTTCTCCAGCAGCTCTTTGCGCAGCGGCGCACAGGGCTCTTCCAGCTCTACTCCTATCATCAACCCTTGGCCACGCACTTCGCGCACACCCGGTAGCGCCTGCAGTCCTTCCATCAGGCGCTTGCCCATACGGGTAGCGTTGCCGAGTAATTGCTCCTGCTGCATCACTTCAAGGACAGCGATACCGGCTGCACAGGCCAGGTAATTCCCACCAAACGTAGTACCCAGCATGCCGTGCTTCGCTTCAATTTTCGGGCTGATCAGTACGCCACCGATCGGGAAACCATTGCCCATCCCTTTTGCTATAGTTATCAAATCCGGCTTTACATCGGTGTGCTGGTGTGCAAAGAATTTACCCGAACGTCCATAACCCGACTGAACTTCATCCAGAATGAGTAGAGCCCCGGCTTTTTTGCAGCCAGCTTCCACGGCCTTCAGGAAAGTTGGCTCCGGCATGTGCACGCCACCAACACCTTGTATGCCTTCCACAATTACAGCTGCCAGCTCATCGCCATACTTCAACAAAGCCTTTGCAAACGCATTTAAATCGTTTAGCGGCAGAAATACAACATTCTCTGTCTCGTTTACCGGTGCTATGATAGATGGGTTATCGGTTGCAGCAACAGCAGCTGAAGTACGGCCATGGAAAGCGCCTTTAAAAGCGATGATCTTTTTACGGCCCGTCTGGAAGGAGGCAACTTTGATGGCATTCTCGTTAGCTTCGGCTCCGGAGTTACACAAGAATAAACTATAGTCAGTGTAGCCGCTCAGTTCTCCCAGTTTTTGCGCCAGTTCTTCCTGCATCGGCATTTGTACCGAGTTAGAGTAAAAACCGATATCGTATAGTTGGCGGGCGATGCGCTTTACGTAGTGCGGGTGGCTGTGCCCAATGGAAATTACGGCGTGGCCGCCATACAGGTCCAGGTAGCGGGTACCTTTGTCGTCCCAGATGTAGCAGCCCTGGCCGCGTACGGGATTGATATCAAAGACAGGATAAACATCGAAGAGATTCATAATTTCTGCGTTGGGAATTAGATGTAAGAAGTAAGACAGTAAAGGAAATACTCGACGTACATATGGTTAATTGTTGGTTGTTGTATTGTTAAATTGTTGTTTCGATTATAGTGAGAAATCTATTTTGAATTTGAGATAGATCTCTCCTATCGTCGAGATGACATTCTATAGTTTAAAACCTCGCTATAGTTTAAAACCCTGTTGGTTTCAGCTTTAATCCGGCGGTTTCTTCCAGTCCGAAAAGCAGGTTCATGTTTTGTACTGCCTGGCCCGAAGCCCCTTTCAGCAGGTTATCGATCATGCTGGTTATCACAAGCATCTCGCCTTGTTTTTCGAGGTAAAGAATACACTTGTTTGTATTCACGACTTGCTTCAGGTCCGGCGTTAAGGGGCTTAGCCAAACAAACGGATGTGTATTGTAATAACTGCTGTATAGTTTCTGCGCTTCATCTATAGATAGGCTGCACTGCAGGTAACTGGTACAGAGTATACCACGCGTAAAAGGCCCGCGATACGGCACAAAATGGATGGCTGGTAATTTCTGCGTTGGCTGCAATTCATTCAGTGTGCGGCGGATCTCGTTCAGGTGCTGGTGATTCAGGACTTTATAGTTGGAGATGTTGCCGCTGCGCCAGCTATAGTGTGATGTCGGGCTGAGACTTTGTCCTGCTCCGGTGCTTCCTGTAATACCGCTCACATGCACTTCGCCCGTAATCAAACCTTTAGCAGCCAATGGCAATAAGGCCAGTTGAATGGCTGTAGCAAAGCAACCCGGGTTGGCAATGTGCTGCGCCTGCTGTATAGTTTCGCGCTTCAGTTCCGGCAATCCATAAGTAAAGGCTCTGCCAGTAGCATCTATAGTTTGCGCTTTACCAGCTTCCCCGTTCCAGCGGAAATCCTGGCTCAGGTCAATGATCTTTATAGTTGCCGGGATATCATTTTCCGCCAAAAACTTCTTTGCTTCGCCATGACCAACACACAGAAACAGCACATCCACTTCATTCTTAAATGAGTCGCTGAAATATAGTTCTGTTTCACCCAGCAGGTCGGTATGCACAGCACCAATAGGTTTGCCAGCCTGGCTTTTGCTATGCGCAAATACCAGTTCAACATCCGGGTGGTTGAGTAACAGGCGCAGCAGTTCGCCACCGGTATAGCCGGCTCCGCCTATA
The DNA here is from genome assembly GCF_010092985.1 of Pontibacter pudoricolor. GTDB lineage: Bacteria > Bacteroidota > Bacteroidia > Cytophagales > Hymenobacteraceae > Pontibacter > Pontibacter pudoricolor. The sequence goes on along the minus strand of NZ_CP048106.1, from coordinate 975,097 downwards.
ATGCCTGCCTTTACTTTTCCGTTGCCCATGCTGCTATAGTGTTATTCACGTTGTGGTATAATTTGGTCTGGTTACCGAAAATTTTGGTAAAGCCTTTCACATCATCAGCAGACCAGGCACGGTTCATTTCGCCGTAGCTGCCAAACTTATCGCTCATCAGGTCGTGCTCGCTTTCAATTCCTTCTACCTGGAAACGGTATGGCGCCAGCAGTACATGTACCTTACCGGTTACGGTTTGCTGCGCGCTCTCCAGAAAGGCTTCAATGTCGCGCATCGTTGGATCCAGCAACTGTCCTTCGTGCAGCCAGTTACCGTACCAGGTTGCCAGCTGGTCTTTCCAGTATAGTTGCCATTTGGTTAGCGTGTGCTTCTCCAGCGTATGGTGTGCTTTTATGATCACCATAGGCGCCGCAGCTTCAAAACCAACACGACCTTTAATGCCGATAATGGTATCGCCCACGTGTATGTCGCGGCCAATGGCAAACGGACCAGCCAACTCCTGCAAGCGCTGGATTACCTCTACCGGGCTTTCAAAGACTTCATCATTCAAACCAACAGGCTCGCCATTTTTGAAAACTATAGTTACGCGCTCCGGCTCGTGTTTGCTAAGCTGAGTAGGGTAAGCGGATTCCGGTAATGGCAGGTGTGATGTAAGCGTTTCTTTTCCGCCAACCGATGTACCCCAGATGCCTTTATTGATGGAGTACTGCGCTTTTGTAAAGTCCATTTCCACGCCATGTTTGCGCAGGTATTCAATCTCTTCCTCGCGCGACAGTTTCATATCACGTATCGGGGTGATGATCTCTACATCGGGAATGATCGCCTGGAAAACCATATCAAAGCGCACCTGGTCGTTGCCGGCACCCGTGCTTCCATGCGCTACGTAATCCGCTCCGATGCTCCTGGCAAAGTTTGCAATGCTTAGTGCCTGGGTTACGCGCTCCGCACTCACCGATAAAGGATACGTGTTGTTCTTCAGTACATTGCCGAAGATCATGTATTTAATGCAACTCTTGTAGTAGCTTTCCTTCTCATCCAGGTGCGTAAATTGCTTTACACCCAAACTATAGGCACGGCGCTCAATTTCCCGGATCTCTTCCGCTGAAAAACCACCGGTATCTACCAAAGCTGCATATACTTCCAGTCCCAGTTCCTGCGACAGGTAAATAGCGCAATATGATGTATCCAGACCGCCGCTGAAGGCTAACAAAACTTTCTTCATAACTATAATTTATATTTTGGTAGCCTAAGAGGCCTTTTTATTCTTATCTTCTTCTTGCTCAGGTAATGTAATGGGCTGCAACGCCAAACGCTGACGGTAACGTACCCAACGTTCCTGCAGGCTACTTGCTGTTTTGGCTGGTTTTTGTTCAACTACAGGCAAAGCCATAAATGTAGACTCCTGTGCCGGGTCGAATAACATGGCGGTACATAAACAATTGCTGCGGTTCTTGCTTTGCAGTATCTCGAAATTCACACAGCTTTGGCACCCTTTCCAGAAAGCTTCATCATCTGTCAGTTCGGAGTATGTAACTGGCTTGTAACCAAGGCCTGAATTGATCTTCATTACCGCCAGGGCTGTAGTTAGACCAAAGATTTTGGCATCCGGGTACTTGGTGCGCGATAGTTCGAATACCTTTTGCTTGATCTGACGGGCAAGTCCGCTTTTACGAAGCTCGGGTGAAACTATAAGGCCGGAGTTAGCCACGTATTTGCCATGCCCCCATGTCTCGATGTAGCAGAAGCCTGCCCATTTGCCATCCGGGTGCAGTGCAATCACTGCTTTTCCTTCCTTCATTTTCAGGGCCACGTATTCGGGGTTGCGCTTCGCGATACCGGTACCGCGTGCTTTAGCCGAGGATTCCATTTCTTTGCAGACAGTCTGCGCATATTCCACATGGCTTTCATCAGCCATAGTAACTATAAAGTCCGGTAAATTGGTCATCAAAATATTATGTAGAATGCTAATGGCTGCACCAACAGCCTGTTGTGCTATAACCGAGATAATACAAATGCCTTGAGCTGCCTTTCGAAAAAGCTGAGCTTACGCAAATTAATCTGTGAAATAAATTAGTGATTGAGAGGCAGGGTTACCGCATAGGCGACCCGAGAAAACGTCGGCCTAGGGCCTGCACCTGAATGTAGAAAAGGCGCACCTGAAAACTGCTCTGCATATGCGGGCAGAAAAAGTCGCACGCTTATCGGAAGCGTGTTTTATCGATGGCTGAACGCCAGATAAAAGGACCTTTTTTTTCATTTTAAAATAAGTAAATAAAAAAGCTTTAAGCGCTTAGATACTCCAATTGCAACGCAAATGTTTTCACTAAAAAATGTGTTTTGCAAGAATCAATCCAAAATTCAATTAAAAATTATACACTATATAAGTTTGTTATAGTTAGCAGCATTTTTTGTTATAGTTGGTGGCATTAACAGAGGCTATAGTGTACAATTTGCCCTATATGCTTTAACTTGCAGCTTTTCTGTTTTACATGATGAAGAACCTTAATCTGCCGGTGATGATCGGCATCTTATTCTCTGCCATAGGGCTGGTGACCTTGTTTTTAATGGGCCAAGCCCTGACCGCGGCAATTTGGCTAAGTTTCGGAAACGGGCTTATGCTTACAAGTCTTCGTTTTAACCGTGTGAATGAGTTTGGAGAAATGGAACAGCAGCCTGTGCCAAAAGCAAGACTATATACCGGGATTTTCCTTATCGTATTGGCGGGTATCTTATTGCTATTGCAGGTTATACAAGACCTGCAGCAAACCCCACCTCAGGGCTAAATCCGGTTCTGTAAAGTAAGTGTTACTGAATAAGGGGTAGTATTGCGCTGAAAAGTAAGCTTTAACTGGTGACCGGGCCTGCCCTCCAATAAATTAAGTATGTTATTCAGATCCAGTTCATAGCAGTGTTTGCCATTTATTGTCATCAGTTGGTCCCCGGGTTTAATACCGGCTTCTTTTGCTGCCGAATTCTCCGAAACATTAGAAACAACATACACATTAAAGCCGGGCATAGGTGTACTGACTTCAAAACCGGCAATGTTATAGGTAAAGGGCTGCCTGTATTTCCGGTTGGGTATTAGTACCAGACGATTGTGCGGATAATCAAAAATAACCGTAAAACGTTTCAGAATATCCGAACCAAGGTTTCCGTTCCGGTTTGCAATGTTTAGCGCTACCTTAATTGCCTGCTCGTCAGGGTATGTAGCGGGCAGGTTCTCGAACTGATGCCGGCCAAGCGACATGCTGTTAATCCTCCCGATCTTTCCGTGTATGTCTCCGCTTAAGCCACGGCCCAGGTATGCTTCCATTACTTTAGGTGGCAATTTCAGTTTCTCGTTAGTAGGCAGGTACAGCGAAAGCGAATGACTGGCACCGGTATCTACCACCAGTTTTACATTTAAAGAATCACCGTTATATTGTCGCACCTTGGCATAAATATAGGCTTTGCAATCTTCTATTGATAACTCCTGCACTTCTGCTTTCTTACTGATCCTGATCTTCGTGTCTGGCCTGTAAAGTGTAATTACCTGGGTATTATAGTTGATCTTAACTATAAAATTTTTAAAAATATCATACCCTATGATGCCATGTACAGGCATTCCCATCCGGGTAGAAAGGTTGAAGATATCTTCCAGCAACACATACACTTCATGGTTTACGCCTTCAATACCACGCAGGAACATATTATTCCCGTTCGAGATGAGAGCCTCCAGTTCAAAGCCCTGCCCCAGGCCCTGTACAGTTATTTTGCGGGAATTATTAAGGCTTAAGCTATCGGTAAAGTTTAGCTGGGTAATTAAAGTGCTGTTAACGCCGGAGTCCAGGATAAAATTGAGCTGTTTGGAGTCGTTAATTTTTACCGGTATAACGATCAGGTTATGTACCAGTTTAAACGGGATCTTGATCTTTTTAGCAGTCCCAGTAAAGTATGCGGTATCCTGAGAAATAGTCTGCCCCTTAGCTTCCGGCTGTAACAGAAAGCAGCTTAAAAGACAAAGCAACACCGGGTAGAATGCTTTTGCCATAGCGGGGAATTTACATGTAAAAGACTAAGTCTCTTTAAGATACGTAACAGAACTATAGTCAGGCAATAAATATACTGAATTCGGGATAGATTTATACTAATCGGCAACAATTAAATGACTTTTGCTGGTAAAGTTACGTCAACGTATTGTTTCACAATGGCTTTATAACTAAACTTTAGCACAGGCTTGCAGGTGCTTTATCAGATGCTGAGGCGAACAGTAACAGCATTTAAATATGATGCATTCAGGTGAGTTCCTTAGCCTGAAAACGTGTGTATAATTTGAATGCGGTTAATAGGATTCCCCTAATAAATCAATTTAAAAGCCGCCTTCCGTACAAAAATATACTGGTCACTTTAACTAGTACATTTTGCACGAAACCAATCAAACGAAATTAACCTTTAACACCACCAAAGCCTACATTATGTTGAAAAGCTATGCTTTAAGGCCTTTTTTGATTATCTTCAATTAAATCAGGAATCAACAACCAGCTTTTAAATTATATTTTATTAAGATATGTGTTTTATCAGCTCACCCATCTTCAGCGACAATAAGCAAAATATAACAAGCTTTTGAATCGGTTAGCTACCGTGGCTGAATATGACGTTAAACTTTCTAATGGCTAAAGTCCAACCTTCATAGGGCTACCCAAGTCCTGCATTATACATAACTCGAATATTAGCTCTTATCCTAACAAAAACTATAAAGTAAAATGGCAGAGAACAACAGTCTCCACTACAACGTCTATACCCCTGAAAACAACACAGGTATAAACCAGGACGAGATACTGGATTTCCTTTTCAAGCATTTAGATGAGTATGGCGATAAGCGGGAAGACATTGCCAAGTGCATGAACTATGCGCTATCTACAGCCGAAGGGAAAGGCGGCGCCGTGCTGGAAGCCCGCGAAAATGGAGAAGTAGTAGGTGCCCTTATCCTGAACAATACCGGCATGAGCGGTTATATCCCCGAGAACATCTTAGTTTATGTAGCAGTACATGGCAACCAGCGCGGAAAAGGTGTTGGCAAAAAGCTGGTGCAACTGGCAACCGAAACTGTATCGGGCAGTATAGCCCTGCATGTTGAACCACAAAACCCGGCCCGCCATCTGTACGAGAAAATGGGCTTTACAAACAAGTATTTAGAATATAGACTACAACGATAAACTATGGCAGTTTTAAAGCTGTACCGTGACAGATTACAACATAATTACCGCCACCTTGATAAGGTATTTAAAGAACACAATATAGACTGGGGTATTGTAAGCAAACTGCTATGCGGCGAAGAGAAATTTCTAAAAGAACTACTTGCGTTAGGTGTTAAAGAAATACATGACTCGCGGGTAACGAACCTGAAAGCAATTAAGAAAGTAGCCCCTGATGTACAGACTGTTTATATTAAGCCGGCACCCAAAAAGAGCATCCCCGAAATAATAGAATTTGCAGACGTTAGTTTCCAGACAGAGTTCGAAATTATAAAACTGCTGTCAGCAGAAGCTGTTCGGCAGAAGAAGCTGCACAAGATCATTATCATGATTGAAATGGGGGATCTACGCGAAGGCGTAATGGGAGAAGAACTGGTTGATTTTTATGAGAAGGTATTTGAGTTGCCTGGGATTGCAGTGATCGGGTTAGGAGCTAATTTTAACTGCCTGCATGGCGTAATGCCAACCCGCGATAAACTTATTCAGCTGAGCCTTTATAAGCAGATCATTGAGACAAAATTCGACAAGAAAATTCCGTGGGTTTCAGGTGGCACCTCTGTAACTATACCGCTGCTCTTCACCCATCAGTTACCTAAAGGCATCAATCATTTCAGAATTGGCGAGGCACTTTTTTTCGGACTTAACCTGTTTACCGGCGAAACCTTTGAAGGCATGCATGATGACGTATTAGAGCTGAGCGCGGAGATAATTGAGCTGACAGAAAAACCCATGATCCCAGACGGAATACTGGCAGAGAACCCAAGCGGAGACAACTATGAAATTGATGAGAGACTTTATGGTAAAACATCTCACCGTGCCATATTGGATGTCGGTTTACTGGATGTGAATCCTAAATTCCTGATTCCGAAAGATAACCTGAGCGTAGTTGGGGCAAGTTCGGATATGCTGGTGATAGAGCTTGGCACAAATGATAAGAACTATAAAGTAGGCGATGTGCTGCAATTCAGCCTGCGTTATATGGGTGCATTGAGCATTTTAAACTCAAGGTACATAAACAAAGAGGTGGTATAAGTTAACACAAACCTGTTTCAGCTAAAATTTTCTTGTTTATATTTGCCGGATAGTTGCGTATAACTCAACTGTAAATTATATAAACTGCAAAGTACATGCACTACAACGAGTACGAAGATCTGATAAATAATAACAGAAAATGGGTAGCTGAAAAGCTCGAAAATACCCCCGAGTACTTTAAACAACTGGCGCAGGGCCAGAAACCTCCTTTCCTTTATATCGGATGCTCTGACAGCCGGATGCCTATTTCAAGTTTTACCCGCACAGAACCCGGAGAGCTTTTTATACATCGTAATGTTGCCAACCAGGTATCGCTGACGGACATGAACTTACTGGCAGTGCTGGAGTATGCCGTAGAAGCGCTGGATGTGCAGCATATAGTTGTCTGCGGGCATTATTGCTGCGGTGGTGTTGAAGCTGCCTACAAAGGAACTGCAACCGGTGTGGTTGAGAACTGGGTCAGCCCTATCCGCGATATTTACATGCAGAACCGACAGGAAATAGATAGCCTGCCAACTGAAAAAGACAGGTTACAAAAGCTTTCCGAGCTGAATGTTATAGCGCAGGTAAAAAACATATGCACTACCTCTGTTATGCACCGGGCTTACAAAACATTAAAATACCCTACCGTACATGGCTGGGTGCTAGATATTGAACATGGGTATATCAAAGACCTGAAACTGCCTGTTGCTGAGTGGCAGGGCTTGGGTATATTACCTTAAGCATTACATCTATTCGCACTATATAAGTCTAAAAATCTATCAGCCGATAAGTGCATCCAGAAAGCTCAGGTGCTCATTTTTCTTTTTAATGATCAGGAGCGGGATATCATCATTTGCCCGGATCACTTTTTCGGTAACACTACCCATTAACAACAGTGTGGCACCGTAAATGCCCCGTGCGCCTACTACCAGCAGGTCGGCGCGGGCGCGGTTTGCTTCCAGTACCACTACTTCGCCGGTATCATCCTGCAAATCCTTTCTTACCAGGCTCAGGCTAGTTATGGCCTGCAATTCCGGAAATTCTGCCATTAATTTGTAAAATTTTTCTTCAGCAAAGTGTCTGGTACGGGCTTCAAACTCATCGTAACTTATACCCAACGTAATATAACCGGTTGGCACTTCATACACGTGCAGGCAAGTAACCTGGAGGTTAGGTCTTAAACTGGCAAGTTGCTGTACATATGTCAGTGTCATTTTAGAGTATTCCGAGAAATCGATGCTTACCACAACATGCTGTAATACGGTCTCAGCGGTTTCCGGAATCAGTAAAACACTTATTCCACCTGTGTGTACCAGGTTATGCGACAGTATACCACTTCCGCGAAGGCGAAGTTTGCGGCCTGTTACTATCAGGTCAACATCATAAAGCTTCGATATTTTTAATAGCTCCTTAAGCGGATCGCCGTCTTTTACCAGTACTTCTGTCTGCACCTTTTTATTATCTCCAAAGTAATGCTGCACAAGGTTTTGCATTTCCTGTAAAGCCTCCGGATGCGGGGCAGGTTCTTCTGTAAGTTTCAGGCTTTGCAACACTTCCTGTGAAATATTCTGTTTCCGGCGCACATATACAAAGTATATCTTTTCGATGGGTAATATGCTGCACAGGAATGCAGTGTAGTTAACCTCTATCTCATCCATACGGGTGAAATCCATGGTTACCAGCAGTTTTTTAAGTGTTTGCATAAACGTAAGGAGCTATATAATAGAACACAGGGAATCAACACGTGCTCTGGCTGATATTTACATTACGCAGACAGAGACCAACTATGTTCTTGAAAGGGTATGATATGTAGCAAAAACACTGCTTTTTAAAGCTTCAGGCGCTGGCACGGTGTTGCACGAATGGCCTTACAGATTCTGCGTATAGCTTATGCGCCTGAACAGAGGTGATTACATGATCAGGGTAGAGCAACGAAGTTAGCTTTCCGCCAAATACACAACCCGTATCGATGTTAATGGTATTGTTGCGCCAGCATGGCTCGTACACCGGTGTGTGGCCATATACAACTATAGCATGCCCGGTATAATTTGCTGCCCAGTCCAGCCGTACTGGTAAGCCATGCTGATCCGTTTCGCCGGTAGTGGGGCCATATAAACAAAGGTCACGTACGGAGCGGTTGTGCCTGCCATGAAGGTGTTCTGCCAGCCCGGCATGCGCAATAACCAGCCTTCCCTCGTCCAGCAAAATATGGTGCGGCAGATTAGCCAGAAAATCACGAACCCGTAAAATAAAAGCAGCACTGCAATGGCTGAGTTGCTCCATCGTAAACTCCAGTCCGTGCCGAACCTGGACGTTTCTGCCAATCAGCTTCCGGTATAGTTTATCGTCATGGTTACCGCTCACACAAAAAGCCTGTTTCGCCTCCACCATGTCCATTACCAGGTGCAGTACCTTTGGAGAGTCAGGACCGCGGTCTACCAGGTCTCCAACAAAAACAGTTTTATGGTTATCAGGAGGCGTAACGTTAAACCTGCTTTCCTTTTTATCATAATTTACCTGATAGCCAAGCTGCTGAAGTAACTCTACTAACTCATCAAAACAGCCATGCACATCCCCGATAATATCAAAGGGGCCATGTGCCTCTGTATGCACCAGGTATCCGCTTAAATCCTTTATCTGAGCCATTCTAATTTTCTCCTTCAAACTAAACTATAACTGAAAATACGATGGACAGGTTTAGGCATATAAGTTAAACTTATACAGAAAGAGGCTTTACTTTATAGATTTTGAACTTAACCGGCACAACGTTTACTTTTGCAGTAGCTTTAACCTGTCTCTGATCACGTACATATATTACATGTTCTACCTAAAGAAGTATAAATTACCGTTGCTCTGGTTGCGCCGCCACACCTCCAGCCGCGACTTTATGCTTATCTCCAGTGCGTTGGTTGGCTTTACGGCAGGTATGGCTGCAGTTATTCTCAAAACAATAGTGCATTATCTGTACATCATGCTCGCTTACGGTGGCCGTTTGTTCGACCGACCTGTTCTGCTCGTGGTGCTCCCGATCATTGGTATTTTGTTGACTGTGGTAGTAGTGCAGCTTTTTTTTAAGGGCAAAGTTGAAGGAGGAACAGCGGGAATTCTCTATAGTATCGCTCAAAAGTCAAGTATCGTCAGCCGTAGTAAGATGTATTCTTATGTGATTACCAGCGGCATTACGGCAGGCTTTGGTGGTTCTGCAGGTTTGGAGTCCCCTATTGTGGTTACAGGCTCTGCTATCGGCTCTAACTTTGGTCGTTCCTATCACTTAAACTACCGCGACCGAACGCTTTTACTTGCCTGTGGTGCGGCGGCAGGTGTAGCAGCCGTATTTAATGCACCGGTTGCTGGCGTACTTTTCGCTGTCGAGATTCTGCTCACTGATATAAGTATTGCTGCCTTTATTCCGCTAATGATAGCCGCTGTAGTAGGTACGCTTTGCTCCACGCTGACGTTAGATGAAGATCTGCTTTTTTATGTAGGCAATGTGGAAGGGTTTTATGCCGGCAATATTCCTTTTTATATGCTGCTGGGCGCGCTTACGGGTCTGATCTCGGTTTACTATACCCGAACTGTACACTGGATAGAGAACATATTTGAGCCACTGTCAGAAAACGTATACAAACGCGCTTTGATAGGTGGTTTATGCCTTGGTTTGCTGATCATGCTGTTCCCGCCTCTTTTCGGCCAGGGCTATGAATCGATAAAACTGCTGCAGCGCGACCATGCAGATCTGTTGCTGAAAGATAGCTGGCTTAACTTTTTTGGAACCAACGAGTGGTTAATAGTAGGCTTTACGGGAGCCCTGGCACTGGTGAAAGTAATTGCTTCTACGCTCACGATGGCTTCCGGAGGTAAGGGTGGTAACTTTGGCCCGTCTATGTTCGTGGGTGCATTTGCAGGTTTCTTTTTCTCGAAATTAATTAACCTAACTGAACTGGGGAATGTGCCCATCCATAGTTTTACAATGGTAGGCATGGCCGGCATACTGAGTGGCGTGATGCATGCACCGTTGATGGGTATTTTCCTGATAGCAGAAATTACAGGTGGTTATACATTAATGATTCCACTGATGGTCGTATCGGCTACATCGTACGCGGTAGTAAAGTATTTTGAGCCTTACTCCCTGGAAGCAAAGAAGCTCGCGCAAAGAGGTGAACTGTTGACCCACAACAAAGACACAACCGTATTGCGCATCATGAAGATCAGGCACCTGATCGAAACTGAATTTCAACCTGTAAGCCCCGATGCGACCTTACGCGAACTTGTAGAAGTAATTGCTCATTCCCGACGCAACCTCTTCCCGGTAGTAAATTCAAAAGGAACACTTGAAGGGATCATACTTCTGGAAGATATCCGGGAGATCATGTTTAAAGCCGACAAATATGATCTTGTGAAAACCAAAGAGCTAATGGTAAAGCCTCCGGTACTGGTACAGCACGATGATAGCATGGCGGAAGTAATGAAGAAATTTGATGAGTCCGGTGCCTGGAATCTGCCCGTAGTAGAAGGCGAGAAATACCTTGGCTTTGTTTCTAAATCAAGCATTTTCACCAAGTACAGAAAGCTCCTGATCAAAACTACCAACGTTTAAGGCGGCCTAGTGTTGACAGTCGCCTGTTAAGCGCAACTATAGTTCCGGTTTACAGATCGTTTTAACCTCTGCCTAATTTTCCGTACCTTAGAAAAAGCCTGTAACCCAACTATACCTGTCATGCAGCATAAAGAATTATCAGACCTTCCAGAACTTGTAAAACTTCGCCAGGAACTTCACAAGTATCCTGAGCTCTCAGGTCAGGAATCAGAGACAGCAAAGAGAATCGTAAAACACCTGCAAAACTATAATCCCGATAAAATATACACCCAGTTAGGTGGCACCGGTGTAGCAGCTGTTTTCTTTGGAAAGGATGCCAATGGCCCGACTATTCTTTTCAGAGCGGAGCTGGATGCCTTGCCAATTTCTGAAACCAATAAAAATCTAAACTATAGTTCGGTAACGGATGGCACCAGTCATAAGTGCGGGCACGACGGGCATATGGCAATTCTTGCGGCTTTAGGTAGTTTGCTTCAGCAGCAACGACCAGCATGCGGAAAAGTAATTTTACTCTACCAACCTGCCGAAGAAACCGGAGCCGGCGCCTGGGCTGTTTTGCAGGACGCTCGGTTTAAAGCTGCATTAAAACCTGACTATGTATTTGCGTTACATAATATACCCGGCAAACCCATGCACCAGGTTATAGTTCGCGAAGATGTTTTCGCTGCCGCATCTACAGGAATGATCGTTGAATTGCATGGAAAATCATCTCACGCTGCTGAACCTGAAAACGGTATAAATCCGGGGTTGGCCATGTCTGAAATTATAGTTGCGTTTAATGATATCATCCGGAAAAAAGAGCAGTTCCAGGACCTTGCGTTACTGACGGTGATACACGCACGATTAGGGGAAGTTGCTTTTGGAACAAACCCGGGTTTTGCAACCGTTATGGCAACACTTCGCTCCTATCAACCCGCTGATATGCAGAAATTAAAAGAGCTTACGCAGCAATGTGTGCAGCAAATAGCAGCCAGCTATAAGCTCACCTATAACATCAACTTTGTGGAGGATTTTCCGGCCACTGTTAACCATTCGGAACAGGTGCAATCAATTCGGCAGGCGGCCGCAGACCTAGAACTTGATGTGCAGGAAGCCGTACAGCCTTTCAGGTGGTCAGAAGATTTCGGCCACTTTATAGCCAGGTATAAAGGTGCTTTTTTCGGGCTAGGTTCTGGCATTCACCAGCCGCAACTGCATCATGCTAACTATGACTTCCCGGACGAGCTTATACCAACCGGAACTGCCCTGTTCTATGGCATCATCCAACAGATTCTGAATAAATAACGCAGTATGTTTCATAGCTCTTACATTGAGATCAGCAAAACCGCTTTACAAAACAACATCAATTTTATAAGGAATGAGATCGGGCCGCGGGTGCGCTTTTCTTCCGTGGTAAAAGGCAATGCTTACGGACACGGAATCGAGCAGTTTGCTACGTTGGCTCAGGAGTGTGGGGTGGATCATTTCTCAGTTTTTAGTGCTGACGAAGCTCTGCGCCTGCATCAGTCACTTCCCCGGCCAGCTACCACGTTGATAATGGGATATATTGATGATCCTGAACTTGAATGGGCGATCCGGAATGATATAGAGTTCTTTGTTTTTGAACCCGACCGGCTGACCAAAGCAGCAGATGTTGCCAGGAAGCTCGGTAAAAAAGCAAAGATCCACCTGGAACTGGAAACCGGCATGAACCGCACCGGCTTCGACAAAACTACGTCAGCACAGGCAAGGAAAATACTGGATGATACAGAAGAGCATGTAACGTTAATGGCGGTTTGCACTCACTTTGCAGGAGCTGAAAATTTCCAGAACCACGAACGTATCATAATGCAGCAGCAGAATTTCCAGGAATTACTGCAGCAACTGATCAACTCTAGTCATACTCCCAAACAATTACACTCGGCCTGTTCTGCTGCTATGGTCTCGTACCCCGAAACACACATGGATATGGTTCGTATCGGCATTATGCAATATGGCTTCTGGCCCAGCCCCGAAACGTATAGTCATTATTTTAGCCAGCATACGCTTAAAAAAGACCCTTTGCGTCGTCTCATAAACTGGAAAAGCCGCATCATGAGCATAAAGTCCATTTCTAAAGGCGAATATGTTGGGTATGGTAGCTCGTATCAAACACAGCGCGACATGACGTTGGCTGTAATTCCGGTTGGGTATGGCTGGGGCTACAGTCGCACGCTCAGTAACCAGGGCAATGTACTAATAAGGGGAGTTCGCGCTGCTGTAGTCGGCATCGTAAACATGAACGTAATGATGGTGGATGTAACTGATATTCCTGCGGTGCAGAAAGATGATGAAGTTGTTTTGCTTGGCTCGCAGGGAGACGAAAGCATAACAGTAGCCTCCTTTGCAGAACTTAGTACACAGCTAAACTATGAGTTGCTTACACGCCTTCCAGCCAACATTCCACGCCTGGTGATCGATTAACCTATAGCTTTCAATACACCCTAACTTATAATTGCTGAAGCTTAATTAAAATACAGAAACCCGTTAAGTCTGCTCTTGCTCGCTATAGTTTTAGAAGTAAAGTTGGCTCATCTCTTTGTTGAGCAGATTTAAGTCCAGGAAGCACATCCTACCTATTTAAAGATTCTGATAGGCTTTTGAATCTTCCTAAAAAGCAACTACTTTTATGAACAAACGTTCATTCATAATATGAAAGTCACACAGGAGAAACGCGAACAAAGTATTAACACCATGATAGACACTGCCTTAGCCCTATTTTCTGAGCAGGGCTATGACGCTACTTCTATCAGAACGATAGCCCAGCGGGCAGGTATTTCCCTGGGATTGATGTACAATTATTTTAAAAGCAAGGAAGAACTTCTGGTTGAGATTTGCAGGCGAGGCGCTTCAGATGTTCGTGTTTCATTTGAGCAGATTACTCCTGAGTGGGAAAAAATGACAGCCATTGAACGGCACATCCGCCAGACAGTAAAGATCCTGAAAGAGAAGAAAGACTTCTGGAAATTAATACATGGCATTAGAATGCAATCGGCTGTAGTGCAACGGCTGAGTGCAGAAATGAAAGAGCAAACAGCTTACGTAGAAACCCAGATCAGACAGAACCTGATAGAGGCTGGTATTCCCTTTCCGGAGCTGGAAGCCAAACTTTACTTTGCTTCTTTGGACGGACTGGCGCAACATTATTTACTCCACGAAAATTATCCGATCGATGATGTAGCCACCTTACTCATCATGAAGTATAAAAGATAATTGTGTTTTGAGATTAACTAAACAAGCTGCAACTATAGATAAAGGAACTATGAACTCTCCCAAATGGCTCGACCGGATCCTCTACCCTTTTGCGCACCGTACCCTGGATCTGCCGGCCGGCAACATGCATTACGTAGACGAAGGACAGGGCGAGCCTATAGTTTTAGTGCATGGCACACCTACCTGGTCGTTTGTATGGCGGCAACAGATAAAAGCACTGAGCCGGAACTACCGCTGCATTGCCCCTGATCATCTTGGCTTCGGCTTATCTGCTAAACCAGCTGGCTTTGCTTACACCCCGGAAGCGCATGCCGATAACCTGGAGCAGCTTATTGACCATCTGCAGCTAAAGAACATTACACTGGTGGTACATGATTTTGGTGGTCCGATCGGGTTACGGTATGCACTGCGCCACCCTGAAAATGTTAAGAAGATCGTGATCCTGAATACCTGGATGTGGAGCCTGGAAGAGGAGAAAAAGATCATGAAGATCAGCAGGTTTATGGCTGGTGGTGTGGGCAGATTTTTGTATTTGCAATTGGGTTTCTCTGCCAACTTTCTGCTGCCACAAGGCTACCACGAGGGTAAACACCTGACAAAAGACATCAAATTACATTACCAGAAGCCACTTTCTACTTCAGGGAGCCGCATGGGTACCTGGGGATTTGCTAAAGCCCTGCACGAATCATCCTCCTATTTTGATGAACTATGGCAACAGCACGAAAAACTGCGAACTATAGATAAGCTGTTACTGTGGGGTGAGAAAGACAAGCTTTTACCAGTACACTTTCTTGAACGCTGGCAGCAGGAGTTTCCGGAAGCTAAAACGATAAAATATAAGGCCGGCCATTTTGTGCAGGAAGAACGTGGCGGGGAAGTGGCTGATGCCATTCATCATTTTATATTAAATAAATAGAATATTTGGCATAATCCTGGCTAAACCTTTGCCAAACAAAAATCTATGAGAAAGACATTACTTCGTTTTGGCATGGCATCGCTGGCCTTGTTAAATTTCTCCTGCGGTAGTGGTGATAAGGAAGTGGTTGTTCCGAAGATGGAACTGGCCATGCAACGCACCCTTATGTACCACGACACCCGGGAGATGAAAAAAGCAAACTATACCACCGCTGATTTTAATAGCGGAATTAGCCTTGAGAACAATAAACTGACCATTTTTTTAGCTGCTGAACCGGATGAGATCGCATTTGAAATTGATGAAACAGATCTGCTTAATGGCTATGTTGGTGTCTATAGTTTAAAATCGCTGCCCGACCCGGAAACCGGCAAAGCGAAAACTACTTACATTTATGATAATGGTGATGGCTCAGGAAGCGCTTAATTTAGCCAGGCCAACGTTATATGTGGTGAACTGAAAATCACTAAGTACAACAAACAGCACAACCTGATCAGCGGCACCTATGAGTTAACCATGGAAGATATCCCTGATCCTACCCTTACAACACCAACACCTAACCCGAGGAGGTGTGATGTAACGGTTACAGGCACCTTCGAAAACGCTTTGCTTTCAACTAATCCCTAAACAAAAAATAGCTGCAAGTATAAACTATAGTTGCAGCTATTTTTATAGTTACTTATTTTTTCTGATGCCGCTCCTGAAGCACAGCCACCACATCTGCCAGTTCTAATCCGGATGCAGCCAGCAACACCACAAGGTGGTAAAGCAGATCGGCAGCTTCGCCCTTCATCGTTTCTGTATTCCCGGCAACGGCATCTATCACAGTTTCCACGGCTTCCTCTCCTACTTTCTGGGCTATTTTGTTTATGCCATTATCAAACAGGAAATTAGTATAGGAACCTTCTACCGGATTAACCTTTCGTTGCTGGATCACTTCCTCCAGTTGCGCGATAAACTGAATGGCTTTTACTCTCTTGGCTTTAGTTTCCTCTCCAAAGCAACTTGTGCTACCGGTATGGCAGGTCGGGCCGTTGGGTTTTACTTTTATGAGCAGCGAATCGTTATCGCAGTCTTCAACTATAGTTACTACCTGCAATGTATTGCCGGAAGTTTCGCCTTTGGTCCAGAGGCGGTTTTTGGAGCGGGAGAAGAACGTTACCAGTCCCTCCTGTTTCGTTTTGTCCAGTGCTTCCTGGTTCATGTAGCCCAGCATCAGCACCTGGCTTGTTTGCTCGTCTTGTATTATAGCAGGCACCAATCCGCCCATTTTATCAAAATCTAACATAGTTAGAACGTTTAGAAGTTAAAAAGTTAGAAAGTGTAAGAGCTTAAAGAGATAGTGGATACTATAAAATCAACACAAGATAACCACCAACGATTCAGCCATTAAACCCTCACATCCACGCCCTGTGCTTTCAGGAAACGTTTTAAATCTGGTATTTCCAGTTCTCGGAAGTGAAACAAACTGGCAGCTAAAGCGGCGTCGGCATTAGCTACCTTAAAAGCTTCTGCAAAGTGCTGCATTGTTCCGGCACCACCTGAGGCAACAACAGGTACAGATACTGCTTCTGATACTGCTTTGGTAATATCCAGCGCAAAACCTGCTTTAGTACCGTCGTTGTTCATGCTGGTCAGTAAGATCTCTCCTGCTCCCATATCCACTACTTTTCTGGCCCAATCTATAGTTGCGTGTTCGGTTTCTATAGTTCCGGCACGGGTGTATACTTTCCAGCCGGTGGCTTCGGTAAACTTGGTATCGATGGCAACGGTAACGCACTGGCTACCGAAATGCCTTGCCAGTTCTGCTACCAGTTGCGGATTTTTAATAGCTGATGAGTTGATAGAAACTTTGTCTGCTCCGTTCTGTAATAGTACTTCTACGTCTGCTACAGCACTGATGCCGCCACCCACTGTAAACGGAATATCGATGTGGCGGGCAATGTCGCGCACCAGTTCGGCAAAGGTTTTGCGACCTTCGTTGGTGGCTGTAATATCCAAAAATACTAGCTCATCGGCACCCTGTTGGGCATACCATTTAGCCAGTTCTACCGGGTCGCCGGCATCCCGGATGTTCTCGAACTGCACGCCTTTTACACAGCGGCCATCCTTAATGTCCAGGCAGGGAATAATGCGTTTTGTTAACATATAAATCGCGCTAAATCTTTTAATGAAATGGTGCCTTCGTAAATTGCTTTCCCGATAATGGCTCCTTTTACTCCAATTTCCTGCAGTTCCTCCAGGTCGGCTATAGTTGTCACGCCACCACTGGCAATAATCTCTGCTTCAGGCAACGTCAGTTTCAGGTGGCGGTACGTGTTGGTAGATGGCCCTTGGAGTTTGCCGTCTTTGCTTACGTCAGTGCAGATAAACAACTGCGCTCCTGTTTGCACATAGCCCGAAATAAAGTCCTGCAGCGAGTACTTACTCTCTTCTGTCCAGGCAGAAATAGCAATGTTGGTGCCTTTAAAATCGGCTCCGATGATGATCCTCTCCGGGCCATATTTTAACAGCCAGCTTTTAACTGTTTCCGGTTCGCGCACTGCTATACTACCGGCCGTGATCTGCGAAGCACCCGCATCAAAAGCCTGTTGAACCGCTTCATCCGACTGCAGACCACCACCAAAATCTATAGTTAGTCCAGTATTAGAAGCTATAGTTTCCAGCACATCCAGGTTTACAGGTTTCCGGGCACGCGCTCCGTCAAGGTCAACTAAATGCAGGCGCTTAATGCCGCTGGCTTCGAAGCGTTTGGCTACCTCCAGCGGGTTGCTGTCGTAGGTTGTTTGTTGTGTAAAATCACCTTCGGTCAGGCGCACACACTGGCTGCCGATCAGGTCTATAGCTGGGATGATATCCATCATAAGGCAAGGAAGTTTTTAAGGATCTGTGAACCAGCAGCTCCGCTTTTCTCGGGGTGGAACTGGGCGGCATAAAAGTTTTTATAGTTCAGCGCAGCCGAGAATGGCTCCGGGTAAGAAGTCTTGGCGATGGTAAACTCGCTAAGCGGCACATAATAGCTGTGCACATAGTAGGCATACTCCTGCTCCTGCAATCCTTTAAACAGCGGCGTCTGCAGGTTTTCCAGCTGGTTCCAGCCCATGTGCGGTACTTTTAGGTCAGTCACGAAATGCTTTACCGGTAGCGGAATAATGCCCAACAGATCAGTATCGCCTTCTTCGGAGTGCTGACAAAGCAGCTGCATACCCAGGCAAACTCCAAAAAAGGGCTGTTCAAGCGTTGGCAGTAGCTTATCCAGGTTACGGGCTTTCAGTTGTGCCATTGCCGAAGCTGCCTGTCCCACACCCGGGAAGATCACTTTATCAGCCGCTTTTATCGTTTCTGCATCGGCACTCAAGGTAGCCTGCACGCCCAGCCGCTCCAGCGCAAACTGCACCGACTGCACATTCCCGGCCTTGTAATCAACTATAACTAAGTCCATCTTTTTAATTATGAATGATGAATTACGAATTATGAATGTGGCAGTGCTACAGCCATCATCTATAGTTCTTGTTTACTGTTTTTTTCTTCTCAAATGCTGTTTCGGATTTCCTAATCTGAAACTTGACTGCTGCGGATTTCTTAATCCGCGTTACGGGGACTAAGAAGTCCCCAACAGGTTGCTTTCGGACTATGAAGTCCGAAAGAGCTATAGTTAAAACCTTGGAACGGAAGTAACATCCGCACCAGCTATAGTTTATATCCTATTCATCCTTAAATCCTGAAAATCCTGATTCAGACAAAAACAAAAAAGCCTGACTCTTTTACGGAGTCAGGCTTTCTGGATATATACGATTATAGTTCTATCTAATCCACAGGCATACGGCTCCGAAACTGTTGCTTCGTGCATGATGATGGTGCATATGAGCCATTGTGCCTTTCATTACTGCAAATATACGTGAACTATAGTTTAGTTACTACAAATTCCTGCATTCTCTTTAAAGAACTATAATTTCAGAATCCCGGCAATTCGCTTAAATTTGAAGTATGAAAAAGATCTTGATACTGGCTGGTGTGTTTGCTGTAAGTATGGCGCAGGCACAACAGCGCATGACGCCTGAATTGCTCTGGAAACTGGGTCGGGTGTCGGCAGAAACTATAACGCCAGACGGTAAGTCGGTAATATATGGCGTAACCAACATAAACATGGAAGAGAATGGTAGCGAACGCAACCTATACGCTATTCCTGTAACTGGTGGACAGCCTACGCAACTTACTTCTACAAAAGGTGGCGAAAGCGTTGTGCATATCGATAAAGCCGGAACTATAGTTTACCTGCACAAAGGCCAGCTATGGCAGTTAACCGGTGGTAAAGGCGAGCCAAAACAACTGACTAATTTTGAAGGTGGTCTGAGCAATGTGCGTTTCTCTCCGGATGGAAAATATGTACTTTTCTCGCGCGAGGTGGAAGTGAAGAAAATGCACAGCACCGACATCTATCCAAAGCTGAAAAAATCAAACGCCTATGTATACGATGACCTGAACTACCGCCACTGGGATACCTGGGAAGATGGTAAGTTTCAGCACGTTTTCTTTGCGACCTACAACGAGGGCAAGATCGGCAACCCAACCGATATAATGAAGGGCGAGCCTTTTGATGCACCGCAGATGCCATTCGGTGGATCGGAAGATATGATCTGGAGCCCTGACAGCAAAGCCATATTGTATGTAAGCAAGAAGAAATTCGGTAAAGAATACGCTGTAAGCACCAACACCGATATTTACCGCTACGACATCGCATCAGGTAAAACAACAAACTTTACAGACGGCAACCCAGGCTACGATACCAATCCTGCTTTTTCGGGAGATGCCACAAAAATGGCGTGGCTGGCTATGGACGAAGATGGCAACGAAGCTGACCAGAATGAGCTGATGGTACAGGACACCAAATCCGGTAAAAAGTATAACCTGACCAAAGACTGGGACGAAACTATAAACTCGTTTACCTGGAGCAAGGATGGCAGCAAGATCTGGTTTGTAGCCCCTATTAAAGGAACTATACAACTATACGAAATTGCTCTTCCGAAAAACCTGGACAAGTTCTCGGCTAAAAACATCAGGCAGGTAACCAAAGGCCAGTTCGATGTGAACGGTATAGTAGGCCAATCAGGAAATAACCTGGTAGTATCACGTACCGACATGAATCATGCGCCGGAACTATACCGCTTATATACTAAATCCGGCAAGCTAACGCAGCTGACTACAGTAAACAACGAGGTTTACAGCAAACTGGCGCTCAGCAAAGTGGAACCACGTGTTACCAAAGCCAGTGATGGCAAAGACCTGTTCTCGTGGATAGTCTATCCGCCGGATTTCGATCCGAATAAAAAATACCCAACCTTGCTTTACTGCCAGGGTGGTCCGCAATCGGCTTTAACACAGTCTTATTCTTACCGTTGGAACCTGCAACTGATAGCAGCGCAAGGCTATATTGTTGTAGCTCCGAACAGACGTGGTATGCCAGGTCATGGTGACGAGTGGAACCGCCAGATCAGCGGCGACTGGGGCGGACAGCCTATCCGCGATTACCTTGCTGCCATTGACGACGTAGCCAAAGAAGCTTATGTAGATAAAGACAGACTGGGTGCAGTTGGCGCCAGCTATGGCGGTTACTCGGTGTTTATGTTGGCAGGCGTGCACGACGGGCGTTTCAAAACGTTCATCGCCCATGATGGTTTGTTTGATATGCGCAGCTGGTATGGCACGACAGAGGAAATGTTCTTTGCAAACAACGAGCTGAAAGGTCCTTACTGGGATACCAAATCGCCGCAGAGCTACAAAGAATTTAACCCAAGCGAATATGTCAGCAAATGGAATACACCGATCCTGATCGTACAGGGTGGCCAGGATTTCCGCGTTGGTATAGAGCAGGGCCTGCAGGCATTCCAGTTGGCGCAGCTGAAAGGCATTAAGAGCCGCTTGTTATATTTACCGGATGAGAACCACTGGGTACTGCAACCACAGAACGCAATTGTGTGGCAGAGTGAGTTCTTTAAATGGTTAGACGAAACGCTGTAACCAAACAACAACTAAACTATAAAAGCCCGGTGCAAAAAGTACCGGGCTTTTTTGTTGCTATAGTTTGAATGTTTTGTAAAGTGCCCCCTTGGATAGCAGGTTCGTTTCATACAAATATTTTGCCCTCTCTCGCGTCCCGCGAGTGTGAGCTATTTTGTGGCGTCTCGCCACCTTATACTATAACTTTAAGTTTAGGCAACTATAGACTATAGTTTAAAGCGGCCAGAGGCTGCGGGTAACACACACTCGCGGGACGCGAGCGAGGGCTTGGGTTGGATTACAGTAACTAGAACTAGCAAGAGCCTAAGCTACTCGCCCACAAGATCCTTTCAGGATGACAAATTGGGAGAATGAAGTAGCTTTTTCCCAATTTGAAATCATATATAATTTTGCTGGCGCGGGTTTGTAACCCGTGTCTTACTATAATGTTGGATTTGTAATCCGACTGTAACAGAGGCCCAAACTATAGTTCGTCACGAGCTAGGACTATCGCACCAGTATTTATTCTGATCAACGAGCAACGGATAACGAAATCAAAAACTCTCCCGCAAACTATAGGCTTGTCGCATGCGTCTGATCAACCTTTCAGACTCCTTGAAATTAACTGTCTGCTGTCCATCTGAAAAAGCTTCTTCCGGCTTCTGGTGCGTTTCATAGATCACGCCATCAGCCCCGGCCATTACCGCTGCCAACGACATTTCTTCAACATAATCTCTTAAACCTATTCCATGCGACGGGTCAACTATAACTGGTAAATGCGTTTTGGCTTTCAGGACGGGTACAGCATTCAGATCAAGCACATTGCGGTAAGCATTTTCATAAGAACGGATTCCGCGTTCACAAAGCATGATCTTTTCGTTTCCATTCGAGAAGATGTATTCTGCGGCCTGCAGCAATTCTTCTATAGTTCCGGAAATGCCACGTTTCAGCAGTACTGGTTTCTGTGCAGCACCTAATGCATCCAGCAGATTAAAATTCTGGCTGTTGCGTGCCCCTACCTGGAAAACATCCACATAGTCGATCATGTCCTCTATCTGGGACACCTGCATCACTTCGGTAATGATCTTGATCCCGTTCTCGCGGCAGATGCGGTGAAATAACTGCAGACCTTCTAACCCAAGCCCACGAAAAGCATAAGGTGAGCTACGCGGTTTAAACACGCCGCCCCGCATGATCTTCACATTATTCTCCACTAAATGCTGCACCACCAGCTCAATCTGCTTTTCGCTTTCGATGGAACAAGGTCCGGCCATGATACTGAACTGCCCTTCTCCAATTATTACACCGTCACCCAGATCGATGCGTGTTGGCTCTACTTTCCACTTGCGTGAAATCAGCTTATACTCATCAGACACCCGGTGAATGTCGGCTACGCCAGGCAACTGGCCAATCGTACGGATATCGAAATCTTTCTTGCCGATGCCCACGATATATTGGCCTTCCTGAGTCAGTACTTCATTGCCTTTAAAACCGACAGCCTTTATTTGCTGCAGGATATTTTCTTTGAGTTCAGCAGGTATACCTTGCTGCAATTGTATGATCATGCTTCTTGTTTAATGCGCTGGATAAATGACTGGATGTTTTGCTGAAGGCTGCCCCCTGCGTAAGTGCTTTAATGAAGGCACTGCCAATGATGGCTCCGCTTGCATGGTTGCAGGCTTCGGTAAAGGTTTCGCGGTTATGTATGCCGAAGCCAATGATGCCCGGATTTCGAAGCTCCATCTGCCTTACCCGTTGAAAATAATCGGTATTAGCTACCGCGTTACCATTGGTGCCACCTGTTACCGATGCAGATGAAACCATGTATATAAAACCATTGGTGTGGCTGTCGATTTCCCGGATGCGCTGCTCTGTCGTTTGAGGCGTTATCAGGAAAACCATGCTCAGGTTGTGTTGCTCGAAAAGGCATTTATATTCCCGCACATAATCAGCCAGTGGCAGATCAGGAAGAATGATGCCATCTATACCAATCTCGCTGGCTTCTCTGCAAAATCGTTCCACGCCATACTGCATCACCGGGTTCAGGTAGCCCATAAATACCAGCGGAATCTGTGTTTGCTGGCGGATATCCTTTAACTGCTCAAGCAGCAACGGAATAGTCATGCCATTTCGCAAAGCAATTTCACTGCTCTGCTGTATAGTTGGTCCGTCGGCTAAGGGATCAGAAAAAGGCATGCCGATCTCGATCAAATCCACATCATTTTTCTCAAGCTCTAGGATGATCGGAACCGTATCTTCTAAATTCGGATAGCCAGCCGTAAAGTAAACAGATAGCAGCTCCTGTGGCTTTTGTCTGAAAAGGGTTTTGATTCTATTTTCCATGAAGCTCAAATCTGTCTAAGTAAGTTGTTAAATCTTTGTCGCCGCGACCGGAAAGGTTCACGACCACCACTTCATCCGGCTTCGCACCGATTTTGCTGAGGGCTGCTAAAGCGTGCGCGCTTTCCAGAGCCGGAATGATGCCTTCCAACCTTGTTAGTTCCAGCACTGCCTGCAAGGCCTCATCGTCGGTTATGCTTTCAAAAATAGCGCGTCCGGATTGATGCAGGTGCGCATGTAACGGTCCTACTCCCGGGTAATCCAGGCCCGCAGAAATGGAATAGGGTTCGGTCACCTGTCCGTCTTCGGTCTGCATAAGCAAAGTGCGGCTGCCATGTATAATGCCCTCACGACCCAGCACCGACGTAGCGGCCGACTCTCCTGAATCTATACCCAGACCAGCGGCTTCTACTGCCACCAGCTTTACCTCCGGCGTATCCAGGTAATGATAAAAAGCGCCCGCTGCGTTGCTGCCACCGCCTACACAAGCCACCACGTAATCCGGGTTCTCATTCCCAGTTTTCTGTTTCAGCTGCGTCTTTATTTCCTCAGAAATTATAGATTGAAAACGGGCAACCATGTCGGGGTAAGGATGCGGACCAACCACCGAACCGATGATGTAATAGGTATTTTCCGGGTTGTTGATCCAGTCGCGGATGGCTTCGTTGGTGGCGTCTTTCAGGGTTTTGCTGCCACTGGTTGCAGGCACTACCGTAGCACCTAACATTTTCATTCTCGCCACATTAGGCGCCTGTCGCTGAATATCTACTTCACCCATGTACACGATACACTCCAGCCCCATCAGCGCGCACACGGTAGCTGTTGCCACACCATGCTGACCAGCTCCGGTCTCAGCAATAATGCGTTTCTTGCCCAGGCGTTTTGCCATCAGTACCTGGCCCACCGTATTGTTGATCTTATGTGCGCCGGTATGGTTCAGGTCCTCGCGTTTGAGGTAAATGTTGGTGTTATATTTTTCGGAAAGTCGCTTGGCAAAGTAGAGCGGCGTCGGGCGACCCACATAATCTTTCAGTAAAGTTTGCATCTCTTCCTGGAAGTCCGGTTCCTGCATGATTGTCAGGTAATTCTGGCGCAGCTCTTCCACATTCGGGTACAGCATTTCTGGGATGTACGATCCGCCAAATTTGCCATAGAAGCCATTTTCGTCAACTGTATATTTCATATTCTATTGTTATCCGTATCACGTAACACGACGCACGTAACACGACTTTAAACTCATAACTTTTAACTCTTAACTCTCAACTGCTCCAACAGGAGCCTCACTTTCTCAACATCCTTCAGTCCTGGCTCCAACTCGAACCCGCTATTTACATCAATGGCAAAGGGCTTTGGTCTCACTTTAACCAGGTGCTTGATGTTCTCCAGGTTCAGGCCGCCACTCAGAAAATAAGGTTTGGGCGACAAATAGTTTTTCATAAGTTCCCAATCGAACGGAATGCCGTTGCCGCCATGCGCATCGCCTTTGGTATCGAACAGGAAGTAGTCGCAGCTTCTTTCATACAGCAGGGTATTCTCAAATACAAAACGGTCATCTACAGAAAAAACTTTTATTACTTCAAATCCTGCATCTTTAATTTCCTGGCATTGCTTCGGTGATTCTACGCCGTGCAGTTGGATGACATTCAGCCTATAGTTGCGGGCGGTTGAAACTATAGTTTCCGTAGTTTCATTCACAAAAACCCCGACCTTTTTTATAGTTGCGGGCAAATCGGACAGCATTTCCGGAGTTATAGTTTCTGCACAGTTGCGCTTAGATCCTTTGTAAAAAATGAAACCCAGGTAATCCGGATGAAGCGCTGCGATCTGCTTCAGGTTCTCCGGATCGCGCATGCCGCATACTTTTACTTTCATGCTGTTTGCTCTTTAAGCTCCTGCAACTGACGAAGTTCTTTTATAAAAGCAGCAGCGGCGCGCTCAGGGCGGCTATCGCTCATAAAGGTCTCTCCGATCAAAAATCCGTTGTAACCAGCCTGTTGCAGCTCAATCAGTGTTTGTACCTGGCTCAGACCACTTTCTGAAACTTTAGTCAGGCCACTCGGAATGTATTGCGCCAGTTCAAAGGATAAGCCTACATCCGTCTTAAAGGTCTTCAGATTGCGGTTGTTCACGCCAACTATAGTTACAGATTCATGCAACGTTTCATCAAGTTCCTGTTTGTTGTGTACTTCCAGCAGCACTTCCAACCCGAATGAGCGGGCAAAGGCAGCCAGTTCTTTCAGTCGCGCAGGTTCAAGAGCAGCCGCAATCAACAGTATAGCATCGGCACCAATCGATTTTGCTTCCACGATCTGGTATTCGTCCATTACAAAATCCTTGCGTAGGATCGGGCAGAAATTATACTTACGGGCCGTTACAAGGTCTTCGTTTTTGCCGCCAAAGTAATTTGTATCAGTTAGGATAGACAAAGCCGAAGCGCCCGCCTGCATGTAGCCAATGGAAGTGCGCTCAACTGAAACATAAGGATTGATGTCGCCTTTGGAAGGTGATTTACGCTTGATCTCGGCAATGATACCGCTCTTGTCAGGGCGCAGCAAGTAACGCTCCAGCGACAGGCAAGGTGTTTCGAAGTAAAGGCTTTTCTCCAGCAATTTTACCGGGTATAGTGCTTTGCGATCGGCTACTTCTTTGTATTTATGCGCTATGATTTCGTCTAGTATGTTCATGTCTTTTGATTTTAAATTTTGGAGATGAATAGTGTTGAAGATGATCAGGCTACTACTAACTTCTGATCATTTATCAGACTGTTGAATAAGGGATAAGCTTTGCCTGATTCAAGTGTTTCTTTAGCTATAGCAACAGCTTCCATCATGCTTGTTTCTGGTCTTGCGCACTGAATAGCCATGCCGGCATTGGCGGCAACTACAGCTGTTTGCGCAGCTGTACCCTCTCCTTTTAATACATCTATAAATATTTTAGCTGCACTTTCAATCGTACCGCCGCCTTTGATCTGCTCCTGCTGCAACCGTGGCAACCCGAGCAACTGGGCATCTAACAGCACTTCCTTTTTATCGGAGATCACTTTGAACGGGCTTGTCAGGGAAATTTCGTCGTAGCCATCCAGGGTATGAATGATGCTATAGTTTACTTCCGGCTGCTGCTGATACAGGTAACTATACATACGGGCAAGTTCCAGACTATAAACCCCTACCATCTGCTGCTTCGGGAAAGCCGGGTTCACCATTGGGCCCAGCATGTTAAAGAACGTCTTCACCGCGAGGTCTTTTCTGATAGCACCCACACTTTTCATAGCCGGATGGAAAAGCGGCGCATGCAGGAAACAAATGTTATAATTGGCAATAGATCGCTCCAGCGCATCGGTATCCGTAGTAAACCTGATTCCCAGTGCCTCGAGCACATTAGAGGAGCCACACGAAGACGACACGCCATAGTTACCATGCTTGGCAACCGGAATACCATTGGCCGCCACCACAAAAGACGACAGCGTAGAGATGTTAAACGTATCCTTGCCATCGCCACCGGTGCCGCAAAGGTCGATAGGGTTGTAAGCATCCAGGTCTACGCGCTGGCACTGGTCGAGCAGCGCATTCCGGAAGCCCTCCAGTTCATCTACCGTAATGCTTCGCATCATGTACACCGTCAGGAAACTGGAGATCTGGCTTTGGTTGTACCTGCCTCCTGTAATATTAAGCAGCACCTCCCGCGCCTGCTCTTTGGTAAGCGTTTTATGTTCGAATAAGTGATTCAGTATTTCTTTCATTGTTGTTTTTTTACCTCCCCCTAACCCCTCCTAAAAACAGAAGGGGAAATTTTAGAACCTATTTAGTTAACAGTTCAATAAACTTTCTAACTTCCAAACTCTCTAACTTTCTAACTGTCTAACTGTCAAGCCAGTTTTTAATTATCTCCCTTCCATGCTCTGTCAGCACTGATTCGGGGTGGAACTGCACGCCTCGTACATCAAACTCTTTATGGCGCAGCGCCATGATGTTACTTGTTTCATCAATTGCTGTTGGCACCAGGAAATCGGGTAATTCCTGTTGCACCAGCCACGAGTGGTAACGGCCGGTATTGAATTGCTTGGGCAGATTTGAAAAGAGTTTTTCATCCTCGCAAACTATAGTTACCGACGTAGCCACACCATGCCATACTTCGTTGCTGTTAAACAGCTTACCACCATACACTTCACCTATTGCCTGATGTCCCAGGCACACACCAAATAAACTCTTGGTTGGGCCAAAAGTGCGAATGATCTCTTTCAGCATACCAGCTTCGTCCGGTATACCGGGGCCAGGAGAAAGCATGATCTTGCTATAGTTATCAACTTCTTCCAGCGTGGTTTTGTCATTGCGACGAACAGTTACTTCAGCGCCCAGTTCCTGTAACAGGTGCACCAGGTTGTATGTGAAAGAGTCGTAATTATCAATTACCAGTACGTCCATATTAGTTGATCTCCTGTGCTAAGGTTAAGGCTTTTCGTAAGGCCATCAGTTTATTGTCTACTTCCTGCAGTTCGCTTTGCGGGTCTGAAGCAGCCACAATACCGGCTCCTGCCTGGTAGTATAGTTTATAGTCTTTGCTCAGGAAGGAACGGATCATGATGGCGCTGTTGAAGTTGCCGTTGAAATCCAGAAAGCCGATGAAGCCACCGTAAAAAGCGCGGTTCGTGGTTTCGTATTTATCAATCAGCTGCATGGCTTTGTGCTTTGGAGCGCCCGAAAGCGTACCGGCCGGAAAGGTACTGGCCACCATTTGCAGCGAATCTTTCTGGCTGTGCAGTTGCCCTGACACTTTAGAAACCAGGTGAATGACATGCGAGTAATACTGAATCTCCCGGAAGGTTTCTACTGCTACACTATGGCCGTTGCGGCTCAGGTCGTTGCGGGCCAGGTCCACCAGCATCACATGCTCGGCATTCTCTTTCGGGTCGGCTAACAGTTTTTCAGCTAGAGCAGCATCGGCGGCATCATCGCCTGTTCTCCGGAAGGTACCTGCAATCGGGAAAATGCTGGCTTTGCCGTCTTTAATAACCAGTTGTGCTTCCGGTGACGAACCAAAGATCTTAAAGCTGCCATAGTCAAAGTAAAACAGGTACGGCGATGGATTGATGGAGCGCAGCGCTCGGTACACGTTAAATTCATCTCCCTGGAAAGCCTGCTCAAACCGGCGGGACAACACCAGCTGAAACACATCACCACGGAAGCAATGCTCCTTTGCCTTCTGAATATTTTTGAGAAATCCTTCGCTACTGATGTTATAGGCTTCTGCTGCAGTGGTTTTGAAACTATAGCTCGGAATGTTTCGGCTGTTCAGCAGGGCCTCAAGTTGCGCAATGCCATTGTCATCATCCTGGTTATAGTTGTGCGAGAAAATGTAAGCCTCGTTGGTGAAGTGGTTGATGGCGATAATGTAGCGATAAACAGCATAGTACAGGTCCGGTAGTTGCTGGCGGTCCGGTCGCTGGGTAAGTTCAATGTCTTCGTAGTAGCGTACCGCATCATAGTTCATGTACCCGAACAGCCCGTTGTTAATGAAGTTGAACGCATTCGACACCACTTCAAAGCTTTGCGCAAAGGCTGCCAGCTGCGCCGGGACATTCGTTTCTTTTGTGATCGGAGTATGTTTTATAGTTCCATCCGGAAAGGCCTCTGTCAGTACCTCATTCTCCGCTTTTATGCTTGCCATAGGGCTGCAGCAGATGTAGGAAAAGCTGTTTTCAGCGCCGTGGTAGTCAGAGCTTTCCAGCAAAATACTATTCGGGAATCGGTCGCGCAGCTTCAGGTACACACTTACCGGGGTCAGCGTATCAGCCAGAAGGCGCTTATAGTTGGTGGTGATTTTATAGTTCATGGTCGGTTTAGAATCTAATAGAAAACAAAAAAGCCTGCTGTCCAGTGAACAGCAGGCTTTTAGTACCTTTGGTTGTATGCTATAGTATCTTACTTCTTCCTATACATAGCAGGGCTGTTCACGATATTTTTCATAACGTGCCACCACCATGCTGTAAGATGAAGATTCTGAATCATGTCTTGTTTATAGTTCGCTTTTATAACTTGCGATGTCACAAATGTAAGCCCTGATATTTCAAAAGCAAACTATACTTAAATTTTATTTTAGACTATAGTTTGAAGGATACATCAATATTTAAACACAACGCACTTATAATCAACCACCTATAAAACACCTTTTGTAGTAGGAAGAGAATTGTTATTCGGGTCGCGCTGCACGGCCATGCGGATGGCGCGGGCGAAACCTTTAAAGATCGCCTCGATCTTGTGGTGTTCGTTCTGTCCTTCAGCTTTGATGTTTAAGTTACACTTGGCCGCATCGGAGAAAGACTTGAAGAAGTGGAAGAACATTTCGGTTGGCATATCCCCTACTTTTTCGCGTTTAAATTCCGCATACCACACAATCCAGGGCCTTCCACCAAAATCTATCGCTACCTGCGCCAGCACATCATCCATCGGCAGTAAAAACCCATAACGACTGATGCCTTTTTTATCGCCTAGCGCAGCAAGAAAAGCTTCGCCAAGGGCAAGACCTGTATCTTCTATCGTATGGTGTTCGTCAATATGCAGATCGCCTTTCACAGCTATAGTTAGATCCACGTTGCCATGGCGGGCCAGTTGTTCCAGCATGTGGTCAAAAAAGCCAAGCCCGGTCAAAATGTCTGATTTCCCGGTTCCATCCAGGTTCAGGTCGATCAGAATATTGGTTTCGGAAGTCTGCCGGTGTATAGTTGCCTTACGTGCCGGTTGCTTCAGGAAACGATAGATTTCGTCCCAGTCGTTGGTGTTCAGGTCAGCTTCCTCGCTCTGAAAATCGGCCAGCAATATGGCTTTTGCGCTCAGGTTCTTTGCCAGCTGCACATCCGTTAAGCGGTCGCCAATCACGTAACTATTTGCCAGGTCATACTCACCAGACAGGTAGTTTTTCATCATGCCGATGCCGGGCTTTCGGGTTTCAAGGTCTTCGTGCTCAAAGCTGCGGTCGATCAAAATGTCTTCAAACTCCACACCCTCGCTGCGCAAAATATCCAGCATCTTGTTCTGGTAAGGCCAGAAAGTATGTTCGCGATAAGAGTCGGTGCCAAGGCCATCCTGGTTGGTAACCATCACAAACTCATAATCCAGCTCAGTATAAATCTTATACAGGTTTCGGATCACTTTCGGGATAAACTCAAATTTCTCAAAGGAATCTACCTGGAAATCCGTTTTCGGCTCGACTAATATGGTGCCGTCGCGGTCTATAAATAATGCTTTTTTCATTTCTTTTTAATAGACATTGTGTCAAAGGACTATGTGACAAAAGAGATAAATTGAGTGGTTTTTAGTATTTTGTCTTTTATCAAACAGTCTTTTGTCTAAATTTTAAACGCTGCAATCGCCTGGTATAGTTGCTGGTTTTCTTCGGTGGTACCAATGGAAATGCGCAGGCAATTCTCACAACCCGGCACATTGGAGCGGTTTCGGGTTACAATTCCTTTATCCAGCAGGTAACTATAAAGTTTGTTGGCATCCTTCACCTTAACCAGTAAAAAGTTGGCATCCGATGGATAGACTTTCTCAACTATAGCCAGAGTTGGTAAAGCCGCTTCCAGCATCTGCCGCTCCTGCACAATTTCCTCCACCATGTACTTCAGCTGTTCATCTAGCTCCAGAGCTTTTAGCGCCAATTCCTGCGTAGCCTCGTTTATGTTGTAGGGCGGCTTTATTTTGTCGAGCAAGGCGATGATCTCTTCTGAGGCAAATGCCATCCCGAGGCGCAGACCGGCCATTCCCCAGGCTTTAGAGAAAGTCTGCATCACCACCAGGTTCGGATAATCAGCTAAACGCGTGGTCCAGCTTGGCTCTTCTGAGAAATCAATATAAGCTTCATCCACCACTACCAAACCGTCAAAATTATCCAGAATAGCCTCTATGCTTTCCGGATTGATGCTGTTGCCTGTCGGGTTGTTAGGTGAGCAGATGAAGATGATCTTAGTTGTATTCTTCACGTTTCTCAACACTTCCACAACCGGCAGTTGGAAGTCTGGAGTTAGCTGCACGGCATCCAACTGTACATCGTTCAGGTTAGCAGATACCTCATACATGCCATAGGTCGGCGGCAAATGTAGCATGCGGTCCTGCCCCGGACGGCAAACCATACGGAACAACAGGTCAATTGCTTCGTCGGAGCCGTTGCCCAAAAATATCTGCGAAGGCTGCACACCTTTTATAGTTGCGATCTTACTTTTCAGGGCTTTCTGGTGCGGGTCAGGGTAGCGGTTATAGTTGTCGCCGGCCAGGCTGCCCAGGTTATTTTCGTTGGCATCCAGGTACACGCTGGCAGTGCCTTTAAATTCGTCGCGCGCCGATGCATAGGCTTTCATGTTCCATACATTCGGGCGAACTATAGTTTCCAGATCAAACATTTATAGTTTCTTTAATCTTATAGTTACTGCATTTTTGTGTGCCTGCAAGCCTTCGGCCTCGGCCATCACTTCTATGGTTTTGCCAATCTGCTGCAAGCCTGCCGGACTGATCTGTTGGAACGTGATCTTCTTCACAAAACTATCCAGCGACACGCCGCTATAGGCGCGGGCATAGCCATTGGTTGGCAAGGTATGGTTGGTACCGGAAGCATAATCGCCTGCGGCTTCGGGTGTGTAGTTGCCCAGGAAAACAGAGCCCGCATTTACTACACCAGCTGCTATAGTTTCCAAGTTCTCGATAGCGAGTATAAGGTGCTCTGGTGCATACAGGTTCGAGAAGTCCAGCATTTGCTGCGCATCTTCTAAAACGATAGCCAGGCTGTTTTCCAGCGCCTGTGCTGCTACTGCTTCGCGTGGCAGTTCCTGCAGTTGCCTCTCTATTTCAGCTATTACCTGGTCAACTATAGTTTCGGATGTGCTCAGTAATACTACCTGAGAATCCGGACCGTGTTCAGCCTGCGAAAGCAAGTCAGCCGCTACAAAAGCTGGGTCAGCGGTTTCATCAGCCATTATCAAAACTTCCGACGGACCCGCCGGCATGTCAATGGCTACGCCCAGTTGCGTTACAAGCTGCTTGGCCATGGTTACGTACTGGTTTCCGGGCCCGAATATTTTACTTACTGCCGGAACACTTTCGGTCCCAAAAGCCATAGCTGCCACCGCCTGAGCTCCGCCTGCTTTGACTATAGTTCGGATGCCCAGCAAAGAGGCCGTGTACCGGATTGCAGGGTGAATGCTGCCGTCTTTGGATGGCGGCGTACAGAGAATGATTTGCCTGCAGCCAGCCAGTTTTGCCGGGATTCCCAGCATCAGCAGGGTAGAAAACAGGGGCGCAGTACCACCCGGAATGTATAAGCCGACCTTCTCGATTGCCACACTTTTGCGCCAGCAGCGCACACCGGGCATGGTCTCTACAACCGGCATCTGCTCGGCCTGCTGCAAATGGAAAAGCTGTATGTTACTGTATGCCTGCAAAATGGCTTCTTTCAACTCCGCACTTATCTCGCTTTCAGCAGTTGCCAGTTCTTCCGGAGTTGCCAATAGTTGCGAAGGTCGGTTGCCATCATATTTCTCAGCCAGTTGATACAAGGCCTCATCGCCCTGCGCCTGCACCAGCTGAAATATCTGGCGTATAGTTGGCTCCAGTTCCTGCAGGTCCTTTACAGGGCGCTTTACCAGTTCCGGCCAGACTATAGTTTCAGGAAATAAGATCTTTTTCATCAGATGATCATTTTTTCGATTGGAACAACCAGGATACCCTGCGCGCCGGCAGCTTTCAGCTTTTCGATAATCTCCCAGAAATCGTCTTCATTTACCACAGAGTGTAGCGAGCTCCAGCCCTCTTCTAACAAAGGCAGTACAGTCGGCGATTTTACGCCCGGAAGTAACTTTGATATCTCTGCTACCTTATCGTTAGGAGCATTCAGCAGAATGTACTTGGCGCGCTGGGCACGCTGTACAGCATTAATCCGGAACAACAGCTTCTCGAGTATCTCCCGTTTTTCTTCGCTTAGCGCTTTGTTGGCTATCAGTACCGCCTGCGACTTAAACACGCGTTCTACTTCCTTCAGGCCATTGCTGATGAGTGTACTGCCCGAGCTCACTATATCACAGATGGCATCAGCCAGTCCTATGCTTGGCGCAATCTCCACCGAGCCGCTTATGGTATGAATGTTAGCCTGCACCCCACGCTCTGAAAGGTAAGACTGCAGCAAATTCGGGTATGATGTAGCGATGTTCTTGCCATTCAGGTCTTCAATTGAACTATAGTTATCGGCTTTAGGAACGGCCAGAGACAGGCGGCATTTAGAGAAACCAAGCTCTTCTACGGACAGGTGCTGCATGCCTTCTTCAACCAGAACGTTCTGGCCAACTATACCAATATCAGCCACGCCGTCGGCTACATAACCGGGTATGTCATCGTCGCGAAGAAAGAGTATCTCCAGCGGAAAATTAGTTGATTCTGTTTTGAGTTTCAGGCTGCTATTAATGAAGGAAATTCCGCACTCACGAATAAGATTAAGGGAATCATCACTGAGTCTGCCTGACTTTTGTATGGCTATACGTAGCATAAGTTTAAATTGGAAAGTATAAAATAGCGCGTTTATACCTTGCATCCGGCAACGTATAAATGGGTATACACCCAAGGGGGCTATATGTCTATTGGATTCCTCTTACGAGGAATGATGGAAATGATGTACGTGCGCTGCAGTACCGCAGGCAACAGAAAGTGCCGGTGCAGAAAGGATGCTATGAAACGTAGTGTTGCGCATTGTGTACTGCAAAAGTAAGCAGGATTTAGATGTAAACTATAGTTTGTGTAAAAAGTTTTAGAAATCTTTCCTGCCAATAGTTATAAGCAACAGGTGCCGGCCCCTATCCGGAACCGGCACCTGATACTTTAAAAATCCTATAATAACTCTATTTGGTCAGCAACATTTTAACCGACTTCATTCCGGATGGTGTGAGCAGGCGGGCAATGTAAATGCCTTTCGACAGGTTTTTGCCATCAAACTCATACTCATACAGCTTGCCGGCTTTGGCTACGCCCATGTCTACTTTGCGTATCAGCGAACCGCGCATATCATACACTTCCAGCGAGTAACTTTCTTCTTTATCAAGGCTGAAAGCGATCGTTGTTCTGTCTGTGAATGTGTTCGGATAGTTGTAAAGCTGGCTTGTTTCTGATGTTGCAGTAGTGGTAGTGCTTAGCTTGCTAGTTTTGGTTGCTACCGGAGCATTAGACTTCACTTCGTGGATCACAATAGAGCCACCGCTGATCGTTGTGGATGGCACGGCATTGTCGCCCTGCTCACTCAAACTCACGTTGTTATCATAAACTATAGCGCCATCTCTCCTATCCCAGATCTTAATTCTGAACCTGTCGGCTTCCTGACTTCCTTTTAAGTTGCCATCTTCTACCGACACCATAAAGGCGTAATTCTCATTCCCGTTAATACTGCCAACACCTTTGTAGATGGCTTTGTAACCGGCTACTACCAGCGACATGGCATCATGTGCAGAGCTTTTGAAATTCAGATCGCCCGCCTTAAACTGGAACTCTGT
Source organism: Pontibacter pudoricolor (assembly GCF_010092985.1). Classification (GTDB taxonomy): domain Bacteria; phylum Bacteroidota; class Bacteroidia; order Cytophagales; family Hymenobacteraceae; genus Pontibacter; species Pontibacter pudoricolor. Next base: position 940,253 of record NZ_CP048106.1, on the reverse strand, counting down.
ATTGCCATCAACCTGGTTTGAGCCTTTTTTGTATTTAGCAACGAAGCCAAAGTTTGCTTTACCTACAAGTGTCGGATTTGCAACATAAGCACCCGGAGGTGAATCGATCCAGCCACCACCAGTTACGAAGCCACCATTCGGATCAAAGATTACAACATAATCAAATCTTGTTGTAGTTGATGCACCACAATGATCGGTAACGGTCAATCCTACAGAATAAACACCAGCTTCAGTGTAAGTGTGTGTGGCGCTTATAGGTGAACCACTGATAGTTTGTGTCGACTTGGTGCCATCACCCCATTCCCAAACTGCCGTTTTTATGTTCTCATCCGTAAATGTAGCGTTTAAAGTTACTGATGAATTCAGCTGTACAGGCGAAACCGGTCCGGTAATTACCAGATTAGAAGGCGTATCATTCGTTACGGTTACTGTAAAGCTCTCGGTATCTGAATTGCCGGCGCTGTCTTTGGTAGTATAGGTCACGGTAGTTGTACCAACCGGGAAAGTAGCTCCCGAAGCAAGACCGCCAGTCATTGTCGGCGTAACAGTTGAGCAATTATCAGATGCTGATACGCTATAGTTGACAACGGCTCCGCATTTATCCGGCTGCGTAGATACTATAATGTTGGCAGGAACGGTAAGCACCGGCGCTTCATCGTCTGTTACGGTTACTGTCATTACATCGTTTGTAGAATTGCCGGCATTATCCGTAGCAGTATACGTGATGGTAGTAACTCCCTGATTGAAGGTGTACTCTCCTACCTGGCCCTGCCCGTTTGTTGTTGTTGCTCCCGTCATTGCCCATTTAACTTCTTTCACTGAGCAGTTGTCAGTTACATTGGCATCTGGTATAGTTATAGTTGCAGTGCAACGTCCATCGTCTGTACCAACTGCCTGGTTTGCAGCCGCCGCTACAACCGGAGCTGTCTCATCTACCACAGTTACTACCTGTTTAGTTGTAGCTGTCAGGCCGGCTGCATCCGTTACGGTCCAGATCACTTCTGTATCGCCTAGCGGGTAGCTGGCCGGGGCATTGTTGGTAACACTTTCCACCTTACAGTTGTCAGCCGTAGTTGGGGTTCCGAGAGCGACATCGGTTGCCTGGCACTGCGCATTGGCGGCAATTTTTACATTGGATGGCGCTGTAATGGTTGGTGCCTGCGTATCTGTAACAGTTACAGTTTGAGTCACAGCCGTGGCCGCATTACCATTTACGTCTGTAGCGTTCCAGGTGATGGTGGTGGTACCAACCGGGTACTGAGCATCCAATGCAAGGTTATCACTTCTTGTGCCGTTTGCTGGGCGCGCTCCGCAGTTATCTGTTACTTCCGGAACAGTGATGGAGATTGTTGCTCCGCACTGGCCTGCATCTGCATCAGCCGCTACTGGCTCTGTAGCAGCGATTACCGGTGCAGTCACATCCTTCACTATTACCTTCTGGGTGGCTGTTGTACTGTTGCCATTGCCATCGCTGAAAGTCCATGTTATCGTAAATGTGCCCTGCTCATTGTAGGTAGTCGGATCAGTAGTCGTTCCAGTCACCGTACCGGCGCAGTTGTCAGTAGTGGTCGGAGCTGTAACTGTTACCGAACATTCGCCGGTGGCATCTGCTATAGTTGGCGTAACCGGTGCAGTCACGTCTTTTACAATAACGTTTTGCGTTGCAGTAGAAACGTTTCCATTTCCGTCATCAAAAGACCAGGTAATACTATATTCTCCCTGTTTTGTGTATGTGAGTGGATCGCTGGTAGTACCGGTGACAGTGCCTTTGCAATTGTCTTCAGCAGTTGGAGCAGTAGTAATTGTTACCGAACACTCGCCTGTAGCAGCAGCTATAGTTGGGGCAACAGGGGCTGTTCTATCTTCAACTGTTACAGTTTGAGTCGCGGTGGCTTTCAGTCCGGCGGCGTCTGTTGCGGTCCAGGTAACGGTGGTTGTACCAAGCGGGTAGCTTTCCGGTGCATCGTTGGTTACTGTAACTCCGGCGCAGTTATCACTGGCATCTGCAGTTCCTAGCACAACTCCTGCGGCATTACAGGAAGCATTTGCAGCTACTACTACATCGGCTGGTGCAGCTATAGTTGGATTTGTAACATCCTTAGCTGTCAGAATTACTTGTGCTACATCTTCGTTACCGGCAGCATCTCTTGCAGTAACAGTTACAGTTATAGTCTGATTATGAGTGGCAGTTTCCACTGTTCCGGCAGCCGGAGATTGTGTGATGGTTATGCCCTGGCAGTTGTCGGTAGCTGTTCCCCTTACATCCGGAATAATAACCGAACAATTTTCTCCCAGATTCACATTCTGGTTGGTGCCAGCTGTCAGTACCGGAGCTGTTTCATCCTTCACGATAACCTGCTGGGTTGCTGTAGTGCTGTTGCCATTGCCATCGCTGAAATTCCAGGTTATAGTATAAGTGCCCTGCGTACTATAAGAAAGCGGATCTGAAGTTGTACCTGTTACAGTGCCGGCACAGTTATCGGTAGTTGTCGGAGCAGTTACAGTTACGGAGCATTCGCCGGTGGCAGCAGCTATAGTTGGTTTTGCAGGAGCTGTCACATCTTCTATAGTTACAGCTAAAGATTCTGAAGCAGTTGATGAGCATCCGTTTGCTGTCACGATAACGGTATAAGAACCACTCTCACTTGCTGTAAATGATTGATTAGTTGCTCCAGATAATAAAACTCCGTTTCGGTACCATTGATTTCCGGTAGTGGCGGAAGAGGTTAATGTAACTGTACTTCCGGGACAAGCCGATGTTCCTGATTGAGCAGCTATAGTTGGTTTTGCTGGGGTAGTTTTAGGATTTGCTGTGCCAGAGCCTGCAGCGCTAGTACAACCATTTACCGTAGTAGTCACGGTGTATGTTCCAGCCTCAGTAACAGTAATGGAAGAAGCACTTTCGCCCGTGCTCCAAAGCAACGTGCCTGCAGCGTCTGTGGAGAGGGTTGATGTGCCGTTACAATTGTCTACTACCGTTACCACCGGAGCTGATGGAGCAGTTTTAGGTGCTGCTGTTCCTGAACCAGGCGCACTTTTACAACCACCAGTTACGGTTGTTGTTACTGTATAAGTTCCGGCAGTAGATACTGTAATAGATGAAGTAGTTTCGCCAGTGCTCCAATGCAGTGTACCAGAAGCGGTTGTAGATAAGGTAGATGTACCATTACAATGGTTAACTACCGTAACTACAGGTGTAGGTGGTGTTGAACAGGTCGGTGCATATGCAGCAGTTAAAGTGACAACAGTGTTACCACTATTTGGGCTAGTATAGCTGATAGCAGGAGCTGAATAAGTTACACCATTAATTTCTATATCATTAAATGATGCTGTAATAGTTTGATTATTATTTACAGCAATATTTGGAGAAGGAGAGAAACCTGGGTAATTGAATTTTTTAGTACCACTACTTCCACCAGTTATAGTATAAGTTGCGACAACTTCTGGTGTTCCACTCAAGCCTGTAGCTGTAAATCTGACATTGGCGTCGTAGAATATTGTAGTTGCCTTGGCACCTGTTTGCTTACCTTCTACTACAACTGTAAACATTACGCCTAAATGCCTATCCTCTATCGGATATTGAATTGTCCAGGATCCGTCAGGATTAACCTTTGTATCATGATAACCATGATGATGATCATGGTCTGGAGTTTCTTCAAAATGAACATCTACTAAACTATCCTGTGTCCAGCCATAACCAGTGATAATGGCTACCTCCCCAGGAACATAATCATCCTTATCAGATGATACAGTTGGTTGATAGTTGTTAAAGGCATTTACGCCGAAAAAAGTTAGTGTGCTAATCAGCGTGATAAGATACAGAACACGCCATTTAGAAGATTGCTTGAGTAAATTTTTTACATACATGGTGTAAAGGGGTTAAATAATTTAAAAATGACAATCAGCTAACTCGCTACATTAACCTGCAGCGCTACAAAAGGACGTTTCTTACCTGTTAAAGCCCGTTAAATATGCTTCTGAAGGTAAAAGATTACATTCCGGATCAATTAAAGAACCAAACCAAAACGCATATATGAAATAGCTATGATTAATTATTTATATTTAAGGATTATACAAATTAAATAAGAAAAAGTTGTATTAAGTTCATGCTTGATTATAAATACTGTAGAATAGCCTATTGTTACCGCCAATAGCATAAATTGAAGGGTAAACTGTTTTAAAACTATAGTTTTGTAATTAGAGCAAAGCACCGGAATGTTTAAGTAGTTGAGATGGTTTAGGTGAATGTTTCATACCTTTGCATTTAATACCGCTTATTTAATATTTGGCAAGGTTTTTACGGGTATATAAAACCCGTACATATCTGTAACAAAAGTTGTTTTTAGCCCATGAAAAAGTACCTGCTAAGCCTACTGTTTCTGATTTTTATAGTTGCTGTTGCTCCTGTATCCAGAGCACAGGTTAAATTGCCGCAGCCAAGCCCTCAATCTTTTATAAAACAGACGATAGGTCTGACAGATATTTCGGTGCGATACCACGCGCCAGGTGTTAAAGGACGTAAGGTGTTTGGCGGGTTGGTGCCTTATGGCAAACTATGGCGTGCCGGTGCCAACGAAGCTACACTCATCACCTTTACCGATGAGCTTTTCCTTAATCATGAGCGCGTTCCTGCCGGTACCTATTCCTTTTTTATACTGCCGGAAAGCGACAGTGTCTGGAATATTGTATTGAACCGCGATACTACTTTATGGGGCCTGGAAGGATATGATGAACTACAGGATGTAGCCTACTTGCGCGTTACGCCCAAGCCGGTACAGTTCCACGAAACAATGCAGTTCAGCTTTTCAGATATCGGCACCAACACTGGTTTTATGCACCTTACCTGGGAAAACTCCCGGATATCGCTCCGTATAGAAACTGAAATTGAGAAGAAAGCGCTGGCTAATATTGAAGAAGCCTTAAAGAAAGCTGCACCGGATGATTGGTATATCTGGGCACAATGCGCTGATTATATGGTTGCCCGGAGAGAATTACACCAGAGAGCCCTGGAGCTGGTAAACAAATCGATAGCTATAAAAGAGACTTTCTTTAACAACTGGGTAAAAGCCAAACTATACGCTTTAAACAAAGAATACGAAATGGCAGCCAACCTTTCGGCTAAAGCTATACAGCTGGGTAAAGCAGAACCTGAATCTTACCAGACCTATGCCCGCGATATCGAGAACGCCTATAGTTCCTGGAAAAAACGGAAGATGTAATTTTAAACTATAGTTAGAGAGCCTCAGAAATGCAGGCTCTTTTTTATAGTTACTTTCTTAAAACTTAGCTACAAACCTGAGATTAAGCCTACGACCGGTCAGGTAATTAGGCACAGCATAGGTAATGCCATTCATGTCGTTTACATAAGTATAAGACACCCGGTTGTTGGCATCTATTATGTTCAGCACTTCCAACCCGATCCAAAGGCTTTCCAGCGAAAACCTGTTCTGATCTGTAAGATCATTTTCCAGGATCAGCACTTTAGAAAAACCGATGTCGACACGTTTGTATGATTTGCCGGCAAAGGCAGCCCGGAACTCGGGCTGGCGAGGCGGGCCAAACGGCAAACCACTACCATATACCAGGTTCAGGTACATTCTTATAGTTGGGTTATCGGGCAAATGGTCCTGGAAAAATACGCCAATGTTCACTAACTGATCGGAGGGCCGGCGAATATAGCCCTGCTCCTGTCTGCCCGTTACCGTTCCTTCAGGTCCATAAACATTCACAGAATCTCCTTCCACATTTTCCCTGTTGGTCATCAGACCCAGGCTCAGCCACGACTCCGCTCCTTTTATAAATTCCCCGTTTACGCGCACATCAAAGCCGGCAGCATAAGCTTTTGCATTGTTTTTGGCATAGTAACGGATGCGTACATTATCAATATCGTAAGGCACTACATTGGTCAGGTGTTTATAGTAGATCTCGGAGGTCAGTTTAAAGTCGCGGTCCCAGGCTTTGAACAAATAATCGCTGCCAACTATAGCATGGATGGATCGCTGGGCTTTAAGGTCCGGATTTAACACGCCATCAAAATCGCGAAGCTCCCGGTAAAAAGGTGGTTGATAATACACACCAAGGGCTGCTTTAAAGGAAAGGTCAGGATTACGACGCGTGATAAAAGAATACTGCACCCTCGGCGATAGCAGCCATTCGTTGGTATAGTTCCAGTAGCTCGCCAGTAGCCCGTAAGTCAGCGTTTTTAACGAATCAAGGTCAATGGTGTGTTGCAGGTAAGCATTGTAGCGTTGCGAATTTAAATCCAGGTCAGAGCGTAAGGCATAAGTCTGGGTCACGTAGTCTGAGGAATCGGCAAAACCGTATTCGTCCAGTTCATCTTCTATTTTCTCCAAACCAGCTTTTATCCCGAATTGTAGTGTATTGCGCTGGTTCAGCTGCCAGGTATTCCTTAATTCGGCGGTTAGCACGCGGGCAAGTAGCGCATTTCGGGCATGGTTAAACTCACTGCCTACACCAAGTACCATCTGGCATTCCTCAAAGTTGCCGCTGTTATCCATTTCACAAATGCGGTAGCCGGCCTCAATATCCCGGAACTCCCGTTCCCTCGACTCCACACCCGAAAGTATAAGCGCTGAACTATAGTTTGCAGAAAACTGGTGCGCCAGGTTTACACCCGCCTGGTAGGTGTTATAGTCCATCTTTTCGCGGCCATCGAAGCCTACAAAAAGCCTGAGCGGCACCTGCCGCGTACCAAACGTTGTTACCCTGGATTCAGGAATAACCAGGTAATTGTTTGTCGCATAACTGGTAAGTATACCCAGCGTAGTTTTGCCAGTGGGCTCTGCACCTTGACTCAAGTCTATAGTTACATACGCCTGCGCATCAGAGAATTTAGGTTGATAATCGCCATCTGTCTGAAGTCCCTGCAACATGTATTGCGCATTTTTATGACGCACGCCGAGCAGGTAAGACACTTTTTTATTCCTAGAAGCATTTTCCAGATGCACGGAGCCACCTGTTAAGCCGCCGGTTATAGTTGCAGCAAAAGCAGTGGGCTTTTTATATTCAATGTTCAGCACCGACGACAATTTATCGCCATACTTTGGTTGCCAGCCACCAGACGAGAATTCAATATTGCCAACAAGATCGGGGTTTACGAAGCTGAGTCCTTCCTGCTGCGCATTACTGATCAGGAACGGCCGGTAGATCTCAATGCCATTTACATACACCAGGTTCTCATCGTAGTTGCCACCGCGTACCGAGTATGTGCTCGAGAGCTCGTTGTTGCTGCTGACACCGGGTAAGGTAACCAGAATCTTGTTGAAATCGCCATAGGCAGAAGGCAGGTTTTTGGTGAGGCGCGGGTCAAGTTTGGTAGTGCTGACCTGCTCCCGTGTGTCTCCATCCTGCTTGCCCCGCACTTCAACGGTATTAAGTTGTTTGGGATCTGGCTCAACTATAAGTTTTAAAGTTATAGTTTCACCATTAGCAACCTTTGTCTTATATATCAGTTCTTTATAACCGAGGTAACGCACTACTAATTCCAGAGGTTTCTCAGCAGGAACTGTTAAGCTAAACGCACCTGTTGTATTGGTTTGAGTACCAATAGTTGTGCCTTTTATACCTATAGTTGCCAGCTCAAGTGGCTTGTTTTCCGGAGTGTGTACGGTGCCTTTTATAGTTCCCTGTTGTGCTAAAACACCCAGCGGTAAAAGCAATAAACACCACACCGAAAGGTATTTCAGCATCAGGGCAAAAATTAGTTAGATGATTGCTTCAGGTTAGCTATTGTTGCAATTGGGTCTTCGGCTGTAAATACAAAGCTACCGGCTACCAGCACATCTGCTCCGCTCTGTACAAGCTTAGGTGCATTCTGCTGATTTACGCCACCATCTATTTCGATAAGTGACTGGGAATTACGCTGTATGATCAGGTTCTTTAAAGCTTCTGTTTTACGGTAGGTGTTCTCTATAAATTTCTGTCCGCCAAAGCCAGGGTTAACCGACATGATGCAAACCAGGTCCAGGTCGGCAATAATATCGTCCAGCAAAGCCACAGAAGTATGCGGATTTAAAGCAACGCCCGCTTTTGCACCGGTAGCTTTTATTTGCTGAATGGTGCGGTGCAGGTGGTTACAGGCTTCGATGTGAACAGAGATTACATCGGCACCGGCTGCGCGAAACTGCTCAATGTATAGTTCCGGCTCCACAATCATCAGGTGCACATCCATTGGCTTTTGCGCATGCTTTTTAATGGCCTGCATTACCGGGAACCCAAACGAAATATTCGGCACAAAGCGGCCGTCCATGATATCAATATGCAGCCAGTCGGCCTGGCTTTTATTCAGCATTTCTACCTCAGATTGCAGGTTGGCAAAATCGGAAGCAAGTACAGATGGGGCGATTAGTGGTCTCATGCCGACAAAGGTATAAATTTTATGATACAGGTTTTAGTTTATAGTGCTGGGAAGCTCCTGAGCGCTAAACTATAGTTTAACGAAACGGACGGTCGCCACCTGGTCACCGGAAATAATCCGACACAGGTAAATACCTTTCTGTAACGCCATTTTTTGCAGATCTATAGTCTGCCGTTCCAGGTTTGGTTGAAGCGTGCTTTTCAGAATAAGTTTGCCGGTAGCATCCATCAGCTGCAGTTCCGCACGCTTTTTTCGCCAGTCTTCCGATAAAAGCAACACCAGTTCGTTTCCTATAACCGGATTTATAACTGCAATTCCCTCCTCATTCCCCGGCGTTGGCAAGCCCGTAACGTTACGGCTATAGTTCGGGATCCCGTAACCCAACGTATTATCCGGATTACTGGCTTTGCTGCCTAACTGGCGAATAAGCTGAATGATTTCGTAATTGGTTTTAGTGAGATTAGCCTGCCATAGCGTTGTGGCAAAACCTGCCATTATAGGCCCCGAAAAAGAAGTGCCGTTACTTTTCACCACAGTTCCAGAGGAATTCAGGACGTACGCATTAGCACCAAGCGCTACTACATCAGGCTTAATTCTGCCATCTGCTGTTGGCCCCCGCGAACTAAAAGCAGCAACAACGCCCAGCGAATCAACAGCCCCAACCGTTAGCACCGAATCAGCATCAGCCGGCGAAGAAATGTATTTCCAGGCTTTATTACCGTCGTTACCGGCACTGGTTACTACTAAAATACCGGTGGCAGCGGCAAAATCAGCGGCTCTGGCAACTATAGTTGTATTGCCATCCATCTGGTCGTAACTATAGCTTACAGATGGCGCATCGAATGTTGTGTATCCTAATGAGGAATTGATGACATCAGCCCCGGCGCTATCGGCATATTCTGCTGCTACAAGCCAGTTTACTTCTTCAATATTATGTTCTGTAGGTGCGTCTTCTGTGCGCAGTAAAAGGTAGTTTGCTTTATAAGCAGTCCCGATCATCTTATCCGGCAAATAAGCCGCCATAGTTGACAACACGGATGTACCATGCGAATTAGCACCATAGACGTTTTCCGACCTGGTTACAAAATCGTATGTGCCACTCACCTGGTTATTCTGATAGAGGTGCGCGAAAGCAGGTATTGTATTCACTCCGGGGAAACCTGCATCCAGCACAGCAATGGTCATTCCTTCGCCATGGTAGCCGGCTTCATGCAGATTAGTTGCACCAAGCATATTTGCCTGATGATAGGCCAACCCGTAATCGCCGGGGGCAAGCAGTGAAGCTGTATTAGCAGCAGCTTTACCCGGAATGTCATTTAGAGACAGGGTCCCACCAGCAGAAGGTCCGGAAATAATATCCAGGGAACGTGAATTCTTTACAAACGGTAAGGCATTTACCTGAGCCAGCTGCTCTGCCGTTCCTCTTACTATAACTGCATTAAACCAACGGGATGTGTACCAAACGTCAATGCCTGTACTTTTTAAAGTTTGCACATACGCCGGGTTAACAGGCAGGTCGCGTTCTAAGACGGGAATTTGCTGGCGTTGCCGGCGCGAAACAGCTTTCGCACTCAGGAACTTCTCCGGCTGTTGTATAGTGTAAGGTGTGTTATTCTTATCTGAAAGGTAAACAAGGTACTTCTTTGGTTCTGTCTGTTGGGCATACAAGCTGCCAAAGCAAAACAGGAAAAGCGTCAGAAGTATAAGTCTTTGCATATACCTATAGTTTACCGTGTTCTATTAAAACTTCGTGGCGTTCGTGGCCATCAAGAATGTAGTCAGGTCCATCTACACATTCCCCTGGTCCGGCACCGCACTTCGCCATATTTATACGACTAAAAAGCCTGTAAACCATTCCTAAATCACGCGCATACACTTCTTTTCTATTGTCCAGCGTGGTAGTTTCTGATATTACAGGAGGTAAAATCGTAATGGTTACTGTATTCGTAAATTCATGTCCATCCACCAAAAACGGCTTGTCTATATCAGAGTACTTATAAATTTCACGGTCACCGTTAGCATCATAGTGGTCGTTATAAGCATCTGTCTCCCACTTTTTCCCCTCTTCCACCGGAAAAACAAGCTTTACATACCTGGTATTATCCCTGGTAAGCATAACCATGTTATGGTTCTTGGTTACCGTCATCACCGAATCATCAACCCATTCACTTGCAGCATTTGCCCTGATAGAGCGGATAATCTTATAAGTGAGTGTATTGGTCTGATCCATGAACGAATCAGCTACCCACTCGCGCATCTGGAAATTGAGTTCGGTGGGTTCGTTGTGCTGGTATTTTATGTCTTTAACATTGTAGATCCTGTAATCGCCAACCTCTAAGGGGTAAAAGTTGAGGCCGCGGGCTACAGGATCGGGTGTAACATAGCTTTTGTCGCAGCTAACCACAACAAAAGCCAGTACTACCCAGCACAACAAATTTCTGATCATGATGGCAGAACGTCTAAAGTATAGTCGAGGTTATAGTTTGTTTCAATCCAGCCACCACCAACTACATCATTCCCTTCATAAAACACGGCAGCCTGACCAGGCGCGATCGCGTGAACACCGTGCAGGAAATGCACTTTCATTTTATCGCCTTCCTGCTCCACTATAGCTTCGGTACCCGAATCATTGTAGCGCACTTTGGTTATAGTTGGTATTGGTCTGTCAATCAGGTTATCGTATTTCACCATGTTCAGTTTGCCAACTGTCATCGCGTTTTTAGCCAGGTCTTCGAAGTTACCTAAAATTACGCGGTTATTCTCTTTCTCTATACGGGTAACATACGCCGGGAAACCAAGCGCTACACCAAGGCCTTTACGCTGACCTATAGTATAGAACGGGTAGCCCTCGTGAGTACCAACTATAGTTCCGTCTTCCAGCACAAATTCACCACCGGCAACCTGCTCTTCCAGGCCTTCGATGCGGCGCTTCAGGAAACCACGGTAATCGTTATCAGGAATAAAGCAGATCTCATAAGACTCAGGTTTGTTAACCAGTTCCGTAAAACCACGGTCCATGGCCATCTGGCGGATCTCGGTTTTACGCAGATTACCAAGCGGGAATATAGTCCGGGCAAGGCTCTTCTGCGAGATTCCCCATAGCGCATACGACTGGTCTTTATGCTCGTCCAGACCTTTGGAGATCACGTAACGGCCGTTTTCTTCACGAATGTTGGCATAGTGGCCGGTTGCTATAAAATCGCAGCCCAGTTGGTCGGCACGGCGCAGCAAGGCATCCCATTTAATGTGGGTATTGCAAAGCACGCACGGGTTTGGCGTACGGCCGGCCATGTACTCATCGGTAAAGTGGTTGATCACAAAATCACCGAACTCTTCACGGATATCAATAATATAATGCGGGAAACCAAGCTGAACGGCTATGTTACGGGCATCGTTTATAGAATCGAGGGAGCAGCAGCCGGTTTCTTTTTTGCTACCGCCGCTTGAGGCATAATCCCAGGTTTTCATGGTCATACCAACCACTTCGTAACCCTGCTCGTGCAACATAACTGCCGCCACAGAACTATCGATACCGCCGCTCATGGCAACTAAAACCCTTCCTAATTTACTCATGTATATAAGGTACTAAAAAATTCGTCAATAAATTCTGATACAAATATAGCAACAACCCGGCAGTAATAAAGATTTCAGTAAAGCTAATATTGGAGCTGTACAACGCTGCAAACTATAGTTATAGCTGAAAATTGTTGCTTTGAAAAGCTAATCGGGTTTACTTTGGCACTTGAAAGTATAACAGAAGAGCAAACTTATAGTTTAAGTAAAAATATATTATGGGCTTACGTACCTCAGTAATAGTAAATGGAGTAAATAACCTGAGCGATGCACGTTATTGTGCCGGCATGGGAGTTGATGTGATTGGTTTTAACCTGAAACTGGATGATCCGAACCGGGTGCAGCCGCAAACATTAAAAGAAATAACAGGCTGGGTATCAGGCGTTAAACTGGCCGGCGAATTTGAAAGAGCAAAACCGGAGATCATAAACGAAATGGCTGATGAGTTCAACCTCGACCTTATACAACTGGATACGCCTTACCTGATCGATGAAATTGAGGAGATCAACCGACCGGTTATTCAGAAGGTATTCATCAATAAAGACACCGTAGTTAGCGAACTGCTGGAAATGATGGACTTATATGCCCCTTCTGTTGACAGTTTTATTATCTATTCAAACGATTTTAACAACATTGACGATACCAATGAAAAGCTGCTGCGCGAGGTATCCAAAAAGCACAAGGTTTACATCGGCTTCGGACTACATAAAGAGAATGTAACACCTATAGTTGAAAAAGTAAAACCAACCGGTATCGGCTTACAAGGCGGCCAGGAAATTCGCCCCGGCTACAAAAACTTCGACGAGTTCCAGGATATATTTGAGGAGTTAGAAAGTTAGTTCTAGTTTAGGAGTTAGAGAGTTTAGGAGTTAAAGAGTTGAGAAATTAACCGATGTAAAGTCTAAGGACTCTATAATGAAACTCTGATACACCTAATATGATTAAAAACAAAAACGCCCGCTGATTTATGGTCAGCGGGCGTTTTTGTTAAATCTATAGTTTAGTAGAAATATTAAATTTTATAACTCCTAAACTCTCTAACTCACAAACTCCTAAACTTCCTTCACCGGTTTGTATTGCAGGTATTTAATTGCAATACCTTCAGCAAGGTAACGTTTTTCGTAGGTCGTATAGATGCCCATGGTATGCTCCTGCAGGTCTGAACTGTATAAATCTGTGGTTGATACAAGGTGCTTTATAGTTCTGTCCTGTAATACTTCCAGGGTATAATCGAACAACGGCTGGTTATCGGTTTTCAGGTGGATGATCCCGTCGTGTTTCAGCATGAACTTATACATCTCCTGGAAACGTGGCGAAGTTAAGCGACGTTTGATATCTCGGTCTTTCGGGCGCGGGTCCGGGAACGTGATCCAGATCTCATCAACTTCTCCTTCGGCAAAATGGTCTGAAACGGTTTCGATAAACGTGCGCAGAAAAGCGACATTCTCCAGTCCTTCTTCTATTGCAAGCGAACTGCCTTTCCAGATGCGGTTGCCTTTGATATCGATGCCTATAAAATTCTTTTCCGGGTGCAGACGAGCCATACCAACCGTATATTCGCCACGGCCACAGCCAATTTCTAATACAATCGGGTTATTATTGCCAAAATGCTCTGATCGCCATTTGCCGGCCAGCTTACCATACTGTGTATCACCATCCTGCACCACGTTGTCACGCTCAGCTATAGTTGCGAATTTCGCTAATTTCGATCTGCTCATTATTTATAGTTCTTCAATCTCTGCAACCACAAAGGTACTGCCGCCAATAAAAATAACCTCATCCGGAGCAGCATTTTCCTTGGCTACCTGCACCGCTTCAGTTACCGTATTATAGCTTTTGCCTTTTAAACCAACTAAATCGGCTTTCTGCTGCAATTCTGTAACCGGTAAAGCGCGTGGTATAGTTGCCTGGCAAAAATAGTAACTATAGTTTTTAGGCAGCATTTCCAGAATCGTAGTTACATCTTTATCGTTAACCGCCCCAAATACAAAGTGCACCTGCTTTGGCTGCAGGCTATGTAACTGTGCAAGTATCTGATTAATTCCATCTACGTTATGGCCAGTATCACAAATGGTTAACGGACTATAGTTTAATACTTGCCATCTCCCCTTCAATCCGGTCAATTGTTTGGCATTTGCAAGTCCTTTTCTGATCGCCTCTTCTGTAATGGTAAAGCCCCGTTCAGTTAGTAAAGCTATAGTTTGTAAAACGCCTGGCAGGTTATAGCGCTGGTAAATGCCAGTAAGGTCGAGTTGTAAATCAGGCAGGTATAGATCCTCTTTTTTATAGACATCGAAAACCTGTTGCTCCAGCGTGTGGCTCTTCAGGGATACACTATAGTTATCAGTAGCAAAATATAAAGGGGCATTTACAGCAGCAGCCTTATCCCTGAATACACTTTCTATTTCAGGTTGCTTTAAGCTTATAGTTGCCGGAACGCCGGGCTTAATGATACCGGCTTTTTCCCCTGCTATTTCCTGTAAGGTATTGCCTAGTAATGCCTGATGATCAAAACCGATGTTGGTAATAAGTGAAGCTTCCGGGGTAATGATATTTGTAGAATCGAGCCTGCCGCCCAAACCGACTTCTATCACAGCCACATCCACCTGCTCATCAGCAAAGTATTTAAAAGCAAGCGCCACTGTCATCTCAAAAAACGACGGCTGTACTTCTTCAAACAGTTGTTTATAGTTCTCTACAAAATCGATCAGGTATTGCTGCGGCAGTTCAATGCCATTTACGCGAACGCGCTCTGTAAATGATTTTAAGTGTGGCGAAGTGTAAAGCCCGGTTTTATAGCCAGCCTCCTGCAACACAGCTGCCAGCATATGCGAGCTGCTGCCTTTGCCATTGGTACCGGCTACATGTATGGTTTTATAGTTGTTTTGAGGGTTTCCGAGCGCGTCACAAAGCGTGATAATGTTGTCGAGGCTCTTCTTAAAAGCAGCATTGCCGATGCGTTGAAACATCGGCAATTGCTGGTATAGATATTCTAAAACTTCTTGATAGGTCATGTATTAATTTACCTTCAGCCTGTAGGTAATGTATCCTGTAGCACCACCCGTTCCTCCACCTGTTCTAACAAAAGTGGCTTTTCTGAATACTTCGTCTCGATATAGTTTAGATACACTTGGCGAAACAGTGGATTCTACAACAGTAGCACTTTCTACAACACCATCCGCGTTTACAACAACTTTAATTACGATTTTTCCGCTTTCATAGGAAGTATCGTTAGGTTTTGGCTGTGTTCCCCAGCCCCAGCCAGCCATATTCAGATCACCACCTGCGCCACCTCCAGATTTACCGTAAAGTGCTTTAGCGTCCAGCTTTCCATCAGGATTGCCTTTGTCGCCTACAGTTCCAGGATTATCGCCGTTGTTGTTGCCTGTAGCTTCATCAGATGTGCCGCTTTTACCGGTTCCAGCGCTGTTAGTTGGCTTGCCCGGGTAAAGTGCTTTAGGCTTCTCAGGCTCCTTTTTAACTACTTCTTCTTTCGGTTGTGGCTTTGGCTGTGGTTTTACCTCTTCCTTCACCGAAACAGGTGCATCAGCAGTTGTTGTCTGTACTTTCGGTGTCTCAACAGGTTGTGGTGGCGTTGGCGTTACCACAGGTTCCGGTTCCGGGCGGGCATCAGGTTGTGTTGGTGCAGGCTTGCTGTCCTCTACGTTTTTCGACTCATTTGGCGTTGCCATAGTTTGTACATCGCCGCTTCCCACCTGGTCCGTACCGAAGTTTAGCTCAATGCCTAGCTCGGCTGCCGGCGGATCTGGTGCACGCCAGGCCATAATATAGATCAGGAGCAAAAGCAGGATAATATGCACAGCCACGCTTACGCCGGCGGCAATCTTTCTATCCTTTTCTTCTTCCCTGGTTAAGGCTATTGACATAGTCTACTTTAAACTTATTCAGGCAACGTGGCCAATGTAACTTTTGCATTCATGTTTGCAGCAATACCTGCTACGCGGGCAAGGTGCTCTACAGGCACTGTCTTGTCTACATGTAATACAACGACTCCTTCCCCCTCCTGGGTTCCCTGCAAAAGTGCTGCCAGTTGTGGCTCGATGTCTTCCAGGGCAATAGGCTTGTCATTCAAGTAATACTTCAGATCGCCGGTAATGGATATACTGATCTTCTGCATTACAATATTAGACGTCTTACTGGAAGGCAGACTTACAGGTAGACCGGAAGGCGTAACAAAGTTTGATGTAAGCATAAAAAAGATAAGCAGCAGGAAAATAATGTCTGTCATGGACGACATATTGAACTCTGGGTTTATCTTATTTTTAGAGCGTAAATTCATGCTTATAGTTGTGGTTCTTGTAACAGATCAAGGAACTCGATAGAAGAGTATTCCATAGAATGCACAATGTTATCGATTTTGCTTACCAGGTAGTTATAGCCTACATAAGCCGGTAAGCCTATTATAAGACCAGCTGCCGTAGTTACCATCGCTTCGTAAATACCACCGGAAAGCAACTTTGGACTAATGGAGCCTTCAGCCTGTGCAATAGCTATGAAGGCCTGGATCATACCGGTTACAGTACCCAGGAAACCAAGCATTGGCGCCGCACCGGCTATAGTTGCCAGACCAGCCAGGTTACGTTCCAGCCTGCTGATCTCGATCTTACCTACATTTTCTATAGATGTCTCGATGTTCTTAAGCGGGTTACCTATACGGCTGATGCCTTTAGACAGCATCCGGGCTACTGGGGTGTTGGTTTGGGCACACAGCATTTTTGCACCATTAATGTCACCGGCTAATACCATACTTTTAATGCGATCATTAAAGCCTTCCGGGTTTTTAGCTGCTTTCTTCAATGTAAGATAACGTTCAACAAAAATATAAACGGCAGCCAGCGAAAGTAATGCAAGCGGGTACATAGCCCATCCACCAGCCAGTGTCAGGTCTATTAAAGAAACAGAAGTTTCGGCAGCAGCTTGAGCACCTTCAGCAAGCGCGGTAGTATCGGCAGGTGCTCCGGTAGTAATTTGTAATAAGAGTGATGTCATGTTAGTTATTGAGTACCCAGATTGAGTTTCCGTAAGTTTTTCTGTATTCGTTAATGGCAGCCTGCGCTTCTTCTGCTGTTGCAAAATCTGCAGCAGATACGCGGAAAAGGCGGCTACCTCTTAAAGGTGTAAGTACTTTGCCATCATGGCCGTTTTTGCGAATTTCTTCGCGGCCTGTTTCAGCATTCTGTAAACGGGAATAACCACCCGTTATAATATAAAAGCGGCCGGTTTTTTCTGTTATAGTCAGGACAGGTTCAACTATAGCCTCCTCTTCAACTACCTGATCTGCTATATTTTCCGAAGCTTCGCTTAAAGCTATGCTTTCATTATGCCAGGTAGAATCGTTAATTTCTGAAGTAGCGGCTATAAGATCAGCTTCCAGATCCGTTGCTAATCCGGCATTAAGTAAAAGGTTCTGGTAAACAGCCAGGCGCTCCTCTTCTGTAACCGGTACATAATCTGGCGTGTAATCCGAAGCTGTAGCCTGGTTATTTATAGTTGCGTTGTTAAACTGAGCAATTGGGTTAAGGCTGCTAAGATTGTAATCTGTTTGTAAGGAAAGCAGGTATAATGCAGAACCGGTTAAACCGGCAATTATCAAACCGGCAGCTGTGCTATAAACCCGTCGTAAGCGGCGCTTAAACTTATTGCCATTTTGCGGCGTATCCTGCTCGCGCTTTTTCTGCAGCGAACGTAACACAACAGATTCTTCTGCACGAACTGGCCTTGCAGAGATCTCAGGTAAACCAAAACTGGCTTCCAGCAGGTTATCTCCTGTCTTGTACTCAAACTCCAGACGATGCGCCGCATTATACCTGAAAACACCAATATCGCTTAACTCAAAACGATTATCCGTTTTAAGCTGGTTATTGGCCTGCATCACAAAAGCTGCTACCATTTGCTGCGCTTCAACTGCCGAAATGCCATTATAATAGGCAATCGTGTTGATGAGCAGCCCATCGGTCAAAACCAGTTTCTCGTTAAATGCCACCCGCTTAGATGGTGGTGTAATGGTGTGTTTTACCGGGTGCACCACTGCTGGTACATAACGGGTTATCAACCCGCCAAATCCCGGGATGATGACACAGTCGTGGTCATAGAGCAAGGACTTTATGTGCTTTGCTACCATAGGTTTACTAGAATGAATAGGTAACGCCTCCTATCACGTTTATACTCTTCACGGGGTAATTTACAAACCTTTCGTATTTATTTCCTAATAAATTATTAGCCATCAGGAACACGGTAAAGGTATTTGTAAACTTATAGTCCGCCTTCAGATTAAGATCTATTATGTTGTCTGTCTCGCGTGTCACAAAAGTACCATCCGGTCTGTATATGCGCCCGAAAGAACTCCCAATATAGTAAAGTTCTGAATTAAAGAGAATCTTATCGTAGAAGTTATAGGTAGCAAAAACGCTCGCCATCAGCTCCGGGCGATGGAAGGGTTGGTCTAAAGAAGCTGTGTTATATTTGTTATAATCAAGCTTTAAACCAAGGCGAACCTCATCAATATAATCGAATACTGCCTCCGAATAAATATTTAAAACATTTGTTACACCATCGTCATACACCAGGTCAAACTTGGTAGAATCGGCTCTGGAGTTGTTATAAAAGTATAGGTTGCGGTAATTCTGGTATGCCACGCGCCCCGTCAGGTGCACATAGTTCGATAAGTTAGCCGAAAACCCGCCATAAACTTCAAGCCCTTTATTGATATCAGCCACATCAACATTCGGAGCGATCCATGGATTCTCTTTGGTTAGCTCATATAAAGTAACTCTTTGCAGATCACCACCTAACCCAGCATATATCAACAGGTTATCCTTAATTGGCTCAATCCCTATTCTGAACTGCGGATAGATATTGAACTGGCGAGCGTCATTTACTTCGTCGCCGGTATAAGCTACGTTTGCACCTATAGTTACACGGGCTGCACCAAACTGGCGCTCGTAGCTTGGGTTCAGCTTAAAGAACGTACGCGACACACTGCTCGAATCCTTATGCTGTACAAACGAAAGGTCGGCATCTACCTTAAATCCGGAAATCTCATCAATGGTATATTCTGAGTTCAGGTTCAGGGCAATGTTCGCCTCGCTCATGTCATAGCGATCGTTAAGGTAGTTCAGTTTTACACCTGCTTTGTATAAAAAAGGCGATTCTGAAGTATGGTTATGAAGATAACCGTTAGCATTGATGCGATTAAATATCTGTTTCGTGGTATCTTTGTCTACTTCATTCTGCAGGCTCGGCGCATAACCGTAAAAATGGTTTTTATCACGCTCATAGCCCAAGCGGCCACCGATGGTAAATCCAGGTAAATAACGTTCGCCATGTACACCAATGCTACTGTTAGATACAGCAGACTGATCTTTTACTTCCGGTCCACGGGCAGAACCAACATGGCTGAAATTGGCACCGAACGACGATGTTTCAGAACGCTTGTTATGGAAATAACCTTTCAGATACAACGTAGCATAGTTGCCAAAGCCGGCTTTCAGGTAATTACCGTAGAGTTTGGTTAGTTCGTCCTGCTTTATAGTTAGCACACGCATCTGCAGTTCAATGTCCTGCGATGGCAAACGGTAATCTTCAAAGCGGTAACGCACATTCCGGTCAGCTACCGCCGGCGGATCTACTTTAAACTTCTCGAAGTTACGGGCCGCATTCGGCAACTCAATAACACGGTTCTTCTCTACTACTACTTCGGCATCTTCCAGCTTTGCTCCTTCGCCCCAGCCATTGTTCTGGGCCTGAGCAGAATTCATAAATGCGTAGCCAACACACAACACAATGGCCAGCGATGCTTTTCTTATCTTATTTCTCATTTTGATGCTTCTCTGTCTTATACTGTATGTTACTTCTGCTGTCCGCCATTGCCTACATTGGTAGTATCAGTACCACCTTTACCTCCATTCAGCTTTTCCAGTTTCTGTTTGGCTTCTGCTACCACTTCCTCTACCGGAGATCCTTCAATAATAGAGTTTAGTGTTGCTTTTGCCTGGAACAGCTCATTCTGGGCTACATAGTTATCAGCAATCAGCAGGAATGTTTTACCCAGCCAGTAATCATGGCTCGAGAACTTGTTGTTAAAGGCAAAGGCCTCATCCAGCGACTCTTTGTATTTCTTCTGCTTGTAGAGTATCTCTGCGACCATATACTGTGCTTCGGCGCCATGCACGTCAGCGGCGGCACCAGAAGCTGCTTTAAATTCTGTCAGTGCCTGGGTCATATCACCCTGCGCATACGTTGACTTCGCTTTATACAACAGGGCCGTGTTATAAGCATTAAGTGCAGCATTGCCCTGGCTAATCAGTTCACTGGCAATGCGCTTGCTGTTTGCATAATCGTTGGTGTTATAGTAGCTCATCATTAACCCGGTCAGAGCATTTTGCTGCTCCTTACGATTGGCGGCTACATCACGCAGGCGGCTATAGTATTTAATGGCTTCGGTATAGTTCTTGGCTTCAAACTCAAGGTCTGCCACTTTCTGTATCGCACGGTTTACGTATTCCGATTTGTTTTCGGCAATTACTTCTTTCATGCGCTGCAAGCCACGCTGCGTTTCGTTTTTGCGCAGGTAAGAATCAGCCAGGAAATAACGGGCATCAAACACGAACGGGCTCTTAGGGTAAGCCGTTAAATAAGCTTCCAGTTTAACAGCAGCCTGCTCGTATTTTTCATTGAAATAAAGTGTTTTAGCAGCTTCGAATTCAATGCTTTCTAGAGCTGTACTCTCAGGGTTGTTAGCTTTATATTTAGCCAGGTAAGAATCAAATTCTTCGCTACGGTTTTGTGCAGCCAACGACTCCTGTAAACTATAAAGAGCACCACTAGCAATTTTAGAAGCCGGGAAATCATCGAGTACGCGCTTGTAATCCTGTATGGCCTCGTTGTGCTTGCCCTGGTTGGCGTAGGCCTGCCCACGTTTATGCAGCGCATTAGGAATCAGCTTGCTTGTAGAGCCAGAATTGATGAGTGTCGAAAATCCTGTTACAGCCTGGCTATAGTTGCCGGCCTCAAAATCAAGCACTGCTGCCTGGTACTGGGCATCATCGGCGTAACGCGATTGAGGGAATTCGTTCAGTACTTGCTTCAGGTTTTGTTCAGCTTGCGCTTTATTGCCAGTAATGCCGGCCAATACACCACGCTGGAAATACGCGTAATCTTTATCCGGGGAGTTGGATGCAATTACTTTGTCATAGAGATCTCCGGCCTGCTTATAGTTCTTGCTTACATAATACAGGTCGGCAAGGCGTAGCATAGCATCGAAATGGTTCGGGTTGCTTGGCTTGGTACCATCAACAAAAGCCCTGAAATGTGGCAGCGCTTTATCATACTGCTTGGTATTATAGTAGGCATAGCCAATTCCATAGCGCGACTTCAGGTAATAATCTGACTGGCCGGCGGATGTGTTGCGGAATACGGCAGCATAACTGTTTATAGCATCCTGGTAACGCTGACCTACGGAGAAAGCCTCACCTTTCACAAAATGGGTGGCAGCCGTAACTTCTTTATCATACGGGTACTGAAGCGACTTATCGAGCATGGCTACAGCAGCCGGGAACTTAGCTTCATTAAACAGGTTAACACCATGCAGGTAAGTCACACGCTGATAAGTCTGTAAGATCTTCCAGCTTTTCTTCGGCATGCTCTCGATGTGGCGGATTGCCTCCGGATAGTTGTTCGAACTGAAATAAGCTTCACTCAGTAAGTTATCAGCTTCAGCTGCCTGATCAGAGTCAGGGTAATCTTTACCAAAATTAGTAAGCGAACCAATAACTTCACGGAAGTTGCCAAGCTCAAAATTAACCTGGGCATATTTTAAGGTTGCGGCTTCCGTAACATCTTTGTCGTGATCGTTTTTGCGGGCCTGGTCGAAAGCGGTTAAGGCAAACTGCTTGTTGTTTTCGCGCAGGTAACTTAATCCTAAGTAGTAAGCAGCATTCTGACCAAGGGCATCTTTTTTAAGGGCAACAGCTTTAAAGTGATTAATGGCATCTTTATAGTTGTTGTTCTTATAGTCTGTGAAACCGATCTTATACTGTATTACCGGATCCAGCGATTTCTTGCCATTTGCATACTGATCAAAATATTTATCGGCGGTCTTGTAGTCTGCGCGTTGGTAATAAGCGTCACCTACCAGTAAGGCTATCTCATCATACTGTTGTACTTTAGGAGTGCGTGCAAGGGCGGCCTCACCATACCGGATCACTTCATACACATCATTTTCCTTATAAAGTATCTCTGTGATCATATAAGGCACTATCTGTGCATAAGCCTCGTTCTTCTCAGCAATTTTCAGGTCCTCTTTAGCAGCAGCGTAGTCGCCGTTGCGGTAAGAAATATAACCGGAATAATAGTTGGAAGCATAGGCAAAGCGATGTTCCTCTTCTCGGAAACCGGTCGTCTTATTTTTATCGAAATAGGTCTTAGCGTTTGCAAAATCCTTGGTAGCGAAATAAGAATAGCCCAGCTTAAACTCCAGCTCCTTATTCTGCTTAATACTCAGTAAATGAGTTGGCGCCTGTTTCAGCAGGTCCACTACCTTTTTGTAATCTTTCTGCTCGAAGTAATATAAGCCGAGCTCATAGTTGGCAAGTGCCGTTTTGGGGTGAGCCGGGTAGTTCTTTGCGAAATTCAGGATCAGTTGCTCCGCATCCGGGTGTAACAGGTACAGCCCGCTCAGGGCATAGTAATATTGTGCATCGGCTGTTTTGGCATCATCACCAATCAGTTCAATGTATTTACGGAAAGCTTCCTGGGCTGCACCATACTTCTCACGGTCAAACAGTTCCAGCCCTTCATGGAAATATTTATCCTGAGAAGTAAACACTTGCGTGTTTTGAGCAACTACCACATGTGAGCCCCCCGCCAGCACAGATGCCAGTGCAATTTTGTACGCTATCTTCATAGTATGTTCATAAAACGGCCCGGCAAAGCCAGGCTTATTCGTTTTTTTATCTGGTAAAGTATAAATGGCAAATTTACGCGCCACTTCATTCAAAGTTAACAAAATTTAACGAGCTGCTCCCCGGTAGTCGCATTTACCTTTTTGCAGACGCAACAAAATATAGGTTTACACATATACAATGCTCAGATAAGCTTAAATATTGTGCAAATTTTAAAATATTAAACGGCCAGTGTTTTGGGTACCGGATGCAGTATCTTGAACATCAGTTCCCGTAGCGTATCTGCTTCGCTCATGTCACCTCCGCTTATACCTTTCGATTGCAGATCGGCTTCTCTAATAAAATGGATGATGTCTACCACCCTGGCAATTGGGTAAACCCGCATGGCATGCTGAAACTCCTTTAGTTTCCAGGCCTGCTGCCCCAAAAGCTTTTTAAGTCCGGCATCGGATTTATCTGCAGCAGCATGGAGACTCAATAACTTGGTGAAAAACGAAAACAGCATACCAATGTTAGGTATGAGCGGATTATTTTTGGGATTAGCCTCAAAGTAATTCACAATGCGGTTTGCCTTTAAAACATCCTGGGCAATGATCGCAGCCTGTAATTCAAATATGTTGTATTCCTTGCTGATGCCAACATTCTCAAGTACAACCTTCTCGTCTATAGTTTGTCCTGGCTTCAGGTTCAGCAATAACTTATCGATCTCGTTTGCTAACCGGCTCAGATCAGAACCAATAAACTCACTTAAGTGCTGCACCGCCTGAGGGGTAGATTTTACATTTTTTGTTTTCAGGTAATTGTTAACCCAGGCAGGCACCTGGTTATCGTAAAGTTTTTTGGTTGTCAGCATCACAGAGTGCTGCGCAAAAACCTTCGAAAGAGACTTACGGCCATCAAGCGTTTTATGCTTGTATGCAAAAACCAGTATTGTAGATGGTAATGGGTTTTTAAGATAGGCTTCCAGTTGCTTGGTTCCTTCTTCCTTCTCTATATCGAGTATACTTTGGGCTTCCTTAACTATAACCACTGACCGGTCAGACATCATCGGGAAACGCTTGGCCTGAAGCAATACCGTTGCCACATCTACATCCTTGCCATAGATCACTACCTGGTTAAAACCCTTTTCGTGTTCCTGTAAAGCATTTGCCTCAATGTAATCAGAGATCTGGTCGATATAAAATGGTTCGTCTCCCTGCAGAAAATATACAGGTGCAAAGTTACGTTTCTGAAGTTGTTCTAAAATACTTTCAGGTGTGTGAGCCATGCGTGCGGGAAAAGGGTTTACCTACAAAATTAAGGTATCAGCGCTAAAATGAAAGGATAAATCGTGATTATTAGCCTGCAAACTATAGTTCGCTTTGCCTCGGCCTACAATTTCATCAAACGCTGGATTCTGCTTATGAAAATCAGATGATAACAGGAAACCAGCAAACATTAGCTCCTTCTGCAGTTCCCAGGCTTTGCCATGTTAGATAACAAACGGCAATATAAAACAACAAAGATAACGCAAGACCCACTCCTGTTTAAATATGTATATAATGGCTAACTTACACTTCCGGAAGGCTGAACTATAGTTGTATAGCAAGGGTAACCCAAGGAAGTAAAAGAATATAGCGGAATACGTCCAAGTGCTAAAGACCAGTTTATTCAGTTTAACACCTTCCACTTTCATGTGATGGAAGTTAAACTGTCCCTGTTTAGTTCCCTCTTTTCGTCAAACCGGAGTCTGGTATTTTAAAAGTCGCTGGCCCCACGAAATCTCTTCGCCTCTCCCCAAAATGAATACAAGGCCATAAACATAAAGCCTGTATTTTCAGAAGCAGAAACCCCAAAAAACCGAAATCATGAAAAGCGATAACGCGATGAGATTTTCGATATATCCCTCCTCGATGCTATACAAGGTAAAGAAAGGAGAGTTATAGTAATAGGTACAGATACCAACTATACTATGGACGATCACAAATATCAATATAAAATACTCTACCCCGGATATCTTAACCTACTTCATTTAGACAACCAACAACTAGCTATAGATGCACTATAGCCTTGAATTGCAATACGTATTTCGAAAAGCAAAACTGGCATCGAATCATTATTTTAATAAGATACCATAAACTATAGTTTGTACTTGAAACCGTTCTTACCGAATTTAAAGAAACATACTGCCAACTCTTTTTTATATTTGCCCTGTATAGAAAGACGGAAGTATAAATGAACCTGATAGAAGAATTAAGATGGAGAGGCATGCTCCATGATTTCATGCCCGGTACCGAAGAACAACTGGCATCTGGCATGACGACCGGCTACATTGGCTTCGACCCGACAGCAAGCTCTTTACACATAGGTAACCTGGCTACAATTATGTTGCTGGTCCACCTGCAGCGCGCCGGCCATAAGCCTGTTGCGTTAGTTGGCGGTGCTACCGGCATGATCGGTGACCCATCCGGCAAATCGGCAGAGCGTAATTTATTGGACGAAGCTACGTTACGCGCGAACCAGGAAGGCATAAAAGCACAACTGGAGAAGTTTCTGGACTTTAATGCCGGTGCAAACTCTGCCGAGATTGTAAATAACTACGACTGGTTTAAGGAGTTCAGTTTCCTGGGTTTCCTGCGAGAAGTGGGCAAGCACCTGACGGTAAACTATATGATGGCCAAAGATTCGGTTAAGAAACGGATCAGTGCTGATGAAGAAGGCGACCGTGCCGAAGGCTTATCATTTACCGAATTTTCTTACCAGTTGATTCAGGGCTACGACTTCTATCATTTGTATAAAAACAAAGGTGTAAAACTACAGATGGGAGCTTCTGATCAGTGGGGTAACATTACCACAGGTACAGAACTTATCCGTCGTATGGATGGTGGTAAAGCCTTTGCGCTGGTTGGCAAACTGGTTACAAAATCGGACGGTACCAAGTTCGGTAAATCAGAAGGCGGAAATATATGGCTGAACGCTACGCTAACTTCACCTTATAAGTTTTACCAGTTCTGGCTCAACCTGTCGGATGAGGAAGCGGAGAAGCTGATAAAAGTATATACATTACTACCTCAAGATGAAATTGAACGTCTGACAGAAGAGCACAAACAGGCTCCGCACCTACGCGTTTTACAGAAGGCCTTAGCTAAAGATGTTACAATTCGGGTGCATTCTGAAGAAGACTATAATGCCGCTATAGATGCCTCAGAAATTTTATTTGGGAAAGGCGATTTAGAGACTTTAAAAGGCCTGAAAGAAGATATTTTGCTGAGTGTGTTCGAGGGCGTGCCACAGATTGAGGTTGGCAAAAATGCTTACACAGACGCACAAACTATAAGCGACCTGCTTTCTGATATTACAGGCGGCCAGGTTTTCGAATCGAAGGGTGAAGCAAAGCGCATGATCAAGAATGGCGGCGTGAGCGTGAACCGTCAGAAAGTGCAGAGCCCTGATGATGCTGTAAACTTTGAATTATTACAGGATAAATACCTGGTGGTGCAGAAAGGGAAGAAAAACTATTACCTGGTTATAGTTAACTAACTGATTTATAGTGTAATACAAATAAAAAAGGTGAACTTCTCAGTTCACCTTTTTTATTTTCAGTATACTGTCTGATGACTATTTCTGATCAGCAGTGCTGTTTTTCATGTCCTGAACTTCCTTACGGATGTCCTGCGCCATGTTTTTAAGATCCTGCATGCCTTTACGTACACGCGTACCTGCAGCTGCGTTGTTTTTGTCGTAGAACTTTTCGAAATCAGATTCAAGCGACATAACTAGGTCTCTCAGTTTGCTAAAGTTGTTGTTCATTAGAGCTATTTGTTATAGTGAAACATTTGGTTTAATAACTCTAATATACACATTTAGTAATAAGAAGCAAAAATTAAGAAAATTTAATATATGCCTCTAGAGCTAACTAGGCGGTAACCGGAGACTTAGAGTACAATCCTTTGTCCAATTTTTGTGCAATTTTCTCAAATGCATCAATCGTCTCTTTCACATCGTCCAGTGTGTGTGCAGCAGTCGGGATAAGACGCAGCATGATCACATCTTTAGGCACAACAGGATAAACTACGATAGAGCAGAAAATATTGAAGTTTTCACGTAAATCAAGCGTTAACTGCGTCGCATCAGGTATCTGACCGTTCAGGAAAACTGGTGTTACCGGCGAAGTTGTGGTACCGATGTTAAAGCCTTTTTCACGTAAGCCAGACTGAAGTGCATTTACTACTGTCCATAGTTGCTCTTTCAGTTGTGGCTGTGTGCGCAGCAGTTCCAGACGCTTAAGAGCACCAACTACCAACGGCATTGGCAACGACTTTGCGAAGATCTGCGAGCGCATGTTATAGCGAAGGTATTCTACTACCTGCTCATCAGCGGCAACAAACGCACCGATGCTTGCCATCGACTTTGCGAACGTAGAGAAATAAACATCAATACCGTCCTGGCAACCTAAATGCTCACCTGTTCCGGCACCTGTCTTACCCATCGTTCCGAAGCCGTGGGCATCATCTACAAATAAACGGAAATTGAATTTATCTTTCAGC
Organism: Pontibacter pudoricolor; assembly: GCF_010092985.1. GTDB lineage: Bacteria > Bacteroidota > Bacteroidia > Cytophagales > Hymenobacteraceae > Pontibacter > Pontibacter pudoricolor. Next base: position 912,855 of record NZ_CP048106.1, on the reverse strand, counting down.
GCAACAACTTTGTCCAGGCTGCCCAGGTTACCAGACATACCAAACACGCCTTCTGTTATAACCAGTATAGCACCACCTGTGTTCTCAGCCCAACGTGTAGCACGCTCTAACTGCTTCTCCAGGCTGGCCATGTCGTTGTGTGCATACACAAAGCGTTTACCCTGGTGCAGACGTAAGCCATCTATAATACAGGCATGCGATTCCGCATCGTAAACTATAACATCGTGGCGGTCAACCAGTGCATCAATAATAGATACTACACCCTGATAACCAAAGTTAAGTAGCAACGCATCCGGCTTCTGAACAAATTCAGCCAGCTCAGACTCCAGCTGCTCGTGCAGGTTAGAGTTACCAGACATAATACGAGCACCCATCGGATACGCCATACCCCACTCTGCTGCAGCTTCAGCGTCTGCTTTGCGAACTTCCGGGTGGTTAGCAAGACCCAGGTAATTATTCAGACTCCAGGTAAGTACATCTTTACCTCTGAACTTCATACGGGGGGCTATCTCGCCTTCCAGCTTCGGAAAAGTAAAGTAACCATGCGCATAATGAGAGTGGCTACCTAATGGACCTCTATTGGTCAACAGTTTTTCAAATAAATCCACTTGAGTAATAATTAAGTTATCGGGATATTTTCTGTCTTAATGAGCTTTATATGCAATCATACGATTTTTTGCATAAAGCTGCGCAAATTTAACTTTTTGCGCTATCAAATACAATGTAATCCTTTGCTGTATAAGCCTTTTTTAAATATATGACTTTTAAGTTTGGCTGCAAAGCCGTTTCTTTGAACTATAGAATAACTATAGCTCCGGCATGAAAAAAATAAATAAGCTTTTAGTTGCTAACAGAGGTGAAATAGCGCTGCGTGTGATGCGTACCGCTAAGGAAATGGGCATAAAAACGGTTGCTGTTTACAGCGAAGCCGACAGAAACGCACTGCATGTTCGTTTTGCTGACGAAGCGGTTTGCGTAGGCGGACCAAAATCAAACGAATCTTACCTGAGAGGCGATGTAATTATAGATGTCTGCAAAAAGCTGAACGTTGATGCGATACACCCAGGCTATGGTTTCCTTTCTGAAAATGCAGGATTTGCCAAAGCGGTAGAAGAAGCAGGGCTTATCTTTATAGGTCCGTCGCCGGAAGCAATTGAGCTGATGGGAAGTAAACTGGCTGCGAAAGCTGCTGTGGCCAAGTACAACATTCCGATGGTGCCCGGTACCGAATACGCCATTACAGATGTTGAAGAAGCAAAGCTGATTGCGCAGAAGATTGGTTTCCCGATACTTATTAAAGCCAGCGCCGGTGGCGGTGGTAAAGGTATGCGTGTAGTAAATAGCGTGGAAGTTTTTGAAGAGCAGATGCAGTTAGCTGTAAGCGAAGCAACTTCAGCTTTTGGTGATGGATCCGTTTTTATAGAGAAATACATTGGCTCGCCACGCCACATCGAGATACAAGTGCTAGGCGATACGCACGGAAATATAGTTCATTTGTTTGAGCGTGAATGCTCTATCCAGCGTCGTCATCAGAAAGTGATTGAAGAAGCGCCATCTGCGGTGCTTACGCCAGCTTTACGTGACGAAATGGGCCGTTGTGCTGTAAATGTGGCCAAAGCCTGTGATTATGTAGGTGCCGGTACGGTTGAGTTCCTGGTAGATGAGAACCTTAATTTCTACTTCCTGGAAATGAATACCCGCTTGCAGGTAGAGCACCCGGTAACGGAACAAATTACTGGCCTCGACCTGGTCCGCGAGCAGATACAAATCGCAGAAGGTAAGGTCCTGGGTTTCCGTCAGGAAGATCTGACTATAAATGGCCATGCGCTGGAACTGCGTGTTTACGCCGAAGACCCAGCCAACAACTTCCTGCCAGACATCGGAAGACTGGTAACCTATAAGCGTCCGCAGGGCTTAGGTGTGCGGGTGGATGATGGCTTTGAACAGGGCATGGATATTCCGATCTACTACGACCCTATGATCGCGAAGCTGGTAACATTTGGAAAAGACCGTAAGGAAGCCATTGAAAAAATGCTGCGTGCCATTGATGAGTACCAGATCACCGGTATCGAAACGACACTGCCATTCGGAAAATTTGTATTAACCCACGAGGCTTTCGTGAGCGGCAACTTCGACACAAAGTTCATAGAGCGTTACTTCTCACCTGATGATCTGAAACCAAAGCCTACGGAAGAAGCTGAAACTATAGCTGTAGCTTTGGCAGCCATGCTGATGCAGAAACAAAAGCCCGCTATTTCAGATAACGCAGCCGCTACAACTGCAACTATAACCTCTAACTGGAGAAAGAACAGAACTTAATCCTAAGTCAACTATAAAAAGAAAGGCCGCTGTAAATGTAACAGCGGCCTTTCTTTTTATAGTTTGTGTCTTTTAAATCAAATCAAATAAATTCTTTACGCCAATATGGCGCTCCACTGTAAAACCTTCGCCATACGTTACTCCTATTGCGTGGCCAAACTCTTTAGCTCTTGCTTCCAGAAACTCCATAAACTCAGGCGAAGAGATATAGGTGTTTTCAGAAGAATCTGCGGGGTTGTAAAACTGGGATTTAAAGGCACGGATACTTTCCAGCTTCTTTTCCCAGTAAGGTGTAATATCAACTATAACATCAGGCTTGATGTAACGGTCTTGTATGTAATGATACACAACTTTAGGTCTCCAGGCTTCCTGCTTTTCCCCATCAGGTCCGTTGGTTTCAATCATTTTAAGGCCAGCCAGGAAACATGATTCAGATACCAGCTGTGAACCTTTTCCATGATCCGGATGACGGTCATGAATAGCGTTCATAATCACCAGTTCCGGTCTGTACTGACGTATTTTTTCAACAACCTTTAGCTGGTGTGCTTTATCGTTCACAAAAAAACCATCAGCTAAATCAAGGTTATCCCGCACCGACAGGCCTAAAATTTCAGAAGCAGCTTTCGCTTCGGCGGCACGGGTTTCGGGGGTGCCCCGCGTTCCCAACTCACCTCTTGTCAGATCAACTATACCTACTTTTTTACCGGCGGCAATATGCGCAACTATAGTTCCGGAACACCCAAGTTCTGCATCATCGGGGTGTGCAGCAAAAATAAGTATGTCTAGTTTCATTTTATTATAGTTACCTAACGCGTAATTTCTTTCCAATACGCAACGTTGAACGCGTGCTCATACCATTAAGTTTAGCGACTTGTGAAGCAGATACACCGTACTTTTTAGCAATGCCTGAAAGTGTGTCTCCTTTTCGCACTGTATGGTAATACGATCTGCGGCCGTTGCTGGAAGAAGTCTTTTTACTCTTGTTGTAATAGTTAAACAGTGCAGAAGTAATCTGGAAGCTCTGTCCTTTCAGCAGGTAATCCGGGAAGTCGTAGATATGCTCCGGGTCTATAGGATTCCCCTGGTAGCGTACTTCATAATGCAGGTGCGGGCCGGAACTACGACCTGTACTACCACCTAAACCAATCATCTCACCTGCTTTTACAAACTGGCCTGGCTTGGCAATCGCTTTGCTCATGTGACCGTATAATGTTTCCAATCCATTATAGTGGCGTACAACTATGTAATTACCATAACCGCTGCCGTCCCATTTGTTAATTCGCACTACGCCATCAAATGCAGCAAAAATACTGTCACCTGTGTCCAGGTCTATATCAGTACCATAATGCCAACGGTATCCTCTGTGACCGAAATGACTGGTTACAGGTGTTTTCTCCAAAGGCATTTTATAGTTCCGATTCGAACGGGGATCATATAACTGCACATCCACCGTATCTTTCAGCTGGCGTGCATCCATCCGGTAAGGGTTAATGTTACGCGTATCCCAGATAGCATAATATCCGGCTATTCTAATCCAGGTAGAGTCAATTAATACCTCATCAGATACCTCAACTATATGCTGCTCACCAAGGTCAAGCTCGGTGGTATCTTCGCTAACTATAGACAGCTCTTTTTTAGGACTGAAGTTAATCGATTTTCCGGCATCAGAATTCTCGTCATCAAACTCCTCATACTCTATAAGTATAGTGGTATCCGGGCGAACGTACTGAATTTTAGGCGACTTAACCTTAAACAGGTCTTTGGCTTTTTTTTGTGCAGTGGCACCCTGCGCAAGACAGAGCATACACAACAAAAAGAGTACAACTGATAAGGGACTTTTAAACTTTGGCATTGCTTCTTAATTAGGCATTCGGGGAGTTATAGTTGTGCTGTCCGCATACATAAACTACATCAAAGCCAATTTATTGTAACCTCTCCAACAGGCTTAACTAAAATTAGGTGCAAACCAGAGAAGTACATACTGTTAAATTTTAGTGCAAATCATTCGCAGCCAGATAACGCTCAGCATCCAGCGCAGCCATGCAGCCCGAACCTGCAGCTGTTACTGCCTGACGATAGGTAAAATCCTGCACATCGCCGCAGGCAAATACGCCGTCTATATTTGTTTTAGATGTGCCCGGAATCGTTCGGATATAGCCGTTCTCATCCAGGTTCAGGTATTCTGCAAAAATGTCGGAGTTTGGTTTATGACCAATGGCTACAAAGAACCCGCTAACAGGTATTTCTCTAGTTTCGTTGGTAAGCGCATTTTTCACTCTTACGCCTGTTACTACATCATCACCCAGAATTTCATCTGTTACAGAATTCCATAGTATCTCGATGTTCGGTGTTTTCTTAACACGCTCCTGCATAATAATAGAAGCACGCATTTCTTCACGACGAACGATCATGTATACTTTTTTGCACAGGTTTGACAGGTAAGTAGCCTCTTCTGCAGCTGTGTCGCCAGCGCCAACTATAGCCACATCCTGGCCACGGTAAAAGAAACCATCACAAACTGCACAAGCCGATACGCCATTGCCATTAAGCTTTGCCTCAGACTCCAGACCCAGCCACTTAGCCGATGCACCTGTTGAAATGATAACCGTATCGGCTTCAATCACCTTCTGGTCGTCTATAGTTACTTTATGAGGCTGACCTGAGAAATCTACTGCAGTGGCAATACCATAGCGCACATCGGTGCCAAAACGCTCGGCCTGTTTCTTAAAGTCCTCCATCATTTCAGGACCTTTGATACCATCCGGGTAGCCGGGGTAGTTCTCTACATCATTTGTAATGGTAAGCTGACCACCGGGCTGTAGCCCCTGGTATAGTACAGGTTTAAGGCCTGCTCTGGAGGCATATATAGCTGCAGTATAACCGGCAGGACCTGAACCGATGATAAGGCATTTTACTTTTTCTATTTCCATGGAAAACTAGTGCAATTAATTTTGGATGCAAGTATACTAAAAAATCTGCTCCTTTGCCCGAATTGGTTCTACTGAAATAGACAGACAACTGCTATAAACGACAGAAGCCCCGGCTTTATGGCCGGGGCTTCTGCTGCCTAAACGTTAGGCTTAACCTAAATATGGCTTCAATGCTTTACTTCTGGATGTATGACGAAGTCTTCTGATCGCTTTTTCTTTGATCTGGCGAACACGCTCGCGGGTAAGGTTAAATTTCTCACCTATCTCCTCCAGCGTAAGGGAATGCTCCCCGTTCAGTCCAAAGTATAACGTAATTACATCAGCTTCGCGCTTGGTAAGTGTCGAAAGTGCACGCTGTACCTCTTTACGAAGCGAATCGTTCATCAGACCCATGTCCGGAGATTCTTCGTCTTCATTTTCAAGTACATCCAGCAAACGGTTTTCTTCGCCTTGCACAAACGGGGCATCCACGGATACGTGGCGACCTGAAATCTTTAAGGTATCAACTACCTCAGCGGTTGTCAGTTCCAGTACTTCAGCAATTTCTTCCGGCGATGGTTCGCGCTCGAATTTCTGCTCCAGTTCTGAAAACGACTTAGAAATCTTGTTTAATGAACCAACACGGTTTAATGGTAAACGCACAATACGCGACTGCTCGGCCAACGCCTGCAGAATGGACTGACGAATCCACCAAACAGCATAAGAGATAAATTTAAAACCTCTTGTTTCATCAAAACGCTTTGCAGCTTTTATAAGACCAAGGTTACCTTCGTTAATAAGGTCACCTAAAGACAGACCCTGGTTCTGGTACTGTTTTGCTACAGACACTACGAAACGCAGGTTGGCTTTTGTCAATTTCTCAAGTGCAAACTGATCTCCCTCTTTGATTCTCTGTGCTAACGACACTTCCTCATCCGGTGTAAGCAAATCTACTTTACCAATCTCCTGTAAATACTTATCAAGCGACTGGCTTTCGCGGTTAGTAATCTGTTTGCTTATCTTGAGTTGTCTCATTAGAGTATATTATTAATGCAAAAATGTTGAAGTTGTATTTTGGGCTCGGTTTGGTAACACCAGAAAATCGCGCAAAGTTCTTACATATTACGAATAAAATCAAGAACCTGTACGCGAATCCAAAAAAATTAAAAACTCCTGATGCCAAAACAGTCGTGCTGCACGGCAACAGGAGTTTTAAAAATGATTACTGATTTTGCTGAGGAGCTTCCGGTTTAGGAAGGATCGCCTTGCGAGACAGTTTAAATTTGCCTGTCTTTTTATCTACGTCGATCAGTTTTACTTTTACTTCCTCTCCTACTTCCAGCACGCCGTCCATCGTTTCAACACGCTCGTGCTTGATCTCAGAAATGTGAAGCAGACCATCTTTACCGGCCATAAACTCTACAAAGGCACCATACGGCTGGATAGATTTAACCTTACCGATGTAAACCTCACCGATCTCTGGCTGTGCAACGATTCCTTTAATTTTAGAAACCGCGCTGTTCATAGAATCCTGATCGCTGGCAAAGATATTAACGTGACCTTTCTCGTTCTTCTCTTCAATGATGATCGTAGCACCCGTATCCTTCTGGATCTGCTGTATAACTTTACCGCCTGGTCCGATCACCGCACCGATAAATTCTTTATCGATGATCATGTTAAACGAACGTGGAGTATGCGGCTTATAGTCAGCGTTTGGAGAAGAAATGGTTTTATTCATTTCGTTCAGAATGTGTAAACGACCCGCTTTTGCCTGCTCTAACGCCTGGTAAAGTACGTCGTACGACAAACCATGAACTTTAATGTCCATCTGACAGGCAGTGATGCCATCTTTTGTACCAGTCACTTTGAAGTCCATATCACCCAGGTGATCTTCATCGCCAAGGATATCAGAAAGAACGGCAAACTTGCCAGTTTTTTCGTCTGTGATAAGCCCCATAGCGATACCTGATACGCCACCTTTGATCGGAACACCTGCATCCATAAGTGCCAGTGATCCAGCACAAACAGTAGCCATAGAAGACGAACCATTAGACTCCAGAATATCGGAAACGATACGGATGGTATATGGATTATCTTCGTTTGAAGGCAACACCTTCTTAAGTGCGCGAAGCGCCAGGTTTCCGTGTCCGATCTCACGACGGCCAGGACCTCTGTTTGGCTTCACTTCACCTGTTGAGAAAGCAGGGAAGTTATAGTGTAATAAGAATTTATTTGTACCGGATACCATCGCGCTGTCGATCATCTGCTCGTCCAGTTTGGTACCTAAGGTTACTGTAGTTAAAGATTGTGTTTCGCCACGGGTAAATACTGCAGAACCGTGTGTTGCAGGCAGGTAATTCACTTCAGACCATATCGGACGGATCTCATCCAGCTGACGGCCATCCAGACGAACACGCTCATCCAGGATCATGTTACGAACAGCTTCCTTCTCAACATCGTGGTAATACGTTTTGATCAGGCCCATGTCGTAGCCATGGTCTTCACCAAGCGATTCAACAAACTCATTCAGAACAGCTGCAAAGCCTTCTTTGCGCTCAGATTTGTTTGCTCTGCCACGCAACGCAACTTCATACGCTTTGTCATAAGTTGCAGTGCGTACTTTTTCTCGAAGCGCTTCATCATGCGTTTCATGCGAATACTCGCGCTTCTGTAGCTTGCCTACCATTTCAGCAAGTTCAAGCTGTGCCTGGCACTGTACTTTAATGGCTTCGTGTGCAAACTTTATAGCTTCCAGCATTTCTGCTTCCGAAACTTCGCTCATCTCACCTTCTACCATCACAACGCTGTCCATAGAAGCACCAACCATCATATCGATGTCAGCACGCTGCAGATCAGAAACGGTAGGGTTAATGACTAACCGGCCATCGATACGAGCAACACGTACTTCAGAGATCGGGCCGTTAAATGGAATATCAGATACAGCAAGTGCAGCAGATGCAGCCAGAGCAGCCAGGGCATCCGGCATGATCTCCGTATCTGCAGAGATCATATGTATCGTCATTTGTGTTTCGGCATGATAATCATCCGGGAACAGCGGGCGCAGCACGCGGTCAACCAGGCGCGAAACAAGAATTTCGTAGTCAGAAAGGCGAGCTTCTCTTCTCAGGAAGCCACCAGGTATTTTACCAGACGAAGCAAACTTCTCCTGATAGTCAACGGAAAGTGGCAGAAAGTCTACACCTTCACGTGCTTCTCTGTTAGAAACAATTGCTGCAAGCAGCATCGTGTTTCCCATTTTTACCACAACAGAACCATCGGCCTGCTTGGCTAATTTACCAGTTTCAATAGTTATCTCCCGGCCGTCCGGAAGAAGGATTTTTTTTGTGATCGGATTTTGTGACATCTTCAATTATTTTTTTTCATCAAAAACAGGGCTACCCATTGCGGCCACTGTCGGGGTACTGGCAAAAAGAAAGGGAGGTACTATAAAAAGATTAGGGAATCCCTTTTGTGAATTCCCTAGCCCAAATAAATTATTTTCTGATACCCAGCTCGCTGATAATAGCTCTGTATCTTTCGATATCGTTTTTCTGAAGGTAGTTAAGCAATCTTCTTCTTTTACCTACCAGTTTCAGAAGGCCCAGACGGGTACTGAAATCTTTTTTATGAATCTTCAGGTGCTCTGTAAGATCAGCAATGCGTGTAGTGAAAAGCGCGATCTGAGACTCAGCTGAACCAGTGTCTGTTTTGGTTTTGCTTATGCCGTGCTTTTCGAAAATGTCTTGTTTCGCTTCAGTAGTTAATTTCATTTCGTATAAATATCAATCTGTTTTTATCAATGAGATTGCCGTATAAGCCGCAAAGATATAAAAAATTAAATTAATCAAAAACTATTTACGACCTCTATTTTTAACCAATCTATAATTTATTGCGCTTTAGCCGGGTTAGCATTTTACGCCAGAAGTCTACTTCCAGCAGGGATGAATCGTTGCGGGCCTGGTACAGGAAGAACAAACCAATCGGCACCAGTATGGCATTGGATGCCCACATACCCACCGGCACAGGCAGCAATCCTTCTCTCGCCCATTTCTCACCTAGTATAGACATTACGTACATTATTATAAAGAACAGGATCGAAATAATAACCGGAACGCCAAGCCCTCCTTTTTTAATGATGGCCCCAAGTGGCGCACCTATAAGGAACATAACTATAATACTGGCCGACTGTGTATACTTTTTCCAGATCTCGATCTCGAAGTTATTAGCTTCGCGTACGGTGCTGTTTACACGCTCTATGTAACTGCCTGTAAAGCTTTTAATGTTGCGGGCTTTGTTCTTAGCCATTACCAAAGTGCTGGCATTCATGTCAGGCAGCTCTTTATCCAGTTCTTTTCTTATAATTGCCTGGCCTCCTATTTTTGTTCCTGTACTATCCACTTTCATATACATATAAAATGGATCTACATTAGAGATAAATTTATCTCTTTCCTTCTGAGACAGGTTTGTAAGGGAGTCGGTTACTACGTTCAGCTCCGCAATATTTTTCATCATTTTGTTATCCGAAAAATACTCTTCGCGGGTGCGGCTCAGGTCAAAAGACGAGAGGCTGAACATGATCTTGCTTTCTTCAAAGCGCTGGCGCACAAACTGGTCTTCAGAAGTGCTTTGCAAGGTATTGTTGCTTTGGTTTACATAAATGTTCCCATCAAAAAGCTCTAAAACCAGGTAGCTATCGTTGTGCTCCGTAAACATACGCCCCGAGTCGGCGAGAATAATTCTACTATTGTTACCACCCTGTGTATGGTCATAGATCATCACATCGCGGATAGAGCCGCCATCACCAAGCTTTTCGTTTATTTTTATACTATAGCCCGGCAAACCATTATAAAAGGCACCTTCCTTAAAGTTCATGGTCGGCTTGGTCTGTCTGATGTCCCAGAGCAAACTATAGGCTTTAAGGTTAGCTTTTGGAACGATGTTATTATTAAAGAAGAAAGCGGCAATACCTAGAACAGCAACAAAAATAAATACAGGACGCAGAATACGGGGAAGTGCAACACCGGAAGTTTTAATAGCAGTTAACTCGTGATGTTCGCCCAGCGTGCCATACGTCATCAGGGATGAAAGCAGTACGGCAAGCGGCAGCGCTACCGGAGCCATGTTAATGCTGAAATAAAACAGGAGCTCCCCAAAAACACTGGCACCAAGATCTTTGCCTACCAGTTCATCCAGGTATTTAAGCATATACTGTGTGAGCAGAATAAACTCTACCACAGCAAAAGTTAATATGAATGGGCCGATGAACGACCGTATAATAAGTTTATCTAATTTCTTCATGAGAGCCAATAACCGTTGCGGCTTTGCCAGGTACTATGGGTTTATAGGTAACACCCACACACCAAGAATCGTGCAAAGATACGCAGCAGAACCAGACAGAAAGCTACCCGCCTATTATTTCTCTCAGGTTTTGCATCAGGTGCTCCCAAAGTTCGGCCAGTTCTTCCTGGTCTTCCTCGTCAGAGTAATCCACTACTTTCAGGAACTGTTCCTGCGTCAGCTCACTCGATTCGATAGAAAAATCAATGTATGAAGGATCGGAAACATGCTGGCGGTTATCATCCAGAAAATTAAAACGGACAGAACGGTTGGTCCGGAACCCGGTCATTTCTGCATAATGGTTGCTACCATCCCAAACAAAGTTAAATACTTTATTCTCTTCTACCTTCACGTCGTCGCAAAACCATTCGGCCAAACCACTGGCTGTACTCAGGTATGGATACAGTAATCGGGCTGATGCATTAATAGGGTACTCTCCAACAAATTTTGTCTTAGTTGATCTCATCATAGAGCATAATAGTAAGTGATTGAGTAAGTATAGTGTTATTTTTTGATTCTTTTAATATATCGAAAATAAAATATTTTTTTTCGGGCAAAAGTATTGTGCATAATAAAAACTTTTACCTACTTTTGCATCACAATTCGGCGGGGTAGCTCAGATGGTTAGAGCGCAGGATTCATAACCCTGAGGTCGGCAGTTCGATTCTGCTCCCCGCTACAACAAAAGCCTGCTGGTTTACTCCGGCAGGCTTTTTTGCTTTCAAGCCCGAACAATAACTATAGTTTAACTACAGATAACAAGGTCCCTGATAATACTATAGTTTTGGCTTTCAATCACTTCACAAAAAAGAGCCGCCCCGTTATTTCGGGGCGGCTCTTTTAACTTATAGTTTAAGCTTTACATTTTTACCTGTACCGGTAGGTCTTCAAGCTGGGCGTAACTTAATTTCCAGGTACCATCCTCACCTTTTTTCCAGAGAAGAATAAAGTTGCCTTCACCTTCTCCACCCGGCTGGCCCGGAGCATCAGGCTTTACATCTACCGAGAAAGTACCGGCTTCGTAGGCTATATTTTTATCTATACCGGAGCTTACAACATTCAGTCTGAGGTCTTCTATTGTTTCAATAGTTTCGTTTACCCATTTGTCTGCTACCTCTGACTTACCGTTATAATGAATCTCGCCCTGCACAAAGTCTACGTCTTCGGCCAGCATAGCTTCAACTTTACTTTCATCTTCACTATTCCAGGCATCAATAAACTGTTTATTCAGGTCCTGAACCACTTTAACGTCTTCTGTTTTCTGGCAGGATGTGAATAGGAATGCTACGCATAGCATCGTTACTAAGGATTTCATAATTTTTGTTTTTAGTGTATACTTAAATACTAAGAAGCATATATATATTCCGGCTTATACGGATTAAAAAAAAACCAGTCATAATTGACTGGCTTTTTTTATGAGTAGAGGTATTAATTACCAGCTTTTTCTTCTGTACTCAGAAGTATGATATGGTTTATCTCTATCACCAAAGTCCGGGTTTGGCAGGAACATGTTCTCTGCTAAGTAAGCCATGGAAGTACCGTTGTAAGCCATCGCATTTTCATTTGCAACAAGGGCATTTGATGTTGCCGGAGCTGCTTTAGCCGAAGTGGATCTTCTGGTAGAAGTAGAAGCCATACGGGCATTTGCTGCTCTGTTAGCTGCGGCTGCTCTGTTGGCTGCTGCAATACGCTCTGCTTCTTTTTTCTTCTGCTTATTGTCAATTATTTTACCAACGCCATAACCTGCACCTGCACCAACTGCTGCACCTACTGCACCACCTACTACGCGGTTACGCTTATGGATAATGGCACCTGCGGCAGCACCTGTAGCACCACCAATTACAGCACCTTTTGCCTGCGGGCTCCAGCCTGTACGTTCTTTTGTTTGCGCAGAGGCACTAAAGGCAACTGCAACTATCAATACAAGGCTTAGAGCTAAACTGATTACCTTTTTCATAACATTCAATTTTTGAGTTGAAAACTTTATACGCAACTGAAATGGGTAGTTGCAATTCGTGTGCCAGAAATTTAATCTATATTCAAACATTCTTTTTTCAGGTAAACTTTTTCTATATTTAAGTAAGAATAACGCCTACTTTTTTCTGCTCTATGAAAAAATCTCCCTTCCCTCTCCTGTTCTCCTATTGGGTTATAGTTCTGGTTGCGCTGCTATACGGCTGCAAAGGCAAAAGCGACGAACTGCTTTTAGAAAGCCGCAACTTTGAGCAGGAAATAATGCGGGAACAGAACCTGGTCTTTAAGTTTGATAAGGAACTGGTACCGGACTCGCTCCTGAATAACTGGGACACCATTCCTTACATTACCTTCCGGCCTGCTGTGCCCGGGCAGTTTAAATGGACGGCTCCGAACGAAGTCGTCTTCTCTCCAGCCCGACCATTTGCGCCCAGCACAAATTACCAGGCGGAGTTAACTGATAACCTGCTGCGCTATTCCAAAACCAACTATAAAATTCCAAGCGGGCAAGGCTTTACCTTTCATACACCTTACCTGGCGCTTACCAAACCAAAAGCCTACTGGACCCTGAATGAAAACAACCCGACACAGCTGGAAGCAAACCTGCTGCTTAACTTTAACTACCCCGTAACTATAGCCACCCTGCGCGATAACCTGCATGTGTACCAGGGCAAAACAGAACTGCCCTTAGAAGTAGTAAGCAGCAACCGCGAAACTATAGTTGTTAAACTAAAGCATGTAAACCAGGCAACGGAAGAAGCCATACCTGTACGGCTAACTATTAATAAAGGCCTAACCATGCCGGGCAGCACATACCAGTCGCAGCAGACCATAGAACGCGAAATAGAACTACCAAGCCGGAAACAGATGCAGGTAACGGAAGTAGCCACCGCTTTTGAAGAAGGCCAGGAACGGATCTATGTTTTCACAACACAACCGGTTACAAATACTGATTTGCATAGTTTGGTAACTATAAGCCCGAGACGAGATTTTAGTATAGAACGGCTGGAGAACGGACTAGTAGTGAAAGGAAATTTTGGAGACCAGGAAAACTACGCGATAACTATAGATGAAAAGCTGGCCGGTGTGGCCGGCAAAGAATTAGGCAGAGATTACAGGCACCCTGTTACCTTCCAGACCCTGCAGCCTACTGTTGCCTTTGTAAACCAGAAAAGCATTTACCTCAGCAGCCAGGGATCCCGCGATATTGCCCTGAACCTGGTGCAGGTGCCGCGCATTAAAGTGAGCATTGGCAAAGTGTTCGAGAACAATATACTGCGCTACCTGCAGGATGGAAAAATGTATGACGGCTATTACGACGAAGAAACCGAAGAATATTACGAAAATTCTTACTACGATGTAAATAACACCAACGGCAACACCATTTTCGAGCGCGAATACGACACTAAAACGCTACGCAAAAAAGGTAACACCCACCTTTTGCACCTAGACCTGGACGACCTTGATTTTGACAGCCAGTTCAAAGGACTATATGTGATCAACATTTCGAGTACGGATAAGAAATGGCTTAAAACCTCTAAGATCGTTTCGGTTTCGGATATAGGACTGATTGCGAAGCAGGGAAAAAATGACGTAGTGGTTTTTGCTAACTCAATCCGCAATGGAAATACCCTGGAAGGTGTGGAAGTTCGTTTTATCAGCACTAACAACCAGGTCATCCATAAAGCTACTACCGATAAAGATGGCGTAGCCCGTTTCAGCAACATCGATAAAGTAGCGCCTGAATTTATCATGGGCCTTATAACAGCTCGCTTTGGCCAGGACTTTAACTATATGCCGTATAGCCAGACACAGGTAAACACCTCTCGTTTTGATGTAGGTGGCAAACGGTTGGGAGAACTGGCTTACGATGCCTATATCTACGGCGACCGCGACCTGTACCGCCCCGGAGACACTGTTCATGTGAATACTATAGTTCGAACTCCTGTTTGGGAAACTATAGCCGGTCTGCCTGTCAAAATAAAACTGCTGTTGCCCAATGGCAAAGAACTCCGAAGTGTAAAAGGCAAACTGAATAAAGAAGGCGCCTTCGGAAATCAATTTATACTATCTACTGCAGCTGTTACAGGCACTTATACTATAGAAGTATATTCCGGCAACGATGTACTGTTAAATTCACGCAAAATCGGTGTGGAAGAATTTATGCCTGATAGGTTGAAAGTAACTGCAAATCTAAACAAAACAGCTTTTGTACCCGGCGATAAACTGACCGTTAGCCTGACTGCGCAAAACCTGTTTGGTCCGCCTGCCGCCAACCGCAATTATGAATTACAGCTCAGTCTTAAAAAGAAATATTTCGAAGCTAAAAACTACCCGGACTATAACTTTGAGATTGAGACGTCGGGCAATGTAGATATACAGAACAGCGTGCGCCAGGGTGTAACAGATGCACAAGGCAAAGGACAGGAGACCTTTGAGCTGGCCGGTTACCAGGATGTAGGACTGCTGGATGGCTCGGTTTATACCACGGTGTTTGATGAAACGGGAAGACCAGTGAACAGGCTCAGCAAATTTGATGTGAGCACACAGCAGGCATTTTATGGTATCCGCCGCTTCGATGCTTATGTAAGCACCCGTCGCCCGTTAAACATACCGCTGATTGCTCTTGACCGAAACGGAAAGCCAGTTACAACCACCGCCCGCGTACAATTGGTTCGTTATACCTATGAGTCGGTGATCGAACGCTACTCTGAAAACTATAACTATAAATCTCAGCGCAAAGAAAACATCGTTCTCAACAAAACTGTAACTATACCCGCCGGCGGTGGCAACTTTAACTTTACACCCGTTTCGTCAGGTGAATATGAGCTGCGTGTGATGCGGCCGGGCGCTTACAACTATGTGGCCCAGGAATTCTATGCCTATGGCTGGGGCGATACCGAAAGCACCTCTTTTGAAGTAAACACTGAAGGAGAAGTAGACATTGCCCTGGACAAAGAAAGTTATGCGGTTGGCGAGAAGGCAAAAGTACTTTTCAAAGCGCCTTTTGCCGGTAAGATTCTGGTAACCGTGGAGCAGGACAAAGTATTGAGCCATTATTACCTCAAAACAGATAAGAAAGCTGCGTCGCTTGAGTTGCCTATAGTTAGCGCGCATTTGCCAACGATCTACATCACAGCCACTGCCCTGCGCCAGGTAAAAGATAACAGAATGCCGCTAACGATTGCCCGTGGCTTTAAACCGGTAATTGTAACTGCTAAAAGCACAAAGCTGGATGTAGCCATCATGGCCCCAGAAGTGTCACGGTCCAATAAGCTTCAGCAGATTAAAATCAAAACCGCTCCGAATGCAGAAGTTACGCTGGCTGTGGTTGATGAAGGCATCCTGCAACTGAAAGACTATAAAACGCCGGACCCGCACGGCTATTTTTACCAGAAACGCGCCCTCGAAACGGATTCCTATGATCTGTATCCTTACTTGTTTCCGGAGTTAGCCAGTCGTTCCAGCGTTGGTGGCGATGGCTACGATCTCGAAAAACGTATCAATCCGCTGACATCAAAAAGAGTAAAATTGGTGTCGCTCTGGAGCGGACATCTGAAAACGAATAGTAATGGCGAAGCTATAGTTAAGGTGAAGATACCGGAGTTTTCAGGTGCTGTGCGCGTGATGGCAGTTGCTTACAAAGGCAGTGCTTTTGGTTCTGCGGATAAAATGATGCGTGTTTCAGACCCTGTGGTTATCAGCACGGCACTTCCGCGTTTTGTGAGTCCGAGAGATACGCTCCTGGTGCCAGTTACGCTGAGTAACACAACTGCCAAGAAAGCTACTGCCAGCAGCGCTGTTTCTGTATCAGGACCGTTGCGTATAGTTGGCAGTTCGGCTAAACCGGCAACTATAAACCCGAACTCCGAAACACAGGTAATTTACAAACTGGTTGCCACGCCAACTATAGGTCAGGCAAAAGTTACGGTAATGGTAAATGCTTTGGGCGAGAAATTCACCAGCAACACCGACATCACCGTTCGTCCTACTGCACCACTTTCTAAAATAACAGAAGTCGGAACTATAAAAGCTGGCGGTACAACTGAGCTCAAACTGGCACATGATTTCATCCCGTCTTCGGTATCTTCTAAGCTAATCGTGAGCAATTCGCCGCTGGCCCAGTTCACCGATGACATCACGTTTTTGCTCCGCTATCCGCATGGTTGCCTGGAGCAGACAACCTCTACCGCTTTCCCGTTGCTTTACTATACAGACCTGGCTAAATCGCTGCAACAAACCGGAAAGAACAGAACCTACAACCCGAACTACCTGGTGCAGGAAGCGATCACTAAAATAGAGCTGATGCAGCAATACGATGGCGGTTTTACATACTGGCCGGGTGCTGAAAATACGGATTGGTGGAGCAGTGCCTACGCTACGCATTTCCTGCTAGAAGCTAAGAAAGCAGGTTATCCGGTGACGCAGAATGTATTAGACAAAGCCTTGACTTACCTGCAGCGCAAGGTTAAAGGCAAAGGCATGGAAGAATACCGCTACTATAACGCCAGCCGTAAGGTCGAAAGCAAGTACATTGCCTCACGCGAAACCACTTATTCGCTCTACGTGCTTAGCATTGCCGGCAAACCAGACTGGTCTACTATGAACTACTATAAAGCCCGGCCTGAGCTGCTCTCGTTGGATAGCCGTTACCTGCTGGCCAGCACCTACGCCATTAACGGTCGTCGCGAAAGCTTCAGCCAACTGCTACCCCGCTCCTTCTCCGGCGAAACATCTCTTCGTGCATTGGATGGTAGCTTCTATTCCCCGATGAGGGACATGGCCATTTCACTGAACAGCCTGATCGAAGCGGATCCGGAAAACTCACAGGTAACAACACTGGCGAAGCATCTTTCAGAAGAGCTGAAATCGAAACGCTGGTACAATACCCAGGAACGCGCTTTTGCCTTGATGGCTCTTGGTAAACTGGCTAGTCGAAGCGCTGGTAACGCAACAGCGCAGGTTATCCAGAACGGGAAAGTGATTGGTACTTACAATGGTAAAGACCTGGTACTGCAGGATAAATTGAAGTCCGGAACAGTAACATTGAAAGCTACCGGCAAAGGAACACTATATTATTTCTGGGAAATGGAAGGCATCAGCCAGGGCGGCAACTATAAACAGGAAGACAATTTTATGCAGGTCCGCAAAGCTTTCTTTAACCGCGATGGCAGGCAGATCACGAACAATACTTTCAAGCAAAATGACCTGGTTATAGTTCGGATCGGGTTGCAGTCGCTGGATGGAAGAACTATACCGAATGTAGCTATAACCGATATGCTGCCGGCCGGTTTCGAAATAGAAAATCCGCGCCTGATGTCTGAACGCGAGTTTAGCTGGTTGCAAAAACAGGAAACTGCCACGCCGGACTATACTGACATCCGTGATGACCGGATCAACATTTACGCTACAGCCAAGCCAAAAGAGCATTACTTCTTCTACCAGGTTCGTGCCGTGTCAAAAGGTAATTTCCAGTTGGGCCCGGTTGGTGCCGACGCGATGTATAACGCCGAATACCATAGTTACCATGGCGCAGGAACTATAAATGTCAAGTAACAAGTATCTGTCATTTCGAACATTCTTGAGACGCGAGTCGAGAAGAGCCAGCGCAGCTGTGAGAAATCTGAAGCACATCAACTATAAACTAATGCAACTCCTGCCTAAAAAAGGCAGGTGGTTACCTGGTTTTGCGTTGGTTTTGCTTCTGCCTATAGTTGGCTTTACAGTGCTGAACAAACTATACCCGCTAACAATAAACGTTTCCTATTCTCCTGTCATCACGGCGTCGGATGGCAGTGTGATAAACGCCTTCCTGAGCAGCGATGATAAATGGCGAATGCAGCTGGAACCCGACGAAATAAATCCGGTACTGAAACAAGCCGTTTTGCTGAAGGAAGATCGCTTTTTCTATTTTCATCCGGGAGTAAATCCTGCAGCTATAGTTCGGGCTGCATTTAATAACCTGACAAACGGCAAAACTACTTCCGGGGCATCTACTATAACCATGCAGGTGGCGCGACTACTTTATCCAAAAGAACGAACGTACCGCAACAAACTCATAGAATTATTCAGGGCGGGGCAACTGGAATGGAACTATAGCAAAGACGAGATCCTGCAACTATACCTGAACCTGGTGCCCTATGGCGGCAACATCGAAGGCGTGAAAGCGGCATCAGTTCTATACTTCCACCAGTCTCCGAAGCAGCTGAGCCTGGCGCAGGCCGTTACCTTAACCGTTATCCCGAACAAGCCATCTTCGTTGAGAATTGGTGAGCAGAACGCTCGTATCGTGGACTTCCGGAATAAATGGCTGCGCTACTATAAGCAGGAACAGGCTTTCCCGGAGGATGCCATACAGGATGCTTTGAACGAACCTTTGGAAGCCACCCGACTGGAAGCACCGAAAGTGGCACCTCATTTTGCTTACCGTATGTTCCGGAAGTATAAAAACCAGCCGATCATCAGAACTACGCTTAACCGGCAGGTACAGGAAAAAGTGGAACAGCTGGCCTATAACTATATGCAGCGCCTCCGCTACCAGAACATCCACAACGCAGCCGTACTCGTCATCAATAACCAGACAAAAGCAGTGGAAGCCTACTTAGGCTCAGCAGATTTTTCGGATGTGGCGCATAGCGGTCAGGTAGATGGAGTGCGGGCCGTCCGGTCGCCGGGCAGTACACTGAAGCCTTTTCTCTATGCTGCTGCTTTTGATAAAGGATTGATCACGCCCAAAACGATAATCAGTGATGTGCCCATTGATTACGCCGGATATCGTCCGCAAAACTATTTCGGAAACTATAGTGGCAACGTAACCATTGAACACGCGCTGGCCACCTCGCTGAACGTGCCGGCGGTAAAATTGCTGGACCAGGTTGGCGTGCATTCGTTTGTGCAGAAGCTGCAACAGGCAGATTTTTCGGAGATGAAGCAGCAGGGCGACCAGTTGGGTTTATCGCTGATTCTGGGTGGCTGCGATGTGAAACTGGAAGAACTGACGGCGCTGTATGCAGCTTTTGCCAACCAGGGAAACTATAGCCCTATCCGGTGGCTGCAGCAGGACACAACTATAGTTGCCAGACAAGTCTTCTCTACTGCTTCCAGTTTTATGATCAACCAGATACTGACGCAACTACTCAGACCCGACCTGCCACATAATGCCCAGAACAGTGCCCGACTGCCCAAAATTGCCTGGAAAACAGGAACCTCTTATGGTCGGAAAGATGCCTGGAGCATTGGCTACAATAAGAACTATACGGTGGGCGTATGGGTGGGCAATTTCTCCGGTGAAGGCGTACCTGAACTTAACGGAACAGACTCAGCCACGCCCCTGCTTTTCGATATTTTTAATGCAATAGACTATAACAGTACTAACAGCTGGTTCTCTCCGCCCAAAACGATAGCCAACCGGGCAGTTTGTATAGAAAGCGGGAAGCCGGGCAATACGTTTTGCAAAGACCAGGTGATGGATACCTTTATTCCGGGAATCTCTGCGGTTACCAAATGTACACACCTGAAAAAAGTGTCCGTATCAGAAAACGGAAAATATGCGTTCTGCACCAGTTGCCAGCCCGAAACCGGAGTTTTTCAGAAATGGTATCCTAACTATGCGCCTGAGATCCTGACCTTTTTTGAATCAGAGCATATTCCGTTTAAGCGCATTCCGGCTCACAACCCGACCTGTAGCCGCATTTTCCAGGATTTTGCTCCGGTCATCACCTCTCCTACTGCAGAAATGGAATACATTTTAGAACGCGAAGAGCGCCAGAAACTGATGCTGCACTGCAATGCTCACAACGAAGTAAAACAGGTTTACTGGTACATCAACGATAAACTCGTACGCACAGCGGCCGCCAACGAGAAGGTCTTTTTTGAACCGGAAAGGGCAGGCAAATATAAAATTTCCTGCACCGACGACCAGGGGCGCAATACCAACAGCTACATTTCGGTGCAGTTCCTGTAGCAACGTCTAAAGTATAGTTCCTCAAAGACTAAAACTATAGCGGTTGCTACCTGTTTTAGTGCATAAGCGTAGAAACAGCATGAGTTCAGCCATAACTTACCAGGCAGCCAGAACGGTGGCGCCAACTATAGAACAGTATTTCAGTAACCTGCTTGGTACTGCACGTCAGCATAATATTCCCAAACTGGCTACAGAACCTTCCGCCAATATTATAGAAAAAATTATCGATACGGCTTTCTGGGCCAGTCTGCAGCGCGAAGAAGGTCATGTCATTAAAATTTCCATTGCTTATTTGCCACCTGAACAGACCAAACATCCCGTACTTTTTCTGCACCGCTTGCCCCTTACGGCTACCGTACTCACAAAACTGTCTCCCGGGGTAGAGCGCCCGGGTATTCATATCGGTGTCTGGCAGGAAGATGGCGAACTGTATATCTGGGGAACGACGCGCTCCATACCAAGTCTCTGTTTCGTGGTAGATGTTTCGGAGCCTGGCTTAATGGTGATCAAACACCGGAGACAGGATGGGTTCGGGAAATATGCGAATGTAGCTGTGCTGAAAGGGGACCAGGTGAAGATCATAGACGAGCGGCGTACTCCAATGGATGAATGTCCGGGTTTCCTGACCTCGCTGCTGGGGCTACGGACACCTTCTACAACTATAGAAGCCAATATTCTGGTACAGTTATCGGTATCGATGCGCGCCCATGAGCGTGGCGGCACTTTGCTTGTAGTACCATCTGATACCGACAAATGGCTAAATTCTATTGTCAAACCGATGGTTTATTCCATTCAGCCTACTTTATCGGGGCTTGCCCGGTTAGTACAGCATCAGGAAGAAGAAATGGCTAAAGGCACCTGGCAGTCTACTCTTAAAAAAGAAGTGGATGCACTGGCCGGGCTAACGGCCATCGATGGTGCCACCATCATTACGGACAACTATAAACTACTTGCTTTTGGAGCTAAAATAGGCCGTGCTATCGGGAGTTCGCCAGTAGATGAAATGATCTTAACCGAACCCATCGTGGGGAATGAAGAAAAGAAACTGCATCCGGCCCATAACAGCGGTACAAGGCACTTATCAGCTGCGCAGTTCGTGCACGACCAACGGGACTCCCTGGGCCTGGTTGCCTCACAGGACGGTAAGTTTACCATCTTCTCCTGGTCTCCGTGCAAGCAGATGGTGCATGCGCATGTGATAGACACGTTGCTACTATAGTTTATAGTTTGTAACACCGCCACAAAGCCTGCGTTACTACCCTCATGAGCAGAGCATTTGTAAAAGAAGACGATTCCGGTGAAGCCCCGATCATTCCGCCAAGAGCAGCATTGCCACCCGGCGTAACCAACTATGTAACGCCGCGTGGCCTGGAACTATTACGCGAAGAACTAACGGAACTGGAAGCAGAAAGAAGTATAGCAGAGGCAAACCGCGATAATGAAGCAGAACGCACCCGACAGTTAACAATACTCAACGGGCGGATCGCAGCGCTTACGTCCCGCATTACTTCGGCCAAAGTCATCGATATAAAAGACCAGCCTGCCGACCAGGTCCGGTTTGGGGCAACTGTTACGCTTAAAACCATCAAAGGCAAAAAACCCGGACAGGAAAGAATATTTACGATAGTTGGCGTAGATGAAGCTTCCGTGGAAGCTGGACTGATCGCCTTTGTGGCTCCCATCGCCAAAATTGTGACCGGCGCTAAAGTAGGCCAGAAAATAACGCTACGCCTGGGCAAGGACGAAGAAGTAGCGGAGGTGACCAATATCTCCTATCTAAACAATTAAAATGAAGGTACACAGATTTGCTCCAGAATCGGGTGTTAAGTTGCTTACCTGAACTATAAACTATGCGCATACTGATCATTGAAGACGAGCAGGAACTGAACAATTCTATAGTTACCTACCTGGAACAGGAAGGCTACAGTTGCGATGCCGCTTACGATTTTAAAGATGCCAGCCTGAAAGTCGCTGATCTGCCTTACACCTGTGTGCTGGTAGACCTGAACCTGCCCCACGGAAACGGATTGGATATTATACGCCTGCTAAAAGAAAACACCCCGGAAACCGGCATCATCATTATTTCTGCTAAAAACGCCTTAGACGACAGAATTACCGGCCTCGAAATTGGCGCCGATGATTACCTTACAAAACCATTCCATTTATCAGAATTGAACGCAAGGTTAAAGTCTGTTATCCGGAGACGAAATTTTAACGGGCAAAAATCGGTAAAGGCCGGTGCCCTGGAAGTATTTCCGGATTCCGCAGAGGCTCAGGTAAACGGCAAGAAGCTGACACTCACCAAAAAAGAATACGACCTGCTGTTGTATTTTCTCTCGAACCGGAACCGTGTACTCACCAAAGATTCTATTGCCGAACATTTGTGGGGCGACCATGTAGAGGCACTCGATTCGCTTGATTTTGTATACACGCACATCAAGAACCTGCGCCGCAAAATAATGGATGCAGGCGGCGAAGACCATATTCAAACGGTTTATGGCTTGGGTTATAAGTTTGCCGCCGAATGAGAATCCTGACCAAAACAAGTCTGTATTACCTGCTGGTGTCGTTTGTGGTGTTCCTGATGGGCGGTATTGCCTACTATACTATTATGCAGGGCGAGATTTACGACGAAGTGGACGATCAGCTTTTTACCGATAAGGAAAATATCCTGGCTTTTATCCGTCGCACAAATGAACTGCCCCATGTCACATCCGGTGTCTCGGAAACTATAGTTGTAAAAGAAGTCACCGACAAAAATCCGGTACTCGAATCACTCACCGATACGCTCATCTATAGTTCCTACGACGAAGAAGATATCCCTTACCGACGCCTGACTTTTACTACTTATCAGAATGGGAAAGCCTACCAGTACACAATCATGAAATCGGTAATGGATTTTGATGACCTGTTTGAAAGTACCGTATTTGCGATGGGCTGGACCTTCCTGATGCTTCTGGTTGGATTGGGAGCCGTAAACTATAGTATCAATAAATATACCTGGCGCAACTTTTACGATACCCTGGATAAGATAAAGCGCTATAGTTTATCACAATACGGGCCATTGCAGCTTAAGCCCTCCGAAACAACAGAATTCCAGGAATTAAACACGGTGCTGCAGAACATGACGGATAAAATTCACAGTGATTACCTGAACCTGAAAGAATTTACCGAAAACGTGTCGCATGAGATACAAACCCCTTTAGCTATAGTTAACAGCAAACTGGAGCTATTTATGCAATCAGGTAACCTGACGTCTACAGAGGCAAAACTGCTGGAAGACATGCATAATTCGGTAAGCCGCCTGGCGCGCTTAAATAAGTCACTCATTATGCTGACACGGATCGAGAACCGCGAATTTAAAGAGAATGAAAGTATTCCGATGCACGAGCTCCTTGCCGAACAGACCGAACAACTACAGGAAATTATAGAAATGCATGGCCTTACAGTAGAACAAACTATAGATCAGGCTGTGTATGTGCACATGAACCGGGGTCTTGCCGAAGTGCTGGTTTCAAACCTGCTCATCAATGCTATTCAACACAATGCGCCAAACGGTATCATAACGATTACCCTGAATCAGGAAAAAATGTGTTTGAAGAATACCGGCGAAGCGTTACATGAACCAGGCAGCAACCTCTTTGGCCGTTTTGTAAGTGGCAGTAAGCGCTCAGACTCCCTGGGGATCGGGCTGGCACTGGTAAGCCGTATCTGTTCCGTTTACAACATGCGCCCAAACTATAGTTACGAGAATGGAATGCACGTACTTTGTATTTACTTCAATCAATTAAACCGTAAAATAAAATAGGTCCTACAGATTGTCTTCAGAATCATGTCGTAAACTTCGGTTGAAATTACCATAAACGACGAACATCATGAAAAAATATAGCCTTTATGCGTTTACACTTGCCGTTGTGATGGCAGGCACCGCATGCGACCCGATCTGGGATAATACTAAAGTACCTGAAGCTGTTAAAGTACAGTTTGCAGACCGTTACCCAACTATAAAACAAGCAGACTGGGATAATGAAAACGGCAATTTCGAAGCTGAATTTAAAGTAAACGGCCTGGAAAGAACAGCCCTTTTCTCGCCTGACGGAAAACTCCTGAGTTACACCGAAGAAATAGATCAGCGTCATTTGCCAAACGTTATCCTGCAGCAGGTGCAGGCGCAATACGCCAACTATAGAATTGACGAAGCGCATCGTGTGCAGCAAAATGGCAATGCCAACTATGTAGTGGAACTGGAAGATAACATGGATGAGGTAAAGCTTCAGTTTGACGCAGCCGGTAAACTAATTGAACAACAAACTAACACTGCACCGGCTACACAACAGCAAGCATCTATTATCCCAACTTCGTTACAAAACGGTAGTAAAAACGGGCTTGAAGCACCTGTAGCGCAATGGGAACTACCAGACAACCTGCGTGAAGTTTCCGGTATTGCCATGCTTTCTGACGGCTTGATAGCCTGCGTGCAGGATGAAGAAGGTGCGATCCATTTATATGACCCTGAAAAGAAAACGATAGTTGAGAAGATCGATTTTGCCGGCCCCGGTGATTATGAAGGCATTTCTATAGTTGAGAAGGATGCCTATATATTGCGAAGCGACGGTTCTATTTATGAAATTACTGACTTCCGGAATGGAAAGCCTGCTGTAAAAGAGCATAAAACCGTACTTGCAGGCACACAAAACACAGAAGGCATGGCTTACGACGCCACCAATAACCGCCTGTTGATTGCCTGTAAAGGTTACGACACTAAACTTGGCGACAAAAAAGGTATCTATAGTTTCTCTCTGAATGATAAGAAGATGCACGCTGAGCCAACGTTCCAGATTCCGCTGGCGCAGGACAACCTGAGCACCACTTCTAAAAAGAAAAAGAAGAGCCAGTACGATGTGCTGCAACCTTCATCTTTCGAAGTTCACCCTGTAACCGGAGAGCTGTATTTGATGGACGCAGTCAATTCAAAACTACATGTAATAAATGACCAGGGAGACATCCTGAAAACAATGCCCCTGGATGATAATTTATTACGCCAGCCGGAAGGTTTAACTTTTAACCAGAACGGCGAACTATATATTGCCAGCGAAGGTGGCAAAAAAGGAAAAGGGATTATCGTAAAGTATACTTCCGGAATTTAACGATACGGCTTATAAGCAGGGCTCCTGAACTATAGTTAGATTTTAGCTATAGTTCAGGAGTTTTTGTTTCGGGTTAAAATTAATACCGAACCTGTTTAAGGTTTTCGGGAAATCGATGCAAGATGCCCTTGCTGCGTGTTTTCACCAGCAAATACTTGTTGGTGAATGTATAGTTATTGGTTAAGACACCAACAACGGCAGGTCGTAATGCTATAGGAGGAAACTCTAAACAGCTTCACCATTAAGAAAACCCTTCAAATATAGTTAAGATGTAAAACCCGGGAGAACTATAGTTGTGGCTTTCATGCCATTGCTGGTGTTTTCCCCAACAATACAACCAGTTAACTTCTCGTCCTTGCTGGTGAGAACATACAGCAAGGACAAAAGATATAGATCCAAAAAACCATTATACAGCTCCCTTATCTTCTAAAAATCAAGGCAAATGAAAAAGGGCTTAACCGAAGTTAAGCCCTTTCTGTTATTATATAACGAAGTAAATTACTTTACTTTATCAACGATGCTCTTGAAAGCTTCAGGGTGGTTCATCGCCAGGTCAGCAAGTACTTTGCGGTTTAGGTCGATGTTAGCCTTTTTAAGGGCGCCCATTAGAGCTGAGTAAGAAAGACCGTGCTCACGTGCACCGGCGTTAATACGCTGGATCCAAAGTGCGCGGAAATCTCTTTTCTTCTGCTTTCTGTCGCGGTATGCGTAAGTTAAACCTTTTTCAACAGCGTTTTTCGCTACTGTCCAAACGTTCTTACGACGGCCAAAGTAACCTTTGGCCATTTTCATTATTTTCTTTCTTCTGTGTCGTGCTGCAACGACGTTTACCGATCTAGGCATTTTTTTACAGTTTTAGCGGCTGGTGATTACGTTTAATCTTTAAATAAGACCAGACACTGGGTTTTTACTAATTAATTAACCTTCTAATTCCTGGAATTAGATTTGAAGCATCAACTTCACTCTGTCCATATCAGCTGAGCTAACAAGGCCAGTGTGTGTTAAATTACGCTTCTGCTTAGTCGTTTTCTTGGTCAGGATGTGGCTCTTATAAGCGTGCTTACGCTTAATTTTGCCAGTACCTGTCAAAGAAAAACGCTTCTTTGCACCAGATTTAGTTTTAACTTTTGGCATGGGTATATAATTTATTAAACAAATTACTTTTTAACAGGGGCTGCAACCTTCGGAGCAAGCATCAGGAACATTCTCTTTCCTTCCAGCTTTGGTAACTGCTCCACTTTAGCTACATCTTCCAGTGCTTGTGCAAACTTAAGCAAAAGAATCTCACCACGCTCTTTAAACACAATTGTTCTACCCACGAAGTGTACATAAGACTTGATCTTAAATCCACTTTCCAGGAAAGCTTTTGCGTGCTTTAGCTTAAACTCGAAATCGTGATCATCTGTGTTAGGACCGAAACGGATCTCTTTCACAACCACTTTCTGAGCCTTGGCCTTCATCTCACGGGTTTTCTTCTTCTGCTCGTACTTAAATTTCGAGTAATCGATAATACGGCATACCGGTGGGTTAGCAGTTGGCGATATCTCAACCAGGTCAAGATTTTGCTCATTTGCTATTCTCTGAGCATCCCGTGTCTGGAATACTCCCTGCTCTACATTGTCTCCAACCAATCTTACCTCGCGGGCAGTTATCTTATCATTGACTTTGTATGGCTCCTCCACCTTTCCTCGTGGGATGTAGCGCTTGTTTGGCGTAGCTATGGTTTTACCTCCTTAAATCTTTTAAATTCTACAATCAGGGTGCGAATATCGCAATTAATCTATCAAAAAAGAAAATTCTTTCCTTATTTGTTCAACATTTCAGCTATTTTGCTCTGAAACAGGTCGATAAATGCATCAACCGGCATCGAGCCAAGGTCGCCTTCGCCGTGTCTGCGCACCGAAACAGCATTTTCTTCCTGCTCCTTCTCGCCTACTATCAGCATGTATGGCACTTTACGAACTTCCGCATCGCGTATCTTACGTCCGATCTTTTCATCGCGGTTGTCTACAAAACCACGAATGTCCATTTCAGCCAATCGGTCATACACCTGCTGTGCAAAGTCCTGGTACTTCTCAGATATCGGAAGTATGGCAAACTGCTCAGGGCTCAGCCAAAGCGGGAAATTACCACCGCAATGTTCGATCAGTACAGCCACAAAACGCTCTAATGAGCCAAATGGTGCACGGTGAATCATAACCGGGCGGTGCTTCGCGTTATCCGCGCCAATGTATTCCAGCTGGAATCTTTCTGGTAAGTTATAATCCACCTGAATAGTTCCCAGCTGCCACTTGCGGCCGATGGCATCGCGTACCATAAAGTCCAGCTTCGGACCGTAAAACGCAGCCTCACCTAATTCGGTTACAGTTGGCAGGCCTTTCTCGGTAGCAGCTTCGATAATAGCACGTTCTGCTTTCTCCCAGGCTTCATCGCTACCAATGTACTTAGCCTTGTTTTCAGGATCACGAAGTGAAATCTGGGCAGTATAGTCTTCAAAACCAAGCGCGCTGAATACGTAAAGCACCAGGTCGATAACCTTTATAAACTCTTCTTTTACCTGGTCCGGACGGCAGAAGATGTGCGCATCATCCTGGGTAAAGCCACGCACCCTTGTAAGGCCATGTAGCTCACCGCTTTGCTCGTAACGGTAAACGGTACCAAACTCAGCCAAACGCACTGGTAGCTCCTTGTAAGAGCGGGGACGCGTCTTATAGATCTCGCAGTGGTGCGGGCAGTTCATAGGCTTCAGGAAAAATTCCTCGCCTTCGTTGGGGGTTCTGATCGGCTGGAACGAATCTGCTCCATACTTCTCGTAATGGCCTGAGGTAACATACAGTTCTTTGCTGGCAATGTGCGGGGTAACGACAGGCTGATAACCGGCGCGCATCTGTGCCTTGCGCATAAACTGCTCCAGGCGCTCACGTAGCAAGGTACCTTTCGGTAACCATAACGGCAAGCCCATTCCTACTTTCTCAGAGAACGCAAAAAGTTCTAACTCTTTGCCCAGTTTACGGTGGTCACGCTTCTTGGCTTCCTCCAGGCGCTCCAGGTATTCAGCCAGTTCCTTTTGTTTCGGGAACGTAATGGCATAAATACGGGTCAGCTGCTTTTTGCTTTCGTCGCCGCGCCAGTAAGCACCGGCCACGTTCATTAACTTGGCAGCTTTTATAAATCCTGTGTTCGGGATGTGTGGTCCACGGCAAAGGTCCGTAAAGTTGCCCTGCTCATAAAACGTTATAGTTCCGTCTTCCAGGTCCTTTATCAGGTCAAGCTTATACTCATCGCCTTTTTGGGTAAAGTATGCTGTAGCCTCGGCTTTAGACACTTCACGGCGCTTGAATTCTTCTTTATTACGGGCCAGTTCCAGCATCTTCTGCTCTACTTTGGCAAAATCATCCTGCGAGAAAGTACGCTCTCCTAAGTCTACATCGTAATAAAAGCCGTTCTCTATCGGAGGTCCGATACCAAACTTCACGCCCGGGTATAGTTCCTCCAGGGCCTCCGCCAGCAAGTGGGCTGAGGAGTGCCAGAAAGCATTTTTACCAAGGTCATCGTTCCAGGTGAGCAATTGCACCGTAGCGTCTTCCGTTATCGGGCGATTCGAATCCCATACGGTATCGTTTACTTTAGCCGCTAATACGTTTCTGGCAAGGCCTTCGCTAATGCTCGATGCAATCTCATGGCTTGTCACCCCTTTCGGATACTGGCGAACGGAGCCATCTGGTAATGTGATGTTGATCATGTATAGTTTTATTGACTCGTGATGTTATTATTTATTCCAATGTATCGGCGCTGACAGGTTCTGCCACATACGTTGACACAGGCCGTGTAAGCTTAGCTTTTAATCGTGCTATACTATAGTTTGCCGCCGTATAACCAGGCTGTACCTCTAACAACCGCTGATACTGTTCTAATGCTTTAATATTCTCGCCGGTTCGCTCGTAAGCAGAAGCCAGTGTTGCAATGTATTTTATGCTGTTACCATACTGCTTACCGGCTTTCTCTAAATGTGAGATCGCTCCGGCATAGTCTTTCCGGTTATATAAAAGCTGCCCAGCCTGGTAATGTGTCTGCTGCAGGCTATCAGCAAAGGTAATTGCTTTATTGTAGCTCCAGAGCGCACTATCGGTTTTTTGTACAGACTGGTAAAGCTCACCTCTGTAATGCCACAGCAAACCATCCATGGGCACTAATTTTAACGCTTTCTCCAGTTGTTGTCTTGCTTCATCGTACTTCTTCTGGCTTATCAGCGTTCCGGTAAGTTCGCGTCGTGCTTCTGCAAATTCCGGAGCCTCTTTTATAGACAGCTTATAGTTTGCCGCTGCCTTTGCCGTATCGCCGGTTGCTTCTGCCACCCGCCCGTTATAATACAGGGCAAATTCGTTTTTCGGAGCCAGCGCCAGGGCTTTCTTGGTATAGACAGCTGCATTGCCAGGCTGCTTTAACTGCAGGTACAGGTCGCTTAGCAACACATACAACGCTACACTCTGGAACGAATTCCGTTCTGCTTTTAATGCCAGCGGTAACGCCTGGGCAATTTCCCCTTTGGCACGCAGCACCTGCGCTTTCAGAAACAGGTTGGCCATATCTGTTTTGTTAAGCGTAATAGCCTCGTCCAAGTCTGCCAGTGCCTTATCTAATTCCCCTTTTTTGAGGAAGATCTTGGCTCTTCGTTTATAGAGGCTCGCATCCTGCTTATTCCGGCTGATGGCTTTATTTAAATTAGCCAGGTGCTCTTCCGGATCGTCGGTAACTTTATCAAGGTTAACCATTTGCTCACCTGTACCCTGGTTTAAATTGCAGCCAGCTATAGTTGCCAGTAAAGCAACCAGCAAATAAGGAGCTGTCTTTTTCCTAAGGTATAGTATATATGCAACCAGGCTACGCATCAGATCGCTAAATTAGGGAATATTTATGTAATTATTGACCGTGACAACTATAGCTATAAAAGAAAAGCCTGCTACGTCAGGCAGCAGGCTTCTATAGTTCAGAGTTAAGGATTTATTTTGAATACTCCTGTAACATGATCTTACAGCGCCGGGCTAATTCAAGTTCGTCCCGGGTGGTAACATCCAAAGCTATGGCCTGTTTCAGCGTTTCCGTGCAGGACTCTTTACTTTTCAGTTCTTTGTAAACCATAGCCAGGTCGTAATAATACTGGATATTCACGGGGTTATACTTTATAGCTGTTTGTATCGCATCGGCTGCTTTCTCGTTCGTTGCTTCGCCGCACACGCCACCAAAAAACATTTTAGAGGCCGCTGCTTCAGCAAAGTTCAGATTCGCCATTTTAAAGTACCACCTGCCCAGCAAGTGCCATGCACCGGCATGTTCTTTATTACTTGCAAGCGCTGCATCCAGAAAAGACTTCATTTGAGTAATACCCGCCAGGCGTTGTTTAGGTCCGGAAACCATGGCCATCGCGCCTAACGATACTGCCATCGCATAGTTTGATTCTGCATCAGCAGGGTTAAGCTCATACGCACGGCTGGCATATTCTTTTCCTTTCAGATAAAAAGCGATCTTGGTTCCTTCATCCGTAACCCGCTCACCGATGCGGCAATTCAGGTAGCTGGCTTTGCAAAGTGCTGTATAGTTATCCGGGGCAACCTGAAGCACCTCCTCATACATGGCCAGTGCTTCGCTGTCCCGGTAACTTACCATCAACTCTTCCGCCTTCTTTAGTAGCTGTTCTGTACTACCCTTACCTGCAACTGCAACCATAGGCGCACCTGCCAGCCCGAGCATCAAAAAGAACATCCACACCTGAAGTTTTCGCTTCATAAATAGTTAAAAGGAATTTTATGAAACAAGAAGCACTATCAATTGCACAAAGTTTAGAACAGATTTAATTGTTTCTTTTCTTTAAGTGCCTTTTTTGCACTATTTTCTTGTATAGTATCTTCTACGTCTACAATCGCTTCTGGTTGAGTTCCGCTTACGCGGGCTGCTTCT
The DNA here is from genome assembly GCF_010092985.1 of Pontibacter pudoricolor. Lineage (GTDB taxonomy): Bacteria > Bacteroidota > Bacteroidia > Cytophagales > Hymenobacteraceae > Pontibacter > Pontibacter pudoricolor. The sequence continues at coordinate 881,251 of NZ_CP048106.1, read as the reverse complement.
TCTGCAAGTTCCTTAAGCTCAGTAGGTAACGTAACCGGTTCTCGTTTAGCAGCTGCTTTCTTTGCTTTAGGCTTGTCTTCCTCATACTCCACTATCTCCTGTCTCGGAACCGACACATCGAAGATCTTGAAGTAATTGAGCTTGTTACCCATTGCTTTCCAGCCTTTTACATCAATAAATTCGCTAAGCAGAATTTTTTCTGATTCTTTTTCACCACGCAGGCTTCGCTTGAATTTGATATCTGCCAAAGGTTCCGGATGTGTAGATACAGCTTCCAGTCTTGAGTTCTTGCTTTCTGAAATAAAGGTGAATTTCTTTCCAACTGTAGAAGTTTCGATCTTGAAACGCTTCACATAATAGGTTTTATTGTCCCCTTCGTAATAAATCGTTGATACAACCAGCTCTGGGTCGAACTTCTGCAGCACCTTGATCTTCTCAACCGTATAATGGTTGCTTAAGTCAAACGTAGTCTGCTCATACGTACCATCCTCATAGATCACCAGGATTGTATCATCCGTATTGAATGAGCCCAGGTAACGACCACGTGCTTCCGTATTCAGACGACCGATCACTTCATCGTAGAAGATCTCACGACCACCCAGCGTAGAATCGCCCAGGCTCTTTTGTACTACCTTCTTGATCGAGTATTTCGTGACGATGTTACCGTTCGAGCCTTTGCCTTTGATCATCAGATCGGCAAAGTCAAAATCAAACTGCTTGATACGGGCTGTTGACTGAGGCGCAAGTGTAATGCTTACTACTTCTGATTCAGAGTTTGGGTTGGCTGTCAGGTAATGTACTTTCGAGCCCTTCTCTCCTTTCGTCAGGTCGTATTCCTTATCACGAGTTATGGACTTCACAGCAAAGCGTTTTGCAAACGACACACCGGATTTACCATCCATGTAAATCATGTTATACACCATGTGCTCGTCGTTCTTGTTATAAACGCCAGCCATAATGATGTCTTTACCAACGAAGGTCTTGTCAGCTACTTTGGTTACCGTAAACTTGCCATCCTTACGGAACACGATGATATCGTCCATATCAGAGCAATCACACACAAATTCGTCTTTGCGCAAACTGGTACCGATAAAACCGTCTTTGGCATTCATGTATAGCTTCTGGTTGGCAATAGCTACCTTCTGTGCTGTAATGACATCAAACGTTTTGATCTGCGTTTTACGGTCACGTCCCTGGCCATACTTTTTCAATAAGCCTTCGAAGTACGCAATTGCATAACGGATCAGGTTCGCCAGGTTGTCATCCACCTCAGCCATTTCCTCTTCCAGCTTATTAATGTATTCATCCGCTTTGAAAGAGTCATACTTAGAGATTCGCTTGATTCTTATTTCTGTCAGGCGAATGATATCTTCTTCCGTCACCTCGCGGCGAAGTAGTTTCTTATAAGGGTCCAGGCCTTTATCGATAGCCTGCAGCACAGCTTCCCAGGTTTCGCACTCTTCGATATCACGATAAATGCGGTTCTCGATAAAGATTTTCTCTAGTGAAGAGTAATGCCACTTGTCTTCCAGCTCACCTTTGCGGATCTCGAGCTCACGCTTCAGCAGGTCTACCGTTTTGAAAGTAGAAATACGCAGCAGTTCATCAACGCTCAGGAAGTTCGGCTTATCATCAATGATCACACAGGTGTTCGGAGAGATAGACACTTCACAATCCGTGAAGGCGTAAAGCGCGTCCATTGTTAAGTCAGGAGAAACCCCTGGCGGTAACTGAACCTGTATCTCTACATTGGCAGCTGTGTTATCTATTACCTTTTTGATCTTGATCTTATTGTTCTCGCTCGCTTTCACGATCGATTCCATCAGGCCAGTAGTAGTAATTCCGTAAGGCACATCACGGATAATGAGCATGGTCTTATCAACCTTTTCTATAGTTGCACGCACACGCAGCTTACCGCCACGCATACCCGAATTATAGTTGGTCACGTCTACCATACCACCGTTCGGGAAGTCAGGCATCAGCATGGTGCTACGGCCTTTCAGCACATCAATAGAACCTTTTATCAGCTCCTTAAAGTTGTGCGGCATTATCTTGGTAGACAAACCTACGGCAATACCTTCCACACCCTGTGCCAGCAGCAGCGGAAATTTTACAGGCAATGTTACAGGCTCATTCTTACGGCCGTCGTAGCTAAGCTGCCAAACGGTTGTCTGCGGGTTAAAAACTACATCCAACGCAAATTTGGAAAGACGCGCCTCGATATAACGTGGTGCTGCCGCACTATCGCCAGTTCGTACATCGCCCCAGTTACCCTGTGTTTCTATTAAAAGATCTTTTTGCCCGAGGTTTACCATGGCATCGCCAATTGAAGCATCACCGTGCGGGTGGTACTGCATCGTCTGACCGATCACGTTGGCCACCTTGTTAAAGCGACCATCGTCCATCTCTTTCATGGCGTGCATGATACGGCGCTGCACTGGCTTCAGACCGTCCTCAATTGCTGGTACGGCACGCTCCAGAATTACATAAGAAGCATAATCGAGAAACCAGTTTTCGTATAATCCGGAGACAGGCGTTATGTTATGGATGACTTCTTCTTCGCCATCTGTAAACGCAACTTCCTGTTCTTCCTCTTCGTATTGGTGCAATTCTTCGTTTATATCGTCGTTATGCATAAATCTCTTCAACTATATCTTTCTCAAACTTCAAATTCTCAATGATGAACTGCTGACGTTCCGGCGTGTTCTTGCCCATGTAGTAGCTCAGCATTTTCTGGATCGTGGTATCCTTCTGCAAAATTACCGGCTTCAGCTTAATGTTATCGCCGATAAACTTGCCAAACTCATCCGGAGAGATCTCTCCTAACCCTTTAAATCGGGTAATCTCAGGTCGCTTGCCCAGTTTCTGGATGGCTTCCTGCTTCTCAGATTCGTTGTAACAGTAAATCGTTTCTTTCTTGTTTCTTACCCTGAAAAGCGGAGTTTCTAATATAAAAACGTGTCCGTTACGAACAAGGTCCGGGAAGAACTGCAGGAAGAAGGTAAGCAGCAGCAGACGAATGTGCATACCATCCACGTCGGCATCGGTAGCAATTACTACACGGTTGTAGCGTAAGCCTTCCAGGCCTTCTTCAATGTTAAGCGCGTGTTGCAGCAGGTTAAACTCCTCGTTCTCGTAAACTACTTTCTTCTTCAGGCCATAGCAGTTCAACGGCTTACCACGCAAACTAAAAACAGCTTCCGTATCTACGTTTCTCGATTTGGTGATAGAACCACTTGCCGAGTCACCCTCTGTTATAAAGAGTGTAGAGTTTAGTGCATTTTCGTGCTTGTCTTCGTTAAAATGCAGTCGGCAATCACGCAGCTTACGGTTGTGCAGGTTTGCTTTTTTAGCACGCTGGTTCGCCAGTTTCTTAACGCCTGCCATGTCCTTGCGCTCCCGCTCACTCTGCTCAATTCGCTTCTTCAGGGCCTCAAAAGTTTCACTATTCTTTCTTAAATAGTTATCCAGATGCTCCTTAATGAAGTCATTGATGTAAGCGTTCACCGTTGGGCCATCAGGTCCCATATCTATAGAACCCAGCTTGGTCTTGGTCTGCGACTCGAACACCGGTTCCTGCACACGCAGCGAAATAGCACCTATAATAGAAGCACGGATATCAGCGGCATCGTAATCTTTTTTATAAACCTCACGGATGGTCTTAACTATAGCTGTTCTGAAAGCAGCCAGGTGCGTACCACCCATTGTAGTGTACTGCCCATTCACGAAACTATAGTATTCCTCACCATAATCGTTGCCATGCGACAGCGCCATTTCAATATCCGGCCCTTTCAGGTGGATGATCGGGTATCGCATGCTTTCTTCATCGGATTTATTGCGAAGCAGGTCCAGGAGACCATTTTCAGAATAAAACTTTTTACCGTTGAAGTTTATAGTTAAGCCAGCGTTCAGGTATACATAGTTCCAGATCTGGTTCTCTAAGTATTCCGGGTTAAACTGGTAGTTCTTGAAGATCGTGTCATCCGGCGTAAAAATAGTAAGCGTACCATTGCGCTGAGACGAGTCCTGAATCTCTATATCATCTGTTATAACGCCGCGCTCAAACTCTGCCGCTTTCACCTTTCCATCGCGCACCGACTGGATACGGAAGTAACTGGAAAGAGCGTTTACTGCTTTTGTACCAACCCCGTTCAGACCAACTGATTTCTGGAACGCTTTGCTGTCGTATTTACCACCGGTGTTAATCTTGCTAACGCAATCAATTACTTTACCCAGCGGAATACCACGACCATAGTCGCGCACCTGTACCTTGTGGTCTGATATTTTGATGTCGATAGTCTTGCCATACCCCATCACGTGTTCGTCAATGGAGTTATCGATTACCTCTTTCACCAAAATATAAATACCGTCATCGGCCGAAGAACCGTCTCCCAACTTGCCGATGTACATACCAGGGCGTAACCTGATGTGCTCGCGCGGCTCCAGCGAGCGAATGCTGTCTTCGTTATAATTGTGCTCTAACTCTGCCATTCTGTAAGCGTAAGTGTATTTGTTTCGATGGAATTACTCGGAAATATAGGAAATATAAGAGACAAGATGCAATATTAGTTCCTGCAACTGCCGCTCCGCAAATTAATGAAAATAATTACTAAAATTTTTAGTTTTTACTTATTAATGTAAGTAGTTACTGCTTATACTATAGAATATACAACTATAATTCCGAGCTTACAGTTCATAAAAACCGATGTTTTTAAAAGAATAAATTAACTAATATTTTTAGCATAAATATATACTAAAATTTGTATATTAGTAGCCTGCAAGAATACTAAATATGCTTAAGGCGTACTAGCTTTATAATCTGCCGAATGGAAATAAAATTACCTCCCTATTTAAAATATACCATCATCATCCTTGGTATCATCCTGCTCATCTGGCTTATGCAACTGTTTAAGTCGGTGCTGGTGCCTTTTGCCTTTGCCGTGTTATTTGCCATGCTTTTGTTGCCGCTGGTGCATGACCTGGAGAAAAAAGTAAAGATACCCCGTCCGTTCGCCATATTATTGAGCCTTGTGCTGGTGGTGGCAGTACTTGGTATGATCCTCTGGTTTATCTCGGTGCAAGTATTAAGCCTTACATCAGAGCTTGATACAATTGGTAACAATGTAGGTGACCTGGTAGATAAGGTGCAGCTTTTCCTGTTCAACAAGTTCGGGATTGTACCCTCCAACAGAAGTGATCTGGTGCGTAATGCCATTGGTAGCTTACAGGATATCGCCACTACTTTCCTGGGGAATACTATTTCCATGACCACAGGCGCAATCGCGGCCTTTACTATAGTTCCGATTTTTGTTTTCTGCCTGCTTTATTACCGCGACCACCTGCAGCAGTTCATGTTTCAGTTTGTAGCAAAAGACCGCCGCAGCAGCATTATTCAGACAGTAACCAACATACAGCAAGTAGTGCAGAGCTATATTTCAGGGCTGATGATCGTAATCGTGATCGTATCGTTGCTGAACTCAGCCGGTTTGCTTCTTCTGGGCGTAAAATACGCTATTTTCTTTGGCATTTTCGCTTCTATTCTTACTATCATTCCTTATATCGGTATCCTAATTGGAGCTTTGTTGCCTGCACTGTTTACCCTGGCTGCTACAGGCCATCTAATCGATGCTGTGCTGGTAGTGTTTGTTTTCATGTTCGTTCAGTTCCTGGAAGGTAATTTTATAACGCCTCTTATAGTCGGATCTAAAGTTAGCATCAACCCGTTTGCGGCTATAGTTGCGCTACTTGTCGGCGGAGAGATCTGGGGCGCTTCCGGTATGATTCTATCCATCCCCCTTATTGCGATAATGAAGGTTATATTCGATGCCTATGAACCGCTGAAGCCCTTCGGATTTCTGTTAGCGGATGTAGACGATGTAGCTCCTAAAAAACATGCAAAAGTCACAAACTGGTTTATGGAGATCTGGAACGGGTTAGGGCGTGGCAAACGCAGGGATAACGATGACCAGAACAAAGCCGCTTAAGCAATTATAGTTGCGGCCGGTGCTAATCAAATTTGCAGACTTTATAGTTAGAATTACAATTTGAAACGGATTACTAAAAAAATTGGTTTAAAAGAAGAGCTGCCTGCACCTGCCGGCACTACCAACGAAACAGACCTAAATCCGAGTCATTTGTACGCTATAATTGACATTGAGACAACAGGCGGACAGCCTGCTCAGGACAAGATAACCGAGATCGCAATTTTTATACATGACGGACAAAAGGTCGTGGATAAATATAACACGCTCATAAATCCGCAGCGGCCTATCCCCTATTTTATAACCCAGTTAACAGGCATTTCAGACGAGATGGTGCAGGATGCGCCTAAGTTTTACGAAGTAGCCAAAGAGATTGTGGAATTTACGGAAGGCAAAGTGTTTGTAGCACATAACGTACGCTTCGACTACTCTTTCATCAAAAAAGAATTTGCCGACCTGGGCTATACCTTTCAGCGAAAAACACTTTGCACTGTGCGCCTGAGCCGTGCCCTAATTCCGGGATTGCCATCCTATAGTTTGGGGAAGCTCTGCAAAAGCATAGACATAGACCTGAAGCAGCGCCACCGTGCCATTGGAGATGCCGAAGCAACTGCGGTGCTTTTTGATAAACTGATCAAGATTAACCGCCCTGTGGTGGATGGCAACATGCACATGGCTGCCGAAAGCACGTCGCAGATGCTGAAGCAGGAGATCAAAACATCATTGCTGCCGCCCAACATCAGCAAAGAGCAGGTAGATAATCTGCCTATGGTTCCGGGGGTATATTATTTCCACAACGAAGCCGGTGAAGTGATCTATGTTGGCAAAAGCATCAACATCAAAAAGCGCATCATACAGCACTTTAACATTGATTACAAGAGCCGCAAATCGTTAGACTTTAAGAATAACATTGCTGACATAACTTATGAGCTGATGGGCAACGAACTGGTGGCACTGCTGTTTGAGTCGGCGGAGATAAAGCGTATGAAACCGTTTTATAACCGTCAGCAACGCCGCAGCGTGTTTAACACCGGCATATTTGTGCACGAAGACGAGAAGGGCTATAAACGACTGACGTATGGCAGCATTAACAAAGCGGATAATGTGAGCATGACACCGCTCATCGCGCTATCGAACCATTATAAGGCCAAGGGCTTTCTGTACCATAAAGTCAGTAAGTTTAACCTCTGCCAGAAACTGTGCGACCTCTATAAAACCAGTGGCGCCTGTTTTGATTACCAGGTGCACCAGTGCAACGGTGCCTGTATTGGCAAAGAAAAACCAGAAACCTATAACATGCGCGTAAATGCAGCAATAGACTCTATCACCTACGAGCACAACAGCTTTGTAATAACAAGCAAAGGACGTGAACCCGGTGAGCGAACTATAGTTGTAGTGGAGCACGGCTCATACCTCGGTTTCGGTTTTGTAGATGAGACATTCTCAGCCAGCTCTCTCGAAGATTTTAAAGGTGCCATTACCCGCTATAACGACAACAAAGACGTGCAACAGATAATCCGCAACCACATGCGCAGCAAGCACAAAGACAAGGTGATAATCTTTGACTAGGTTGGGAGTTTGGGAGTTAAAGAAGTAATTTTATCCTTACACAATCTTAAAGATCAGAGCCTGTCCTTACCCAAAGCGACAGGCTTTTTCTATCTGTTCTAAAAACAATAAACTTTCTAACTTCCCAACTTTCTAACCTTCTAACTCTATCCCTAACTCCAAAGCTTTCTGACTTTAATTTCTTTATTCTCGTTAATTATTGATTCAGAGCAAGATCTCCCTTTTAAATACTTAGAACTCATGGAAAAAAGATTCAGACCAGGTGTTTTGTTTGGCGATGAGGTAAACGAATTATTCCGTTATGCCAACGAAAATAAGTTTGCCTTGCCGGCGGTTAATGTGATCGGCACAAATTCGGTAAACGCGGTTCTGGAAACGGCCAAAGCGGTAAACTCACCGGTTATTATACAATTCTCGCATGGCGGTGCCCAGTTCTTTGCCGGTAAAGGGTTAGATAATGACAACCAGAAAGCTGCCATTGCCGGCGCTGTTTCTGGAGCGCAACACGTGCACCTTCTGGCCGAAGCATACGGTGTTCCGGTAATCCTACACACCGACCACGCAGCAAAAAAACTGCTTCCGTGGATAGATGGCCTCCTGGATGCCGGTGAAAAATATTATGCACAAAATGGCAAGCCACTCTATAGTTCGCACATGCTCGACCTGTCGGAAGAAGAGATAAAAGAGAACGTAGAAACCTGCGCCAGCTACCTGCAGCGTATGGATAAAATTGGAATGACGGTAGAAATTGAGTTAGGCGTAACAGGCGGCGAAGAAGATGGCGTGGACAATACAGGCGTGGACAGCTCACGTTTATATACCCAACCCGAAGAAGTGGCATATGCTTACGAAGAACTGAAAAAAATAAGTAATCGCTTTACCATTGCTGCGGCTTTTGGTAATGTACATGGCGTGTATAAGCCGGGAAACGTAGAGCTTCGTCCTGAGATTCTGAAAAACTCACAGCATTATATCCAACAGAAATACAGCACAGGTACTAACCCTGTAAACTTTGTTTTCCATGGTGGCTCCGGCTCCGAGAAAGCTAAAATTTCGGAGGCCATTGGCTATGGTGTTATCAAGATGAACATTGATACGGATATGCAGTGGGCATTCTGGGACGGCGTGAAGAATTACTACGAAGGCAAAAAAGATTACCTGCAGGCACAGCTTGGCAACCCAGAAGGCAAGGACGCTCCAAATAAGAAATATTACGACCCGAGAGTCTGGCTGCGAAAAGGTGAAGAGAATTTCATTGCCCGTCTCAAAGAGGCTTTCGAAGACCTGAATTGCTTGAACAGAAACGTTTAGAAACTATACTTTAGTAAAGAAGCTGTTTAGAGTTTCCTCCTATAGCATTACCACCTGCCATTGTTGGTGTTTTCACCAACAACTATACTTTTACCAACAAGTACTCACTGGTGAAAACACGCAGCAAGGGCATCTTACATCAATTTCCCGAAAACTCTAAACAGGTTCAGAATAAAAAGGCGAGGCTTCGGCTTCACCTTTTTTATTTAATTGGCAGCACTATTGTTACAAACTATAGTTAAGCTTCCTGATCACTTTTTACCAGTTCTGTCAGTTTCTGCAGAAAAACCTTTACCTCTTCCACATCTTGTAAACTATAGCTGGCAGCGGTTTTATTTTCGTGGGCGCCAACCAATATTCCTACTCCAATTTCCTGTAGCGAGGCAAAAGCATCTTCATCCGTAATATCATCACCGATATAGATCGGCACTACTTCTGGCTTGTTCAGGTGTAAGGTATCCAACAACCATAGCACTGCTTCACCCTTATGCCAGGCAAGGTTTGGCTTTAGTTCGTAAATCTTTTTACCCAGCCCTTTCTTTAACTGCGGAAAACGGCTCAAAACGGCATCAACGACCTGCTCAACTATAGTTACCTGTTCGTCGGCAACATTTCTGAAATGCACGGCAATAGCGTACCGCTTTCGCTCCACTAAAGCACCATGCACTTCTTTCAATTCATCTTTCAGTATTTTATCTACTGCATCCAGGATGGGCAAAATTTCGGCTGCTCCTCCCGGTTCAGAGTGCATACCATCCGGACCAGAAATATCGAAACCATGGGAGCCTGCATAATAAAGGTTATCCAATTGTACCAGTTGCTGTACATTTTGCCGGTCGCGGCCGCTAACTATAGCTACCGGGCAAACCGCTGCCAGTTTTGCCAAAACATCCCGCATATCAGGACTCAGCACTGCCATTTCGGGTTGTTTAACAATGGGCGTCAGGCAGCCGTCGTAGTCCAGAAAAACAGCCGGTTTTTTATTTTCTAGTAGTTTACTCAGATGGTTACTAACAGAGGGTAGTTCAGATGCTTCGCGTTTCTGTATTTCTGTGCGAGAAATATTTGTCATAGTTTATTTGGAAGATAAGAGAACCCGGATGATCAGGTAAGGATCTTGTTGTTTAAATACTCCAGCTTTGGTAGTTCTATCTATAGTCAGGTCCAGTGCCAATCATGTTGAATGGTTCTCATATACTACCATTTTAACTTCTGTGCGGTTACAGAAAAGCATAGGACTTAGGTTCCAGGTTTATCTTTCTTAGCGCATCATACTACTGCTAGTTGGCCATGAAAGATAAACCTGGAACTATTACTCCGGCTTCATTTATAACTTGGTGCAGACTATAGCTCAGTAAAATCTAATCTCCCCAACTATAGTAAAACTCAAAAGCTGCTGTGACTAAAGTTAAACTATGGTTCTAGGGAATACCCTCTGTGCGCTCATGCGGCGGAATATCAGGGCCTTGTTCAGGTCTTGTGTTACTATGGGCTCCCCCAACACCATGCGCTTTTGGTTGTGGCGGAAGACGTTGTCCTTCATCTTCCCGCAGGGTTTGTTTTTTACCTGAGTTTCCGGTCTTATTGTTTTTCTCGTTTTGTTTCATAGCTTTTTAGTTTCTTGTTCTTAGTTTTATGCACTAACATTACTTGTCATATCTATTCTCATACGGTACTTTGCAACAACGGTAAACTATACGGCCCTGTTCTGTAAATTAAACCTTGGCTTTAATCGTAACTTATAGTATAAAAACAGAGTAGTTGAGCCAAGTGTTTAACAGCTCACTGACACCTCATTTTCTATGCTTAAAAATATATCACCCGTTACTACCAATGCCTGGCAAAAACTGCAGGCGCACTACAGCCATATTAAACCTCAAACACTCCGCGATCTTTTTTCAAATGACCCTGAACGTTACCAGAAATTATCGCTGAAGTTCGAGGACTTTCTGTTTGACCTGTCTAAGAACAGGATAACTGACGAAACGCTGGAGCTATTGGTAAACCTGGCAGAAGAAATGGAGTTATCAGCTGCCATTGAGAGCATGTTTAACGGAGAGAAGATAAACGTGACCGAGGACCGCGCGGTGCTACATACAGCTTTACGAAACTTCAGTGATACTGAGCTCCTGCTGGACGGTGAAAACATTCTGGAGGATGTGCGCCAGGTGCAGCAGCAAATGAAGACTTTCTGTGACAATATCCATAATGGTACACTGAAAGGCTTTACCGGCAAAACATTCAGGCACATTGTGAATATCGGTATTGGCGGTTCGCACCTTGGGCCTCAGATGGTTTGCGAAGCTTTAAAAAGCTACCAGCAGCCTGACCTGGAAGTACATTTTATTTCGAATGTAGATGGCACCGATGCAGCCGAAGTACTGAAAAAACTGGACCCGGAAACCACGCTTTTCATCATCGCCTCTAAGACATTTACCACCAAAGAAACTATAAGTAACGCCCACACAGCCCGCAACTGGTTCCTGGAACATGCAAAAGACCAGGCACACGTGAGCAAACACTTTGTGGCACTTTCTACCAACACTGCAGAGGTCGAAAAATTTGGAATTGCACCTGAAAACATTTTCCGTTTCTGGGATTGGGTAGGCGGCCGATTCTCGTTGTGGTCTGCTATTGGGTTATCTATTGCCTGTGCTGTTGGGTATAACCGTTTCGAGGAATTGTTGCGTGGTGCCGAAGTCATGGACAAACATTTCAGACAGACCCCTTTACGACAAAATGTGCCTGTGTTGATGGCCATGCTGAGCATCTGGTATACGAACTTCTTTAATTGCCAGACGCATGCCATTCTACCTTATGACCAGTACATGCGCCTGCTTCCGGAGTTTTTGCAACAGCTTTTAATGGAAAGTAATGGCAAAAGCACTGACCGTAATGGCGAACAAGTAACTTATCAAACGCAGCCTGTCATCTGGGGAGCAGCAGGTACCAATAGCCAGCATTCTTTCTTCCAGCTCATACACCAGGGTACCATACTTATACCGTGTGATTTTATTGCAGCAGCGGTAAGCAACAACCCTGTAGGCGAGCACCAGGCATTACTCATGTCAAACTATTTTGCCCAGACCGAAGCCCTGATGCGCGGCAAGAACAAGGAAGAAGTAAGAGCCGAACTGGAGCAGAAAAACATGAATTCAGAAGACCTGGAGAACCTGTTGCCGCACAAGCTTTTCAAAGGAAATAAACCAACGACAAGCATCATGCTGCGCCAGCTAACACCGTATAACCTGGGCGCTTTGCTGGCCATGTACGAGCATAAAACCTTTGTGCAGGGCGTTATCTGGAACATCTATAGTTTCGATCAGTGGGGTGTGGAACTGGGCAAGCAACTGGCTACCAGCATAGAGAAAGAACTGCTCAGCGATAAGCAGGCAGAACACGACGCATCAACCACAAACCTGATACAATACTACAAACAGTACAGTAACTAAGCAGCAGGCATGCACCTCCGGATTAAGCAGCTGGCAACTATAGTTTCGCTTGGATTTTTACTGAGCGGATGCGCCGATGATGACTTTTTCCAGGAGGATGCACGCATTGCCAGAGCTGCTCCTGCTGACAGCGTTTGGGTAACAGCAGGGCGGCATTATAAGCGTGGCTTGCTACACCGTTTTTTCTGGGGAGAGCATTACCGCGAACTATGGTCAGAGCCAGTAAAAGTGCCTGTTTTTGATATGAAAAAAATACAGGGCGGACTCACCTTTTCTGAAAAAGGTGGTGGCTACCAGAGCCTGAGTTTTGAGCTGGTAGATTCGCTTGGCAGGAAGTATGCGTTGCGCTCAATCGATAAAGATCCCGTTGAAGTACTCTACGATTTCTGGAAACCCACATTTGTAACCAACATTCTCCGAGACCAGACTTCCGCAGCCAACCCGTATGGTGCTCTGATCATTCCTAAACTGGCCGAAGCAGCAGGTGTTTACCACACAAACCCTAAACTATACTATGTAGCTAAAAATGACTCCAGTTTTGGACAATACAGCCACCTGGCACAGGGCAAGCTCTTCCTGTTGGAAGAAAAATACAAATCAGTTGCAGATAGAAAACCACATATGCACCATGTGGCTGGTTTTGATGATTCGGAAGATGTATTGAAACTTCGCTTTAATACCAACACACACCACTTTAAACAGGAAGCGTTTGCCCGGGCACGCCTGCTGGATCTGTTAGTGGGTGACTGGGACCGGCACAAAGGCCAATGGGACTGGGCTATAGTGAAGCAGGGACCTGAAATCTTTTTCGAGCCTATTCCGAAAGACCGCGACCAGGTTTTTCTGAAGATGGATGACGGCGTTGTTCCCTTTATTGCGACCAGTAAATTTTTAGCCCGCAAACTGCAGACGTTCAACCATAAATTTACGGATGTAAAAGCGCTGACTATAAATGCCACATTTATAGACGAACGGCTTCTGAACGAACTTACTGCAGACGACTGGCAACGCATCGCCGGAGAAGTGCAACAGGACCTAACTGATAAAGTGATTGAAGAAGCAGTTGAAGATCTGCCTCCCCCTGTCTACAAACTTATAGGGAAAGAAATAACTGATAAGCTGAAAAACCGGCGGAATATGTTACCTGAAGCTGCTCAGAAAATGTATGAAATTCTGGCCAGGGAAGTAACTATAGCCGGCTCTGATATGGAAGAAGAATTTATAGTAAAACGGCTGGATGATACCAGTACCGAAGTAACTATAAACCGGCCTCAGACAACTATGGCGCCTGAACGCCAACTATACCACCGCGTATTTTATACCTCAGAAACCAAGCTCATCACATTACACGGACTCGCCGGAGAAGATACAATTATAGTGGAAGGCAATGTAAACGATGCGATTCCGGTAAAAATTTACGGCGGCCTTGGGGAAGATGAGATCACAGACAGATCTACTGTAAAAGGCAGGAAAAAAATGACAGAGATCTATGATACTGAACGCGGCAATGAAATTGATTTCGGAACCGAAGCAAAAGACCGCACCACCCGTGACGTACGGGTCCACGCATACGACCGGGAAGGAAACTGATGCTGCGGAGCAGCAAGGTTGAGAGTTGGGAAGTTAGAAAGTTGAATTTCTCCCTCGCTCGCGTCCCGCGAGTGTGAGCTTTTAAGTGGAATCTGGCCGCGCCACCTTAAAACCATAGTTTAGAATAAAATAACGGTTTTACCGGATGCTCTTTCGGATTTCTTAGTCCGAAAGCACTCTGCCGGGGATTTCCTAATCCCCAAATTGCGGGCAACGCGGATTAGGAAATCCGCTTCAGGTATAGTTCCGGACAAAGATGTCCGGAACAGCGAAAAAGATCAAAAGAAGAGAGCCTATAGTTTGACTATAGGCTCTCTTCTTTTAAGCAAAGCCAGTTGCAAACTGGCTGCCAATCCTAACCACAAGTTACGCTGCAGCTAAACTTGCGGTATGAAACGTCAACTATAGCTTAACGCGGCCAGAATTCGCTTGTATCTTATACTCGCAGGACGCGAGCGAGGGCACTAATTAGATGTTCAAAAAATAAATTACAATTCCCTATCGCACTTTCTGCAGCATTTTAAGCACTAATTCTTCTGTACCAGAGAGGTATTCACTTTTGGATTTACTAGCATCGTGAGTACGCAGGTAGTTCAGTAATTTATCTTCTCTGAACAGGTTTACTACTTCTGGATGGATGTAATATTTACTGCACACGCTGGGCGTGTTTCCAAGGCCTTTGGCTACATCTTTTACAGCTTCCTTAATAGCTTTTTCCTTCTCTAATTCCGGGTTTACTTCCAGAACGTTTTCCAGACATTTTACCATGCGCACCGAGCCGCCCCAGGTTCGAATGTCTTTAGCTGTAAACGGTTGGGCTGTGGCTTCGCGCAGGTACTCATTCACGTCTCCGGATTCCAAAACCTGTCGTTCGCCATTCTCGTCGTAATACTGGAACAGATCATACCCAGGAATATCCTTGCACTTTTTTACAAGCTGTGCCAGCCGGCGGTCTTTCAGGTCAATGTCATGCTCCACTCCTTTCTTGCCCCGGAACGTAAATTTCACCTGGCTTCCGTTTATCTTCACATGGCGGTCGCGCATGGTGGTAAGCCCATAAGAGTCGTTGGATTTAGCATACTGCCTGTTCCCTATCCGGATCATAGCGTTGTCCATAATAGCCAAAACCAGGGCAGTTACTTTTCTGCGGTCCAGGTGTTTTGATTGGATGTCTTTTTTGATTTGCTCGCGCAGTTTGGGCAACGCTTTTCCGAACGAAAGCATTCTGCCAAACTTGGTGTTGTTACGGGCTTTTTGCCACTCCGGGTGGTAGAGGTATTGTTTGCGCCCTTTGGCATCCCGGCCGGTCGCCTGCAAATGTCCTTTAGCCAGCGGGCAGATCCAGACATCGGTCCAGGCTGGTGGTATTACGAGTTTATTAATTCGTTCCAGTACCTTCTCATCGGTAATTCGCTCGCCTTTGGCGTTTAGGAACTGGTATCCTTTGCCTGCTTTTTTCCGGGTTATGCCCGATTTTTCATCGCTTGTATATCGCAATCCTGCTTTTTCAGCCGACTTGGCCGGGTCACCGTGCAGCTCGTGTATCTCGTTCTTCTTTGCCATCAATCGTTCATTACCTGCACTTCATACTATAGTTAAATCTAAAAGTTGTAGCAGTTAACTATAGTTTATGCTATACTTTGCGCTACAGCTGTTAATTTGCAGACGCTAACTATAATCTTTACCAACCATGCATAAAAATATATCTTACCTGTATGCTTTTTACGGTGCTTTCCTGATCGGGTGTGGCGCAGTAGCTGTTGACATTGCCGGCGAGCAAGCCAATACGGCGCTTATAACAGGGGGCATAGGCGGATTTATAGCCCTCACGGCGGGCCATTTTTTAAAGCGCGGCAAACGCTGGGCCTTTATAGTTGGTGCCGCTGAAGCCGGTTTGCTAACCTTACTGCTGGGCTGGCGCGCAGGCACTTACTTTATCCGGTTGCTGAACATGGTGCAGGAAAGCGGAAACGCAACTACCACAGAAACAGCAGGTATGGCTTTTCTGCTAACTACCGCCATGCTTATCATCTCGCTTTTAACCCTCACGGTTTCAGTCATGTTTGCCAAACAGGTATTGGTCGATACAAAGTAGGCATTGGTCTAGTTTGCTGTAGCAGATTAAACCTGAAATACCTATATTAGTCAAAGCTAATAATCACAAATTAATCTAACTATATGCTACAGAAAATTGGCTTGAGCATTGTTCTGACAGCCAGCGTTATAGGCGCTGCCGATGCACAAACTAAGCTCGTAGAAAAAGTAACCAAAAAAGGCGACGAGCTGGTTATTCCTTACGAGAAGTATAAACTATCCAACGGTCTTACCCTGATCGTGCACGAAGACCACTCTGACCCTGTGGTACATGTGGATGTTACCTACCACGTCGGCTCGGCCCGCGAAGAAGTTGGAAAATCCGGCTTTGCGCACTTTTTTGAGCATATGATGTTCCAGGGCTCTGATAACGTAGCCGATGAAGAACACTTCAAGATCGTTTCGGATGCTGGTGGTACGCTGAACGGTACAACCAACCGCGACAGAACTAACTACTTCGAAACGGTACCAAGCAACCAGTTAGAGACAGCGCTTTGGCTGGAAGCTGATCGCATGGGCTTTCTGCTGGATGCTGTTACCCAGAAGAAATTTGAAGTACAGCGCGAAACTGTAAAGAACGAGCGTGGCCAGAACTACGATAACCGCCCGTACGGTTTAGTATATGAACTGACTTCTAAAAACCTTTACGACTACGGTCACCCTTACTCCTGGACAACGATAGGTTACCTGGAAGACCTGAACCGTGTAAACGTAAACGACCTGAAGAACTTCTTCCTTAGATGGTACGGCCCGAACAACGCAACTATAACTGTAGGTGGCGATGTAAAACCTGCCGATGTAGTAAAGCTGGTTGAGAAATATTTTGGTTCAATTCCTGCCGGCCCAGCTGTTGAGGATATGAAGCCAATGGTAGCTAAACTGGAGAAAGACCGTTACATTTCTTACGAAGATAACGTGCGTTTCCCGATGCTGCGCATGACGTTCCCTACGCCTGAGTCAGGTCACAAAGACGAGGCTGCGCTGGATGTTTTAGCTGAGATCATCGGACAGGGTAAAAACTCTATCTTCTATAAAAACATGGTAAAAGAGCAGAAAGCATTACAGGCCTCTGCTTCTAATTCTACCTCTGAGTTAGCCGGTGAGTTTGGTATTACTGTGATGGCATTCCCGAACAATAACCTGGCAGCTTCTGAAGCACTTGTACGCAAATCAATTGCTGAGTTCGAAACCCGTGGTGTTACTGAAGATGACCTGCAGCGTTACAAAGCTTCAGCAGAATCAAGCCTGATCAACCGACTGGCGAGCGTGAGCGGTAAAGTATCGCAGCTGGCATCTTTCGAGACGTTTGAGAATAACCCGAACTATATCCAGGAAGCGCTGCGCCGCATTCAGGCTGTTACCAAAGAAGATGTAAACCGCGTTTATAACCAGTACATTAAAGGTAAACCAGCCGTAATTCTGAGCGTAGTGCCTAAAGGTAAATCAGACCTTATCGCAAAAGCAGACAACTATACCGTTGATACCAAAAAATCGGTAGCAATGGCCCAGGAGTACGGTAACCTGAAGTATACAAAAGCGGTTGACTCTTTTGACAGAACCAAGCGCCCTACTGCAGGCCAGGCAACTGCCGTTACGGTTCCTAACTACTATACTACCAAGTTCAAGAACGGACTGGAAGTAATCGGTACTAAATCTGATGAGATCCCGACGGTAACGCTACAGTTAACGATACAGGGCGGTCACAGACTATCTGCTACAAACCCGGGTAAAGCTGGTATCGCGTCGCTTACAGCTTCCATGCTGAACGAGGACACCGAGAACTATACCTCAGAAGAATTCAGCAGCGAGCTTGACAAACTGGGTAGCTCTATCCGTATAGGTTCAGGTTCTGAAGATACTTACGTTATTGTTCAGTCCCTGAAGAAAAACCTGGATAAGACACTTGCGCTGTTAGAAGAGCGTATGTTCCGTCCGAAGTTTGCGCAGGATGATTTCGATCGTCTGAAGAAGCAGCAATTGGAAGGTATAGCTAACCAGTCTACACAGCCAACAGCAATTGCTAACAATGTATACTATAAACTGCTTTACGGCGAAGGTCACATCGAGGCTATCTCTACTTCTGGTACTGCTGAAACAGTAAACAGCATCACGCTGGACGATGTGAAGCAGTTCTACAAAGCAAGCTTCTCTCCTTCTGTTTCTAATTTGGTTGTGGTGGGCGATATATCAGAAAAAGATATACTTGGCAAACTTGACTTCCTTAAAAAGTGGGAAAAGAAAAAGGTAACTATGCCTGCTGATGTAAAAGCACCTGCTATTGCTAAAACAAAGATTTACTTTGTAGATAAGCCAGGCGCAGCACAATCTGAGATCCGTATTGGTTACGTAGCTATGCCTTACGATGCAACCGGCGAATACTATAAAACAAACCTGATGAACTTTGCTTTGGGTGGAGCCTTTAACAGCCGCATCAACCTTAACCTGCGCGAAGATAAAGGGTATACGTATGGTGCTCGTTCAAATTATGCAGGCACCAAATATGCAGGTCCGTTCACTGCAATGGCAGGTGTGCGTGCCGACGCAACTGCCGCTTCAGTTGTTGAATTCATGAAGGAGATCAACGATTTCAGAACTAAAGGAATTACAGAAGCAGAGCTACAGTTCATGAAGAACTCTATCGGCCAGTCTGATGCCCGTAAGTATGAAACACCAGGTCAGAAAGCCGGCTTCCTGGGTCGTATCATTGAATATGATCTGAAGAAGGATTACGTGAACAAGCAGACTTCTATCCTGAACAATATTACCAAGAAAGAGATAGATGCTTTAGCATCGAAGCACCTGCCTGCCGACAATATGCACATTGTAGTTGTTGGTGACAAAAAAACAGTAATGGCAGAACTTCAGAAACTGAATTACGAAATAGTTGAGCTTGATGCCAATGGTAACCCGGTAGGGACATCATCCGTAAAATAAGCCATACTACACACTGGAAAGCCCCTGATAACCTCAGGGGCTTTTTTTTGCACTATAGTTTAGGTGCCCTACTATATTTTTTTGCAACCTCTTACACTAGCGTATGCGTAAAGGGGCTACGTCTGCGTTTTTAAGGCACAGACTTTGTAGTGCGTTTGCACTATATACAACAAACATATTATACATGAAGCTTAAAAAATCTTTACTTACCCTTGGCCTGGCTATTGCCAGTACCTTTACCCTTTATAGTTGCGGCGACGATGGTGTTGTGCTGTTCTCGATTGAAGACGATGTAAACCTGGGTAACCAGGTAGCTCACCAGGTAGATTCTACTTACAAAGCGCAAGGCAAATTACTTGAACGAAACGCCGCTAACCAGCAGGCATATACCTACATGGACCGCATTGTGAACCGTGTTCTGAATTCAGGTGAAGTACAGTACCGCCAGGAATTTACATGGGATGTGAAAATTATTAAAGACGATGAGCAACTTAACGCTTTTGCCACTCCGGGCGGACATATCTATGTATTTACAGGCCTGATAAAATACCTGAGCGAAGAAGACCATTTTGCCGGTGTAATCGCCCACGAAATTGCTCACGCTGATCATCGCCATAGTGTAAAGCAACTGCAGCGCCAGTATGGCATAAACCTGTTGCTTTCAATCGCTCTTGGTAATAACCCTAGTGCATTAAAAGAGATTGCAGGTCAGCTTTCGGGTACGCTGGCAGGCTTAAAATTTAGCCGCGATGCCGAAACAGAAGCAGATAATTATTCTGTAGAATACCTGGGTGGCACCAAGTATTATGCTTGCGACGGAGCAGCCGGGTTCTTTATAAAGATGAACGAAGAAGCAGCGCAGGGCACGCCTCCCGAATTCCTGAGCACACACCCGAACCCAGAAAACCGCGTAGAGAACATTCAGCAGAAAGCAAAAGATGAAGGCTGCAGCGTAACCTCTGGTCCTGATAACGATTTTACAGCATTAAAAAATGCCCTGAAATAATAACCCAAAAGCCTGCAGACACCTGCAGGCTTTTTTATACTCCTGACTATGAAGAATCTGAAACAAACTGGCGCCAAAGCCATTCTGAAAGCAGAAGAAAAAGTGGACATGCTTACGTTTAAATTAAAGCGTAAGCTGAACATGATGCAGGAGCTGCAGATAGTACCTTACCGCAGCTACGGCACTCCAACCAGGCTGTATGTAAAAGGCCGCGTACTGAAAGATAAAGGAATCCGCCACTCCGAAGAGAATGATACGCTCTGGGAAAACCTGCTGAACATGTACCGCCGGTTCGAAACCGATGAAGTACCTAATGCACGCGTGCAGCTTTGCCTGAACAACCAGTTCCATGAGATTACCACGGATGCGGAAGGTTACTTTGTACTGAACCTGGAACCTAAAACACCACTCGAATTACAGGATATCTGGCACACCATAGAACTAAAGCTAATTGATGCTCCTGTTGAACTGACAGAAGAAGTAAAAGCCACGGCCTTTGTGCTGGTGCCTCCGCCTGATGCCGAATATGGTGTAATTTCTGATATAGACGATACGATCATGCGTACAGGTGCGACCAGCCTGCTCGAGAGTGGCCGAAATGTATTGCTGAATAACGCGCATACCCGCATCCCGTTTCATGGGGTCTCGCAGTTCTACAAATCGCTGCAGTTGGGCCGGAATGGCAAGCGCAACAATCCGTTCTTTTATGTAAGCAGCAGCCCGTGGAATAACTACGATCTGCTTTACCATTTCCTGGAGCTGAACGAAATACCGCAAGGCCCGCTCCTGCTTCGCGACTTCGGCTTTGATGAAGATAAACTGGGTCATTCCGACCACATGAGCCATAAGTACAAAGAGATCGAGAACATCCTCATCACCTACCCCGAACTGGACTTTATACTTATTGGCGATAGCGGGCAGCAGGATGCAGCCATCTACAGCGAAGTAGTAAAGAACCATCCGGGCCGTATCATGGCCATTTACATTCGTGACGTGAACATTGAAAAACATACCCGTAAGGTAATCGGCATTGTCGATGAGCTTAAAAAAGGCGGAGGAGATGTTGAAATGTTGCTGGTAAAGGAAACTACCGAAGCTGCAGAGCATGCTGCCAGCAAAGGCTTTATTTTTGTTGAAGAAGTTAAAGAGGTGGAGAAAGAAGTTAAAGTAGACGCCGCCGGAGATAAATAAATTTTTGGTATAAATCTATAGTTGAAAGCCGGTAACTTATAAAGCTATAGTTTACCGGCTTTTGCTATAGTTGGCCTTCTCCCTAAATTTACCTCTGCTCCGTTCGTTTAATCTTAAAGAACAGTGCAGAAGACTTCCGTCACGAGAGTTATGAGAACTGCCTTCTCAAACTTTACATCGATCTGTTATCATCACCTAAGCACAACACACCCTGCTACAGGATGCCTGCAAATGCCGCATAGTAACTATAGTTTGCGTAGGTTTGTTAATGCAAATGTAAACCGGTGTTTCAGATAATGGATACAGATCAGGAAATAGAAGTTCAGCCAAGATCAAGTGCCGATTTTCAACATCCCATTCAGTCAGCATTTTACCAGATACTGTTGTTTAAAGGGAGTGGCACTTTTATAGTTGATTTTACGGAATACGCTTTTACCGGTAACACCATTTTGTTCCTTACTCCTTATCAATACTTTCAATGGAAAAGCCCTGTACATACAGCTATAGAATGCCTGAAGTTTCATGGGGATTTTTACTGTATCGAATATCATAAAAAGGAAGTGGCTTGCAACGGGCTACTGTTCAATAATATCTACTTTGCCCAGCATATAACCATCAGCTATAGTATTTATACAGAAATATCGGCTCTCTTTCAGAAAATTGAACACGAAAGAAAAGATGGCAGTACCTTCTCTTCAGCTATCCTGAAGGCTTATTTACAACTCATCCTGGCCTTGTGCAGCAAAGAGAAAAGTATTTATCTGGATACTAACACCATGGATGGCGGTGCTTTATCTGAGTTGGTTCAATTTCAGGAACTGCTGGAAAAATATTATATACAGGAAAGGAGCCCTGGCTTTTACGCATCAAAGACACACCTGTCGACCAATGCTTTCGGAAAGATCATTAAAAGGCAATCCGGAAAAACGCCCACTCAACTCATACAAGAGCGAGTAATTTTAGAAGCTAAAAAACTACTGCACCTCACCCATAAATCAGTAAAAGAAATAGCAGCCGAACTCAGCTTTGAAGATGAATTTTATTTCAGCCGCTATTTTAAAAAGAGCGTTGGCCTGTCTCCCCTACATTACCGCGAGAATGTCGGAATATCTATAGTGGCGAGATAATCTATGGATTACCCTTTTCTGTCCATTTCTAACCCTTGTGTATTAGCCTAAGTTTGTTGTAAAAACAGCAAATGGAAAAGCTACTGAGTTTACTGGTTATACATCAGTCAAATTTCTTACATTTTATTCGCATCGCTATTTTTATAGTAATGGCCTGGATTGGCGGATTAAAAGCATTTCAGTACGAGGCTGACGGTATTGTACCGTTCGTAGCAAATAGCCCTGTGATGTTTTTTTTCTATAGTAAAGATGCACCGGAGTACCAGCAGTATAAAAACCCGGAAGGCAAAACTGTTCAGAAAAATGTTGACTGGCACAAAGAGAATAATACCTACCTGTTCTCCTATGCCTTAGGTTCGGTAATTATAGTAATAGGAACCTTAACGCTGCTTGGCATCTGGTTTCCCAGAGTAGGATTGATCGGTGGGCTCTTAACATTCGGTATGTCACTGGTAACGCTGTCATTCCTGGTAACTACACCCGAAGTATATGTTCCAAACCTTGGTGGCGATTTCCCGACACCAAGGTTTGGCTTCCCTTTTTTATCGGGTACCGGGCGTTTAGTATTAAAAGATATTATTATGATGGCAGGCGGACTTATAGTTGCGTCTGATTGTGCGGCAAGAATTTTAGCTAAAAAGAAGAGTCCTGTTGAAGCGAGGGTATTGGTTTAGAAGAGTGATAGTAAACTATAAAGCCGGTAAACTATAGTTTACCGGCTTTGCTCTATGTATAGGTTCAACTATAGGTGTCTGAGCATTCACAAAGTGAGCAGAAAGGAAAATAGTATACTATACCTTTTGTATCTCCGCTACATTTTGTTTAACTCGAATGGTCAGCTATAATTTTCCAGCCATCGGCAAAGCGCTGAAAGATTACCGAAAAATGGCCTTCTAAATTACCTTTGGCGGCTTCACGTTGCAGGTGCCACTTGCCTACTACCAGTATATTATCTGCAGAAAGAGGTCGTACTTCTTTCAGGTCAAAAGTAAGCTTGCCCATTGCTGAAACATCCGGGTAGCCGCGTTTATAGTTGTCAAGCGTTTGCTGCCAGCCATAGGTCAGGCCGCTCTTGCCAACAAACAATAACGAATCCGATTTCCAGTAGCCCTGCATGTACCCTTCCAGGTCACCGGCACTCCACTTCTCAGACTGTTCGGCTAATACCTGTTTTACCTGCGCTATGGCTTGGTCCTGAACTATAGTTTGCTGCTGCGTTGCAGCAACTGGTTTTGCAGGCTGGCAAGCTGCAACTATAAGCTGTAAACCAACTACAGTTAGTACTAAAAGGCTATTTCGTTTCTTCATATCCGGAAAGTATAGTTTTGATATATGTAGTGCCACCTAACCGGCCCATAGCACGGGCAATGCGGCCACGTTTGCGCAACACAAAGCCGCTCGGGTTTTTAGCACTGTATTTTATGGGGTTAGGCAAAACCGCTGCCAGCAATGCTGCCTGTTGACGACCAACGTCTCTGGCAGGTTTGTTAAAATATAGTTGGCTGGCAGCTTCTACTCCAAATACACCATCGCCCATTTCAGCTATGTTCAAGTACACTTCCATAATCCGTTCTTTGCCCCAGATCAGCTCGATCAAAACGGTAAAATAGGCCTCCACGGCTTTACGAAGATAGCTGCGTCCATGCCACAGAAAAACATTCTTGGCTACCTGCTGGCTAATCGTACTTCCCCCACGTATGTTGCCGCCCTTCTGGTTGCGCTTAAAGGCATCCATAATAGCATCCATATCAAAACCACTGTGCTGCAGAAACAACTGGTCTTCGGAAGCAACAACAGCAAGCGGCAACTGGTCAGACATCTCATCCAACGAAACGGAAGTTTGCTTTATAGTTGGTTCGTTCTTATCTGCCTTCCCGGCTTCGGCGCGGCGCTTAACCATGTGGAGCGTAGCAGGCGGGTCCACCCACTTATACAACAAAACCCAGGCAACACTCAGCAAAAAAAGGCTAAGCACCAACTTAACAAACAACAATTTTAGCTGGCGCAGGCCAATACGCTTTTTACTCATACAAGTACTTCCGGTTAAGGGCGCAAAGGTATAGTTTTCAAAGCATTTTTTCAGCCAATATTTGCACTGTATTTAACTGATTTATAGTTGCCGTACGTATGTTTTAATTTGAACGGCGCTTTACATATTTCTATAAATCAGATCGGTTGCTAATTATGTCAGTATACATGCCCTTATTCCCGTTGAACATTGTTGTATACCCCGGCGAAAAGCTGAACCTGCACATTTTTGAGCCGAGGTACAAGCAACTGGTACTTGATTGTATCATGAGCGAAAAAAACTTCGGTATCCCGACGTATATTCAGAACGGCGTAGGGCAATATGGCACTGAGGTAGAAATACTGGGCATCGAAAAGAAATACGACAACGGCGAAATAGATATCCGCAGTAAAGGAATCCGGGTATTTAAAGTTATTAAATTCGAGCGTACGGCCCCGGGCAGGCTGTATGCCGGAGGCGAGGTGGAAGCGGTAGCTTACGAGAACGATGAAGATATTATTACCAAAACTAAAATAAGAACCTGCATGCAGCAATTATACGATGCGCTTGGCCTTAAAAGTTTGTCATTGGATCTTAAAGAAGATTTTACAAGCTTTGAAATTGCACACCAACTGGGTTTAAACCTGGAACAGGAATATGCCCTGCTGCAAATGCAACGCGAAAGCGACCGGCAGGAGGCTATACTTCTACACCTGCAGAATATTTTGCCCATTGTTTTGGAAACCGAACGCCTGAAAGAACGCGTAAAGCTTAACGGTCATTTTAAATCGCTCACACCGCCAGAGTTTTAATAATGAATAATGAGGAATGAATAATCATTTTCCAACATCCAAACTTTCCAACTTTCCAACTTTCAAACTCCTAAACTCCTAAAATTTTTAAATGCTGCTTTACTTCCTGATCATAATACCAACCCTTTTCGCAATTTTTCTGCTATTCAGTTACTGGCAGGAATGGAAGTACCGCCGCAAACCATATTATAAACTGGCAGATGTTGGCTGGCGGCAAACACCACTCCCACCAGATGCTGAAAAACGCTACTCGCTGGCATTGCTTGGCGATGTGGGCGCGGTTGCCACTGATGGGTCTGACCCTGTGTTAAGGATATTTGAACGATGGCAGCAAGCTAACACTGGCGCCGGAACTGCTGTTTTTCTGGGTGATAACATTTACCCTGTCGGTTTGCCGCCCGAGGGCCATCGTCACCGTGCCTTGGCTGAGAACAGACTAAATACGATACTACAGCAATTACAGCATTATAAAACGCAACCCATCTTCCTCAGCGGCAACCACGACTGGAACAAAGGCCGCCCGGATGGCTACCAATACATGCTACGCCAGCAAGCTTACATAACAGAGGCTCTACAGGATAATGAAACGTACCTACCGCAAAATGGCTGTCCGGGGCCGGTAACGTTGCAACTGGCTGATGGCCTGCTGCTGGTAGTAATTAATACGCAGTGGTGGGTGCAGCGCGGCGAAAAACCTTTAGGCAGCAACTATAACTGTCCTTACTCCGATATTGAGGAATTTTATATTGCATTTAACAATTTGCTCCGCAGAAACAGACATCAGCAGATTATAGTTGCTGCTCATCACCCGTTATACAGCAATGCCCTGCATGGTGGTAAGTTTACTATAAAACAGCATCTGTTTCCGCTTACGGCTGCTCATAAACGCTTCCTGATACCCTTGCCCATACTTGGATCCTTGTACCCGTTCTACCGTAAGTTTTTCGGTGCCTCAGAAGATATGTCGCATAAAAAGTACAAACGCATGCGCAAAAGGCTGTTACAGATATTTAACAGATACCAGAATATTATCTACGTAGCCGGCCACGACCATAACCTGCAGCATTTCGAGAAGCATGGCAACCATTACCTGGTTAGTGGATCGGGAAGCAAAACATCGTTCGTTAAGAAAGGTGGGAATGCAACATTTACCCTGGAGCAACACGGCTTCGTAGTACTCAATTATTACCGGAACAGGGAAGTCTGGCTCGAAGTGCACGTAACACCTGTGTCTGCTGCAGATAATACGACCGACCTGGTTGTATTCCGGAAAAAGCTGGAAAGTATTGTTGTGCCGCAACAACAGCCGATTTAGCCTTTATGCAGATTCAGGAACTGGAAGAATCACCTTCAGGCTTTTTGGTTTTATAGTTACTCTTACCTCTTCGCCAAAATTTACCGGCTCTCCATCAATATGCATCACTTCATGATTGATGTTATGGATAACAGCCTTTCTACAGCTCAGTTTACGGGTATAAACAGAATCATCAATGCTGTTAGTGTATAATTTATAGAGGATGCCAAGGGCTGCCGTTTTCGGGAAGCGTTCAATCAGGCAGATCTCAAACCGCCCGTCGTTTAAAATACCTGTGGGGTTGATGTTGGCATTGCTTCCGAAGGCATTAGCATTGGCTATAGTTACCATAAAAGCCTCCCCTTCAAAGCGCTCATTATCTGTCTCAATCGTATAAAATTTGGGCTCATAACTCAGGAATTCCTGCATCGCGATCCAGGCGTAGGCCCCCGGTCCGCGCGTCTCCCCATCGCTGAAACGTTTTACGACCAACGCATTAAACCCCAGATCAGATAAATGAATAGAAGGCTGTCCGTTAATATCTAAGGTATCGATGTTTCGGATAACATGACGGTGGATCAGTTCCAGAGCTTCTTCCGTATCCTGCGGTATATTCAGGTCTTTGGAGAGGCCGTTACCTGAACCAAGCGGAATTATACCCAGGGGGGTGCTCGTGCCGATTAACAGGGCTCCGACATGATTTACAGTGCCATCACCGCCAACAGCAAAAACAGCGTCAGGTTTGTTTTTTTCGATAAGGCTTTTAATTACTTCATCGTCCTTATCTCCGGTTGTCTTATAGAAAATGTAGTTGATCCCGTGCTCCTCGCAAATTACTATTATCTCTTCTTCCAGGTCAGCTTTATCTATATCGCCGGCAATAGGGTTTATGACAAAAAGGATCTTTCGGGGTACTTCGTTTTCCTGCATAGAGGTAGTAAATGTTATTTTGTAATACCAATAATACGGTTTATAGTTAATTTGGTGAAGCACAAAAAAAACTAACCCGCAAACAGGTTAGCTTTTTCTGTAGGGCATGTTACAGCCCCCATTGGCAAATCTTATCTTCCAGACTTTGATCCTGAAGAACCGGAACCTGAAGTTCCAGCAGAACCGGATGTTCCTGATTTAGAGGATGAGCCTGAAGTAGAAGAACCTGATGCGCCGCCAGAGCTTTTTGAAGTAGTTGACTTGTTTGCACCAGTTTTAGATGAAGTTGACGAAGAAGATCCAGACTTAGGAGATCCTTTCGAGCTGTCGTTTTTAGTAGCCATTGTAAATTTAGCTTTCAGTTTAAGTTTGTTTTGTAGTAGTCATTCCCATGGTTTGAGCCATGTAGCGAGGGTTGAAATGCAGTAAACTGCAATACATATATACCGCATGTTTTATGTAAAGTTGTACTTACAGCCAATTTCTTACTGATTTTTATAGGGTAGGACCGGTTAACAAGCCCAAAGGAACTCCTGCAATATCGCCTCTACTACACTAGTTATGCGGTGCCAGGCTCAGGGTGGGTTTATGGAAACTCCGTTCCGTTAGCCTGTTTGACTATAAATCTTATTGGCCGCATTGCTTTTTGGTCAAAGCCTTCCCCTCTCCTTAGCTTTACCGTCAACCAATCCTGCTCCTGTCTAACTTCACATCCATATCTTAACTTAGCTTATATTCAGCAATTTCCCAATCATAGCTGCAATACGTCGGTCTGAAATGGAAATTAGATGCAGGCTGAATGACAGACGCAATTTCCAGCGCTACTCTCAGGCCAGCATACT
This sequence comes from Pontibacter pudoricolor, assembly GCF_010092985.1. Lineage (GTDB taxonomy): Bacteria > Bacteroidota > Bacteroidia > Cytophagales > Hymenobacteraceae > Pontibacter > Pontibacter pudoricolor. Next base: position 853,110 of record NZ_CP048106.1, on the reverse strand, counting down.
ATCTCCTGGTAGCTAATTCGTACTACTAGTAGCTAATTCGTACTACTATATGCTACACCAACACAAAGCCGGCAATACTGTCTCGATGCGTAACCTGTTTTATTGACTTCATTTATTCTGCCTAAACCACACAATGACTTTGGGTACAGGCCTTTATCCCCGTGAAAAGATTATCCTTAAGGTTGAAATTCATACAAAAACAACTGCTATAGTTAGATATTCCTATTTTCAGGAAAAACTGCTATACCTAATTATAGAGTTATCGTATTACCTGTTACAAAAGCTGCTACTAAAGCTGCTTACAGACTAAAAAATAATACTATGAATATGAAAAGGACTTTTGGTGCCTTGCTAACGATATTAGGTATCATAGGCATCATTTGGGGAGCATACGCTTTCCTGATGGGTGGTGATGGTGTGGCAGTCGGTAAATTTTCTGCTGCTGTACCGTTCGTTATCGGCTTGATCTTCTTCTTCTCAGGAATCAGCCTTGTAAAAACCACGAAAGACCAGACCTAGATGTAACTTAAGTTACTACAAAAAGAAATGCCCCTGCCAGTTAAGCAGGGGCATTTCTTTTTAACTACAGGTAGTTGTTATCAACTATAGCATTAAATATTTTCTGCGAAAACAGACAGATCAGCAGCAAAACTTTCTACTGCAAGAGCTGTATTCAGGTAGTTCGACTTATAAGTGGCATCGTTACTGTGAACATACAGCACCGTCTCATTCTTAATCGTTTCAATTACTTCTTTAGATATCTCCGTTGGCAGTGCAGGACAACCAAGACTGCGGCCCAGGCGGCCGTATTGCTTCACAAAATCGTCAGTGGCGTAGTCGGCACCATGTATAACTATAGCACGCTCCCTGGCATTGGTATTAAAGCCTTCGTCCATACCTTCTAATTTTAATGAAAGGCCATGCTTTCCAAAATAAGTTTGATCTGTAACATAAAAGCCGAGGCTGCTCATGTAAGAGTTTGGCTTATTTGAGAATTTAACAGCTTTGTCGTTGCCAGTATTACGGCCATGCGCTACAAGGGTGTTGAATAACACCTTTTTAGCTTCAAGGTCAATTACCCACATGCGTTTCTCGCGGCTCGACTTTGTAAAATCAACTATAGTTAAAATATCCTGTTCCGGAGAGACGGATGCGCGTTGCTTCAGGTTAAGGAAACCGATAAAAGCTTGTTTAAATACAGGGAAAGAAAGGCCTTTGTTTTTAAGGTTTGCCTCCTGGTATACTTGCTCCAGGTGCTGCGAAAAAGCCATTTGCTTCTCTTCGAAAGACAGGCCACCAGTTGTTGCAATGGCAGTTTCTGTTGTTGCTGGAATTGCTGCTTCACCCATTGGGTTTGCTTCCGGAGAACTGAAAGATACAAGGCTTAACGCTAGTAAGAGGATAGCTGGTCTCAACATAGGTTTTTAAGGTTCTTAAGTACGGGATTCGTTTTGTAACAGGTAAAACCGTAAAAATTGTTCCATACGGGCAGAAAGAGCCTGGCAAATATCTTCTAAAAGTTAAACCCGCTTCTCTTTATAGTTCAACGCAACGCATGACAGTAAAAGTATATAGTTCTGGAATAAAATTATAGTCTGGCTTTTATACAGTTAATTTAATGGTTTAACAGGCATTATGAGTTTATATATTTTATTTTTGTGCCATGAAGAAGATCAACTGCCTCCTTTATCTGTCTGTCTTTGTTCTGGCTGTAGCCTGCGGCTCACCTGAAAGCATGAAAGATTTTGACAGCAATACCTGGAAAGCCGATAAAAATGCCTGCAAAGGCGACCGCGCAAAACTCGCCCCTGAATTTGAAAAGATCAGGAAAGATATGGTTGGCAAAAAAGAATATATAGTTCGTAACGTATTGGGCAAACCTGATAAAGAAGAATTGCTGGAGCGCAGCCAGCGCATCTACTATTATTACCTTGAAGCGGGTGAACAATGCCAGAGTACCAATGAATTATCGGAAGCAAACCGCGTGGAAGTAAGAATTAACTCGTTGGGCAAAGTTTCGGAAGTAAACTATAGCCAACCACAAAAACTAAAGAAGCCCGAGTAATGCCCGGGCTTCTTTAGTTTTTGTGATTTATTTAGTGGTTATCCAGTTCGCTTAAGTGCTGTGCGTGCTGCCTTCCTTCCAGCTCCAGGAAACGGCGAAGCTGCTCCGATGAAAGCACTTTAGTAAGTGCCTTATCATTTTGCAGGTGCACTTTCTGTATCATTTGATCGTTGCTGACGGCTGTGGCTGTTTTTTCTGTTTCCAGTAGTTGCTGGTAGCGTAACTCGTTTAGCTGCTTTACTTCCTGCTGCTGCTGTGCTGTAAGCTGTAGTTCGCGCTCCATTTCCAGGGTTAATAAGGCCGGGCCTGTAACCTGTACCTCCAGAACTTTCTTGTCAAGGCCGTCATCGCCTTTGGTTATGCGCTGTGCAAAACCAGCTGTTGTAATAAGGCCAAGCGCCAGGGTTAGTATATATGTCTTCATGAGTATCTGATTTATTGCCTGTAAACTACAGGATGTGTTACTAGCTACTTCAACGCAAAAACTCAGATCAGGTTATCTTGTTTTAGTATATTTTTAATAATGCCATACAAAACAAATTCATACTGTTTCAAACCCGAAATGTTGCTTTTCCAACTTACACCAATATTGTATTAAGAATATGATATATAAAACGTGATAATGGTAACATAGCCTGCGTAAAATGGTATATAAGACTATACTATACATTTTAGTATTTTAACAAGCAGCAATTATACCCCGCACCAGGCAGGTGACTTGAACTGAACTTATGAGAACACTACACTATAACCCCAGCACACTGGAAGTTGATTTTGCAAAAGCATTTCATGAGCTGAGCCCTCAATTAGAAAATAAGATAGACAAAGCGCAGGTAATTGATATAAAAGCAGAACATGACATTGATAATCCACAACTTACTTTCCGGTTAAAAGACAAGGATGGTGATATGCACGAAATTGTAGTGCAAATCATTCAACGACCCGATTACATGGTAAAATGAAATGGAACAAAATCTTATATAACATAAAGGCCTCAGAAATAGAATTTCTGAGGCCTTTATGTTATAGTTAAGCTATAGTTTCACGGGCTGTTGGGTACCGTGTGGTCCGGACGTTTAAAGAACTGCATTGCTATGAAACCGATCATAGCGCCTGAAATAACTCCTTCCAGCATCAGAACCATAAAAATAACCAGCCCCGGCGTGCTGGAGACCCGCTCTCCTACCATACTGTTATGTGACAGCACAGCAAGCAGTGAGTTGTCAAACGTTTTGATATAGATAAGCATAAAGGCCGAAAAAAGGATAGTAGCTACCACTGAAGTTAAAAAGGCCAGGCCTAAACCACTTAAATAACCAAAATGCTCTTTTTTGCCCGCTTAAATCCCCGCAACGCCATCACAATCCCGATAGTCAGGATTACGGAGTTCAGGAAACGTAACTCCACAATATGAGACAGCCCTATTGCCTTCATGATAAAGAAATAGCCAATCAGGCCAATAGCCGTGAGCAAGCCATACTTCAGGGCAATCTTTTCCATAACGTAGGATATAGCAAGGTTAGAGGTTGTATATATTAAACACGTTCCGGCATAGAATGGTCTGCCCGCTTAAACCATTGCATAGCTATAAAAGCTATAAAAAAGCCAGGTATAGTGCCGTAAAAAATAGTCAGTACAAATAGCCAGACCAGCGAAATGCTTTCCGGGAAGAGCGAACTGGATTGCAGGTTCTCGAGATAAGTGGCACGATAAAGAGAAATATACAACACCAGGAAGATTGCCAGCAGCACCGATGAAACCACGCCAACTGTAGCTCCAATTCCAAGCCCGCTGAAATACTCTACCATGCTGTTCATTCTTTTATACTTAGAGATGGCAACGATGATACCGATGACAAGGAATATACCACTTAAGAAAGAGAGTTCCACAACATCATGCAACCCGAATATACCCATGATCAGGAAGTAAATGATGTGCGCAACCCCTACCAGAATACCATATTTAATTGCTATTTTCTGGTAAGACACTTTTTCAATTGCCATGTTACGTAGGTTAATTAATATACAATACTTCTCTTATAATGAACAGTTTAGCTGTAAAAATGGTTACTACAGAACGCCGGAAAGCGATTTTAGCAATACCTTTGTACCGCGAACTGTATATTATTTAAACAATATACTATAGAAGTAAGGGTGGCGTTGTGATTTGATGCAAAAATTTTGCTTTGATATGCTGAACTGATTGTTTTAAAATCAGTTACCATTAGCTGAATAAGTGCATTTCATAAAAGCCGGAATACACATTTCATCAATCACGACATTTATTTCGTAGTTTTGCAACCGGAATCCATTTTAATTCTCTAACAGAAAAACATGATCAGTACTAACAATGTAAGCTTGAGATATGGCAAGCGCACATTATTTGAAGATGTAACTATAAAATTTATACCTGGCAACTGTTATGGTTTGATCGGTGCCAACGGGGCTGGTAAATCCACTTTCCTGAAAATTCTTTCAGGTGAAATTGAGCCCAACACCGGTTCGGTAGAGATACCAGCCAAAGCCAGACTTGCCGTTTTAAAGCAGAACCACTTTGCTTTCGATGAGTATCCGGTACTGCAGACTGTAATAATGGGCCATAAGCGCCTGTTTGACATAATGCAGGAAAAAGACGCTATTTATGCCAAAGCTGACTTTACAGATGCAGATGGCGAGCGCGCAGCTGAACTGGAAGGCGAATTTGCCGACATGGAAGGCTGGAATGCTGAATACGAAGCTGCTGAATTACTGAGCGGACTTGGCATCAGCGAAAACCTGCACTATTCGTTGATGCGCGACCTGAGCGGTAGCGAGAAAGTACGTGTGCTCCTGGCGCAGGCCCTTTTCGGCAACCCGGATATCCTGTTACTCGATGAGCCTACCAACAACCTGGATGCTGAATCTATCATGTGGCTGGAGAATTTCCTGGGTAACTTCCCGAATACGGTTATAGTTGTATCGCACGACCGTCACTTCCTGGATGCGGTTTGTACGCACGTAGCCGATATCGACTTTGGCAAGATTAAAATGTATGCCGGTAACTATGGTTTCTGGTACGAGTCGAGCCAGTTGGCGCTTAAGCAGCGCTCAGATGCTAACAAGAAAACCGAAGACAAGCGTAAAGAACTGGAAGAATTCATCCGTCGTTTCAGCGCCAACGCTTCTAAATCAAAGCAGGCAACCTCGCGTGCCAAATTGCTGGAGAAACTTACAGTGGATGATATACAGCCATCGTCGCGTAAGTACCCATACATTGCCTTTAAACCGGAGCGTGAAGCAGGTAACCAGTTACTGCACGTAGAGAACCTGAGCAAGTCTGTTGAAGGACAGCCGATATTTACGGATGTAAGCTTTATGGTTGACAAAGGCGATAAGATCGCGATACTTGGCCGTAATGACGTTGCCGCCACCTTATTCTTTAAAATTCTGGCCGGCGAAGAGAAAGCTGATTCCGGAGACTTTAAATGGGGTACCACTATAAATGCCGCTTTCTTCCCGAAAGACAATGCCGAATATTTTAACACGGACCTAAACCTTGTAGACTGGCTGCGCCAATATTCTGTAGAGAAAGACGAAAGCTTTATCCGTGGTTTCCTGGGTCGTATGCTGTTTTCCGGCGAAGAATCGCTTAAGAAAGCAAACGTATTATCGGGTGGTGAGAAAGTACGCTGTATGTTCTCTAAAATGATGCTGCAGTCTGGCAACTTCCTGGTAATGGACGACCCTACCAACCACCTGGATCTGGAATCGATCACGGCGCTGAACAACTCGCTTAAAGATTTCGATGGCACCGTATTGTTTGCATCGCACGACTTACAGTTCGTGGATACTATAGCAAACCGTATTATTGAATTAACTCCTAACGGCATGATCGATAAGCGCATGACCTATGAAGAGTACCTGCAGGACGAGAATATCCGCGAACTGCGCAAAAAAATGTACGAAAAAGCAACGGTATAACATCGGTATGTCTGCTAAACTGAACACATATTATGCAAAGTGCCTGCTGGCACTTTGCATTTTTGCTTTTACAGGCCTTACAGCTATGGCCCAGGTAGAGCCGGATACCGTAAAACGCAAGCCAGCCTTACCTACAGGCCCTCCAGGAACCGAGAAACCGGTATATACCCCTAAATCACAGCCGCAGCCGCAAACACAGCCTGCGGTAAAGCAGCAGCCACCGGTAGTGCAGGAAGAACCCGAAAAAGCTGAAAAGGAGAAACAGGAATTTATAGATAAGCTTTACTTTGGAGGTAGCTTCGGCCTGCAGTTTGGTTCCTATACCAACATTACTCTGTTGCCCATTATCGGTTATAGAGTTACAGACAAGTTTAGTGTTGGTACCGGGGTAGTCTATCATTTTATAAGCGACGGCGGCAAATCGCTGAACAATTATGGCGGCCGCGGCTTTACGCAAATGGAAGTGTTTGATATTATGGATGGCGCCTTGCTGGCACACGCCGAGGTAGAGATACTGAGCCGCGAATACCTAGTGCGCGATAATTCAAACAATTCACTCTATAAATTACGGAAAACCATGACACTGCCTATGGTTGGGATTGGTTACCGGCAACGCATCGGCGAAAAAGCGTCTTTGGACCTGTTGTTACTGTACAATGCCAACGACGATATTGTGAATCCTTATAGTAACCCAGTTATTCGGGCAGGTGTAAATATCCCTTTCAGAAAATAGGTTCGCTAACTATAAAAACAAAAGGACTGCCTTACAGGGCAGTCCTTTTGTTTTTAAGTATAGATCAGTAGTGCTAACCTCGTATGAGTCGTAAAAGCACCATGATAACGGCGATGACTAATAAGATGTGGATCAGTCCACCTACGGCATCAGGGAATCCCAGGAAGCCGATCAGCCAGAAGATCACAAGGATAACTGCTATAATATACAATAAATTTCCCATAGTTTTAATTGTTTAATGAAGTTGTACGTTGCTTGTTTAATTTTATTAACGTGTAAACTAACTTGAGGTTAAACTCCCCGGATCAGGCGCAGCAGTACGGCAATTACAGCCAGTACAAGCAACACGTGAATAATGCCACCAACGGCATCCGGAAATCCTAAGAAGCCGATCAGCCAGAAAATTATCAGCACAACGGCTATGATATACAATAAATTTCCCATAGTTAAGAGTCTTTAGTTTTATGACAACTACCTTTTGTATTCGGCTACACACCGGTAAAAATCAGTAGTTGTACTTTTTAGTTTAAGCTTTTACGCATATATATTACAAAGGATTTATTAAGATGCTCTTTTTTATGAAATAATCCGATGTTGTAACCTTTAATGCAATAATATCCCCTGCTCTATTACCCGCTTTAACTACTTTAGTAACAGGCATGTTATGGTTACCCTAACATGAGACACAGGTATATAGCTGCCTTATCGTTATTTTTTTCACAACCACCTCAAAATAAACTATAGAAACAGAATCTGGGAAGGCAAAAAGTTGAAGTCTGCCAAGATGCCACCGATTACAACTATAGAATAAGAGATTTTCTTTTAGCTTTGCAGGCAATTCCAAACTATATGTTTACAGAACCTATGAAAAAAGTAGCAGTTATTGGCTCCGGCACGATGGGCAACGGCATAGCCCACGTTTTTGCACAGAATGGTTTCCAGGTAGCCCTGGTTGATATATCAGAAGAGGCATTAACTAAAGCACTGGGAACAATTACCAAAAACCTGGACCGCATTATAGCTAAAGGCAACCTTACCGAAGAGCAGAAACAGCAGACGCTGGGCAACATCACTACCTATACAAACATGCAGGAAGGTGTTAAAGAAGCTGACCTGGTTGTGGAGGCTGCTACTGAAAACGTAGACTTGAAACTGAAGATCTTCCGCGACCTGAGTAGCTTTGCGAAGCCGGAAGCTATTCTTGCCAGCAACACCTCTTCTATCTCTATTACTAAAATTGCATCTGTTACCGATCGTCCCGATAAAGTTATCGGCATGCACTTCATGAACCCGGTTCCGGTAATGAAGCTGGTAGAGATCATCCGCGGTTATTCTACCTCTGATGAAGTGACAAAACAGGTAATGGATATGTCGTTGCAACTGGGCAAAGTACCTACCGAATGTAACGATTACCCTGGCTTTGTAGCAAACCGCATCCTGATGCCGATGATCAACGAAGCGATTTATAGTTTATATGAAGGCGTAGCTGGCGTGGAAGAGATTGACACGATCATGAAGCTTGGAATGGCTCACCCGATGGGCCCGCTGCAACTGGCGGATTTCATCGGACTGGATGTTTGCTTATCTATCCTGAATGTGTTGTACGATGGCTTTGGCAACCCGAAATATGCGCCATGCCCGCTACTGGTAAACATGGTTCAGGCAGGACACAAAGGTGCAAAGTCAGGCCAGGGCTTTTATAGCTGGACACACGGTACGAAAGAGCTTATAGTTGCCGACCGTTTTAAGAAGCGTTAATTGCTGATTGTTGGTTGATCAACTATAGATTAAACATACCAGGCAATTTTAAATAAGAAAGCCGCTGCTGGTAATACCTGCAGCGGCTTTTTGTTTGTCTGGATCGGGGTTTTCAGGATTTAAGTATTATCGGGATGAAGAAAATCGCCCTTGCAGAAACTCCAGGACCAACAGATTCTTTAAACCAACTATAAAACAAAAGGAGCCCCTGCCATTTGGTAGAGGCTCCTTTTGTTTTATAGTTTACATGCTGACTCTACCAGTTAACCTTTAATAATCAGCAATTAGTAATTAAACAGCAACCGCATTTTCGCGCAGCGCATCATTCAGCGAAGTTTTCAGGTCTGTACTTTCTTTACGCTGACCAATGATCAGGGCGCAAGGCACCTGGAAATCGCCGGCAGGGAATTTCTTGGTATACGAACCCGGTATAACCACAGCGCGTGGTGGCACATAGCCTTTATACTCTTTCGGCTCGCTTCCTGTAACGTCTATTATCTTGGAGCTACCGGTTATAGTTACACCAGCACCAATTACGGCTTCCTTACCAATGCGGCAACCTTCTACCAGTATACTTCTCGATCCGATAAAGGCACCATCTTCGATAATTACCGGGGCAGCCTGCACGGGCTCCAATACACCACCAAGGCCAACGCCACCGCTTAAGTGTACATTTTTACCCACCTGTGCGCAGCTACCAACAGTAGCCCATGTATCAACCATCGTTCCTTCGCCAACCCATGCACCAATATTTACATAAGATGGCATCATGATCACCCCTTTAGACAGGAAAGAACCATACCGCGCGATGGCATGAGGTACAACACGCACACCTTGTGCCGCATAGTTGGTCTTCAGTGCAATCTTGTCATGAAACTCAAAAGGACCTACTTCTATGGTCTTCATGGCCTGAATCGGGAAATACATCAGCACCGCTTTCTTAACCCATTCGTTCACCTGCCACTCGTCGCCTACCGGCTCTGCCACGCGTAGTTTGCCCTTATCTAAATCTTCTATTACAGCACGTACCGCATCTACAGTAGCCTGCTCCTTCAACAGTTCACGGTTTTCCCAGGCCTGTTCTATAATTGTCTGAAGCGTCATCTAAAATATAGTTGATATTGAATAATGCGTAAAAGTATTAAATTTAACCGATGTCTGAAAAGAGAATTCTGCTTGCCTCGCTGCTAAAACCCGTAAACGATACCCGTATGTACGGCAAACTCGGGCTTTCGCTGTGTAAGCTGCCGGACACCAGGGTGCATATTGCCGGTTTTACTGCCCCTGCTCCTGCTTATTTACCAGCAAACATGCAGCTGCATCCCATTTTCTCTTTTAAAAGGTTAAGCATAGGCAGACTTAGTGCCCAACAAAAATTCTGGAGTTTACTGCAAACTATAAAACCCGACCTGCTTATAGTTGGCACCCACGAACTGTTATTGCCAGCCTGGCTTTTTGCACGCAACTATAAATGCCGCCTGATTTATGATATCAGAGAGAACTATAGTTTAAACCTTACCTCGCAGGATGCCTATAACCCGATCCTGAAACGCGTGCTGGCTACAGGTGTAGAAACTATAGAGAAACTGACTGCGCCAACTATAGATCATTTTTTTCTGGCTGAGCAGAGTTATGCCCGGGAACTTACTTTTTTAAGCAACCGCTACACTGTTTTAGAGAACAAGTATAAACCCGCTGTAAACTATAGTTTACCTACTACGCCAGTCAGGGTAAACACTGAAACTATAAAACTCCTTTACTCCGGTACCATAGCGGGTATATATGGTATATTTGAAGCTATAAAACTTACGGAACAACTTCACCTGCTTAACCTAAATGTAACGCTAACTATAATCGGCTACTGTGCCCATACACCTACGTTGCAAAAGCTTAAACAAACTATAGCTGGCAAACCGTACATTACTTTAATAGGTGGCGCTCATCTGATACCGCACCCCGAAATACTTCAGGCCATCGCTTCGCATAATGTCGGGTTACTGCCGTATCAGCCAAACCCGAGTACGTTCCGGTGCATCCCTACAAAACTATACGAGTATATGGCATATGGTCTACCTATATTAATTCAGCAAAACCCTGTCTGGGAAAACCTGTTAACTAAAGCAGATGCAGGCCTAACAATTGACTTTAAGAACTACAACCCAAAAAACTTATTACAAGCACTTTATAAATCCAGCTTCTACAGACCCGGGATACCAACTGCTATTTTCTGGAAATCCGAAGAGGAGAAGCTTTTACAGGTTGTGGGCAATATTTTAAAGGTTACTTAAACAGAGAGATAAATAAATTTATTTTTAGACGAATCTAAATTTAAGAAATAACAGTATATTTGAACATTAACAACTATAACTATGCGCAATTCAAAAATAGCAGGCGTTGGCCATTATGTACCTGAAACTATAGTTACCAACAAAGACCTGGAGCAGATCATGGAAACCTCTGATGAGTGGATCCGTGAGCGAACCGGCATTGTGGAACGACGCTATTTTAAGGAAGGTACCGATACCACTGCCAACATGGGTGCCAATGCTGCCCGCATGGCGCTTAAAAATGCCGGGCTGGAGGCTACTGATCTTGATATGATCGTGTTTGCTACGCTTAGTCCTGATTATGTTTTCCCTGGCTCCGGCGTGCTGTTACAGCGCGAACTTGGCCTTAAGGAAATCCCGGCCCTGGATGTTCGCAACCAGTGTTCCGGCTTTATCTATGCCCTGTCTGTAGCCGATCAGTTCATTAAAACAGGCATGTACAACAATGTGCTGGTAGTTGGCTCAGAAATCCACTCCAGCGGTCTGGACTTCTCTACCCGTGGGCGTAATGTTTCCGTGATATTTGGTGATGGTGCCGGAGCGGTTGTATTAACTCCTTCTGAAAGTACCGACAAAGGCATACTAAGCACACACCTGCATGCTGATGGTGAATTTGCTGAAGAGCTGGCCGTACTGGCCCCAAATACAAATAAGAAAGACCGTCTGACGCATGAGATGATCGACAACGGCTCTATCTACCCTTACATGAACGGCAACATGGTGTTTAAGCATGCGGTTACACGTTTCCCGGAAGTTATTGAAGAAGCACTTAACAAGAATGGCTATAAAGCTTCTGATATCGATATGCTTATACCACACCAGGCTAACCTGAGAATCACCTCTTACATTCAGCAAAAGATGGGCTTGCCTGCCGAAAAAGTGATGAGCAACATCCATAAATACGGTAACACTACGGCTGCATCAGTTCCAATTGCACTAAGCGAAGCAATACAGGAACACCGCATTAAGGAAGGTGACCTGGTTTGCCTTGCAGCCTTCGGAAGTGGCTTTACCTGGGCATCCGCGCTGATCCGTTGGTAGGTATAATGAGTAATGGCTAATGAATAATGATTAATGAGATATACTGGTAAGCCCTATTCTTCATTAATCATTATTCATTATTAATTAGACACTTGTGCACAGCTTTACAGAAGAGAATTATATAAAAGCGATCTATAAGCTATCTGATGGCAGAGATGGTGTAAATACAAATGCCATTGCCGATGCGTTAGACACCAAGGCTGCTTCGGTAACCGATATGCTGCGTAAGCTCAGCGCCAAAGGCCTGGTTGATTATGTAAAATATAAAGGCGTTTCGCTTACTGAAGCTGGTGAACGAGTGGCCCTCAGTGTAATTCGCAAACACAGGCTATGGGAAGTTTTCCTGGTTGATAAGCTGAAGTTTAACTGGGACGAAGTACACGAGGTAGCCGAAGAACTGGAGCACATCAGCTCTGAACTGCTCACCAAGCGGCTGGATGAATTTCTCGGTCACCCGCAGTTTGACCCGCACGGCGACCCGATACCATCTGAGAACGGCGAACTGAAAGTGAAGCCCCAGAAGCTGCTTGCCGAAATGGAAGTACAGGATAATGGTATAGTTGTAGGGGTAAACGATTCGCAGCCGCTGTTCCTGCAGTACCTCGATAAGATGGGGATTTTCCTGGGAGCTAAGATTAAAGTATTGGATAAGATACCTTACGATAGCTCCCTGGAGATCAACATAGAAAACAAGAAAAACCTGGTCGTTTCCAGTGAAGTGGCGCGCAATATCTTCCTGTCTGCTTAATCGTATGCAACTCTACCGTTCTCCTCTCCTGCTGCTTGTATTGTGCCTGTTCTCCTGGGGTTGTAAACAAACTATAGACAAAGGCCCCGTGTCCGAAGGCAGGAAAATGTATGTAGTTACAACAACGGGTATTCTGGCTGATGCGGTAAAAAATATAGTTGGCGATGCAGCTACCGTAGATGCCATCATGGGCAGCGGCGTGGACCCGCACCTCTACAAAGCCACCCAGGGCGACCTGCAAAAACTTACCGATGCTGACCTTATTATTTACAACGGCCTGCACCTGGAGGGTAAAATGGGCGAAGTCCTCTCTAAGCTCGATCGCTTTAAATCTGTAGTGGCAGCAGCAGAAAAGTTGCAAGAGGATCAGTTAATACAATCAGACCAGTTTGCAAGCAGCCACGACCCCCACGTATGGTTTGACGTGTCGCTTTGGCAAAAAGTAGTAGCGCATATAGCAGAGGCCTTACAACAAAAAGATCCGAAGAATGCTGAACTATACCAACGCAATGCTGCAGCCTATTTACAGGAACTCACGCAACTACACAACTATACGAGGCTGGCTATCGCATCCATACCCGAGCAACAACGCATCTTAATAACTGCCCACGATGCTTTTGGCTATTTTGGAAGAGCTTATGGTATCAAGGTACGTGGGTTACAGGGCATTTCTACAGTATCGGAGTTTGGTTTGCAGGATGTGTCAGTGCTGGTGAATTTTATAGTTGATAACCGCATAAAAGCCGTGTTTGTTGAGTCGTCAGTTTCCCCAAAAGCAATAGAAGCAGTGGTTATCGGAAGCCGGAAAAAAGGGCATGAAGTACAGATCGGTGGTACGCTGTTTTCGGATGCTCTGGGCAAGGCAGGCACACCGGAAGGAACTTACATCGGCATGGTTCGGCACAATGTTGATCAAATAGTAAAGGCTTTAAAATAAACAGTTTATACCATGATACTTCATGTAGATAATCCGGTGGTGGAAGTGCACGACTTAACGGTTAGTTATGATCGTAAACCTGTGCTCTGGGGTGTGGATCTGACGTTGCCGGCCGGTTCGTTGGTGGGTGTGATCGGCCCGAATGGTGCAGGAAAATCTACGCTCATAAAAGCCATCATGGATCTGTTGCCGGCAAGCAGCGGGTATGTGCGCATTTTTGATGAGCCGATAAAGCAGGTGCGTAACCGCATCTCGTATGTGCCGCAGCGAGAATCTGTGGACTGGGATTTCCCGGCTTCGGTTTTTGATGTGGTGCTGATGGGTAGGTATGGCAACCTGGGTTTATTTAACCGCCCACGCAAAGCAGATAAAGATGCCGCCATACAGGCCCTGGAAAAGGTAGGCATGCAAAGCTTTGCCGACAGGCAGATCTCACAGCTATCCGGCGGACAGCAGCAACGTGTATTTCTAGCAAGGGCCCTGGCCCAGAATGCCGACATCTACTTTATGGACGAACCCTTTGCCGGGGTAGACATTGCCACCGAAACCGCCATTATAGAATTGCTAAGAACCATGCGCGCACAAGGCAAAACGGTTATAGTGGTGCACCACGACCTGCAATCGGCCGGAGAGTATTTTGACTGGACCGTGTTACTGAACATGCGCCTGGTGGCTTCCGGGCCTACAGAACAGGTACTGACGCAGGAATTACTGGAGCAAACCTACGGTGGTAAACTGACTGTGCTGAGTAAAGTAGGCGACCTGCTGCGCAAACAGGAATTCCCGACGAGAGAGAGGAAAAGTTAAAGAGTTTAGAAGTTAGAAAGTTTGGAAGTGAAGGAATTGTAGGGAAGCAATAGGTTATGCCTTGTTTGAGATGAAGCTATAGTTTAAGACCGCAATGTAGCATCTCTAAAACAGATAAATATTTAACCTATAACCATTTAACCATTAACAATTTAACAATTACCAAAGCAGCCATTTAACAATTAAAATGAAGGAGTTTTTCGAGTTCTTTTCGTTTGCCGATGCCAACATACGTTACGTAACGATCGGTTCGGTGCTGCTGGCCAGTAGTTCGGCAGTGGTGGGCTGCTTTACGCTGCTTCGTAAAAGAGCGTTGGTCGGAGATGCGGTGGCGCATGCTGTGTTGCCGGGTGTTTGCCTTGCCTTTATAGTTTCAGGCACAAAAAACCCGCTTATACTGCTGTCTGGCGCTTTCGTTACCGGCTGGCTCTCCCTGGTTCTGATAGATTATATCACTTCCCGGTCCCGAATTAAAGAAGATACTGCCATCGGCCTGGTGCTTTCTGTTTTCTTCGGGATTGGCATATTACTGCTTACCTCCATTCAACACTCCGGCAACGCAGCGCAAAGCGGCCTCGACAAATTTTTATTTGGGAAAGCGGCATCACTTGTAGGCGAAGACCTTATCGTTTTCGGGGCAGTAGCCGTCCTTTTACTCATCACAACTATAGTTTTTTATAAAGAGCTGAAACTGCTTTGTTTCGATGAGACTTTTGCCAAAAGCATAGGTTTCCCGGTTAGATCGCTGGAGTTGCTGCTTACAACACTTACCGTTTTTGCGGTGGTGGTAGGCATACAGGCTGTTGGTGTTGTTCTGATGGCTGCTATGCTTATTACGCCTGCCGCTGCTGCCCGCTTCTGGACCGAAAGGCTGGGTGTAATGCTGGTGCTGGCCGCTGTGATAGGTGCGTTCTCGGGAATATCAGGTGCTTTTGTTTCCTACACAGCTCCGGCCATGCCAACCGGTCCCTGGATCGTGCTTATCGTTTCGATGGTGGCTATTCTATCGTTTGCATTTGCTCCAAAACGGGGCTGGGTGGCCCGCATGCTACGTCGTCGTCGCAATAAGATTCAGATACTGGAAGAAAACCTGCTCAAGTTATTTTACCAGCTCGGCGAGCAGCACGAAGATTATTTCAGCAACAGGACACTTGATAACATACTAACCCGTCGCAACATACCTAAACGGCAGGCACTAGCCGGACTGGCAAAACTTAAACGACAAGGCTATATAAAACGCCATCCGGATGGTTGGGCGTTGACCCGCGAAGGTGAGATCAGAGGCAAGCGTGTCGTTCGTCTGCACCGCCTCTGGGAACTATACCTGACACAATATTTACAGCTGGCTTCCGATCACGTGCACGAAGACGCTGAAACGATAGAACACATCATCACCCCGGAGCTGGAGCAGAAATTAATGGAAGAACTTAACTACCCTGCCCTGGACCCGCATCATACAAAGATACCGTAAGGAGTTAGAAAGTTTAGAAGTTAGAAGGTTAAAAAGTTAGAAAGTGAAGTGAATTGTAGAGACGCAATATCTTGCGTCTTGTTGGCTACGAAGCTATAGTTCCGATATTGTATTTCAGAATTTAAATGTTCAAACCTTTAACCATTTAGCCTTCAACCTTCAACCATCAACAATAAAAAGATTAAACCGTGAACGCATTCTGGATAATACTTACCGGATCTTTGGTAGCAACCTGCTGTAGTTTGCTGGGGTGCTACCTTATACTTAGGCGAATGGCTATGGTGGGCGATGCTATTTCGCATGCCGTTTTGCCAGGCATAGTCATTGCATTCCTGTTCACAGGTTCCCGCGACTCTATCCCCATGATTATCGGGGCAGGTTTACTAGGTGTATTAACTACTTTCCTGATCGAATTCTTCCACCGTTATGCCCGCGTACAAGCCGACGCATCTATAGGCATTACCTTTACCTGGCTTTTTGCAATTGGTATCATACTTATCTCGGTTTTTGCCGGTCAGGTAGATTTAGACCAGGATTGCGTGCTTTACGGTGAGATCGCTTATGTGCCCCTCGATCTTTGGCTTACGGAAGATGGACTGAGCTTCGGGCCGCAAACGATCTGGACCTTGGGCTTTGTAACTATACTTATCATAGCGTTTATCACGTTTGGGTATAAAGAGTTATTCCTGACTGCTTTTGACCCTGGCTATGCAGCTGTTATCGGCATCTCGACCACCCTGTGGTATTACCTGCTCATGACGGCTGTTTCGCTCACAACAGTGGCATCGTTCGAGTCGGTAGGCGCTATTCTGGTAGTGGCTTTTTTAGTTGGTCCGCCGGCTACGGCTTACCTGCTTACCGATAACTTTAAAACGATGCTGGTACTTTCTGTGATCATTGGCATAGTTGCCTCTATAGTTGGGTATTACCTGGCGTACTGGCTTGACGGTTCCATTGCAGGCGCCATTGCCACCGTGACGGGATTACAGTTTGCGCTGGCATTCTTGTTCTCCCCAACGCATGGGCAGCTCTTTAAAAGAAAAAGAACTATAGCTGTATAAACATGTTGCATGAAACTGTTTCAGGGTATAGTTTGTGTTATGCATAAGTTCAATACCGATATGAAAAAAAGCCTTTACATCATGCTGTCGCTGCTGGTTCTGCTAACCGGTATCACTGCTTTTAAAATAAATACGGATCAGGGGAATGGGAAGCAAACCAAAGCCGGTAAAGCTGAAACTATAAAATGGCTGACGATGGAAGAGGCCGAAGCTAAAATCAAGAAGGAGCCACGTAAGATATTTGTTGATGTGTATACGGACTGGTGTGGTTGGTGCAAAAAGATGGATAAAGATACATTCTCAGATCCTGAAATAGCCGCCTATGTAAACAAGCATTACTACGCTGTAAAACTGGATGCCGAAGGCAAAAAACCCATCACTGTAAGAGGCCATACCTACACGTTTAAACCGGAATACAAATCGCATGAGCTGGCACTCGCGCTTCTGAACGGGCAAATGAGCTACCCCACCACCGTTTACCTCGACGAGCAAATGAAAATGCTCTCCCCTGTTCCCGGCTACTTAGACAAAGGTACCTTCACAAAGATCATCCGTTACTTCGGCGAGAACCACCACAAAACTATGACGTGGCAGGAGTATGAGAAGAAGAAATAAGGACTTTACTATAGTTTCTAATCTATCATCCTGAACGAAGCTAAAGGATCTTACCCGTCGAGTAATCCCACGTTTGTCATTTCGAACAGCTTGAGAAAACTGAGTGCTATAGTTAGATTCTCTACAACTTGAACCAAGCCATCCTTCTATAGTTACTTCCAATCCTGGGAGCTCTACTTACCTATCGTTTTATAGTTGGCCTTGGTGCCCTCACGGCCGGGAGGCCCCGTCTTCGGGCATCGCGCGGTGTATATTTCCTTTGCTCGTTCCTCGCAATGCCTGACGGCACCGGAAATCTACAAGGCGCTCAACCCAAAGACTGTGATCTTTCACATAGTTACTTTTGTAAAAGTTTGAAAGGCTATAGTTGCATCGCTTTATCGTGATGATAATTCCGTAGGGACAGGTCGCGACCTGTCCGATCCTGGTATGTAAGAACTATAAGCCAGAAAAGTCCCCCTTTGAAGGGGGCAGGGGGATGACAAACAGAAACTATAAAACGATATCCTCAACTATAGCAAACGCAGAAATTCCCCTCTCGGGAGGGGCAGGGGTGGGTTAATTCGCGCAAACTATAGAACTATAATCCAGACATTAGCAGGAGCAGCTCACCTTTCCAGGCCTTTAACTCATCATGGCAGTACAATAATCCTCATTAATCCAACTTCATTCAAAAGCCAAACCACAGAACTATAACTCTGTTCCATACATCATCAGATAAGTTCGTAAATTTGTGATCTTACAAAAAGCGACACTTTGAACTCGAATATACTGACCACCGATACCATTGTAGCCGTAGCGACAGCCCCGGGCACCGGCGCCATTGCCGTTATCCGCTTGTCGGGCCCCGAAGCTATAACTATAACCAATTCCGTTTTTAGAGGAAAAGACCTGACAAAACAGGCCAGCCACACCCTGCATTTCGGAACGATACGAGATGGCGAAAAGATCATAGACGAAGTACTGGTATCATTGTTTGTAGCGCCTCACTCCTACACTAAAGAGAATGTAGTCGAGATATCGTGCCATGGCTCGGACTTTATAGTGCAGCAGATCATGCAGCTTCTACTTAAAAAGGGTGCACGTTTAGCCAATGCCGGTGAGTTTACAAAGCGTGCCTTTCTGAACGGGCAGTTTGACCTGGCGCAGGCCGAAGCCGTAGCCGACCTGATCGCGTCCGACTCAGCGCTCTCGCACGAAGTAGCCATGAAACAGATGCGCGGCGGTTTTTCCCAGGAAATTAAACGTTTGCGTGGCGAGCTGGTTCATTTTGCCTCTATGATAGAGCTGGAACTGGACTTTGGCGAAGAAGATGTGGAGTTTGCTGACCGCGAGCAGCTGCGAAGCCTTATCAATAACATACAAGCTATAATCCGGGAATTGCTGAAGTCGTTTGAGCTGGGCAACGTGATAAAGAACGGCGTGCCTACGGTTATAGTTGGCAAGCCCAATGCCGGTAAATCTACGCTGCTGAATAAGCTACTCAACGAGGAGAAAGCCATCGTATCGGATGTGCCGGGCACTACCCGCGACTTTATTGAAGACGAGATAAACATCGGAGGCATTACCTTCCGGTTTATAGATACGGCCGGCCTCCGCGAAACTACCGATAAAGTTGAGGCCATTGGCGTGGAGCGCACACACCAGAAGCTGAGCCAGTCGGCACTTATTATTTACCTGTTCGATATTAACGAGACCAACCCGGAAGAAGTACAGGACGAAATAGCCAAGCTTAACCCTAAAAACCTGCCTCTGCTGCCCGTAGCCAACAAAATAGACCAGGCCACTGCTGAAAAACTGGCAAGCTTTGCCAGCTTGGATTGCTTGGTGCAGATCTCAGCAGCTGAAGGCGCCAATCTCGAAGACCTGAAGCAGGCCCTGACCGACAAAGTGAACCTGGGCAAGCTGAATACGCAACAGCAAACTATAGTTACCAACCTCCGCCACGTAGACAGCCTTAACAAAACCTACGAAGCCCTCGACGATGTGCTCAACGGCCTGAGTCTGGGCATCAGCAACGACCTGGTTGCCGCCGACATCCGCCGCGCCCTCTATAGTTTAGGCCAGATTACCGGAGAGATCACAACAGACGATCTGCTCGATAATATTTTCACTAAGTTCTGCATCGGAAAGTAAATAGACTTTGAATTCTAAACCTGGCACGTCAACGAAGTTTTCAAAGGCGGCTACCGCTATCTATAGTTTATAGTTTCTAACTTGCGTTTTACACTTTAAAAGTACTCCTATGTCAAAGCAGTCCCAATATACTACTATAGCCACCCAGGTTTTCAGCCAGTACCTTGATAACGAGGTAGACCTGGAAACGCTGATCGGGCGGTTGCGCGAGATTGAGCTGCAGCTTATCTCTGATGAAGAGGAAGAAGACGATGAGGTTAGCAACAAGAAAGTATGGTTCCGCTTTTTTGAAGGCGACCCTATACAGACGACTATCAGCGATATCGAAAACGAACTGAGCGACACATCCCATCCCAGCAGCAAAATTTTGTTACGCGGCATTGCTTTTGGCCTGGCCAACAACGAAGTGGAGGTACACTTCGCATAACCTGTAAATCAGTGTTTATAGGTTACAGTAAACATTTTACCATGCTGCGGCCTTTAAGCAGTATGATGGCTGGCTTAAAGCAGCTTTTTAAAGCTATAAAAGTAACAGCTCTGATGTTCTGACCGGCACTTTAAACTATAGAACAGGCACTGCTACAACTATAAGTTTTTCGAATAAAACTATAGCACAAGGTAAAGTTGCTGGCCAATCCATCACAACAAATAATTTTATACATTTACCGTAGCCAATAACTATAATTTAAACAATTCGAAATGCCAGCACAGCACAGGCAACAGCCCATCTACCTTAAAGGTCAGGAAATTTTCGAGATCACGGCCAAGATCATAGACCTGATACCGGACAGTGATGATATCCTGAGCCATGTGAAAGGCATGATGCTGGAAGATGCGGCTATGTTAAGTGTAAAGGTGTCGGGTGCAGAGGCGGGCGATCTCTACGATATACGGATGGAGAATGCAGCTATTATTCGGAAAGCTGCCCGCGACCTGGGCACCCACTGCACCACGTTAGAAATGTATGGGTTTACCGATACGCAATACCTGGTACTGATACGCGAAGCGCTGGAGGCTTACAAGCTCCTGTTCCGGGAATGGGTACAGGGCTTCGACCCGTGGAATTATGTGCTCGACGACTGGGGTCTGTTTAACCCGCCCGGCATTACCCCCGAAACTGGTGAGTAAATACCAGAACACAACAATTCTGAACAATAAGACAACTACACAACTATACATGAGCAAATTAACTATTCAGAGCCTTGCCGAACTTACGCAATACGAAGGCAAAGAAATGGGCGTATCGGAATGGCACACAATTACGCAGGAGCAGATAACCAAATTTGCTGAAGCCACCCTGGATTATCAATGGATACACCTCGATGCCGAGCGCGCCAAAACAGAATCCCCTTTTGGCAGTACTATAGCACATGGTTACCTTACGGTATCGCTTCTGCCCTATCTCTGGAACCAGATAGCCTCCATCGAGAACCTGAAAATGCAGGTAAACTATGAGATTGAAAGCCTTCGGTTTAATCAGGCCGTGACTGTAAACAGCGATGTACGATTGATAGCCAAACTGCTTACCGTAAAGGACCTGCGCGGTATTGCCAAGGCACGGCTGGAAGTAACACTCGAGATAAAAGACAGTAAAAAACCAGCGTTTACCGGTATCATTACATTCCTGTATCACTTTAATAATTAGTAACTTTTACCTGCAGATAAGGTAGTCGCAACCGCAGCGCATTCCGGTAACAAACTGTTAGAAACAAAGGCAAGTATACTTACACTATGGATAGTAAAGACCTTGAGGATTGGGACGAAGCACGTTACCTGGAATTAAACTCTTATTTCAGGGTGCGGATACAGATACTTTTAGATGCAGACCCGCATATAAAACAACTGATGCAACAGCAGCAGAGCCTGCAGCTTAGTGATCTTATTAACCAGTTATCAGACGAGGACCAGCAGTTGTGGCGTGAGTTCCTTCAGCTAGACAGCATTAAGTTGCATATTGATATGCGTAACCACCTGGAAGGCAAGGGCACACCCTATAACCCGCGCGATGGATTTGCAAGTTCGGATGATGAAGATGAAGACCGCCCGCCGGTGTGGTAAAAACCAAACTATAGTTGCAGATTATTAAACAAAACAACAGAACCTCTCACACTTTTTTAACCGAAATAAGTATAGTTAGGTATTATGCTGAATTTTTCGGTAGCTTTAACCAAACGTAACGATACGAATCATGGCAAAATCGCAAGACGCAAAAAAGGAAGTAAAGAAGAAGCCTGCTAAAACCACCAAGGAGAAAAAAGCAGAAAAGCTCGATAAGAAGAAAAACAAGTCTTCTATGTAAACTATAGTTCAGGTCCTTACCTGGAATAAACTTCTTGTATAAGCCACTCGTATCGGGTGGCTTTTGCATTTAGTATAATTCTGATTACAAGTGTTTTTAACTTCATACTGCCAGCACGTATATAGCTCAAACAAATGTACTGCTAACCTGTTCTGACAATACCAATACCCTCAGCTAATTCATCATAGCCTATAGCGCAAACTATAAACTTTATAAACCAAGGACAACCTAACCATAAAACTATCGAAACCAACCATAAAGTACAGGTGATATTACCGCCCTATAACTACTCCGAACTATAGAAGAAAGAACTATAACTCTACATATTTCCGTCGCCTGCTAACTGCCCTTTTATAGTTGCCGGCTAAACGTAACCTGAAATACAGGATGGATACAACTTTTTTGTTCGTAGCCGTTAATAGATTTAGCTATAACTGAAATTCTGCTACATTGTAAATTTTAGATATTTAAAGCAAGCCAGATTTCATTTTAATACATTTTTGCATAATTTCGCCTTTATCAAAAGAGACACAACTACGGACATAAACAAATAAAACCAATGTCAGATTTCGCTGAAATTATTTTAGATGGTAAATCCTACAAAATGCCAATTGTAGTAGGTACCGAAGATGAAAAAGCAATCGATATCAATAACCTGCGTTCAGAGAGCGGCTACATTACACTCGACTCAGGCTATAAAAATACAGGCGCCACTGAAAGCGCTATAACTTTCCTGGATGGCGAAGAAGGAATTCTGCGTTACAGAGGATACCCGATCGAGCAACTTGCTGAGCAATCAAGCTTTATCGAGGTTGCTTACCTGCTGATCTATGGCAAACTTCCGACTGAAGAAGAACTTGAAGTATTTACGAACGAGATTAAGATACACACGCTGGTAAACGAGGATATGCGCAAAATTTTAGATGGTTTCCCATCTACAGCGCACCCAATGGGTATCCTTTCAGCTTTGATCAGCTCACTGACTGCCTTCTACCCTGAGTCGCTGAACCCGAACCAGAGCAAAGATGAAGTTAACCTGACCATTATCCGTTTGATGGCAAAACTGCCAACTATAGCGGCGTGGTCTTATAAGAACTCGATCGGTCATCCGGTAAACTATCCAAAAAACAAGCTGGACTATTGCTCGAACTTCCTGCACATGATGTTCGCGTACCCAACTGAGGATTACCAGATTGACCCTGTTGTTGTAAAAGCGCTTAACAAACTGCTAATCCTGCACGCTGATCATGAGCAAAACTGCTCTACCTCTACTGTTCGATTAGTTGGTTCTGCAAACGCGAGCTTATATTCATCTGTATCTGCCGGTATCTCTGCACTTTGGGGCCCACTGCATGGTGGAGCAAACCAGGCTGTGATCGAGATGCTGGAGCAAATTAAAGCAGATGGTGGTGACTCTAAGAAATTCATCGCGAAAGCGAAAGACAAGGACGATCCTTTCAGGCTGATGGGCTTTGGTCACAGGGTTTACAAAAACTTCGACCCTCGCGCTACCATTATCAAGAAGGCTGCCGACGAAGTGTTAACAGCACTTGGTGTTAACGATCCTATCCTGGATATCGCAAAAGAACTGGAAGAAGCAGCGCTTACAGATCAGTACTTTGTAGATCGCAAGCTATATCCTAACGTAGACTTCTACTCAGGTATCATCTACCGTGCACTGGGCATCCCGACAGATATGTTTACAGTAATGTTCGCATTAGGTCGCCTGCCAGGCTGGATTGCACAGTGGAAAGAAATGCGTGAGCAGAAAGAGCCGATCGGTCGTCCGCGTCAGGTTTATGTTGGCGAAAAAGAGCGTAACTACATACCAATGAATCAAAGATAATCTGCTACTCCTAGTAGGTAAAGAAAAAGGCTGGTCGTATGATCAGCCTTTTTTGTTTTTATCTGAATCAGGATTTGCAGGATGTAAGGGTCTTCAGGATTGGCTATAGTTGAGGTTATGGTTTTATAGTTACCTTCCCAGCCTTCCCCCAAAACAGGGGAAGGAGCTTTACAGCTGTCGCTATAGTTTGCTTTATCGTTTTATAGTTTCTGTTTTACCCACCCCTGCCCCTCCAAGGAGGGGAATCTCTGTTGTTGCTATAGTTGAGAGTTGTAGTTCTGTAGTTTCCGTTTGTCATCCCCCTGCCCCCTTCAAAAGGGGGACTTTTCTGCTACTGCTTGCCCAACTGTCATTTCGACCAGCGGGAGAAATCTGAGGGTTTTATAGTTACAGACCAGGAGCGGACAGGTCGCGACCTGTCTCTAAGGAAATACCACCACGAAAAAGCCAAGCACAACAACATCTCCAATCAACTATAGTTTAACTATCGAACTGATCGCAGTCTTTGGGTTAAGCGCCTTTGCTTTGTTGCGGTGCCGCCAGGCAACCCGAGGTACGAGGGTAGCAAGAAAGCAGCAGCGCGATGCCCGAAGACGGGGCCTCCCGGCCGTGAGGGCACCAAAGCAAACTATAAAACTATAGGTTAGTAAAGCTCCCAGGATTTAAAACAGCTATGAAAGGAAGGCTAGGTTCAGGTAGTAGAGTAGCTAACTATAGCATTCAGATTTCTCCTGACTTCGAAATGACAAAAGCAGATATTAAATTCCCACAGCTTCACTTAACATAATCTTCTCACTACAAAACCTGCATTTCAATTCTTCTGTTTAACTGGCGATTTTCTTCAGAAGTATTTGGCTTAACAGATTTGGTTTCACCGAATCCTTTATGGCGAATGCGAGAACCACTAATGCCATGTGCAGTCAGGTAATCAACAACAGCTTTGGCGCGCTTTTCAGAAAGGATCATGTTAGCTGCATCAGAACCAACGTCATCGGTATGGCCTGTTATCTCTATCTTAATTTCTTTGTTCTGGCGCATAAAGTTGATGAGTTTATTCAGCTCCGTCTGCGACCTTTTCTCCAAATCATATTTCGCGGATGGGAAGAACAGGTTAGTGAGAACAGATACAGAGCCAGCCTTTATGGGTTTAAGGTACACATCTAAAGCTACCGGAGTCAGATTCTTACGGGATGTGTAATCAAAGTTAAGGCTGTTCATCATAAACTGAGGCGCACTGACAAACAAAGCGTATTGCTTGCCTTCCGTTAACACCACGGTATATTCACCACTCAGTTTGTCCGACTGCACCTGCTGCACCAGCGAGTCTAGCTCTATATCGTATAGTTGCACGGTTGCTGCCAGTGGCTTTTTTGTATCAGCATGGTAAACACGCCCCTGCGCATAGGTACTTTTAGATTTTGACTGCCACACTTCCGGTACATCCAACGAGTAGAGCTGCACCGTTGAAGCTCCTGATTCAGTTGTCATGCTGCGGGCATAAAAACCCAGATTGTTATCCGGTGTAATATAAAGAGAGCTTTCGTCGGCATGTGTATTTAGCGGGTAGCCCAGGTTTTTTGGAGTTTCCCATTGCTGCTTTGCGCTCATGTTTGTCATAAACACATCCAGTCCGCCCAGGCCTTTATGGCCATCGCTTACAAAGTATAATGTTGATCCGCTGACATGAATAAAAGGTGCCAGGTCACGGCCTTTCGAGTTAACAGGTTCGCCCATATTGCGGGGCTTTTGCCAAGAGCCATCTTCATTCAGGTTTGTTACCCAGATATCTTCCTTGCCTACGCCACCGCCACGCATCGAACTGAAATATAACGTTCGGCCATCAGCAGAAAGGCTTGGCTGCGAATCCCAGGTTTTTGAGTTTACAGTCGTGCCCATATTTTTAGGCTTGCTCCACTCGTTACCGGTCCGGAAAGAAATGTACAGATCACAATCCCCAAAACTATCGGGGCGACTACAGGAAGTAAATACCAGTGTTTTACCATCGCCTGAAATAGTGGCGGCACCTTCGTTGGCGGCGGTATTTATAGTTTCAGAAATAGAGACAGGTGCAACCCAGTTCCCGCCTTTCAGTTCGCTGATATAAATATTTTCGTCATGATCGGGCTGGCTCCCCATGCGGGCAGTAAAAATAAGGTAGCGCTGGTCTGCAGTTGTAGACGGAAAATACTGTAGCGGATACCGGTTTATAGTGGATGGAAGCTGTACTGTATTAAACTCAACCGGCGACTTCATGGCTTCCAGGGCATAATCTACAGTCTCTACCTGGTTCTGCACATAAGCAATGTAGCGCGAGTTTTTAGTATTGGCTTTTAAATAAGCGTTATAGTTGGTTTTGGCAGCCTCGTAGTTGCCTCTGTCAAAATTAAGCTCTGCCAGGTCGAGGTAATAATTTGCGAACGACGGGTTATAGGGCATCAGTTTCAGGCCCTGCTGCAGCTGTTCATAAGCCGCAGTTTTATTACCCATCATCTTATTCAGGTTAGCTGCCTTCAGGTAAGCTTCTGCAAAATCAGGATCTTTCTCCACGGCTTCGGCCAACAGCTCCAGCGCCTTCGTAAAATCCCGCGAACGGGCATAGGTATCGGCTTTCAGGTACAGGCTTTCGGCCTTTTTGTTGGTTGTATTCAGCGATTGTTTCTGAGCAAATCCGGTTATAGTCAGGAAAAAGCTCAGGAGAAAAACAAGCAGGTGCTTTGGCATAAGGTGTTAAGGAATATCCATGTACTTGTGCGTTTGTAACGACACACGCCACTGCGGATTTGATTTCACATATTCTACTATAAATGGCATCAATTGGTTTGCCTTACTCCACTCCGGTTGCAGGTATAGTTTTGTATGCTCCCCCACTCTGGCAGCATGTTCTTCGGCCCACTTAAAATCGCTCTTATTAAAGATGATCACTTTCAGCTCATCCGCAAAAGGATACACCGAAGCATCTGGCGCTTTGAATTTTTTCGGCGATAAACAAACCCAGTCCCAGTTACCGCTCAACGGGTAAGCACCGGACGTTTCGATCATCGTACGAATACCGTTTTCCTGGAGCTGTGTGGTTAGCGGATTCAGGTTATAAAGCAATGGTTCGCCACCGGTTACCACAACTGTTTTGCCCGGAAAAGGACTGGCCATCTCCACGATCTCCTCTATAGTTGTTAGCGGGTGCAGCTCGGCGTCCCAGCTCTCCTTTACGTCGCACCAATGGCAGCCCACGTCGCAGCCGCCCAACCTGATAAAGTAAGCTGCAGTTCCGGTGTTGCCACCTTCCCCCTGTATCGTATAGAAAGCCTCCATCAGTGGTAATCGGCTGCCATCTTTGGGCACCTGATGAATAGAAGCTGTTTTAATTATTTTTATAGACTCCAAAATACTGTTCCTTGCGCACCGGTTGTTAGCCAATGCTTTTACCTGCTATCTTCTTTTCTGTCTGACCTATTAAAATGCCTGCAGAACTTACAAAGGTAGCTAAATTTGCAACAAGGTTTATAGTGTGTCTGTTCCGTTAAATCCCTCGAATAAATTTATAAGTGAGTTAGTGTATTATAGTTCTATAGTTACAGTCTATAGTCAGCACCTTCAAACCTATAGTTTGCCTGAACTATAGATCATAAAAAAAGCTCCTGCTGCGTGGGGCAACAGGAGCTTTTATAATTATGTTGTATAAAACCTATGCGTAAATCTCGCGCTTGGCAGCCCGCAGGGTATTTTTTAGCAGCATAGCTATAGTTAACGGGCCAACACCGCCGGGCACAGGCGTAATATAACTGCACTTAGGGGCCACATTCTCAAAATCAACATCGCCGCGCAGCCTGTAGCCAGATTTACGGCTATCGTCCGGAACACGGGTTGTGCCAACATCTATCACCACAGCGCCTTCTTTTACCATGTCAGCTGTTAATAAACCCGGTATACCAACTGCAGAAATTATAATATCAGCCTGACGTGTATGGTAAGCCAGGTCAACAGTGTTGCGGTGGCAAAGTGTAACGGTAGAATTGCCCGGGTAAGCAGCTTTGGCCATCAGGATGCTCATCGGTGAACCAACTATATTGCTGCGCCCGATAACCACACAATGCTTGCCACTGGTTTCGATGTTATAGCGCTCCAACAATTGCAGTATACCATAAGGTGTAGCTGGTAAAAAACTGGTAAGGCCAGCGACCATACGCCCAACATTTACCGGGTGGAAACCATCTACATCTTTTCTAGGGTCAACGGCTTCCAGTACTTTCTGGCTATTAATGTGCCTCGGCAGCGGTAACTGAACTATAAAACCGTCAATTTCATCGCTGTTATTCAACTCCTGAATTTTATCCAGCAATTCTTCTTCGGTCACATCGTCTTCATACCGGATAAGCGTAGAGCCAAAGCCAACTTTTTCGCAGGCCAGTACTTTGTTGGTTACATAAGTTACAGAACCGCCATCGTTGCCTACCAGTATAGCCGCAAGATGGGGCACTTTACCGCCGTGCACTCTAATGTCAGCTACTTCAGCAGCTATCTCTTGTTGTATGGCTTCAGATGTTCTTTTGCCGTCGAGCAGAATCATAGTTGTATAGTTAATGTATTTAATTACAGATCAATATAAGAGTCATTTATGAGGTCGTCATCCTCTATCAGGAGCAAGTCTTTATAGTAGCCACACTGTTGCATCAGCGTTTCTGTTCCAACCGAGCCATCCAGGTCTATTGCTTCTATCTCTATAAACTGCCCGTGCCCCTCTACCTGGTCGATATGAAACTTCACGTTATCTATAAAGTAGATCTTCCGTAGTTTCCTGAGTTCTGACACAACCTCCAGACCACCGCAAACAGCTTCTATAGTTGCGCTTCCAGGGTTTTTCAGATACATCATCACTTCTGTTTGCATTGCTCCACCGGCCCATACCCTGTTATAGTGTATGAGCACGTTCTCAATGGTGCCTTTTCTTAACTTTAGTTTGCCGGAATCTACACTATAAAAAGTATCGGTTTGTACATCCAGTCCCTTGTATTCTGCATTATGTTGCTGCAGGATAGCCTCTGCTTCGGCAGGATTATGGCAACGGGCTTTTATAGTTATATCGGCGTACAAGATTCAGGTATCTTACTTGATAAAAGATTTCAGGACAAAGGACAATAGAAAATTCATTTTCGGGTAAGTCATTTGTCTTTTGGCAAAAATATCCATTGTCAAAAGATTATAAGCGACAAGCCCCGGCGCGCAGGCAGCACGTCGGGGCTTGTTATGTTTAGTCGAGTTTAAGCACAGCTAAGAAGGCTTCTTGTGGAATTTCCACGTTGCCTACCTGGCGCATGCGTTTTTTACCTTTCTTCTGTTTCTCAAGTAGCTTTCGCTTTCTTGATATATCACCACCGTAACATTTGGCCAGTACGTTCTTACGCAACGCTTTCACAGTTTCGCGGGCGATGATCTTCTGGCCAATAGCCGCCTGTATCGCAATCTCAAACATCTGGCGCGGTAACAGTTCACGAAGCTTCTCGCACAAACGCTTGCCCCAGTCATATGCCTTGTCGCGGTGAACTATAGCAGACAAAGCATCTACAGGCTCACTGTTCAGCATCACATCCAGCTTCACCATGTTCGACTGGCGGAAACCGATCAGCTCATAGTCAAGCGAAGCGTAACCACGTGATATGGTTTTCAGCTTATCAAAGAAGTCGAATACGATCTCAGCCAGCGGCATTTCAAAGGTTAGCTCTACACGGTCGCTGGTCAGGTACGTCTGGTTCTTCAGAATACCGCGCTTATCCATACACAACGTAATGATCGGGCCTACAAACTCAGACTTTGAAATGATCTGTGCTTTAATGAACGGCTCTTCAACGTGATCGATATAGTTTGGCTCCGGCATTTCAGACGGGGCACTTACTTTCAGCAATGAGCCTTTTGTAGTATGCACATGGAACTGCACCGATGGAACCGTCGTGATAACGGTCATGTCAAATTCACGCTCCAGGCGTTCCTGCACAATTTCCATGTGCAGCATACCCAGGAACCCGCAACGGAAACCAAAACCAAGGGCAGCAGAAGTTTCAGGCTCCCAAACCAATGAGGCATCGTTTAGCTGCAGCTTTTCCATAGAGGCGCGCAGCTCCTCATACTCGCTGGTCTCTACCGGGTAAATACCGGCAAATACCATGGGCTTCACGTCTTCAAAACCCTGAATACTTTCACCTGGCCTTTCAACGTGGGTAATCGTATCGCCAACTTTTACTTCTTTCGCATTTTTAATACCGGAGATCAGGTAACCTACATTACCGGCTCCCATTTCCTTACGCGCTTCCTGGTTCAGCTTCAGCACACCAATTTCGTCGGCTTCGTAGGTTTTGCCCGTGTTTATGAACTTTACCTTCTCCCCTTTTTTAAGCGTACCATTAAAGATGCGGAAATACACTTCGATACCTCTGTAAGAGTTAAATACAGAGTCGAAGATCAGGGCCTGTAACGGTGCTTCCGGGTCGCCTTTCGGAGCCGGGATACGGTCGCAGATAGCATTCAGAATATCTTCTATACCAATACCCGTTTTTCCGGAAGCATGAATGATATCCTCTCTATCACAACCGATCAGCTCTATGATCTGGTCTGAAACCTCTTCAGGCATGGCGTGCGGCAGGTCAATCTTATTCAGAACCGGGATAATTTCCAGGTCGTTGCCTATCGCCAGGTATAAGTTTGAGATGGTCTGTGCTTCAATCCCCTGCGATGAGTCCACGATCAGGAGTGCGCCTTCGCAGGCAGCAATAGAGCGGGATACCTCATACGAAAAGTCGACGTGACCAGGTGTATCGATCAGGTTCAGCACATACTCTTCGCCTTTGTAATTATAGTTCATCTGGATGGCGTGGCTCTTGATAGTAATGCCGCGCTCACGCTCCAGGTCCATGTTATCGAGCAGTTGGTTTTGCATCTCACGCTCCGCAACTGTCGAGGTAAATTCTAACAGGCGATCGGCCAGTGTACTCTTACCATGGTCGATGTGGGCAATGATGCAGAAATTGCGAATGTTCTTCATAAATATCTATACGAAGAACAAAGTTAAGAAGAAAGTGCGTTTGTTGCTGCTTCTGCGGTAAAATGATTTCAGAGTAAGGCTATAGTTTTAAACTATAAGCACAATTTAACACAGGTTGCAGGAAAGCAGGCTCTTTTGTAAATACAATTAAATCTGTATATTTAAGCATATATATGATCTAAGTTCCTCACACCAATGTCTGAAACACAAACTAGCCCTATTACCCCTGAAAGAATAGCTGAACTTGAACAGCAGTTACTTGAGCTACAGCAAAAGTGCGAATTCCTGGAAAGAGTAATACACGAAGTACCAGCCAACATTTATATCTCGGACCTGCAGAAAGGTTTGGTATGGTGCAATAAAACCAACGAAGAAAGTTTAGGCTACACTTTAGAAGAGATTCAGGAAATGGGTGGTCTCGAATACATGTACAAAATAGTGCACCCTGATGATCATAACATTCCCGACGATAGCATTACGCACTACCAGAACTTTGAGGGAGCTGAATATGGTGGCGTGTTCAGGGCAAAACACAAAGATGAGCATGAATACAAGTGGTTTATAGGCTGGGCAAAAGCATTCAGCAAAAAAAGCCCTGATGAGGTAGAGGAACTGCTTTGCGTGGATGTGGACATGAGCCCGCGCATGAATACCGACACCCAGTTAGTGCAGGCGCTCCGCGATAACCTGAAACAAAAAAATAAGCTCCTTATAAAGTGCCTCCGCAAACGGGAAATTGAAGTGCTCGATCTGGTGTGTAAAGGATTTAACACCAAAGAGATTGCTGATAAATTATTCATCAGTCCCAATACAGTCAGCACGCACCGCAAAAATATTCAGCAGAAACTCGGGACTGCCAACGTGGCCGACCTTGTATCGTTAGGTAAGGAAGCCGGCTTGGGCTATAGTTAACTAAAACCAAGAAGCCTGTAAATCTGTGTAACCTATCCGGCGTCTTTATTTAGACATTTACAGAATAAGCTAATAGGCTTTGTTAATACATATAAACAGTAAAAGGTATTACAAAAGCAAAGCTGCTCAAACCCATCCGGTCACTTACAGCACGTCAGCACCTATCAAGTGCATCATTTTAAACAGTGATCAAAAATTTTAGTTATACATAAGGAATATGACGGCTTATGTCTCAGCCTCATGCCTGGTGACATAAGCCGTCAAGCGTTTTCTCGAATGATACTTCAATACAGAGAATTTGAAGCTACCAACCTCGGAACAGGAAACAGGGATATACGATACCAATAATCAAACTATAGTTTTATAAACTATAAACTTAAGCTATAGTAGTGTTCAGTAGCTCAAATACAGCGCATACTTTAATCTTATTAATCTTAGTCCTATCTTCGCATCATATTTGAATAAACCGTATTACTAAAGTATGTCATTTACTACAGTAGAACCATATAAGCCTGTCAACCATATCCGTATCGTTACAGCTGCTTCTTTATTCGATGGCCACGATGCTGCCATTAACATCATGCGTCGTATCATTCAGGCATCGGGTGCAGAAGTAATCCATTTAGGCCATAACCGTTCGGTGCAGGAGATCGTGGATTGCGCGATACAGGAAGATGCGCAGGCTATAGCGATCACGTCTTACCAGGGCGGCCACATCGAGTATTTCAAGTACATGTACGACCTGCTTAACGAGCGCGGCTGCGGCCATATTCGTCTGTTTGGTGGTGGTGGCGGTGTCATTCTTCCTTCCGAGATCGAAGAACTGCAAGCGTATGGTATAGCGCGTATTTATTCTCCGGATGATGGACGTGCGATGGGCTTACAGGGTATGATAAACGACATGCTGCAGAAATGCGACTTCCCGACAGGCCAGAACCTGAACGGCGAGGTAAAGCACCTGAAAGATAAAGACCCTAAATCGATTGCCCGCCTGATCTCTGCTGCCGAGAACTTCCCGGAAGAGGCCAGAGCGATACTGGATGAAGTAAAAGAACAGGCCAAATTAGTTAAAACTCCTGTGCTGGGCATAACAGGTACAGGTGGTGCCGGTAAGTCTTCATTAGTAGATGAACTGGTGCGTCGCTTCCTGCTTGATTTCCCGGATAAGAAGATTGCCATCATCTCTGTGGATCCATCGAAACGCAAAACTGGTGGCGCTTTACTGGGTGATAGAATCCGCATGAACTCGATCTCAAACGACAGAGTTTACATGCGTTCGCTGGCAACACGCCAGAGCAACCTGGCCCTGAGCAAGTATGTGCAGGATGCCGTGGACATCGTAAAAGCAGCTGATTTTGATCTTATTATATTGGAGACTTCCGGTATAGGTCAGTCCGACACGGAGATCATCGAGCACTCAGATATGAGCTTATATGTGATGACGCCTGAGTACGGTGCCGCCACACAGCTCGAGAAGATCGACATGCTGGATTTTGCTGATGTAATTGCACTGAACAAATTTGACAAGCGTGGCGCCCTGGATGCGATTCGCGATGTGAAAAAGCAATACAAACGCAACCACCAACTATGGGACGTAAAAGACGATGATATTCCTGTTTTCGGAACTATAGCATCGCAGTTCAACGACCCGGGCATGAACCGCCTGTACCGTGCGGTGATGGCAAAGATACAGGAAAAGACCGGTGTGGAGTTTAACTCTAACCTGCACACTTCGCAGGAAATGTCGGAGAAAGTATACATCATCCCCCCTGCCCGCACACGCTACCTTTCTGAAATTTCGGAGACCATCCGCAACTACGACAAGTGGAGCAAAGACCAGGCAGAAGTAGCACAGAAACTATACGGCATCAGAAAGTCTATCGAAGCAGTTCAAACTATAGAAATTGCTGACAAAGACCGCCTGGTAAAGCAGCTGGAAGAAGCCTACGCTGAAGTTGCGCTGAGCCTAGATGGTCAGAATAAGAAGATACTGGAGAACTGGAAAGATAAAGTACAGGCTTACAAAAATGAGTTCTATGTCTTCAAGGTTCGTGACAAAGAACTGAAAATAAAAACGCATACCGAATCACTTTCTCACTTACAGATTCCTAAAGTGTCTACTCCACGCTACGAGGCGTGGGGTGATTTACTAAAGTGGAACCTGCAGGAGAACGTACCGGGCGAATTCCCTTACACGGCGGGCGTATTCCCGTTCAAGCGCGAAGGCGAAGACCCAACCCGTATGTTTGCCGGAGAAGGCGGACCGGAGCGTACCAACCGTCGTTTCCACTACGTGAGTTTAGGTATGCCAGCCAAGCGTCTTTCTACAGCTTTTGACTCGGTAACACTTTACGGAGAAGACCCGGACTTCAGACCAGACATTTATGGTAAGATTGGTAACTCAGGTGTAAGCATTTGCTGCCTCGATGATGCCAAGAAACTATATTCCGGCTTTAACCTGGCTGACCCGATGACGTCGGTTTCCATGACCATCAACGGTCCGGCTGCTATCCTTACCAGCTTCTTCATGAATGCTGCTATTGACCAGCAATGCGAATTGTATATCAAAGAGCACGGCCTGGAAAAGGAAGTAAACCAGAAGATCGAAGCTATCTATAAAGAGAAGGGTGTTGAGCGTCCGCGTTACCAGGGAGAATTGCCAAAAGGTAATGATGGCTTAGGCTTAATGTTGTTAGGCGTAACCGGTGACCAGGTATTACCTGCTGAAGTTTACGAGCCAATCAAGACGCGAACCTTGGCAGCTGTTCGGGGTACGGTGCAGGCCGATATCCTGAAAGAAGACCAGGCACAGAATACCTGTATCTTCTCAACAGAGTTCTCGCTTCGTTTAATGGGTGACGTGCAGCAGTACTTCATCGATAAAAACGTACGTAACTTCTACTCTGTGTCTATTTCAGGTTACCACATTGCGGAAGCTGGTGCTAACCCGATCTCGCAGCTTGCTTTTACGCTGGCCAATGGCTTTACCTTTGTGGAGTATTATGTGAGCCGCGGCATGGATATCAACAAGTTTGCGCCGAACCTCAGCTTCTTCTTCTCTAACGGTATTGATCCGGAGTATGCGGTTATTGGCCGTGTGGCGCGCCGTATCTGGGCAAAAGCAATGAAGCACAAGTATGGTGCTGATGCCCGTTCGCAGATGTTGAAGTACCATATCCAGACATCAGGCCGTTCGCTACACGCACAGGAGATCGACTTCAACGATATCCGTACCACGCTGCAGGCACTCTATGCAATTTATGACAACTGTAACTCGCTGCATACCAACGCTTACGACGAGGCGATCACTACGCCAACGGAAGCATCTGTTCGTCGTGCGATGGCCATCCAGCTGATCATCAACCGTGAACTTGGTCTGGCTAAAAATGAAAACCCGCTACAAGGTTCGTTTATTATCGAAGAGTTAACTGACCTGGTAGAAGAAGCAGTATTGTTAGAGTTTGACCGAATAACAGAGCGTGGCGGTGTGTTAGGTGCGATGGAAACCATGTACCAGCGCGGCAAGATACAGGAAGAAAGTTTATATTATGAGACCCTGAAGCATACAGGCGAGTACCCGATCATCGGTGTAAATACGTTCCTGTCATCCACGGGCTCTCCTACTGTATTGCCTACAGAAGTAATCCGTGCTACGGAAGAAGAAAAACAGTACCAGATCTCGATGCTGCAGTCGCTGCAAAAGGGTAACGAAGATAATTCTGGCGAAATGCTGAAGCGCATTCAGCAGGTGGCTATCAACAACGGGAACATCTTCGAAGAGTTGATGGAAACTGTGAAGTTCTGCTCACTCGGCCAGATTACTAATGCCCTGTTTGAGGTGGGTGGTCAGTATCGCAGGAATATGTAAACTATAGTTTAAACTATAAGGCAAAAAGTGAAGGAGTCGGTGAAAGCTGGCTCCTTTTTTGTTTTAAATACGATGCAATGAATACATAACATTAACTTAAGAATATAATAATACAAA
Source organism: Pontibacter pudoricolor (assembly GCF_010092985.1). Taxonomy (GTDB): domain Bacteria; phylum Bacteroidota; class Bacteroidia; order Cytophagales; family Hymenobacteraceae; genus Pontibacter; species Pontibacter pudoricolor. The sequence continues at coordinate 817,380 of NZ_CP048106.1, read as the reverse complement.
GAAGTAACCCTGCTGCGTTTAACGCGTTATAGCAACTATATAACCCTTTACGATCCCAATCACATGACACGAATTTCAACTATATCTTCGTTGCTGCTTATTGGCACAACATTCGGCTTTCTGATGAGAAGCTGGCTGACTCCACATGATCTACATATTGACCTCTCTGATGAGGAAGTACATATGTACTTATAATTTGATTACGTTTTAAAAAGTGAGAGCGGACCTTGTAGTTCGCTTTTGCCATTTATAAGAGATTAGGTTAAAACCGCTATAACCGGTACTTTTACACTTTCTTTCATATAGCAACAAAACATGACATTACAAGAAAAAATCAGCTACATTATTGGCCGCGACATGGCAGGCAACCTTAAAAAACAAGGAATAGACGTTAACCCCGATGCGTTCATCAAAGGCATGAAAGAAGCCATTGAAGGAAAGCCATCTGCTTTGTCTCAGGCCGAAGTACAGGAAGCCATGATGGAACTGCAGCAGGAAATGGGCGCAAAACAAGGCGCAGCCGGTGCAGAGAACCAGAAAGCCGGTGAAGCATTTTTAGCTGAAAATAAAAACAAGGAAGGTGTTAAAACGCTGCCTAGCGGTCTGCAATACGAAGTTCTGAACGAAGGTACAGGTAAATCTCCATCTGCTTCAGACAAGGTAACAACGCACTACCATGGTACACTAATAGATGGAACTGTATTTGATTCATCTTATGAGCGCGGCCAACCTGCTACTTTCCCGGTTAACGGTGTAATTGCCGGCTGGACAGAAGCCCTGCAGTTAATGAAAGAAGGTGCTAAATGGAGACTATACATTCCATCTGCACTTGCATATGGCTCACAAGGCGCCGGCGATGTAATCGGACCAAACGCTGCACTTATTTTTGATGTAGAGCTTATCTCGGTTAACTAACAGAATACAAACCATAAACACAAAGGCCCGGCTACCTGTAGCCGGGCCTTTGTGTTTGGTAAACTATAGTTCTCAGCTTATATCAGCTACCTGGACTTCAGCGAGCCAGCGCAGGCTTTCTTCATAATACAGGAAATGATTCATGATCAGAAGATTATCGTTATCAATAAAATCATCTCCATCAATATTATGAATGAGGCTCTCGTAAAGCGGAACCGGAAGAATTACCGCAATAAACACATCCTGTTTCAGCATGCGTAATATCTGAGGGAAAATATTCTTGAATACCCAATGCTGGTCCTCTTTATTTATAAGCTCCCTGTTTGAAAGGTCGAGTATCCATTTAGAGGGCTTGTGCACCCTCACCATTCGAAGGATATGCGAATAGCCATCCCTGAACTCTTTAGAACCTACCTCCCCGAACCACTTTACGTGCAATATTTCGGTAGAAGTACTGTAAATCACCTGCAGGTTTTCTGTCAGATATTCATCGCTGGGGTCAGAGAAACCCGCAGCAATCTGTTTACTGTAAGCCTGAATCATAGTTTGGTTTAACATACTTTGGCTAAATGTTTTAACTGACTGGTTAGGTGTTTTTTTAGCGGATAATAAAATCGTAGTAAGGCAATAATAGGTGATTTATAGTTACAAAGCAAGATAATATTAACTTATACTTATAAAGTTTATTATTAATACACAATTTAATACCATCCTGTTATCACACCTTTCCAGACCTTCACTTTTTTAAAACCGGTAGGCAACTATAGCTTAGAAGTAAAACAGAACAAAACATTTGCGGCATCGTTCTAAAACCAATTAAATGCGAATCTTTAAATTATTATAAGCATGGCAGATAATCAGAACGAAGGAGCCAAGTTCCTGAACAGTGTACACAGATATTTTGATAATGCAGCCCAGTATTCCAGCCTTTCTCCCGGGATACTTGCCCAGATAAAAGTCTGCAATAGTGTTTATAAGGTTTCCTTCCCGATAGAGGTAGATGGAAAGATTGAAGTAGTGGAAGGAATACGCGTGCAGCATAGCCATCATAAGCTGCCATCTAAAGGGGGCATACGATTTAGTATGCAGGTAGATGAAGATGAGGTAAAGGCTCTGGCTACCCTCATGACCTTTAAATGCGCTGTAGTTGATGTCCCGTTTGGAGGCGCGAAAGGCGGTGTAAAAATAAACCCGCGTACCAGTTCTGTAAAAACGCTTGAGAAAGTTACCCGCCGCTATGCAGCCGAGCTGATTAAGAAGAACCTTATTGGCCCCGGAATGGATGTGCCTGCACCAGACTATGGCACAGGCAGCCGCGAGATGGCATGGATAGCCGATACCTACCAGGCTTTAAAATATGGAGAAACCAATGCCTTAGGTTGTGTTACTGGTAAACCCGTTGGGCAGGGCGGCATACGTGGCCGCGCAGAAGCAACAGGGCTAGGTGTATATTTCGGAATAAGAGAAGCACTGGCCGATACCGAGTTATTACAGGGGAAAGGTCTGGAAGGCGGCACCCTGGAAGGCAAAAGTATAATTGTACAGGGTCTTGGCAATGTAGGGTATCATGCGGCATGGTTCTGCCAGAAAGATGGAGCTCTTATTACGGGCATAGCTGAGCGCGAAGGTGGCATTTATAACCCCGATGGTATTGATGTGGAGGAAGCTTTCAAGCATCGCAACCAGACCGGTTCTATACTAAACTTTAAGAACTGCAAAAACTTCGAGAATACGTTCGACCTGCTGGAAATGGAATGTGATATACTATTACCCGCAGCGCTCGAAAACCAGATACACATTGGTAATGCTGCTAACATAAAGGCTAAAATTGTGGCGGAGGGTGCAAACGGGCCGGTTACGCAGGAGGCGGAAGAGATACTTCTGAAGAACAACATCGTAATACTGCCGGATCTGTACCTGAATGCGGGTGGCGTAACAGTATCGTATTTTGAGTGGCTTAAGAACCTCTCGAATGTGCGTTTCGGACGAATGGGTAAGCGTGCAGAAGAAGCCAGCTATAAACGCCTGGTAAACGCCATCGAGTCTACTTCGGGTAAAAGCATGACTGCCCAGGAAAAAGCGATATTAACCAAAGGCTCGGATGAGGTGAACCTGGTACGCTCAGGTTTGGAAGATACCATGATAAATGCCTATCACGAAATCAGGGAAACGATGCGGCAAAAGAATATTCCGGACATGAGAACAGCAGCCTTTCTGACGGCTATCGAAAAGATTGGGGTGAGTTATGAGGCGCTGGGGATTTTCCCGTAAACCGTAGGGCTATAATTATAGTTTGGAAGAGGTCGGGAGCAATATCGTATCCTGACCTTTTTTTACGGTCTCCAGCCAGTGAATGGCTTCTTCCCTGTCAGTAAAATAATTGAAAACTATAAAATCGTGTGAGGTAGCTGACTTGGTGGCTGTGTAGTTGGTGATAATGGCTTTAAAGTGCTCTTCGGTAAATACAACGGCCACGCAAACATCAGCATTTAACGTAGACTGCAGCTTACTATAGTAAACATTATTAAGCCATGCTTCCTGCTCACGCTCTAGCGGGCCTACCATCGTAAGGTCCGTGCAGTATAACATAACAGGTCTTTCTTCCTGCACAAAATCAAGGCCCCGCAGGTACGTATCTATAAAAGCGCTATCCGTAGGTTTAGCTTTCCAGATCACCTGCAATATTTCCAATTCACTGTTAAAAATGATGTCAGAATATTTTGTAGAATGTACTACCATGCCATCACGACTAATATATTCGGTATTTTGCACGAAATATATACTTTTAAAATAACACTTCAAAATATTGAATTGTATTGATTAAAGAATACTAAAATCAATATATCCAGCGCCATGCTCTTCTGCCAAAACATAAATATTCTTGGAAAACTGGCAGCGCTTTTAAGCTATAGTTTTTGTTTATGAACATTGGCTGATAGTATAACTGAAAGCCATACAGAGTACAACAAGCTATTTAGAAATAAACTGTCGTGTATCGTGCCGATAAATCAGGGTTATCCGTTTTGCTAATATCGGAGCAGCTATTAAACAAAAAAAGAGAAGCATGTCAATGTTAAGACATGCTTCTCTTTTTTTGTTTAATAGCACAATAAGAGGTTTAAGAATTACCTATCCCAAGCCATTTATTGTATATTTTTACCTGCTCGGGAGTCGCATTGGCTACTTTCTCGAATTTGAATCTGGTACGGTCGTCTTTCAGTACTTTTACCTGCACTACCTGCATAATACCATCACGGGCAATAAGTACTTCCAGTTCATCTCCAGGCTTCAGACCTGTCACATAACGGTCGAGGTCGCTGCCTACACGGAAGCCATTTACCGCTATGATCTCATCTTTAACATTAAGACCGGCCTCATACGCGCTACTTCCTTTTATAACCGATGCTATAGTTACACGGCCATCGCTGTAAGTGGTATTGGCACCCCAGCTGCCCGTGTTAGCGTTCTCATTCACGTTAACTACTTTCAGGCCGGCTGCTTTAAAAAACTCCGAATAATCCGGTGACTTGGTACCATTCACGTAATCTCTGAAGAAAGTATCCATGTTTTTGCCCGCTACGCGCTCTATTTCGGCTTTAAATTCAGCTTCCGTAAAGCCGCGGTCGAGCTGCTTATAGTAGCGGTTATACATATTGCGCATTACATCATCCAGGTCTCTGGCTCCATTCGTGCTTTTCAGTATCTCCATGTTAAGCAGCTGTCCTAGCACCCCTCCTTTTGTATAGTAGGATACTTCCGCGTTGTTTGAATTCTCATTCTGGCGATAAAATTTTATCCAGGCATCGAAGCTGGATTCGCTAACTGCCTGCACTTTATTACCAGGTGTGTTCTCTACATTGCTAATGCTTCCGGCAACCACATCCAGGTAACGTTGCTCCGGCATTAACCCGGCTCTGCGCACTATCAGGTCATCGTAGTAACTTGTAATGCCTTCCGACACCCAAAGCAGTTTTGTATAGTTCTCCTCGTTATAGTTGAACGGGCCAAGCGGGGCAGGACGCAGGCGCTTTACATTCCATAGGTGGAAATATTCGTGTGCTACAAGACTTAGGAAACCGGTATAGCCACTTTCTGAACTATAGCTAAAGCGGCTGGTCTGTAAGGTTGTGGAGTTCAGGTGCTCCAGGCCACCACCGCCACGCTGCATGTTATGAACTATAAATACATACCGGTCAACTGGCAGCTCTCCGAAAATAGAGATAGCCTCTTCCGTAACACGTTTCATGTCAGCCATTAAACGTTCCGGCTCATAGTTGCCTTCGCCATACATCGCTACTTCGTGGGTTACACCGCCGGCTTCATATGTATAGACCTCGTGGTTACCAATCTCCAACGGGGAATCAGCCAGTACATCGTAGTTAGGGAAAGTGTATGTAAACCTGCCTGTAGACTTAAGTCCTGTAGAAACTTTGCTGAAGGTGCTGTGGGGTTTTACCACCAGCGTTCCGTCTTCTTTTTCATACCCTTCAGGGTACATAAAAATACTGGTACCATTTACGTAACCATGCGAGGCATCTAAAAAGCTGGTGCGTACGGTAAGCTCAAAGGCATAAACCTTATAGTTTACTTTAACTTCAGAAGCACGGTTGCTGTATACGCGCCAGGTGTTTTTGTCTATCTTTTCTGCACGGAGTGCTTTCCCGTTTCCATCGGTAGCAGTAAAGCCCTCTACGTTCTTAGGAAATTCACGCACCAGGTACGAACCGGGCGCCCAGACAGGCATTGTAAAATCGATGTGTTTTTTCTTTGCTCCTTTTAGCTCAGCTGTAACTTCGAAATAATGGGTATGCGGTTCAGGCATTTCGAGGGTGTACCGAAGATCGGCAGCAAATGCCGGCGAAATAAAACCTGCCAGCGACAACAGAAATACTAAGAGATAAAGTTTAGGTTGGTTAATAGTGTGAAACATGTTTCAGGTTTAGATTTGTTCAACCAGCATTTTACAATAATTATGCTTGTTTTCAAAATCTGTGACCTTTAGCCTGCTACCCTACCGTGTTTCGCTGGTGGGAGCGTAGCCATAGTTCAGCATCGCTAACTTTACTAAAAGTGTCGATGATGATAAATGAATTATAGCTTTTAAGCCCATAGGCACCTACTTCCTGCAGCATCCGGTAATAACAGCTTTCAGAAACCACAAGGGCAATAAAATTCTCCTGCCCCAGCATCATGAGCTGCGGAAAAAACTGAACCTGGCACCAGGTCTCTTCCTCCTCACTAAGACCATCTATAGCTCTCAAGTTGAAAAGCCAGCAATTGGCAGGATGATTCTTAACGTGTTCCAGCGCTATCATTAAACCAGACTTAAAGTCCTCAAAATCAGGCATAGCTTTACAGTCTATATAGACCCACCCTTTACCGTCCGGCAATTCCACTGAAAAAACGTCTGACTTATAAAGCACCATTACAGAAAGCATTAAATTTATTATTGCAAAAATATAACAAAACTTCACATAAAACCCAAATAAAACCCACTTTTGTTCTATAAAAACTACTTAAGGTGGTTAAAGCTGAACTTTTAACGGTTAAACCAGCTTATCTGATAGTAAAGCCTCGGAATTATAAAGTAAACATACCGGCCTTACCAGTAATATAGCTTTTGGCATGGTATTAGAAAGCTTTACAGAAACATAACCCGCTGACTATGAAAAAGAATTCAATTATAATGATTACCCCGGTAGTGTTACTGCTGATTATGTTATTGTTTGGTTATAACCTTACCAATGAAACTCCTGCAGAGAAAGCAACTATAGTTCAGGTTAATGAAAAGCATGAGGCCCCTGCAAAAACGGAGGATAAGTGGGTAAGCATGCAGCGAACAACCCGTTCAGGAGGTAACTATAGCACTGCGGAATCGCAGGAGATTATAGCTTATGCCATGACACTGCTCGGGTCTCCGTACGAGTTTGCCGGCATTTCTCCTTCCGGTTTTGATTGTTCAGGTTTTATAACACACGTTTTTGATAACTATAATATCGATGTTCCTCATTCATCGGCTTTGCAGGCAAAAGAAGGGGTAGCTGTAGCTAAGGAAGATGCTGCTCCCGGCGACTTGGTAATATTTACCGGTACCAACGAAAATGTAAGAACGCCCGGCCATGTAGGCATTGTTATTTCTGAGCCCGGCGACACGATTTCTTTTGTACACTCGTCTTCTAATGGTGGTGTAAAGATCAGTAAAGTGCAGGGCACGCGCTACGATATCCGTTTCCTGGAAGTACGCCGCGTATTATAAGCATACATTTATCACAACATACAGGGTTTTTCTCGTACAATGTTATGTACCAGAAAGACCCTTTTTTATGTGGCATCCTTACGTTATAAACTCGATAAATGCAGTTGTACTTATAGTTGCCGGCCTGATAGTTTACTTTATACACCCCGGTAAGCCGGTGCTCGCCCTGGTAGCTCCGGGCCTGGGTATTATGCTGCTGGCCTGTACGTACCATTTGCGCAAACATAACCAGTTTGTGACGCACACAGTTACAGCCATAACCTTGCTGGCCGCTATAGTTGTAATCATGCGTTTAAATGCCGCAGGTGAGGAATGGGATACCAGACACATCCTGCTGTTTGTGATGGGGATAAGCTGCCTGGTGGCGGCAGGTGTTTTTATTGGCACTTTTATAAAAGAACGCAGGTTGCGCAACAACTCTATTTATAAAGACGACCTGTAACTATAGGTAGCTATAAAAGCGAAACACCTGATGTAGCCCGTCAAGTTACACCAGGTGTTTCAGAATCCTAAAAAATCTTAACAAGCGGCTTCCTGTTGTTCAGGTTACCATCCGAAGACCTCCAGTAAAATCAAGCTGTGCAAACAGCATAAATCCCGTTTACGAAGCCGACTCACAGATTACGTGAATACAATTACTTAGGCTCGTTAAAACTTGTTTGGGATTAGACATTTGTACCTCCTTTCTCTATAGTCCAACATAAACCCTGAGCCTTCGACCAAAAATAAGGCTGTTAGACCAGAGCGCGTAGCACTCGCTACTTTAACTTATTACTAAAGGTAAATTAACGCCATTAAGTTCACAAGGGTTGTGCATATTTTTTTTAAATCTGCAGGCCGCAGAACAGGTACCTATAGTTTAAAAACCCGCCCAGAAACTATGGAAAGCAGGTTTTTAATTTAACACACTGATTATCATCCTACTAAACAATAGTACTCTTCCGGTTAACCGCATCAGTTCTGAAATTAAGGACCCATATTTGCAATAGTCTGTTACAAGGGGCGCCTGTGCTTTATTCCGATAAGATAAAAGTGATCGGGCAACTCCAACATACTATATTAAATGAATTATTTTCACTATTTTTCGTTGCTTAAATCAAACAACTAACCGATCATGAAAAAACATCTGCTTGCTCTTATGGCTCTTATGCTGTTCAGCACCTTTGCATGGGCCCAGTCCTTATCCCCTATTGGTATCTGGACGAATGAAGAAGGGAAAGCCCGCTTCGAAATCTATAAATGCGGCGATAAACTTTGCGGTAAACTCGTAACTCTGAAAGAGCCTTTGCGAAACGGCAAACCAAAAGTAGACGAAAACAACCCTGAAAAAAAACTACAGAACCGTCCGTTATTAGGCCTTGAGTTTATGAAAGGCTTTGAATATGATGGCAGCAACAAGTGGGATGATGGGACAATTTATGATCCGGAAAGCGGCAAAACATACTCTTGCTACATGAAAATGACCAGCAAGGATAAGATGGAAGTAAAAGGGTACATCGGTATATCGCTAATCGGAAGAACCCAGAACTGGACAAGAGTAAAATAAAACCAACTATAGTTGAAAAAAGAAAGGCCGGCGCAATGCCGGCCTTTCTTTTTAACCCTTTACCAGCCTATTTACTGGTTTCGGGCTTATAAGGTTATAGTTTAAATTAAATAACGTGTTCTATTTTATATTTCTGATCACGGAACTCAAACGTTTCTCCGGCAGTTTTGCCAGCCATCGCCTTAAATACCGGCGACATACCTGAAATTGCAAAGAACGTTTCTCCTTCCACTTCTATCTGCCCAAGACTAACGCCAATAAAGTAATTCTGCAGGTTGGTGTGCACAACGGCTCCAAAAGCTACATCCTTATTCTCTTTGGTAGCATTAATCCGCTTCAGCACGCTCATGGTCGTTATCAGTTCATCCAGTTGCCGGGCATACATGTCGCGCTGTATCTGGCAGGCCTCCCTGAACGATTCAAATTTATCTTCTATAGCACCCTGGTGTTCGTTGGCGCTTTCCTGGGCATCGTCCATTGCGTCTTTCGCAGCTTTAATCTGAGTATTCAGTATTTTGGTGCATTCCTGCAACAGCCGCTTTTTTAGTTCTAATTCTTGTGCAACCATTTTCTTCTAAGTATAAGTTTAAACCATACCCCGCTTACAGGTTATTATACCTGAGCGCTTAGAGGGAATAGCAATTGAAACATCAAATTCTGAGTGATAAACTTATTAACTGCAAATAATACCCGGAGCGTGTAAGATACTAAACTATTCAGGGTAACGGATGTTTTTGCTTTAAATTACTAAATGTCGTTAAACGGATTTTTGAAACGATTGTTGGGGCTGTTTTACAATAAGCCACAATGCCATAAACTGGAACGTTCTGAACGTTATAGTGCGAGGTTTAATGCATGGGTAAACAGTACTGACTGTAAAGAACTTACAACTGCATTCCATAAGGCCTACCACTATAAAAAAGCCGGGATGCACTGTAAGTACCGGGTTCAACTGGTTTTGGAAGAGAACCGCCAGGGTGTTATTTTTTTCTACGACCCTGCCATTTCCCCACAAGCTTTCTCCTACTTATTCGATCATCTGAAAGACCAGGCCCTGTTGCTGGGGTACCAGTTAAAAAGTGCCGACAAACGCAAAATAGATCACGAGCGCTACACTCAGAAAACGGAGGCCTATTACCTTACTCCTTTGCCAAAAGATGTGCCGGACAGCAGCCTCTGCAACCAACTATACGGTAACATTTTAATTGAGCTGACCCTAGTTAACAACCATCCCGGTTTTATAAGGCTTATTGCAAATAAGATTACTGATCCCTTTTTTAGCGAGCCCCTTCCTTTTGTTGAGCTTCTTGACTGCGTCATGCAGCCAACAGAAAAGCTTCAAAGCCGTAATTAATCCTACCTACCGTACTTTTGGTAAGTTCCTGCTATAGTTTTGCATAAGTTTTAGATTGTTTGTATACTTATACAGGTTTTAAGGGCGTATAAATTACTGTTGCATGAAGCATTGTTTACTCTTATTACTTGTTGTATTGCTCTGCTCGGTTTCCTCAAAGGCTACCCATATAGTTGGCGGCGAATTTGCCCTGGGCCACCTGAGCGGGAACTCCTACCTGCTAACCCTTAACCTATATTTTGACGATATAAACGGTGACCCCGGCGCGCTGGACCCAACCATTACTGTTAATGTTTTTGAGAAAGGCACCAACAAATGGATAATGGCCAGAACCCTTCCTTTCAGGTCCAGAACAGCCGTACCTTATACCAATATCGAATGTACCATAGGGGAACTGCGCACCAGTAAGATTGTGTACTCTGAAACCCTCAACCTTGACCCTTCCAAATTCTCTCACGCTCCCGGTTACTACGTAACCTGGGAACGGTGCTGCCGCAACCAAACGATAGACAATATTATAGCCCCTTACGATGCTGCCCAAACCTTTTATATGGAGTTTCCGGCTGTTTCTCAAAAAGGTGTCACCTTCAGAAATTCATCCCCTACCCTGTTTCCGCCCCTCAGCGACTACGCCTGTGTAAACGAACTTTTCTATTTCGATTTCAGTGGCTCAGATAAAGACGGCGACTCGCTGGCATATGACATGATCACACCACTCAACGGGTACACTACACCTGGCATGCCGTATTATGGTATACGCGGATATGAAAATGTAAAACCAGGCACTGCTCCCTATCCTGAAATTAAATGGGGCCCTGGGTTTAGCGGTGCTTCCCAGATAAATGGCAATCCTCCTATCAACATCGATAACAGAACTGGCAGACTGACGATGCGCCCAAGCCGTACGGGTTTGTATGTCTTCGGCATCAGGGTGCAGGAATTCAGGAACAAGATAAAGATAGGCGAAGTGCGTCGCGACTTCCAGGTGCTGGTACTGGATTGCCCAACCAACAAAACACCCAATATAGTGGCCCGCGACAGAGGCAAAAAGAACTTTTATAAAGAAACGGAGATCCTTGAGCTAACACCTAACAGCAACCGTTGTGTCGATATCTACTTTACAGATCCGGATCTGTCTGAGTTTGTAACTATAAAAGCGGTGCCTGTAAATTTCACAGCATCAAACTTTACATTGTCGGGCACGCTGCAGGGTATTGTAAACCGAAGTGGCACACAGGACTCTTTAAAAGCCACCCTTTGCTTTGCTGATTGCTTTGATACACCCAACAAAATATACCAACTGGACCTGGTAGTACAGGACGATGGCTGCAGTCTGCCCCGCCAGGATACAGTGCGCGTGAGTTTCAGGATGCAGGTAGTGAACAATGTACCAACTATAGCCACCACACCCAATGAAAGGATTATAATCTTAGATCGTGGCCAGGCTTTTGAGATGGATGTATTTGGCAATGACATAGACCTGGATGGCCTGACGTTAAGTGCAGCTGGCGAAGGCTTTGATATGAATGCAGCAGGAATGCAATTTAACAGCACAGGCGGTGAGGGAACAGCTAAAGGAAAATTTAGCTGGCTTGTTGAATGCAACAACGAGGAACAGTCGGTAAGGCGCGTAACTTTTACACTTAAGGAAGATGCCTGCGCCGCCTCGCCGGACCAAAAGCTCACGATAGAATTCAGGATAAAAGCGCCTAATAATGCTCCAACGTTAACCTCAGATAAAGCACCTATACTTTACGAACTTGACTTAAACCAGTCTTTTGAGGCTAACCTTTTCGGGGACGATATAGACCTGGACCCTTTAACCTTAACCGCTGTAGGGGAAGGTTTTAATCTGTCTGATCTGGGCATGACATTTAGTGCAAGGCAGGGCAACGGTGAAGCACGGGGTGTTTTTAACCTTACCTCTACCTGCCGGATGGCCGAAATGGGAACCCTGCGTGTTAACTTTATACTGAACGAGGAAACCTGTAACCCGGCACCGGAACCTGTACTAACAATGGAGTTTAAAGTGCGCGTACCGCAACTGCAAAGTTTTATACCTGCCAATATATTTACACCAAACGGCGACGGACTCAACGACTTTTTCGAGATACCCGATATGCCATCCGATTTCTGCAATGCCCGGTTTGCCAGTATAAAAGTGTTTAACCGCTGGGGTAAAGAAGTATACTATAGTAACCAGGATACCTTTAAATGGGATGGAAAAGATGTTAATGACGGTGTTTACTTTTACCTGATAGATTTTGGGAGTACGCAATACCGAGGCAGTGTTACCATTGTACGCTAACTTTAGAACATGAACAGGAAAACCAGGTATAGCCCAAGCCACATAAAATCAAGAAAATGCCAGTAACCTGCCAGCATCGATAATTGTAAGTGACGATACGGATCCCGTATAAAGATCAGGCTCCTAACACTGTCAGCAGCTACATGAGCTGTTTTAAGGAACAGGAAAAACAGAAAGATCACCCCTCCTACCAAATGCAGGATGTGTAGCGCCGAGATAAGATAAAGGTACGTGCCAGAAGCTTTCCCGGTGAAGGTGATGCCCGCTGCAGTCATTTCGCGCCAGCCCAGTAGCTGGGCGCCCACAAATAGTAAGCTCAGTACCAGCGTACCACCCAGGTAACGCGTCATTTTATGGAGTTTATCTTTTTTGTAGATGCCGGGTATGCGGCTCATTGTATAACTACTCAGCAGCAGCAATATCGTACCAACGCTGAAGAATTTAGGAAGCTGTACATCCTCCGTCATAAATCCACCGGTCCGGATAAAAGCGATCAGCAAGATAAGGAACAATACTCCTATGCCGACCATGCTCAGGTAAAGCAGCATCCTGATGGGGTGCATCCGCTCTATTTGCTTAAAAGCAGAGAGTTGCCTGGAGCCTACTTTATTTTTTTTATCTGAATCCATTTATATTATACTACAACCGGCAGTATACCAGCAGAAAAGGTCAATATTACACTTCACGTTTATATACCTATACGCAAACAGCTTTGTTTTGCATACCAGGAGATAAATATAGTTTTGTAAAAGCCGGTCCCTAATCGATCTATAAAGCTATGGTTTGATCAGCCTGAAAAATATAGTTTGCAGTACCTACCTTACCAGACCGGCATCCGTTAAAAAGAATAATTTAATCCCGGAGGTATTATGCATTATAAAAATCTACTCCTTTCAATAATTTGCCTGCTTGTGATAATGGTTTCCGCTATAGTGGAGGTAAGGGCACAAACCCGCATTAACTATACGGCCAATAACTATATAACAGTAGTGTTAGAGAGCCCTAATGGCCGTTATGAGTTCAAATCTCCATCGTTGCTGGTGCGATACAACCGGCTTACCGACCAGCTGGAGTGTAGTGTTCTTATAAATTCGTTATTACCTACCAGCGACACCATTCCACCAACTATGGCTTACGAGGTGTTGTACGGTGCCAAGTTCCCGGAGCTTACCTTTGAGATCGATGTACCGGAAGAAATCATCAACAGCGAACGCTCTTATGCCGAGCCACTGAACCAACGCACATACATTACCTTACAGGGTATAACCAACCAAACCCGTGTACCCATTGTTTTTGTACCAGACAGGAACAGGCTTAGCTTCGGCACTAATTTCGATATAATGCTTGCCAATTTTGAAGCCAGTATCCCTGTCCGGTACCTGCCCGTTTTAACAGGCCGCCTGCTCATTAACATCAGTAATGCCCGCTGGGTAGATCAATACTAACCTGAAAGCCGGCGCTATAAAATTGCGGAGTTACTGAATATGAGGAGAGTAGGATATACATAGTAGTTTGCTATATTTACAGCCCAACAACACAACAGCGCACATGATCAAGACCTTACTTTCTGCTTTACTGTTAAGTACATTGCTTTTTAGCTGCCAGCAACAGACTACAAACGATGTTACTGAAAAACCAGCTACAACAGCTGAAGCCAATGTGTACGGATCAGATTTCACAGAACAAAACACGCTTTCAGTTACACAACTTGAGGATGCTATAAGCGATCAGGATTCGGTAAAGGCTACCGTAAGCGGCGTAATTGTAGAGAGTTGCCAGTCCAAAGGTTGCTGGATGGATGTAAAACTTGCCGATAACAGTACCATGAAAGTTACTTTCCGGGACTATGGTTTCTTTTTGCCGGTAGAGAACCTGGAAGGTAAAACAGTGGTATTTACAGGAACCGCTAAACGAGAAGTAATTTCAGTGGACGACCAACGACACTATGCCGAAGATGCCGGTAAATCTGCTGCCGAGATACGTGCAATCAATTCCCCTAAAGAAGAACTCCGCTTTGTTGCCGATGGGGTAAAGATCAAATAGACCAATAGTTTAATACAAACCAGCCACCTTCGGGTGGCTGGTTTGTTTCCGGTGCTTGGCGTTAAAGGATCAGTTTATGCTCTTCCTACCCTTCCCTTGCTAATGTGCTATAGTTTAGGTTATAGTTTTATAGTTGTGGATTTACCCCTTCCCAGCCTTCCCCTAACAACAGGGGAAGGAGCTTTTTCAGCCTTTGCTATAGTTTTGGATATTGTTTTATAGTTGCTGTTTTAACCCACCCCTACCCCTCCCGAGAGGGGAATCTCTGATGTTGCTATAGTTGAGGATATCTTTTTATAGTTTCCGTTTGTCATCCCCCTGCCCCTTTCCAAGGGGGAATTTCTGCTACTGCTTGCCCTACTGTCATTTCGACTATAAGGAGAAATCTGAAATTGCTATAGTTTGAGTTACTGTACTATAGTAACAGACCAAGATCGGACAGGTCGCGACCTGTCCCTACGGAACTATAACCACGATAAAGCAATGCACAACAACATCTCCTTTAAACAATAGGTTAGCTATCGAACTGATCACAGTCTTTGGGTTGAGCGCCTTTGCTTTGTTGCGGTGCCGTCAGGCAACCCGAGGTACGAGGGTAGCAAGAAAGCAGCAGCGCGATGCCCTTATCGAGGGCCCCTACCCCCAAGACGGGGCCTCCCGGCCGTGAGGGCACCAAAGCCAGATTGAAACGATAGGTAAGTAGAGCTCCTAGGATTAGAAGAAACTATAGAAGAAAAGGCTAGGTTGTAACTGCAGCTATAGAACCCAGATTTCTCACGCTGTTCGAAATGACAAAAGAAAAACTATAGGACACATAAGATTTCTCACAGCTGCGCTGGCTCTCTTCCACTCGCGTCTCAAGAATGTTCGAAATGACAAAAGATAAACTATAGAACGATAAAGCTACATGACTGAAGCTCGGGGAAAATACAAAGAAATGTAACCGAAAGAACCTAAATCACATCAACTGGAAAACTGACAATAAAGAAATGCGAAGACAATTAATATTAACCTGATACAACGCAGAATGCCAACAAAGCAGGACAATAAACTTTAACAATCAACCTCTAATCCCTTTGCTACCTACCGCGCTTTTAGATATTTTTACGTGAAGTAAAAACCCGAACTATGGCAACACCTCACGACGTAGCTACTGAAGTTAAGCAGCTGACCGAACGCATAAACTACCTCAATTACCAATATTACCAGAACAGCATTTCAGAAGTCCCAGACTTTGAATTTGATATGATGCTGAAACGCCTGCAGGAACTGGAAGACCAGCATCCGGAACTGCGGCAGCTTAACTCACCAACCCAGCGCGTAGGCGGAACTATAACCAAAAGCTTTAAGACCGTTTTCCACCGTTACCCGATGCTATCGTTGAGCAACACTTACTCCGAAGAAGACCTGCGAGAGTTCGATAACCGCGTGCAAAAAGCGATAGGGCATGAAGTGGAATATGTGTGTGAGCAAAAATTTGATGGTGTTGCCATCAGCTTAACTTACGAGAACGGCATTTTAGTACAAGGTGCAACCCGCGGCGATGGTACCCGTGGCGATGATATTACAAACAACGTGCGCACTATACGCGACATTCCGTTACAGGCACATGGCCAGGACTTCCCGGATCTGTTTGAGGTACGTGGCGAGGTGTTTTTACCGTTGCAGGTATTTGAACAGCTAAACCAGGAACGCGAAGAAAATGGGGAGCAGTTATTGGCTAACCCGCGCAATGCAGCATCCGGCACCTTAAAACAGCAGGACTCCGGTATAGTAGCCAGCCGCAAACTGGGTTGCTTTTCTTATAGTTTCCAGACCTCATCTATGCCTTTTGATACGCATTCTGAAAGCCTGGAAGCTATACAGAAATGGGGCTTTAAAGTATCGGATACCTGGCGCAAGTGCAGCTCTATAGATAAGGTGCTGGAATACATTAACGAATGGGAACAGAAGCGTCACGAACTTCCTATCGCTACCGATGGCGTGGTGGTAAAAGTAAACAGTTTTGCACTGCAGGAAGAACTGGGTTTTACTGCTAAAAGCCCCCGTTGGGCCATTGCTTATAAATACCCGGCCATGAGCGCTGCTACCAAACTACAGGGCATACAATACCAGGTTGGCCGCACAGGGGCTGTAACACCTGTGGCTTTGCTGGATCCTGTTTTACTGGCAGGCACGGTTGTTAAGCGCGCATCGGTACATAATGCCAACGAAATTCAGCGACTGGACCTGCGCCTGGGCGACATCGTTTTTGTAGAGAAAGGCGGCGAGATCATCCCTAAAATTACCGGCGTAGACCTAACCAAACGCCCTGCTGACAGTGAGCCTATAGTTTACCCGACCGAGTGCCCTGCCTGCCATACGCCTCTGGTGCGTGTTGAGGGCGAAGCACAATTCTATTGCCCCAACGAGAAAAGCTGCGAACCACAAATATTAGCCAAGTTGGAACATTTTATCAGCCGCAAAGCCATGAATGTTGACGAACTGGGACCAAGAACCCTGGAACAACTATACAGAGCTGGTTTTGTGCGCAACGTTGCCGACCTGTATGATATTCAGTTTGAGCACCTGGTGAACCTGGAACGCATGGGCGAAAAATCGGCTAACAACATTCTAAACAGCCTTGCCAGGTCTAAGGAAACTCCTTTTGAGCGTGTGCTTTTTGCGCTGGGTATCCGGTTTGTGGGTAGTACAGTAGCTAAAAAACTGGCAGATCAGTTCCCGGATATAGCCTCGCTAAGAGGAGCGACTTACGAAGAATTGATTGCTGTAAACGAGATCGGTGGCCGTATTGCAAATTCTATTATAGAATATTTTGCAGAACCGGATCATGTCGTATTGCTGGAAAGATTACAGGCTGCGGGGCTTAAGTTTAAATCAGAGAATGTTAAACCCGAAATGCAGAGCGATAAGCTGGAAGGCAAAACCTTTGTAATTTCAGGCGTTTTTGAAACGATAAGCCGTGACGAACTGCAGCAGCTTATCATCAGCCATGGTGGTAAAGTGGTCAGCTCAATCTCGGCTAAGCTTACCTACCTGGTAGCCGGCGATAAAATGGGTCCTGCCAAACTTGAGAAAGCAAACAAGCTGGGTATCACGATACTATCCGAAGATCAGTTTTTAGGAATGATTCAGTAACTATAAAAAATAGCGCCACCTGTTCTACAAGTGGCGCTATTTGCAAAAACAAACAACAAACAAATATTATTAAGCATCAGGTACCGGCAAACACTGCAGCATGCTTCCCGGCAACTGATTACATACAAAAGAAGCAACATTTAATTCTCAACAAAATACATTATACCAACAGCCTCAAACTATAGACAAACTATAGAAAGCAGCCGAGCAAAAATTAATCTGATAGAATACACAGTTGGCAGATAAAAATACTCCAGGTCTGGAGTCAATATAAAAGCCTGGATATTAATAGGCAGTTTATCACCCAAGAAATCAGCTTTGTAGTAATTTACCTTGTGTTGGCAGAGTGCGGGTGCAAGTATAGTTATTCCTGTATTTATTTTATTTATCTTTAACCTGAAGAGTTTAACGGGCTTTTGTTACAACTCCTATAGTTTCCATCATTAATACGTTATTAGCTTGAGCGCATTACCCTTTGTGTTCCCTGAAGTTACAATGAAAAAGCGATTCCAGATCGTGTTGCATGTTCTTGTATGGCTTGCTTTCGGGGCCTGGGTGCTGTATTATATTAATGGTAACAAAGCGCTTACGCCACATCGTGTGCTGGATGTGGTAGTAGGCCTGGCTTTCTGGCTTCTCATTTTTTATGTAAACTGGTCGTACCTGATTCCCAAATACCTGGCACGAAACAAGCTGATGCTGTACATAGCCAATGTTCTGGCCCTGCTCCTGCTATATGGTCTGGTGAAATCCCCGCTTGATTTTTACCTTTTCAGAGAGTTTAACCCGAATATGAAAGCCGTATTTACTTCGGAGCGTTTACTGCAGTACGGTTTGGGTGGCCTGGTATTGGTTTTTATAAGCTCAGGCTTAAAAGTAACCGGCAATTACATACGCAACGAACGCCGTAACAAAGAGCTCGAAAACCAGAAACTGGTGGCAGAACTGGCCTTCTTAAAATCGCAGGTTAACCCCCACTTCCTGTTTAATACGCTCAACAACATTTACTCGCTGGCCTACAAGCAGTCGCCGGAAACGCCGGATGCCATTATGAAACTTTCGCTGCTGATGCGCTATATGTTGTATGAGAGCAACGATACGCTGGTAAGCCTGCAAAAGGAAGTGGAGCACATCAACAACTTTATAGACCTGCAAAAGCTTCGGCTACGCGAACATACAAGTCTGCAGTTTAATGTTGAAGGTGATATTGAAGGCAAACAGATTGCCCCGATGTTGATGATGACCCTGGTTGAAAATGCTTTTAAACACGGCCTGGTAAGTAAGAACGAGATCGGGATAATTATTAACCTGAAGGTTACCGATAGCGAACTCCATTTTAGTACAGCCAATAATATAAGCACGCATAAGAAACGTGAATTTGGCGGCATCGGGCTCGAGAATTTACGCCAACGCCTGAAATTGCTTTACCCTAACCGGCATAAGCTAACTTTTGAAGAAAAGGACGGTGTATTTTACGCCTCCATGAAACTATACTTCCACACACCTAAACACACCTAAACTATGATCATCCGCTGCATCGCCGTAGACGACGAACCTCTTGCCCTCGACATACTCGAAAGTTACATCAGTAAGCTACCTTTTCTGCAACTGGTAAAAACCTGCTCCAGCGCTACTGAAGCCATGCAAGTGTTGCAGGAAGAACAGGTAGACCTGATGTTCCTGGATATTGAAATGCCCGAGCTGACCGGTATACAGTTCCTGAACATTCTGAAAAACCAGCCGCTTGTAATTTTTACGACAGCTTACCCTGAGTATGCCATGGAAGGCTTTAACCACGATGCCGTCGATTACCTGCTCAAGCCTATCCCCTTCGACCGTTTTCTGAAGGCAGTTACCAAAGCGCAGGAGCGTATGCAGCAGCGTCATCCGAAGCAGGCTGAACAAACTATAATTACGCAGGCCTCCCCGGCACCCGAGCAGGAGTTCATGTTTGTGAAGGCTGACTACAAAACTATACGCGTTGATTTTAAAGACATACTCTGGATCGAAGGCCTGAAGGATTACGTGATCATCCAGACCAAAGACCAGAAGATCATTACACTGCTATCCATGAACAAGATGATGGAGAAACTACCTGATTCTAAATTCCTGCGCGTGCACCGCTCGTTTATAGTTTCCCTACCGAAAATCGACAGCATCGAGAAAAGCCGCATCCGCATAGGCCAGAAAGAAATTCCGATAGGCGAAGTCTACAAAGACCAGTTCCTGAAGTGGGTGGAAGAGAATAATATTATGTAATGATTAATTACGAATGAGTAATGAATAATTGCCTTTGCTGTGTGTTTTCACCAGCAAGAAATCTGGCGGGAGTATAGTTGTTGGTGAGAACACCAACAACGGCAGTAAAAAAGCGGCCCTTGCTACGTGTTTTCACCAGCAAGGACCGGGCATACGTAAAATAGCTATTTGCTCTTTAAAGCAACACCAAAGCAGTGATGGATATTCCGAAATTTGACGAAACGTTTTTACCGATATTAGAAATTCTTAAGACTGATAAAATCTTGAAGACTCGTGATTTAATCGACGAAGTAAAAACTAGATTTTATTCTGAATTAACCGAAGATCAACTCAAACAAAAAACAAAATCAGGCGATCTACTAATTGACAATAGAATAGCTTGGGGGAAATCGTATTTAAAGAAGGGTGGTTATGTATTTTTTCCTGAAAGAGGCTATGTTCAAATAACAGAAAAGGGGAAAAGTCACTCAGCAAGCTTAACGGTGCGAGACCTTGAAAATGAATCCTCATTATTTAACTTTTATAAGCAGGAAGCTCCTAAATCTCTTTCAAATGCAATTCCTGAAGCCAATCTTTCCTCACCGCAGGACTTAATAGACGAAGGTGTAAAGAGAATAGATGATGATGTAAAAATTGAATTATTGACGAAACTTAAAGGGACTAATCCATACTTTTTTGAAAAAGTTGTTTTGAGACTTTTGAAAAAAATGGGTTACGGCGAATATATTGAAACGGCAAAGTCGGGTGATGGTGGAATTGATGGAATTATTAATGAAGACCAGCTTGGCTTGGATAAGATCTATATACAGGCTAAAAGATTTAATGATGGCAAAGTAAGAGAGACTAATATTAGAAATTTCATAGGCGCTATGAGTGGCGACACCAACAAAGGAGTATTTGTTACCACATCAGAATTTGATAGTAAGGCCTTGGAAAAAGCTCGTTCAGCCACCACAAAATTATTTGTATTGATGGAAAAAAGCTGGTTGATTTAATGCATCAGTTCAATGTCGGAATCCAAGTAAAAACGACATATGAGATTAAACAGGTTGATGAAGATTTTTTTGAGGAACAGTAAACAGTATATAATAATATATTGCCCGAAACGGGCTAATTCGATTCACTAGCAGTGCAAAAATCATTATGTGTACTTCTAGAAAACTTTCGTACTGAAAATTCTCACCTTCTGTAGTTCTCCAGACGTTACAAACTAAAAAACTTGCACAAACCAATCCATAATCAGAACTTCGTAGTTCTTATTTAAAATTGATGATTCAGGAAAGATTAAAAGGAACGGGCGTAGCATTGGTAACGCCATTCACAAAAGACCTGGCTGTAGACTATAACGGCCTTAAAAAGCTGCTGGACTTTGTGCTGGATGGCGGCGTAGATTACCTGGTAATTAATGGTACCACTGCCGAGTCGGTTACCACTACAGCCGAAGAGAAAAAGCAGATACTGCAAACTATAAAAGAACACGTTAACGGGCGCGTGCCGTTGGTATACGGTCTTGGTGGCAACAACACCCAGGAACTGCTAAATAGCTTCGCTACTACCGACCTTAATGGCATTGATGCCATCCTTTCGGTGAGCCCATACTATAACAAGCCATCGCAGCAAGGCATTTACCAGCATTATGTGGCTATTGCCGATGCATCGCCGGTGCCGGTTATTTTGTATAACGTGCCGGGCCGCACAGGCAGCAACGTTACCGCTGAAACAACTTTAAAACTGGCTGCGCACCCAAACATAGTAGCTATAAAAGAAGCATCGGGTAATCTGGAGCAGTGTATGGCAATTGCCAAACACAAACCAGCCGACTTTATGCTGATCTCCGGCGACGACGTACTGACCTTGCCGATGATCTCGATTGGGGCAGTTGGTGTTATCTCGGTGCTGGCAAACGCTTTCCCGGAGAAGTTCAGCAATATGATCCGCCATGGCCTGAATTATGATTTTGCCAAAGCGTCTCAATTGCTATACGACTTTGTTGACATTAACCCGCTGATGTACGAAGAAGGCAACCCGGTTGGCGTAAAAGCCCTGCTGGAGCGTTTCGGTGTTTGCGAGCCTGCAGTTCGTATGCCATTGGTTGAAGCATCTGCCGGCCTCCGCGACAGGCTGTATAAACTGATCTAAACTATAGTTTAACTATAAAACAAAAAAGCCAGGTGATGAACCTGGCTTTTTTGTTTTTGTCCGAATCAGGATTTACAGGATGTAAGGATTTACAGGATTCAAATTATCAGTTGTTAAGCATTGTGTGTAGAGACGCAATATTTTGCGTCTCCTGCTATGGAACTACAGCATCAGAAACTATAGTTACTGTCGCGCATTAACACCGATAGCCAGAGATATTACTCACACAAGCGAGGGCAAAAGCAGCTAACTATAGTTTAATGTCCATGCCCTGCATGCGGGTCCTGCTGCGGTAATTGTTTTGCTTCCAGGATCTGCTTCATGTTGTTCAGGCCGCGCTCGAAATCGGTGCCTACATATTTATCCAGGAACAGGATGCCAAAAAATTTATTAACCGGGTTCATGCCCAGTTCAGACTCCATAGCCCATGTTATGCGGGTACCTTTTGCGGTTTCTTCAAAAACATAGTTGGTGGTAGCTTTATTGCTGGGCCCAAACTGCATTTCAGCATCAATCTTTTTATAAGGCTCCGTGTTGATGATCTTGAATTCGCCATCGCCAACGTCCGGGTGTTTGCTGAACCAATTGTAGCTGGAACCAGGTCCGCCATCCGGGCCGCTGTACGTTAGCAACATATGCGGATCTATTTTGTGCCACGGCGACCATTGCTCCCAGTTACGCAGCGTGTTTACCTGCTCAAAAGCAGCTTCGGCAGGCGCCGCAACTTCAACAGAGCGTTCTACCTTTAATTTAGAGGAGATGAACAACGAGCCGGCAATGAGCAGCAAGACCAGTGCGAGCAGCCCGAATCCGATTCTCTTTAATAATTTCATGCGTAAAGCGAGTTTAGGTGTATAGTCAAATATATTTATAGTTATCTGGATATACAACACGCTGCCTGCAGCAATAAAAAAGCCGCAGCAAATGCCGCGGCCTTTTCTCAGATGGAAATTTGATACTAATGTACCTTTACTTATACGTTAAGGTTGCGATTTGTTAAGTTAATACCGGTCGTAATCAGTGTACCGATCATTTGGAGGGCGGTTTGTATAGTCCTGGCTACCATAGTGGTCGTTGCCAAAATCCCTGAATTCATCTTCGTTGCCATAGGAAGCATCATGGCGATAGCCATGGTTGCCCCGGCTGTCGAAGTTGCGGTACATGTCACCTTCTTCGGGGTTATCGAAGTTCGGGTTATAGCCTAAGCTATAGTTGTAATGCCGGTGCCGGTTATAAGGCCCTTCCTGTAACGGCATCGGTTTCATGTTCATCAGCTCATCTTCAGGGCCGTGAGGCAAACCGTACTCTTCATCGCGTGGCATACCGGAGTAATTGGCAATGTCATACATCTGGTTGTAATAATCCTCGCGGGTTGGCTGGTAATACCCACCCCTCCCATTATCCCGGTTTTGAGGAGAACGGTATTGCTCGCCTTGCTCGTGGAAGTTGCCCCGCTGCGGGCTATAGTTCCGCCCGTATCGGTCATTTTCCTGTTCCCGGTTATAGTTGTTTTCAAAATTTCCGTAATCCATATCGTTGTTTCGTCTCATAACTTTATAGTTTAGTAGGTGACACAAACACACTTTCTGCTTTTATGCCATCATTTAGATAATCAAATTATTAATGCTTAGACCTGGTTCTTTTACCGCTTTGTTGTTGGTTCCGGGCCTGTTCGCCTCTCCAGCGGTCTAAGTTGCTGTAGTAGCTGCCCTCGCCATAGTGCGATTCTCCTTCGGAGTAATTACGGCCGGCAAAACCGCCACTGTAATCATTATCATAACGAGGGTCAAAGCGTTCATTTCTTCTGTATGATTCGTAATCCCCCATAGAGGCATGGCCCAGGTAATCTCCTCTGCTGCCACGGCTTACATCATGCCCGAAACGCTCGTCCTGTTCCCGGCTCAGGTCTCGTGGCTCACTGTTTCTGCGCAGGTCGCTGTAATCCGAATTTTTATAGCTGGCTCGCGGATCGTAATGGCGGCCGGAATTATAGCCATCGTCTTTGGTGTAGCTCATGCCATACAAGTTATCAGATCTTCTGCGGCGGCGATGGTTTGTAAAGTCTTCGCCGGCATACTGCGCCCCTCCTGGCTGAAAAAGGCCCTCCGTATAGTTATAATTCTGCTCGGCACTGGAATTAAAAGAGGCATTGTCGAGATAATCTTCGTCGTATTCCCCTCTTCCGCGGTTAAAATGAGAATCAATTCTATAGTTTCCTCTGTCTGAATTATTACCGTGGTTGCCGTGCAGCCAGCGTGGTTCTACATCATTCTGGAAATCGCGCTGGTCATTCTCTCGTCTGTTTCTCATAGTTGTTGGTTAATTTGTTCGCTTAGTTTTACGGCAGGTCAGCGTGTTTAGATTAATTAGCCGTACAGCTATAGTTCTATAAATACCTTAACCATAGGCGTTTTCAGCCGTTATAAATAGTATCACTAATGAATTAAATGCTATGGAAGGAAACGATTGGTATAATACAGGATACACCGACTACAGAAATCATTACCGCGGCGATGAGCGCCCGATAGATCAGGATGTGTTTAGGGGTTCTTACCGCTTCGATAATGACAGCCCTCATCACAACGAGACCACATACAACGGTTTTAGAGAGCGCGAAGAACGGCACGAAAGTCCGCGGACCTACGAGCGAAGACCTGAGCTTGAGAACAGGGAGCAGAATTTAAACAATTACAATACCCGTGCACCACGCCGCGACCGTAACCAGGGACGAGTACCTTACAACTATGGCAACCGGTATGAGCAGGGCTACTGGCAGGATGAAGAAACCAACCAACCTGAAAGCATGTACCGCTCCAGAAGCGTGTTCGGAAACTTTGAGGGAAACTATGACCCTGATCGTTACAGGCCCCGCACCCGCGACGAAAACTATGGCAACATGGCTGGGTCGCTGAGTGTTGGTTACGATGGCGAATGGAATGCTGACTGGGAGGAGCACCGCTATTACAACCCCCTAACCGGACACAGACGCAGCTATCACGGTAACTATACTAGCCGCCACCCTGAGGCTGGTAACGAGCGCCGGCAGCATAACAACCGGAACGACCGCGACAACTATGAACGCTATTAATAACAGGCACTATTGCCCCAACTATAACTGAAAACAACGAAGACTATGAACGATAAAAATAAAGACAGACTAAAAAACGAGAACCTGAATAAGCCGGTAAATAAGGCCGGCAAAGTCCCTAATATAAACCCGACAGGTGAGAAGGAAGATGTGGACAACGATAGTATTATGAAAGGCGAAGTTGGCGGTGCGCCATCGCGTAAAAGCGGTAGCCGTGGCAGTGCTGATGTGCAGGACGGTGGCAATGATATTGGCAGCAGCGCCGGCAGTCATTAAGAATGAACTATAAAAACAGGGGCCGGGACATTGTTCCGGCCTTTTTTGTTATGTTACCCTAAGACAAACGATAGCTTACCTCTACCTGTTTAAGTTTCTTCTCTCGATCCTCCGCACGCTTAAATCAATTTAACTTATATTTGATCTGCTCTGGAAACGTTATAACTATAAGTCCGGACCAAATTTTTAACCTGAGCCGGAAGTAAAGCACATGCAGCACGACAAACATGTAGTAGTGATTGGGAACGGGATAGCCGGTATTACACTGGCACAGAAGCTACGCGCACGCTCCGATTGCCGCATTACAGTTATTTCTGCTGAATCCCCAACTCACTTTTCCCGCCCTGCGCTGATGTATGTGTACATGGGCCACATGCGCTACCAGGATATTATTCCGTATCCTGACTGGTACTATAAAGAACAGAAGATTGAACAGCTGCATGATTATGTAGAAACGATAGATTTTGAAACAAGAACACTAAAACTACAGCATTCAGAACCACTAACGTACGACCAGCTCGTGTTGGCCACAGGATCTTCGGCGGTATATTATAACTGGCCGGGTATGCAGCTAAAAGGCGTACAGGGGTTAATAACGTTACAGGACCTGGAGCTGATGCAACAGCAGACCAACGGCATAAAACAGGCAGTTATAGTTGGCGGCGGACTGATAGGAATTGAAATGGCGGAAATGCTGCAAAGCAAAGGCATACAGGTAACCATGCTGGTTCGTGAGAAACAGTACTGGCAAAGCAACCTGCCTGAGAAGGAGGCCGGACTGGTAACACAGCACATCCTGGCTTGTGGTATAGAACTGAAACTTCAGGATGAATTAGCGGAAATACTTGGTGACGAAACCGGTACGGTCAAAGCCGTTAAGTCAAAAAACGGAGAAATGATTCCCTGCCAGTTTGTGGGCATAGCTACCGGTGTAAAGCCAACTATAGAATTTTTAAAAACATCTGGTATTGAGCTTGGTAAAGGTATTCTGGTAAACAATTTCTTTGAGACCAGCATAAAGGATGTTTATGCCATTGGGGACTGCGCCCAGTTTAAGGAACCTGCACCCGGAGAACCGGCACTGGAACAACTCTGGTATACCGGCCGGCAACACGGCGAAGTACTGGCAGCGGTACTTACCGGCGACCGAAAACCCTATATCCGTGGCCCCTGGTTTAACTCCGCCAAGTTCCTGAACATTGAGTACCAGACCTACGGCTTTGTTCCCCACACCTGGGATGAGCAACGCTATAGTTCGCTTTACTGGGAGCATCCGGCTAAAAGTAAAGCCATGCGTTTCTTTTATGAGCGCGAAAGCGGTAATCTGAAAGGTGTAAATCTGCTGGGCATCCGCTTCCGACATGACCTGTGTCATTACTGGCTAAAAGAGAACTATACAATACACCAGGTAATGGAGCAGCTCAGTGCCGTTAACTTCGATTCAGAGTTTTTTCAGCGGTACGAACCCGAACTTTTAACACAATATTACCTGCAGCATCCGGACAGGCAAGCACCCGCAAAGCAACAAGGTTGGTGGAAACTACGCCAGCACTTTTCCCTCTTCTCAGAAACACCCGACAACTGTTAAGCCATGTACAAAGCATCTACAACGCAATTCTACAGCTACTTTAAATACATTGGCTTTACCCTGATGGCTATCAGCTTGTTATGCTTAACAGTTACTTTAGCAGGAGGAAATACGATTAATGCCGTTGTCTGGGGATTAAGTGGCATAGGTTTGCTAACCACAGGCAGTTTACTGGTTATAGTTTGTTCACGTTTACCCAAGCATGTGGCGCATCAGAATAACGGAATCTGGCAGAAAGACGCTACCGCCCGTGGTATATCAGCCTGGGTTTTAGGCATCATTTTAACCAGTTTTTATATCCTGCTTTACTGGTTCCCGGATACGCTGCATGGACTTATAATTGCTCTGGAACCGTTAAGTCAAGGGCTGCGGCACAAGCCTTCGGACCAATGGTTTCTGTATGGTTTTTTCTATACGCTGGCGGTTATGGTTATGGGGGTGCATGCGCTCCTTAAGTACCGGAATAACCCCTATCATCTTATCCGTACTTGTTCTGTTATTTTCTTTCAGTTAGGATTCGCCTTTCTGTTGCCTGGGCTACTGCTGGCCTTTAACCAACCGGAGTTTTATTTCAGTTATTTCTGGCCGCTTAAATACGATTACCTTTTCCCGGGCACTGTGGGGTACCTGATAGACAATGGGCAGGCATTAGGGGTATTCATGGTTTTCTGGGGAGCTGTCTTAACGTTCCTGGCAACGCCTGTGCTAACCTACTTCTACGGCAAGCGCTGGTATTGTTCATGGGTGTGTGGCTGCGGTGGTCTTGCCGAAACAGCCGGAGACCCCTACCGTCAACTCTCCGACAAAAGCAAAAGGGCCTGGCAGTGGGAAGTTGCCATCATCTATCCTATCCTCGGGTTTGTAATCATTACCACACTCCTGCTCTGGATCAATTCCTGGTCTGGCGGTAGTTTACTTGGGGACCTTTCAGGTGGTTTTTCCAAGAGTTATGGTTTCTTTATCGGTTCTGTTTTTTCTGGTGTAGTGGGTGTTGGCTTTTACCCGATCCTGGGCAACCGGGTGTGGTGCCGTTTTGGCTGTCCGATGGCGGCATACTTAGGTCTTCTGCAAAAACATCTTTCCCGCTTTAGAATAACTACAAACGGCGGGCAATGTATTTCCTGCGGCAATTGCTCCACCTACTGCGAGATGGGAATTGACGTACGCTGGTACGCCCAGCAGGGAAAACCGATTATCCGGTCGTCTTGTGTGGGCTGTGGTATTTGTGCGCATGTTTGCCCAAGGGGTGTTTTAAAACTGGAGAATGGCCCGGTTGATGGCAGGTATAATGGTACTACGCTTATCCAAAGAGATTCTTTAAACATATTATCGTAATTGTCATCATGGGTGCAGCCTAATTGATTTTGTATGTCCTATTGTTCGATTTACACTTTATTGTCATTTCGAAAAACGTGAGAAATCTGAGTTCTATAGTTTGCTATAGTTGCAACCTGAAACAAGCCTTTTCTTTCATAGCCTTCTTCAATCCTGGGAGCTTTACTTACCAATCGTTTCAATTTGGCTTTGGTGCCCTCACGGCCGGGAGGCCCCGTCTTCGGGCATCGCGCTGCTGCTTTCTTGCTACCCTCGTGCCTCGGGTTGCCTGACGGCACCGCAACAAAGCAAAGGCGCTCAACCCAAAGACTGTGATCAGTTCGATAGCTAAACTATAGTTTGCTTGAGAAACTATAGTTGCATCGCCTTATCGTGGTAGTAGTTCCGTAGGGACAGGTCGCGACCTGTCCGATCCGGGTCTTTAACTATAGAACTATAGCTAAGCTTAAACTATAGCCCAAATTCCCCTCTTGGGAGGGGCAGGGGTGGGTTAAAACCGCAACTATAGAAATATGGCTTAAACTATAGCTTTGCAGAAGGGTCTCCTTGAATACAGGGCCGTTTCATTCTTTTATTCGCCCTCGCTCGCGCCCCACGAGTGTGAGCTACTTAGTGGCGTCCCGCCACTTGTGCCTCAGGCACAGGTTAAAGCGGCCAGAGTCCGCAGGTAACTCACACTCGCGGGACGCGAGCGAGGGCAAGGACATAAAGTAATAACATTATTGTCCCCTTGAGGAAAAGTAAGAACGGGAGTTCGAAGCTTGCGAGCAGCGCTCAATAGGGTGTGTCAAAAGGCAACTATAGAACTACAGCTGAAACTATACAGCCTGTCTTCCTTCCATCAAGATCCTTTCAGGATGACAAAGTAGGGAGTAGTTGCAGAAAAGCTCCCCTCCTTAAGCAAGGAGGAGTTGGGGTGGCTGGACAACAGTAACTATAAAACGAATACCTGCACCCTACACGCAAACTGAAACTTCCCAGCTGGGAAAAAAACGAACTATATATCTATACCACAAAAAAAAGCGACAGCTTTTAGAGGCTGTCGCTTTGAGGTCTTTTATAAAACTAACTTGTAGAGTTGAATGGATATTGGTAACGAAAAGCTTAGACTACTGTAATTCTTCTTGTTCCATGTATTCCCACATGGCATCTTCGTTGGCACCGGTCTTTGCTGCATAGATCAGCATGGTCGTGTACACGCCAATCAGCAAAAAGCTAAGTGGAATAGAAAATACAAACGACACTACCAGGGTCTTAACCGGATCTGCTTTAGATTTCATTTTGGTAGAGGCGTACCAGAAGAACAGAACGTTAAAAACACCAGAGAGGGCAACAAAATTCAGAAGGTCTAACATTGGCTAAAAGTTAAGTTTATACTGATTAAACCAAGAAGTATGCCAGTCTAAACCCATCTTTTGCAAGTATAATTCCAACATAGCGAAACTTCTTTGAGGCCTTAAAATCACTTTAAATAATTTAATTTTTTTCCGAAGATGTACTGCAATTTAAAAGGAGGTATTTAAAAATGCAAGTATTCATATTAAAATAATTACAAACATTAGAAACTAACTATATTTTAAAACAGCTATATCACAAGAACTTATAATCTTTACACCTGGCCTTTTAAGGAAATAATACACAATAGCCTATAAACCTGAAGGCCAACTATAAAATGTTCATCGTATAGTCTACTATAGGCATTAAGATTTAATTTTGCCTGTAATAACAGACGCAAGATTTTATTCCCATGAAGAAAAAACTGATAGTACTTACAGGGGCAGGTATTAGCTCCGAAAGCGGAATTGCAACCTTTAGGGATGCCGACGGACTGTGGGAAGGGTACGATGTAATGGAAGTAGCCACGCCACAAGGCTGGCGCAAAAACCCGGAGCTGGTACTGGAGTTTTATAATCAGCGTCGTAAAAATGCCCACACGGTTAAACCTAACCCTGGACACATTCTTCTTGCCGAGCTTGAAAAGTACTTTGATGTACGCATTATAACCCAGAACGTGGATGACCTGCATGAACGGGCCGGCTCTACCAATGTGATGCATCTGCATGGAAAATTGTTTGAAAGCCGGAGCACGTTAGATGAAAAGCTGGTCTATAAAATAGAAGGCTGGGAACTGAAAAAAGGAGATAAATGTGAACGAGGCTCGCAACTACGCCCGAACATTGTATGGTTTGGCGAACCTGTGCCCATGATGGAAAATGCAATGGATGAAACACTGCAGGCGGATATTTTCCTGGTGGTAGGTACCTCGCTGGTTGTGTACCCGGCCGCCGGACTGGTAGATCTGGTGCCTGATGATGTACCTGTTATAGTGGTAGACCCGAAACTGCCATCTGTAAGAAAGCGCCACAACCTGCACCTGATAGAAGACAAAGCCAGCACCGGCATGGAAAAAGTAAAGCAGCTGCTTCTCGAAAAATACGTATAGTTTCGGGTGCAACTATAGCTGGCCCCACTCCTGCTTTCTGCGGTACCAGAGCTTGCCTTGCTCTATCTCTAATGGCGAGGAAATGTTGTTATGGTATAGTTGGCCGGTTCCAAGACCCTGCGGCATCTCAAGGCTATAGTTTGCAGTAAACTGGCTTATTGCATTTAACCCGATATTTGATTCAAGTGCCGAGGTCATCCACCAGCCTATAGTTCGTTCTTCAGCGAGTTCTATCCAATCGGCGCTTTTCTGCAGGCCACCAACCAGGGTAGGTTTTAAGATGATGTATTGCGGTTTTATAGTTTCCAGCAGTTCTGTTTGTTTAGCTGGTGCCTGCACCCCGATCAGTTCTTCGTCAAGCGCAATAGGAACGGGTGTATAAGCACATAGTTCCGCCATCGCTTTCCACTGACTTTGTTTTATAGGCTGCTCTATACTATGGATGTTGTATTTAGCCAGCCGTTCCAGTTTCTTAAAGGCTTCGTCGGGGGCAAAAGCGCCATTGGCATCTACTCGTATCGTTAGGTCTTTTTCGGAGGCGGTTTCGCGTATGCTTTGCAGAATTTCCAGTTCGGTGGTAAAGTCCAGCCCGCCAATTTTAAGCTTGAGGCAACTATAGCCCTGGGTAAGTTTCTGGGTAATCTGCTGTTGCATAAAATCCTTATCGCCCATCCAAACCAATCCGTTTATCGGTATGCCTGCTTCCCCGCTGCTGAAACTATTGCTGTAGATCAACCGCTCTCCCCCGTTTTGCAGGTCAAGCAAGGCCGTTTCCAGAGCAAATCTGATGGCCGGCCATTCCTGCAACTCCAGTTTATCCAGGTTTAAAGTTTCAGTTTTCCCTGCATTTATAGTTTGGCAAACAGCCTCCAGTTTCTGCACCAGATCAGGCCGATGATCAATACTTAAACCAGCCAGCGGAGCACATTCGCCCAGGCCAACTATAGTTGGTTCAGCTTCGTGCCATATTTTAATAAAATACACCTGGTGCTGCGAAATAGCGCCCCTCGATGTGCGGGCATCAAACTTAAAATCAAGCGTATAAGGTATAAAGGCGGTTTGTAATGCCATTCGTTTAGAGCTGAATTGAATGTAAATTAAATCAAAGGTTTCGGAATAAACGTAAGCAGCTGCATAACAATCAGAGATTGCGCCGGTTTTCTTACAAAATACCATCTGCCAATCAAACAAATAACTTAACCTATGAAAACCCTCGCTACCAGCTTAACTGATACAATAACCCGGCTTCAGAAGATTCGATCGCAGACAGAGTTTATCTGTAAACCACTGGAACCCGAAGATACTGTGGTGCAGCCGATGATCGATGTTAGCCCGCCGAAATGGCACATGGCGCACACCACCTGGTTTTTCGAGGAATTTGTTCTAAAGCCTTACCTGCCAAACTATAAAGTTTTTCACCCGAGCTATAGTTACCTGTTTAACTCGTACTATAACACGGTTGGGAACCGGGTGCAGCGCGCCGAGCGGAGTACTTTAACACGCCCGCCTCTGCGCGATGTTTATAGTTACCGCAGCCATGTAAACGAGCACTTGGCAAAACTGTTGGAGAACCCTGACGAGCGTATTCTGAACGAAATGATGCCTGTGCTGGAACTGGGTATGCAGCACGAGCAGCAACACCAGGAATTACTCCTCACGGATATAAAATACATCCTAAGTACAAACCCTTTATTGCCGGTTTACACACCAGCCAAAACTTCTGAAAAAGCTGACCATGTGCCGGCAACTTTCCTTGATGTACCTGGCGGGATTTATAAAATAGGCTACCAGGGCGATGGCTTTTGTTTCGACAATGAACTGGGCGTGCACGAGGTTCTGATCCACGATTTTCAGGTAATGAACAGGCTTGTGACCAATGGCGAGTACCTGCAATTTATGGAAAGTGGCGGCTATGCTGATTTCAGATTCTGGTTAAACGAAGGCTTTAACCTGGTTAAAACATTAAACTGGGAATCACCGCTTTACTGGATAAAACAGGAAGGTAAATGGCACCGCTATAGTTTGCATGGGCTCGAAGAGCTTGACCCGAATAAGCCGGTCACACACATCAGTTTTTACGAAGCCAACGCGTACGCTAACTGGGCCGGAAAACGGCTGTTAACTGAATTTGAATGGGAAGCCGCCTCACAGGCTTATCCTCCACAGCAGGGCAATTTTTCAGACTCCAATTTACTTGAACCTGCAGCTGCTAAAACCAGCCAACACGGACTGCTGCAACTATACGGCGATGCCTGGGAATGGACCTATAGTGCCTACCATCCGTATCCGGGTTTCTCCACGGCTCCGGGCGCTTTGGGCGAGTATAACGGCAAATTCATGATCAATCAGATGGTGCTGCGCGGAGGTTCCTGCGCCACCCCGTCAGACCACATTCGTAATACCTACCGCAACTTTTTTCACCCCGACAAACGCTGGCAATTCAACGGCATCAGGCTGGCAAACAAATAAAACTACATGAGAAACAACCTCACCACTTTGCAGATCACCGATCTGAGCACACCTGAATCCGGTACAGGCGCTAAAGCACAATTTGCATCTGATGTAAAAAACGGACTAAGCCAGGAAGCTAAAAAACTATCATCCCGGTATTTTTATGATGGCGAAGGCAGCCGGCTTTTCCAGAAGATCATGCACCTGCCGGAGTATTACCTTACCCGAAGCGAACACGAGGTTTTTACGACACAGCAGCAAACTATAGCTAAACAACTGGCCGCTCAGGGTAATTTTCATCTGATAGACCTTGGCGCCGGCGATGCCACTAAAACCAGGATCCTGCTGAAACAGCTGCTGCAGCAAAATGCCGATTTTGATTATGTGCCGGTTGATATTTCGGGAGATGCGATGAGAGAACTATGCGAGGACCTACAGACCGAACTTCCGAGCCTGCAGACACAAGCAGTAATTGGAGATTATTTTGAGGCGCTGGATTGGCTGGATGAACATAAGCCCGGCCGGAAAGTATTGCTATTCCTGGGATCTAACATAGGCAACTTTAACCCGGACGAGCGACAGGAATTTATGCAGCAAGTACGCGCGCACATGCAACCCGGCGATATGCTACTGCTAGGTATGGACCTTTGCAAAGAGCCTGAAACCATCCTTCGGGCCTACAACGATGCTACCGGCGTTACAGCTGCTTTTAACCTGAACCTGCTGCACCGCATTAACCGCGAGCTTGGTGGCGACTTTATAGTTGATCAGTTCAAACATTTCCCGCTATACGATCCGCAGCACGGCGTTATGAAAAGCTTCCTCATCAGCCAGCAGGAACAGGAAGTAACTATAAAAGCAACCGGGCAAACGTTCCATTTTAAGGCCTGGGAAGCAATCCATACCGAAAGTTCCTATAAATTCACCCTGGAGCTTGCAGAAACGATAGGCAATGTAAATGGATTTAAAATACAGCAGATCTTTCAGGATAAAAACCATTATTTTGCTGACGTTTTATACATTGTAACCTGATATGACCAAACTGAACCTGTCTTCCGGCGCAAGTTATTTCCGAAGTCCTGACGTTGCCATAACCGCTGCCATTCATGCTTTAAACTCAGGTAAAACTTACTACGGCCCGGCCGAAGGAACTGAAGCATTGCGGCAGACTATAGCTGACCGTTATCAGCAGGACGGTATAACTGTAAAACCGGAACAGGTACTGGTAACGCCCGGCACGAAACAGGCCCTTTTCAACCTTTTCACGGTGTTATTACGCGATGGTGATGAAGTGGTGATTCCGATTCCGGCATGGTTTGGGTTTAACGAACTCCTGAAATACAGCAAAGGCAAACTGGTAACGCTACAAACCACTTTAGAGAATAACTATAGTTTAGACACAGCGGAACTGCGAAATAAGCTTACAACTAAAAGCCGCATCCTGCTGTTAACCAACCCTTCTAACCCAACCGGCCGTATCTATAGCAAGCACGAACTTGAAACTATAGTTGCGTTGCTGCATGATTTTCCGGACTTATACCTGATCAGCGATGAGATTTATGACCTTGATACTTACGGCAAGCCTGTTACTTCTGCCCTTGGCTGCAAAGGGCCTCAGGAAAGAATAATCGTTGTTAACGGCTTCTCTAAAAACTTTGCCATGTCGGGCTGGCGCATCGGGTACATGGTGGCCCCCGAAGAGATTATCAGTCAGTGCACAGATTTTCAGTCATCTACTTTTTCGGGTGTCAGCATGTTTATACAGGAAGCTGCGCTGGCAACTATAACCCACAAAACCGAAGCGCTGGAACCGATGCTTAGTGTGCTACAGGAACACCGCCGGGTAATGCAGCAGGGCCTGGAAGCAATACCACACGTTTCCTTTTTTGTGCCCGATGGTGCCTATTACTTTTTCCCGTACCTGGGTCACTACATCGGAACTATAACACCAGCCGGTGAAACTATAAACTCTACCCTAGCCCTTTGTAATTATCTCCAAAACGAGCATAAGCTTATAGTTGTGAACGGTGATAAATTTGGAGGCATAGGCCATGTCCGGATGTCGTTTGCAGTAGAAAGGCCAATCTTAGACCAGGCCATGAGCAGACTGAAAGAAGCACTTTTGCAGCTTAAACCAGTTCCGGCAACTATAGGCAAACTATAACCTGACTTATTGTATAGCTTACCGTAAAAAGCGCTAATTTTGCAGGCCTTTCCAGTTTAGCTATGCATATCAATACCTATAAAGAACATTTTTCCAAAAACTTTTCGCTTGCTTACCCGGTAGTACTCAGCCAGCTGGGCCACATTATGGTCAGCGTTTTCGATAGTCTGATGGTGGGCCAGATCGGTACGGTACAGTTAGCGGCGGCTTCGCTGGCAGGCAGTATCTTTATGATCGTGATGGTGTTCGGGATGGGTGTTTCGTTTA
Source organism: Pontibacter pudoricolor (assembly GCF_010092985.1). Lineage (GTDB taxonomy): Bacteria > Bacteroidota > Bacteroidia > Cytophagales > Hymenobacteraceae > Pontibacter > Pontibacter pudoricolor. The sequence goes on along the minus strand of NZ_CP048106.1, from coordinate 781,810 downwards.
GTATTACACCCCTAATTGCCGCTGCCGAAGGCCGTAAAAACTACACCCGCATTTCGCTTCTGTTACTAAACGGACTTATCTCCAATTTTATACTCGGGATACTACTGTTTATAGTTGGCTACTTTTTATCTCCTTACATCACGCATCTCAACCAGCCTGAGGAAGTGGTGGCACTTGCCGTTCCGTTCATAAACGTCCTTTTTCTGTCAATGGTGCCGCTCATGCTTTTCCAGGCATTCAAACAGTTTGCCGAAGGCCTGTCGTTCACAAAACAGTCGATGTACATCACGATAGTTGCTAATTTACTCAACATAGCGCTTAACTATGTTCTGATCTGGGGTAAGCTGGGCTTCCCGGAAATGGGTATGATCGGTGCAGCGTGGTCTACGTTAATTTCCAGGGTTGTTATGGCCCTGATGATGGCGGGCTGGGTGCTGTATGCCAAACGTTTTGGAATCTTCCGCCACTTCCTGAAGTTACGCCACCTGTCGTTCATCCACATGTTCCGCATCTTTAAACTGGGGCTGCCTATTTCCGGACAGATGATCTTCGAAATGGGTGCTTTCAGCTTTTCAGCTATTATGATCGGGTGGCTCGGCACTAAGCAACTGGCAGCACATCAGATAGCGATAAATGTGGCTTCGGTAACTTATATGATGGCCAGTGGCATTGCAGCAGCAGCAACTATACGGGTAGGCAACCTGAAAGGCCTGGGCAACTATAGAAGCATGCAAATGGCGGGCAATAGCAGCTTTGCCATGGGAGTAATGTTTATGATTGCAAGCGGCCTGCTGATGGTAGCCGGAAATAAGCTGATACCAATGCTTTACATCGATGATCCGGAAGTAATACAACTTGCCTCTACCCTGTTGATAATTGCAGCGCTGTTCCAGATCTCGGATGGTGTACAGGTGGTAGGGCTAGGTGCCCTGCGTGGCCTGGAGGATGTACGGGTGCCGGGTGTGATATCACTTATCGCGTATTGGGTGATCGGGTTGCCGGTGGGTTATGTGCTGGGCTTTAAACTGGGATTTGGAGTAAACGGAGTCTGGCTTGGCTTGCTGGCGGGTTTGTCCGTTGCTGCTTTATTGCTATTTTTCCGCTTCAAAAAACTTAGCAATCAGTTAGTTACAACTTAAAGTGCAATTAAGGGCACTATTTTAGCAAAAACTGTTGTTAAGCGGTAAATATTAATCTTTTAGCCAAGATGAATTTTCTTACCTTTTTCCTGTCGCTGGTAACGGGTTACCTGGCGCCAGCACCTGCCGCAGCTACGCCTATTTCAGCTGATAAAAATACAGTTTCGGGTATGATTTCGTGGTCTGCGGAACGTCGCTTGTCCTGGGACGATTTCAAGGCTGCCCCGGATACATTAAACCCGCACCACGCGGTTACTGCTGCCAACCTAGCTGTTGATGCTACATGTTCCTCCAGCAAATTTAACTATACCGTAAAATGCGTGTTTATAGCTACAGAGTCGTGGTCTAAAAATAAAAAGTCAGAAAAGCTACTGCACCACGAGCAACTGCACTTCGATTTGACTGAAGTACATGCCCGAATGCTACGCAAAAAACTGCAAAGCCTGGGTACCTCCTGCCCTAGTGCCAATGCCAGACTCACTGAAACCGTAAACAAAGCTTTCGCCGACTGGAAAACCGAACAGGACAGATTTGACGAAGTATCACGCCACGGCCTGGATACCTCAGTAACAGCCACCTGGGAAGCCAGCATCAATAAAAGGCTGAAGCAACTAGAGAAGTTTAAGAGTTAATGAGTTTGGGAGTTTAAGAATTGAGAAGTTAGAAAGTTAATGACTGTAAAAAACAGAAAGAGCAACTATAGACCATTTACTATAGTTGCTCTTTCTGTTTTTAAGATTCAAAAGTTTAGGTTTAAAGCGACTCTTAAATTCCCAAACTCTTTAAATCATTAATTCACAAACTCTCTAACTCTTAAACTACTTAGGCTGCTCCAGGTCTCTGGTGGCAGGGCCGGCAATTACTTTCCCGAACGGATCGAAACGGGAACCATGGCATGGGCAATCCCAGGAGCTTTCTACATTGTTCCAGCTTACCACGCAGCCCAGATGGGTACAAATAGCAGAACATTCGTGCCGTACGCCATCCTGATCGCAGTAAACCGCTATTTTGGTTGCACCCTTACGCATGATTTTGCCTGTGCCCGGCATTACCTCCGACGGATCTTTTACTTCGCCCCCTGTCAGGTAATCTTTGTATTGCGCCGCTACATTCATGTTCTCTTTCAGGAACTCGCCCGAAGTTTTAAGGCTAACACGTGCCGGATCATATATTTTCTCCCATTCGTTTCTGCGCCCCATGATCAGGTCCGTCAGCAGCATTCCGGCTATAGTTCCGTGGGTCATGCCGTGGCCTGAGTCGCCGGTGGCAATGTACACATTCTCTGCATCTCCCGGATTTCTGCCAATAAAAGCAAGGCTGTCGACAGGTTCCATTACCTGCCCGGACCAGCGGTAAACCACCTCAGCTGCCATCGGAAAATTCATACGCATCCAGTGTTCCAGGTTCTGCAAACGTATCGCCGGATGGTCGTCCTGCCCTGTTTTATGATCTTCACCGCCAACTATAAGCAAATCGTCCGCACCTTCGCCGGCCTCTTTTTCCGCCTCCTGAATCCGGACATAGTGGTATGGATCTTTCATATCCCAGTAGAGGGCATCGGGCACAGCACCTTTAGCAACTCTTGCACCGATAACATACGTGCGGTATGGCGCCTGCTTGGTATGCATCGTTACCAAATCATTGACTGGAGTATTTGTCGTTATCACTAAGTGGTTAGCCGATACGGAATGGCCGCTTTCAGTAACGACGGTAGCAATGGCACCTGTCCTGAATTCCACAGCTTTGCTTGAACTATAGATGCGTACATCTTTATCTAACAGAACATTACTCAGACTGGAGAGGTATTTGAGCACATGAAAACGGCCCTGGTTCGGGAATTGCAGGCATGGCAGATCAGTAAGCGTGTCTACGGGGCAGGTTTTACGTAAAACCACATCGCGCCAGCCGATCTGTTGCAGCGCTTCCAGTTCCTTCAGAAGTTGTTCTTCCTCCTTCCGGTCGTTTGCAAACATGTAGCCGTCCAGCCGTTTAAAATCGCAGTCTATCTTTTCATCTTTAATGATGGCTTCAATTATATCGATTGCGGCTTTGTGGCTCTGCACGGCCAGGCGTGTTCCATCCACTCCAAATAAGCGGATCAGTTCCGGAAAACCGTCGTCGAGGGCGCTGGCCAGGTGCGCGGTAGTGCGGCTTGTTTCACCACCGCAAATCATATCTTTTGCTTCAAGCACTACTACTTTTCTGCCTTCTTTTGCCAGCAGGTACGCCGTAGTTAAACCGGCAATACCGGCACCAACTATACAAACATCACAGGTAATATTTTCTTGCAGCGGATGTGTGGCAGGCATAGAGATGCCGTCAATCCAAACAGATTTGCTTGCTCCGGATTCTTTCTTCATAGTTTTATAGTGTGAGCGCGTGATTGTTGGGCAGCCTGAACTGCCTGATTTTTACATTAGTAAAGTTGCATAGGAGTACGAAGTGCAGGGGCTTATGTTGCTTCTGAGGCTGCCAGGGTATGTCAGGAGGAAATTTCTTGTTTACAGGAGTGCCTAGCTATAGTTCACTTTTAAGCTTTATAGTATATTTGAGAAATCAGAAACTATAAGCAGCACATGTACGCACCCGAAGAAGCAAAAGAAACGATAACCTGGCAGCAGTTTGAACAGACCGACATACGGGTAGGGACTATAGTGGAAGTGCATGAGTTTCCGGAAGCGCGTAAGCCGGCCTATAAACTTACCGTTGACCTTGGCCCCTTAGGAATAAAAAAATCAAGCGCACAGATCACCAAACACTATTTACCCGAACAGCTGATAGGGCAGCAAGTGCTTTGTGTAGTAAACCTGGGCAAAAAACAGATCGGTAAATACTTATCAGAGGTGCTTGTAACCGGCTTCGAGGATGAGAATAAAGATATCGTGCTTGCTCAGCCAGCTTCCAGGGTACCAAACGGAAGCAAGCTAATTTAATTTAGTTGTTCGCCCGTTTTCATTTTGGCTGATCTTCGGATGGTGTTCTTTAACTTTCCGGGCGTTTCATCTCTTACTTCTTCCTGGTCCAACTGCAACGAGTCTCTGTCGCCGGCTCCTTTAGACTTCTTAGCAACATATTTTGCTTCGCGGGCTGTAAGGGTATCCAATACTATTTCATACAACCTGTCCATTTCCTTTAGGTTAGCAGCATAGTAATTGTAGGTTTTCTGGAAAGCCGGTTGTTTTACTCCATACTTATCCAGTATCTTTTTGTGCTCTTTGTTATACACCATCATGGCTGTATCCGGGTAGTTTATGTTTGCCTCTATCAGGGCTTCCATAATATGTACATCAGCCAGAATCTGTACCATTTTACCTTCCGGTACCATGCCAGCGGGCTTTGCGGTGTCTTCCTGCTGCTGGCAACCCAGCAGCACAAGGCAAAAAAGTATATAGAAAAGTCGTTTCACGGGTGTAAATTACGGGAATATGTCCTAATTTTAAAATCTCACACCAGGACAACAAGAGTATGAAAGAGCTTGTTCAAAAGCTACGAAAGTACGAGATCCGGATTAGAAAGGCAATCACTACCCAGATGCAAGGCGATTTCCACTCTGTGTTTAAAGGCTCAGGGCTGGAATTTGACGACGTGCGCGCGTACCAGTACGGCGACGATGTACGCTCTATTGACTGGAATGTGAGTGCAAAAGGCCATGGTACCTTTGTAAAAACATACCGTGAGGAAAAAGAGCAATCCGTGTTTTTGATGCTGGATGTGAGTGCTTCGCAAACTATAGGAACCGGCAAACAACAAAAGCTGGATGTTGGCAAGGAAATTTGCGGCGTGCTGGCTATATCGGCGGCAAGGCAGCAAAGCCAGATCGGCATTATCTGTATCTCAGACCATAAAGAGAAGTATATAAAACCGGCGAAAGGTATTCAGCAGGCTTATACCATTATAAAAGCGCTGCACGAACTGCAACCAAAATCCGATAAAACCAACCTGGCCGCAGGCATAAAACTTACCCTGGATATTATAAAGCGCCGCAGCATTATCCTGCTTATCTCAGACTTTATAGATGTGAACTATGAGAAAGAACTACAGATGCTGGCCCGCCACCACGACCTTATAGTTATCCATTTGGTGGATGTGCGCGAACGCAAGATGCCGGGCATGGGCATTGTGCCTGTGCTGGACAAAGAGACCGGGAAAACGGTTTGGCTGAACACATCGGGAGAAGAATTTCATAAAAAATATTTTGCCCAGTACAAAGAGAACCAGGAAAACGTGATTCGCATCTGTCATAAATACCAGGCAAATTACCTGGCCATACAAGCCAACGAAGATTACGTGCCACAGCTGGTAAACCTTTTCAGGCTCCGCAATAAAACAACTAAAAGAAGTGCGTAATTTTCTGTTATTTATAGTTTTAGTTGTTTTGCCATCGCTGGTGTCTGGCCAGCAGGTGCTACGCCCGGCCGGCACTTTCACTAACGATACTATTCGAATTGGCGCGCCGCTCAAATTCACTTTGGTGCACCGGCATCCCGAAAAACTGGAAGTGATACTGCCCGGCACAAACTATAACTTCTCCCCTTTCGAGCTGGTTCGCAAAGATTTTTACCCGACCGCTACTAAAAATGGCATCAGCACCGACAGTGCAGTTTATACGTTGAGAACGTTTGATACCAGGTCTGTACAGTCACTGGCATTGCCGGTGTTTGTGTTACAGGGTAAAGATACCGTCCGGGTAAACAGTGACAGCAGCCGGGTGGTATTGCACCAGATGGTTAGTAAAGTTATAGAGCCATTACAGTTCAGATCTGAAACCAGGCTGGTTCCTGTTGAAGAGCGCTTTAACTGGCCCATCCTGCTGCTTTGGACTACTTTTATTTCGCTGGTCTCCAGTTTGATCTGGCTTATATTCGGGCAAACTATAAAAACCAAGTACAAACTTTACCGCCTGCGCAAAGACCACTTATACTTTACTTCGCGCTACAATGCACACATCGACCGCTTTGTAAAAACAGGTGTTTCGCAAAGCATGGAGAAGGCTGTATCGCTCTGGAAAAACTACCTGACCAAACTTGAACGCAGCGCCATCAACTCATTTACAACAAAAGAGATTGTAGAATTTTATAACGATAACGAAGAAGTAAACACGGCACTGCGCCATTGCGACAAAGCTATTTATGGCAACCTGATAACTGAAGCCGACGCCGAAACCAAAGAAGCCTTACTGATGCTGCGCCGCTTCGCCAAAAGCCGCTACAAGGCCAACCGTGAGATCATAAAAAATGCTAGAAATAACAGACAACATGCTGGATTGGCTGAGCCTGAACTGGTTTAGCTGGGACACGCTACGCTCTTACGACTGGGTTTTTCCGCTGGTGCTTTATGCACTACCGCTGGTACCGCTGTTGTTTTTGCTTAAATGGCTGTTCACGTTAAACTCGCGAAATAAGCTGAACGTGGCCATGTTTGACGGGAAGCTGCATTGGCAATGGACCAGCTTGCTCCGCTTTATCCCCGATATCCTGTTCATCTTTTTTATAATGCTGGTATTGGTAGCATTGGCCAGACCGCAGCGCATAAACGAGCAGGTAGAACAAACCGCAGAAGGCATTGATATCATTCTTGCCCTGGATGTGTCGGGCTCCATGGAGTTGCAGGATATTAAACCCAACCGGCTGGATGCCGCCAAAGAGGTTGCCCTCGAGTTTATTAACGGCCGGGTACAGGACAGAATCGGGCTGGTGGTTTTTGCCGGCGATGCCTACTCGCTTTCACCGCTAACTACCGATTACCAGTTACTGCGCGAAAGCATAAACTCCATTGGTTTTAAGATGATCGAGAATGACGGAACTGCTATTGGAAGTGCACTGGCTGTAGCTACAAACCGTATGCGGGACTCCCATGCAAAAAGTAAAGTCGTGATTTTGATCAGTGATGGGGAAAATACAGCCGGTAGCCTGGACCCGCAGATGGCGGCGCAACTGGCCAATAACTTCAACATAAAACTTTATAGTATCGGGATAGGTAAAGACGGACAGGTGCCTTACGCTGTAGATGACAGTGGAAAAACACTTTTTGTAGAAACCAACCTGGATGAAAGCAGCCTGCGCGATGTAGCAGACATTGGAAATGGACGTTTCTTCAGAGCCGATAGTAAAGACGCGTTGCAACAGGTATTCAGAAGTATCAATGCCTTGGAGAAAACCGAAGTGAGCGAAAAGCGGTTCCGGGATACCAAAGATTATTACCAGGTATACTTAAAATGGGCATTGCTCCTGCTGCTTACCTGGATGTTACTGAAAAACACCTTTATTACCAATGTACTGGAAGACTGAGTTTTAGTTTGGGAGTTAAGGAGTTAGAGAGTTTAAGAGTTAGAAAGTTAAAAGGTTAGAAAGTTAACTAGTAAAATATGCGTTTAGCTTTGCTTACATTTCATCTCCTTTTATTTGCAGTGGTAGCTAAAGCTCAGCAATACTATAGTTTAGTTGGTAAAGTTGATGTATGTTACGATACCAGTTATAAAGAAATATTAAGCAAAAGCTCTATAAACCTAAAGCTACATTCTTCAGATACCGGCAAGGAATATTCTGCTGTTGCCGATAATACTGGTAACTTCAAATTTCAAGGCCTCCCCGCCGGCTCCTACAAGTTAAAAGCGGCGACACTGGGTTTCCCCGATAACGATACTAGTATAATAGTTGAAGCTCCTATTCGGGACTTAACTTTTTGTATTGACAAAGCCTATCGACCAGCAACTACGGATTCTGTTACTAACTATAGAGAAAGAGCTAAGCAAGATATTAAAGATGGAAAGATCAAAATTTATGATTGGACAGCCTGGTCTGTTACCAAAGATCCCTTCAAGAAAATAAATTCTAAACTGAAAAAGAAGTATGAGTTTGAGTATGAAATGAAGAGCTGTGTAAGGCCGGTAACTCGACAAGAAATTGAACAGGTTAAATTATGGGAAGCATATAACGAAGTTATATATCAGCATTTAACTACAATACATGGCCTAAACTGGAGAAAAACTATAAAGCATGAGCGTAATAGAATAAGCAGCAACGAACTATAGTTTGAGCTCTATAAAACACGTATTCACAACTATAAAACTAAAACTATGAGCCATATTGCAGATAACATACGGCATTTTGATGAGCAGCTGAAGAACACACCGGCACGCCTGGTAGCTGTCACCAAAACGCATTCCGTTGAAACTATAAAAGAAGCCTACGATGCCGGCCACCGTATTTTTGGTGAGAATAAAGTTCAGGAGCTCGTAGAAAAATACGCACTATTGCCCCACGACATTGAATGGCACCTGATCGGGCATCTGCAAACCAACAAAGTAAAATACATCTCCGATTTTATAGATACCATACAGTCCGTGGATAGCCAGAAACTGCTGGCTGAGATTAACAAGCGGGCAGAGCAGCGCAACCGTACCACCCCTATCAATTGCATGCTGCAGCTCTCTATTGCAGACGAAGAAACCAAGTTTGGCATGACCTACGACGAAGCCGTTGCGTTGCTGCAATCAGATGATTACCGGAATATGCACTATATTCGTATTACCGGGGTTATGGGCATCGCTACAAACACGGACGATCAGGACAAACTAAGAAATGAATTCCGGCAGCTACGCTCCTACTTTGAACAACTGAAAGAGACTTTCTTCTTCGCTAACCCGGATTTTAAAGACATATCGATGGGCATGACCTCGGACTGGCAACTGGCCCTGGAAGAAGGAAGCACCATGATACGCGTAGGAAGTGGTATCTTTGGCTCACGCAACTATAATAAATAAGAAACTCTAACACACAACATAATGCAAGATCAAAACGAAAACCAGGAAGCCAACTATCGCAAATTCATACAGCAGGTTGCCGACACCGAGCAGGTATGGGGTTTATCAGAAGGTGATATCTGGGCTACATCCAGCTCGAATGAGTTTGAAGATACTGAAGTAATCCTTTTCTGGTCGAATGCGGAAGCTGCCAAAGCCTGTGCCGCCGACGAATGGGCAAGCTATAAAGCAGAAGCGTTGCCTGTATCTGAATTTCTGGAGAACTGGTGTGTAGGCATGTACGACGACGAACTACTTGTAGGCGCTAACTGGACCGCTGATATGCAAGGCAAGGAAATTGACCCGCTGGTAATTGCCCTGGATGTTGTACAGGAGTTAAAAAACCTTGGTAAAGAAATAGAGCTGGAGCAGTACGATAGCTTAAGCGAGTTTGAAGAGCAGGTAATTGATGCCCTGGAAGGCGACGAAGAATAAGTTATAGTTCAGTTTACAGACATGACACAAAAAACCATACTCCTCATTGCCAGCGCGTTTGGAGCCTTAACTGTAATGATCGGAGCCTTTGGCGCACATGCGTTGGGCCCTATGTTACAAGCCACTAACCGCACCGATACTTTTGAAACAGCAGTGAAATACCAGATGTACCACACACTGGCCCTCTTAGCTGTTGGTCTCCTGTTATTTAAAGTGGAGAGTCCGGCGTTACAGGTGGCTGCATGGTGCTTCTTTATTGGGATACTCATTTTTTCCGGTTCGCTTTATACCCTTTGTATGACAGGCATAACCTGGCTGGGAGCTATTACACCTATTGGTGGCACAGCGCTTATAGTTGGCTGGGGAGCGTTATTCTATGCCATCCTGAAGTCTTTGTAAGTGACAGAAGCGAGCGCAGAGATTTTGAACTAAAGTTTTTCAGTACAGGAACTATAAAACAACAAAAGCCCACCTTTTCAGGTGGGCTTTTGCATTGGAGAAAGAAGGAGTCTTAGTTTTTGGCGCTGCCCGTCTGCTTCTCTTTGATGTTTGTTACGATGTACACGCTGGTAGGCTCGCCTACGTTAGAATGTACTGTGATCGCTTTTTTCTGGTTGCCCAGTTTACCGGCACTGTTAAATTTAGCAACTACAGTTCCTGATTTACCTGGCAGGATCGGCTCTTTTGTCCAGGTTGGCGTAGTGCAACCACAGGTAACATCAATACGATCGATTACCAGCGGCTGTGTACCTGTGTTTTTAAATTTGAAGGTATGCTCTACCACATCGCCCTGCGTAATGTCGCCGAAGTTATACTCCGCTTCTTCGAACGTGATAACAGGACCTGCTTTGGCTTGTGCCTGCGGTGCAGTAGGTTGTTTTTTAGGCTGCTGTTGAGCTACAGCGCCACCTGCAGTTATAGCTGCAATTGCGAACGATAGGAGAATTTTTTTCATGATGATATAAAGGATTATTTGGCTTCGTACGGGGTACGGTCATTATTTGTTTTTACAACGAAGCAAGATAGCTTTTTAGTTCGTTAAGTGGCTAATAATTGTGCGTTAAAATTAAGCAGGTATAGTTCTTCTGATGAGCGGGTTAACGCCGTGTAAAGCCATCGGGCAAATTCCTGGTTCACCATATCATCCTTCAGGTATCCCTGCTCCACAAAAACAGCCTGCCACTGACCACCCTGTGCTTTATGGCACGTGAGCGCGTAAGCAAACTTCACCTGCAGGGCATTTAGATATGGATTCTTCTTCAGCTCTTTAGAGCGTTCGCGCTTGTTGGGTATGTCCATATAGTCCTGCAAAACGGCGTCGTACAGCTTTTTATTCTGATCAGTAGGTAAAGCCGGTGCATCGCTGTGCAGGGTATCCAACATAATCTTCGTTTCCAGTTCTTCGGCATCCGGGTAATCCACAAAACGCACACGCACATCAGCAAACCGGAAACCATACAGGTCTTCATACTTTATGATCTTGGTGACCTCCACAAAGTCGCCGTTCGCCATAAACCCGATCTCTGAGTCTTTGGGCAACCAGAAATAATTGTTCCGCACGATCATCAGGTAATCCCCTACCCCTATTTCATCTTCTGAGAAAAAGATGCTGCGCCGGATATGCTGGTTATACATGTTGGCCACTTTATTGGAGCGGCAAATAACTATAGCATTTTCAACACCAAACTTATCATAAGCGTAACGCAGACCATCCTCCAGCTTTTCGCCGGTCATTTTAAAGATGTCTTTCCAGCCTTTGGTAAATAACTTTATGTCGGGTTGCTCCAGGTTAAGTTGTGAGCGCAGTTGTGTGGCATTCATCAGTATACCCGAAGCTTCGGCCTGGCGCATTACCTGTTTCAACTCAATCTGCTGTACCTGGCAACGGAAATTATGCTTCATATACTCAGCATCCAGTGAGGGGCTTAATGCCTGACCAACCGGAGGCAACTGGGCTGTATCGCCAATCAGGAGTAGTTTATTGTTCTTTTTATCGAACACATAGTTCATCAGATCCTGCAGCAAACCATTTTCACCAAAGCCGCTTTCATCTGAGATCATCGAAGCCTCGTCAACTATAAAAACCGTATTCTCCAGCTTGTTAGGCATGCGCGTAAAGGCAAGTCCTTCGGAGTATGGGTTTGCGGTTTGCCGGTATATCTTTTTATGGATGGTAAAAGCCTGTTTGCCACTATAGGTGCTCATTACTTTGGCGGCTCGGCCAGTAGGTGCCAGCAACACATACTTATAACCAAACTTGTTCAGGATCTTAACCAGGGATGTCACTACTGTGGTTTTACCTGTACCGGCATACCCTTTCAGCAGGAAAACCTGCCGCTCATCTGACTTGGTAAGTATAAACTCATCCAGTTTGGCAAACAGCTTCGCCTGGTCCTCGGTGGGCTCAAACGGAAAATTCTGACGCAGTACTTCTACCGGACGCATTTTTTATAATGAATAATGATGAATGACTAATTATTAATTATGAATGATTTTGCTATTTAAGCAATGTAAAAATTGCTTTGCAATCTCTTCCTCTTGTCGCTGGCGCGGGTTTGTAACCAGTGACTTACTATAATGTCGGATTTGTAATCCGACTGGGCCGGAGGCCCAACTATAGTTAGACACGAGCGAGGACGCTCGCGCCATGGTTACCAGCCACTTTACAACAACTATAAGTATAGCTATAGTTTAGAAATTACCAGCTAATTTAGACCCAAAGTATTGCATCTCTACAACTCTGTAACTCCTAAACTCTCTAACTCTTTAATTCTCTAACTCTAAGGTCTTCCGGAGTTATAGTTGCCATGCTGGTTGTTGCTTTGGCTATCAGCAACGGTTCGGCTTCATCCTTAACCACGTACACTTCGGCTTCGCAAAAATTGAGCTTGCGCCCCTGCTTTATCACATACCCTTTAGCCAGTAATTTGTCGCCTACTCCCGGATGGAAATAAGAAACTTTTATTTCGGCGGTAACTACATGATGGTCTTTAGGTACAAGGCTAACAGCAGCGAATCCGGCAACTATATCGGCCAGTGTGGCAATAACACCACCGTGCGTAAAGCCTTTGTGCTGCTTGTGGCGCTGCTCCAGTTTTAGCTCGCCTTCTATTCTTCCTGCCTCAATTTTCGTAACTTCGAAGCCCATCAGTTTCATGAACTCCTGCCGTTCCAGCTTTTCGCGGACGTCAGCTTCGAAATCGGGGTTAAACGTTTGAATCATATTTACAAAAATACCACCAATACCACGCGCAAACAAACTATGACTGATATTAACCCAAATGCCGCTGCCTACGCCGATAAAGTTCGGGTGCGGGTATGCGGCATCTGCATACAGGACGATAAAATGCTGCTGGTTCGTCACCAGTCAACTATAAAAAATAAAGCTTTCTGGGCGCCGCCGGGTGGTGGTTTGCAGTTCGGCGAAAGCATAGCCGATTGCCTGAAACGTGAAATGCTGGAAGAAACCGGTATTGAAGTGGAAGTAATCCGTTTCCTGTTTGTGAATGAGTTTCTGCAGCCTCCTTTGCAGGCTGTGGAGTTATTTTTTGAGGTGAAGCCTGTTGGCGGAAGTTTAACGAAAGGCACAGACCCGGAAGCTACCTCAGAAATGCAGTTGATAGAAGAAGTGACCTGGAAAACGAAGCACGAAGTAAGGGAGATTCCGTTGCCGGATAAACACAGCATTCTGCACCACTTGTATTCTTTCAACGACCTGATGAGCATGCCGCATCATTTCGTAAAGTAGATATGCCATATTTTTTTTATACTTGCATAGCGCTATAAACAGGCTTTCACTCACCAGCTTTAAACTTTGAACACGACCAGCACTAACTTCCGGCTATCGAACAAAATTCAGGACGAAGCATTTGCGCTTTCTGCTGCCAGCAATTGCAATCTATACATATCTATCTCTCAGAAAAGTATACGACTGGCTGTGACTGATGTGGAGCGTAATAAGTTTGTGGTACTGGAAGATTACGAGCTGATCACTGTTTTTACGCCGGCACAGGTGGCTGAACAGTTACAACTGATTGCCCGAGAAAACCCATTATTGCAGGAACAGAACTGGAAAACCATACGTGTAGCTGTAAGCAACCAGCACTTTACACTTGTACCCGAAACACTTTTCGATCCGGCGCATCAACAGGATTACCTGCGCCTGCACAGCTACCTGAATCCGCAACTGGACGATGTGCTCTCCTACCACCACAGCAGCCTGGAAGCAGTTAACATATTTGCTGTAGAGCGCGTGCTCCGTGCTACCATACAGGAGATTTTCCCGGAGCGCGAAATTCAGTTCGTACACCAGACAACCTCACTCATCAAAAGTATTCTGCACCAAACCGGCCGAAGTGCTGCACGAAGCATGTCTGTGTTTGTAGAACGAAGTTTTGTAACGATATTGGTAGTAGATGCCCACGGACTTCAGTTCTGCAACATTTTCCAGTACCACAGCCCCGAAGACTTTATTTACTACATCATCTTTGTAATGCAGGAACAGAAAATGAACCCGGAGCAGGAAACCATTACTGTTTGGGGCGACATTACGCATGATGCAACGCTGTTCACGATCATGCAGAAGTATATCCGGCAGGTTAAATTCGGAAAGAAACCACAAGACATCGGCTACTCCTACAAATTCGACGACCTGTTCGAACACCGCTACTTCGAGCTCTATAGTTTACACTTGTGTGAATGATTAATGGAGAATGAGTAATGAATAATTATTTTCCATCTGTCATTTCGACGTAAGGAGAAATTTGAATCAACTATAGTTAGTAAACTATAAATCTTACCTGCAGTACAAGCAAAAAATCAAAATTCTACTTAAATGAAAAAGCGCATTGCTTTATTTCCCGGCTCTTTTGATCCTTTCACAAACGGACACCTGGACGTGGTGATGCGTGGCACGCGATTGTTTGATGAGATCATTATTGCCATCGGGAATAATAGCAGCAAACAGCGTTATATTCCGGTTGAGCAGATGGTAGGGATAATAAACGGTTTGTTTAAAGATGAACCGAAGGTGTCGGTAGCAGCTTACAAAGGATTAACGGCTGAATATGCCCGCGAGGTTGGAGCACAATTCTTACTGCGTGGCCTACGTAACACCACCGATTTTGAATACGAGAATACCATTGCCCAAGCCAACCGCCACGTAAACACCGACCTGGAAACAGTTTTCCTGATCACGTCGCCGCCTCTGGCAGCGATCAGTTCATCTATTATCCGTGAAATTCACCGTTTTGGTGGCGATGTGGCTGATTTTATACCTTTCCCGACTTCAGCGATTGCAAATAATGACGCACAATAAAGGCAATTGACGTATAGGCTTTTGGTAATACTTCCAGGGCTTCTTCCGGTGTCATCCAACGTACTTCCTCGATAAACTCTTCGGCTTGCGGCTTCATCAGGCTGTCATCGGTGCAGCTCATCACGTACCAGGACGTTTTCTTTAGAATTTTCTTACCCTTGAAAGCATACGAATGCCAGGTTTTAGGCAACCTCTCCAGTAGTTCTACTGAGATATTACATTCTTCTTCTACTTCACGCAAGGCCCCCTCTTTCGCACCTTCTTTCTTATTCAGCTTCCCTTTCGGCAGATCCCAGACACCCAAACGGTAGATCATCAGCAGCTTTCCTTCTTTAATTACAAGTCCGCCGGCAGCTTTTACTATTTTAAACTGATCTTTCAGGTGCTCAATCAGTCGTTTCTTTTTGTTGGTGACAAGCGTCAGTGAATTCAGTTTTTTAAGCTTTTTCACCTCCATCAGGCGCACCAGGCGGTCTATCAGCAACAGATCTGCATCTTTAATCAGTACGTCCCCTACCAGGTCTTTTGATGTAAAATGGTCGTCAGCATCCAGTACCAGGTCGTAATGGTGCCTGTATACTTTTTCGTTAGACCTTTTGAGTATAAGCGGAATATCGTTAATGAAAACGTTCATGTGGTAGGTGCTCTTAATTCGTGTGAAAGTTACACAAATGGATAAATAAATCAATTTAAAGAAACTACAGGGCCTTAAAAAGGCAAATATTTCTGTAATTTCGGCTCATGGATACTACGACGACAGCACACCAGGTTGCTTCTTTCCTGCTGGAAACAGAAGCCGTTAAGTTAAGCCCAGAAAAGCCCTTTAAGTGGAGCTCTGGCTGGAACTCGCCCATTTACTGCGACAACCGTGTTACCCTTTCTTTTCCGCATATACGCAGCTTTATCAAACAACAGCTAGCGGAACAGATCAAAAATAACTTCCCGGAAGCTGAAGCCATTGCTGGCGTAGCCACTGCTGGTATAGCGCAGGGAGCGCTGGTAGCCGACCTTTTAGAGATGCCTTTCCTGTATGTACGCCCTGAGCCTAAGAAACATGGCATGGGCAACCAGATAGAAGGCAAGTTAATTCCGGGCCAGAAAGTAGTACTGTTAGAAGACCTGATCTCGACAGGTGGCAGTTCTTTAAAATCGGCTGAAGCAGTACGCGCAGCCGGCGGCGAAGTGGTTGGTATGGTAGCCATCTTTACATATGGTTTTGCCCTGGCCGATGAGAATTTCCGAAAAGCAGGCATCGCGTTACACTGCCTGAGCAACTATAGCGCTTTAACAGAAGCGGCCGTTGCTAATGGTTACATCCAGGAGTCTGCCTTAGAAGCTTTAGCTGAATGGCGTAAATCTCCTGAAACATGGGGAGTTTAATAATGATTAATTAGGAATAAATAATGAAGGAGACGGGGCTTTGGCTTTGTCTCCCTTTTTGTTTTGTCTGAATTGAGATTAAAGGATTTTAAGGATTCTGCTTCAGATGACGCTTGAATTCTTGCTTCTCCGCTGGCGCGAGTGTACTCGCTCATGACTTACGATGGTGTGGAGTCTCCTGACGTAACTGGTCCGGCAGGGACAGACTATGTCTGAACCGGGATTAAGGGAGATTTAAAGGATTTCTGGGATAAAGGGAATTGCTATAGTTGGAGCTATAGTTCTATAGTTGTGGTTTTACCCCTTCCCAGCCTTTCCCTTTAAAAGAGGGCCCCTACCCCCAAAACAGGGGAAGGAGCTTTCGAGTTGTCGCTATAGTTGAGGTTACTGTTTTATAGTTTTGGTTTTAACCCACCCCTGCCCCTCCCAGGAGGGGAATTACGGCTGTTGCTATAGTTGAGAGTTGTAGTTCCATAGTTACAGACCAGGATCGGACAGGTCGCGACCTGTCCCTACGGAATTATCACCACGATAAAGGTCGAAGCTTAACTGGTTCAAACTATAGACAAAAGTAACTATCGAACTGATCACAGTCTTTGGGTTGAGCGCCTTGTAGATTTCCGGTGCCGTGAGGCATTGCGAGGAACGAGCAAAGGAAATGTACACAGCGCGATGCCCCAAGACGGGGCCTCCCGGCCGTGAGGGCACCAAAGCCAACTATAGAACTGTAAGTGAGTAAAGCTCCCAGGATTAAAAGTAGCTATAGAAGAAAAGGCTTGGTTCAGGTTGCAACTATAGTTGACTATAGAATCCAGCCTTCCCGACTAACGTTCGAAATGACAGAGGAGAAACTATAAACTCGAACTATACTTTCCCAAAACTCATCCGTAAACCTTAACTTCACATTCAACTATAACTATAGCCAATGAAAATAGGCCTCCTTTCCGATACCCACTCCTATTTAGATGATCAGATAATCCGGCTACTAACAGTCTGTGATGAAATATGGCATGCAGGGGATTTTGGCAGTATAGAAGTGTCGGACAGGCTAAACGAGATAGCGCCGTTGCGGGGAGTTTATGGCAATATTGATGATGCAACTATAAGACAAGTGCACCCAAAAGTAAACCGGTTTATAGTGCAGGGGCTTGATGTGATGATGACGCATATTGGCGGTTACCCGGGAAAGTATCACCCTGATGTCAGAAACGAGATCAAAACAAACCCGCCGCAACTATACATTACGGGTCATTCCCATATCCTGAAAGTGATGCCGGATAAAAGCCTGAACAACTTACTACACTTAAACCCGGGAGCCGCCGGCAAACATGGCTTTCATACGATGCGCACCATGATGCGATTTGATGTGAATAACGGCAAGGTGGCGAATCTGCAGGTGATAGAGCTTGGCAAAAGGGCATAAAAAAAAGCGTGCCTGCGGTGCAAGCACACTTTGAAGTCTTTCGAAAACCCGCCACCCGAAGCTTTCACAGCGTTGGCAGGCAGATGGTTTTACTTTGCCGTAAAAAGACTACTCAGCAGAAGCTTCTTCTTTCTTGTTTTTTGGAGCTTCACCGAACTGAGCACGTAGCTCGTCCATGTCAACATTCTTGATAACTGGTGTTAACAACAGCTGCTTAATTCTGGCAACCTTGTTGTTTGCTCTTGCCTTATTTTTACGGTCTTTTCTTTTAAGTCTAGTAACTCCCATCGTTGCAATTATTAAATTTGAAGGGCAAAAGTAAGTTATTATTTTTACAAAGTAAAGCATTTACTACATCAAATTCAGTATTACCTATACAAACCTTATGATAGAGATAACAGATCTTCGTTCCGATACCGTTACAAAACCTACACCCGAAATGCTGCAGGCCATGTTTGCTGCCCCGGTTGGCGACGACGTGTACGAAGAAGACCCAACTATAAACGCTCTGGAAGCCAAAGCAGCTGCCCTATTTGGCATGGAAGCCGGCTTATTCTGCCCATCAGGCACCATGACCAACCAGATCGCGATAAAAGTGCATACTGGGCCATTAACAGAAGTAATTTGTGACACAACAGCGCACATTTACCAGTACGAAGGTGGTGGTATTGCTTCAAACTCATATGCATCAGTAGCGCTGGTGAATAGTGAACGCGGCAAAATGACACCTGAACAGGTAGAAGGAAGCATACGTCCGGATAATATCCATCACCCTATTACAAAACTTGTTGCCCTGGAGAACACCTGTAACAAAGGTGGCGGGTCTTACTACACTATAAAGGAAATTGCAGCCATTTCGGAGGTTTGCAAGCGCAATAACCTGGCCCTGCACCTGGATGGCGCGCGTGTATTTAATGCTTTGGTAGCTTCCGGTGAAAACGCTAAGGACTATGGTTTGTACTTCGACAGCATTTCGGTTTGCCTGAGTAAAGGGTTAGGTGCTCCGGTTGGTTCGGTGTTGCTGGGCAGTAAAGCATTTATAAAGCAAAGCCGCCGTGTGCGCAAAGTGTTTGGCGGCGGTATGCGGCAAGCCGGTTACCTGGCAGCAGCATGCATCTATGCCCTGGATAATAATATCGAGCGCCTGAAAGAAGACCACCGCAAGGCGAAACAAATGGAAGAAGTACTGTTGCAGATGAACTATGTAGAAAGTGTACTGCCAGTTGAAACCAACATCGTCATCTTTAAGCTTAACCAGAAGTACAATGATGCTGCTTTTATAAATACACTGGCAGAACATAACATCCGGGCATCAGCTTTTGGCCCTCAGATGATTCGTTTTGTGACACACCTTGATGTGACCGATAAGATGCAGGAGCATACCCTGAATGTGCTGAAGTCGCTGTAGTTAAATCCAATCCCACCAGCCTTTTCTCGGTTAAGGCTAGAGCCTGCAATTACTTTACTATTTTCATTTCGAACAAAGTGAGAAATCTATTTCGGACTACCCCAATATGTTAAATAGAACTCTCCTTTGTCGAGATGATAATTAATGTCAACTATAAAACTATGAATAACTCTACTCCTATCTACCCTGCACCTGAAGTAATGGCCATACTTGGCAAGGACCCAATTCTATCAACTATAATCGCGAACGGACAGCCCCTCAAATCCTCTAAATCAGAAGACCTGTACTATAAATTGCTGAGTGCTATCGTTTCGCAGCAACTTTCAACCAAGGCCGCAGCCACTATATTTAAACGTTTTACGGAGTTTTTCCCGGACAATTACCCACACCCGGAACTGGTACTTGCTGCCACCGATGAGATGCTGCGCAGTGTTGGCTTATCGTTCCAGAAGATTGGCTATGTACGCAATGTGGCGGCCTTCGCTGCAGATGGTAACCTGGAACATGCAACGATAGATGCCCTGGAAGACGAAGCACTGATCCTGCACCTGACGAAAATAAAAGGAGTTGGCCGCTGGACCGTAGAAATGCTGTTAATGTTTGCCCTGGAGCGCCCGGATGTTTTCCCGGTGGATGACCTGGGTATACAGAACGCGATGAAGCGACACTATAGTTTGGAAGAGACGGGCAAGCCTTTACGCATCCGCATGCAGCAACTTGCGGAGAACTGGCGCCCCCACCGCACCATCGCCAGCAAGTACCTGTGGCAGTCGCTGGATAATATGCCGAAGTAAGAGGATTTATAGTTATATTGAGTGGAGAATAAAGGAAACCTACTCCGTACATAAAGCAGATAAGCGTATGTTGTCGTGTATCCAATAGTTGTGGTGCATTGGAATCATGAAAAGAATAACTATTGATAAGCTAAACATCTACCAAAAGTATGGCGGGGACAACGATGGATTCGCAAGAGCAGGTAAAGAAGTTGAAAAACAGAAACTCAATAGTGAAGACTGGGCGCTTATAGATGAGTTAATACAATCTTTGGAACTCATCAACCATGGTCTTGCTTCGGGTGACTTCGCTAAAAGAACCTTATCAAGATTGGAAGAGCTAACTGATGAACAAGCATATAGGAGGTTTATGAAAGTATAAAAGAAAATATTCAAAGCATGAGTAACTGGTTTGATGAAATAATAAGGAAGCCCAAATTATTAGGAATAACAGCCATTACGAGGCTGTAAAATAAACTGTGTCAAAGGATTAGGAGTATTACCTTTAACACAGTTGACATGGAAGAAAAAAACGAGCTGGATCTGGAAAAGATCAAGCGCCAGTTCCTGGAAGAGTTCCGGAGCGGCAAACCCACCTTTGGCAAAGATGGCGCACTTGGCCCCTTGTTAAAACACTTTTTAGAAGCCGCTTTGGACGCGGAGATGGACCTTCATCTGACAGATGAGCAACGCAAGCAAGGCAACCGGCGCAACGGAAAGGTGAGCAAACAAGTGCGTACAACAGACGGAGTGATTGAAGTGGAATCCTCCCGCGACCGCTCGGCTAGCTTTGAGCCGCAGATTATCCGCAAGCGGGAAACGGTGCTGGCCGAAAACCTGGAGCCCCGCATTCTAAGCATGTACGGCCTGGGCATGAGCCTTCGGGACATCTCGGCTCATCTGAAGGAGATGTACGACATGGACATCTCCCACGATACCTTAGCGGCCCTCACCGAAAAGATCGTTCCCCAGGTTAAGGAATGGCAGGCCCGGCCGCTGGATCCGCTCTACTGCATCGTCTGGCTGGACGCCATGCACTACAAGGTCAGGCAGGAAGGGCGCACCATCTCCAAAGCTGTCTACAACATTCTGGGCATTGACCGCCACGGCTACAAAGAGTTGCTGGGCGTGTATGTATCCGAAAGCGAAGGGGCTACTTTCTGGCTCTCGGTGCTCACTGACCTGCAACAGCGGGGCCTACAGGATATGCTCATTGCCTGCATCGACAACCTAAAGGGCTTTGCCGAAGCCATCGGCAGTGTTTTCCCGCAGGCTGAAGTACAAAGCTGTATTGTCCACCAGATCCGTAACAGTATCAAATATGTGGGCTCTAAGGATCAGAAGGATTTTATCAGGGACTTAAAGCCCGTGTACCGGGCAGAAACAAAAGAGCTGGCGGAGCTCAGGCTATTGGAGCTGGAAGAGAAGTGGGGCAAAAAGTACCCCAAGGTGCTCGAGAGCTGGCAGCGAAACTGGGAGAAGCTCTCAACGTACTTTAAGTACACTGAGCCGATTCGCCACCTGATCTACACCACCAACACGATAGAGGGTTTTCACCGCCAGGTCAGGAAGGTGACCAAAACCAAAGGAGCTTTCCCCTCAGACATGGCTCTGCTGAAGCTGATTTACCTCTCGCACCAGCATATCAGCAAAAAGTGGGTGATGCCACTGGCAAACTGGAGCCAGACGGCCCAGCAGCTATCGATCTGGTTTGGCGAGAGGATGCAACTGGACTTGAAGTGAGTCACACTTCAATAGTTTGGCCCTGTTGCCGTAAGGACTCAGCCAGAACAGCAAAAGGGCCAGTAAATTGAAATGAGGAATGACACAGTTTAAATTACACTCCCGCCATTACTCTAAATCTCATTCCTACATGGTGGACTTTCTTTTTCTTTATTACTATACCAATCATCTTGTTGGGCTTGATATTCCTGTTTCTGAAGCCAAGTACCAGAACAGCTTATGAAATGCCTGCAGGAATACTCGTTTTCGGGATAGCCTTTGGGTTGCTAATGAGCATTATTTCAATAATAGAAATAGCACAAATCTAAAAACAACATACCACAACAAAACCTATAAGTTAGCTACACCACCTTATAGCAGAGACGTTGTACCAAACTTAATTTATGAGAAATATAAAGACATTACTTCTACTATTTTTACTGCTTTGTCCATCACTTCAGGTGTTTGCGCAATCGAATATTGACCGATTGGCCTACATTAAAGAAAATGCAGTTGTAGTAAACAACATAGAACCACTTAATGAAGATTATTCTGACTTAGCCCTGCTTAAGAAAAGCCTGGAGCATGTAGAAATTGTAGGCCTTGGGGAACAGACCCATCATGACGGCCACACTTTCAAGGCCAAAACCAGGCTTATTAAATTCCTGCACCAGGAGATGGGCTTTAGTGTTATCGCTTTCGAAAGTGGCTTCTATGATTGCTATAAGGCATGGCAGGAAATACAAAATGGAGAGATTACCATAGAGGCAGCCAGGAAATCCATTTATCCTTTCTGGATTAGCAAGGAAACAGAAGAGCTTTTTAAATACATTGATAAACAAAAAGATACAGATAAGCCTCTAATACTCGCTGGTATAGACTGCAAGTTCTCAGGCACCTATTCTAAGAATAGTCTGCTTCACGACTTTAAAGATTACCTGCAAGTCGTTGAATCAGCAACTGTTCAGGATACTGCTAAGTGGTCTGCTTTTAGTGCTGCGTTAGAGCGCACTATAGCCATCTCAGATTACCTAACCAAACCCAGCGCTGCCGATACCCTGATTCTGAAGACAGAGCTCAGGAATATTCTTAAAGACGTAAAAGGCAAGGCCGCCTCACGGGAAATAAGTCAGCAGGAACATCTGTTTTGGCAGCAATTCATGCATAGTACGCTTGCAGAAATATCCAAAAGATTTTCAAACGAGCAGGTGCGGGACAGGCAAATGGGAGCTAACCTGGCTTTTTTACAAAGCCAGTTGTATAAAGGACAAAAAGTGGTTGTATGGGCTGCTTCTTCTCACCTTACTTACAATGGAGTAAACATTGAACGTGAATTTTATCAGCAGAATCTGAGATTAGGGGATTATATAAAGCAATCCTATGGTGAAAAATACTATAATATTGGTTTCACAGGCTATAAGGGAAAAATCGGGAAACTTCTTTTCTTTCCCCTGATAAACGTAAAAAAACATAAGCTAAATAGTATAGAATATGTGTTTGGACAGACCAATCAGCCATATTTGTTTCTTGATTTTAACAAAACCGATCTCCCTCAATGGCTACTAGACCCTTTGGTTGCAAGGCCCTTCGGGTATAAAGAAATGCGCATGAGATTGCCACAGGTAATGGACGGCCTTTTCTACACAGAAGATATTTTTGAGAAAACCTTTATTCCACTTGCCAGGCAAGAGCAGACTTTATAATATCTTCTTAAGCAGAAAAGTATGGTACAACACAACCTATACGGCAGCTTTGCAGCCGCATAGCCCAACACGTTAGAAATAAAAATTCACATGCCAAACTCCGCCATCCAACAAACTATAGAAACCTACATCGCAGCCTACAACAACTTTGATGTAGAAGCCATGATTGCGCAGTTACACCCTGATATTGAATTTGAGAATATTGCGAATGGAGAAGTGACGCTAAGTATAAAAGGTACAAAAGCCTTTAAGCAGCAGGCTGAAGTAGCTACCAAATACTTTAAACACCGCGAGCAGAAAATTACGCAGCTAACTATAACTGATACTAAAGCCGACGCACAAATAGACTACTCAGCTATACTTGCAATAGATTTACCAAACGGGATGAAAGCCTGCGATAAGCTGGAGTTGAAAGGAAAGTCTGTATTTACTATTGAGGATGGTAAAATCATCCGGTTACAGGATTATAGTTAGCTTAACGCACCTTCGCCCGTTTTACCAGGTAACTATACAGCACCTTATCAAAAGGCTCGCTGATATCTACAGGCACAAAATCTATTTTATACTGGCCACACTTTAGCGCAAGCTCGCGTTTATAGTTCGCAACAGCCGTTTTATAGTTGTCGCGCACCTGCGATGGCTGCAACTTCAGCTCCTGCCCTGTCTCTATATCCACAAAAATGTAGGGCCGCTCGGCAAAGTCAAACTCTTCTTCCGTTTTGCGGTCCATCACATGGAAAATCAGCACTTCGTGTTTCTGGTGTTTCAGGTGCTGTAATGCCGAAAAAGTAGTGTCCATATCCTCATTGCGCCCCAGCATATCACTGAAAATAATAACCAGAGACCGTTTAGGAATTTGCTGCGCGATCTGGTGAATGACTCCTGGCACTTCGGTTCCGGAGAGGGCCGGCTTAGCCTCTAATTGCTGTTGAAGCAGCAGTAATAAGGTGTGCAAATGAGAAGCCGTGGAGCGAACCGGCGTTTGTAGTTGAATGGTATCAGCAAACGTTACCAACCCAACGGCATCGCGCTGTTTGCGCAAAACGGTCGCAATAGCCGCTGCACAAAGTATACTGAATTTTATCTTACCATGCGAGTCTGTAGGGTAGTACATGGACGGCGACACATCCAGTAAAAGGTGGCAGCGGAGGTTGGTTTCTTCTTCGTAGCGCTTAACAAAAAGCTTGTCGGTGCGGGCAAAAACTTTCCAGTCGATGTGGCGGGTACTTTCGCCGCTATTATACAGGCGGTGCTCCGAAAACTCTACCGAGAAACCATGGTACGGCGACTGATGCAAACCGGTAATAAAGCCTTCCACCAACTGCTTTGCCAGAAACTCCATGTTCTCAAATTTCTGAACATCGGCAAGGGTGATGGGCTGCTTCATGGGCTACATATTAGTTGGTTTTATCTGGCTTTGCTTCTGAAACGGCAAAAGGCACTTCTTGTTGCTCTTCCATTGGGTTTACTTCTTTTAAAGTTACCTTACCTACACCGGCACGAATCATATCGATCTCTTTTGCAGCAGCTCTGGACAGATCTATGATGCGGCTACCTTTCGGCATACGATCGTTTATTTTAACTATAACCGATTTGCCATTTGCCAGGTTGGTAACCTCTACAAAAGTGTTGAAAGGAAGTGTTGGATGCGCGGCAGTCAACTGTGTTTTGTCGTAGCGTTCGCCGCTGGCAGTGCGCTGCCCCTGCATACGGTCGGCGTAGTAAGATGCCTTACCGTTAGCTATATAGGTGGTGTTACCCGATGAAAAAGAGAGAAGGAATACTAGTAAAATTGAACATAAATTCATGATTTACTATTTTGGTCCGGGGCCAAATATAATAGAAAAATTTAATATCGATTTTAAATTCAAAAATTTTTATATATCAATTCTATATGTTACTTTTAGGTTCATTAAGTTGAATTTAACGTCTTATAAACGGTGGAAGAGAACAACGAAAAAGCAGAAATTTATTCCCAAAGAGTAAGAGCCGGGAAGAGAACGTATTTCTTTGATGTGAAATCAACTCGCTCAAACGACTTCTATGTGACCATCACAGAGAGTAAAAGAAAGTTCAAAGATGAGACCTTCTCGTACGAAAAGCACAAGATCTTTCTTTATAAAGAAGACTTTGTGAAATTTATGGAAGCACTGCAGGGAACAATTGAGCACGTTAAATCTGAGCTGCTAACCGAGGAAGCACTTGCTGCTTTAGAGGCATCTGAAACGATGGAAACGATGGAATCAACGGAGCCCGTAACCGTATCTGCCGACGCAACTTTTGATGAAGAACTCAAGTGGGAGTAACCTACACTCCTGCTTTATAAAATACTGAAAGAGCCTGTAGTTAACGCTACAGGCTTTTTTGCTTTTCATCTCAATGGGTGATGTTGATTTCTAAGGTTTCTACTGTAGTTGATGTTTATGTCTATAGTACCCGTTATCCAACCACCCCAGCCCTCAGTGCTACGATCGCTACTTTCAAGATCACTTCAAGCTAGAATAAAGATGGGAGTTTTTTGGGCCATTGCTATAATTGGGGTTTTACCCCTTCTCCCATACCAGAAGTGGAAATTTAAGGTGGAGCTATAGTTCTATAATCTATGATGCTGGCGCGAGCGTCCCCGCTCGTGACTAACTATGGCGTTGAGTCTCCTGACTCAACTGGCCCGTCAGGGACAGGCATTGTCTGAACCGGGATTAAGGGAGATTTATGGATTTTTGGGATAAAGGTGATTGGTATAGTTTTATAGTTGTGGTTTTACCCCTTCCCAGCCTTCCCCTAAAAACAGGGGAAGGAGCTTTTAGCCTTTGCTATAGTTTTGAATATTGTTTTATAGTTACTGTTTTAACCCACCCCTGCCCTCCCGGGAGGGAATTGCGGCTGTTGCTATAGTTTTAGTTATCGTTTTTTAGTTTCCGTTTGTCACCCCCCTGCCCCTTCGAAGGGGGACTTTTCTGCTACTGCTTGCCCAACTGTTATTTTGACCAGTGGGAGAAAGCTGAATTTGCTATAGTTGCAGACCAGGAGCGGACAGGTCGCGACCTGTCCCTACGGAATTATGACCACGATAAGGCGATTCAACTATAGCTTCTCCTTTAAACTATAGAGTTACTATCGAACTGATCACAGTCTTTGGGTTGAGCGCCTTTGATTTGTTGCGCTGCCGCAAGGCAACCCGAGCAGAGCGAGGGTAGCAAGAAAGCAGCAGCGCGATGCCCGAAGACGGGGCCTCCCGGCCATGAGGGCACCAAAGCCAACTATAGATCGGTAGGTTGTTAGAGCTCCCAGGATTAAAGAACGCTATGGAAGAAAAGGCTTGGTTCAAGGAGTAGAAAATCAAACTATAGCACTCAGATTTCTCCTAACGTCAAAATGACAAAAGACAAACTAAAGGGGAAATATGATTCCTCACAACTTTGCTGACTCTCTTCTACTCTCATCTCAGAATGACTATAAAAAAGATACATTTGCCCCACTCCAACACTTTAATTTCAACTATAAATCAATCCACAAAAAATCGTATCTTTGCCCCCTGAAATTAAGAACTAAAGATACATGGGATTAAGATGCGGCATCGTGGGCTTGCCAAACGTAGGTAAGTCAACTTTATTTAACGCTATTTCTAACGCCAAGGCAGAATCTGCCAACTACCCTTTCTGTACCATTGAGCCAAACGTGGGCGTAATTACCGTACCTGATGAGCGTTTGCAGATACTGGAGGAATTAGTGCATCCTGAGCGTGTGTTACCAACTGTAATTGAGTTTGTTGACATTGCCGGGTTGGTAAAAGGTGCTAGTAAAGGCGAAGGTCTGGGCAACAAATTCCTGGCAAACATACGAGAAGTGGATGCCATTATACACGTAGTACGTTGCTTCGAGGACCCGAACATTGTGCACGTTGCCGGTAAAGTGGATCCGATCTCAGATAAAGAAATTATAGATACAGAGCTGCAGTTAAAAGACCTGGAGTCTGTTGACAAGAAATTGCTGAAAGTGCAGCGCTCCGCAAAAGCAGGCGATGCAAAAGCAAAGAAAGAGTATGCCAGCCTGGAGAAATACAAGACCCATCTGGAGGCTGGTCTGAACGCGCGTAGCCTTGATGCAACTGATGAAGACAAAGAAGCTGTAGAGGACCTTAACCTGCTTACAGCTAAGCCGGTGATCTATGCCGCTAACGTAGACGAGGAATCTGTTAACACTGGTAATCAGTTCTCGAAAGCACTGGAAGAACAT
This sequence comes from Pontibacter pudoricolor, assembly GCF_010092985.1. Lineage (GTDB taxonomy): Bacteria > Bacteroidota > Bacteroidia > Cytophagales > Hymenobacteraceae > Pontibacter > Pontibacter pudoricolor. The sequence goes on along the minus strand of NZ_CP048106.1, from coordinate 754,473 downwards.
GTGAAAGCTGAAAATGCTGAAGTTGTTCTGATCTCGGCTTCTATTGAGGCGCAGATCGCAGAGCTTACTGACGAAGAGGAAAAGGAGATGTTTTTGGCAGAATATAACCTGAAAGAGTCTGGTTTGAGCAAGCTGATAAAGGCGTCTTATAGTTTACTGAACCTGATCACTTACTTTACAGCAGGTGTAAAAGAAGTACGTGCCTGGACGATTGGTAAAGGCTGGAAAGCGCCTGCAGCGGCCGGTGTAATTCATACAGATTTTGAAAAAGGCTTTATCCGTGCCGAGGTTATCAAACTAAAAGACTACCAGGAGTATAAGTCAGAAGCGAAGATAAAAGAAGCCGGTAAAATGGCTGTAGAAGGTAAAGAATATGTGGTACAGGATGGTGACATTATGCACTTCCGTTTCAACGTATAGTTTATACTTTTGAAATATAGAAAAGGGCAGCTTTATAGTTGCCCTTTTTTGTTTTTGTCTGAATCAGGATTCACAGGATTAAAGGATTTTCAGGATTGACCTTTTGTTATAATTGAGTCTATAGTTCTATAGTTGTTTATACTAGTTTTTGCCGGCGCGGGTTTGCAACCCGTACTTAACGATAGTGTTGAGTTTGTAACTCAACTGGCCCTATAGGGACAGAAATAGCATAGGCTGTCGCTATAGATCTAAAACTTTCCAACTACCCCCTGACCTCTTCTTATCCAAAGCAGGAAGTTAACCTAACCCTCCCCATCCCAAGAGGGGATTTTCTGCCTTTGCTATAGTCTTACTATAGTTCTATAGTTGTCGCCAGTATGTAGAATAAATGAGAACCTTGTTGTGTTACAAGAGCTATACTTTCTGCAAGAGTACAGTTAAAATTCTGGGAAGCTGCGAGCGATCGTTATCGTCGAAGAACTCGTTGATATCTGCAACTATAAAACCGTGTTGTTTGGCGGCTTGTGTGAAGTCGGAAATATGGTGGGTGTAGCACTCCAGTATTTGTTGGCCATTTTCAGTATCGAAGCGGGCTTTACTGCCAGTATATTGTTTGAATGGATGTAACTCACCTATATAAACATGTCCACCGGAAACCAAAACTTCCGAAGCTTTCCTGAAAATAGGTTCCAGGTTAGCAATGTGCTCCAGCACGAGGCTAAAGGTTATCAGTTCATACTTCTTATCAATAAACGACCAGTTATTTGTAATGTCCGCCTGAACGAACTGAACACTATCAGAAGCGATTTTCTGTTTCGCTTTTGTAAGCATCTCTTCTGAAAAGTCTACAGCTGTTACATGGGTAGCTTTTTCCTGGAGCCAGACGGTGTTCTTGCCGGTCCCACAGCCAATTTCCAGTACGCGTTCAAAATCTATAGTTGCCAGTGTAGTTCGCAAACCCTTTCCTTCCAGGTCGCGGGTGCGGTTTTGGTTGGTGTCATATTGCGCTGCCCAACTATTGTAGGCTTTTTGTATGCTTGACATTGTAAGGTTAATTAACGGCTTTGCTAAAATGCGTTTTAATGCTTTTTAGCATTTGTTGGCAGATAGGGTTTCAATTTTTCTTCTTCTTTTAGAAGTTCAAGATATGGGTCTCCTGCAATCCTAATGCATAGGCAAAAGCTGGCTCCGTTTTAAATCCCTGAACTTTAAGTTCCCTAATGGTTTGCCTGAATTGATTCCCCTTGGACAGTAGAAGATAGTTTTCTATTACCATGTGCCTGTAGGCATACTGCTCTTGTGAAGGCTTATTCTGTCCGAATATTTCAATCTCAAAGTTTGAGACTTTAAAATTAGCAATTATGGTACGTTGATCACGAACCAATTTATCAACTATTTGAATGTCTTTATAACCGTAGAAGTATTTGCATAAGTTAATCTTGAACTCGTCGGCATTTTGCCAGTAACAAATAATGTCTAAATCACTGTTTTCTATATCAACGTCTATCGGAATTGTTCCCGCCAATATGGGAGAATACGGTTGCAAATATTCCATAATTGAATATTTGGTGAGCACATCATATGCTTCCTGTTGCTTAGGAGTTCCAGTCTTTAAATATTCAATAGTAGTGAAATTCATTAGTTAATCATCAATAGGTGCTAACGGGTTGTGCATAGTGTGGGCAAGGCATAGCCGCAGCCTAAACTATGAACCGTGCTGTACTTTGTCTTTTTTCCTTCTTAGACTTGTGAAAACTGAGAGAACTAAGAGCAACGCTAAAGCCAATGCTATCCCGAGTAACCAATTTTTAGTGTTGTTTAGCTCTTCTGTAGCATTATTCAATTCCTTTATTTTTACTTGTGCTACTCCCAACTCTCGTTCTGCTACGCTTTTCTCAATAATCAAGGCTGCTCCCTTTTCTTCACCATAGTCTTTAGTCAGTCGTCTGAGTTCTTCTATTTCATTTTTGTTGACTTCTTCTATTGGTGCTGTTCTGGAACATATGTTAGTTGATAGATTACCATTATCGCTGTAGGCATAGATGAGGTACTTTTTACCAACTTCAAATGTATAGTCACAAGAGCCGTGGCTAATCCTTTCAAACGTCCGCAGTCTATACTTTGGATGATAGTTGCCTTTCAAGGATTCAATCACCTGAATGGTATAATAGGTATAGTTCAGTCCACTTGCCAAGTAAAGTTTATCAGACGATGATTCCAGAACTTCACCTACAAAAACCTGATAAGACCCTTTCCAATTCTCTTCTATGTTAGCTGAAGGTCCAATGCATTGGCATGCAAAGGACTTGCTGGCGAACAACAAACAGATAATGGCTATGGAGATAAATTTATTCATTCAAGATGTAGTACAACAAACAAGGCCAGGAGGCGCCGAGGCTTGCCTGCCTTGCCTTGGTGACTTCTGGGCGTAGTTATCCGTGCTTGTTTTTCCTTTTTTGTAGTGACTGCTGGTCTTAATTTCTTTCTTTATTTAAGGAAAAACAAGCTGCTCGTTGGGTTATTTTCTCCTTATAAATTCTTTTTCCAAATGGCGGCTTTAGCCACGGGCCATGTTGTTGATACGGGTATCGGCAAGCGTGGCCAGGGGCGGTAGGCTTTAAAATTAATCCATCAAAGGCATCTTTTATCAAGTGTTAAAGCCTGTAAAAGAGTTACCTAGCCGAAGTGAGCCTACTTGACTTTATCCTTTTTCAAGACTAACTTCGCCCGCTCCAAGTCTTGCATGGGGACGCTTCCGTCCGAAAGCACTGGCTTTCTCCGGCATCGCCGCCGCAAGACTTCCAGTCACAAATTCCATTTATGCCTTTGGCTCTTTTACAGGCCTTTTCTTTTAAGCCTGTGATCCCTTCCTACTACTAAAGCCTGAAAGCTTCGCCATTTTTTTAATCTGAAAATAATCCCAATGACGGATTAACTAAAGTATAAACAACAACATTCGCTTATCTGCACTATGTATGTAGTATAACTTTACCTCCTCCTGTTAAACAAGATCTCCTCATACCCGATCAACAAATCAGCTCTTGACCCTGGCGGGCGGTAATAGATCAGGATGTCGTAGGAGTTTTCTGTCTGGAAGTGACTGCCTTCGTAATAACTATAATCTATCGTTTGGTTCTGTTGAAGTACATATTGATAGTTGTAGTATCCCTGTTTTAAAAGTAGCCTGCCGTTGTAAACCTGTTTTTCAGCGTTGTAGCGCATTCGGGCATCAGAGGTAAGTTTCCAGTCGGTTAGCGCACCCAGAATATAAACCTGACCGTTCGTTTCTTCCGACGCTTTCAGTTCAAAATCGACCCAGGTATAGTCGCTGTTCACGTCACCGTTGCCGTACTCGCGGTTGTTGAAAAGCATCTTGCCATTAATATCCGGCTCCTGGCTATACACTTCTCCCGAACGGTTTTTATCGATTTGTAGAAACACTTCTATCGGGTTAGCTTCTACTTTTACACTGCTTACGCCTATGCCATTGTAGCGTACACTGCGGGTATCAAATGGCCGGTATTCAGCCAAACCCAGGAAATTATCTTTCGGCTCGAAGAACACATATTCCAGGCGTTTCAGGTGGTCGCGCACAAAGGTCGGTGAAGGGATAAACCTGGCATTGTCCCAGCGATGGTTCTGGCGTAGCACAGCCTTTACTTCCATGGCTGGGTTTATAAGTTCATAGTCCTGGTAAAACACATTAAACTCAACCGGCTGGCGTGTCTGCCTGCCTGATGGACCAGCCGGTAAACCTAACTTTGCAGTAACAGCTGTCAGGTTTTCATACACCATCATGCGGCGGGTTAGTAACAGGTTTCCGCCTTCTTCCCTTACTTCCAGCACATAGTTACCACTCATTTTTACCCGTGGCACCCTGAACCGGTAATGCACATACGGCACGCGCGTATTTACCGAATTCTGTACATCCGTTATAAAAAACTCATTGAAATCGTTCAGATACTGGGTCTCGGTAAGGTTAGAAGGCGTCCAGTTATAGTTGCAATGGATAAGCTTGGCTACCAATCGTTGCGGGCCGGCATTCAGCCTGTCGAACTCCAGTAAGATCGGGCGCCCCTGCTGCAACGAAGTTACAGCCGGTTCCAAAACTTCTTCGGGCACACCGGTTGCCTGGTAAAACTGTACCGACTTTATAGTTTCGTTGTAAATATAATCTTCGTACCGGATTGGTGTCTGCTGGTTAGATGAGCCGCTTTGAGCCTGCTCCTCGATGGGTACGCAGCCGGCAAACAGTGAAAACACGAGTGAAAGTACAAATACAGATCTTCTGAACATAGGCTGAAAAGCAACTATAGTTTGGGTATGGCTGCCCTGGTTACACGTTACGAATATACCGAAATCAGGAAGAGTAGCAAACTATAGCTTAGCCCTGCACCAGCTCTGTCTGTATCACAATGCCGGCCTGCAGGGTTTTTTGTACCGGGCATTTAGAAGAGATAATTTCCAGCCGAAGGCGCTGTTCCTGGGTAAGGTCCCCAACCAGTTTCAGTTTTTTGGTTATCTGAGATATTTTGGCTGATTTGTCATCGCAATTTTCACAATCGGCAGCGTATACGCGTTCATGGCTAAGGATTACTTCTGCGCGTTGCAGAGGCCATTGTTTGCGTTGCGCGTACATGTGCAAGGTAATAACCGTACAGGCTCCGAGTGCGCTCATAATATAGTCGTATGGCGTTGGCCCGGTATCAATTCCTTCAGTAATTCCGCTTTCATCGATTACAAACTGCTGGTCTCCCATCCGGATATTGGCAACAAACCCGTTGGGTTGCTCGGCGCTTATAGTTACTGTTCTGCTCATACTGTATTGTTGCTTTCCTCAACTATACGCACGCGGTTGCACTTATGGTCAGACTATAGTTTGACCTCAGAAACTTAAAGTGAAAGCTGTACCCTCACCGAGTTTAGAATCAACAGCTATATTGCCCTGATGCAGACGCATGATTTGTCGTGATAGGCTAAGTCCGATACCAGAACCGGTTTTTTTGGTGGTATAAAATGGAATAAATATCTTTTGCATGGCTTCTTCCGTCAGGCCCTGCCCATTATCGCAAACCAGAATCCGGGCCCGGCTGCGGTCATCCAGGGTGGCCTGTAATTTTATAGTTGCATCCGATCTTTCGTGCAGTGCCTCCACAGCATTCTTTACCAGGTTTATCAGCACTTGTTCCACCATGCCACGGTCAGCAGAAAGTAAAATATCTTCGGATGGCACCTCTACTTGTAACCGAACCTGCTGCCTGGCCAGTTGCTCCCGCATCAGCATCTTTATTTCTCGGAACAACTCCCCTACCTTAAATACAGATTTCTGTGGAACAGATATGGTTGTCAGGTTACGGAAGTCGTTCACAAAACGGATCAGGCTATCAGAACGGCGGCTTATAGTTTGCAGGCATTTCCCCACGTCATCCAGTTCTTCGCGCAGTATGGTTATCTCTTCGGCTTCGGTATCCGTGTAACTGCTGATCTCTTCGGATGCACTTGCCGAAAGCGACGCTATTGGCGTTACAGAGTTCATGATCTCGTGTGTGAGTACTTTGATCAGGTTGTGCCACGCTTCCATCTCTTTCTCTTCCAGTTCGCGCTGAATGTTCTGGATAGATGCCAGCCTTATCCGGTCCCCGAGCAGCGAAAGCTCCATGACATGTACAGTCAGGTTTGCCTGTTCGCCACCTTTCCGGATCGGGACCAGCACCTTGTCGCCATGTTCAAGTTGTTGCAAACCCAGGGCAAGCTCCGGACTTACTTTTTGCAGCTCACTAATGTTACTGGCCTGCGTTAAATGCACCAGCTTTTTGGCGGCATTATTCAGCATCATTATCTCGCCGTTTGGTTTGTAGGTTATGATACCGATACCGATGTGTTGCACTATAACTTCGAAGTAATGCAGATGCGCTTCTTTTTCGGCGCGTACTTCCCGGAACTTCTGCATCACATCGTTTAACCCTTGCGCAAGCTGGTTCTGTACTTTTCCTTCGCCGGTCACATGAAATTGCTCCGTAAAATCGTCGTACTTTATAGAATTCAGGAAACGTAAAAACTGCCGGTTTGTGCGTTCATGAAAATAAATAAGTAGTAAGATCTGTGCAACTATTAAAACGATCAGCCCGATAAAAGTCCCTCTGTACTGCTGGTTGGCCCCAACTATAGCCAGGGCATAAATTGATGCTGTAAGTAACAGAATACGCAGCAGCAACTGAAGCCTGTAGTTCTTAAAGCTCATACTTCTCCAGTCTTCGGTACAATGCCCCGCGCGACAGGCCTAATTCTTTTGCAGCTTTCGATACGTTGCCGTCATGTTTTTCCAGTGCCCGCTGCACGGCTTCCCGTTCCAGGTCGTCCAGACGACGGGCATCATTTGCGGGTAAAGCTATAGTTGCAGAGGTTTCTGATTCAGCTAAAAAGAAAAAATCTTCAGCTTGCAGTTCCCGGTTATCGCTCATAATGGATGCACGCTCCAGTACATGCTGTAACTCGCGCACATTGCCCGGCCAACTATAGCGGCTCAGTCTGGCCAGACCGCTATCCGAAAGTCGCTTAAATGGCTGCTTGTACTTGCGAGCATAGACGCCCAAAAAATGCTCCGCAAACACCGGAATATCATCTAGCCGGTTGCGTAAAGGTGGCAGGTTAAGCTCTACGGTATTAATGCGGTAAAGCAGATCCTGGCGGAATTCGTTACGGGCAACCATCTCCTTCAGGGGCATATTGGTGGCGCAGATCAGCCGTACGTTTACGGGTATTGGCTTGTTGGTTCCAACTCTGATAACTTCGCGGCGCTGCAGCACGGTCAGTAATTTTGCCTGCATGGCCAGCGATAAATTCCCGATCTCATCCAGAAATAGCGTCCCGCCGTTGGCCGCCTCTATCCTACCTACTCTATCCTCTTTCGCATCGGTAAACGCACCTTTCTTATGCCCGAATAATTCACTTTCAAACAAAGATTCTGTAACAGCGCCCATATCTACGGTAACAAACACTTTATCGGCGCGGGAAGAGCGTTGGTGTATTGTTCGGGCAATCACCTCTTTACCTGTTCCGTTCTCGCCCAGCAGTAAAATATCAGCATCCGTTTTAGCAACTTTATCAATAATCGAAAAGAGTTGCTGCATGGGCTGGCTGGTACCGGTAATGATATCAGAAGTTGAGTTGAGCTCAGCTGAAAGTGTGCGATTTACTTCTTTAAGCTGAGACACTTCTTTATAGGAATTTCTAAGCTTGGATGCCGCCGAAAGTGTTGCGATCAGCTTTTCGTTTTGCCAGGGTTTGAGCACAAAGTCGGTAGCGCCTTCTTTTACTGCCCGCACTGCCATCTCCACATCGCCAAACGCAGTTATCATCACTACCACCGCCGACGGATCATATTTCAGGATTTCCTGTAGCCAGTAAAAACCTTCCTGTCCGCTGGTAATGTCCTGGCTATAGTTCATATCCAGCAGTATTATATCGAACTCATAGTTGGTAAGCAGAAATGGTATCTTCTTCGGGTTCTTCTCCATCACTACTTCTTTGGCATGTTTACGCAGCAGCATTTTAGCAGAGAAAAGCACGTCCTCGTTATCGTCGATTACCAGTATGCGTCCCAGGTTATTTTCCATGGCAGGTAGGTTATAGTTTATACTTTACAGTAAAATATTGTGCCAAGCTAATACAAGTGTAATTTATGGGAAATTAACCGGAAAAAGTAGTACCTGCTGTCCATTGCCGGACAAAAAGTGTCCACGCCCGGACAGTATTTTAAACTATAGTTTAGCTGGGCGCTCAGGAATCAGGATTTATAGTTTTGGCACAGCACTTGGCATGTAGTTTATAACCGATTTACATTACTGTTTTTTGATACCACTCTATCATTCCTAAAACTATGTTAAAGATCTATTTCCTTACGGCTATGCGCTCACTTGTCCGTAACAAGAGTTACAGCATCCTGAACATTGCCGGACTTGCTCTTGGCATTACCTGTAGCATCCTGCTTTTCCTGGTAATCCAGTACCAGCTTAGTTATGACAGCTTTCACCTGAAAGCCGACAGAATCTATCGATTGGTAGTTACTTTCCCGGAAAATGATTTTAACACGCCTGCCTCCCATTTTCCGTTGGCAGCCAATATGCGAAGCAACAATAAACTTGGCTTTGAAGAGATAACTCAGATAAAGGGAGATGCAGGTGCACGGATAAATATTCCATCGAACGGCACAGGTACCGGTAAGAAGTTTTTGGTTGATGAGAATATCGGTTTTATAGAACCAAGCTTTTTTGATGTTTTTGATTTTAATACAGGCCCCGTGGATGTGAGATCGCACTTTACGGAGCCCAATGTAGTGATACTAACGAAGTCTCTTGCAACAAAATATTTCCCGGACCAGAATGCAATTGGCAAAGTAATCAGGTACAACAACCAATACAACCTGAAGGTAATTTCCGTGATGCCGGATATGCCTGGCAATACAGAGTTTCCTTTTGTAATGCTCGTATCCTATGAAACAATTCGAAAGACACTGCCAACGGATTGGGGTAATTTGTCGAGCGACCACCAGACATTTGTGGTTCTACCAGATAATCTGTCTGCAACCAGGGCTGAAGCAGCTGTCAATCAATTTATAAGCAAACATACAGAAAGAGAGAGCCCAGGACATACTCTGCATTACCTGATGCAACCACTGAAAGATATACACTATAATACCAGCTTTTATGGAGCATTCGCTCAGACGCCTATTTCAAAAGAACTGATTCTGGCTATGGCTATAGTTGGCATAGTGCTACTTTTAACCGCTTGCATAAACTTTATAAACCTTGCTACTGCACAGGCCATCAGACGTGCCAAAGAAGTTGGTGTGAGAAAAGTAATGGGTAGCAGCCGCACTCAATTGGTTATCCAGTTTTTATGCGAAACCCTATTAATAGTGCTTTGTGCTACTTTTCTGTCGGTTATTCTTACGGAGCTGGCTTTACCATACCTGAATACGCTTCTCGACCTTCAGATAACTTTCAGTTTGGTTGATGATAAACTACTGTTACTGTTCCTGGGAATACAAACCTTACTGGTCACGCTTTTCGCCGGCTTTTACCCTGCCTTTGTTTTATCAAGTTTGCAACCCATTACAGCGCTGCGCAATCGTATGAGCGTGCAACGTTTTGGCGGCATATCCTTACGCCAGGTATTAGTGGTCATGCAATTCACCATTTGCCAGGTGCTCATTATATGTACCCTTCTGGTAAATGAACAAATGAACTTTTTCCGAAACAAATCCTTAGGCTTTAATAAGGAAGCCGTAATCACCGTTTTTTTACCTCTGAACACAGGAGATAAAATTCAGCCTCTGCGCCAGGAGTTATTAAATAATCCCGCGATCAGGGAAATCAGCTTTGGCTCAGATGCCCCTTCATCTGGCAACATCAGCTACGGTAACTTCTACTTTAACCATGCGTCAAAAGATGAAGATTTTCAGACTCACAAAAAGTTTGTAGACCCTTATTACTTTAGTTTGTTTGATATGAAGTTTCTGGCTGGCAAAGCGTATCCGAACAGCGACTCAATACATTACATGGTGATCAATGACACGATGCGTCGCAAACTAGGAATCAAAACGCCTGAGGATGCCATCGGAAAACATTTGTCTTTGGGTGACAGAAGATTTGCGGGTACTATAGTTGGTGTCGTAGCCGATTTTCATCAGGCATCACTGGCATCGCCCATAGAACCGCTTGTTATGACAAAAAACCCGGAAGCCTACAGTGTTATCTCTGCCAAAATAGACATGACTCAACAAAAAGAAGCGCTTCAGCATCTGGAAAAAGTTTGGGAAAAGGTTTACCCGGATGACGTATTTAATTATAAATACCTTGATGAAACTATAGCCGAATTTTACCAGGATGAGGCCAGACAAAATACCCTCTTCAAAATATTTTCGCTGATAGCAATTTTTATTGGTTGCTTAGGTTTATATGGGCTGGTCGCGTTTATGGCTGCGCAGCGAACCAAAGAAGTAGGAATCCGAAAAGTATTAGGCGCCTCCGTATTTAACATTACAGTGCTGTTCTCAAAGGAATTTATAAAGCTCGTTCTAATTGCTTTCCTGATCGCAGTACCGATAGCCTACTATTTAATGAACCTGTGGTTACAGGACTTTTCGTACCGGATTTCACTAGGGTATGGTGCATTTATACTGGCTGGTGTGGCTACATTAACCATTGCCTTGCTCACGATGAGTACACAAGCTATAAAAGCAGCACTTTCTAATCCTGTTCTTTCGTTGAAGAGTGAATAGTTTAATTATGCTGCTCAATTATGAAACAACAAAAATTACTACCTGAGAAACAACAAGATAGCTATATACTTTAAAAAATTAGTGAATCAAGTATTGCAGTTTAGTTTCCTACCCCTATATTTGCACCACAATTCAGTAACACGGTCCGTTCGTCTAGGGGTTAGGACTTCAGATTTTCATTCTGGCAACAGGGGTTCGATTCCCCTACGGACTACTGAAAGGGAAAAGTGATTATTTTGATCGCTTTTCCCTTTTTCTTTTTGCTCCAAAAACCCCTGTATTTGGCTGGAAAGGGCAAAAAATCCATTTACCCGCTGGGTTCGATAACTCTCCATTTCACGGTCAAAAAACACCCCTTCTGGAAACATCATCGCTTGCAGCTGTTTACGACCTTGCACATTTGCTTTACTCCATGATTGTGAGATAGTTACCGCTTTTTCTAAGCCCATTTTGATGAAGTCTTTGGGGTTCGATAACGCTGGCGCATACTTTTCCAGATTTTGCTCGATTTCCAACAGCTCTGTCTTTAGTTCTGAGCTGAATTTTACAAAGAGTTCTTTCTCTATTTCGCCAAAGGCGTAGCGACGCTCCAGCGTATCTAGTTTCTTTTTCAGTTCCGTGTGCTGCGTGTTCAAGCGCTTTTCTTCTACCCGACTTTCTTCGGTAAGCTTGTAATAGGTCTCTTCCATGATCTCAGCTAACTTAGACAGGTAGCGCGGGTCTACTTCGAGTTCAGATAAAAAGCCTTCATAGAGGTTATGCAGCTTTCCAGCATTCCGATTCAGCTTGCAGCCAATGGTATTGCATTTGTAGTAGTGGATCTGCTTTTTCTTCATCTCATAGCCTGTAAGCGGCTTTCGGCAGCTACCGCACTTGATGTGATGTCGCAACGGCAGTTCTTCATCTTCTTTGACCTGCGTATAGCCATGGGCGTTCTGGGCCTGCAGTCCATTTACTTTTAAAAACATCTGGCGTGTTATTAACGGCTCGTGCTGGCCTTCTACTACTTCCCCATCCTCGAGTAAGCCATGGGTTATTAAACCGCAGTAGAACGGGTTTTTAAAGAGCTTGGTCAGTGTTTGGTTGAAGAGCACCAGTCCCTGCGCTTTCAGGCGCTTGATAATGTCTGTATTAGAAAGCCCTTGTTCTGCTTTCAGTAGAAAGGCCAAACGGATCAGCTTACCTGTTTTGTTAGGCTTTAAGATCACGTCCTTACCCACAATCACCTTATCATAGCCCATCGGTACTTTACCTACCCACAAACCACGTCTAACACGCGCTTCCATGCCCGTCATGCATTTTTCGCGGCGCTGGTCATTATCAAACTGCGAGAAGAGAAACTGAATGCCCTGCTGTAATTTACCTGCAGCTGTCTGGGTGTCTACCGGTTGGGTTACCGCCACAACAGATATACCCATGCGGCCTAATTCATCCACGATGCCAATGGCAGAAGAGCCAGTACGCGAAAAGCGGTCGTGGGAATAAACGATGATGTAGCCTACCCTGAGCTTACTTTTCTTAACAAACTCGAGCATTTTCTGGAATTCCTTCCGTTCGTCAGATTTCGCGCTTTCATAGGTCCCACCGAATTTACCCACCACCTGGTAGCCGTGGCGCTCGGCATAAGCTGTACAGCGTTCTAATTGGGTGGATAAGCTTTGATTGGTCTCGGCTTGCTCTTTAGTGGACACACGCGTGTAAATGATAGCGACCTTACCGCGTGGCGCTGCTTTCTTACTTCCTTTCTGAAGTGGCCGGGCAAAAATACTCAGTTCACTTCCTTTTCCCGTCGTAGCCCGTAGTGCAGCTGGCTTTTTAGCTGGCGCAGGCTTAGCCGTAGCAGCCTTGGCTTTAGCTTTTGCAACAGTTTTTTTAGCTGCTTTCTTAGTTTTGGGTGCAGCTTTAGCTACTTCAAGCACGGCTGCGTTGGTTTGCTTTTTCATATTCTATTCTGGTTAACGGGTGAGGGACAGTGTTACTTTTTTGTTACTCTTGCCCTTCGGGTTTTGTACTTTAGAAATTTTAACCGACCTAGCCACTACATCAGCTTTATCATCTATAGTTTTAATCTGTTGCTCTGACAGGTGTTGGTTGAATACCCAAGCTGAAAAGCGGAGCATAAAATCTACCTTTGCCTGCGCTTCTGCTTCGGTTAAATGTTCTAACCCCGGAGTTTGCCGTAGTTCGCGTACATGGCGCTCTATGGTTTCTACTTCTTCCGAGAGCTGCTTATAATAGCTATCATAAGCACTCAGCTGTTCGCGTGCTTCGTCAAGTTCTACAGCATTAGCAGCACTTGCTTTACCTTTCGGCTGACCTTGTTTGTGTTTACTGTTTGGTCTTTGGGTTTTCTCTTTCTGGTTTTTAGATAGCGTTTTCAATTTGGTATTTGCCTGTGCCACTAGTCCGGGGCAACCGGTACAATGGCGGGCTTTTATGTTAGGGTGCGGGGCAACCGCTACCCTTGGCTCTTACCCAATCAGCGCTTGATAAGAGTAAGCTACTTGGTACTAAATTCTACGGCGGTGTTCTTTGGTAAACTTTAGCTTTGAACCGCCACGATTTTCTAATTCCACGGACTGGTAATTCCTGAGTGCCAGCGTTTCGATCAGTTGCTTTGACACTGCCTCATCCAGATGCCCGTCTGAAGTGGTGCGCAAGGTGATCTGGCGCTTCTCATCAAAAGTGATCGTTACCTGCCGGAAGCTTTTGTTTCGAATGGCTCTTACCACCTGAAGCTCTTCTTCTGATAGCAATGATAGACGCGGAATATAATCGGCTTTGTCTTCGTCTAAGATAAAAGCGGCCAGGTGTTGGGTAATGGATAAAAACACATGCGTTCTACCAAGCAGCACTTGCCCTTCCGGCCCCATGCCCTGCATCTCGTCCAGCCACGGTGCCAGATCGCCTGTCGGAAAGATCAGAATACCAGCTTCCTGCTTGCGGTACAGGGCAGCATATATCAACGATTCTAGCAGGCAAAGCTGCACGCTGTAACTTGCCTGAGCGGCCTGTACCTGTCCGCTCAGGTGTTCTGCAATAAAAGCTTCCACTTCTTTAGGAGACATCATTTTACTGAGCTCGTCGCGCAGCTTAGCAATCATTTCCGGTGTTAGCGCTTCCGCCGGAATTTCCTGCACGGCAAACAGGTATTCGCGTAAGGCTTTTACCCGTGCCAGCGGCAGACCCAGTTCCCGCAATTCTTTGGCCATCTTCAGCCACAGGTATTCCAGAAACGACAGCTTCGTCCAGGACTGTTCTTCAGTTTTAGGTGCTAGTCCGGCTTTCTTCCAGTCCACGTAAAGCTTGGGGGCAATACCGGTTTGCTTTAGCGAAAAGATCGGCTCGCGTAGCTTTTCATACAGCTCGGGTAGTTGCTCTATTTCCTGTAGATCAAGCTGTAAAGCAAAATCTTCCGTGCTGTTTTCCGGCTGTGGTGTCTCCTCTCTCATGCGTAGTTAAATTCTAAATTTTACCCAAAGGTAATGTTTAGTTTTAAATATACAACAACTTTGTAATATTTGTTTTATTTCTGGATAAAATATTTTCTAAAGCAGGTTCTGGAGTTAAAAACTGAAGACCGGGTAAGCAAATGGAATAGCTTCAAAAAATTTAAACCGGATCTCACATGCACGCATGTACGCGCGCATCCTACGCAGGCGGGCGCGATTATAGAAGTGTTGACGCCAGTTGCGGAATCAGAAAACATGACCTGAAAAGCAGGGTTTGCGGTAGAAAAAGGAGTATTCCATATTTAAACTTCAATCACATATTTTACGGAGAATTTTACGGACAGCTAAGTTACGTGCGCACAAGCAGTTAGCATCAATTTCAGAATACCGGAAACAGGTAAAATCAGCTACCGGAGTATGGTCTTTTTACGTGAGGAAATGTGCCGGAAACTATAGTTTTAGAACACTAAGTATGGAAACCCAAAAACAACCTTCCGCAACAGGTATCCGGAATTACAACTAAACTATGCAACTTAATTTATACGCAATTAACGCTATACCAATTAGTTACAACTATAAAAACACACCGAAAAACAGGCAAAAACAGCGCTTCCCGCAGTTCCGCACTGCATGGCTTAAAACCGAGCTTTTAGCTATTCACCCTGAAGGGCAAATTCTACCCGATCAATATCACGGTAAAGTACCACGTATAGCATGTACTCAGTCATCAAAAATGTGCTCCAGAAATAAATGCGGTAAAAAGCGGTAAATCCGTACTCAAAAAACACTGTGTAACGCACCCGAAACAACGTGATTATGTCATCAAATACAACTTAGTTAAATCTTCTCTTTTCCGGCGCTCAAATTACACGCAGGATCACGTTTAGTTACGGAGTATTTTTCCGTAGCCGGAAAGGCTGTTACAGAAAGTTACGCGCATTTCCGGCAACTCTTTTGTTCCGTAATTTCGTCAGATTACATACAGGAGAAGAAAGTATAAATAAGCTATTTTCCGCACGTAAAAAACACCTGATTTTACAGCACAATTTCCGGTTTCTAAAACAGGAACAAATCCGTAGCAAAATGGCTTCCCAGAGTATGCATTTTCTACAGATTCCGGCACAAAACTATAGCTCTGACCTCTCCTATTTTCATCCTACTTCTAGAACGTATTTTTTGTCTGATATCGCACTTTTCATTCATTTCTTAAAGATCACCTAAAACAAACTTCAGTAGGTTGTACTTTAGGAAGCCAACACCAACTATAGACAACCCTATCACCTCCTCCCATCCCATTGATAAATGTCTCTTCAAAGTTCAGCATCTTGGCTGTTATCCGTTCGGCAACGAGCTTGCGTTCGACCTGTTTGGGCTTGGCGCGGAAGGTATTCAACACATCTACTCTGTACTGCACATTTATCCAACTAAAGTACCCCTTTGTCTGTTGCGCTCTTTCTACATAATGTAGACTTTTGTGAACTTAAATCTACTTTATCCATGCACATCATCATCCCCGACGATTACCAGAATGTAGTACACACCTTGTCATGTATTGAGCTGCTTAAAGACCATCAGGTAACCATTTACAACGATACGCTGAATGATACTGAAGCCTTAGCCGAACGCTTCAAAACTGCTGATGTTTTGGTGCTTACACGAGAGCGTACTGCTATCACAGAAGATCTTATTTCACAGCTGTCCAACCTAAAACTCATTAGTCAGACCGGTAAAATTTCTAACCACCTGGATCTGGCAGCCTGCACCAGGTATAACATTGCGGTTGCCGAAGGTGTTGGCTCTCCGGTAGCTCCTGCTGAGCTTGCCTGGCTCCTGATTATGAATGTCGTAAGACAAGTACCACAGGCCATAGAAGGGATGAAAGCCGGACTATGGCAAACAAACATCGGCAGCACTATAAACGGAAAGCTGATCGGCATCTGGGGCTATGGAAAGATTGGTAAGCGCATAGCAGGCTATGCCAAGGCTTTCGGGGCTGAAGTTATAGTTTGGGGTAGTGAAAGTTCCAGAACACAGGCCAAGCAGGATGGCTTTTTAGCTGCTGCCAGCAAAGCAGAGTTCTTCACTGAAGCCGATGTGGTAACGCTGCATTTACGCCTCACCGACAGCACCAAAAGTATAGTTAAGCCTGAAGACTTAGCCATGATGAAAAAGGACGCCGTAGTGGTAAATACCAGCCGGGCCGAACTGATAGAAGAAGGAGCTTTGCTGGATGCATTACAACATGGCAGACCTGGTTTTGCCGCTTTGGATGTATATGAATCTGAACCTATCTACGACAAAGATTATCCATTGCTGCAACTGCCTAATGTGATCTGCACGCCACACCTGGGCTACGTAGAGAAAAACGGTTACGAACTATACTTCCGCAAAGCATTTGAGAACATTATTGCCTTTGCCAACGGCACACCTGCCAACATTGCCAACCCGGAAGTGCTGGAAGTATAAGCACACTTGATTACCCAAAAATCTGTAAAGCTTATCCTGAATCCTGTAACGCCTACGGCAAGCTGGTTTATAATTTTGCTACAGATACTTGCTACAAAATAAAACTATGAACAACCTTCAGCCACAAGCCAAACCGATCCGCCACTTCGACCTGACGGCACAGCAAAAAAACATCAGCATAGCCGGACAGGATGCAACAATTCTGACTTATAACGGCAGCTTTCCGGGACCTTTACTGGAAGTAAAGGAAGGAGAAGTGGTAACGATAGATTTTATAAACCAGCTGCGTGAGCCAAGCAATCTGCACCTGCACGGTATTTTTATGTCGCCGGAGGATGACAAGCCGCACCAGGTTGTAGCGCCAGGTGAATCGCTGGGCTATACTTTTGAAGCGCTACCAGGCAGTGCCGGCATGTATTGGTACCATCCGCACGCCCACGGCAAAGTTACCCGCCAGCTGTTCGAAGGGTTGTCAGGTCCGATCATCGTCCGCGGAGCTGTGGACGAGCTGGAGCCTATCGCTTCTGCTACCGAAAAGGTGCTGGTGCTGCACGACATCACACTGCAAAACGGTACAGTTGCACCACATGCAGGCATGGACTGGGGCAAAGGCAAAGAAGGAGAACTGGTACTGGTAAATGGAGAGCACCAACCGGAAATATCCGCTCCAACAGGACTACTGAGGCTACGGATTGTGAATGCATCATCTGCCCGCTATTATAACCTGAACATACCCGGAAAACGACTGCAGGTAATAGGTATGGATGGCAGTTTCCTGGAAGCACCTGTGGCTATGGAAACGCTGCTGCTTACGCCCGGCGAAAGAGCCGATATACTGATTGAAACCACACAGGTACAAGAACTTCAATTATTAAATCTACCTTATACCCGCACACCTGCCGGACCAAGTTTAGATATACCAGCCGCAGGTATGGTACTGGCAAAATTCAACATTACAGGTGAGCCGAAAACTATAGCCTTGCCAACTAAACTCATAGAAATACCTGAGCTTGATCTAACGGCTGCCACAGACTATAAAACCATAACTTTCGGTGCTAATATGCAGCCGCTGCAATTCACCATCAATGGCAAAGCGTTTGACCATCATCGCACTGATCTTACAGCCAAAACTGGCACCCTGGAAGTATGGGATATTGTGAACCCGATGGCAATGGACCACCCGTTTCACCTGCACACTTTTCCGTTTCAGGTACTAAGTATAAATGATATACCAATGCCATACCTGGCATGGAAAGATGTGGTAAATGTGCCGGCTAACTGCACCGTACGTATTGCGATTCCATTCACTAAGTATACCGGCAGCGTAATGTACCATTGCCATATCCTGGAACACGAGGACCTGGGTATGATGGGAAACCTGGAAGTGGTTTGATAGAAGTATAAACTATATGTATACCCTACCGGACACCTATCCGATAGGTTTATTTTTTCCTACAGCTTATTTATATTTACCGGCTCCGCAACACACATAAAACTATGACCAAGGCAGGCGCACCTATTCCTGTTTACAACGAAGCAGATAGCTTTGCAAAACATACATTCCGCGATTTTTACATTGCTTCGTACCAGGATTCGCCAGATGCCGGCCTTAAACGCGTTGCCCCGCACCGTCATACCTATTACGAGATCATATGGATTACAGAAGGCAGCGGCCTACACGTCATCGACTTTAAGCCTTACGCTTTTAAAGGACCATGCCTTTTTCTCTTGCAGCCCAGCCACATCCACCAGATCCGGAAAGACGGACCAACCAAAGGTTATGTACTTAAGTTTAACGAATCTGTTTTTGCTGTAGAAGCCGGTGCTGAGAACCTGCTGTTAAAGTATGGCATTTTTGATAATATCAATGTGCAGCCGGTACTTCACCTGGATGCCGCCGCCGTTGCCCTGCTCAATGACCTGATGCAGAAAATGCTGCAGGAGTTTAAACAACCAACCGACCTGTCTGAAGTGATCATCGCTTCTTACCTCAAGATATTCCTGTTGCAGGTGTATAAACTAAAAGACGCAAACCAGCAGGAAACTCAGCTAACACCAGAACCACGATACCTGCAGTACCGCACTTTTAAACAAATGCTGGAAGAGCGCTACCACCACCAACATGCCGTGCAGGACTATGCCGATGCACTTGCTCTGACTCCCAGAACGTTGAACGAGATCACGCATAGGTATGCGGGCAAAAACGTAAGTCAACTGATAAAAGAACGTCTTGTATTGGAAGCCAAACGCCTTCTTCACCACGGACAGTACTCGGTAAAGGAAATAGCCGCGCAGCTGGGATTTGAAGATGCGGCCTACTTTACACGCTTCTTCACCAAAAACACCGGCACTTCTCCCCTTGCCTTCCGAAGCAAAGAACCGGAGCTGGTTAGCTAGCCCCATTGTGCAGGACAAGCACCTGTTTGTCCATTGAAGCCGGCATACAAAACCCTGACCTTTATGCTGTTATAACAAATAATTAACTCGTAAAACAGCATAGTATGAACCGTAAATCATTTCTTAAAAACTCCCTGCTGGGCTCGTCGCTTCTGCTCCTGCCTGGCCCTGCACAAAATTTCTTTTCTGGTACCAGCTCCAAAAGTATCAAACTTAGCATCCGCAACCCGCAACAAAAGAATATCTGCGCCACCTGTGGCACCCGTTACGCCACTGCCAAAACTACCAACGATACCTGCCCGATCTGCGAAGACGATCGCCAGTATGTAGGCGATGGTGGCCAGACCTGGCTGAGCTATACTGATGTGGCAAAAGGCAAAAGCATTCAGGTTACTAAACTGCAGGAAAACATATACGAACTAAAGATCTCTCCTAGCTTCGCCATTGGCCAGAAAGCACACCTGGTACTGTCAGAGAGCGGTAATGTACTGTGGGATTGTATTCCTTACCTGGATGAACAGACAATTACCTATATCAAGTCACTGGGTGGGATAAAGGCCATCGCTATTTCGCACCCACACTACTATAGTTTGATGGCCGAATGGGCTGCCGCTTTAGATTGCCCGATTTACCTGCACGAGAATGATAAGCAGTGGATACAGGATAATAGTAAACACATCAGTTTATGGCATGGTGCTGAACTGCCGCTTTGGGATGGTATGAAAGTAGTTCATGTAGGTGGACATTTTGATGGCAGCACCGTACTGCACCTACCAAACCACGGTCTCAAAGGTACCCTGTTTACCGGCGACAGCTTGTATGTTACACGAGACCGCAAACATGTATCGATGATGTATAGTTACCCAAACCTGGTGCCGCTTCCTCAAAAAGCCATTGAGCAGATTAACAGCCGTGTCGAGCCGCTTGAATTTGATACTATACACGGTGCATTTAACGGACAACTTATTGCTACCGGGGCAAAAGACGCTTTCAGAAGATCCGTAAAACGCTACCTGAACATTTTTGAAGTATAGCCCAATATAAAAAGGCCGCTACCAAACAGTAGCGGCCTTCCCTTTTCTATAGTTCAACAAGCTATAGTTTCATTGTGCATTCCTCCCCTGCCTGCTCTAACTCCAGGGTCGCATCTGTAATTGCAAAAGGTTTCAGGGTGTTACGTATCTCCTGTTTCAGGGCAGCTATGGCATCCGGTTCTTTTATACCTGCTACCATTACATGCGCTGAAAGTACGTGGTGCTCCCCGTCCAGGGACCATACTTTTAATTGATGTATATCCTGCACATTAGGTAATGTCAACATCTGCTCTTTTACCTTGTCCAGATCAGTAGCCAACGGGTTTTCCTGTAGCAGTATTTTGAAAGCTGACCATGCATTTTTGCAGGCGTTGTAGAGCATAAAAAATGAAATACCCACCGAAAGCAGCGGATCGAGCCACGGAAGTTCGAAAAACAACAGGATAATGCTCCCCAACATCACAGCCAGCCAACCCAGCAGGTCTTCCAGCATGTGTAGCGATACAGCGCGCTGGTTCAGGTTATGCCCGCTGCGCAGCCTGAAAAAGGCAGCTCCGTTTACCGCCAATCCAACTACACCAAAAAGCAACATGCCGTAAGGATCAGGCATTTCGGGGTTCAGCAACCTCTCAAAAGCTTCGGTCAGCACAAACACGGAGCCAAGTATAAGTATAACCGATGTAAGCAAAGCTCCTGCTACCGAATAACGTTTATAGCCATAGGTATACTTAGCGTTGCCAGCCTGCTCCGATTTTTGCTGCAGGAAATAACTCATGCCCAGGGTAAAGGCATCGCCGAAATCGTGCAACGCGTCGCTCATAATGGCTACACTATTTACAAAAAAGCCACCTATCAGTTCAAGTATGGCAAAGCCAAGGTTCAGGAAAAAAGCAAAGCGGATGTTACCCGTAGCGTGATGGTGGTGATGCCCGTGATGATGGTGATGTCCCATATTAAAAGTATAAAGCCGTGCCCCAAAGTTTGAAGCACGGCTGCTGTGAATGTCTTATTTTACAGATACCTTCTGCTTCGCTGCCAGATGCGCTACTACAGCCAGTGCTATTAAACCACCCATAATGGCGATGTTCTGGATAAAGTCCATGATGGCAGTTTGCTGCATCATACCTTCCATATTCCAGAAAGTATGCATCATAAGTGTCATGGGTAGCAACAGCAGGATAAGTACGATGGCGGTTTGTTTTACTTTGATACCGGCAAATAGCAGCATAGCTCCTACCAGTTCAGTTACCATGGCCGCACCCAGCAGCACAGGTACAAATGGTATTCCTTTCGATGCCATCCACATGGCAGGCCCGTCCCAGAACATTACTTTATGTAAGCCTGCAATCAGAAAAGTAATACCGATCAGGATTCTGGCGGCAAGTATAAATGTTGGAATAGATGAATTTTTCATAGATTTTAGAATTTAAGATTGGTTTAATAAATGGATTAAAATACAAACTGTGCGCCTAGTGCCAGTTGGTTTGCTGAAGTGGTTTTATAGACTTCCTGCCCGTTCTCCAGTAGTCGCCAGTCAGTGTTGGCGCGGTACCACTCCAGGGCAATGCCCAGCGGCCCAATATCATAGCGGAGCATCGGCACAATGATCTCGTTCTTTAAGCGGGCGTTGCCGGTTACTTCGGCTAATACATCGGTGTCGTTCGGGTTGTCCTGGCCATACAATACCCAGGCGCTGAAATGTTTGCCGAACTTATAACCTGCCTGGCCCCAAGCACCGTAGCCTTCAATGTCGCCGAACTGCAGCAACTGTCCCCAGCTCTGGCCTATGGCTCGTCCCCAGTAGGCATTACCTTGCAGAGTAGCTCCGCCCAACGTCAGCTTTGTCCCTGCCTGAATAGCCTTGCCTTCCAGGTTGTGGCGCTCATCTGCATGTACCAGGCGTTTGCGGTCGTAGTGGCCGGCCAGGTTCACTTCCCACTTAAGCGGCATGTTTTGGTTACTGATGTTCAGACCAATTTCCGTCTGTGGTACGCCAATCTCCCCTTCATCACGCCCATCGGCTTCAGCTTTCGGCCCGGTCCAGGAGCCACGGAACACGGCCAGATCTAAGCGTACTTTGGTGGCTGCTGTCTGACTTGTTAAGCCCTGGTATAGGAAAAGGCCGGGGTTACGGAAGCCGATACCTCCTGCCGAGCCGTAGCCCATGGCAAAGTGCGTAACCGAATTCGGGAAATGTGCCACCATAGGGGTCCAGTTCTGCCCCAGGCGCATTCTGGTTTGCCCCTTCTGCACTTCTACATAAGCCAGGCGCACACGCGGCAGCAGGTTCTCATCAGCAAAGCCACCTCCGCCTGCAGTGCCACCTAAAAAATCTAATTCAGCCCGACCGGTGGCCGTAATGCCGTGCGGCAGGTTATAGGCTGTGCCTTTAAAGATGAGCCAGGTCTTGCGCAAGTCGCCGCCAAACTGGTACTCGTCCTGGGTAGGTTGCTTTGGGTTAGCCCACATGGTAATAGCCCCGTTGCCCAGTCCAAATGTGCCATCCTGTACAAAGCCCGACGCTGTGATGATACCATTTAAACTTGATCGTAAGTAAGGCTTGCCTGCCTGCGTGGTATCAGGATTTGGAGTGGCCGGAAAGCTCAGGTCGATCTGGGCGTTTGCCTGGTGCAACAGCAGCGTACTAAAGGCGGCGGCTGCAAAAGTGGTTTGAAGTACTTTTTTCATGGTTTTATTTTATAAAATTTGGGCAATAAGGTAGCTGGCCGACTTTTCAGGGGCAGCTATAGTTTAATTTCTGTTATGTTTTAGTTTAGGGTTATAGCCGGAGGCTATACTTCAGCTGCGCAAGTGATCGATCTTTGGAACAGCGGTGCAAAGGTCTGTAGTTGTTAAAGCCGGCTCAATGCACAAAGCAGCGCTTTTCTTGTACAATTAACCCTTGCATCTGGAACTCCTATAGTTGACGTTCAGCTACGGGAAGACATGGTTTACTTAAAGCATCTCTGCTTTAAATCCAGCCTTCTCAACTACAGTTATGATTTCGGGTGCAGTTAGGGAATCAGTCTTCACGGTAAGCACTTTGCTCGAGTTGGTGGTATCCACGTTCCAACTTTGGATGCCTTCGGTTGTGTTGAGTACAGGGGTAACTTTAGACACACAACCCATACAGTTGATGTTAGTCTGAAAATGTAAGTCTATCATGTTCTTATAGTTTATAGTTGTTGATTTAGAACATGACAAAGGTAGCGTGCGTGGTAGGTAGAGCTGTTACAGAATTTTGAGTGAGTGTTGTAGGATTTTTAGTTAAAATCTGTTTGATTTTTTTATATTTAAATAACGATATATTTGCAAATGCATAATTTTAAAACTGAAATTTAATAGCTTGATATTCTGATATAGAACTTACACAGAAAACACAAATTAAATGCAAATAGAGAAATTAAAAATTGTTGGCCTTTACGGTTATATTACTAAAGAAATTGATTTTAATAATGATCTTACACTATTAGTCGGAATTAATGGTTCAGGTAAAACAAGTATTTTAAATATAGTCAATTGGTTATTAAAACCTTCAATTGCAGATTTGTGTGTAACAGAATTTAAAATATTACAACTCCTTTTTAATTGGAAAGGAAGTAAGTATCAAATTGTGTGCAAACACAATAAGACCACCTTAAAATATGAGATTATTACCGAAAAAGAAACCTATCATCCGCTTACTGTAAGGCTTCCTATAACACCATCTAAAATAAATAATGATGAGAGTTTAAAGACAAACTTATTACAGAATTACATTGGTTTAGCTCCCGATCAGAAAGAAAAAAAAACTTGGGAATTCATTTCAACTATACCCAGTCCAACAGTAATCGGTCTAGATAGAAACATTTATACTGAAGAGGTTGATAGGGTTTACATAGAAGAGAGTATACGGGGTAAGATTATGAAGAAACCTGCAAGCATAATATCCCCATTAGACAGAGTCAAAGAAATAGTAAATAGAGAATATCGTAAAAAGAAAAATTCAATACTTCAACTAACAAGCAATCTTAAAAATTATTTGATGCTATCAACCTTTGATGGTAGTATCACTATCCAATCCATATCAGATGGTAATAAACACAAACTCAATCTAAATCAGATTGAAGGTGCTGAAAAACGAATCAATAATTATTTCAAAAACTTTGAAACTAAAATATTAACTGAGAGCGAAAAATCAAGAATTTCCAAATACTTCTCTCAGTTAAAAGAAGTAGTAGAAAAATATCAAGAAAGTCCAAATGATGATCTTGTTAAAATATTTTATACTCTTAATGCAAATCAATTTATTAAAGTAATAAAACTTTTAAAGGAATTTGAAAAGTTTGAAGCTGAATCAACAAAAGCATTAGAACAGATAAATCAATATCTAGCTACATTGAATTCTTTTTTTAAAGATTCTTCTAAAGAACTATTGTTTAGAGAAGATACTTCTGAGCTAACTTTTAATGCTTTAGACCAAAATGGTAATGTAATAAGTAAACATAGAGACATCAAATTTCTTTCTTCAGGTGAACAACAAGTTTTAATACTGTTTTCATACATAGCCTTCAATAGTGAGGATGGAAGAATTTTCATAATAGATGAGCCTGAGTTATCTCTTCATATCAAGTGGCAAGAAGAATTTCTTGATCAGTTGGAAAAAATAACACCAAAATATACACAACTTATTCTTGCTACACACTCACCAATTTTAGCAAATAGAAAAAGAGAAAAAGTAAAAGTATTGTTGCCTTACAATAACTAAATCTATGCAATTCGGTTTTCCTGAGCTAACTGATTCATTCCTCGAAGGTCAAGATTTGTTATACACTCAATTTAATGATATAAACTTTTATGTTGAAGATACCGATCAAGAATACTTCTACTTTCATGTATTAAAAAATCTGTTTCCAAGTATAAAGATTGAGAAAATTTTCCCCTTAAATGGGAAAAAAAATGTAACAGATGCTGCAAAAGCTAATCTTGGTGACAAAAGCAAAATCTATTTGGTTGATTTAGATTTTGATGAAATTTTAGGTTTAAAAGAATCAGTAGCTAATCTCTTTTATTTAGAAAGATACTCTATTGAAAATTATCTATTCGCAAAAGAAGCCTTATTTGAATTATTTAAAGAGGATAATCCTAAAATAAGGACTCATGAAATAGAAGCTATATTTAGCTACGAATCATTAATAAATGAATGTAGAGATCTGTTAAGTAAGTTAGCCTGTACATTTCTCATAATAAAAAAATATTCTTTAGGATTGGACTATTTAGGTTTAAACCCACCACGTGACTTTGATATTACAAATCCTATTGCACCAAAATTCAAACAAGGAAGTAGTGAAATCCCTGTATACTTTACTTTAGTAGAAAATAGATTAAAAAGAAAGGATGGTAGATTTACTTTAAATTCCAAATTAAAGGAATTTAATATCTATTTTAATACATTAAGTAAAGCACTCGCCAACATTCCTGGTAAATACCTTATAAATTACATTAAATTCAGAATTGGAAGATTGATAAATCTAACAAATGTAACACAAGAAACATTTACTATAAGATTAGCTAAAAATTCTGATTTACAAGATTTAAATTATTTAAAAAATGCTGTACTGAATTATATATCATAGTATGTTATTGTTAATAATCTAAAAACCGCCACGCAGCCCAAACCCTGCGTGGCGGTTTGCTTTTCTCACCAACTATTACCCATACACCTTGATCACCTTTCCTGTCAGCGCACTTTCTATACTTTTAATGTAAGCATTTACCACGCGTGGCATCGGTACCGGGTCGTGCCCGGGGAAGCTGGCGCCTAGAGTTGCTACGGAGCCTTCTACCAGGCCGGGGCTTACAGTGTTCAGGCGCACGCCATTTTGAAGTTCGGTGGCGGCAGCCATGGTAAAGCCGTTCAGGGCGCTGTTGATCATGCTCAGCGAAGTACCGCCGCGTATGGGTTCTTCGGCGAGTATACCAGAGGTTAAAGTAAAGGAGCCGCCGGCATTAATGTAGTGCTGGCCTATCAACACCAGGTTTATCTGCCCCATCAGCTTACTTTTTATCCCTTCATAAAAGTCGTCGTTTTTCAGGTCTGGCAAGCTCCCGAACACACCATGCCCTGTTACCGAAACCAGTGCATCAAAGCGGCCTATCGTTTCAAACATTTCCCAGATGCTGTCGGGTTGGGTAATGTCTACTTTTAAATAGCTGTTGTGGCGGCTGGCTGTTAACAGGTCGTGCTTCTGGGATAGTGCCTGTTGCAGGTGGCGCCCAATGGTGCCGGTGGCACCTACTAAAATGATCTTCATAGTTTATGTTGCTTCTTATTTTACAGAAGCAAAGGAAGAAAACGGCCAGGCCAAACCTGTTACACAACTATAGTTTCGTGTTACAAAATTTCGGGTGACGCTGGTTTACCAACTATAAACAAAAATGCCGGAAGCATACAATACCACCGGCTGCTACCCTACCAACTATAGTTTCTTAGTCGAGTATCTTATCTATAGTTTTGCGCTTGTGAGTCTTTATCTCCTTAAAATGGCTGGCGGTAAGGCCAGTTACTTTCTTAAACTGATTTGATAAATGCGCCACGCTACTGTAGCCAAGCTCATAGGCAATTTCTTTCAAGCTTAACTCACCATATACAAGCAGTTCCTTTACTTTCTCGATGCGCTGCAGGATCACATACTTCTCTATAGTTACGCCTTCGGTTGAGGAGAATAAAGTACTGAGCGTGTGGTAATCTACCCCTAATTTCTTCGCCAGGTAATTTGACATGTTCAGGTGCATACCAGCTTCACCCTGCTGGTGTATCAGATCAATTACAGCCAGTTTTACTTGTTCTATCAGCTGCACCTTGCGGTCGTCTAACAACTCAAAACCATTCCCGGCCAGCACCTGCCGTATCTCGTCCAGGTTTATAGTATCGGCTGCTATTTCGGCTTCGCCTAATTCTACCTGCTGCACGGTGTAGCCCAGTTTAGTCAGTTCTTCTTCCACAACCCGTTTGCAGCGGTCGCATACCATGTTTTTGATGTAGATCTTTACAGTTTCCATAATTATAATTTGTGCAACAAACTTAGCAAGTCAATGCTGCCAAAATATTACATCATCTTCTGTTTGATTTACAGATTTTCCCAGCACAAAAAACGGGCTGCACATTTGTCCAACATAAACAACGGTTTATCTATTGAGCCTGGAACTCACTTACATGTACTTTGCAACATGCAACTACAGACAGGAAAATAAGCCTTTGAGATATTTATAGTTACAGAGTAATCGGTAACTATAGGCAACCTGAAACTTCTGTGCTGCATCTACACGAAAAATACGAACCAACCTTAATACTATGAAAAAGATACTATTTGCAATCGCCCTTCTAGCAGGAATTCACTTTGCTCCTGTGCAAGCACAAACCAAAGCAGACAAGTCAGAGAAACGGGCACAGGTCATGCTGCTTGGAACCTTCCATTTCTCGCATCGCAACCTGGACATTATTAAAACCGAAAAGCCTGACCAGCTAGATGTAATGACACCCGAGAGCCAGCAGGACCTGCAGAAAATTACCGGCAAGCTGTCTAAATTCAAGCCTACTAAAATTGCTATAGAAAGCTTCCCGGAAAACCAGCCAAAGATTGACTCCCTATACCAGGCTTACCTGGATGGCCGCTACGAGCTAAAAGCAGACGAGATTGACCAGGTTGCATTCCGACTGGCAAAGCAACTGGGCCACAAACGCGTGTACTGCATCAACGCCTGGGGCGACCTGGATACTTTCCAGAAACCCGGAGCTACAAAGTTTGAGGTGCGTGAAGACAAAAAAGAACGCCTGGAGAAATTCTGGAAATACATGCAGGCTAAAACCATTGAACGCAGCAAAATAGACAAGGAACTATACAGCCAGAAAGGCACCCTCTATCAGGTGATAAAGAAGTATAACGACCCGGAATCAATACGCCGCAAACACGAAAATTACTTCCGCGACGCTTTCCAGTACGAAGAGCAGGAACACGATTACACGGGTGTAGACTGGTACAATGCCAGTTGGTTCAGCAGAAACCTGCGCATCTTCCGCAACATACAGCGTATCACCGAAAGCCCTGACGATAAAATACTGGTAATTTATGGAGCCGCACATGTGGCAACAATACAGCAAGCAGTAGACAGCTCCCCTACGCATGAGTTGGTTTCGGCTTATAAGTTTTTGAAGTAGTGTTAAGAAGGTATAATAACAAAAGCGGTAAATTGTCCATGTCAGTTTACCGCTTTTGTTATGCTAGAGAATCATTCTATAGCCACTACATTTTCACAAGTAAACACCAACTATAAACTGATCTATAACCTCGCTCCCATCCCACTGATAAACGTCTCCACAAAGCTCAGCATCTTGGCCGTAATGCGTTCGGCAATAGGCTTGCGTTCGAGCAGTTTTGGCTTGGCAGGTAGCATGTCCAGCACTTCATCTCTTAAAGGTGTGCGTTCGGTAAACAGGTAGTTGCCAAGCACAGCCTGCAGCTTTACCGGGTCCAGTTGTTCATCTTTGCTCATCTTCTCGAAGGCAGCCATTTGTTCCTTGGCCCAGAAGTTTTCGAAAGCTTCCGGAATGTCATCTATGTCTTGGATGTGCGGCAGGTTCTCTTCAATGAATTTGCGGATCAGTTCGCGTTTGCTGCGCAGGGTAGCCTCGCCGGTAAGCGTATCCAGGATGGCTTTTTTCTGGCGTTCCTGATCTTCCGGGCTGGCGGTGTTGAGTTTGGCCAGTAGCTTCAGGATATAGGCCACGTTGATCTCGTCGCGGTGAATCAGCTCCAGCTCAAAATCTACGTCATCCAGTATAGATTCCTTTTCTTTGGCCGTGCCTGTTTTTACCTTGTCGTACAGGTCTAGGTACTTGCTTTTATAGTCTTCAAAGCTTTGCGCGGACATAGCTAGGTGATCGAAACTGAAATCTGCGAAGGTGGTGAGCACGTTTTTCAGGCGCATCAGCTCGCGAAAAGCTTTTACAAACTCCAGCTCTTCTTCCTCGCTTGGCAGGCTATCTACGCTGCTTACGGTAGGTGCAATCTTTAATAGCTCTCCAAAAGCAATGTTGAATTTAGCTACATAGTCTTCGTAAGGCTCTACCAGGATAATGTCTTTGGCATCCTTGTTCGAGAATAGGGCAATAGCATCATCGGTGGCTTGTTTCAGGTTACGGAACACCACAATGTTGCCCTGCGATTTCTGCTCGGTATAGAGCCTGTTGGTGCGACTGTAGGCTTGTATCAGGCCGTGGTATTTCAGGTTCTTGTCTACATACAGCGTATTCAGCGGTGGCGAGTCAAAGCCGGTCAGGTACATGTTCACCACCAGCAGGATGTCTATTTCCTTGTTCTTTACCCGCTTCGAGATGTCGTTGTAGTAGTTGTAGAACGATTGGCTGTCTTTGGTCGAGAACTTAGTGTTGAATAGCGTGTTATAGTCAACTATAAACGCGTCCAGTTTCTCGCGGGTGTGGCTGTTGGCGGTAGAGGCTATAGTTGGTTCGGCGGCTATGGCAATCTCTTCATCTTCCAGTATATAATCGCCAGTGGCGCCTTTATCTTCTTCGTTAGCGGTATAGCTGAAGATGGTGGCAATTTTCAGGTTGTGTTTGCCTTCGGCTTTGCGCTTCTGGAACAGCTCGTAGTAGCGGATCAGTGTATCGACGCTGCTTACGCAGAACATGCCCGTAAACTCCTTACCGTGCGTTTTGCGTGGATGTTGCTCGATGATGTAGTCTACAATCTTTTCCAGGCGCTGGGGGGCTTCCAGCAGCTCTTTGGTATCGATGTCTTCTACTTCTATATCTATTTCGGTATGGCTGCCTTCTTTCTCCCGATAACGGCCCACATACTCTACTGAGAACTTGAGCACATTCTCGTCTTTGATAGCGTCGGTGATCAGGTATTTGTGCAGGCATTCGTCGAACAGGTCGCGGGTGGTGCGCTTGCCCAGGTCGTTTTTGATCACGTTCTCGACAAAGATAGGCGTGCCGGTAAAGCCAAATAGTTGCGCTTTGGTAAAGAAGCTTTTGATGCGGTTGTGCGTTTCGCCGAACTGGCTGCGGTGGCACTCGTCAAAAATAAACACTACGCGCGCTTCCCGTAAATGCTCCAGTTTGCCAGAGAAACGGGCGCTGCCAATAGCATTGTTAAGTTTCTGAATGGTAGTAACTATAAGTTTGGTATCGCCGGAGAGTTGGCTGACCAGGGCACGGGTATCGTCGGTGCCGTCGATGCTGCCTGCCGAGAAGCTGTTGAACTCTTTGGTGGTCTGGTAATCCAGGTCTTTGCGGTCTACTACAAACACGACTTTGTGCACCTTGGGCAGCTGCATTAATAGTTGGCTGGCTTTAAAGGACGTGAGCGTTTTGCCTGAGCCGGTGGTGTGCCAGATGTAACCGTTCTTATCCGAGTTCTTCACCTTGTCGATAATGGCTTCGGTGGCGTAGTACTGGTAGGGACGCAGCACCATCAGGATCTTGTGCGTCTCGTTCAGTACGATATACTTGGTCACCATTTTAGCCAAGTGGCAGGGCTCCAGGAACGCTTTGGTGAAGGCTTCGATTTGGGTGATGAGCTTGTTGCTAGTATCAGCCCAGTAGAAGGTTTGCTTAAACGACTGGCGGCGGTTGTTGGCGTAGTACTTGGTGTTGACGCCATTGCTGATCACAAACAGCTGCACGTACTGGAACAAGCCATGCGATGCCCCGAAGGAATGGCGGTGGTAGCGGTTTACCTGGTTAAAAGCTTCTTTCAGTTCCAGACCGCGGCGCTTCAGCTCTATCTGCACCAGCGGCAGACCGTTTACCAGCAGCGTTACGTCGTAGCGGTTCTTGTAGGTGCCATCCATCGTTACCTGCTGGGTTACCTGGAACAGGTTCTTACACCAATGCTCCTGCTGCAGAAACTCCAGGTATACGCTCGTGCCATCGTCCTTGGTGAGCTGCATTTTATCACGGAGCACTTTGGCACGGTCGAACACATTGCCTTTGTTCAGGTGGTTGAGTACGCGCTCGAACTCCTTTTCAGTGAGCGAAACCTGGTTGTGCTTTTCCAGCTGGCTTTTCAGGTTGGCCAGCAGGGCCTGCTCGTCTTTTATCGCGACGTAACTATAGCCCAGCAACTGTAGCTGCTTTACCAGGTTATCCTCGAGTACCTGCTCCGGTTGTGTTCCCATTAGTCTGCAGTTACTAAGCTATCAGTTGCCAAGAAGCTACGCAGTTGATTAGCATGCTGGTCAAGGTAAGCTTCCACCTCGCTCACAATATACTCTACTAAGCCTTCCTTAAAGGAGCTGTCGGTGTAGAGATTTTGGAGTGTATCAGCATTACTAAAGTTCAGAGCACATCCATCATAATTAGGTAGTTCCTTAACATTATACCAAGTGTTGGTGAAGCGTTCATTTTTGGCAGTATACTCATTTTTCTTACCGTTCATGACATAGACCCCTATGAACAAATTTCCCCCTTTGTGACCCTGACCGCTGAATGACTCTAAGCCAAAAAACATTTTATTATCAACCCCTTTCAGCTTTATCCATATCTGTGAAAAGCGATTATTTGCATCCCAACCTTCTACTATAGAATAGTTAGTTATAAGACGCCCTTTCAGTTTTTCAAAAACACTTTGTCTTAATCCCTCTTTTATTGTCGCACTAACTTTTGCGAAGTTCTCATATATATAGGCGGATTCTCTGATATGCTTTAACATAACATCATTCAGGTTCTTTTGGTGTGTTTTACCCATAGTAGAAGTAAGCTTTTGAATCAGTATTTTGTACTGTTTTATAGATTCACGAAGTATCGGTTGCTCAGCAGACTCCTTGATGCACCTGTCCAACCATTCCTGTACCTGATCGCGATATGATATAGTGTAGAAGTCTGTTCCGTTTTGCAGCTCTCCCTTGCTTGCAGCAGAAGGCTCTGCTCCTTTAAGAGTAAGGTAAAGCACTTTATTTTTACCTTTTCTATAGTTACAGTAGCGTTCTATCTGTACATCCTGGTCACCGGCATAAATCTTATTTTCGATTGAGATGCTGTTCCCATTCTTGTCCCAGATATAGATGTCTATTCTGCCTCCGGTTTTAACTTTATCATCCCGGGGACCGATGTAATACTCCGGCTGTACCTGGGCTGTCGCAATGTCTAGTTTAAGCTCATTTAACTTCAGAACCTTTAGGAAAAGCTTAAGAAAGCTACTCCCTTTTAAGTGCGTGCCCTTAGGGTTTAGCAATTCGGCCAGGAAAGCAGAGTGCGTTTTGTTCTCGCTACGTTCCATGCTCAGCACAGAGAATACGTTGAAGTTTTCGCCCCGCGCTTTCTTCATCTCTCTTTGATGGTCAATGATCGTTTTCGTGTGACCTAGCAGGTTACTAAGTTTGTCTTCTGTTATCATGGTCCTCTTTTACACAAACATTTGCTGCAGCAAGCCCTTCTTAAATTGCTGCGCCTGTTCCAGTTGTTTAGAAGTATAGTTTATCTTGTTGTCAATAGAAGTTAAGAAATTGGCAATTTTAGCTTGCTCGGCAACAGATGGAAAAAGCAATTTCATACCTGAGAATGCGTCATAGCTAATTTGCTTACCATCTCTTATACCTACTACAGTATTACTCAATTGCTTAATAAAGCTTTCCTTTTTGAAGTAATACTTAAAGAAAGTAGTATCAATATCTATAGTTGCTTTAAGTATAGTATAAGCTGGACTACAGATACCGGTAATGTCAGAATATTCTATACCTCCTTGAAATGACCTTAAGCTGATGATGAAGTCTCCTGCTTCAATAATCTTATAAGATTTTATACTCGCTTCAGAAGACTTAATATCAATATCAATTGAATCTCTAAGAACAGTACCTTTATCTTGAGTTATGGCAAGTATAGGTAAGTCGCCATTATGCTTTTTATTGGAGTGATTTATAAAAACATCTTTTGCTTTCTTGATCTTCCATTCCGGAAAATCATTTCCATTTTCGTCCTTAAAACGGATCTGCTGGGAGAAAAGCTGCTGCATCACCCCTTTTTTATACTTCTCCAACAACTCTTTTTTCTGGCTCAACTGCTGGATTTTATTTTCAACCGCAGTCAAAAACGAACCTATTTTATGCTGCTCAGCCATAGAGTTAGACACAAACATTTTAAGCTCACGAACATCCTTAAGATTTATTCGTGAAAATGTTGAGCCACCTGAAAGTCTCGAAATCAGAGATTGAATTGGGTGAGTTTGTAACCTGAAGTAAACAAAGAACGGATCTGCCTTCTTAGCTTGGATCAGCACTGTATCTTGGCCTAGAACAAATTTCTCTTTTTTGTAAAGTATACTAGCAATCCCAATTGATTGATTTCGACTAAAAACCATATCTCCAATATCAGGACTACAGTGATCCATAAGGGATTGGTATTCATCTTCTGTAACTCTTTTCTTTGGAGAAATTAAGTCTATTTCTCCCCAATTAATAGAACCAGGTGAAACTACAGGTATGCCTTCGTCTACATAAGGTGGCGTTCTATGCTTACAATCAATTACTTTAACTATATTATTAAAAACCTTCTTCTCCCATTCCCCTTCAAACTCTGGAAAGCGAAGCGCAGGCACATTCTTCACGGCTGCTGTTATTTCTGCTGTTGCTTCCATAGTTAAAACGGTTTGGCTATACCCAGCTCGTCGCAAAACGCGGCTATAGTCTGGTCGGTGCTTTGCGTCTCTTCTTCCAGCTCGGCAAGGGCGGCCGCTATTTCGTTCAGGTCTATCGCTTCTTCCTCTTCAAAGGTGTCCACGTAACGCGGAATATTCAGGTTATAGTCGTTGTCGCGTATCTCCTGCAGGCTGGCCACGTGGCTATACTTCGGTTCAGGTTTGCGCTCGCGGTAGGTCGTGATGATCTTCTCAATGTCGGTATCGCGCAGGTAGCACTGCGTTTTGGCCTTCTCGTAATGCTGGCTGGCATCTATAAACAGGATGTTGTCGTTCTGCTCGCGGCACTTCTTAAACACCAGGATACAGGTAGGAATACTAGTGCCATAGAAGATGTTGGCCGGCAAGCCTATCACGGCATCCAGGTAGTTGCGGTCCTCAATCAGGTACTGGCGTATGTGCCCTTCGGCCCCGCCCCTGAACAACACGCCATGCGGCAGCACCACAGCCATTGTTCCGTTGTCGGCCAGGTGGTGCACCATGTGCTGCACAAAAGCAAAGTCGGCTTTAGAGCTCGGGGCCAGCTTACCGTACTGGCTGAAGCGGTCGTCGGAGAGATGCAGCGGGCTGGCGCTCCAGTTGGCCGAAAACGGCGGGTTGGCAACTATAGCTTCGAAGCGCTGCTCCAGGTGCTGCGGGTGCTCCAGTGTGTCTTCCTGCCGTATGTCGAACTTCTGAAAATGCACATCGTGCAGGATCATGTTCATGCGGGCCAGGTTGTAGGTGGTGCGGTTCAGCTCCTGCCCGTAAAAGTTAGATACCTCGTCTACTTCCTTGGCTACGCGCAAGAGCAAAGAGCCCGAGCCGCAGGTAGGGTCGTACACCGATTTAAGCTTGGTTTTGCCGGTGGTCACCAGCTTGGCCAGCACTTTCGATACTTCCTGCGGGGTATAGAACTCACCGGCCTTCTTGCCTGCGCCGCTCGCAAACTGCCCGATCAGGTACTCGTAAGCATCGCCCAGCACGTCGGCTTCAGTGTCCTCCAGCTTAAAGTCTATCTTGTCCAGGTGGCCCAGCACTTTGGCTATCAAATCGTTCTTGGCAGCTTCGGTGCGGCCCAGTTTGGTAGAGGTCAGGTCCAGGTCCTCGAACAGCTTGTTAAAGTCGTCTTCGCTCTCGGTTCCCATCGTGCTCTGCTCAATGTGCTTAAGCACCTGCGTCAGTTCATCCAGTATAAAGTTGCTCGCGCCTTCTTCTTTGCTATTAGAGTTGCCTTTCTTAGCAATCTCACTGAACAGTTCGTTTGGCTTCAGGAAGTAACCCAGCTGCAGAAGTACGTCTTCTTTTATAGCTTCGAGCATCTCCTGCCCTTCTTCGGTGCTTTCGTTGATGCTGCTATACTTAATGCCGTCTTCTGCCAGTATCTTGTTGGCATACAGCGCCATCTTCTCCGACAGGTACTTGTAGAAGATAAAGCCCAGTATATAGTCCCGGAACTCGTCAGCATCCATTTTTCCGCGCAGGGTGTTGGCAATGTTCCAGAGTTGTTGTTCTAATTGTCGTTTGTGGTTTTCAGACATGGGTAAGCTAAAAGTATACTTGTAAGGCAGGGTTGGCCTGCTATTCAAAAGTACAAAATTTAACTATATAGTATTAAGGAAATGATATGTACCTCCTATATAAACTAAGAAGCCCATTTTGAAGAATGGGCCTCTGTTTCGCGAAGTAGAATTTCTTGAACCTTTATAGAAGACAAAAAAATTGATGCTTCTGTTGCCTGCTTAACTATTTAGTGATGTAAGTATAAACCGTGTGCTCTACATAACCATTATCGTAGGTCCTGGTAGATTCAGTTGGATAACCTGCTTCGTTATAGGAATAGGTAGCAGCAAAGCATGACATGTTAGTTCGCTGACCTTTCTCATTAAGCAAAGTAAAGGTGCTAAAATTCTGCGTCATCAGATGTTGTCCTGGAAAATCAGAGACGACAAACCTTGGCACCGCATATAAAGGCAAACCAGCCAGAGGAGCTTTCTTGTCATCGTAGGAAAATGTATAGTCTTTATACATTTCACCTGTTGGTTGCAAAACTTCTAAACGCGAAACCTGCCCATCTGTGTAAGTGTACTTGTAAGAAGGCCCTTGCTCTTCTACGTTGTTTCTCATCAGGTACAAACGGGTTTCCGCTAGATCACCCGCACTGTTGTAAATGCTTTTATAGTAGCGTTCTCTTGTGCTGCCATCTGCATTAACCATAGTTTCCAGCTGCTTATCCAGTTGGTTGTTGTCGTTGTAGGTATAGGTCCAGCTACTAATTTCTGAGTTCTGCACATGTACCAGTCTGTCCTGCTCATCATAAGAGAGTACAATGTTTACCGGATTAGAACTACTCGGGTTATTACCTGTAATCCCGATCAGTTGGTTTTTGTCGTTGTAACTATAGTAAAGGTTGATATTAATATTATAGTCATCTTCCACTGATGTGACTGTTGTAATCTTACTCTGTAGGTAATATGCCTTTTCTGGTTCTGGTTGCACTGAATCAGAGTCTAGAACATTACAACCTGAAAAAATTAAAACAGAGCTTATTAGAAGAAGTAGTTTTGCTTTCATTTATATTGATTTTAAGGTGATTAACATTTCGGTTTATGTATTAAGTTTGATGTGCCGTCATTACATGCCATGACTACAACAATATCCATAACAACATGTAAATATATTGTTTTTGTCTAATATAGAATAAAAGTAATGCACAAACGAAAAAGATAATTCTTAATATCTTTTAAAGAGATAAGCTTGGTTTCTAACAATCAGACTGGATTAGAAAGATGTTGCTCAAGCCCAAATGTACTGGCTGTAAAGTGGGCTAGTGGTATGTGGTAAAAGCTGAGCTGCAGAAGAAACTAGATGAAGTGGTGGAATAGGCCGAGGCCAGGTGTAAAGAGTATGATATGAGTATGGCGGAAATATTAATTACTATTAGAATATAATTAACTTAAAATTAAATGGCAAATTTTATTACCGGGAAAGAGCTGGAGGAAGCAGTTTACAACATTATCTGGAATGCAAAGCGGGATTTAATGATTGTGTCTCCTTATATCAAATTAGATGATTACTTTAAGAATTTATTTAAAAAGCACTTAACTAAATCTAATCTTCATATCACATTGATTTTCGGAAAAAACGAAGATCGTGTGAATAAGAGCCTCAACAAAGCTGATTTAGAGTTTTTCTTACAGTTTCCGAACATCAGTATAGTTTATGTACCTAACCTACATGCCAAATACTATGCAAATGATGAGATGGGGGTAGTTACATCTATTAACCTTTATGATTTTTCATTTAAGCATAACCTAGAGTTTGGAGTCCTTTATGAGAACAAACTTCTCAACAGATTGACCAAAAGCTCTGACAATGATGTATGGGATACTTGCATGGAAATAGCCATGAACAATGCAGTAGTGTATGTTAAAAGGCCAGTTTATGAGAAAACACTGATGGGGTTAAGCAAGAATTATCTAAGCTCAAAGATTCTTGTTGATAGGTCTAAAGAATTGTACGCTGGTAAGTCGCTTTCCCCTGATTCGATCAAACTTGAAGACTTTGAAGATGAGTTGTACTCAAATGATGACAACGACAAGTGCCCTACCCGTGAAGAAATAGAAAAGCCAGTAGGCTTAAAGTTTACTGAACCAAAGAGTTATCAAGAAGAAGCTTTCATATCAGGTTATTGCATCCGTACCGGCGTTAAAATTCCATTTAACCCTAAAAGTCCGTTTTCTTATGAAGCTTATAAGAGCTGGGTAAGGTGGAGTGATGAGGATTTTAAAGAGAAATATTGTCACTATTCAGGCGAACCATCAAAGGGTGAAACAAGTATGAGAAAACCTATACTTCATAAAAACTGGAAGAAAGCCAGTGAAATAAAGAAGTAGTAATCATTCTTCTCACCTATCAATCAATAGCAACATGCAAAAATATTCCGTCAACCAGTACCTCATCGAAACAGTTTTGGCCTGGGTTAAATCAGGTGAGATTGCCATTCCTGAAATTCAGCGCCCTTTTGTATGGGATAGCTCTAAAGTACGTGACCTGATGGACAGCTTGTACCAGGGTTATCCTGTAGGATACGTTATTGCCTGGAAGAACCCGAATGTAAAACTGAAAGACGGTACCTTAAGTGATGGCAAAAAAGTATTGATTGACGGACAGCAGCGTATTACGGCCTTAACCGCTGCTATTCTAGGCCAGTACGTAGTAAACAAGAACTATAAGCGCGTAAAAATCAAGATTGCTTTTCATCCCATTGAAGAGAAGTTTGAAGTACAAAACTCTGCCATTTTAAAAGATAAAACCTGGCTTCCTGATATTGCCGAGGCTATCAACGGAGACCTTTTTGAAATTGCTGACAATTACTTTGAGCTAAATCCTGATGTCGATAAGAAACAAGTACGTAATGCCTTCTCTACACTAATCAACATACCTAAAAAGCAGATTGGCATGATCGAGCTTGCCCCGGATCTGGATATTGAGACGGTTACTGAAATCTTTATTCGTATCAATTCTAAAGGTGTTGTATTGAGTCAGGCGGATTTTGCAATGAGCAAGATTGCTTCTAACACGGAGTATAACGGAAACGAACTACGTAAAGCCATTGACTATTTCTGCCATCTGGCCATAGCCCCGGATTATTACAGGCACATCATTGATAACGATCCGGTATTTGCGAGCACAGAGCTATTCCAAAAGATGCAGTGGCTTAAGTCTGAGACAGAGGATTTATATGATCCGGAGTATACAGACCTAATAAGAGTAGCCTTTACCTCTAAATTCAACCGCGGAAAACTATCCGACCTGGTTAGCCTTTTATCAGGCCGTAATTTTGAAACCCGAACCTATGAGGCTGCCATTGCAGAAAATTCTTTTGCGCAATTACGTGAAGGCGTATTGAGTTTCATTAATGAAACGAATTACAAGCGTTTCATTATGATCGTAAAATCTGCCGGCTTTATTTCCCCTAAGCTGATACGGTCTCAGAACGTACTGAACTTTGCGTATATTCTATACCTGAAATTGAAGGAACAAGGTGAAAACGCTGTTGCTATTGAGAGTTATGTTCGGCGCTGGATGGTTTATTCCATCTTAACAGGGCGTTACTCTGGTTCTCCTGAAAGCTATATTGACTATGACATCAAGCAAATATCAGAAAGGCCATTTGCAGAGTACCTAAAAGAAAAAGAAGCCGGTGAATTATCAGAAGCTTTCTGGAATTCTTCCTTGCCTCAGAGCCTGGATACTTCGGTTGCCAGCAGCCCATACTTCTTGGTTTTCCTGGCTGCCCAGGTTAAAGCCAATGATAAAGGCTTCTTGTCAAAAGATATTTCTGTGTGTGACCTGATTACACACAAAGGCGATATACACCACTTATTCCCAAAAGAATATTTAAAAAAGAACGGTTTAGATCGTGGCAAGTACAACCAAATAGCCAACTATGCTTTCATGCAGTCTGAGATTAACATCAAAGTGGGTAGTAAATCACCAAAAGAGTACTTTGAACTGATTTCAACACAGATGCAAGAGCAGGACTTAAGAATATCCGGTATTGCTTCACAGGAAGAACTACTACAAAATTTAGATATGAACTGTGTGCCGTTTTCCATAGACAACATGAGCGTTCAACATTATAATGACTTCTTGTATGAGCGGCGTAGAATGATGGCTAACAAAATCAAAGACTACTATTTTTCATTGTAGATTTTAACTCAAGTTCACAACGTGGTATTCTGCATATGAACTACAAATATTACATATGCATGTGTTGTTAAAGAAAGACGTCTAACAATACACTTAGTACAAAACAGGCAATACCAAAGCAGAATTATAGGAAATACTGTGTGAGATCATGGAGCAGCCTATAGACAGTATTAAGAGTATAATATGAATGTGTTGTAACTAAATTCATTACTACTACTACTACTGCAGTTAACTTTATTTTGATTTATAATAATATAGCATATCCCACTTTTGAAAATAGCGTAACAGAAACTCTAATATGTCTAAAAAAGCGAGAGCCAGCTTAAAAAGCTGGCTCAACACTTACCACAAACACTAGGCAAACTAATCTAATTACTTTTTACTCAAACATGTGAGTTGAATGAAAGAGACAATTGCAATCACTTACTTAACTAATACTGCTACTTTTTGGTAGTTACCTTTTCTGGTAATAACGTAAGCTTAATATGGTTTTCAGCCGAAAGGAATTTTTTAGCGGCCTTTTTGGTTTTCTTCAACTTTAAATTGTCAAGCTTTTTTTCATAGGAGTTGATATAGTCAGGGTCGGTCTCCTTCGCAAATGCCCCCTGCAGGTATTGAAGCCAGAAACCATTCGTTCTAAGTCTTACCTCGTTCTGGCTCTTTTCCTGTGCAATAAACTTATCAAGCTCTTCCTGTGTAGGCCCGCCAGATCTAACTTTATTGATTTCGTCTTCTGTAGCCTTTACCAGTTCATCAACGCGGTCAATCGCACAACTAAACGAAACTGCTAATGAGTAATGAGAAGATGGATTCTTCACATAGCTTAACGATACAGAAGGGCTATATACACCACTTTCCTTTTCTCTAAGCCTTTCAAGCAGCCTGGTTTCTAGTACTGATTCCAAGACTTTAAGATTAAGGTTATTCTTTTCTGAATATTTATAATCCCCATGAAGCGAAAGCACAACAAGTGCCTTGTCTTCTAATCCACGATAGACAGTTTTATTTACATTCCCGGAAAGGGGTTTTATGCCTACATCCCTGAAATTTTCTTTACTGTAAGTAGATGGAAGTGATCCTAAATACTGTTCCAGCAGTGGTTTTATAGTTTTAATATCAAAGTTGCCAACAAATAAAAAGGTAAAGTCACTGGCATCTGCAAAACGGCTTTTATAAAAATCGTGCGCCTTTTGCAACGATACCTGCTCTAGTTCCTGAAGCGAAGGACTTGAAGCCCACTTACTGCGCCCCTTCATTACGGCATTAATCGTATCCTGGAAAACAGCCATAGGATTAGCAGCTTTACCTTCCGTCATCACCCTTACATTCTCAAGCAATCTGTTGAAAGAGGTGGTATCTTTCCTTGGCTCCGTGAAGTACAGGTAGGTAAGCTGAAGTGCTGTTTCAAGATCCTGAGGGGATGCATAGCCCTGGATTCCCTCAGCATATGTATTAATGAAAGGTGAGACAGCCAAGGATTTACCGGCTAACAGCTTACTGATCTGCGTAGAAGTAAATTTACCAATTCCAGCAGATGCAATAATATTACCAGCCATCATAGAGGAGTGAACGTCCCCTTCATCGGCCAGGGAGTAACCTCCTGGGCTATGCGCCGAAAAGAGAATTTCGTCGTTTTTAAAATCAGTTGGTTTTAAAATAACTTTTACACCATTCGAAAGCCTGAGTTCCGTTGCGGAAACGCCTTTTACGGACTTAGATTTCACTGTTTTACCGCCAGTCAGTTTATCCTGCAACAACGGCTCGTTAACAGCATCATCCACATAGGCACTTACCTCAGTGTGCTGGTCATTTACCCAACCCAGTAGTTCCGCTTCAGTAGGCAGAACATCCTTATTTTTTTCGGAGGCCTGTACTAAAACAATCTGGTTGTTAGGTGTAACAAAGCCAGAAGCCACTTTATTTACTTCTTCAAGCTTAATTTCCTCCAGATAGGTTTTATAAAACTCGTAAGAATAGTTC
This sequence comes from Pontibacter pudoricolor, assembly GCF_010092985.1. Classification (GTDB taxonomy): domain Bacteria; phylum Bacteroidota; class Bacteroidia; order Cytophagales; family Hymenobacteraceae; genus Pontibacter; species Pontibacter pudoricolor. The sequence goes on along the minus strand of NZ_CP048106.1, from coordinate 713,051 downwards.
ATATCAATAATGGTCTCTCCTTTCAAGTAGTGCTGCAGGTACTGATTCACATAAGCTTTAGAAGATGTTTTGTCCCGCTCTACGTAACTTTTCTCCACTGCATTCAAAAAGCTCAGCTTCACTCTGTCTAATTCAGACTGCGTAAAACCAAACCGTTGCATCCGGATAACTTCATCCATAAGTCCCCTGATAGAAGTTTTCAGTTGTTCCGGACTCTTCGCAACCACCTGCAGGGTGAAAGCATTCAAATCCCCCATTCCTCCCTGATATGGTCCAAAACCAGCACTTGCATTCAGGAAAGGTGCTTTACCACTTTTAACTAAATCATTCATCCTGATAGCAATCATATTACTGGCTGCACTTCTGATGATAGCGTTTCTGAAATCAGTAACTGTCCTGGTAACAGTAGCCGGATGTTTGTAGATGACAGAAGCTACGGTATAAGGAAACTCAGGATCTGTAACGATTTTAGCTAAAGGGGTTTGATTAGCAGGTATCGTGTAAGATGAGACTTCCGGAGCATTAACAGGGGAAGACAGGGTTGAAAAATTTTTCCTGATAAGGCTTTCTACCTTTGCTTCATCAAAATCCCCTACAGCAATTACAGCCTGTATATCAGGCCTGTACCAATCCCGGTAATACTGCGTTAAGGAGGAGTGTTTAAAGTTTTTGATGACTTCTACCTTCCCGATAGGCAGACGATCTATGTGCCTTGAATTTGCAAGCAGAACAGGCAAAAGCTGATTACTTATTCTTTCTGAAACATTCTTCCCTCTCTGACGCTCTTCTTCTACAATAACTCCTCTTTCCTTATCTATCTCTTTTGGATCAAAAGAAACATGTCCAGCCCATTCCGACAGAATTTTAAAGCCTGTTTCCAAAAGTTCAGGGTTATCGGTTGGTAAAGGAAGCTGATATACAGTTTGGTCAAAACTTGTATAAGCGTTTAGGTCGGCGCCAAAACGTACACCGGCTTTCTGAAGATAGTCGATCAGATCATTTTCAGGGAAGCTTTTGGTACCATTGAAAGCCATATGCTCTGTAAAATGGGCCAGCCCTTTCTGATCATCAGTTTCCTGCAGCGAGCCTGCTTTTATTACCAGATACAGCTCTGCCCGCTTACTTGGCTCTGTATTTTTTCTGATATAGTACGTAAGGCCATTTTCCAGCTTACCTATTTTAACTTTGTCATCGAGGGGGATATTTCCAGGATCAACAACTTTTACACTTAACTGTGCTGTTGCTGATAAGCTAAAAAAAAATAAAAATAGGAAGGGTGTAATAAATGCTTTGGTGTACTTCATGTTAGTTTTAGATGTTTTCTGGAAAATTGCAGGCCGGGTGACACTTGTCCGATACCTGTCGCTTGTATGCTGCATAAATAGAAGTAAAACAGAGATGTTAGTTGTATAAACCAGACCCTCGATTACTAAAATTCAGAGGGTCTGGGTAAAAAAACAACACCAAATATGAACAACTATTGTCTCTTTCTTATGATCAAAAGGGCCGCACCAAAAGCTCCGAATAAAAGTGGAATTACTCCCAGTGCAGATACTTTCATCCAGCCAATACCAGCTCTGGTAAGCAACACCTTGTCATCAATAGACGGAGGACGGCTTGTATCTACGGGATACTTTCCATCGCTGAACCACTTAAACATGCGTAAGGCAAAAGAGGCATTTACAGTATTGACATTATTTCGGTTCAGTTCCACATTGCTCATGAAATCAGCATCGCCAAACACCATGATTTTCTGTTCCTTATTGCCTACATTTCTCCGCAGGGCCAAAGCTACAGGAGCCGTTATTTTCTTTTCAGTAGCGGAATCAAACACCACTTTTTCTGTCTTCAGATCAAAGCTTTCCTGTTTGTTCCAGGTAACACTGCCATCTGTTACCAGAATAGGTGCTACCTGAAAGCCTGTGTTACCGGTGCTGGCTACCCTCATTGCTCCGGGAAGAGTAACTACTGCTTTATCGTAGAAACCAAATCCGTATGCGGCGGCATCTGGGGTAAACTTGGCCTGTATTAAATCAAGTTCATAGTTTTCACTTTCCTGCAACAATGTGCCAGGTACAAAAGTAAGACCCAGCTTTTCGATAATCGGATTCAATACAGATTGACGGCCCGGTTCCCCTGCAATCATCAGGTTACCACCGGCATTTATATAGGAAAGAATGTTATTTGCCTGTTCCTGCGTATACTGATTTGCAGGATCTGCCAGAACTAATACATCCAGACCGGCAGGAATTGTTTGTGCACTTGGAATATCAATGACATCAAACCCCGAGTTGATTAAAGATCCTCTTACATTCAACCCTTTGGTAATGATTTTATAAGCATCATTCTGAATTTTGTCTGAGCTCCGTTCACCATTTCCTGTAAGAACTCCAACCAGAGCAGGTTTTTCAATCAACCGCTTCAGAGCCGCAGTAATTTCCGTTTCTCCGGGATAGGCGAAAATGTCATCAAACATCCTGAGTGGTGTTTTCTTCCCGCCATAATCAATAATGCGTACAAGGCGGTTATCTTCAGGCACCAGGTCAATTATTTCCTTGATTTCCTTAGGGTTTAACAGCTCGTCAAAATCCAGCTTATGGGCTTTTGCAGCACGTTGAGCCTTTTCCATCAGCGTCTTTGTGGTGTCATTATACTGTACCAGTGTATCATAATAATGCACATAGTTCATCTGCAGATTCGGCAGAAAGCGTCGGTATTTTTCAAACTGATTCAGGTCTTTGATTCTGTTCTCCGGTGCACCGTATGGCGCACTATAGTGTACCACATTAACATACGTTGTTATGCTGATTGGCTTGTCCAGCCTGTTGACAATGTCCTGAGAAGTTTGTGTAAGGGTACGATCCTTGAAGCGGGTAGTATCATAATACCCATTTAGCGTTGGCAGGGATGTAACATATCCAATCAGGATAAATGTTAAGATTAAAAAACTATACCTGGTAACCTTTGTTCCTTTTGAGATTGTCTCACGTTCATGCTTGAACTTTATGATCGTCAGCAACAGGAATAAGCCTATGACAAGAAGGAAGTAAAGGAGATCTTTTGAGCTTAATAAACCATTAACACCATTATCTGCCCTGCCGGCTATGGACAGCCAGTAAGTAATATCCCGTACAAAATCAAACTGCTGTCCAACTTGTCCGATAAAATTCAAGGCTGCAAGAACAGCCAGTGTGCTGATAGCCGCTACTACCTGGTAGGAGGTAAGGCTGGACATAAAAAGGCCGATGGCAGAATACGCACACATTAACAGATACAGGCTTAAAACGCCACCCAGCACAAACTTAATATCCAGAGCTTCTACAGAAACTACACCAGCAATCACGAAGCTTAATAAGACAAGTGATAGCAAAGCTGTATAAACCATCATGGATAGAAACTTACCCAGGACAATCTCACGAACTGTCACCGGCGAAGAAAGCAGCAACTTAAAGGAACCGCTGCTAATTTCACGGCTAAACAAACCCATTGTAAGCAAAGGGATATACAGATACAGGTTCTTCTGCATGGCAGCTAATATGCCATCATCTCCCGCAAAAAGTATCTTTGTAAGCACCTGTAGCGGTCTGCCCAGTTGCTGGTTTGTTTCCTGGTTGTAAAGTAATTCCGTAAAGGTTAACCCGGTTTGCACGATAAAAATGATGAGCAACAGCCAGGCAATCGGGGAATAAAACATGAGGCTTAGCTCCAGGCGTGCGATCCTTATTATTTTTTTCATCAGGATTCTATTTAAAAGTTTACAGGCACAAGTTCAGGTGCTTTATTTCCTGCATGCTTCTTTTTAGACAATTGAGCAAACACTCCATCCAGTGAGCTTTTCTCAAGGAATATCTCTGATAAGCGCCACCCGTTAGTAATACTAGCCTGAATAATAGTTTTAGTGATTTCAGGACCAGCATTAAATTGTAACCTGATTCTATTCTTCGTCACAAAGTATACATCTGTAATTCCTTCAATAGCATAGAGTTCATCTTCTGACGGAGGGCTGTCAACTTCCATTATTAAGGTGTTTGGCTCAATATAATTGTTGAATGCATGAAGTGTATCAGCAAACACAATCTCACCATGCTCAATCATAACAATCTTATCACAAGTAGCTTGTACTTCTGAAAGGATGTGGGTAGAGAGTATAACAGCTCTGTCTTCAGCAATTTCCCGGATCAGTTTGCGGACCTCCAGTATTTGATTTGGATCAAGCCCGTTTGTTGGTTCATCCAATACAACCAGTTTCGGGTTATGGATAATTGCCTGTGCTAAACCAACACGCTGCTGATAACCTCCGGAAAGGTTCTTTAAAACACGCTTACTGAAATGGCTGATACCACATTTTGCTTTTGCCAATTCTAAGGCATCTTTGATTTTATTTGATGGGATTGAGCGCATATGGGCACAGTGCGTCAGGTATTCATCTACCGTAAGTTCTAAATGCAGGGGGCTTTCTGCGGTAAAAAGCCGATTAATTTTTTGGCTTCCACCGGGTTTTCCCGCACATTAATTCCATCTATAAAAACATCACCCTCCGTCTGATTAATAACGCCGCAAAGGATATTCATCGTGGTTGATTTACCAGCCCCATTGGAACCGAGTAATCCCAGGATACCCCTGTTCTGAATTTCGAAACTAATATTTTTAACTGCCCAGTCTCTGCTGTAACGATGCGACAGGTTCTGGATCTTTGCTATACTTTCTTCCATCTGTGTATTAGATTTGATGTGCTGTTGGTTCTCTTGATATTTTAATTTCTTTTTCTTCTGATAAGTGTAACTGTTCCAAAAGCCCCTAAAGAGATTGGAACGATGGCCAGAAGCAGTATCTGTAGGAACGAGATCTCTGCTTGTGTTACAAGTATTTTATTGTCGATGGATTCCGGGCGCGTTGTATCTATCGGGAACTGACCGTCATTGAACCATTTGAACATGTTTACAATAAATTCAAAGTTCTTGGTTCTCAGATTATATCTTCCCAGCTCTCCATTACTCATAAAGTCCGCATCCCCTATTACTATTATCTTCTGCGCTTTATCTGAAATTTCACGGGTTAAACTCAGCGCTACCGGTATAGCTGCTTTCCGGTCTAAACCAGGTCTGAAGGCTGCTGAATCATTTTCCAGATCAAACTTTTCGGTTTTGTTCCAGGTAAACTGTTTGTCTGTCATCAGGATAGGAGTTACCTTAAATGAATTGCTTTCAGCATAATTCAATCCGACAGCCCCGGGTAATGTAATAATGTCCTTACCAGATATTGCCTTGCTGAATGCAGTTGCGTTTTTTGTAAGGTGGGTCTGAAGCAGGTCCAGTTCAAGTTCTTTTGATTCCTGGAGCAGGGTACCCTCCGTGAATGAAACGCCAAGCTTTTCAACGACAGGATTAAGAATGCTCTGTTTCCCTGGCTCTCCGGCAATTAACATATTGCCACCGTTATCAATGTAGCTGTTGATGAACTGCAACTGTTCCGGAGAGTAAGCTTCGATCGGGTCTGCAATGACCAGCACGGTTAAGCTGTCCGGGGCAGCATTTACCTCGTCAATATTAATGTTCACTACATCGAAGCCCTGATTGATCAATGCTCCCCTGGAAGACAGGGTATTCATGATATCTTTATAATCCTTGTCTCCTGTTCTTAGAACACTGCGTTCGTCATTACCCGTCATAATACCCACCACCGGAGCCTTCGTCAGCAGGCGTTTTAAGGCAGCTGAAATTTCTGCTTCACCAGGATAAGTTAACATATCGAAGAACATGCGGAGCGGAGTGCTTTTACCGTTATATTCAACCATGCGCACAAATGTGTTCTGTTCAGGTACCAGGTTTACTTGTTTCCTAATTTCGGCAGGGGTCATTAACCGTTCATAGTCAAACCCATAGGCTAAAGAATACTGATGCGCCATTTCAGGGAGCGTTTTTCCTAAGTTATCCCGGCTGGTGAAGGTAGAATCGTAGTAGGGCACATACTTCATTTCCAGATTGGGGATAAAGCGGGTGTACTGCTCGAACTTATTGAGATCAAAAATGCGGAATTTTGGAGAACCTAAGTGGGAAAAGGCATTGACTACGTTCACATAACTCGTGATCGTAACCGGCTTGTCAAGCTGATCGATCAGGTCCTTACTACTCTCTGTCAGGGTTCTGTCTTTAAAACGTGTGGTATCGTAATAACCTGTTAAAGTTGGTAATGAACTAATGTAACCAATACCCAGAACCGTAATAACTAAAAGTGTATATCGGCCAGCAACAAAAAGAGAAGAACTACTGTCTCGGCCACTATTCAGCCTCATTACAGTTAGCATCAGGAAGAGGGTAATCACTAAAAGAAAGTAGATTACATCTTTACTGCTGATCAGACCATTGATAAAATTATCTGCCCTGCCATCAAGAGAAATCCAGTAGGTAATATCCCTGACAAAATCAATGCTCTGCCCAACAGTGCCGACAAAGCTTAAGGCGGCGAATAAAGCCAGCGTGCTGATAGCCGCTACGACCTGGTAGGAAGTAAGGCTGGACATGAAAAGCCCGATCGCTGAATAGGCACATATCAATAAATATAAGCCAATAATACCGCCAAGCAAAAACCTGAAGTCCAGTGCTTCTATCGAAAATGTAGCAGCCACTAATATGCCCAGAAGTACTAGCACCAACAGGAAACCATAGCCCATCATTGCCAGAAACTTGCCCAGTATGATCTGCAGATTAGTTAATGGGGAAGAATATAAAAGCTTAATGGAACCGCTGCTGAGTTCCCTGCTCATCAGTCCCATTGTTAGCAGCGGGATGTACAGGTATAATTTATTCTGAACAGCAGCGAAGAACCCCTGCGCTCCGCCAAAAACATCCTGTGTGAGTGATTTTAATGGATTACCCAGCTGTTGACTCGCCTCACGGGTCTCAATCAGACCAATGAAGGTTACCCCACACTGAATAAGAAATATAATGAGTATAATCCAGGCTATTGGTGAATAGAACAGTATACTTAGCTCTAACCGGGCTATTCTGATGATTTTCTTCATGTATTAAAGTAGTTTTTAACTATGGCTTTAGGGATACCTCCCTAGTGTTTACAAGCATGTGCAGCTTATACTACACCGGTTGTTATAGGCTGGAACCAGACAAACTGGTATAAAACCTTTCATGTTCTATTCAGGTAAGGCAGCGCATGCTTTTGCATACGCTGCCTATATTTCCAGAAATTATAATTGTGTCGTGATCGCAGTGATTCGGTCAAACCCATTGAAGGTCTTAATATTAGCCACATCGATGTTACCTACACCAGCGTTGATCATAGGCAGAATGTACACCTTTCCTTCCGTCCCATAGGTAGACATGATGAGCTGTTTATTATTCGTCGCATTATAAGGAGGGTCCCACCCTTCAGACCTGAATGGATAATCGGCCTGACGATATACCTGTAAGGTTGTAATCTCCTCTCCTGCCGGTACCGAATAGCGCAGTTCAAATACAGGAGTTTCGGTGCTATACAACATAGCGTATATTTTGCTATCTGTGGCATAATACATTACCCGCTGGTTGTCTAAAAAGACAAAATGTTTTGCTTTGTCAATTTCCGGAGCCTCGGATAAGCTATACAATGCTTTCGCCTTCGGGGGATAGGACTTGGATAGTTGTCCTGCCCTCCGTCCAGCACATACAGCCCAATATCACCAGATGATTTATCCTTAAGAAGATGCAGGAAGTCTCCTCCTGTGCTTACGCCTGCAGCCAGGTTGACTTTATTCGTCACAGTAGCAGGGTCGAACACCCCTTCAGTATCTGCCGGTACCGGATGCATCTTGTTATCTCCAAAAGACATTATAGTTGGCAGGTAAACAAAATGCTGGTTTGCTTCATCGTAAAAGTTAATCCTGATTGGCAGAGGATAATAGTTAAACCCGTTAAAAGCTATATGATCCGGAACTTTGTAAGTAAAGTCGAACGGCAGGCCAAACTTTCTGGAAGCACCCAGGTACGTACCTGTTAACTTTCCGTCAGCCACATACATATCTCCCTGAACTATTCCGCCGAGCGCCTGTGGATGCTGGCCTGAAGAATTACTGTAGAACAGCTCTCCGTTTGTGCCAGACAACGTGTAGTCCAGCGTATTTATTCGGGTAATACTGTTATCTGTTATTCCTAATAATACATCAACACCATACATTTTTGTGAAGCGCATCTGCTTAATCAAGCCTTTGATGGTACCACTATTTATAGATGAATAAACATTATGCTTCACGCTTTCCCCTGTATAATCCGTTGTTACCAAAGAATGCATGATGTGGCTTATATCGGTATTGATACCGTCACTCGTTTCAGCAATTACAAGCCCTTCCCCAATATTATTTTTAACAGTTACCGGCCAGGACATGATATATTCCAAACCAGTTGATTTATCTGTTATAGTGTAATAAAGCAAATGGTAATTGCCTGAAACATTAGGCTTGAAACGAACTTCGTAGTTCAGGTTCTTCTGATCTCCTATAATATGAAATGTCGTATCGCCGGGTATTAGGTTAATGCGCCACTCATAGCTAAGGTTTGACTCTGAAAGGCCTTTTGCCTTAACCAGGTTGGGCTCTACCACCAGATAATCAAACTGGTGTACTGAAAAAGCTTTCATACCTGTGGTATCAATTTCAACACCTGGCACTTCTTTTACATCCAGTGTGCTTAAATCATCATGGCAGGAAGTAATCATCCATCCCAGCGAAATGATGATGAAGCAAATAAGTATATTTATTCTTTTCATACTTAGTCGAATTTAGAATGTGTATAGTATATAGGAACGATCAACTCTCCAGCCAAAACCCCATCATCATGGCGTAACGGGTTATCCGGGTTGTCCTTGTTCCATTGCTTCACATAGTCGCCAAACTGGGTACCCAGCGCCTGTGCGCCTGTAGGTCCCACGGCGATGTAATCTCGCACTGTAAATGTTTTCACACCTGTAGACTCCACTATAGCTCTGTATGCAGCTGTACTTGCTTTAGCTGTAAAGAAATATCTATAGTAGGTCCAGGCCGGTACAATTACTTTATTTGTCCAGGCAACGGTAAAATCAACTGACTCTGTGTTGCCTTTCTGGAAATCATCGGAATTGGTGATTCTCAGATGCAGGGATACTTTGTCTTTATCCAGAGCTGGTGATTTAAGCAGCCTCACATATAGTTTACCTTTAAATTCACCGGCCTTTACAAGCCCTTCCACAATTTCGTACTGTTGTGGTGTTGCAGTTGTAAGGGAGTCCTGAATTACTTCCACGTTGAAGCGGCGATCGTGGTCTGCTGCCTGGCCCATAACCTGCACCTCTATCTCCTGTACATACTCACCTTCAGGATTACCCAGAAAAGAATACTCTACAGTTTTAGACACAAAATTAACCGCAGGGTCAGCCTGATAAGGCATGATGTCTTGTTTGGCGCATGAGGTAAACAGCAGGGTCACCACCAGGGCCGCAAAAGGAATTAGCTTAAGATTTTTCACTTTCTTAACGTTTAAGGTTATTGGACTCTGTTACCAAACTCAATTTCACTATCCGGATAGGGCAGCACATAGATCTTATCGCCTACTTCTGTGCTTTCCGAAAGTCCGGGAATGGTCGTCTGCCCTAGTCTCTTGTAGTAGAAAAACAACTGCCCTTCACTCACAAACTCTTTGCGGTACTCTTTGTATAGTTCTTCTTTCACTACTTCAGGCTCAGCACCTTCCGAAATTTCTTCAATAATGCCGCGGCTTTTTCTGACTTTGTTCAGATATGCTATGGCCATGTTAAGGTCATTAGCCCTGATGTAATCCTCTGCTGCGATGTAATACATCTCGGGCAGTTTTATCAAAGGCATAATGTTAGGATGGCTTTTTCCATTCTGCAGCAGTTTGATCGATACAAGCCCTCTAGACTGTGCAGCTAACAGCGTGTTATACCGGATATCTGCCACACCAATATTTACATTGGATGTTTCATAAATCCCAGCCGCTGCAGCTGTAGTAAGAAACAGCGCGTCATAGTTGGTAGCCTTTTCTGCATCTAAAAAGCGGTTTACAATATTTTCAAATGCAGTTACATTAAGGCTGAACAGAATTTCAGGATATAGCACCGGATCAGAGCTTACAGGATAGCTCTCAGACTGAATCAGCCTGGCTACCGAACTATTGATCACTTCTTCAGCGGCTACCCTTGCAGCTTGCATCTTTTCGGCGCCACCCTGCCATAAAAGCATTCTTGCCTGCAGCGCCTTTACGGCATAATAGTTCATGCGCTGTTCTCTCTGGTTATAAAACCCGTCGCGATTCACCTGATCAAAATATCCTGCAGGTCTTTCTGCGTTTAAATAGATCGGATCTGCCTTCAGCAATTCTAAAGCCGCATTGATGTCTTTTTCCATCAATACAAAAGTTTGCGCATAGTTTAACTGCGGTGTTACTTCCTTTTTGTATTCCGTCACATAAGGGATCGCCAACTTTCCGGCAAGGTCAGATCGGCTTGCTAAATCGCCATAACCATACAGGCGCATTAAATCAAAATGGATGAAAGCTCTAAGGCCTAGCAGTTCTCCTTTAATGATGTCATGGCTGATAGGATGAAGCACTTCCTTGTTCTTCTCTATGTAGTGAAGTGCATTGTTGATGTTGGCTATGATTGTATAGGAACGGTTCCATAAACCATCAACTTTAGGTATAGCCTTTGTTGCGCGGTACTTGTACTGCTGTACATCAACATAAGATGCCAGGTTAGGAAGTGTTGCATACTGCTGACTTAACAGATCTACAAGGTTCCAGGTCATATCCTTGGCATATAGCTCTGGTGTTGCCATACCTATGTAAACTCCCATCAATGCATCTTTAAAACCATCCTCAGATTTAAACTGCTCCTCTGCTCGTATTTGAGTGCTTGGAGTTACATCGAGCCACTCTTCACAGGAAGTAGCAGCAAACAAAAGGCAAATTCCGGCTACGGTCTTCTTTATTTTTGTTAACATGTTCGTTCTAATTAAAAGGTGGCTAAAGCAGAGAAAGAAAGTGTTCTGGCAAAAGGATAGCTTGTACCTCGCTCAATCCTGATGGTAGAAATATTGGCTACTTCGTTCATGTTCAGGCTAAGCTTCAGCCTTTCCATGCCCAGACGTTTTAACATATCAGTATTGAAATCATAGTACAAGTTTACCGCCGCAATGTCCAGTTCATTTCTGTCCTGCACAAAACGCGAAGTAGCACGGGTCTTTTCAGCATGACTAACGACATAACCTTCTCCGGTATCTACTGTATAGTCGCCAAGGCGCTTGTAAAGTGCATTCTGCCCAGGATATAACCATCTGCCTGTAAGCACTCTTTTGTCAACATTATAGTTCATGTCAACATTTTCCACTTTATCTACAAGCGTCTGGTTATACATCTGTCCGCCACCTAAGTAACGGAAAGTTACATTAAGACCTATTCCACTATGTTCTGCACTAAGCCCAAAATTACCACGGTATTTAGGATTGCTATTTCCTACAACCATCATATCCTTGGCATCCCAATTAAAGGTTGTATTTCCAAAGCGATCAAGATAAACCTCATTTCCTGTAGATGGGTCAATTCCAAGTGATCTAACTGCCCAGATCGCATCCATAGACATTCCGTCCTGATACTTGTGAATAGGTTTGTTATTCCCTCTTTCAGCAGCCTGAACGTCCATCGCCTCATTGTAGCTCTTCATGGCGTTAGACAACTCTACAATCTCATTCTTGTTGGTTACTAAGCCAAAGTTCAGGGAAAAGAAGTTTCTGTCGTGACTCCACACCAGGTAAGAGGCATTCAGGTCATACCCAGCATTTTTTACCCTACCAATGTTATCCTTTACCGTACTAAAACCTGAAGAATTAGCAATGGTCATATCCGTGATCAGGTTCTCCGTATAGTTCTCATAGTAGTCCAGCCTTGCTGATAAGTTCTTAATTCTGGCATCTACACCGACATTATAGTCAAACTTAGTTTCCCACTGCAGCCCGGAGTTGGCCATGTTCTCTAAGTACGAACCTGTAAAACCTTGATAAAGAGACTCTAGGTAATAATTATAGGTAGCAATGGATGCATTGGTATTGAAGTTTTGTTGACCAGTTGAGCCCAGGGAGCCGCGTACTTTCAGTAAATCGAATACGTTGCTACCAATGAAGTGCTCGTTGTGCAGGTTCCAACCTAAGCCAAAGCTCCAGAATTTAGCCCAACGCTTGTCGGTGCCAAACTGGGATGAAGCACTTGTTCTTAGTGTAAGGTCAGAAAGGAATCTATTATCATAAGTATATGACCCTACTGCCAGAAATCCGATGTCGCGGGAAATGCCATTAATACCTGTAGGTCTGGATTCAAGTGCATAAGCACGACCAAATATCACATCATCCATGCGGCTGCTCGGGAAGCCCTCAACCCGATGAACGACTTCATTGAATTTGTTTTCGCTTATGTTAAAGCCTAGGTTCGCAAAGTAAAAATGCTTGTTTACTTCCTTAGAGTAATTGATGTTAAGGTCTCCGGACAAATAACTGCTTTCGCCATTGTTAAGCTGGTAGGAACCTTTACGCTTACCCATATCCTCTCCAACAAATCCTTCAAAACTCGTATGAGCTGAAGGGTAGAATTCGTCTGCGTCGTTGTTTTTAACATCTATACCCACACGGGCAACAGCACGTAACTCCGGCAGAATGCTCCACTCCAGGTAGAAGTTGTCTGTGAAATTGAAATAGCTGGAAGCAATTTTGGAATCCAGCGTTGAGTTAAAAAGCGGGTTTGTGTAGCGCTCCCCATTAGGACCTATTTCTGCATAATAAGGGATACTTCCATCAGCTGCTTCCGCTCTCCAGTAGGGATTCATTTTAGCATATTCATCAAATGTTCCGTACGGAGACTCCTGTGCGTTATTTTTGTTAGCACTCATGATGTTCCTAAACGCTAGGTTCTTAAGGCGATAGGAAGTAGTAAGGCTTCCAGATATGTTTTGCCTAGAAGAACCTTTCATTACACCTACTATATCTCTGTAAGCAACATTTGCCAGCATTCTCAGGTCCTGACCACCCAACTCTACCGATGCACTATGGCGCTGCCCAAAACCCGTTTGCAACGGCTTAGCCATCCAATAGGTATCCAGTCCTTCAAGAGCAAGTTTTTTACGTGCATTGTATAATTGCTGCAACCGTATGTACTCTTCCGGGTCATTCGAATTCGGAGTGTACATCCCGTCTATCCTTTCAGCTTCCAACTTCTCCAGGGCATTGGTAAGGTTATAGCTGGTCAAATCCGGCATTTCCACATCCAGGCTACCGTTATAAGTAACAACTGTGTTTGAACCCGAAAGTCGCTTTGTTTCGATAACAACTACACCATTGGCAGCTTTGGCCCCATAGATAGCCTTAGAAGCTGCATCCTTCAGCAGTGTCACACTTTCAACCCTGTTTATATCCAGGTCTAATACCTGTTCTGCAGTAGCTTCAAAACCATTCAGGATGAATAAAGGCTGGTTAGGATTCTTCAGATAGTTCCCTTTAAGGCCGGAACCTGAACCTTTTTCAGCAACCGGAAAAGTTGAAGTACCTCTTAGTTGCATCTCTGGCAGGGCGTTAGGGTTAGAACCTGCCGAAAGATTATCCATGATTACTATAGAAGGATCAATGTTACGGATAGATTGAAACAGGTTATCATTTCCTACCTTTTTTAGTTCTTCCTGTGTTATAGTTACAGCAGAGCCCGTGTAACTTTCAGCCTTTCGCTCATATATACCCGTCACCACTACCTGCGAAAGCTGTGTGACACTTGGCTTCATTTGCAGGTTGAGCTCTGTTCTTCCGCTAACAGGCATTTCTACTGTTTCAAAGCCTATAAACCTGAACACTAGAACATCACCAGGCAAAACATCAAGCGAGTAGTTTCCATAAGTATCTGAGATCACGCCATTAGTACTGCCTTGTACCATGATGCTAACACCGGGCAAAGGTTGTCCGACCTCATCTGTTATAGTTCCTTTTATCTTAACCTGATCTTGTGCAGATGTTACATCCCTTGAACGCTTAAGAGGGGTGATCACAACCATATTGTCATCACTTACCTCTACTCTATAGTTAGGGCCAACCAGAATAGAAATTGCCTGTAGTAGATTCTTATTTAATATTTTTGCATTCACCTTCCGCTCTACATTTAGTTCATCATCACTGTAGAAGAAGTTCACATCATAGTCGCTGCGGATTTTATTAAAAGCCTGCTGGATGGTTACTTTTCCCATGTCCAGGCTTATTGTTTTTACCGGTGGCTTCTGGGCAACTTTTTCCCATACTATACCTTGGCTCGAGTTCAAGGTCAAAGCCTGTCCGAATGCATTACCGGGTACCTGCAGAAGACAGGTAGAGAGCAGGAACAACCCTCTTTTTCTTCTCAGTGAGAGGAGCTTTTGTTGGCTGGCTAGCTCTTGAAGAGTTAACCTGAGTAAAAGTTTCATCATAAGGTTATTAGGTTAGGATAGTTTTAAGCTTTGATCTTCCCGGCATGCTTAAACTTTAAAAGTTCAAAAAACAAACTTGAAAGCAACAGACCTTTCATACCCTGCAAACACAAACAGGGTGAAACAAAACACTAACGAGCAGTGATTTATGTATTATTTCTTAATTTTTAGGCAAAAAAGGGCCTGACCTCACAGCGTAGCTTTTTTATAACTTGCCGGAAGAATACAAAACGCAAGAGCAGTACCTGATTAGTCCTTCTCTTTAAGTATTACTTTGTTGTTTTCAATGGTGTAGTTTATATCAGCGGTCTTGCTGATGAGCTGAAGTATGTGCTCAACCGGTTTATCCTTTTCAGCCATACCTGTAAATACCTTCGTTTTCAACGATTGATCAGCATATACAACGTTTATACCATACCAGCGCGAAAGTCTGGTAAGAATACTTCCCAATTCCTGCTTTTGAAAATGAAAACGGCCATCTTTCCAGGCAATAAACTCCTCTACATTCACACTCCTGATATTCAACGCCTTACTCTGTCTATGATACACAGCCTGCTTGTTAGGAATCAGTATGGCATCTTTGGAAGCGCCTGTACCACTCATACTTACCTTTCCTTCAACGAGTGTGGTAGCAACAGTAGCATCATCCTCATAGGCGCTCAGGTTAAACTTTGTACCCAACACTTTTACCTGTACATCCCCTGTTATGACAACAAATTGCTTTGTGTCTTTGGTTACTTCAAAGTAGGCTTCGCCCTGTAATTCAACAACCCGTTGAGAGCCTACAAACCTTATAGGGTATTTCAAAGAAGAAGCTGAATTGAGCCATACTCTTGTACCATCAGGTAATTCAACCTGGTATTCTCCTCCAATAGGTACTCTCAGCGTATTATACTCTACTTCCTTGTTTGAATTACCAGCATGCTCAGTAACATCTTCATAAGAAAGTAATTTCTCAGTGTTGTTGACAGATACACCTGGTAAACCTTTCAATACCTGGTCTGTCTGGGCAAGGTCAATTTCTTTTCCATCAGCCAAAATCAATACAGTCTTTTTATTTCCTGACCTGATCGTCCCTTCAACATTTACTACCTGATCGCTTTTAGCATACTGCTGTTCTGCACCAACTATAGTTTTACCGCCGCCAGCCTGAAGCGTATATAACAGATAGCCAAAACCGCTTAGCAGAACAAAGGCTGCCGCATATTTAAAGTATGCAACAAATCGATTTCTGGTCCTTTCTTTGCGCCGCTCTTCTACCTTTGACTTTACCCTGTTTAACGATCGCTGGCTGTTAAACTGGTTATAAATTTCAAACTTATTGTCTATTCTGTCCGCATCTACTATTTTATCAAAAAGTTCTTTGTTATCTTTTTGTTCTTTCCAGTTTGTCAGTATAGCATTCTCCTCATCCGTAAGTGTTCCGGCAATGGATTTACAAATGAGTTCCGCAAGCAGAAAATTAAGGTTGTTAGGGCGCATATCTTTTCTAGTATCTATAGAACTCTTAAGGGTGCATTTCGGGTGGAAAAAAAATTCGCTTTTTTAAAAATATTTTATGCAGACTAAAACTTGTCTAGACATTATGCCGTAGACTATTTCTTTTTTGCATTGGGAGCAAGGCTTTTCAGGTATATAAGTGGATTAACTATAATAAATGGATACCAGAACCATAGCAACTTCTAAAAAGACCTAGGGGTTTGAGAGAAAAGCGTAAAATAACACCATATGATAAGGGTGTCCTTTTAAAATCTCCTTTAATAGCTGAATTGCTCTTGCACGCTGAGATTTAACAGTATTTAAACTTATCCCCATATCAGCTGCGATTTCGCTATACTTTAACTCATCAATACAGGAAAGTTCGAAAACACGCCTGCACTTGGTAGGTAAGGATGCCATGGCCTGGTAGAGAACGGCATGCACTTCTTCTTCCAGGATATAATCATCGGTTGTAGAAAAAGACTGGTTGTTCTCCAGCCCATCCAGTGATGTATTTCTGCCATTCTTTTTAAGGTAATCAAGGGAGCCGTTACGTACAGTAGTATAGAGGTAACCTTTCAGTGCTGCCAGATTTTCGAACTTATCCCGTTTTTCCCAAAGTACCACCATGGCATCCTCAACCACCTCTTCCGCACTCTCCTTGTCTTTTACAAATTTCATCGCAAATACACACAGGCGTCCAAAGAACATATGGAAGAGCTCGTCATAAGCTTTCTCGCTCCCTTTGTTTAACTCGCTTACAAGTAAGTTATCGTTATTCATCCCCCATGGCATCAGTTAAAGGTATCGTAATTAGCACTTTAAATATTGGCTAATCAATGTAAATAAAATTTACTGTTTCCCAAAAGAACACGAGCCATCAATCCAATTTTCCAAGACAATTAGTTTAAAGTCTTTGGATTGTACCAGCAAAGCAAAATATTATTACAACAAATAGGAAAGTTTGGGATATAAATTACTGAGAAGCACTAAGCTTACCATATTGATGATCCAGAATAGAGATTTAAACGCAAAGCATCAGAACTTGCTGACCATTCAGTGCACTTATAACCATTAAT
Source organism: Pontibacter pudoricolor (assembly GCF_010092985.1). Lineage (GTDB taxonomy): Bacteria > Bacteroidota > Bacteroidia > Cytophagales > Hymenobacteraceae > Pontibacter > Pontibacter pudoricolor. The sequence goes on along the minus strand of NZ_CP048106.1, from coordinate 696,024 downwards.
AAAGGCTGATCCATCTTAAATCGCTTTGACTAATTGAGTCATACTCATACTTGAATTGCTGGCAAAGCACCATCACATATGAATGCTTTTACCAGCATGCAGCCTATGGAGAGCATACATTTTCATGACGTAGAGAAGAACGCTAATATTGAGCAGGATATACATCGAAATCAAGCTCAACTGGACAGTTTTTTTGGAAGCTAGGCAGCAACTTCCATTCAAGGCTTGCAAACTGTATGAGTAAGAGGCAAAATCTTCTTTCCACAAACTGCTCTATAATCACTTAATGCCGCTAAATCCCTTTGGAAATGGTTCGATAATTCGATCCTATGGTCTACCATAGTAAAAATGCCGCTCCACATCAAATGGAGCGGCTTTTTTGGTTCGATAAATTTCCCCTTTGGTTTAGACTTATCTAACTTTATTCCCCTTTGCTTCAGTTTATTCCTACCCATTGTTAGCCGGTGGTTGTCTTTTCGTTCTCTATTCGTTTAATAATGCCTTTTAACATGGCCGGAACGATTAGTTGATGAAAAGGCCTCACGAACAAAAAATAAACGCGCCCGAAGAGATTATTGAATTTTACAGTTGTAGTTATCGTCAAACTTCTTTTGGCTGTGTCATCAAGAAGTCTGTCCAGAAGTAATGAAACCCTGAAATTCAAATGTTTGTCATCCTCGCCTAATACCACCTCGTTCTCTGTCTTTTCAAACACTTTAAAAAGACCAAGCTGTTGACCTGGCTCACAAGTAAACTTGTCCAGCCGTTGTTGTCTGTCGCTTGGTTGTCCTGATGATTTAAGCCCAAAAAGTCCAACGACTTTATTTCTTATTGCGAACAGAGCGTCTGCCACTTTAGACTTGCCCGAAAAGAACAAAACCCCAATTTTTGTGGAGTCAATCATTCCTTCCTTGTCTAAGAAAAAACGTTGGTAGCTGTCAATATAGTCAAACGACTCACTGTCTTTTTTCAATATTGATTTATCAGGTATTCTGTATGCCTGACTATTGCTTTTCATATGTTATTCTGTTTATGGACACTGGTCGTAATCAAAGACCCTACACAGCTCGGGTATTACTGAAAAGGGAGCTTTTTCCGACTGTCGTTCATTTGAAAAACTAAAGTTCTTTTAAGGACCAATTTGTCAATGTTGCACTTAACCCCAGTTTAAGTAATGCATGGCTAGTGGCTCGTCTTTCATTTTCCAATCAAAACTTCGTATTCTTTAGGTATGGCTACTCCGCTAAAATGATTTGTAAGTCCGTAAAATATGGCAGCTGTCAGAATAACTCCAAGAGACAGGATTGCAATTGATTGCCTGTTGGGTGACAAACCCAATATTGTGTGTTTCATTTTCTTACTATGAATCGAAGCGATGTGCCCGAAAAATGAAACGATTGCCAGACCGTAATAGGGTATAAAAAACAGGTTGAAAGGATACGAATTTAATCCTGTTACTCCAAAATAAAAGTTTGTGTCCAATTGCAATAAAAGTCGTCCGCTTAAAACAGCGATTAAATGGATTATGAAAAAGCCCGCCAGGTAAAGCCCTGTCCAGATTTGAAGTTTTTCGAATCTGGAAGATTCCGTTTTTCTATTTTCTTTAAAGAGCTTCAATCCTGAAACAATTTGCACCAAAATAGCCAACAATAGAACTGCTTCTATAAAAGTGTTCCGATAAAAGAGCCGTAAAGCATTCATCATTTCAATATGCTTGGCGGCACCACAAATGCTCAGAAGGTGATTAAATAAATGAACACCCACAAAAGTCGCTATTGCCAGGCCTGATAGGTAATGAATTTTATTTGCTCGCATTTTTTGGCATTGTGTATTGGGGTGCGTGTACAATAACCGCTAACGCTTCAGGCTTCGTGGCGGCTGGAAGAACGGTCTCGTACATGAGGTGAGCGAGACGTAGCCGAGCTTTGCTCATGTACCGTGTTCTCGGAAGTTATTCTATCTTTTAAATTTCGTTGCAAGCATACTCACACCTGCCACAAAACAAAAGATAATGGTGAATGCGGCCGTGAATATGTAAACAGTCCTGCTATGAAAGTATAGCAATCCTAAAAGCACTATAAACAAAGAAATCAGATGATATAAAAACCTGCCCTGTTCAATGGAGTTATTCTTTCTTCTATTATTTAAACTAAATATTTCTTTACCTGAAAAAACAATTTCGAATAAAGTAAAGGCAGAGAAGAAAACGAATATGACTACTACTGTAGCTTGAGAACCATATTTATTAATTCCTACAACTAATCCTATAATCAATAGCCCAATACTGATTAAGGTATCAGTATTACCTATATTCTTCAATTCTTCCCTTACATATAGAACTAAACTTTTCATAATTACAATTACCGAGAACGGTTTTGGTACATGAGAAGAGTGAGGCACAGCCGAAGCTTTACTCATGTAGCGTGTTAGCTGTTGATTTTCCTTTTTATGATTTCTGCAAACAACTCGTATTCTTTCCGTCCCGTCAGCGCTATTGCCTTTTCTATTTGCACCAATGCCTGTTTATGATTACCCTGCAGGTTATAGATTTGGCTTGCCGCCAAATATGCTCCGACGTCATCTGAATCAATTTCTTGTATTAATTCAATGTCTGTTAATGCGCTTTCCAAATCTCTTTGACTTATTAATTTAGCCAGCCTAAGGTGAAGAAGAGATTTCAAAGTGTCTTGTTCAGTAGCCTTATCAATTCTTTTGCTGAGGTTAGCTATATCTACCCTGTTTTCAGATGAAGTATCAAGTGGGTAAAAGTTATCGTACATTATACTAGTCTCTTGAGCAAACTTTTCGCAATTTCTCACCATCTCTAGCATTACTTCTGTGGTATATTCACCAATAGCTTCTTCAACGCTTTCCGTTTCATAATGACTTTTAATCTCGTCAACTCGGGCATTTACATACTTATCCATACAAGGCTGCATCCTTGTATCAATATCTCCTGTGGTTTGTTGGCTAAAACAGTTACAAAAATCACTGCTGACACTACTAACTTCAATTCCTTTTGATTGGCTGCAAGAAGAAAGTAGGAAAAGAAAGTATATTATGTAATTTTTATTCATAATCAATATATCAGCTAACTACCAGCTAAACGAAAACATACGCTTATCTGCACTATGTACGTAATAGCTGACCCCTGCTTTCGCACCTTTTTGCTGGCTGGATCTGGTACAAGATGTAAGTGTGTGCATAAGAGTATATGTTTTAGCTAATGTAATAGTTTACTCGAGATTATCCAACGGGCTGACGATTTAATCCAAAACATGGTAGCTATGAGTATAGATCTAGGCACCTTGCCTTGCAGAGAAAACTTGTTTGGATACACTATAGCGGCTTCAAGACCCACTCTCCACTATCTTGTAGAATTCTTCCACAGCAGCTAAATCTTTGTGGAAATGGTTCGATAATTCCATCCTTCGGTCTACTAGAAAGCCCTTCAGTTAATTCTGGAGGGCTTTTTTCATACCATTGCGTACACATGAACGTACTAGTACGCAATTCATATTCTCTTCCCTTCCTGCCCAGTACTGCCTTTTTAAATTGGATTTGATAATTCAAAATTTAAGAACAAATGTCAACTCAGTAAAAAGGTACGTTTGCAGTTCGATACGTCTACGAGTTCTGATGTTCCTGTTAACTCTACTTTCTGCTGCTTATAGCCTAAAAAATCCATTCTTAAGCACCACATCTAAGGTTGTCATCTAACTTTGAGTTGATCATTCAAAATCTTCCTCTTGTAAATTACCGGAGAAAAATGGTTTAGGAATGATCAAAAGGTCACTTAAAAACTCACAATTATTTTTATGTTAAGTAAGTCGATGTTAGCTAGATAGCAGTAGCTGTTTAAAATTTCCCCAGATCCTATCTTTCACCTGATCATAATCTATCTTCCAGAGAATAGATAATCCCTTCACCGTTTCTTGTAATGATTGTTCTCTTGTTACTATTTTATCTGAGAAAGTAAACGGTGCATCAGTTTCAGTAAGAACCTTACTCTGTGGAATTTCACTAATGATATTCAGACCATTTTTACTGGTTACCATTTTATGGTTTATAGAAAAGAAATAGCCTCGATCAACAGCACTATTTAAATCTGTAGAACTTCCAGAATACCAGTGCAGGATAACTTGATGATGGGTACCTTTCAAAGCAGTTGTAAGTTCATCTATTGTCTCTCTAGCTGCCCCTCTGCTGTGAACCGTGAGCACCTTCGGACTAGAGTTTCTAATCGAGTTTAAAATGCTCCTAAATACTTTCAATTGTGTATCACGAATTGATTTATCCTTTAAGGTGCCATCAAGCCCTATTTCGCCAATATACTTCGCTTCAGAGCATAGATTATCAAACATATCTATTTCATGTTCTCGTTGTGCTGCAAGTTCAGGATGTAGGCCAAGCGCCACCCTTATATTATGACTCTCCCCGAACAGCTTTTGATTAGGAGCCCACAGCACAGGGGTGTTCGTTACTGTAATTGTTTTAATAGGTAAGCTATCTTCCATGTCAACACTAGACCTGATGTCTTTGAACAGGTCTAGGTGACAATGGGTATCTACATAATAAGGCATATTACTCAACAACAGTCACATTTTGTAATACGGCTTCTACCTCTTCCAATACTCTTTTATACACAGCCAGTGACTGGTCAGGAAATTCCAGTGGTCCGGTAAGCCTGATGGCAGCAGTTAGAAAATTAGGGTCTTGTCGTACTCTCTCAATCATGTACTTGAATGCCATAACATTTTCCCCTTTTGCAGTCTTATCATCTACTTTTGCTGTAGATGCGTGCAAACGAGTTGTGTAAATATCAGTTCTGTAACGTCTCCCTTCAAGCAATTGATTGTTATCATCGGGTTGGTTTGCCTTTTTCAAGGCTGCACGACGGATAATGCACGGTACACACCTCCCGCAGTGCCTTCGCCCAGCTCCTTCAATGTTAGCATTTCGAGTAGAAGGCCGGCTACAGGACATGGTATCGACTCCAGCAACAAAGGCAGGATTGCCACACTCTAACAGCATCTCACCCTTAGTCTTAAACTCAAAAGGATTTATAACATCAATATTTATTCCTACTGCGTTGAACAGACGTTGCATCAATTTAAGGTAATATGGATGAGTCGTTCGAGTACTATAAGCACCAATTCGTAGAGGCGTTAGCGGAAGGTTCAGTGTGATAAATCCATTCTCTGGGATATACAGCTTCTTTCTTGAGTTTTCTTCTGATTCAGGCAAAGCTGAGGCGGAGGCAGCATCTCATTATAAAGATGTTATTTAGCGGTTTTCAATGTTCCTACTTTTGGCAGGATTTGTATCACAAACCGGCGATCACGAATATCACCTTTACGGCCAGCACCTTCAAACCCACTTCCTGCGGCAATCAACTCTATTCTATCCTTCGGGAATTTGATACCTGCATTTTTCCAGAACTCCAGCAAGGCTAATGCCCGTTGGTAGCTTAGTTGCAGTGCATACTCGCGTTGTGAAATATTTCTCGGATCACCTTTCGGAAAACTGGCGGCCCTTCCATCAATCACAATCAGGTACTTTACATCCTTTTCATCAATGGAGTTGATCACATGGCTAAGATTCTGCCCTGCTTTAAGAAGTGGTGCCCGTGAATGCACTGGTATCTCAGCGCTACTCTGCTCAAAAAGTACGTCTACCAACAACTCATGCCGTTTGTATTGTTCGTTATACTGAAAGTACTTTTCATCAAGACGGGCGAGAGCAGCTTTGATTTCATCAAGCTTGCGCTTTTCTTGGACTTCAACCTGCAGCCGGGCAATGTTCTCGCGGTTTTCCTGGTCTTTCCCCTGGAACATCTTATAGCTCAGAACAAAAAGCACCAGCATTACCAGGAATAACACGGTCATCAGATCGACGTAACTGGGCCAGAAAAAGTCTCTGTTTTCCTTGCTCATGCCTACCTCCTGCTGTTGCCACCGCCAAACAATTTATCGAATGCAGCCTTAATAGGACCAGGCTCCAGACTCTTGGCCATATGCATGTTCAGGGTTTGCAGTTGCTGCAGCAACTGCTGCTGTATGGCCGCGTCGGCTTCTATTTTTTGAAGCAGGCGCTCGTTCGTTTGTGTTATCTCGCCTGCTAACTTCTGTTGAGTTCTGTTCAGGCTATCCTGTTGCTGGTTCAGGTTTTCGAAGGGTTGCATGTAGTCCAGTATGCGCTGGTAAATGTTGTCTTCGTTTATTCTCCTGAAATGCTCCTGCCATTTTTCGTACGCGTGTTGTGCGTCGCGTTCCTGGTGCTGCAGGCGGGCTTCCATCAGGTCGGTTAAGCGCAGTGCGGCTTTGTCAAAATACTGCTCTATCCGCGAGCCAATATCCTGTAATTCACGCTCGTGCTGACCGAAGAAGTTTACCTGCCGTTGTATCGATTCGTCGTGTTTCTGCAGGTAACCCGGCACCTTGTCAAATCCTTCCTGCAGGCTGTTCAGGCGGCCAAGCACATCGCTTATAGTATTTGTCAGCTCTGCTCCTTTCCGCACCGATTCGTTTAGCGCCACCTGGTAGTTCATAAAATTCTGGAACAGCTGCTCGCTCTCTTTCATCTTATCAAACACCTGCAAATTAGCGTTAGCCATCTGCGTAAAACCGATCTTATCCAGCTTCTCAATAAACTCTTTCTGGGTGCTGATGTTATCGGTGAGCGTATCAACTATAGGCCGGAAGCCAAGTACCTTGTCCAGGAAATCTTTATTGAACGAATCCAGCACCGACTTTAAATTGCTTAAACTGGCTGCCATATCGGAGTTTAGTTTGGGCAGCAGGTGTGTTTGCAGGAAAGTATAGTAATCGTTCTGGTTGCGGTCTCTGATGCTGCGGGCATTCTTTAAGGCATGGTTGCCCACCAGGGTCAGCAGTAAACCAAAAAAGCTACCAGCCATCGCTATCATTACTCCAAACAGAAAAGAAGGTATGTTCTGGTCGGTTATAAAAGAGCCGGCGGCACCACTGTCATCCGACATCAATCCAGACCAGATCAGGCTCGACAGACCAATAATGACACCGGAAAACGTACCTAACAGGCCAATATATAGCGGCGTGGTTACAGTGGATTGTACTTCCGAATCCAGGGCATCAGAATAGCGTTCCGATACATCTTTCAGGATATCAAAATCGGCAGCCGCCCCTTTGTTGCGCTTTAAATATTCGTTGGTGTTCCGGATGATCTTACTGAACGTTTCGGATGAATTCCGCGCTTCGATCAGATCTATAGTTGCGGCTCCCCTGCCTCCGGCAGCTACAGAACTTATCAGGGCATCGGGGTCGCCCTGCTCCAGGAAAATATTGCCATCCTGCAGCAGCTTTTCAAACTTGTCCTGTGCAATGGTATAGTTTGGTATAGGCCCGCCTTTTACTTCTATATGCAGCACACCGTCGGCTATGGTTGTAATGCGCTTAACAGCAGGGTTAGAGGGCGTAAACTCCCGGAAAGGTTTGCCCGCCAGCACCGCTTCACGCACCTGCTCTGCCGCTATAGTTGGAGTTTTAGAGCTAACCGTATTGTCCAGTAAAGTTTCGGTTATGGTTAACTGGTCTTCGGAAGGGAAAAGGGCTTTTAAAGCATTGATCTTTACACTGGTTTTGCGGAATACATAAAACTGGTACCCAACTATAGCCAGTACTATAAGTGCTTCAATAATAAAAATACCTTCCATGTATGCGTGTTATCTGAAATCGATACGGGCTTTCTCCTGAATTCTCCAGCCGTTGTTTACCTTCGCCAGCACGCCATCCTGCTGCTGAACTATGCGCGAAACCATGCGGTTCGATGGCTTCTCAAAATCAAAAGCGTTCTCCAGTCGGTCTATGCCTTGCGAGATAACAAAAGCATGGTTACCACTCAGGTTAAACCGGTAGTGAGTCTGGTTACTTCCTTCGGCGGGAACGTCTATTTCAATGTAACTGTCTGAGTCTGGCTGGCGCTGTAAATGGTGCTGCCGTATCACGCCGTCTTCGGGTATAATCGCAAACCGGATACCGGATTCAGTTACCACTTCAGGCATTGCTTCCGTAGGCATACTTCCCGCAGACTGCTCCAGTTCAGCTAAAAAATCAGTATCCGAAAACTCCAGTTTCACTTCCCGTGGGGTTGCCTTTTGCAGTTCTCTTCCAGTGCTTTCTTCGTTGTGTCTTTCCAAAGGTTCGTTTCTCCTGCGATTCTCTTTCTTGCGGCGTGGCTGCTGCTCAGTGATACCTTCTTTGCCCTGTAGCTCTTCAGGAAACTCCTGCTGTCTTTCACGTTTTTTCGGGGGTTGTTCCTGCCGTGGCGGTCGCTGCCGTGCATCCTGATTTTCCTCTCGGTGCTGTTTCTGACGCTGCTCCTGCCTTTCTTCTCTTGGCTGATGCTGGCGTGCTTCCTGCTGCTCCTGACGCGACTGGTTTCTACGACCTGTCTCAATTTGCTCCGGAGCCGGTGACTCTCTTCGGCTAGAAGTGTTTTGTCCTTTATTTTGAGCTGCTTCCAGGTACTTTACACGCTCCTTTAAATCTGCGATGCGTTTGCCTAAAATATGGTGCGAGCTGCTGGCCCTGATAAAAGCAAAACCTGCCCCTACAAGCGCTATAATGCTAATGATGATTGCTACTATATCCATGTATCAATGTTGTTTATCCTGATTTATATTTGTGGTGTACAAACTATAAAACTCAACCACTCCCGGCTATAGTTTGTAGAGTGGCTGAATCTATAGTTATAGTTTGATGCCGTTTACGAAATAGCGCTTACCTGCGACTGCTGCTTATACAGTTCTTTTGATAGCAGGTACAGCGATTGCTTGAGTGGCATGAAGAACATGGTCTCGTGCAGTGGCTCCCGGTCTGTCAGGCCGCGTACGGTATCCTCCAGTATCATGGTGTAGCTGTCCTGCAGGTTCATGCGCATAAAGTCCAGCGCACGCATCGGGTCAACTTCCACGCCCATCGAGCGCATCAGCGGCGATATATCCGGATCATCCAGTAGCATTGTTAAGCAGGCTATTACATTGTCCATCACTTCCTGGCGCAATTCTCCGGTAATCTGGTTTTTGGTTACAGGCGACAGTGCATCTGCCGGGATAGCCGAGCCTGTCGGCTTCATGATCGGGATGTTGGTCAGGTCGTTCAGATCGGTTCCTTCCAGGGCCATGGCGCCACCGTTGGCCGTTACCTGCTTCGGATTATCTACCAGTACCAGCTTAAAGTTTGCCGGCGGCTCCTGCCCTGTTACCTTCTGGAAAATAGCCTTGGCATAACGCTCCACATTCGACAGGTTGTTGCCGGCGCTCAGCAGCTTAATATACAAACTTCCACGACCACTGAACGAAATGTAGCGCGGCACTTTCACATCCAGTTGCTGCACCAGTTGCGCCAGATGATACATCAGCGAACCAAAGTGCAGGTAGAACATCAGCCGTAACTGCCGTGCCTGCAAAAGCTGCGAACTATAGTTTAGTTCTTTATCATAACTGAACAGCAACGAGCTGATGTCAGCAGAATTGAAATCCGGATTATCCAGCGCAGTTTCCAGGAATTTGCGGTATTCGCGTCCCTCTTCGGTTAACGGTATGCGTAGTACGTGGTCTACACCATATTGCAACAGGCCATTGTCTTTACTGGTCTTCACGGTAGCAAAGCCATCGCCCCACAGGTCGTTACCTGCAAAACGGAACGAGGAACTATGCGAAGGCCTGCGGTTGGTAAACAGCAGCACATCAGTTGTACCGCCGCCAATGTCCACGTTGATCAGGTTTTCATCCTGGCTCGGTACCACGGCCCCTGTTCTGGACAAGAAGTAAAATGGCGCTACCGACTCGGTAATGCAAACCGTATTTCTGCCATTCTTGAACACGTTGTTGTATACTGTATCCCACACGTTCTGGAACATGTTGCGCGAATATTCATCAAAGCTCAGCGGTGCAAACCATACTATTTTAGTGCTGGCCACATTACCGTTGTTCAGTACCACCTTATTTTTGATAAGCAGCATAATCTCAGTGAAAAACGCTTCGATGCGGCGCTTGCCGGCATTGGTCAGGGTCTCGCTCCACTTCAGGTCGGTGTGGTAGGTTTGCTTGTACTGGTCCTGGTGTGTGCCCTCCGTGTTGATCGAGAAACCGATGTTGATGTTGCCAAACAGGTTGGTTATCTGGTTCTCGAAATCAATAGATTCGCAGGTAGCCGTACGGGTCGGGAAATTATAAAGCGAACTACCCGAGCCGATAATCAACGGTATAAACTCACGCTTGAGCAAAGTCTCCACGGCAAACAACCTGCCGAAACCGCGCTTGTGGAAACGCTGGTAATCTGTTAAAGCCGGGTCGTCGGAAGGTTTGTTCAGCATCACCAGTTGTTGGTCGTTGGCGGTGATGGAGAACTCGCGCGGCGGCTGGTTCGAGCCCGAAGTATAGGCAATGTGTGTGTTCGAGGTTCCGAAGTCGATGGCAAAAGTGAAGTTGTGTATTCCCTGCTGCTTTTCCTCGAACTTTGGTACAATGAGCGCTTTGCCTTCAAAATCTACTCCGGCATGGGTTAACTCTGCAAAATCGAAGTGTGTGCCACGGATCTCGTAGTATGTACTACCGGCGCTGCTATTGCTCTTTTTGGTTCGTTTATGTGCTGTAGCCGAGATAATACCACCGCCAGCTTCCAAAAGCTTGCCGCCCCCATAAAAATTGAGTGTATGGTTCTTGTTCACCAGTAGCGGATCGATGTCTTCATCCACGAGCATCACTTTATAGAAGTCGTTGTACTGCACTGCATCCGTAAACTTGTAGAACGGGAACACACCTAAACCGATTCTCGACTTCAGGATATGGCCTTTCTCCGGGATTGTGTTGCCGTTTGCGTCTTTGGAGTTTAGCGGATTATCATAATAGCTGCGCTCGTACACTACACTTCCTTTCTCGGTTGGCACACGCAGCGTTACCCGCACATGGTTCACATCGATGTGGAAGGTCAAGTGATTTGCCAGGTCTTCCGGCGTAAAGAAATCAAAGTATAAGCTCGTGATCGGCAGCAGGTAGTTAAACATTTTCTCCGTTACGCCCGGCTGATACACCACCGTACCGCTGAAGAAACGATCGGTGTTTACCTCGTATGGCACCTGCACCAGCGTTTCTTGTAGCAGGTCGTTTATAGTTAAGTATGGATAGTTGAATCCAACTCCCGGAAGCGATCGATTCTCCAGCGGCTTTTCATCAGCATAGCCAACTATAGTATTCACCGGCCAGGCCAGGTTATTCACATACTTCACTTCAGGAGCTAATCTCAGTTCAGGTTTTAGCACGATTGGTCTTTCGCCTGCAAAGCCTGTGTGGGTCGGACGAATAAACAGATCGCTGCTGGTAACGGCGGTCTGGTCTTTTTTAACTAAAAAGTTGATGTTGCCTACATGCACCGGGTTCTGCTGGAAATCCACGAGCTGCAGGTATTGGGATGCGATTGCTCCCTGCCCCACGGCACCGGCCATGTTTATACTTCGCAGCTGGTTCTCGTCCAGCGCATTATACACCGCCGGGAAGGCCTGAATCATCGCAGGATTTGATACAAAGAGTTTGTGAACATACTCCCTAAAATCTGCCTCACGATGCTCCAGTGCTACATAGTTATGGTCAAAGTACGTACCGATGTTCTGGGCTCGGTTTATACTTAGCGGCTGTACGTTCGGGGCTACAAACAGGAAGGTAAGCGGTGAGGTACCGCCTATCAACTGCATGTGCCGGTCGCCGCGCGGGCTTGTCGACTCAAAGAAGATCAGGAAAATGTCTTCAATCCCCTGGAAACGGGTGTCGTTCATGAACAGCTCCAGCGTGCGGCCCAGCAAACTTGTGTTTGGGTTGGCCTGCATAGCCCCTAACTGCTGGTGCTTGTTCCAGCGACGGATGATGATCTTGTTACCGGCCTGCGCGTAGCTCTGGTGGTTGTAAAGCAACTCCCACAGATCCCAGAAGTGCGTGACAAACTTGTGGTAAATGGTGTTTGTGCTGTTGCCTGCCACGCCGCGCTTCACAAAATCGAAAGCGGTCTCGAACAGGTGCATACGGGCAAACGGCGTAGGTATAGAAGCATTAATCTTCAGCGCTCTTCCACCGGCGCCATCGGTTATATCTTTGATCTCGGTGCTGGTGATCTGGCTGGTCTTGGCCCAGCCTTCCACGTTTGATCCGGTTTTATGTAGACGAAGTACTTTCGGCATGTTTGTTTTTTGTTTTAAGTTGTATGGCGCGAGCGTCCTCACTCGTGACTAACTATAGGTGGGCCTCAGGCCCCTTTATTTAAATTCAATTCTACCTTACTCTTCTGTCATCCTGAAAGGATCTTGTGGGCAAGGACCAGTTAGGCCTGCTACTCCCACACATCCAAAAACATTAGCGTAGGATTTTCTGCTTTTGTCAATTGTAGCTTAGCTTCTCTACTCATAAGCTTTATCTCTTTTCACACTCTATTGCGTGTTGCACACTACTATAGCGTTCAAGTATAGCAACTTATAGCAGTAGTAGCGTCCTGCAAATGTCTCCGGCTTTCCCCGGTTTGTTTTATGCTGTTCTATCCTGACCTGCAAATCGTTCATTACACCTGTATAAAGCACCGTTCTTCCCGGATTGGTAATAATGTAGACGAAGTAGTTGTGGCTTCTCATAGCTGAAGTTTATACTTCTTTCCCACAAGATCCTTACAGGATGACAATGAGAAAAAACACTCCCTATACTTTAGTTACTCTCCCCTCCTGTTTTTAAGAGGGGGCTGGGTGAGGTCTTTAGCTATACTTCAGCTTCTCCTCCACCAGCCTTTCGGTAGCAGTTTCAAAAGCTTTTATAGTTGCTTTAAAGGCATCCCGGTCTGAAATAGACTCCGAAGCACGGTTCAGTTCTTTCACGAAGGAGCCCTGGTGGATGCCTTTGTTCAGAAACCCTGTTTCGATGTGCTTGTCCGACACCATACGGTTGAAGTCCGTTTCGTTCAGGTCGAGTGCGGCAAAGGTTCTCTCTTTGCGGCTTAGCTCACGCAGCCATGCCTGGTAACCGAACTCAGGATTTGTCAGGAATTTGTTCAGCTCCCTGAACACCGGCTCGTTACGAAGAGCACCCTGCAAATCCACGCCTTTTGCATAAGCTGCCTGCGAGTCGCCTGGCAGGTGGGTGGTATAGTAACGCTCGAAGTAGTGGAAGCGAATCAGCTGACTGGCAATTCTGTCTCTTGTCTCGCTATCGAGGTGCGAGAACTGCACGTTGCCCACATCTTCGCGCAGGCCATATTCATGGAAAGTCTCATTACCGGAAAGCTCATCATCGGAGTAATCCATAAAGTCAACTATAGCCAAAGCGCTTAGCAGTTCTACCAAATGTGCGTCGTTTTTCTGACTGGCGCGACCCGGGTTGTTTTCCATTGGCTTGTCCGGCGTGTCGCCCATATAATATACCGCATTCACGCCATTCAGGTGGTTTTGGTAATACGACAACGCATCTTTCGCCTTCGTAGTAAAGGTATTGGAATCGATGAAATCAGCTTCTACACCGGCGGCTGGTTGCTCCAGCGAAAAGTATGGAAGCACTACCATCGCCCCTGTCAGCGCTGCGTTAAGGCTGGCTGCGTTTGGTAGGCTGGTACGATTATCTTTGAAGTTTTTGAGCAGCAGCGGGAAACCGGCGGCACCTGTTCCGCCAAAGATCGAGCTTACAAAGAAGATACGGTCGCCGGGCTGAAAGTTAGAAGCGAAAAAGCGCATTTCAGGAGAATCAATGATCTCGTTCAGCACCACACTACCCACGTTCGGGCTACCCCGGAAACCTACATCCAGGCTGTTGTTCAGGTTCTCAGGTGTAAACAATAAGTCTATCAGCGCCTGGCTTTCTACGTCCAGCTGGTTATAACCCACATGGTCTTTAAAAGGCTTGTTGATACCCCCGAAATCATACACAAAACTGTCGCGTATTTTGGCGGTGCCATCGCCGGCTATGCTGGACAAGGTACTTATGTCGGTGTGGAAGAAACCTTCGTCGCGGCGGCCAAGGGCATTGTGGATGTGCTTGTAAGTTTTAAGCAGCTCCACGGTGCGGTTCATGTCGCCGTTCTGGGTGTCGGGGTCAATAATGATCGGTACTATTTTGTCACAGTTCTGAATCTTGACACCTGCCGCCATCAGCATGACCAGCGAACGGATCACGCGGGAACCGGTGCCACCAATTCCGAATACAAAAAGCTTTGCCATAGTTTATTTTTTATTAGGCCATTTCATAGGAGTTGTCCATGCCTGCACAGAGCCCCTTTTAAGTACTATAGAGAAAACGAAGAAAAGTATGATACTGTATATCACGTTCAGGAAAGCGAACATATACGTGTAAGAATGCGTCTCGATGTCGTTGCCGGTAACCTGCATGATTGGGATAATGAAAGCAATGATCGCGTTCAGGACCAGGAACATTACCCAGTGCTGCGTTTTATACAGGCCGGTGCTCATCACGCGGTTCAGCACATAGTAGTAAACTATAACTATAGCCAGTGTAATGATAAAGAGCATGAGCCCGGTATTTGGGAAAACGACTTCGCGGTAATCGTTGGTGAAGTTTGCAGGGATAGGGCGGCCCAGAAATATTTCGTAGAGGCCCGAGAAAAAATTTTGTATCATGGGTGTTAGTCTGCTTTGTTAAATTGTATAGTTGCACTGAAAACGAAGTCGTTCTGGTCGCGGTAAAGTGCCTGAACGCCGTCAATTATTTTGGTAAGCTGGTAAGTCTTTTTAGGAGCCGAAGCCGGGTTATTGTCGTTATCGGTAGACCAGGTCTTGATCCAGGCTGGCGTTACCTGCGGCAGTTGTACCGAAATAGTACCTGAGTTAGCCGTAAGTTCCGGTACGCGTACCCGCACAAAGTGGCTATATTTTGCCAGGTCAGGTGTTGCTTTTATAGTTTCATCAGCCGCCTTTACTGAAACTATAGTTGGCCTGCTGCCATTACTAGTTACTTTCAGGTTCTTTTTCAGGTAATCTATAGTTTGCATCGATATCGGAAGCTGGCTCAGATCCAGCCCAATTGTAAACTCTACCGGCTCGTCTTTGGCAGGCTGCAGATTTACAGCTGTACACGGGTCAGCATTGCGGCTGCTGCAGTACACCACGCCGGCCGGCCTGAACTGCTTCTCTTTTAGTAAAGCCGAATAAGGAATGGACTCGTACTTAAACCCAAAGTATGCCTGCTGTGCCGGAAGATTGCGCAGCACCCTGTTGGTTACTACCTGCACATCCTGCTGTGGACCGATCACCCAGATATAATAAGGAATCTCCACCCCGTTCAGCGTTCTTCTTTGTTCCGGCTTTTTTACGGCCGGGTGGTAAGTCCCGAAAAATTCTGACGAGTTGCCAAGTATTGCAATTGCCAGGCCCTGATGCTCAGCTTCCCGAAGGCTACTCCTGATGTCGGCATCAAGCGAGATAAATTGTCCCTGGTCACGCGGGTCCGGCCCATGGATGAAGTCCGAAATTATAACACTCACCGCACCCTGATCTATAGATTTCTGCAAAGCCGATTTAAGCATGGCCGGAAGTGGCGTTCCGCGCACATCATCTTTGATACCGCTAACGATATAGCTTTTCATGGTATTGTACGACACACTGTCCAGCACCGGGCGGCTCTGAGCGTCTTCCTTGGCCAGGTAAAAGCCTTTTTCAGCTACATAACGTCCGTCCTGTACTTCCGAGATCAGTTTCAGCAGGTTGTTCTGGAACGTGGTAGCAGCTTTCCCGGTAGTTGGTGTTGGCATAAAGCCTTTCATCCCGTTTGAGATTTCCAGGTAAACGTTTACGTTTACTCTAGTAGGAGCCGTTTCGGCCGGAGTGGTAGTGGCAGATGACTTCGCAGATTCAACTGTCTTTTCTGTTTGTGTATTGGTTGTACTTATAGGATCCGTTTCCTTAACAGCATCCTGCTTCTTGTAACATCCGCCGCATAAGACACTTAAAATACAAAGTAGTGGCACATAAAGAAGGAATACTGACTTTGAGTTTCGCATGCATTTTAATTTTAGAAGCCGTACTGTACTATTTAGTATGTATCAATAAGGTTAGTGTATGATTATTCTCACTTTAAAGAATAGAAGTGTTTATCCTGAAGAGTAGTACTGAAACGCTATATTTATAATTATAGATACAAGAATTAAAAGAAAAAATATCAGCACGCACGATCTCATCTGTACTATCAAAAGTTTAGCTGCTGCATTAACAGGTAGAATTAACCTCTCAAAAAAATAAAATGAATCACCTTTGTGGAAGCATTCTCTTACTACCTACTTGGTTTCTCCGGTTTAGTTGGGCTGCCTGGCTTCAACTACTCAAAAGGTTATGTACTATATTCGATGCAGAAGCGATGTGAGACACGTAAACAGGACAAAACAACCCGACTTATCAATGCGCCTGACCCCGTGACGGGCTTGCATATAGCCGCAGGTCAAGTGAAGGTTTCCGTAAAAGAAGCTGGCCGACAGCTAGGCGGTAGTGAGCACTTTGGCATTGTATATTTTGCAGTGCGCGTCATCTTTTCTGCTGAGGGCATGAAAGAAACTGTCAATAAAGCGGTATATTGTAATAGCCGGTGCACTCATGGCAGTTACGATTTAATAGGTTTGCAAACTATAACCCGTATGCCAGGTGCTGGCAGAATATTTTTTATAACACGTGAAGTATCACGCAACTTGCGTTATTTATACTATACATTAAAGTATAAATAAGTCCACTTAACTTAACAGCATGCAGACGACCCCGAAAGAGCTTGTACTTAAAAAATTCCCTACCCTGGAAGACTCCTTACTAGATGAACTATTACGAGAGAGCACCCTGAAAGAAGTAAGTGAAGGGGATGAAGTAATGCGGTCGGGGCAATACATTACATCTACTATTTTGCTGCTGCGTGGTTTGCTGAAAGTATACCGGGAAGACGACGAAGGCCATGAATTCCTGATGTATTATTTGGAAGCAGGTAATGCCTGTGCCCTATCCATGATGTGTACTGCGCGCAATGAGAAAAGCCAGATCAGGGTAAAAGCTGTCACAGATGCGGAAGTACTGCTGGTTCCTTCTCATTTGTCTGAACTATGGCTGGGCAAGTATAAAACCTGGCACCACTTTGTCATCGCATCTTACCGCCAACGCTTCGAAGAACTGCTACAAACCCTGGACAGCATTGCTTTTAAAGGGCTGGATGAACGCCTGCTATTTTACCTGAAACGCCACGTGAAAGTGAGCGGCAACAAAGTGAAACTTTCTCACCAACAGATCGCCAACGAACTTAACTCATCCCGCGAAGTGATCTCCCGCCTGCTAAAAAAACTAGAGCAAACCGGCGCCCTTACTTTACACCGAAATTACATCGAAATCCATAACCTGACTATAGTCTAGAATTATAGATTTAAAAGCAGTAGATCCGCAATGCGTTTTCTGTACCTTAACAGGAAATAGGGTTAAAACGACATCATACTATAACTTCACGTTTATACTTCGGAAGGCCGGTTGGTTTCTCCTCTACTATGCGTGTGATTTGTGCGGTTTGTGGCGCTGGAAAAAAGCAGGCTTTTTTAACTTTGACCGGGGTGATCAAACCTGGAACCTGCTGTTTTTAGTAGGCGCTAGAACAGGTAGTTTCACGCTTCCGAATCCTTATCGACAGTTGAAACTGTACAAATTCCCAAACCTGCCTGCTGATGTCTTTCCAGCACACTAAATCAATTATCACATCAGAAAGTATAAAAGAAACATGACTCAACTACCCGAAACACAATTTGGCTTACAGTGGAATGCGGGGCAATCCTGACTACTCTAAAGGAAAGACTGTATAAAGTTTATCTTTCTATCAAAATGCGGGCATCTACTGCTACCAGCGCGTCCCTGCTTCCCAATAGCGGATTTATATCCATTTCACTTATTTCGGGCGCAGCTTCCAGCAGGGCGCTCAACTTCAGGATAGTTGCAGTTAGTAACTCTTCACTGACACCGGTCTTGCCTCTTACGCCCTGGATGATCGGGTAAGAGTGCAGGCGGCGGATCATGCGGGCTGCTTCTTTGCTGTGCACCGGCGACAAGGCTGCAGAAACATCTTTGAAAACCTCAACAAAAATGCCACCTAAGCCACAAAGTATAAGCTTGCCGAATGGAGGCTCTGATTTGGCACCCATGTATATTTCTATCCCGCTGCGCTGTTGCTGCAGCAGTACGGCTTCCGCACCAACTATAGCCATTAGCTGTTTATAGTTGGCGGTTACTTCCTGTTCATTTTGTATACCCAGCACCACACCTCCAACATCCGATTTATGCACCGGGCCAATCACTTTCATTACCAGCGGGTAACCAAAATCTCTTGCCGCAACTATAGCTTCCGCTTCTGACCTTACAGAGGCCTGCGCTGCTGTAGCAATCCCTGTTGCCAGTAGCAATGCGTTTACTTCATCTGGTGGCAGATAGCCTGAAGAGTTGCGTTCAACTACCTCCCTGATCCGGGACACATCAACCGAAGGTAACCGGGGTTCCGGGTAGGGTGGCTGTAATTTATTTACCCTGGAGAGTACGTAGCCAAAACTTACCTCATCCGTAAAATTTACGTGACCCATCGCATGGAAATGGCTCACCTCTTCGGCCGCCTGTATAGCTGAAGGCAGGATCGGGAAAACAGGTTTGCGGCAGGTCTTTATTTTTTCGTGAAGCACCTGGTACACATCATCCACACGCCACATACCCGTTGTACCGAACACAACAACTGCACCATCAATCTCATCAAATTCATTGTCTACATAGTCCAGTATCTCACCCAGTTGTCGTGCGTTGCCGGTTGCCAGAAAATCGATGGGGTTCGAAACAGACGAACCCGGATGCAGTTTTGCCAGCAATTCATCTGCTTTGGGACCTTGTATGCGTGGCACTTCCATCCCTCCTTTTACCAGTATATCGGTTAGCATCACGCCCGGGCCACCTGCATGCGTAATAACGGCAATCCGGTTTCCCTGCAAAGGTTTTATTGTAAAAATAGCCGCTACATATACCAGTTCTATCCGGCTGTAACAACGGATGATGCCCGCTTTTCTAAACAGCGCACTTACGGCCGCATCCGAGCCGGCCAGCGCCCCTGTGTGCGATGAGACTGCTCTGGAACCGGCTTCTGTGTTTCCTGCCTTTATAGCTGCAATACGACAGCCTTTATTCACAAGGGAGCGGGCATGTTTCAGGAAGCGTGCGGGGTCTCCAATCTGCTCCATATACAGCAGCTTGATGCTGGAACTATAGTTAGGATCGTAGGTTTGGTCCCAGTACTCCAGCACATCTTCCACCCCAATCTGGGCACTATTACCAACCGAAAAAATATCCCGGAATTTCAGGCCCCTCGGAATAGCAGATTCCAGCAGGTATACCATGGTTGCCCCCGACGCGGATACGCAGTCGCAGCCCATCGGATCGTAAGTGGGTACCGGGCCGGCAAACACACCTTTATAGTTGCCTGTTATGACGCCAATGCAGTTCGGACCAATCAGCGTACCTCCTACTTCCTCTACTAGCTGCACGCACCGTTGCTCCAGTTCTTTGCCAGCCTCTCCTGCCTCGCTGAAACCTGCCGAGAAAAGAATAAACGCTTTGCAATTTTTATGATAAGCAAGTGAGCGCAAGGCAGCCTCTACCTGGTGAGCAGCAATCGCGATAATAGCCAGGTCCACATCTGGCAGGTCGTCGCAGGATGGGTAACAGGGCACTCCCTGCACCTGTCGCTCATTGGGGTTCACGCCAAACACTTTCCCGGTGTAGCCATGTTTTAAAATATTGAAGAGCACTTTTCCTCCTGGTTTGGAGGTATCATTTGAAGCGCCCACGATGGCTATACTTGAAGGCTGAAGGAGTTGCGGTGTGATCATGGAGGTTATAGTTTACCCGAGAGCCCAAAGTAAACCTCCGCCAGGTTCTTAAACTATGACACAAGTCATTTTCAGGTTACCTGTTGAGCTGGCTTTTCCCTTCACACTTTATTTGCTATTGCAATAGTTTGCATCTTATTTATAGTCAGGCACTTGTACAAACACTACTCTATTAAAGGTATTGTGTCTGATGCTAAAAGAAGATTTGGACTTACAGGAAGCCGTTTAGGCCATCATCCGGCTAAAAAATATTATCAACTGTTTTTGATGGAAATTACATAGTCTGCTCTAATATCAGAAACCCATTCTTGGTTTAATGAAACGTATATTCTCACTCTAACCACTACTGGTTACAGCGGCAAGGTCCAGGTGGCAGTAAGTACGACAACTCATATAATATCTTACAGGTCCTGGAGCTCGGGCACATAGCCGGGTTGTTGCAGGCAACAGGCTGCTACAGCTTTTAAAAATGGATAACATGTTCCATTATCCGCAATTGCACAATGAAGCTTACCTGATTCTGAACCAGGCCTACAAAGCGTTCTCTCCTTCAGATGTGCCGCCCAGTACCTGAATTTTATACCTATAGTGTAAGTATTCCCGCATCATAAGCTGTAACTATAGTTTATGATGCGGATACTATAGTTATAACCGTACTTACACTTAGTTTTCATAATCTGCTACTAATTCTGATAGCATAATTACTTATTTATTACACCCTATCCTGCTGCTGCCCCCCAGGCTACGTATAGCTTAAGAGACGATGAGCACTTTCCTTCTAATTGCTAAGTCCTAATAAATAAGACAACTATAGCGTCTGCATAATAAGAGTCATTTTTTAAATCTTTATGAAGATTCTCGAACTGAAAATAATGCGTGGGCCAAATTACTGGTCTATTAAGCATCCCAAGATAATTGTGCTAAAGCTTGATCTGGAAGATCTTCAGCATGTACAGACGAATGAAGTACCTAACCTGTCACAAAAAATACAGAAGTTATTTCCTGGTATTTATAAACACCGCGCCTCGGCAGGCACACAGGGAGGCTTTATCCGGTTACTGGAAGAAGGTACCATCCTGAGTAAGGTAGTACTGCACATTGCATTGGAGCTGCAAACCATGGCTGGCATGGAAAGTGGCTATGGCAGGCGGTACGCCAACGGCCAGCCCGGTATCGAGACTATCGTTTTCTCGTACCAGCAGGAACGTGCTGGCGCGTATGCCGCTGAGGCGGCAGTCCGCATTACAGAGGCTCTGGCCAGGGGTGAAAGGGTAAGCATCGTCCAGGATGTGGCCAAGCTGCACCAGATACGGGAAGATGAATACTTTGGGCCAACCACGGAAGCTATTTTACAGGAAGCTGTAAACCGTAATATCCCTTATATCCAGAACAAGCCAAGCGGGCAGATACATCTTGGTTACGGCATTTACCAGAAACGCATTCAGGCAGCCATGAGCAACAACACCTCCTTTTTTGCTGTGGAAAGTGCCGGCGATAAAAACATGACCAAAGATATTCTGGGGGAAGCAGGCATACCAGTACCGAAAGGCAGAACAGTATATTCGTTACGGGAGTTGGAAGAAGCTATAGATGAGCTGGACTACCCTATTGTAACGAAACCATTGGATGGCAACCAGGGCAAAGGAGCCAGCATTAACATACAAAACTGGAAAGATGCCGCCAGGGGTTTTGCCGAAGCGCAGCGTTACTCTCAGGCGGTGATGGTGGAACAATTCATTCAGGGGTTTGACTACAGGCTACTGGTAATAAACGGCAAGTTTGTAGCAGCTGCCAGACGCACCCCGGCCATGGTGACAGGTAATGGCGTTTCCACAATAAGGCAACTGATCAACCAGGTAAACAAGGACCCCCGACGGGGAGTAGGTCATGAAAAAGAACTGACGCACATAAAAGTTGACCGCATTACCCGCGGTATTTTACGGGAGAAAGGCATCAGCCTGCAAACGGTACTTGCTGATGGCGAAGAACTGCACTTAAAGAAAACCGCCAACCTGAGCACAGGCGGTACGGCTACCGATGTCACTGATATGGTGGACCCCTACAATGTATTAATGGCCGAACGTATTGCCGGAATTATAGGACTCGATATTTGCGGCATTGATGTCATGACGTCTGATATTGCGATCCCATTACCTGATACAAGAGGTGCCGTAATTGAAGTAAACGCAGCCCCAGGGCTTAGAATGCACATATCCCCTACCGAAGGCTTGCCCCGCAACGTAGCCGAACCTATCATCGACATGCTGTTTCCGCATGGTTGCCCTTCCCGCATTCCGATCGTGGCTGTGACGGGTACAAATGGCAAAACCACTACGTCACGCCTTATTTCGCATATACTTAGTTTTAAAGGACAGAAAGTTGGCTTTACCACGACAGATGGCATCTACATACAAGGCAAGAAAATTATAAAAGGAGATACGACGGGCTCTTACAGCAGTGAATTTGTATTAAAGGATCCGACTGTAAATTATGCTGTACTGGAGGTTGCCCGTGGAGGCATGCTACGCTCCGGGCTGGCATTCCGGCAGTGCGATGTAGGCATTGTGATGAACGTTTCGGAAGACCACCTGGGCCTTGGCGACATTCATACCGTAGAAGAAATGGCCAAAGTAAAAGCAGTAGTACCTAAAACAGTCTGCCCGGAAGGGTATGCCGTGTTGAATGCTGATGATGACCTGGTTTATGAAATGGCTACCGGACTGCGCTGCAAAATTGCCTTTTTCAGTTTAGATGAAAATAACCCCCGCATTACAGCACATATTTCAAAAGGCGGGCTGGCTGCAGTTTTTGAAGACGGCTACATTTCTATCTTTAAAAACACCTATAAGATAAGGGTAGACCGCGTGGCTGATGTTCCGCTTACCTTTGGAGGCAAAGCCCGGTTTAATATTTACAACGTACTGGCAGCTACCCTGACAGCCTATATCTCACATATGGAGATCAGCGAAATAAGAACAGCATTGCGCACCTTTATACCTTCCCCCGAAACTACTCCGGGCCGCATGAACCTGTTTAAATTACCAAAAGCAGAAGTACTGATAGACTATGCCCATAATATGGCCAGCATGCAGGCTATCGGCGACTTTATCAAAAATACGGATGCATATCCCAAAATCGGCATTATAGCAGGAGTTGGTGACCGGCGCGACCAGGACATGCGGGAAGTTGGAAAGATCGCCGCCGAAACCTTTGATGAGATCATCATTCGGCAGGATAAAGACCTGCGCGGCCGTAGTGGAGCGGAAATAAATAACCTGCTGAAAGAAGGTATCTTTTCGGTAAAACCAAATCTTGAACCGGTTGAAATAAAACAGGAGGCCAGCGCCCTGGCGTATGCCCTGGAATATGCTCCCCAAAACGCCTTTATTGCCCTCTTCTCTGAAGATATAAGCGAAGCAGTTAAGCTGGTTGAGTATTTCAGGATTATTCAGCACCGTGAGCAAAATACCGATAAACAAGCCTAAACATTAGTAAACTAAAAAGCTAGTTAGAAGTCTCAATGGCAGATCGCATTACATGAGACGATACATTCGCGTTTCAGTTGCGAAGTAACTATACAGTCATTCGCTTATCACAGCTAATAACTACATGGTATTGGCAAACCTTTTTATCTGGTACATGGTGCCTGCAGCTTACCTTATGCTACAAAAGGATTGACAAAGCATGAGTAATAACCATTATGGCCGGAAAGAAACCATTTGCCCTTCTGACACGGCCGGGGCCCGGGAACGGGTGGGCAACCTGGTTGCAGCCAGCTTAACTGAAAACAAAAAGGCTAGCCATTTCAATTTCAGGCTACATCCATCTAAACATCATTTACAGTAGTCATTCAATGCCTGATGCTCAAACATACACTATACCAACAGGTATTGTGTACATTTACATTTTTATACCACATGATGAAGGCATTGCCTGCTGTGTCTGGAGAAATGGCTGTTTAAAATATTGTTGTTATGAAATTGTATATCAAGTACATGGTAAGCCTGCGCTGCAAAATGATGGTAAAGGAAGAGTTGACCAAACTGGGCCTACAGTTTGTAGTCGTAGAACTCGGCACAGTAGAGATACTCGAAGACATTACACCTGAACAGCGTATACAACTCAAAACCAACCTATTGCAATCTGGTTTGGAACTACTGGATGACAAGAAAAGCATCCTGATCGAAAAGATAAAGAACGTGATCATTGAGATGGTGCATTATTCGGATGAGTTCCCGAAAGCGAATTATTCCGATTTTATCAGCGAGAAACTAGACCATGATTATACGTACCTGGCCAACATTTTTTCAGAAGTAAAAGGCATTACTATTCAGCAATTCATCATCTTCCATAAGATAGAAAGGGTAAAAGAGCTGCTGCTATACAAAGAGCTTAACCTGACGGAGATCGCGCACCGCTTACACTATAGTAGTGTGGCCCACTTATCGAACCAGTTTAAAAAAGTGACCGGCCTCTCCCCTTCGTTTTACAAGCAGTTAAAGCAAAAGCGCATGGCTAACCTCGAAAACATGTGATTTATGTAACATACTTTTATTACTATGTAACATAAAGCAGTTTGGATAGCCCCACCTTTGTAACATCAAAAACAGCTGAACTATAAAAAGGCCGGCTACTGCGAGTTACGAACACTGAGACAACACTGATTGAATTTAAGACATAAATTACCAGCATCACCGAAAGCAACACCAAACTGCCAGCAACACAGCGATAAAGACGTTAAGCGCTAAAGCAGCAATTCCTATCCCAGGTTATAGTTCTCCGGCCAGGTTACTGGTCAACAACTCACAGCATACAAAAGCCAATTACTTAAAGCAATGTCCTGTTTCAGACGAAATAAGGTGCTATAGTTTGTGCTTCAGAAAATTAACCCTTACCAGTTCCGGAAAAGCAAATGCAAAGCAGGAACTACAAAAATCACCCCTTATCAGAATTTTAAAAACCATAATATGAAGAGATTATTTACCATCACATTAACCATCCTGTTTGTCAGCTTTTTCACGTTAAATGCAACTGCTCAGGAAAAACACGGCAGCACATTAAACTTAGGTGTAGGTATTGGCGGCTACGGCGGCTACTATAAATATGCTAACAGAACAATGCCTGTTATAAACGTGAACTATGAGTTTGATGTAGCCAAGAGGTTTACACTTGCCCCGTTCATCAGCTTCTCTACTTACTCGAACGATTACAACAATGATAACAACAACTATACGTACCGCGAAACTATCATCCCGATAGGTGTGAAAGGATCGTATTACTTTGATGATATTCTGCAGGCAAACTCTAAATGGGATTTTTACCTGGCCGGCTCATTAGGTTTTGCAGTGATCAACTCGCGTTGGGATGATGGCTATGACGGCGACAAAAACTATTACCGCAAAGGCAACCCGCTATTCCTGGACCTGCATGTTGGTACCGAATACCACTTCAATAACAGAATAGGTGCGTTCTTAGACCTGTCTACAGGTGTATCAACTATAGGCATAGCCATACATTAATCAACTATAGCCAAAACAGTGTAATTTGTCCTGTAGCGGATGTACCGATTAAAACCCGGACATTGGTTACAGGATAAATTATTTTGCGGTTATAGACAGATCTGCTGCAACTGACACTATAGTTTATACTACAGTTTATAGTTTGCAGCTTTATGAATTAATATTGCCGCGCATACGTCTTAAGTATAAATCACAGAACCTGTCTTACTTGTTATTGTAAGCTCCTGATCTCATTGCTCATCACATCGCACCGGGTTCTGATCACATTGCCAGTAGCAGCGCCGTATCATACTCCCGGATTTGAGTATGCACTTTACTAAAACAAATGAAATTATATATCAAGTACATGGTGAGCAATCGCTGTAAAACGCTGGTGCAAAACGAACTTAAAAGTCTTGGGTTGCAGTCAGAATACGTGGTAGTTGACCTGGGCGTGGTGGAAATACACAAAGACATTACCGACATCCAACTCGAGCAGTTAAAGGAAAACCTTTACAAGTCCGGGTTAGAGGTGCTGGATAACAGCAAGACCAAACTCATAGATAAGATCAAGAACCTGATAACAGAAATGATCAATTCGCCGGAAGAACAACCGAACGTGAATTACTCTGTTCACATCAGCGAGAAACTGGGTTACAACTATAAATACTTGGCCACTATCTTCTCCGAGGTAAAAGGCATCACCATCCAGCAATTCATCATCATTCATAAAATAGAGAAAGCAAAAGAACTGCTGTTTTATGATGAGCTCAGCCTTACCGAAATTGCCCATCGCCTGCACTATAGCAGCGTGGCCCACTTATCGAGCCAGTTTAAAAAAGTAACAGGCCTTTCCCCCTCTTTTTACAAGCACTTAAAAGACAAACGCGCAGGCGTGCTCGAAAACCTGTAAAATATGAAACATACTTGAACAAGTATGTAAAGTTTTGCTATCTCATTACCCCCACCTTTGTCTATCCCTTTGTGTTTACATACTATACTATAGAAATGGGTAGACTTTTACTGACTGTTTATGGCTGATATCCGGAATCTATCTGATAGATACCGGGTGATACAGGAATGAATATAATGTCATTGGTGATGTTGAATGTTTTACAAAGCTCCTTTTAAACTTCCTGTCATGGTAGCACCTCGACCTGAAAGTCCTGAACACTATCTTTATTTCCAAAACCGCTTACGTTTGCCTATGCACCTTAAAAAATTAAAAACCGGAAACGATTCCTTCGACCATATCGCACATGGTGGCCTGCCACTCGGCCGCACGACACTGGTTGCTGGCAGTTCGGGCAGTGCGAAAACACTTTTCGGTGCGCAGTTCCTGGCAATGGGTATTCAGCTCTACAACCAGCCTGGCGTGTTTGTTACCTTCGAAGAACAGGCAGATGATATCCGGAGAAACCTGAAGAGTCTTAACTGGGACATAGATACCTGGGAAAAAGAAGGGAAATGGATATTTGTGGATGCCGCTCCCAAAGAAGAAAACATCATTGCTGTTGGTGATTTTGACCTGAGCGCTTTCAGGATAAGACTGGAAAGAGCAGTACAGAAATGTAATGCACAACGCGTAGTTATAGATTCTATTGGCAGCATTTTCACACAATTCCACGAGGAGATGCATACCATCCGACGGGAGCTGATTCAGGTTGCCCTGACATTATCGCGGCTGGGAGCTACATCTATTATCACGGCCGAACGCCTGGAAGAATATGGCAAGATCACCCGCTTTGGTGTGGAGGAATTCCTGACGGATAACGTGATCATTCTCAGGAATGTGTTGCATAACGAAAAGCGCAGAAGAACCATTGAGATTCTGAAGTTCAGGGGAAGCAATCATGAGAAAGGAGAAAATCCGTTTTCAATAAATCCTGAAAAAGCTATCGTTATCATTCCTTTATCGGCCATGAACCTGAAACATATCACTTCCAATGAAAGGGTAACATCAGGTATACCGGCGCTGGACGAAATGGTAAACGGCGGTTTTTATAAAGGCTCTATCAACCTTGTATCCGGGGCAATAGGCGCCGGTAAAACATTGCTGGTAGCCAATTTTATAAACGGGGTCAGGGCAAAGAAAGAGCGTTGCCTGCTTATGGCTTTTGAAGAAAGCAGCGAGCAACTATACCGCAACGCAGCGGGCTGGGGTATCGATTTTAAGCAACTGGAAGAAGACGGACTGCTGAAAGTGATCTGTATTTACCCGGAAGTTTCATCCCTGGAGGATCACTTCATTAATATACAGGAAATAGTAAAAAACTTTAAGCCGCACAGAATCGCGATGGATAGTTTATCTGCCCTATCGCGCACATCATCAGACAAAGGGTTCCGGGAGTTTATTATTGCCTTTACCGCCTACCTGAAGCATATGGAAATAACAGGCATGTTTACGTCTAACACACCCTTGCTGGCAGGCGGAACTTCCGATACCGAAGGCAACATCTCGCCTATTACAGATAGCATTATCCTGCTTCGCTATGTAGAAATGTCCGGGGAGATGCAGCGTAGTATAGCGGTGCTGAAAATGCGCGGCTCCAGACACGATTCATCTATCCGGAAGTTTACCATAACAGATACCGGAGCAGACATAGGAAAACACTTTGAAGGCATAAGCGGCATACTGACGGGAAACCCGATGCTGATTAAGCTGGAGTAGGAATTATTAAGCTTACCATTATTAGTCGGTAATTAACCGGCACTTTTAGCCAAAATTTAATCAATGAGCATGCATGTATTTCAGCTCTTTATTAACGGACACAGCCTTAATTCTATAGATGCCGTGGACACATTACTTAAGATTTGCAGGGAAAATTTAAACGGAAACTATCAGCTTGAAATTATTGACATACAGAAAGACCCTGATAAGGCTGAAGAAGCCGGTATTATAGCAATACCTACGCTTATCAGGATGGAGCCAACACCGGTTAGCCGTATTATCGGGGCACTAAATGTAAGAAGCCGCGTGCTGGCCGGGTTAGGAATTTCGAGTATACACGTTACGGCATAAACTTACAGGCAGTGTTACCACAACAGGTAACATTGCCTGTAAGGATAGTTCAGAACATTAAATTTAGCTCAAACAGAAAGTAAATACTGTTAATAATATCTCACTTTAGCACAGATCAACTATAGGTCTTTCTAATTTACAAAAAGCGTGGTCTAAGTAACATACATTTTAAAATGCTACAGATGCCGATCTTAATTTTAACACATTTTAAACCTCATCCAGATGTAGCTTCAGAAGGGTTACTACTTTTATAAAAGAAGCTTTAAAAGAATTGGCACGGTGCAACTTTTCTAACTCACTTTTTATAAGATGAAGAAAAAAATATTGCTGATAGATAATGATTCCACCTACCTCTATATAGCAAAGCAGTTACTGAAAAAGCATGCTATAGTTGGAGAGACCGTAACTGCTGAAAATGGCTCGGAAGCATTGGAGCTTTTAAAAACGTATCATGAGAAGGGTGAACTGCCACATGTCATCATCTCAGATATTGAAATGCCGGTCATGTGTGGGATCACCTTTTTAAAGGAATTGGAAAGACTGAAACTGGTAGATCATACTTTTACTAAGATAGTGCTCAACAGCATCTACACCAAGTACGCTAAAATGGAGTGGTCTGTAGCCAACCACACGATCCCTTACTTCCAAAAACCACTGTTGCACGAGCATATCCACACCATACTCAGTGATTAACAATAGAAGATTCAAACTATAGACTGATACTGAAAAAGCAGTCAGTTTACTTTCGGAAGCACACAGTTAAATCAAACATATTATAGTTTAATACAGGCTATCTATAGTTCGCCAAAACGACTTAAGAGGCTCAACAACCGCTATGACACTGTTTATTAAATACATGGTTAGCCTACGCTGCAAAATGCTTGTGAAGGCTGAATTATTCAATCTCGGCCTGCAGTATGTAGTAGTCGAGCTGGGCACTGTGGAAATAGTAGGTACTATTACACCCGAACAGCGCATACAACTCAAAGCTAATCTGCTGCATTCCGGATTAGAGCTGCTGGATGACAGGAAAAGCATCCTGGTTGAGAAAATTAAAAATGTCATCATCGAGATGGTCCATTACTCCGATGAATCCCCGAAATCGAATTACTCTGACTATATCAGCGACAAACTGAATTACGACTATACCTATCTGGCCAACACCTTCTCCGAAGTGAACGGGATCACGATTCAGCAATTCATTATTTCCCACAAAATAGAAAGAGTAAAAGAGTTGCTGCTATACAAAGAGCTTAACCTGACCGAGATCGCGCACCGCATGCACTATAGTAGTGTGGCCCATTTATCGAACCAGTTTAAGAAAGTAACCGGCCTATCCCCATCATTTTACAAGAAACTTCAGCATAAAAGATCGGAAAACCTGGAAAATGTGTGATTTATGTAACATACTTTATTTACTATGTAACATATCCCGATCTGATTTGGCCCACCTTTGTATCATCAAATACTGCCGTGCTTAATAAAGATGCACGCACCCGCCAGTAACGGAAAAAATTAAAGAACACAGATTGAAATTAAGAACACTAATGACTACCCTTGCACTTGCATCGGTTGTTGTATTTGCCGGATGTAAAGAAGATACATTCATAGAAAATTTTGGGGTTTGCCCCGTTGTTTTAAGTACCACCCCTGAAGACGGAGCCACTTCGGTCCCTCTCTCCTCTCATGTTACAGTTACCTTTAATGAGGAAATGAATCCTGAGACCATTACCCAATCATCCTTTACCTTAACAGGGCCGGAAAAAGTACAAGGCGAAATAACCTACGATACTAAAACCAACACCCTAACCTTTGTACCTAAAAACCAACTTAATTATGCTACTACTTATACAGGCCGAGTTGCTACATCTGTTAAAGATGTGCTGGGTAACGCGCTACAAACAGATTATGTCTGGAGCTTTACAACCGTTGCTGCTTCAATACCAGCAGTAATATTAACTAACCCGCTTAACCTGGCCACTGGTGTACCCCGTAATCAGGTGATCAGTGCAGGTTTCAGCGAAGCAATGAATGCCTCAACGATCACAGCTACTTCGTTTACCTTGAAAAATGGTACAACAACTATAGCCGGCAACATCAGCTATACTGGTACTACAGCTAAATTCACACCTGAAAATAGCCTGGCTGCCAACACCACTTACACTGCAACTATAACTACAGCTGCCAAGAGCACGAATAATGTACCGTTAGCTGGTAACTCTACCTGGACCTTTACAACGGGTGCTGATAACACACAACCCGGTTCTCCGGCAATGGGCGTTGATCTTAAATCGGTTGGTCGTTTCGGTATCTTTGCAGGAGTAGGCATCAGTAACAATGCAGGCTTTAGTGAGATTCGTAACCTGGACGTAGGCATAACACCTGGTGTTCGCTCATCAGTAACCGGTTTTCCTCCGGCTATAGTTGTGAACGGCGCTATTTACGCATCTGATGACATTGCACCTCCGGGAACTGCAGCTATGTTGTTACAAGCTAAGCAGGACCTATTAGAAGCGTATCTTTTTGCTGAGGGAGCATCTTCTCCGGCACCAGCTACCGTAGCCGGCGACCAGGGTGGTAAAACACTTGCACCAGGTATCTACAAATCAACTTCAACTTTATTAGTACAGGCCGGTGACTTAACACTGGACGCACAAGGCGACCCGAATGCAGTCTGGATCTTCCAGATAGCGTCAGACTTTACCACAGTTGGTGGCGCAGGCGGTAACATTATACTTACAGGCGGCGCACAGGCTAAAAATATATTCTGGCAAACAGGCAGCTCTGCCACTATCGGCGATGGTACTTCCTTTAAAGGAACTATACTTGCCCTGACCTCAATCACTATGAACTCAGGAGCAACAGCCGTAGGTAGAATGCTTGCCAGAAATGGCTCGGTAGTAATGACCAACACAAACATCATCGAGAAGCCTTAATCAACACGAACATGACAATCAAAAATAACAATACCGGATCGCGCCAAGCGTGGTCTGCCTCTAAGCTTGCGCTCAAAACTATAGCTCTTAGTACGATCATCTTTACAGGAATTCAGGCTCCGGCCCAGGCTCAGGATGCCCCGTTCACGAAACCATCGTGGTGGTTTGGTGCGGCAGCTGGCGCAAACTTCAACTTCTACAACGGTTCTACTCATAAGTTAAACTCGCAGCTAACACCGCCGGTAACTTTCCATGAAGGCAACGGTGTAGGTCTTTTCGCAGCGCCGCTTATAGAGTATCGTCGCCCGGAATCGAGATGGGGATTGATGCTGCAAACAGGTTATGATAGCCGCAGAGGCACTTTTGATGAGCAGACAACTGCCTGCGATTGCCCTGCAGACCTGAGTACCAAACTTAGCTACATTACAGTAGAGCCGAGCCTGCGCTTCTCTCCTTTCAAAGCTTCTGGTTTCTATTTAATGGGTGGCCCGAGACTGGCCTTTAATGTGAAGAAAGAATTCAGATACGAGCAAGGTACCAACCCGGCTTACCCGGACCAGGAAAAGAACCCTGTTGTAAAAGGAGACCTGAGCGATGTAAAAGAAAGATTACTTTCGATGCAGGTGGGTGCCGGTTACGACATTCCGCTTAACTCACAGAACAACCGTACACAACTTGTACTTTCTCCGTTTGTAACGTACCAGCCATACTTTGGCCAGTCGCCGCGCAGCATCGAAACCATGACGGTTAATACGCTACGTGTAGGTGCAGCCCTTAAATTAGGACGTGGAAAGCCAAACGCAACTATAGCTACCAACGATGTGCAGTTCTCGGTAAATTCACCTACTAACATTGTGGCAGACCGCAGGGTAAGAGAGACTTTCCCGCTACGTAACTATGTGTTCTTTAACCAGGGTTCTACAGCCATTCCAAATCGTTATGTGCTGCTTGAGAAAAACCAGGTAAAAGACTTCAAAGAAGATCAGCTGGAAGTATTTACACCTAAAACGCTGACCGGCCGCTCTGACCGCGAAATGACGGTATACTATAACGTACTGAACATATTGGGTGACCGCTTAGGCAAAAACCCATCGGCAACTATAACGCTGGTTGGCTCATCAGAGAATGGTCCGCAGGAAGGCAAAGTAATGGCTGAAACTGTTAAAAGCTACCTTGTAAATACATTTGGTATCCAGGCTTCGCGCATCGCTATAGAAGGTCGTAACAAACCTAAGTTACCTTCGGAACAGCCGGGTGGTACCAAAGAGCTGGAACTGCTTCGTGAAGGCGACCGTCGTGTGTCTATCGAAAGTAACGCGCCAGCTTTGTTAATGGAATTCCAGAGTGGCCCTGAAGCTGCCCTTAAGCCGGTAACTATAGCTGCCATACAGGAAGCTCCGCTTGATAGTTATGTAACGTTTACTGCTGCCGGCTCTGATAAAGCCTATACTTCCTGGTCGATGAACATCACAGACGACAAAGGTGTAGTTCAGAACTTTGGACCATACATGCAGGAAACTGTAAGCATACCAGGCAAAAATATACTAGGAACACGCCCTAAAGGCACCTACCTGGTAACAATGCTGGGCACAAAAGAAGATGGCAACATCGAGAAGAAAGAAGCTACTGTGAACATGGTACTCTGGACGCCTGCCAAAGACGAAGAAGGCCAGCGCTATAGTGTGCTCTATGAGTTTAACGATTCAAAAGCGATCACTACTTACGAAAAGTACCTGACCGAAATTGTAACGCCTAAAATCCCCAATGGTGGCAAAGTGATCATACATGGTTATACTGACATCATCGGAGATGAGACTAACAACAAGAACCTGTCTTTAGCCCGTGCCAATGACGTGAAAATGATCATTGAAAAAAGCCTTGCCAAAGCAGGCAGAAAAGATGTGACCTTTGAAGTGCACGGATTCGGTGAAGACCAGAACCTGGCACCATTCAACAACAAATACCCCGAAGAGCGTTTTTATAACCGTACGGTTATAATAGATATCATCTCCGGAAAGTAAGACTCCGTTTATTCAACTGTCGAAAAGCTCCCTGATTTGTATCGGGTTGCTTTTCACTTTTAACGTGAATATAAACGCTTGTTTCCCTTTCTTAAGGATGTTCAGTTAGTAAAGTTTTATCAGGAATAACAGTATAAGATAAAACAGCGACCACTAATTGCAGCTTTTTAGATAGATTATAAATAATAACAAATACATATGCCTCTTAATATGTAGTAGGTATATAATAACAAAATCACCATATGAATAACGGAACAGTAAAATTCTACAATGACCTGAAAGGGTTCGGTTTCATTAAAGAAACAAATTCAGATCAGGATTACTTTGTACATGCTTCAGGCCTTGTAGATGAGATCAGAGAAAACGACGAAGTGTTTTTTGAACTGCAGGAAGGACGTAAAGGCTTAAATGCAGTGAACGTAAAACGCGCTTAGTCTTACCTATAGCTCACCAAAAAAAGCCTTACATTCTGTAAGGCTTTTTTTATGGTAGCCGCAGTTACATAGCTGCTTTTAATCAATTATAAACCAAATACATACACCATGAACAGAAAATACTTAGTTGACACCGAAACACACGAATACCTTTGCATCGCTCTTAAAAAAGGGATGGACTGGGTACCAAATAACCAAACCGTTTTACCGGGCTTTATGAGCACCCGCACCCCGGAAACCGAATTAGACTCCGTGCTTATTTCAGGCGAGTTTAACGACAATGTATTCTTCGAAAAATGGATACGCAACGGGACAAACGTGCTATTTCAGTATTAACCTGCAGGGCTTTCAGAAGTCCTCCTGCCCGGCAGAAGCCGGGCGCCACAGCAGGCGCCCGGCCACTTCTGTAGAAGACATGGTAGCTGCCTGCCATAAACACCACTCTTACCCTCTCAAGTGAGCGATTATTAGGGCAATTAGCGGTATGATAGCATGGCTTTCGGCAATTACTGCTGAAGCCTAACCATGTGCTGAAGTATCAAGATTACTGTTTCTGAACTATAACACAGTTGCATTAAAAGTATCGCCCTGGGACACATCACCTGTCTCGAAGCCTTTTCTAAACCAGCGCACTCTCTGGGCAGAGGTGCCATGGGTGAAGGAGTCTGGTACCACTCTTCCTGTAGCTTGCTTTTGAAGACGGTCATCGCCAATGGCACTTGCTGCATTCAGGGCTTCTTCCAGGTCGCCGGGCTCCAGGAACCCGGTTGCTCTTTGGGTATGATTGGCCCACACACCGGCGTAGAAATCAGCTTGAAGCTCCAGCCTTACCATGAGCTTGTTAAATTCCGTTTCGGATAACTGGCCCCGCATGGCGTTTACCTGGTCCATGGTGCCTGTTAGTTTCTGAATATGGTGGCCTACCTCATGTCCTACCACATAAGCCTGCGCAAAGTCTCCTTCAGCACCCAGTTTGCGCTCCATCTCGCCAAAAAAGCCCAGGTCAATATACAGTTTCTCATCGCCGGGACAGTAAAATGGTCCTGTAGCAGCAGACGCAAGTCCACAAGCCGAGTTTACCTGATCCGAAAACAGCACCAGGGTGGGCTCCCGGTACCCTTGCAGCAACTTGTTCCAAACATCTTCTGTATCTGCCAGCACAACAGCCGTCTGGTCGGCCAGCGCCTGCTCTTCCGGACTTGGCTGGTAGTTTTTTGACTGTGCATACTGCGGCTGACCGCCTACAAACTGCTGCAATAAATCCAGGGGATTAGTTCCTGTCAAAAACATCACCACTACCAGCACCGCCACAATTATCAGCCCTACTTTCGAAAAAAGGAGCCGGAACAAAGGTACAAGCAACATGGGCTGATGCCTCTGCCACCTCCAAAACCACCTGCTGATTGCCCTCTACGGTCTTCAATATTGCTGCTTTTTCTTCTGCCTTGCCATTTCATAAGATTGCTTTTTAGTGAAGTGACTGTGGGTAGATCTACTTATTTTCCACGCTGCCACTTGTAGTTTATACCTGTTTACGAACAGTATAACGGCAGGCAGCCTCACTTGGATGCCCGCAACTTATCCGGCAGCCTTAATCCGGAGTGCAGGTGGTTGAGTTGACTAAGACCTTTTTGCCTGCTCCTGAAGCTGCCTCCGTCACCAATGGGAATTAAGTGGGTGAAGATCTGTAGTTTCAGGTGTCAGAAATTTATAGCTAAACTGATACAGGAAGTGGAAAAGCAGTGCAATTAGGCGCTCCCTACCAACAAAGAAAAGGCAGTTATTGCGCTACTAAATTTTAAAATCAGAAGTAACTCGCATTTTTAGCAAAACACTTTAACTTCTCTCTATATATATCGTTTAAGATGCAAAGTTAAATGTTACTGAAGCAAACTCCCTCTATGCAATTAAACATACTACTTTTTAAAATAATTAAGCGCCTTAGAAAAGTCACACAGAAAGTTTTACCAATACGTACATATTTACGTCCTACTGGTGTGCTTTTATTACTTCCTTTAAATGCAATTTCAGAATCTGAAAAAAGTGAAGTGTCAACGCATATTATTTATCCAAAATATGTCACCACTTTAGATATATCAGAGGAATTGTACCGGGCTTGCTCAGAGTACTGGAAGCCTGAGCGCAGCGTTATTACTGACTACGTAGTAGCGGAAATACCGAACGGGCGTCTGCATACAGATAATGAGAGCAGTATAGCCATTATCACTAAAGACAACAAAGTAGTCGATAACGTGTCTCTCAGCCTGCGTGATGGCAAAGTAACGCCACAGGAATACAACAGCATCTTTAAACAACGAATGTTCTCCGAACCGGTGTACTTTAAGGGTACAGTGTTCACAATGCTTTCAGGTGGTGCAGGTATAAATAATATCGGACATTGGTTCTTAGATGTACTACCGCGCCTGCACCTGTTGCAGAAAAGTGGTCTTTATGACGAAGTGGACTGGTTTCTTGTACCAAGTATGCGCTATAGCTACCAGACAGAGACATTAGAAATACTGGGCATCCCAAGAGATAAAATTATAACAGGAGAAGAATATCCACATATTAAAGCAGACCGCCTTATTGCTTCTACTGCACCAAGAGGCAATCATTCACTGGTGCCAAAGTGGTTGATAGATTATACCCGTAATGCCTTCCTCCCGGTAGCAGCAAATGACCAACAGCAAGTTGAAGAGGCTGTCGATCCTTACTTATTTATCAGCAGACGCGATTCGTCAATCAGGAATATACTTAACGAGGGAGAGCTGCAGCAGGTGCTCGGCCAATATGGTTTTAACACTATCCTGTCCAGCAAGTTATCTATCTCAGATAAAATAAAACTGTTTTCAAAGGCAAAGATTGTACTGTCTCCTACGGGTGCAGGTTTAATAAGTATGCTCTTCTGCCAACCGGGCACCAAACTGGTTGAAATCTTTAACGAAGGATTCGTAATTGAGCCTTTTTTTGATATTGCCACAAAACTGAACCTGGACTATGAATATATAATTTGCAAAGCACAGGGTAAAAAGGCCACAAATGCCAAACAAGGCCAACTGGATCACCTGGTGGTGGAAACAGATAAAGTAGAACAACTGCTCGAACAAATGATCGAATCAGATGCTCCGGTTAAAACATAGTTGATTTAGTAATTCTGCACCAGGCAGTGCCAATGTAAACTAAAAGGCCATTTTACAAGCTTGTAAAATGGCCTTTTAGTTTAAGAAGTAATCTGCTATAGTTGATCAGCTGAACTATAGTTGCAACTTTTAAACTCCAACTTCCGCCTGTTGCTTTATACATAATAACGCAGGCATGCGGCAACTGCATTTTGTCTTCAATTAGATCAAAAATCAGATTCCTGCGGGGAAGTGATTATCCTGTTTTTTTTTTGTAAACTTTAAATTTTATAAGCCTTTCCAGAAAGAGAAAGAAGCTGTTCATACCTGAGATCTGATTACCTTGAGAAGCACATTTCTGGCTCTTCCACATTTAAATCAAGTCTTCTGAAGAGTATCTAACCTCCTGTGCGATTCAACTCTTCTAAATTATTACGACGGCGCTCTTCCACTTTTTGTCCTTTGCTGAACTTGTAGCGAAGCGTTAGGGCTACGTTGCGCTGCCTGAAATACTGATCAAAATCGTTCACATTTCCTTCTCCGATTTTAGTGGCAAGCTTCAGACGCTGGGTTTTAAAGACATCATTCACATTCAGGGTCACCTCCAGTTTATCTTCCAGGAAGCTTTTCTTTAACCCCGCATTCAGCCACCAGCGCGGCTCTACCACATACAAGGCGTAGGCACCTTTGCTCTGGTAAGTACCGTTCATCTCCATCTTAAAATTATAGGGCAAGGCAATGTTGTGGTTAGATTGCAACATGTAAAATACACGGTCGTTTACAACCCGCTCCTTATTTACCAGTACGCTGTACTCGTTATAGGAAACTGAAAACGTGTTCTGCGTATCCCAGTTCTTATGAATCCTGATCGGGGCGATAGCTGTTGCGCTCAGGCTCTGGGAGTCGTCAACGTTACCTACCGTGTAAATAGTAGTAGACGTCTCCGTTTCAATGATCGGTATTTCTGCTATTACATCCTGGTGCAACTGGTAATTGAGTATCAGGTTATAGGTTTTCTTAAACACCTGCGTAATGCCGATCGAATGGGTATACTGCGCACGCAACTCCGGGTTACCGAGCCAATAGGTGTAAGGATCACGGTAAGCAAAGAACGGGTTTAACTGCCCATAGTTCGGGCGCTGCACCCGGCGGCTATAGTTATAGTTAATTTCATAGTTATCGTTTACCCTCTGTTGCAGGAACAGGCTCGGAAACAGATCCAGGTAGTTTCTTTTCTTCACTTTATTAGTAGTGCGTAAATCGCCTTCCGATATAGTTTGTTCTGCACGTAAACCGGCCTGTAGCTTTATGTTTTTCCCTAACAAACTATTCCAGTTGATATAACCTGCAAGTATAGTTTCATCATAAATAAAGTGGTTCGTTCGCGTAGTATCCAGCACAGGTGCGTCGCCGTTATTGAAGTAAAAACGAGAGTCGTTATCAGAGGTAACCTTACTGGCTTTTGCTCCAAATTCTATTTTCCTGCCATTCGATAATGGCTTACTAAAATCAACCTTCCCGGAATAAATATCAAATCCGCCCGGTGTTTCGGTATACAAAAAGTCCTCCCGGATTGGCCTGTCAGTTAACAACGAATCTTCAAAATTATAGAAGTTTGCATACCCTTTATTCGTGATGCGCACGTAATCCAAATCTGCGGAGAGCGTGGTGCCCAGGGTGTCAAACTTGCCTGCATAGTGTAGGTTGGAGGTAAAATTAGTGAAGCGGTTTGTGTTATAGTTGTTTGCATCTACGTAAACAAACGGTTGGTTGGGCGCATAGCCCATGTACGTATCCGTCAGAAAATCTGCATGTAGTTTATTTGTGCCATAGTAGCCCATAAAACCAACCGAGTGCTTCTCGTTCAGACTATAGTCAGTTCCTAACCTTACAAACGGCGGCCCCTGCACAATTCCGTTTCCTTCGGCAACCTGGTCAAAATAGGTAGTATTTTCTTTTCCTTTAAACACCCTTGTAAAGGTGGCATCACGGCCAAACACACGTCGCGCCAAATCCAGGTTCAGAAAAGAATTCCACTGGCCGGCTTTATAGTTTACCATTGCTGATGTACTATAGCCAAGCTGCTTTCCGTTATAGTTCGCTCCTGCGGATGCGCTTCCGTTAACCCCCAATAAAGTGTTCTTCTTCAGGTTTATGTTCAGTATTCCGGATGTGCCTTCCGCGTCGTACCGGGCAGATGGGTTGGTGATGATCTCGATGTTTTTGATATTTTCTGCCGCCATGGATTCCAGCATCGAGCGTAGGTCGCGGGCAGAAAGGTAGGTCAGTTTTCCATCTATCATCACAGTTGCTCCTGCCCTGCCGTTTAGCTGAATATTGCCTTCCTGGTCTATAAATACACCCGGCGAAGTTGCCAGCACATCGTAAGCCGACTTGCCTGCAGCCAAAGCAGTGCCCTCTATACTTACCACCATTTTATCCGCTTCCTGGGTTATAGTTGGTCGAAGAGCCTGTACATTTACTTCTTTCAGTTGCGTAACAGCCGGGCTGAAGCTGATCTTCGGCAAGGTAACTTCCGGTTTCTGTTCGGTTATAGTTACCTGCTTTATAGTTTTGGTCTTATAACCTATAAAACTGATGACCAGGTCGTAACTACCTGTTTTCAGGCCAACGAAAGCAAAACGGCCCTGCCCGTCTGTCAGCTTCACATCCACCGATTGCGTGGAGCCACTGTGAAGTAAAGCTATAGTAGCAAACTCTACCGGCTTTGTTGTCAGGGAGTCCATGAGCACACCGGAAATTTTGCCGGTGCCTGCAGTCGTAACCTGTGCTAAACCGACTGTGGAAGTGCTGATGAAAAGGCATAGAATTCCCAGCAAAAGAAGTAATCTTTTTTTCATAGTTCATGAATTAGGTGCTATGTATGTTTAAGGTGTTATGTCTTAAAGACACACGAACCATGCAGACGTTGCATGTACTTCAACTTTGGTTAGTGTTTTTTATTAATGAATTTTACAGTAGATCAAAACCATTCAGATCACAGCTACGGCTGCTAAAACTATTCTTACATTGGGTAGTTTATAATTAAATCAGTCTAGAGAAAACCCTTAGAGATAATATGGAATTTGGCATAACCACCTTCGTCGAAAACACACCGGACCCTACTACTGGCAAGTTGCTGAGCCCGTACGAGCGCATGAGTAACCTGATGGAAGAAATAGAGCTGGCAGACCAGGTAGGTTTGGATGTTTTTGCAGTTGGTGAGCATCATCGCCCTGATTATATAGTGTCGTCTCCGGCGGTAGTATTAGCGGCAGCGGCCGTAAAAACTAAAACTATAAAGTTATCCAGTGGTGTAACGGTGCTCAGTTCAGACGATCCGGTTCGTGTTTTCCAGGACTTTGCACATGTGGATCTCCTGTCGAAAGGCAGAGCTGAAATTATGGCGGGTCGCGGTTCCTTTATTGAATCTTTTCCGCTTTTCGGAAACGACCTGAAAGATTATGACACCCTGTTCTCTGAAAAACTGGAGCTGCTGATACAACTGAATAAAAGCGAGAAAATAACCTGGGAAGGCAAACACCGGCCTTCTATTGATAACCGGGGCGTATACCCAAGACCTTATCAGAAAGAACTCCCGATCTGGGTAGCGGTTGGCGGCACACCGCAGTCTGTGGTACGGGCGGCGACGTATGGTTTGCCTATGGCATTAGCTATCATTGGCGGGGAGCCTGCACGTTTTGTTCCTTTTACAAACCTATACAAAGAGACGTATAAAAAAGCCGGTCACGATCCTTCAAAACTCCAACTGGCCATCAATTCTCATGGGTTTATCGGAGATGATTCGCAGAAAGCCGCTGAAGAATACTATGGGCCTTATGCGTATGTAATGAGCAAACTCGGACGCGAGCGCGGCTGGTCTCCTATGAACCGGGAACACTATGAGTTGATGCGTAGTCCGGAAGGATCTTTGTTTGTCGGTAGTCCGCAGCAGGTTATTGATAAGATCTTATACAACCATGAATTGTTCGGAAATACCCGTTTTCTGCTGCATATGAGTGTTGGTACATTGCCGCATGCCAGTGTATTGCGTGCGATAGAGTTATTGGGCACCGTGGTAGCGCCAGCAGTTAAAAAAGCGTTAGAGAAGGCAACTTAATTCGTTGCCTCCATCTTTATATTTTCAACCAATCAGAAACAGCCGTTAAAACTTCACCTGTAATCTGGTGCCCGGCATTAAATTCGTGGTAACTTGGTTTGATGCCTAAATCTTCCAGATAGGTTTTAGCTTCGCGGGCGTAATGAACCGGCAAGGTACCATCCTGGGTGCCATGTGCTATAAATACTCTCAGATCTTTTAACAAAGCTTTTTCTGCAACAAGTGGTCTGATCTCCTGCAAAATTCTTCCGCTAAAAGCCAGTACGCCTGCAACTAACTCTGGTTGGGTTAAGCCTATCGTATAACTCATGATAGCGCCCTGGCTGAAACCACCCAGGTAAACCTCATCCAGCTTATGTTTTTCTTTTACCTGACCTATAAACTCCCGTATAATTTCTCTGCTCTGCGCTTCCTGGGCAACATTAATTTCAGGCTTCCCCGAAGAAAAATCTACCTGGTACCACGCAAAACGACCTTCGCCAAGTATAAAAGGGCCGCGGGGAGAAATAACGGTATAGTTGGTTGGTAAATATTTCGCCAGACTGAACAGGTCCTGCTCGTTGCTGCCTACACCATGCAACAGCATAAGCGCTTTCTGCTTTCCGGTAGTTATAGTTGCCGGTTTTATCAGATATCGCAGTGCCAGATCCTTGTTCAGGTTGTTTTCCGGAGTTTCTATAGTTGCAGCCATAAGTTTATAGTTTAATATAGAACCAGTTTAGAGTTTTCAGAAAATCGATGCAAGATGCCCTTTCTGCGTGTTTTCACCAGCAAGTACTTGTTAGTAAAAGTATAGTTGTTGGTGAAAACACCAACAACGGCAGGTTGTAATACTATAGGAGGAAACCCTAAACAGCTTCATAGTTACGCAGAGAGCAATACACCCTTTTACCCAATCAGTACCGACGTCATGGTAAGCGAACCGCCTACTACTTTGTCGTTAAAGAACGAAACATCATCCTTAGTACCTTTCAGACCCAGTGTATAAAGCAGTGGCCAGTAATGTTCCGGGGTGGGGATGGCGAGCATGGCTTCTTTGCCCAGCTGCTCATATTTTATCAGCTTGTCGTGACTGCCATTACCGATCAGTTCTTTAAACGTGGTATTTATCTGCTTTGCCCAGTCATAGCCATATTCCGGTTCATTTATTTTGTCCCAGGCTACCATGCGCAGGTTATGCACCATGTTACCACTACCCATAATCAGCACGCCTTTTTTACGCAGGCTCGTCAGTTCTTTTGCCAGTTCGTAATGGTACTGCGGCCCTTTGGTATAATCTATACTTAGCTGCAAAACCGGTATGTTGGCTTCAGGGTACATGTGTCGGATCACGGTCCAGGCGCCGTGGTCCAGTCCCCAGTCATGGTCCAGTTCTACTGCAGTGGATTTGATGATGGAAGCTGTTTCTTTCGCCAGCTCCGGATTGCCCGGGGCGTTGTACTGCACATTGAACAGCTCCTGCGGGAAGCCGCCAAAATCGTGGATGGTTTGCGGAAAATCCATTGCTGTAATGCGGGTGCCCTTGCTAAGCCAGTGCGCCGAGATTACCAGCACTGCTTTAGGTGTCGGTATCTCGCCGGCTAGCTTCTTCCATTTCTGGCTGAATTCGTTATCTAAAATGCCATTCATAGGTGAGCCGTGCCCCATAAACAGTACGGGCATCAGTTGTTCCTGCTCGCCAAGGCTATCTGTAAATTTGTTAAATGCGGTTAATGTGGTCATACCTACTACTCCTGTTACAAGTGTTTTAATGAACTGCTTCCGTTGCATGTTTTCAGTCCTGATTATTAATTCTGTGTTGAGATCACACAAACTATAGCTATGCGATATACATACAAAATTACGGCTCTAAAATCAGCCCCGGAATGACATATGATAAGAAATTGACTTGATCTTTGTCAAGCAGGTCAGAGGGAGATCTGTTTTCGGATGCGGCTGAGGGTTTCGGGGGTTACGCCCAAATAAGAGGCGACGAGATGAAGGGGCATGCGCTGAAGTATAGTTGGGTACTGCTCCAGCAGGCGGACATACTTTTCTTCGGCAGTGAGTCCGAGCGTACTTTCTACCCGGCGCTGCAAAGCAATGTAGGCATTCTGGTAAAGTAAACGGATGTAGGTTTCGTATTTGGGCACTCGTGCTAACAGGTGTTCATGCTGCTCCCTGTCAATCATTAACAGCTCCGCATCTTCCAGCACTTCGATGTTCAGTGTTGAGGGTTCCTGCGTAAAGAAACTATACAGATCCGAAATCCACCATCCTTCAAAAGCAACCTGTATCACGTTCTGCGTACCTTTGGCACTGGTTGAATATGAAAAGAGCGCACCCGACTCTACAAATGTCATCCTGTTGCAGACGTCACCTTCCTGTAAAAGGAACTGCTTCTTTTTTAATTTTTTAGGGGTGAAAAAACTCTTGCAGATAAGAAGTTCTTCATCGGTTGCAGATACTTTTTCGCGGATAGATTGTAAGAGCAACTCGGCCATAAACGATAGTATGTTTCAGGAAATATAAACGGAATATTTCTTTAAAGTTACGAAGCAGGGTAAACTAATTCCACTTATAGTTGCCGTGCCTATAGTTGTATACACAGTTCTAAAACTGTATACGCAGTGCAAAAACGACTATAGCCCGCACA
Source organism: Pontibacter pudoricolor (assembly GCF_010092985.1). Classification (GTDB taxonomy): domain Bacteria; phylum Bacteroidota; class Bacteroidia; order Cytophagales; family Hymenobacteraceae; genus Pontibacter; species Pontibacter pudoricolor. Next base: position 652,344 of record NZ_CP048106.1, on the reverse strand, counting down.
AGAGATTATTGAGCGGGCTATAGTTTTGAATTAGTGACTGTCGCAAATCGGCGCAATCAGATTTAATCAAACCTTAAATTCAGGATAGGGTTTACCCTGGCTGCTTTTAGTGCCTGGTAGCTTATTGTTAAAAAAGCGATCAGGGCTGCCACTATGCCTGCCACTAAAAATACCCACAGGCTTATATCAATTCTGTAGGCAAAGTCTTCCAGCCATTTATGCATCGCGTACCAGGCCAGCGGGAAAGCTACAAGAGCTGCCAAGACAACCAGGAACAGGAACTCCCTGGAGAGCAGGGCAACTATAGAACTGTTGTCCGCGCCCAGTACTTTCCGGATACCAATTTCTTTTTTGCGCCGTTCGGCGGCATAAGCAGCAAGGCCGAACAAACCCATGCAAGCCACAAATATTGCCAGGCCGGTAAATATCCAGAGCAGGGTTTTCAGCTTGTCCTCCGCTTTGTACATTTTCTCGTAATTCTCATCCATAAAAATGTACTCCAGCGGATAATCAGGAGAAAACTTAGCCCATACTTTTTCTACCTCATTAATAGTATTTGCTGTATTGGCCCCATCTATTTTAACTGCCACCTTTACGTTTGCACCCGGAAAGACCTGGAGTACCGTTGGGTCTACCTTATCATAAAGGCTTTTAAAATGAAAGTCTTTTACCACTCCTATAATTTTACCTTCTTTCAGGGAGTCCGGGTTTACATCGTTCCAGATGGGCCAGATAAGTGTTTTGCCCAGTGCATTTTCAGGCGTACCATAGCCCAGCTCTTTTACTGCAGTCTCGTTTATCATGAAAGCATGATCAGCATCTGTTTTATACTTTTCAGAAAAGGCTCTGCCCGCTACCAGTTTTACATCCAGGGTTTTTATGTAGTCAAAGTCTACCATAAGCTGCGTCACGCCATGGTGTTCTCTTTCGCCGTTCTTTGGTACTATAATGCGGTCTCCGGCTGTGGCATCCCCCGGAAAACCATACCCGATCGAAGCACTTTTAACACCGGGCGCTTTCTGCAGTTCATTTTTAAAGGTCTGGTAGTTCTGGAACATATTATCTCCGCGCATCTGGAAAAACATGATCTGCTCTTTATTAAAACCGAGGTCTTTGCTGTGCAGGTACGACACCTGGCGGTAAACTATAGTTGCGCAGATAATCAGGAATATAGACAAGGCAAACTGCACCACTATCAACCCATGCCGCAGCCACTGTATCCTCCCGATTTTACTGTCTACCACTACAGCACTTTTCAATACTTTTACCGGCTTAAAACCTGAGAGCACCAATGCCGGATAAAGCCCTGCCAGCACCCCTACAACTATAGTTAGCATAACCAATATCAGGAGTAAATAGGGATCCTGAAATACATTAAAGCGCATCTGTTTGCCCGTAAAAAGGTTCAGGCCAGGGAGCACCAGCGATGTAAGCGCCGCTGAAAAAATAACACTGATAAGGGTAAGAATAACGGTCTCGCCCAGGAACTGTAGCACCAGCTGGCCGCGGCTGGCACCTATAGCTTTGCGAACACCTACTTCCTTCGCGCGCTGCATCGATTTGGCCGTAGCCAGGTTAACGAAGTTAAAGCAGGCGATCAGCAGTATAAATATGGCGATTATGCTCAGCGATTTAACGTATCTGATGTTGCCTCTCAGCGCCTGGTCATACTTAAAACTTGCAGAGTGCAGGTATACTTCGCTTAGTGGTTGAAAAATGGGCTTGTACCCGAATGGCTTGTTAGTTTCGTCGTCTATCTGGGCGCTTACAATTTTGCTGAACTTCTTCTGTACAAAGGCGGCGTCGGCTCCATCTTTTAACTTTACATAGGTATAAAATTGTTGCCAGCCCCAGTTCTTCATTCTATCGGCAGGTAATTCGGCTGCTTCCATCGGCAATACAAAATTTACCGGAAAGTGGAACTTGTCGTTGCTGATAAAAACACCTTTTACGATGTAACCTATCTTGTTTACCGTCACCTCTTTCCCTACCGGATCTGTGTTGCCGAACACTCTTTCAGCAAACTTATCTGAGACCACTATGGAGCTTGGGTCATCGAGCGCTTTTTCAGGAGAACCATACTTAAACGGGAGCTGAAATACTTCAAAGAAAGAAGGGTCTGCAAACGTTCTCCCTTTCTCATAAATTATCTTATCCCCGGCTTCTACCAGGTTGTTGGCATCCATCGGCAGCATAAGTATGCGTACAGTTTCTTCAACCTCCGGAATACTCTGCTCCAGGGTGGTGGCAAAAACAGGAGGTACAGGTGTGATCATACCCCCGGCCTCTTCAGCAGTCCGGTCGTTGTAGAGGCGGTATATCCTTTCCCCTTGAGGCAGAAACTTGTCGTACTGAAGTTCATCGTGCACAAATAAGCCGATAAGCAGGCAGGCTGTAAGGCCAAGTGCCAGCCCTGCAATATTTATAAACGTAAAGCCTTTGTGGCGAAACAGGTTACGGTAGGCAGTTGTGAAGTAGTTTCTGAACATGGTAGTGTGGGTTAGCTGTCCGGTAATGCGTTATAGTTTTATCTTGTAGTGGAGTTCTTCTGCCATTGTACACACCGGATGCCAAAACAATATATTGCTGTAAATCAACAAATTACCAAAACAACATCGCCGACTATGTGCAGAATCGTGCGCTGACCGTGCGAATTCGCACACCCCTTTGCTGCCCAAACCTGTAAAACCGGTTCAGAATCAGGTGGTTGTATAAGTGGCATAATTATAGTTTATTTAGCTGTTATATCATTTAATGTATGCAATTATCAAAAGCCTCTGTACTTGTAGTTGATGATGATACTGATGTGCTGACAGCGGTGCGGATGTTGTTAAAGCCCCAGGTAAAGGAGATCATCACAGAGAAGAACCCGGAGCAGATACAGTCGCTGCTGAGTGCCTATGCTTTTGATGTGGTGCTGCTGGACATGAACTATAAGAGTGCCCTGAATACCGGCAACGAAGGATTATATTGGCTGAAGAAGATAAAAGAGCTCCACCCGCAGACTGCCGTGATCATGATAACTGCCTACGGCGACATAGACCTGGCAATCCGTTCTTTAAAAGAAGGCGCCCTCGATTTTGTGGTAAAGCCCTGGCACAATGAGAAGTTACTGAGCATTATAACAGAAGCAGTTGCCAGCAAAGGCGCCGCTAAAAAGGCATCATCCCAAACGATAGATAAAACACTTACCGGCCCTGAGCTACTCGGCGAATCAGAAGTGATGCAGGATATCCTGCTCAAGATCAGAAAAGTAGCTCCGACAGATGCCAACATCCTTATACTGGGCGAAAACGGCACCGGCAAGGAGCTTATTGCAAAAGCCATACAACAACACTCTACCCGAAAAGATAAGCCTTTTGTAAAAGTGGATGTGGGCGCACTTACGGAATCGTTGTTTGAGAGTGAGTTGTTTGGCCATAAGAAAGGGGCCTTTACCGACGCCCGCGAAGACCGCGCCGGCCGGTTTGAAGCTGCAGATGGCGGTACTATTTTCCTGGATGAGATAGGCAATATTTCGTTGCACCAGCAGGCCAAATTACTCAGTGTGCTACAAAACAGGCAGGTAATACGGCTGGGTTCAAACGAGCCAATTAATATAGATGTGCGGTTGCTTTGCGCTACAAACGTACCTCTGAGTGAACTGGCCAACGAGTCACGGTTCCGGAAAGACCTGGTGTACCGCATTAACACGGTAGAGATCATGGTGCCTCCCCTGCGCAAGCGTGGCAATGATATTATTCTGTTGGCGAAGCACTTTATGGAAGTATATGCTACCAAGTATATGCGCTCCGTGCCAGACCTCTCCAGGTCAGCTATAGATAAACTGATGAACTACCATTACCCGGGCAACGTGCGCGAGCTGCAATACGCCATTGAGCGGGCCATAATAATGGCTGATAGTCCCGTTCTGGAAGCCGACGACATCCTGTTCTCGCCTATAGAACGTGCTCCTGCACCTGAGCCAGCTGTACTTCAGTCTAACCTCGGAGAACTTGAAAAAGCAACTATAAACCGCGTTCTCGAGAAGCATCATGGCAACCTTACCAAAGCAGCCAAAGAGCTAGGCATTACACGCACCGCATTATACCGACGGTTAGGCAAATATGACATTTAAGACATTTGAAGGTCGGCTTACCCTACGGGTTCTCCTGCTTTTGCTCACGCTTAGTGCTCCGGCTATAGTTGTGGTAAATGGCTGGGCTGAGGTGCTGGTATTTCTGATCCCTTTGCTGATCTACCAGGTATACGAACTTATCCGTTTTTCCAAAAAAGCGCAGGATGAATTTAACCAGTTTGTTGAATCGGTGCATTACCGTGACTTTTCCAGGTTCTTTAACGAAGCAAAGTCTCCGGTGGAACTGGAAGTACTGCGTAAAGGATTTAATGAGATCAACTCCACTTTTAAAGCGCTGAGCAAAGAAAAAGAATCGCAGTTTCAGAACCTGCAGCAGGTAATTGCGCTGGTAAATACGGGTATTCTGTCTTATGAACTGAGAAGCGGCGAAGTAGTACTTATGAATGATTCGCTGCGGAAACTGCTGCACCTGCCACACATGCAAACCGTACATTACCTTGCCAGGCGCGACCAGGATTTGTATGAAGAAGTGCTGAAGCTGCAGCCCGGCCACACCAAAATTACGACGGCGCATACTTCTTATTTAGAGAAAGCTTCTTTTAAAGTACTGTTATCTGCAACGGGTTTCCAGAACGAAGGGCTGCACTATAAACTAGTGGCTTTCCAGAATGTAAGCGAGGCGCTGGACGAAACAGAATCGCTGGCCTGGCAAAAGCTGCTGAACGTGATGACGCATGAGATCATGAACTCTGTGGCTCCTATCTCGTCGCTGGCCGATACCCTGAAAAGCCGTTTAAAGGAATCAACTATACAGGGTATATCGCAGGATGACCTGGAAGACCTGAAAGTGGGCATTGAAACTATAAAACGCCGTAGCCAGGGACTTTTACGTTTTGCAGAAACATACCGCAGCCTTAGCAAGATCACAAAACTTAACCTGGAAACGGTATATGTGCAGGAGCTGTTCGGTAACCTGAAACAACTCATGAAGCCAACACTGGATCAGAAAAACATAACGCTTAATATTGTACTCAAAGACCCGACTATAGCACTACAGGCGGACACTAATTTGCTGGATCAGGTACTGATAAACTTACTGGTGAATGCGATAGAAGCCGTAAAAGATCAGCCCAATCCGGAGATAACCCTAACGGCCTATACGGATGCTGAAAACAAGACCGTTATTAAGATAATCGATAACGGGACAGGTATGTCGAAAGCCGTTCAGGAAAAGATCTTTATCCCTTTTTTCAGCACCAAGAGGCAGGGCAGCGGTATCGGACTGAGCCTGTGCAAACAGATCGTTCTACTCCATCGCGGGTCGATACAGGTACAATCTGAAGAGGGTCAGGGCACGGCATTCTCGTTACGGTTTGGGTAAACGCTTTAGTTGCCCGGTAACTATAAAACTACAGCCGGTATTTTACAACCGAAGCTGGTGTAACAAGCCGGATGGTTTGCATGGTTTTGCCATTCAGTAACTCTACTTTTCCTGCTTTGCGAAGCTGTTCTACGGCAGTAATATAGTTTTCACGACTATAGTTGGTGTTCACGCTGTCCAGCTCATAAATCGCCTCCACAGACTTGTATTTATAGGTAGCTGCATTACCTAATATCCGGTTTACCAGTTCCGGTAAACTATAGTCTGGAACTTGCTCGAACAGCGGAAGCTGCGTCTGCGGAAATTCATTGGCTATAAATGTTGGTATTCCATCAGGCTGCAAGGTAGTATAGGGCAGTAGTATCTCCTTAAAACTTCTGTAAGCCCGGCTACATGGAGACGCAAAAAGCAGGTAATTTTCCGGCTCTTGTATACCAGGTAAGTTAACTTTAAAAAGCAGCGTATACTGACCCTGGTTTTTTAGCAAGCTTATAAACTTGTCGAGCATAAACTGCTGCCGCTTTGTTTTGCTTTTTTCCTTTCTGCTATAGTTGCCGATATCCTGTAGGTGCTCACCGAAAAACTCATTTATTGACGCGCTTACCTTTTTACCACCTACGGCTTTTGTAATATTTTCCGGGCGCAGCATCATGAACAGCTCCGACTGCCGGTTGGTAACAGCCTGCTGTAAAAGCTGCGAGGCAAAAACATTTTCAAACGGATCAAGAAAAACCAGCGAAGGATTGCCAGCGTGAAGGAGTTGTGTAAATTGAGCTTTGCTTTCAGCGTCAGCGAGCAATACTGGCTGATGAACCAGGTCGCTATAGTTGGGGTGAGTCTGCAGCACTTCAGCTGCCTGTTCCAGCACTACTTTGCTTTTGTTGTAAAAGAAGGTTAGCAGCTTTTCGTTCAGAGCCGGTCTTTTAACAATGCTTTTAAGGTAATGGAAATTGTTGTTATTTGGCAATAAAGCTCCGGTTTGCTCGCCTTGCTCCTTGCCTGCCTGCATGTCCAGGAACAGAACAGCCTCACTGGTTTTCTCTTTCAGTTTACCCAGGCAGCCGGCACTCCAGTTTTCGAAGTATTTACTAAATAGCTCCTCTTTTATTTCCGTAAAACTGCGACTTTCTTTAAAAAAATCGTTGGGTTCTGCTGCAGACATAGGGTAATACTACGTGGCAAACTACAAAGCCACTGGTGCGCTTTTAAATTAGTAGTAATGTTTTGCAAACTATAGCCTATAAAAAACTATCGTTCTGACGCGTTTTACAGCTAATAAATCGCTAATTTACTTAGTACTTTTTTAAATAAGACTAAACTCATTAGCTTTTATTTATACACATTTCCGGTTCTGCAGATTAAGAGATTTTATTTACACAAACTATAGCCCCTGATCCTCAAGGTATTGAAAAAATAAAACCTGTTTTAATCGCTTACAAGCAACAATTGTAACTTTTTTATTGTATATTGTAAATAATAATGAACGCATATGCCTCTTAATATGTAGTAGGTATATAATAACAAAATCACCATATGAATAACGGAACAGTAAAATTCTACAATGACCTGAAAGGGTTCGGTTTCATCAAAGAAACAAATTCAGATCAGGAATACTTTGTACATGCTTCAGGCCTTGTAGATGAGATCAGAGAAAACGACGAAGTGTTTTTTGAACTGCAGGAAGGACGTAAAGGCTTAAATGCAGTGAACGTAAAACGCGCTTAGTCTTACCTATAGCTCACCAAAAAAAGCCTTACATTCTGTAAGGCTTTTTTTATGGTAGCCGCAGTTACATAGCTGCTTTTAATCAATTATAAACCAAATACATACACCATGAACAGAAAATACTTAGTTGACACCGAAACACACGAATACCTTTGCATCGCTCTTAAAAAAGGGATGGACTGGGTACCAAATAACCAAACCGTTTTACCGGGCTTTATGAGCACCCGCACCCCGGAAACCGAATTAGACTCCGTGCTTATTTCAGGCGAGTTTAACGACAATGTATTCTTCGAAAAATGGATACGCAACGGGACAAACGTGCTATTTCAGTATTAACCAACCATATGTAAAGTGCTTTGGCATCTTATCAGTTGTTGTTAAGAGTTATAGAAAGCACGGCTGCCCTCCTCTTTCCTGAAAACTATAGTTAAAAGGATGGTCAGCATTATTTTAAGTATTAAGCAGCGCCCTTCATGAACATGAACGGATCAAAAACGATACAGCGACTTATAGAGCTGAATGATGAACTGGAAAACTATTTCAGAAACACCATTATACCCCAGCTTTTTGTTGATGCTAACTTAATACTGCGCAAATTCACGCCGCCGGCCATGAAGCAATTCAGCTTCACTCCTGAACATATCGGGAGGCCCATGCAGGAGATGATCGACAATATCCGGTATTCCACTATAGTTGAGAACATACACAGCGTAATTGAATCCGGGGAGATCTTCGAAAAAGAGATCCAGACAACTGACATGCGCTGGTTCCAGATGAACATAATTCCTTACCTGATAAAAAAGGAAAACAGGGCAAATGGTGTCATCATTACTTTTGTTGATATCACTGACCGGATGAAAGTGCTCAAACAACTGGAGAAGTTAAATGCTTCGCACGAGACCTTTATCTATGCTGTGTCGCACGACCTGAAAGCACCTTTGGCAAACATTGAGGGATTGGTGGAACACCTGAAGACAACATCTGCGGAGTTGATGGAGAAATGTGACGAAGCTAACCAGGAGCAGGAAATGATCGCGAAAATGCTGGACTCCTCCGTTACCAGGATGCGCACGATCATAAATGAGTTATCTGAAATAGCGAAGATAGAAGGTAACTATAAGGAAATAACAGAAACGGTTTCTTTTGATGCTATCCTGAATGAAGTAGAACTAACTATAAAAGACAGCATTATAGAAAGCCAGGCCAGAATAACATATGAGCTGGGTGTTGCAACTATAGATTTTTCTCCTAAAAACCTGAGAAGCATACTTTATAACCTGCTGAGCAATGCTATTAAATACCAGGTTCAGGACCGGCCTCCGGAAATAGTTGTTAAAACAGAAGAAAAAGAAGGCTATGTCATGCTATCGGTAAAGGACAATGGTCTGGGAATAGCCGAGGACAAAACAGACCTCCTATTTACGCCTTATACACGCATTGAAAAAGATATAGAAGGAACAGGCATCGGACTTTACCTTGTGAAGAAACTCGTGGAAAATGCAGAGGGCAAAATTGAGATAAACAGTACGCTCAATCAAGGCACTGAGTTCGTTATTTATCTGAAACCTATAGTTCTGGAAGCTTAGTTCCGAAAGCGGTTTTGTGTCCAATCATAAAATATAACTCTCCGCTAAATATTTAATAGCCACCTGCTTACCTCAATGGCACTATTAAAAATATAATCCATTATATATCAACCATTTCCAGTTAAAATATAGCGGTACACGTATACTATAAACAGGATAACAGAATATACCTTTTCCTGAAAATATGACTTACAAGACCACTTTATTCTCGCTGATAACAGGATTTTTACTGCTAGCAGCAACACAATCTTTTGCCCAGGATGCTCCTACCATAGAAGAGCAGAAAAAAGAACAGGAACTCGCTAAAGAGAAAAAAATACGGGACGAAATACGCTTACAAAATGTAAAAGACTTAAAGGCCGACACAAAAGCAAATGCTAAGATTACAGGGGCAAATGCGAAGGAAGCTAAACGAGCAGATAAGGAGGCGGCTTATGCAGCAAAACAGGCAAAAAGAGCAGCTGCCATGGAAGCTAAAGCACAACGTAACCGTGCCGATGCAGACAAACAAGCCATAAAATCGGCTAAAGCAATTAAGAAGGCCGGCAACGATTAATTTACAGCTACACCCAACCTATAATGGAAAATAAATATGCCGAAGGTGCCAGCGTAATTGCCATCGCAGCCCCAGACCGTGAGCTGGTAGTGAGGCGTTATGCCAAACGGATATACTACTGCACTGACCCGAAACACCCATTGCACAGTGACCTGGTTTACTATGAGCGGGAGCTAAGGAATGGTGCAGCAACTATACATTCAACTATAGTTTAAAAAGCGGAAGAACACTCAGTTAAGAATAACGGATAATCCGTACTAATTTATAAAGAAACGCGGCCCTGGGTTCGCGTTTTTTTTGTGCTAACGCGGTTTTACTGCTTCATCAACATGCTAAAGTAAAAGCCGTACTACCTGAGAACTATAAACTCTACTCAGAAAACAACGAAACGATGGCTAAGAAGAAACCGCTCGCAATTATAGTTCATGGTGGCGCAGGACCAGACTCGGATCACATACATAAAAACAAAAAAGGATATGAAAAAGGAATACAGGAAGCGGTAGAGGCCGGGTATAAAATACTGGAGGAAGGTGGCTCAGCGGTAGATGCGGTAGAGGCTGCAGTGAAAAGACTGGAAGACAATCCTCTCTTTAATGCAGGCAGAGGCTCAGCGCTTAATGCAAACGGCGAAGTAGAGATGGATGCGGCCCTTATGCGCGGCAGCGACCAGGCTTCAGGTGCAGTTGCATTGGTACGGAATATCAGGAACCCTATTTCGCTGGCTAAAGCAGTGATGCTCAATACCCAGTATCGTTTCCTGGGCGACATGGGTGCGCTGGAATATGCCAAAAAGATTGATATCAGGATGGAGCCGTCTTCTTACTTTATTACCGAACATCAATTCGATGCTTTCTCTAAAAAGCGGGAAGAAGAATTTACAAGCAGTGACAGAATTGGCCTGGACGAACTGAATGCACGCATGCACGGCACGGTCGGAGCAGTTGCCCTGGACCGCGATGGGAATCTGGCGGCAGCGACATCAACAGGTGGTACGGAGAATAAAAAAATGGGGCGCATTGGCGATAGCTGCCTGATCGGGGTTGGCTGTTATGCTAAAAACAAGACATGCGCTATATCTGGTACCGGAGATGGCGAAGTGCTGATAAAGAATGTGATTGCCTATGATATTTCTGCGTTGATGGAATACAAAGGGCTGACCTTACAGAAAGCCTGCGAAACAGTTGTGCTGGAGCGGGTAAAACCGGAAGAAGGCGATGTAGGCGTAATAGGCGTTGATGCGCAGGGTAACATTACACTCGTTTTTAACAGCGAACGCATGCACAGGGGCTGGAGAACAAGCGCTAACCAGCATGGCGTTGAGATCTATAAAAAGAAGTAAAAATTGCCTGTACTATAGTTTAAACCATGAACCTGTTTAGAGTTTTCGGGAAATCGATGCAAGATGCCCTTGCTGCGTGTTTTCGCCAGCAAGTACTTGTTGGTAAAAGTATAGTTGTTGGTGAAAACACCAACAACGGCAGGAAAAGAAGTAAAAATTGCCTGTATTACAGTTTTAAACCATATGCCTTATAGTCAGCCAAAGAAACAGACTGCTTTTTACTACATGCTAAGCCGCTCTCTCCTGCTGAAGAGCGGCTTTCTTTTTTATAGTTTACCCTGAAGCATCAGGTTTAATCCCTTCTATTCCGGCGCTTCCCTCAGTTCACCACTAAGTATAAACCGCTTATATTCAGCTCAATCCCCGAAATAATCAGCTGTAAAATCCGGCGCTTTGTAGTGAAAACCAACCTGTTAGTATAATTCATTTTCTAAAATGAGACGATGTTTTTTATTTACAGGTATAATAACTCATGTGCCACTTCGCTACCTACCAAAACTATGTTAAAGAACCAGTACCTGCTTATGCTGCTTATCCGCCTGTTCCTGGGATATATCTTTTTCTCGGCTGGCATCTGTAAACTAACGCACGGCAACTTCGGCCAACTGATCGGGCCACCGTGGCTGGAGGAAGCACTGGCGAAACATGGGTTAGGACTGTTTGCCAAAGTGGTGGCTATTAGCCAGGTAATTTGCGGAACGCTGCTTTTATCGCAACGCTATAGTTTGCTGGGTGCTGTCATGCTGGTGCCCATGAATATTGCCATACTGGCCGTTACCGTATCAATGGATTGGCAGGGCACACCCTATGTAAATGCTGTTTTCCTGTTGCTTAACCTTATGTTGCTTGGCTTGGAATACCGTAAGTTCATGTTCCTGCTGCAACCTGCTAGAGAGCATAAAACCACACCTGCCATTACTGATACGATAGGCCAGGATAACTATAGTTGGATGGGGATCGGATTTTGTGTGCTTACCTTACTGATGACTTCTATGAGCTATACGCTAACCAACCTGGCGGCATTACTGACATTTATAAGTTTTGCTGTAACTATAGTTCGTTCTGGCCTGCTCACCAAACTGGATATGGCACTTATAGTCCTTCCTTTTGTTGCTATGATCTTACTGACCTTTGGTGATCTGCATACGCAGATGCGAAATGCCCTGTTGGCTATAGTTGGCATAGAAGCCGTGTTACTGACTTACCGTATATACCTGGGCTCACGCGGTAAGGCCAGTTCAGCAGTAGCTTCAACTGCAGCCATTAACTAAACTATAGTTGACTTGCAGGCTACGGCATCACTTAATTAAGGATGATCAGAAACCAGCGCAGTCTGCAGCCGGAATGTTTACACCACCAGCCTGCTGGTAAACGACCGTTGCACCGGTATGCCCTACATAAACCAGGAAACCTGAACCTGCCAGCATCAGCAACACAACTATAAGCTGCAGCAAACCTGTCTTAAATTTTATCAACTCAAAACGTAAGGCTAATTCAAGAGCTGTGGCTCCTGTAAAAATGTAGGCTAAGTTAAAGGCGGCTATCTCGTGATCTTTTAAGATGGTAGGGTCACATAGTTTGCGGGCTACTATACCTTCTGCCAGGCTACCGGTATACACGCTAACCCAGGCAGCCAGAAAGCCAATATAAAGCAGATAGGCACCGGCTCTTTGCCAGAAACCCTGTTGCTGCTCACGCAAAAGTATGGCTACTACCTTTACGATAGTAGCCAGTAATAAAATAGCGACCGGAAAATGTACCGAAAGCGGATGCCAGATCTCAGTTCGCCAGAAGTTTTGATCGATCATGTTACTCCAGGATACGAACGGCAACCGGTTCTAAACGCTGACCAACTTTATTAACTTCTACCTCTACCTTCTGGCCTTTCTGCAATTGATCGAACTGTACCGTTTCGCCGTTTCTGGTTAGCGTCGTGTTTTCGTTAAAGTATAGTTCCAGGCGTTTGTTGTCAGCCGTCTTAACATAGATCTCGGTTTTTGCTGGTTCTACTTCATCAACAGTACCCTGGTACGTACCCGATTCCACTACATCTGTGCCCTGCTGGCAGGCATACATAAACGGTAGCAACAGTAACAGAAATGCAAAAATAGCTTTGTAATTTTTCATAGTTTTTAAGTTTTTGGTATCTCCCAAATATATGCAAATAACTGAAATAGGTTTTAAATATTTTAATTTCAGCCATTTAACAAGCAGGTAGCAAACTATAGAAGGCAGTGTTTGAAATGAAGGCCACCTGCAACCATAAAACAAAGAAACTGCACTGTTTTATGCAGTGCAGCTTCTTTGTTTTATGCTGTGGTTATTCCAAAAGGGCAGACATGATCTGTAGTTCTTGTTGGTGTTAGTTTCTATTTTCTAAGCCATCTTTTTCGAATGCTTCCCAGGACGCTTTTTTGTCTATCACTCATGAATCTATTTACTTGCTACTAAAGCGTACCATTCATAGAAACTATACATGCCTCCTTTTCCCCAGAAGGTTAGCAATTCTTGAGAATTAAGTGTGAGGTTACCAGGTAATGAACCATTCTCATCAACGACTAAGCCTTTCGTTCCCTCCGGACACCAGCTATCGTATATATAATATTCCTGCTTTTGCTTATTAAACCCAAACAAGGTAACGTAATGTTGATAAGCGTATTTCTCACCCAGAATGATAATCGCTTTACCTTGAGAGAGTCTTTCTTGTAAAAAGAGTAATCTTTCGTCGTCTGAAAAACTTCTTAGCCTAGCTATTTCTACATTCAGGTACTGTTTTTCCAATTGCCGGCTTAAACCAATAGGATGTGTCCCTTTATTAAATATTCTCCAGCCGATATTCTCAGAATATTCGAATGAGTCTACTTTCTTTCCTTGTAAGGCCCGAACTACTGCTGCTGTACTGAACGGACCACAATAAGTCGACACTTGTTTGTAGTTGTATTCAGAAGGATAATCTATATAGTAAAAGCCGGCAATATTTTGTGTGTTGTAGGCAGATACAGAACCTCTATTCCAAATGAGGTAACAAAATGCTACAATCAGGCATGCTGATAGTAGCATTTTCAGCAGCCTCAGAGGATATGGAAATGTCAGTCTCACTTGCTTAAATATGAGTTTTTTATATAATTACCGAAACTTCCGGGCAAACTATAGTTTACAAAATACTAAAAGCTAAGCTCGGAATGTAGCATCGGCAGGTAAACTTTAAAAGTAGTCCCGACTCCTTCTTCGGTTTCAACCTCTATTTTACCACCGGCATTATCAACAATTCGTTTTACCATGTATAAGCCCACGCCAGAACCCTCAACATGGTCGTGGAAGCGCCTGAACATAGTAAATAATTTACCTTTATTCTGTTTGCTAAGACCAAGGCCATTATCCTTTATCTTTAACACAAATTGTCCTGAATCCATCTGGCACGTTATCCTGATAAGCGGTAGCCGGTCAGAGTGGCGGTATTTCAGGGCATTGGAGATAAGGTTATAAACTATACTGCGCAGGTTCTTTTCCGAGAACGATACCGACTTGCATGTAGCATAGTCAACTATAACTTCGGCCTTCGACTCATTTATCAGGTATCCCAGGTCCGAGGTAACTTCCTCTATCAGTTCCGGCAGATTTACAAGCTGCGATTCTATGGCTTCGCCTTTCTGCAGCTTTGAAATGTCTGTTAGGTTGGAGATGGTTTTCTTGAAGCGGTCTACCGCCTTCTGCATCATACTGATGATCTGTTTTGCTTCCCCTTCCTGCCTGTTCTGCTCCGGCAGTTCTAACAACAACTCTATTAACAGCCTTTCGATGTTAGATATTGGTGAGCGCAGGTCATGCGATGCCGTGTAAATAAAATTATCAAGGTCGATGTTGGTGTGCACAAGTTGTTTGTTAGCATCTGCCAGGTCAAGGTTTGCAGCCTTTAGTTCCTGGTTGGTAATGGCCAGCTCATCGGCAATAGCTTTAGCCTTCTGTTCACTTTCTTCCAGTGCTTTACGTGCCGTTACCTGCTCAGTAATATCAGTTACCAGAGTATAAAAGCCTTTCACTTCGCCATCCCTTATATCGGGCACGTAACTGGTATGGATAAACTTTTTAAAATCTTCCCGGTAGGGCATCTCTGCTTCAAAATGAACAAGATTGCCTCCCAGTGCCTGCGCTATATATTTTTCAACGTTTGCATATGCTTTTTCGCCGACTACATCTCTTACCCTACGGCCCATAAGTTCATTAGCCTTATAGGGGAACCACTTTTCGTACGCTTTATTTGTAAAGCGGTAGATCACATCTTTATCCAGGTAGCTAATCAGTACCGGTAACGAATCTGTAACAAGTTTTAATTGCTGTTCGCTGGCTTCCACTGCTTTGCGGGCTTGTACCTGCTGGGTCACCTCCAGTGCAAATACGACAACGCCGTCCACCTGGCCCTGCTCGTTATAGCGTGCCTGCTGTATGTACTTAAAATACCTGTCCTCCATTTGGCCGTCTTCCGGTCGCATAAAAGGTATCAGCATTTCCGACTCTTCGTGGGTTATGCCTGTTTCGTAAACATCCAGAAAGGTTTTGTATACCAGGTTGTCTTTGATCTCAGGCAATGCCTCTAAAATAGGCTTACATAGCAGCTCCCTGTCCGGGAACAGTTGCTGGTAAACCGGGTTTACCAGCTCGTACACCAGTTCCGGCCCACTAAGAATACAGATAGCGGACGGGGCCTGCATGAATAGGTTTCTTAAGCGTTTACTTTGCCTTTCGGCTTCGGCTTCGGCAGCCTGTAGTTTTTTTGTTCTGCGTTTTACACGAGCTTCCAGTTCCTGGTTTAGGGTTCTTAGTTCCTCAGTGCTTTTCTCAATTTTCTGTCGTGCTACTACAGCCTCTGTAACGTCTAATGCAAATATAAGCACGCCATTTATCCTGCCTTTTGTATCGAAGAGCGCCTGGTAAATAAAATCCCAGTAAATATCCTCTGCAGGCTGATCTTCGTATCGGGCCACCGGTATCAGTAATTCGCGTCCTTCAAAAGTCTCACCTGTGTTATAAACCTTTGTAATGATGTCGTCTATCGGCTGATTTTTTAATTCGGGCAAGGCCTCAAACAGAGGCAAGCCAAGCAACTCACGCCCAGGGAACAATTTCCTGTAGCCTTCATTCAGTACTTTATATACAAGGTCAGGGCCTTCTAGAATAGCCAGCGCTGCAGGTGCCTGGTCAATTAAGCGTTCTAGCCGGAAACGGCTCTGTTCAACTTGTGCCATTGCAGCCCGCTCCCGCTCTTTGCTCTTCTCAAGCTGTTGGATGGCCCATACTTCTTCCGTAGCATTTGCTGTTTCATGCAGGATACAGATGATCTCACCCTGATCGTTGAAGATGGGTTTGTTTATGGTGTTCCAGTAGCGCTCCAGGAAATGACGAGGACTTGACGGGTCTTGAATATCATACCGCACAACCTCCATCTGGTGCAGTTTCCCTGTTGCCAGTACCTGCTCTAAAGACGCTTTCAGGATAGCGGTAGAACTGAACTCGTGAATAGATGGATTATCAGGGAAAATATCGAATAAATACTTCCCTTTTATGTCTTCTAATGAAATATAAGTCTCATTTAGTAAAGCCGTTGTAGCGCTAAGCACTATAAACTGAGGCGTAAGCAAAATGCACAACCCAGACTGACTCTCAAAAACTTTCTGAAAAAGTAAATACTGGCTATTATAATTTTCCTGTGAGGTAGAAACCGGGTTATCAGTCATCAATAAAGCACGCTAAAATTTTGATTGATCTTAAAAAGAGAACTATAGCCTAAAGCCGCAGAACCCACTACTGTTAGCCCTAACCACTGATATTATAACGTATCAACTATAAAGCGCCGCCAAAGAATTAAATTGGAAAGTAAAGCCCCTTCAAAAGGCTCTTGTTACCCATTTGTCTGGTGTGGTCTCTATACTCTACCCAAAGAGTATAAGCATTAAAGTTAGCCAATTCGTGATAAAGCAAACTATAGTACAGGTCCCTATTTTATTTCTGACTATTACAACTGCTGCACCTTAACCCAAACTATAGTTTAAATGTTTAAGATCGTGTTGTATTTTCAGTTGCTCTGGTGAAGGCATAACCTTGCTACGCCTAAGCGGGTAAAACCTTGTACAGCACTATAACTATGGAACACACTAAAATTGACAGCACTTACTATACGATAACCCGTGGCGATAGTCCGCTTATTGCTACAGCCATCCATAGCGGGCACGAAGTGCGCCACAACATAAGTAACCTGTTTGCACTGGCGGCAGAAGAGCGCCTGCGCGAAGAAGATCCTTTTACCGACCATTGGGTTGAAATTACGGACAACCGGATCATCGGGCACAACTCCCGCTTTGAGCTGGACCTGAACCGCTCCCGCGACAAAGCAATTTATATGAAACCCGAAGATGCATGGGGCCTGAACGTCTGGAAAGAAGAACTATCGAAAGAATTTGCAGAAGAATCGCTCCTGCACTACGACAGGTTTTATGCCGATGTAAAACAGTTGCTGACAGAGGTACAGAAAAAGCACGGCTGTTTTATAGTTTACGACCTGCACAGCTACAACCATAAACGCGACGGGGCTGAAAGCTCCGGAGCCGACCCGGAACAAAATCCCGAAGTTAATATTGGAACCGGCAACATGAACCGGCAGAAATGGGCACCTGTAGTAGATGCATTTACCAGCTCCCTGAAAAAGTACAACTACCATGGCCGGCAACTGGATGTACGCGAGAATGTGAAGTTTGAAGGCGGACACTTTATGCGTTGGATACACGACAACTTCGGTGATAATGCCTGCGTGATGAGCATCGAGTTTAAAAAATTCTTTATGGATGAATGGACCGGCAAACCAGATTACGCACAGGTAGAGGAAATAAAAAAAGCACTGGCGCAAACTATAAAACCTGTGCTTGCGGCTATGCACCAGGTATGCCGGGTACTATAGTTACGGCTCAAAAATTCGCATGATTGATAGCATAACCGAGCATTTTATCCGGAAAATCACCAAAAGCCTGCGCCGTGGCAAGCAGGTACACCGCAGCCTGCCCGATGGCGGCCTGGTGTACATCGACAGGCCCCTGCCCTTTTTACTGCTGTTCCGCCACCCGGCCGGCAAACCCGACCACGCTACCGCCGACTTTGTTAAAGCCTCGGCCTCTTACATCATCTCGCACGAAGAACAGACGCCTGAGCTTAAGATTTTAATTAGCAGCATTGCCGAAGAAATGGCGCAGAAGTTCGATGCCTTTCTGATACTGGAAATAAAAGCGGCAGCGGATAAAACTCCAGCTTCACCACTTTTCAAAATTCTTGGCCCGAAAGAGCAGCTACCGACTACCATCAGCATGTTACAGCAGGAACTGGAGAAGATAAAGATCGGCGGCTTTCACAGTTCCGTAGAGACGGCATCAAACCAGGAATTACTGCAAGGCCCGCTGCGGTTGTTTTCGGAAGAAGACTTAAAAAAACACAGTTACCTGATGCTGGGCCTGGAACTGAAACCGATCTATGTAAACCAGGAAACCGGTAAAGCTTACCCCTTGTTGCTTCGCACCCTGCGCGAGAAAATTGCCAATGCAATCAAGAAAACGGTATTTGATTTTTTATCCGTCCAGACAACACATAAACCCGTTCATTTCCAGGCGTTGGGCAGGCAGGCTGTTAACAGGGCAGTCTGGAAGATAGATAAACAGCTCACCAGCATCAGCGATCAGTTCCGGTTTCTGTTGCTGGTTACGCCCGTCAATAACAACGAAGCCTGGGCCGAATTCAAAAAATCAAACTATAGCCAGACGCCCACCTTTTTTTACCGCCTGATGCCCGTAGATGCCGACCAGCTGAAACGCAAACTATACAACATCCCGATCGAGAAAGTAGACGACCCAACCCTGGCTTACCTGTTCCGGGACAAGCGCCATGAACTGGATAAAATGCTGACCATGCTTGCAGACCGAAACACCCCGAATTTTATGTACAGCAGCATGCAGTTGTTTGGTTCTGTGGATGACGAGTTACTGAAAACAGCGGAAGCCATACTAGCTGCCATACCTGAACCTACCCGCGAAACCGATGTAGAACTGATACCTGTACCGGAATTTGCAGCACTGGCAGAACAGGAAATTGCGTTTCTTAAAAACCAGTATGCCGGCGTTGATTCCGGGGTGGATGTGAGC
This sequence comes from Pontibacter pudoricolor, assembly GCF_010092985.1. Taxonomy (GTDB): domain Bacteria; phylum Bacteroidota; class Bacteroidia; order Cytophagales; family Hymenobacteraceae; genus Pontibacter; species Pontibacter pudoricolor. Next base: position 633,502 of record NZ_CP048106.1, on the reverse strand, counting down.
GATACTATAGTTGGGCTTATCGTTTCGAAGGGCAGGCTGAATGTTGGGACCGATGCAAAAATACCCCGGCACAGGGCGCAGGCACTGATACAGCACGAAGTTGGAACGCATATCTTAACTTACTATAACGGCAAAGCACAGCCGTTGCAGCAACTATACGTGGGCAGCCCGGGCTACGAAGAACTACAGGAAGGCCTGGCCGTACTAAGCGAATGGCTGGTTGGCGGCCTGGATCAGGACAGAATGCGCACGCTGGCGGCTCGTGTCATTACCGTTTATCACTTAACGAAAGGCTGCAGTTTTACCGATAATTTCTGGCAACTGAAAGACAACTATAACTTTGATGATGAAACGGCCTGGGATATAACGATGCGCGTACACCGTGGAGGTGGCTTAACCAAAGATGCTGTTTACCTGCGTGGCCTCATTCATTTACTGAGCTACCTGAAAGAAGGAAACGACCTGGAACCACTGCTGATCGGGAAAATACGGCAGGATTACATCCCCATCGTTCAGGAACTGATCTATAGAAATGTGCTGTGGCCGGTACCTTTAAAACCACGTTACCTGATCGACCCAACTATAAAACCCAAGCTTGAAAAACTAAAAGAAGGCATAACAGTATTTAACTTACTATAATCTTCCAGCCCACTACTTTAAACCTTAGAAGCACCTCACATGAATATTGGATTCGTAGTAAACGACGTAAATACAGAAAAAGCATCTTATACCACCGTTTTCCTGGCGCAGCGCATGCACAACCTGGGGTACAATGTGTACCTGATGGGCGTTGGCGACCTGGCTTATTATCCCGACGGTTATATGGGCGCAACAGCCACACAGGCCGAAGCAAATCACAAGTACAAAACACCGGCTACTTACCTGGAAGCTTTGCAAAGTGACAAAGCCACTAAAGTTCGGGTAACTGCCCCTGACCTGGATGTACTCATGCTCCGCAACGACCCTTCTGCCGAAGGAGAAGGCCGTTCCTGGGCTCAGAATGCCGGTATCATTTTCGGACAGTTGGCCATACGCCACGGCGTTATCGTTTTAAATGATCCTACCTCGTTATCGGATGCGGTAAATAAAATGTACTTCCAGCACTTTCCGGAAGCCGTTAGGCCACGCACGCTCATTACCCGCGATAAAGACGAGATAAAGGAATTCTTTAACGAGCAGAATAACAACATCATTCTTAAGCCATTGCAGGGTTCCGGCGGATCGGGTGTGTTTATGGTTAAAAAAGATGATGCCACCAACCTGAACCAGATTGTAGAAGCGATAAGCAGGGATGGCTATGTAATTGCCCAGGAATATTTACCGGAAGCGACAGAAGGCGATGTGCGGCTTTTTGTGATGAACGGAGAAGCCCTGCAGCATAAAGGGAAGTATTGCGCCATACGCAGGGTTAGCAGCAAAGATGACATCCGGAGCAACATGCACGCCGGCGGTTCTGCAGTTGCTGCTAAAGTAGATCAGCGCATGCTGGACCTGGTAGAGCTGGTTAAACCGAAACTGATACAGGATGGCATGTTCCTGGTTGGTCTGGATATAGTTGGCGATAAACTGATGGAGATAAACGTGTTCAGCCCCGGTGCTTTGCCGGATGCCAGCGAACTGGAAGGCGTAGATTTTTCGGAACCAATTATTGCCGCACTGGAGAAGAAAGTACACTACAAAAAAACCTACGGTGTGCAGGTAAGCAACAAAACCATCGCCATGATCTGATACACTATAGTTGACTATGAAGCTGTTTAGAATTTTATATGCTTTTGAGGGAAGCCCATGCTATGGTGTTTTCACCAGCAGGTATTAGAACCGGCCCAATGGATTGTTACTATAGCTGTCAGGCTAAGGATAATTTTTAGAAAATGCTCTTTTGGACTTCCTGGTCCGAAAGCACGCTGCCCGGGACTTCCAGGTCCCCGTAGATCAGCCTTCCTTTTATGCGGACAAGGATGTCCGCAACAGAAAGGTTTCGGACACAGCTGTCCGAAACAGCTTAGCAGCAAGATAGTCTCTTTAGCCTGACGACTATGGTGAAAACTGCAACCATGGCTCGTTTTCTCCTTCATAAACTCTAAACAACTTCTGTAGTTTAAAAACACAAAAGCCACTCTGAACTATAGAGTGGCTTTTGCTTAACAACACAATCAATAAACACTAACTAAACTTTAACTTTATACGATCTGTAGTTGGGGCATATACGATGCGCCAACCGGCACTTCGTTCCCTTTTATAGTTACCTGGTGACGCTCAATTTTATCTATCCTGTCTTTGGCAACTATATAAGACCGGTGTACTCTTATAAACTTATCAGAAGGCAACTGCTCGCTCAGTTCATTGATCGTCATCCGCGACAGTAACTTTTTATCTTGCAGCACAAAAGTAACATAGTTGCCGGCGGCTTCCATGTACAGTATCTCCTCGTAAAAGACCTTCACCTGCTCATATCCTGTCTTCAGAAAAACGTAGTCTTTGGCTGAGGTTGTAGTTCCCCGTAGTTGCAGTAGCTCATGCGCTTTGTTGCAGGCTTTTATAAACCTTGGCAGTGAGAACGGTTTCAGCAGGTAATCTATCGCATCAAGCTCAAAGCTGGTAACGGCATGCTCGGTGTAAGCGGTTGTAAATATCACCATCGGTTTTTTCTGCAGGCTGGTCACAAACTCCAACCCCGAAATGTCCGGCATTTTTATATCCAGGAACAGCAAATCAACAGGCTCATTCTGCAAATACTCCAGCGCCTTAAAGGCATCGGTAAAACAAGCAACCAACTCTAAATATGGCACCTTGGCAGCGTGCATGCGCACCACCTCCAGCGCCATTGGTTCATCGTCTATTGCTATTCCTCTCATGTTCTGTAAACTATACCTGCTTTAAATTTTATCCTGAATTTACTTAAACTTATAGATCCGTTTAATTCTTTGCGTTACAAAATTAACATGTGAACTATAGTTTTGCCTCTGGATTAAATACACAAACTAAAATCGGTCGGCATTAATTGCTTCAGTAAAAGGTGGGTTTAAAATATTAAACCTATCGTTTCAAAGCGGAGACGCAAGGTATTGCGTCTCTACATCTCCAACACTTTTTAACTTCCTAACCTTCTAACTTTTTAACTGCATATAGTTACAACTCAAGCGTGAGGTGCACAAAGAACTCTTCCGGTGTTTCGCGGATGATCAGTTCCTGTTTGCCCGGGTAAAGCAGATCAAGGCGCTGCTTCACATTGCTCAGCCCGATACCTGATTTATCTTTTTCCGGGTCCTGCTCCGACTTCGGGTGCCTGCTGTTATATACGTCGAAATACAGCTTGCTCTGATCAGTGTGCAGGCTTATTCTTATCCACGATTTCTCTTTCAGGCTGATGCCGTGCTTAAATGCATTTTCCACAAATGGAATGAGCAGCATTGGGGCAATGTATCGCTCAGCCAGCACATCCTCTATCCTGGTTTCTATCACAATATCCGGCGACGCAGAAGTACGCAGTAATTGCAGATCGATATAGTTGCGCATATATTCTACTTCGCGCGAAAGCAGTATTCTTGGCTGGTGGTTTTCGTGCAGCATAAAGCGCATCATGTCGCCCAGCATCTGTATACCCTGAGCGGTGCGTTCGCTGTTTTCCTGCAAGGCAGTGCCGTAAAGTGTGTTCAGCGCATTAAACAGGAAGTGCGGGTTTATCTGTGATCTCAGAAAATCAAAGTTGGCGTTCGATCTGCCGAGCTCTTTTTTCAAAACATATACTTCCTCGTTGCCTTTGGCATGCCGCTTAAAAAGTACCCAGGTTAAAGGCACTGTTACAGCCAGCTGAAAAAGTATGTTAAAGAAGCTCACCCCAAAAGCAACATCTTCGTGGTGTACCACCATCATTATTATAAACGCAATTGGCAGATAAGCCAGCGCTAGTATCAACAGCGTTCTTAAAATATAAGACCGTAGCGGCTTTTTGGTGTTTAAGGACTTCGGTATTAGTGTGTAGAAGGAGATGCAATACAACAGCAAGGCACTTAGAGAGAACACAGCCCAAACAACCGTAATTTCCTCGCCCACATCCATGATCAGTAACAGAAATACGCTCACCATCCAGAACACAAATGCGGTGAGGGCATCGCGGGTTACTATCCGGTATTTAGATTGTATAACGGTTGAATTAGAAAGCAAATATAAGCCCGTGAACTTGATAGCTGAATAGAAGCCGAACATCAGAAACAACCACAGGGTATGCCTGAAACTGTTCTGGAAAATATGGCTGTAGGTCTCGTCCTGCGTAGCAAACTCCTCAAACAAATAGCCTTTGGTGTAAGTATCGAGGATGCCGGCAAACAGGCTCAGGGCTATAAAGGCAAGCAGGGTTATGAATACATAAAGCCAGACCTTGTGTTTAGAAATAAACGCAGGCATCACTTTAAAATTAAGCAGCAGAAAGGTCAGGTATAGCAAGGTATACCGTACCAACTGCGGCCAGAAATAATTCTCGTAGTATTGGAAGTTGTATCCAACCTCCCAAAAATGATGTTCGTTCGGACTATCAGCGGTAATTAGCGAAAACAGTGCGAAAACAAAGATGGTGGTGGCTGCCCAGAACTCTACCTTATTCCGTTGCAGCGGTTCAGCAATAAAGCTTTTCATTGTCAGATCATTCATGGATCAATGATAAGGGAAAGCTTTGAGTTAAAGCAACAAATGTGATAAAAGCCCGGATGTTTGTGACGAATGCATACTCTCCGGGAACTGAACATTGAAATTTTGAGAAAGTTGCTTTAACAGCCTGCTAAACTATTGTTTGGACTACTCTTTTCCCTGGAAGCTGTTTAGAGTTTCCTCCTATAGCATTACGACCTGCCGTTGATGGTGTTTTCACCAACAACTATTACCAACAAGTACTTGCTGGTGAAAACACGCAGCAAGGGCATCTTGCATCGATTTCCCGAAAACTCTAAACAGGTTCTTGTTATAGTTTGTTGAAACCCGATCTATAAAATGTACTGGAAATCTTAACCTACCCCTATCCCTTCCGAGGAGTAGTGTAGTGTCGTTTCATTCTCCTTTTTTGTCATCCTGGGATCTTGTGGGTTAATAGCAAAGGCTTAACCTCCCATCCAGCAAATTTCTTTCAGAATGACTATAAGTTTGAGCCCGTTTTCATAGAATGAAACACCCCTGCACCGAGGAGGGTTAGGGGTGAATTAATCGCAACTATAGTTAATGGTAACCTCCACTCCGCTGGGGAGCTTCCAGGAAAAGCTGCAAAAATATTTTCTGCTCGGTTACTACCGACTTCTGATCCGGGTAATCCTCCAGCCTCCTGTTGGTGGCATAGCCAAAGTGCTCGTAGCCCAGGCTCAGGTTTTTGTAAAGCCGAACAGTAGCCCTTGGCCTGACGATACCTATGGAGTTGTTTCCCTTGATACCATCAAATGTGTTGAGCCAGAAATGATAATATACAAAAGCTATAGTTGCATGGTCGCTTAAGGCGAGCGTGCTTTCTATTTTGCCCTGCAGACCAGTATTAAAGGTATAGTTTCGGAAGCCAGCAAGATCCTGAGCAGATCGGGTACTGTTACCAGCCAGCGGAATGATGCCCAGGTGCGCATTTGTAAATAAATTTACCCGGCTGCCAAACTCAAGCATCGAGAAAATGCCTCCACCAAAGCCTAATGCGCCCAGCTCAAAATTACGTGTATTCCAGTAATCATAATACTGAAAAGCGCCTGTTAAAAGTGATAACCGCCCCAACTGCATGTTACGACCGGCCAATATTCCATAGCCTGTTACGTTATTTATGCGGCTGGCTATAGTATCTGCTTTCCCTGTACTAAACTCGGCCCTGAGCCTGAAAAAGTCAAATGGCTGACGCTTCATGATTTCAAAAGGCCTGCCATAGTCCAGCTGCAAACTAAGCATGCTGTTGCTTTTGCCTTTCCCAAACACATCGTTTTCTTCCTTGTTCAGGCGGTGGAGACCGGTAAAAACCGTCAGGTTTAGCGGCTCATTTTCGTACAGGTCTTCATCAGTTACCTGGAAGGTTTGCCCCTGTACCAACCTGTTCAAACCACGAACTGGGTTTATGATTCCTGCCGCCACCTCGCGTATGGCCCGCTCTCTGCCCCTGGTACGGTCATCAAGAATATTGGAACTGAGGCGATGCAGGATTTCCCCGAGCGCGGCCCCGTTCAGGGGCGTGTAGATCATGTCGTTATAAGATGGCAGCGTATTCTCACCAAAATACTCCCAGGTTAAGCTGCCTGCCACCGCAAACGGCAACGATTGCCAGTAAGTATAGCCTTGCGATCGAGCCGCATTAAAGTATAACGTACCCTGGTAAGGATGCCCGATAAAGTTTATTCCGAATTCGTCTGTGTCCCATTCCGGCTCGGAGCTAAGGTTGTGTTTCCAGGTATCGATATCTACATACCCATAATCTGCTTTTGCTACATAGCGGTTATAGCCCATAAACAACAGGTTAATGCCGATAACCTGCGCGGCCGGTTTCCAGAGTGGGGCCCGTTGGTTACGTTCCTGCTCCTGCACAAAAGGTTTCTCCTTTTTCTCAACTATAAGGCCCGGATAGGCTGATGTTTTAGCGTTCCGAATTATAGTTCTGAAGTGTTCCCGTACCAGTTGACGGCTGCCGGGTGCCGGATCAGCTCCTGTGTTAACTGTTGAAAAAGTTGCAGATCCGGTAGTAGCAACTGCTTCTGCATGCAGAGGCGCTGTAACTAAAAGGAACCAGAGGATTGTATATAAGAATTTCATGAGTAAGGGTGCCGGGCGTAACCTTCTGTTTTGGGAAACGCATGTAGCGTGTCATTAAACTTTGGCACTCATACGGAAACAGGTCTTAATAGTGACACTAAACTATAAAATCAGAAAAAAACAGCGTATTTATTAAATCAGGGCCTATTCTGAAAATATTTTAACTATTTTCTAAAAATCCATAACCTTCCGAAACATGCTGCCGTATAAAAGGATGGCTAAAAGTTGAAAAGTTTTTTATAAACTGATCATATAAAAGAGGCTCCCAGACGGGGAGCCTCTTTTTATTTATACCTGTCTTAGTCGTTTTAGCTATTCTCAAACTATAAACTATAGATGTAACCAGGAGGCTTATTGGCAGAAACGATTTAAAACTGATGCAGCATGCCCACAAGCGCTATTCAGGATGAGATAAAAGCGTAACCCTACGCCAAATCAGGCCATGAGCATCTTTAAGTCCCTTGTTAAACTAAAGCTATACTCACCCAGCGCTTAAAACCTTTTTGCTTTGGGATATATTCCGGTAAACTATAAACAGTACAGCCAGCACTACCAATGCAAGGCAAAGCCATGCTGTTGTTATTATATCCTGGCTCGACGCTGAGTTAAGGGCTTGATGCTTGAGGATGATACCATAAAAAGCCCAGATGGTAACTACCCCAACAAATGCGTTCCGGCGAGTGAGCACCACAAAAACAGTTATAGCAGCAGCCACCGCTATCATCAGCATAGTCCAGAATTCGGGGGGTAGGCCGAAGCCGTGCCAACTATAACCAACCAGTGTGGCACTTATATTTGCCACAGTAGCAATACAGATCCAGCCAAAATAGATACTCAGCGGAAATTGCGTAAACCACCTGGAGGCAGCAGAGCGTTTCGGATTATAAATTCCAACAGTAAGTTGTATCAGGATAAGCGTTACCAACTGTAGCAGCATTAACCCCACCGAAACCAGCAGCCACTCATGTACCCAGGCAATTGTCCAGAGGCCGGTTGCCAGGCTGTTGATCATGAACAGGTAGCCTATACGCGAGATAGCCCGGTTAGCTTCATGAGAGGCATCTTCTTTAAATGCTTTAACCAGGTGATATACACAAAAGGCGGCCAGTGCCAGGTAAATCACACCCCAGATCGCGAACGTTATGCCGGCAGGTGTAAACAGCGTAAAATACTTATCTGACACATCGCCGATGGTCTGGCCGCTCAGTAGTTTAAGCTGCGTTAGCTGTGCCGGCACCAGGTGCAGCAGGAAAAAGAGTGCATTACATATAGCCAGGATTCTGATTCGTTTCATCATGTCTCGGTCTCGGTTACACGCGGTTTACGCAATCAGCACAATTGTGGTATAAGTTGCCTGTCATCGAACCAGAACAGTTGTAAAACTATAGTTTAGTATGAAGCTTGTTCCCTGTTAACTTCAACTATAGTATCAAAATTACCAGCAGTTATTTCTTGATGACTTTGCCGGAGCCGGATATATTTTGAGAAATAGCTGGGTTGCCTTTATAGTACAGGTTTCCGCTACCCGAGATGGTTACATCCAGTAAATCCAACGCAGTTACTTCGCCGGTTCCCGAACCAGAAATGTTTACCCTCACGTTTTCGGAGCTGAGGTTAAAGGCTTCGGCACGCCCTGAACCGGAGATATCAATGGTTTGGACCGGTGCCTCGCCCTGCAATACAACTTTTCCGGAGCCTGTTACCTGCGTAATGATTTTGTTAGCCATTACATCCAGCACGATTCTCCCGGAGCCGTTCACTGCTACAGGCAGGTCGGTTGCTGTTATTGTGTTTTGCCCTTCTATGTGCCCCGACCCGTTCAGGTAAAGCGACTCTACTTCCGGTATGGTGATGTAAACCTCTACATCATCGCTTCTTCTTACACACTCCCGGTGAGTGATTTTCCAGGTGTTGTTGCTAATGCTTGTTTCCAGCTGACTCAGGATGTTCGGCTCCCCTTTCACTTCTACTTTCTGATTTGGTCCCTGGGTCAGGTAAACTTTAAAGTCGCCGTTGGCTTCTATCCTAGTAAAAGGTTCCAGGTTCAGGACGCGTGTTTCAATAGTGCCCTCACCTTTAATACAGTTCGTGTCTTCGCAGGCGCTGAACGTAGATACTGATAAAACAAATAGTAAAAGTCGCCCCTTTCCTAGCCACACTTTCAGGTAATTCATTTTCATAGTTTATAAGTTAGTTAATGCCTATAAGATGCCCCTTCACGCCAAAGGGTTGCATACAACTAAGAAAAAACAAGAAATAAACTACATATAAAAATCTGAATATTTGACAGTTATGGTTTTGTCAGGATTCAAACCCCTCTCTCAGGCCGGGCACATGCGCGTAGCAAACCGGGCTGCTATAGTCTGTTTGCTTTTCGGTTTTGGAGGAGGCTGTATAGGTCAGTTTATAAGTGGGCATAAGCTTCGGAGCTTCTTTACGGAAGGCATTGCTAAGCTTAACACGCGGGAAAAGAGGAAGTAGAACCATATCGAAAATAGAATCAGGCAGTCGGGTAAACTATAGTCAGGTGGAAGTTACGCTATCCAACGCTTTGATCTCTGACTTGTAAGCCGAAGGCATGATCAACGCTTTCAGCAATTTATCGGCATTTACAAACCGGCTGAGTTTGTATACGCCAAGCAAGGGCTTTAACAACGATGTTTTCCTGAACCCCAGTAAGGTACGCACCTTTCCCGGAACTATAAGTGCCTGGGCTTCCAGCAGGATCCGGTACCTGACGATGCCCAGATGTTTGCGGTACTGGCTGAACAGGTTTGTGGTGAAGTGGCTCTTTTGCAGGTTGTTTTGCAGATGGTCCTCCCGCATTATTACCCAGTCTTTATAGTTGTCGGGCAGGCCCTTTACGCCCATGCGGTAGCCAACCCTGTAAAAAACCTCAAACACTTCTTCTTTCTCAGTTTCTGCCAGTTTACGTTCCAGCACTTCAAAAGAGCGGATGGAATAGTCGATCAGCATAAACAGGACATCGCGGTACGCCCAGTCAGGAATGCTGCTGCCTCGCTTTGCTTCAACAGCTGCATGTATGGCAGCCATCGCATCAATAGCACGCCAGGCAGCCTGCTTCTCCGAAAAAACAATTTTACGGGCATATTCCACCGTAGAGAAAAGCCTGCCCAACGGATCTGCAGGAAGGCGGCCGGTAAAGTAGAGCCAGTCTACCGCCTTATTGAGCGCAAACTCGGCAGAGGCACCTGCAAAAATAAAAAGTATCGTATCGCCTTTGCCCCAGATCTGCCGCACCACAGAGTTCTTTTCAACAAAATATTCCATACCAGGTTAACAAATCAGGAGTGGCAAATGTGCGATCCTGCTTTCGGTTTAAAATTGTTTTCCGGCCCACTTGTGCAGTCACAACTATAGTTTCAGCTATAAAGATAATTTACCGGCTTTTTCAGGCCTGAGTTTAGTAAGAAAATTAGGTGAAGGCCGCTTAAAAAAATAATTTAAGTTTTTTTTAACACATGTGTAACCTTGCCTGACCCAGGCCCGTAAAAGAAAGTGGCTAAAAGTTGAAAAGTTTTTATAAACTTATTCATTAAGAAAGGCTTCCAGACGGGAAGCCTTTCTTTTTTTGTGCCTACCCTAAGGACAGGAATATCCTCTTTGAAATAAACCAAACTATAAAAAGGCCGACTTACTAGTTGTAAAACGGCCCTTTCTCTTTTCTAAACAATCTACCGATCACTTCATTTTATAGTAATACAGGTTGAGTGTATTTGTGAAGCCCTTTTCGCTTAACGTAAAGTAGCCCTTGTTTTTATACGAAAACGTAACGGCCTCGCCCTGCGGCTCCAACTTGTACGGTAGCGCAAGAGAGTTTTTCTGAAGTGCCTGCTCTATAGTTTCGGAGGCTGCGCGGGTATAGTACCACAAACCGGAATATGTTTTAACTATAATTCCCTTGCCATCGGCAGACATGGTTGCGCTCACCACGCCGCTATAGTTTAAAGTACCCACCAGTTCGGCAGTATTTACTCCTGTAGTTTTCGGGTTATGTAGTTTATAAATACGGGAAGGGCTCTCTCTTTTTGTGAACAGGTAGATATCTTTGCTTTCCGGGTCTCGCAGCATGGCTTCGGCATCGTGTGAACCATCGGCGTAACGGAATTTTATAGTTTCGTAGCTGGTAACTTTAGTAACTCCCGCAGCCGGCTCCTGGAATTTATAGATCGTATAGTTGGCGTATACTTCGTTGTTGTCCCCAATGTCGGCCAGGTAAAGATCGTTACCCGAAAGAGCCATATCTTCCCAGTCGCGGTTTACAGCACCAACTATAGCAACAGTCGTAGCCGATTGTCCATTGTGTTCCAGTAAATGAAGTTGCGCCGGATTTCCGCCATCTTCGTGCACCCATAAATAACCGGGGTTCGTTTTACTGTCTGCTATGCCCGAGGCTTCGGTTATGGCCGGAACTACCAGGTTGCTGACTGGCTCCGGTTCAAAAAAAGGGATTTCGGCAGATGTTTCATCTTTTTCACAACTCAGCAAAAGCGGAGAGGTAAGTAGCACTAAATATTTTGCTGTACTCTGAAATAAACTCCTGCGTAAACATGTGAAATCTGTAACCATACCTGCTCTCCAAACTCAAGTTAACCGGACAAGCCGAAAGGCCGCCCTACTAAAAATCTTCCTCTGCTACAAAATCAAATTTAAGAAAGTTCGATTTCAAACACCATAGGAAAGTATTCCAGAATCAGGAACAGATAAGGCAATAGCACTATCGGGCTGTAAGGACAACCAGTTTAAAGACTATAACCCAATGCTGAGTATAGGGAGAAAAGGGAATAAAAAGGCCAGCTACTTTACCTGAATGGCATGTATCTGGCCCCTAATCATTAAAAAACTACAAAGTTGTTATTACTTGCATCCGGCAATACAGATATAAAAGAAGCCGCTCTTTTACTGGAGCGGCTTCTTTTATTCGTTTAAGCTTATGGTGAAGCTGTTTAATGTTTTAACTGACTATAGTTTACGCCCTTGCTGTGTGTTTTCACAAGCTTGTGTAACGAGCCATTGCTGGTGATAACACCAGCAATGGCTCGTTTTCTATTTCAGAAACTATAAACAAGTTCAGTATTTACACCAACACTTCTGGTTCGTACGTTATGACCGGAGCTGAAACGGGATTAAGTGTTTTAATGACACGGGCCGGGTTGCCGACTGCCACGCTGTTATCCGGGATGTCTTTCACCACCACGGAGCCGGCGCCAATCTTTACATTATTCCCGATCCGTACTTCCCCGATGATACACACATTACTACCCAGCTCCACATTATTGCCGAGTATGGGGGAACCTGTATACGAACCATCCTCCAGGCGGACATTACCTAATGTGGTGGAGTGCCTGATAAAGCAGTTTTCGCCGATAATGCTGCAGCCGTTTACCACCAGCGCGTGTCCGTGGCCAATATAAAGCCCCTTCCCTACTTTTGTCCAGTGCGGTAACTCAATGCACATAAACCACTCCACGAGTAGCTTGTAAAATATAAGGTAAGGCAGCCAGATAATCCTGAAAAACTTGTTGATGGATGCAGGGCGGGCTAACCGGAAAAGAACCATTACCAGTCTTCCCTTCAGGTTCCCTTTGTTCGTTTCCCAATCCTGAAATATATATGAAATCATAAATTTGGTATGCTATTGCGTTCGGCAATACGAGATACACGCAGCTGCTGTTACGCAATCTTTAAAAGTTAGTATCGGGGTAAAAAGTAAGATTTAGTTTATGGTTCATTTTCTTTTCTGCAGTACATCACCTATACTTAACCATGCGTTTGCGAAAGCAACTTTAAACGTCACACAACTAACACAATATGAAAACGATAGCTCTGATTGCCCATAATAATCGCAAAGCCGATCTGCTGAGCTGGGTAGAAGAAAACCAGGAAACGTTGCGGGGTTACAGCCTGATCGGGACTACCAATACGGCCAAACTGATAAACGACCGGCTGGACCTGAACATTGAACCTTTCGGCCATGGCCCGAGCGGAGGGGATATTCTGCTGGCAGCCCGGATTCTGCAGGGTGAGATAGACAAGGTCATCTTTTTTATTGATGCCGAAACACCCCACGGCCACGAACACGACATTCAGACACTGATTCGCACAGCAGTGCTTAACAACATCCCGATTGCATTGAACCGCGCTTCTGCTGACCTGATCATACTGAACAAATAAAAGCTTATAGCTGAAACTATAGTTTACAGTTATGGCGCTGGGGCTCCAGTTTTTACAGCCAGTGATGATCGTAGAAGTTCCTGGGCGGTTTTTGTCCACCGTTTAACCTGTAAAGCAGGTACATCAGAATACCCAGAATTAATGATAAAGACAGTAATATTTCCATTTTCACAATTATAAATTTAACCTTCTCCTGTATCGTTTACCGCTGCATTTTCCTGCAGCAACGGAATAGCTTCTTCGTTGCCCTGCTGGTAAGCCAGATCAAGGGCCGTTAGTCCGCGAACATCCCGTATGGTTTTATCGGCTCCGGCTTCTACCAATAACTTAACCAGAGCATTACGGCCAAACAACGTTGCAAACATCAGGGCTGTGCCACCGTTGCCATTCTGCAGGTTCAGGTCTGCGCCGTGCGCTATCAGTAGCTGCGCAATCACGGGATAGCCTTTAAAACTCACGCCCATTAACGCTGTGTTACCACCGCTGTCCTGCGCATTAGGATCGGCGCCGGCTTCCAGGAGCAAACGCGTTGCTTCCCGTTGCTCATCGTAACTGGCTATGATCAGAGGGGTAAATCCCCTGCCATTGGTAATGCTCAGGTCGTCGCCGTCGGCTATACACTGTTTCAGGTACGCCACATCTCCGTTTCGGGCAGCATCAAATAACAGGTGTTCTTTACTTGTTGAGTAGAATGTCATAAAGGCGATGGGTTAGGTTGATGTATATAACCTCGTACGAAACAGGCTTAAAAAAAGCTGCTGCATCTACACCCTCATATTGTAACTATAGCTCTGATATAGCGATAGTTACACAACCGACAGATCAGCAGACAAACTATAGTTCCACTATAAAATGGCTGGTAAAACTATAGTTTGGTTATCTTTGCAGCAGTTTAGCCTGATTTGTTACCTATGGATTTTGTTACCTATGGATTTTGTTACCCTGGATTTTGAAACTGCCACACCGCAACGCGACAGCCCCTGCGAGATCGGGTTAACTATAGTTCGGGACAGAAAAATTGTAGAGACAAAATCGTGGCTGATAAAACCGCTGTATTACCCGAATTTCAACCATTTTAATGTTGCCGTGCATGGTATCCGCCCATCGGATGTAGCAAACCAGCCTACCTTTGAGCAACTATGGCCGGTTATTAAACCCTACATGGAAGGACAGCTGCTTATTGCCCACAATGCCAGTTTCGACTTCAGTGTGCTGCGTAAAACATTGGCTACCTATAACCTTCCGCTACCACAGGCCCGTTTTGCCTGCAGCCTCAAGTTCTCGCGCAGTATCTGGAAAGGTCTTACCGCTTACGACTTAAAAACGCTCTGCAACATGCATCGTATTCATTTTCTGCACCACAGGGCCGCTTCCGATGCACATGCCTGCGCGGCGCTTACCCTAAAAGCCTTAGATCATACCGGTACAAGGCACGAAACAGAGTTTCCGGAAAAAATGCTGAGCCCCATTACCCACCTGTGCTAAGTTTAAACTATAGCCGAACTATTTATTGCCCTGCTTTTTACCTAAGTCTGCGATCAGCTCATCAAGCATCTCTTTGCTGTAGCCAATGCGGCGTGTATAATCCAGGCACAGTTGATATTCTTTGTCGTCTACTTTGCCATCCTGCAGCACCATCATCACCAACGTCTGTAGCTCCACTGTTTTCTGCAGTCCATCTTCGGGCACTATAAACGAAAGCTTGGCCAGGTTATCTGCAATCGGAGTGGTATCTTGCTCGGTTAAGCCCAGCTGATCACCGATCATCACCAGGAAATCGCTTTCCATGCTGTCTACAAATCTGTCGGCGGTTGCCACCAGTATCAGGTTCTGGAAAAAGGACAGCTTCTTTTGTTTTGTGTTAAGCAGGTTATCAATTGATGCTCCGGTTGCCATACGCATTAAGTTAGTTTTCTATAGTTCAGATTGACTGTGGGCTTGTGCTTTTCGGATGCAGTTGCGGCCAAAATCAGATCTACAGAAATAGCAGCCCCAGCTTTTAACTAAACGTCCAAACCCCGCTATTGTTTATTTTCCTTTCCAAACTTCAAGCGCACGCTTCCGGCTATTTTGCCAATTAAAGGAAATGTATGTACAGGCTATAGTCTCCCCTGTTTCCGCTACACCTTCTGCCTTGCCCGTAGTATAAGTTTGTATAGTTCATTCACCAGCAGGGGAACAAGTCCCAGCAGTACAACTGCTATCCAGCCATTCCGGTCGGGCATACTGATTCTGAAAGCCTTTTGTGTGAAAGGAATACTAACGAGTAGTAACTGCAGGATCAGTCCCAGTGCAATGGCCCCGATCAAATACAGGTTAGTGAAAATACCCACCTGGAAAATAGACTTGATCGGGCTGCGCAGGGCAAGCGCGTAATACAGCTGGCAGGCCACCAGCGTCAGGAAAGCCATGGTGCGGGCGTTCTGCAGTGTTGCTGCCGGCACGTCTTTATCAAAAGGACTATAGCCGTTTTCATAATACCCGTACCAGAAGGCAAAGATGGTTAACGCCCCGATCAGGATTCCGCCAAACACTGCTCTGCCACCGGCACCACCGGCAAAAAAACTTTCCTTTGGGTCTCTTGGCTTTTCCTTCATCACATCCGGGTCGCCGGGGTCCATGCCCAGTGCTACTGCCGGCAACGAGTCTGTCATCAGGTTAATCCAGAGCAACTGTGTAGCAATAAGCGGCGCTTCCCACCCGATCAGTAAAGTAACGACCATGGCCACTACCTCGCCCAGGTTGCAGGTAAGCAGAAAAATAACGGCCTTTTTGATGTTGTTATAGATGTTGCGCCCCTGCTCTATGGCCGTAACTATAGTTGCAAAATTATCATCGGTCAGGATCATGTCGGAAGCGCCTTTTGCCACGTCGGTTCCGGTTATACCCATTGCCACGCCAATATCTGCCGTGTTAAGCGAGGGCGCATCGTTTACGCCATCGCCGGTCATCGACACTATGTTTCCGTGGTCTTTCAGGGCGCGCACGATCTGTACCTTGTGCTCGGGCGAAACACGCGCAAAAACGCGGTAATTGTTCACATGGCTATCCAGTTCTTCCTGGGTAAGTTCCTCCAGTTCCTGACCTGTAATCGCTTGGTCTATGGTATCGGCAATGCCAAGCTCGTGGGCAATGGCAAAGGCGGTGGTTTTATGGTCGCCGGTGATCATGACCGATGTTATGCCGGCCTGCTTTGCTTTTTCTACGGATGTTTTTACCTCTAACCGCGGCGGGTCGATCATGCCAACCAGACCGATAAGCACCAGCTCTTTCTCCATCTCTTCGGCAGGCACTACAGTAGCTACCGGTTTATAGGCAACACCCAACGTTCGCAGCGCCTTATCCGACATGCGCTCAGTAGCTTCTACAAACTGCTTTTTATGCGCCTCGGTCAGTGTTACCGCAAAATTATTTTCCAGTACATGCGTGGCAATCTTCAGCAGGTTATCAATAGCGCCTTTGGTGTAAACGGTATAGTTGCCAACTCCCTCCACCAGCGTCGACATCAGTTTCCGGTCGGAGTCGAAGGCGTACTCTCCTACCCGTTTGTTATGTTTATGTAAGGCATTGCGGTCTATTCCCAAGTCATCTCCTAAAACGAGCAAAGCAATTTCGGTTGGGTCGCCGGTTCCTTCCCCCTGGTGGTAAGTAGCATCAGAGCAAAGGATCATGGCTTTTGCCAGCAAGTGGCCGGTTTCGGTAGGGTTGGCCTGGTTTTGCCTGTCTATAGTTACTTCACCCTCCAGGGTAAAGTATTTCTGCACCGTCATCTTATTCTGGGTGAGCGTACCTGTTTTATCGGAGCAAATGATGTTTACAGAACCCAGTGTTTCGACGGCGGGCAGGCGCCGGATAATAGCGTTGTGGCGCGACATGTTGGTTACGCCAATAGAGAGCACAATAGCAACTATAGCCGCAAGCCCTTCGGGAATGGATGCAACCGCCAGCGACACCGAAAGCAAAAACATTTCAGCCAGGTCGCGGCCCTGCAGCATGGCTACACCAAATATCAGCACGCAAATGCCTATGGCCAGTTTCGCAATTGTTTTGCCCAGCTCATCCAGCCTGATTTCCAGGGGTGTTTTAGCTTCTCCGGTCTGGAGGATGTCTGCGATCTTGCCCACTTCTGTCTGCATGCCGGTACCTACTGCCAGGCCCACCCCACGGCCATACGTAACCAACGTAGACATAAAGGCAGAATTGGCTCTGTCGCCGAGCGGTGTCTGCTCATCTGTGCAAACCTGTTTCGCGTGCTTACTGCTTGGCACCGACTCGCCGGTAAGCGCAGATTCCTCTACCTGCAGGTTTATAGTTTCGATCAGTCGCAGGTCTGCGGCAATGTACCTGCCGGTTTCCAGTACCAATATATCGCCGGGTACAACCTCCTCCGAATCGATCTCTTTTACGATACCCTCGCGGCGCACAAGTGCTTTAGGCGAGGCTATTTTCTGAAGTGCTTCAATAGCGTTTCCTGCCTTTACTTCCTGCACTACGCCAAGCACTGCGTTCAGAATAATAACGATAAGAATGATAACAGCATCGATGTACTCGCCCATAAAAAGGGTGATAAGCACAGCTGCAAAAAGCACAAAGATCAGCCAGTCGTTGAGTTGCTGCACAAAAAGCTGCAAAACGCTTTTCTTCTTCCGGCCTTCCAGTTTATTGCGCCCGTATTTTACCAGCCTGGCCTGTGCTTCTGCCTCTGATAGTCCCTTTGCAGGATCAACCTTAAATTCCTGAAGTGCATCTTCTACTGATCTGGTAAACCACATGGTTTGGGGGTTACAGTTGCCAAAAGGACTGAAAATATACCTGTTATACTTGGAGTCACTCCGGAAAGGTTTTAAAGGTGTTTGTGCGGAGATTACAGGTTGTATAGTGTGGTCATAACGGGCATATAAGAGAAGCCCGCGGGTAATAAAATAGAAAAGCCACACCGTTACGGCTGTGGCTTTTGCTTATACTTTATACTAACTACAGGTCTATCTTTAATGTGTTGTAGAAATACTTTTTGTCTTGTATCAGGTATTGCAGGGCATCTCGCAGTTCGTCTGGCTCGGCACTCTTCAGCAGGTAACCGTGTACGCCTTCGTTCAGCAACTTTTCAACCAGAGATTCTTCTCCATACATCGATACGATCAGAATTTTAACGGCCGGGTACTTGCTTAAAATATAGCGTGCAGTAGCAATTCCATCCATTTCCGGCATTTCCAGGTCCAGTAGTACTACGTGGGGTAACTCCGGGGCAGCTTCGATCTTTTCAATCAGTTCTGCGCCGTTATTGGCATCGGCAACAACGGTTATTTCATTGTAGGCTTTCAGTATTTCCAGCACGCCCTTCCTGAAAAGTGTGTGGTCATCGGCAATGGCAAGTGTAAGTGGCTGAAAATCCATACGTTAACATTTAATCATTTCACTAATTTACGAAATCGGAACAGAAATAGTAGCCTTTGTACCGGAATTTAGTGCTGAGAAAAAATCGAACCTCCCGTTCAGCAATTCCAGGCGGGCCTGCAGGTTCATCAAACCAAGTCCTCCGCTGGTATCTTGCTGATTCGTGAGGCGCTCGTAATCAAATCCGTTCCCGTTATCCTGGTAAGTAAGCTGCAGGTCTTTGTCAGAGAACTGAAGATCTACCCGCACCTCGGAAGCCTGCGCATGCTTGAATGTATTATTCAGAAGCTCCTGTACAGCGCGGTACAGGAACAACTCTGTTTTAGGTTCTATCCGTTTTTCAGGTTGGTTACAGTGCAGTTTCATTTCTACCCCTGATGCAGCTGGAATGGAACGTCGCATGGCTTCCAGGGCCTGAGGCAAGCCCATTTTATCAAGCACGACCGGCATCAGGTTATGGGAGATCTGCCTTACGCTGCCCATTACTTCATCCAGCATTTTTTTAACCTGCTGTCCCGCTTCTTTATTCTCTGCCTGTGCTGTAAGCTGATGTACATTTAATTTTACCAACGCGAGCATTGCTCCCACTTCATCGTGCAGGTCGCGGGCAACCCGACGGCGCTCCTCTTCCTGTGCTTGTATAGTAGCATCCAGTAACTGGCGCTGTTTGGCTTCCTGCAGCTGGCGCAAATGTTCCTGGTGCTGCAGCATGCGCCGCTGGTATTTAAAAACGAACAGGATAATACCAATGGCAAGCACCAGCAGCACCGGCGTAATAAAAATCACTGGCTTCAGTATCTCTATCATGTCGTAGCCCTTCTCAGGATAAATATTAAAGCAGTATAATAAAGTATATTCAGAACCAGTATAATGGCAATGCAAATACGGGCAGCATCATAAGAGGCGGCCAGGGCCTGGTTAAACATGGCATACGACATGGTAGTACCCGCCTTTAAGATCAGGAGGCTACAGCTTAGTAAAAAAATCGGATCCTGGTCGAGGTAGGTAACGGTAAGGTCGTTGGCAACTTTATAAAAGTACAGAATGGACATTAGCATCAGCATCGCATTACCCGAAACTTTTGTAAGCGAGTTCATCTGTGTTATACCTTCCAGTACAAAAGCATCTATCAAACAAATGCTTATAAAAACTATAGCAGCCAGTATGATGCCCTTCCTGAAGACCGGCCTTCTGAAACTATAGTAAAAAATGGCAGCTATGATCAGGAACTCGAATAAGGTATACACATGCACGAGCCAGATATTATTTTTTGTACCCAGGTAAACCACCAACTGCCCTATTCCTTCCGACAGTACAGCAGCTACTACTAACAAAAACAGCAACCAGAACAGTTTACCTTTATGGGGTTTACGGATCAAAAAAAGCCCGGCAATAAACGGCACAAGTACCCACGATGTACCCACCTCGATCAGCCCGGGATAAATCTGCCTTAAAAAAAACTCCATTAACCGTTCAGATTACCTTGTGTATCGCAATCCGGTGGACAAACTTTACCATTATCTACTACGATGCCTTCCATATCATTCCCTTCGGCATCAGCGCCAACCAGCACCAGCTGCTTTTGTCCTTTTTCGTCGCGGGCATAGTACATTCTTATGCCCATGCAACCTTCCTGGTCCAGTAGCTTTTGCAGAATGTCGCGGCCATAGAAATGTGCTTTTGTTACAATTCCGTTTGGTTCTGTTATAGCTTCTTTTCTGTAATTCGCTGTCCAGGCAACTGCCTGCTCCAGTTCTATAGTCGAACCTTCAGTACCATTAAATGTAGCCATGTTTTTTTTACAAAGTTAAGTAAACGATACTCTAAATATAGGAAATATTATATTTAATAAATACACTTTAAATCCTTAACCTATAAATAAGTATAATCACCTGTAAGGCATAAACTTAAGAGCTGGAATGTACTCAGTCAGCCCATTTTATAGTTACAGCAGACAGGGACTAAAGCTTCAGTAAACTATATTTTGATGATTTAACTCCCAAGCTGTTTAGTGGTTTATCTGACGTTAGTTTATTCCCTTGCTGTGTTTTCTCCGGCAAGCAAACCCGATAGTAGAATTGCCGGTGATAACAACAACAATTGCTCGTTCTTTACTTCATAAACTATAACCCTAAACATGTTCTGTATCAAACAAAAAGCCCTGCTACTTAACTGAAAGTAACAGAGCTTATGGATAGCTTTTGCAACCTGTAAATAGTTATTGTTTGTCTTTTGCCGGAGGCGGAGGTGTGATCATAATGTGGGCGCTGTGCGAGCCGGGAAACATGATCCAGGGCATGCCCGGGGCTTCGGGTTTAAGCGGCAGTCCGGTACTTTCGGCTGTGGCATAAGGGATGTACACTACGTAGCGCAGGTAGCCATTTTTTACTTCTCCTGTTGTCGGGTTCACGTCTTCGTCGGCAGCCGTGTAAACGAAAAGGGAGGTTGGCTGCTTTGGCATGTTGAGTTTACCGCTTTTAGCTTCTGCCTCCCGCATATCAAATATTTCCTGTTGCGCCTTTCCCTGCTTTTTCAGTTCGCGCCCACGCGCCATAAAAGGGTCCAGGTCTTTGTGGTAGCACGATACCGAAAAACCTTTCAGCTTCGGGTCATCGGACAGGCAAACCATTTCATTCGTCCCTTTTCGCAGCAGTACCATTTCACCTTTCTGGTTATAACCATACACAGCAGCACCGGCACGTTTATCGGCAGGTGCGGCCAGCACCGCAGCTTTTATCTGTTTCTCCGCAGATGGAGTGGCTGATTGCCCAACGGCACAAAAGCCAGCTAACGAAAATAAGAGAGTAGCTAAAATAATCTTCATATCGATGTCCGGTTTAGTTTATAATATTCAAGTTGCTCATTTATAATCATTTTGCCTATACGCATCCCCGGAAAAAACAGCAAACTATAGTTGGTGCTCCGCGCTATAGTTACAGTTGCTTTTACAGGTTAAGAAGCATGTCGGTCAGGTAAATACCTTACTTGCATATAGTAGCACTTAGTGCGGGGGTTGCGGAGACATAAACTTTATAGCATGTTATGTAGTAAAATAATTTTCAGCACGTTAAATAATAATACCGATAGATTATCGGCCCGGCCCGGACGAAAACTAAAGCGACATATACTATGAAAAGACTGACACTTTCAGTAGCGGCAACTATAGTTCTGGCTCTTGCCGGAACAGGCTGCAACCAACGCACTACTACTCCCGAAGAGGGCACACAAACCACTACCACCGACTCTACTGAAACACCTGAACCAGATACAGCAACTACCCGGGCAACCGGCAAGCCACTCGAAACCAGGGTAGCTAACGTACCGGAACAGCAACCAACTTTTCCGGAACAGAACCGGGCCAGGGCCATAACATCCGATGCAACTTTTGATGTGACGGTACTGGCAAAGAACCTGGAAAATCCGTGGGCGGTAGAGCCACTTCCGAACGGCGACCTGTTGGTAACTGAAAAGCCGGGAAGAATGAGAATTGTAACGGCAGCCGGCCAACTGGGCCAACCACTAACCGGCGTACCTAAGGTTGATGCACGTGGCCAGGGTGGTTTGCTGGATGTAGCACTTAGTCCGAATTTCGCAACGGACCGGACTATATACTGGAGCTTTTCGGAGCCACGCGGAAACGGCAACGCTACCAGTGTGGCAAAAGGCGTTCTCTCAGCCGACAATAAAAGCTTATCCCAGGTAAAGGTTATTTTTCAGGCAAAACCGGTGTACAACGGAGACAAGCATTTTGGTTCCCGTTTAGCTTTTGGGCCTGATGGCATGCTGTATGTAACCTTAGGCGAACGCTCTGACCTGGAAATAAGACCGCAGGCGCAGCAGATGGGCAGCCACATGGGCAAGCTGCTTCGCATTACAACCGATGGCAAACCTGCTCCCGACAATCCGTTTATAAACCAGAAGGGCGCACTGCCTGAGATCTGGACAGTTGGGCACCGCAATGTGCAGGCGGCGGCATTTGATGACCAGGGAAGACTATGGATTGTGGAGCACGGACCTAACGGCGGCGACGAAGTAAACCTGATAGAAAAAGGAAAGAACTATGGCTGGCCACTTGTTACGTTCGGCGAAGAGTACTCAGGTAAACCCATACCAAATGCCGTAACGACCAAGCAGGGCTTTGTAGATCCTGTGTATTACTGGGACCCTGTAATTGCTCCATCGGGCGCGCAGTTTTATTCCGGCAGCGCTTTCCCGCAATGGCAGGGCAATTTGTTTGTAGGTGGCCTAAAAGATAAAGTACTGGTACGATTGCAACTGGAGAATGACCGTGTTACCGGAGAAGAGCATTTGCTTGGCGACCGTAACCAGCGCATCCGGGATGTGCGCCAGGGCCCGGACGGTTCACTGTATATAGTTACCGACGAGAAGAACGGAGAGCTTTGGAAAATCTCTCCTAAAAAATAATCTATAGTTTAAGCATAAAAAAGCCTCTCAGTTTATAGTTGAGAGGCTTTTTTATTTAGGAGTTTAGTTATTTGCTTTCGGCAGTATTTACACCTGCATCCGCTACCAGTTTCAGGTCAATGGTAAAGTTATCGTAAATGATCTTATCAGCAGCCGTCCCCATCATACCCGATCTGTATTTGATGTCGTATTTGGTGCGGTCTACTTCTATCAGGGCTGTTGCCTCCACCGATTTGCCAGTAACTTTTACTGTTGCCGGAAACGTGATCTGGTTCGTAATGCCTTTTATAGTTAAGTTACCTGTTACGTTATAGTTCGGCTCTCCTGCTTTTGCTTTGGTCAGGCGACCAACCTTTGTAATGGTAAACGTAGCCGTCGGGTGATTTTCAACCGAGAAAAAGTCATCGGACTTCAGGTGGTCGGTCAGTTTCTTGTTCGATTCGGCCCTTGTAATATCCTCTACAACTATAGAGCGCATGTCTATTGTAAAATTACCGCCTGCCAGTTTGTTGCCGTTCACCTGAAGTGCGCCATCTGCCAGGTTTATCTTTCCGTAATGCTCCCCTCCCACTTTCTTGGCATTCCACTTCATGGTGCTTGCCTGGGTATTCACTTTCAGGTTTGCTGCTGCTACGGCAGTTACGGCAGGTTTATCCGCAACATTTTTTGTTGCCGGGGTAAACGAGAGCAGCGCAGCCAATGACAGGGCTCCCAACAGTACAGGATACTTCTTCATAGTAATAGGTTTATAGTTTACGTTTTACAATTATACTAAACAGGAACTATAGTTTGCGTTGACCGGGACTACTATAGTTTGCAGAAGGTAATACTTCTATAAGTTTACAAAAAAACCAGCATTTTCCGAAGAGCCGATCAGTTTTGCATACCTTAATATCATTATTTCAGGGTGCATGCCAGAGGGGCAAAAATTTGTATTTACCCGTGTAAAGGCCAATTACAACGAAAATAAATCAGCCTTTTTACAAATATTCTTATTTTTAGTGGCATTATTCACCTATTTATATAAGATATTAGTTTATTGTAAACTTTTTATTGTATATTGTAAGAAATAATGAACGTATATGCCACTAATCTTGTAGTAGGTATATAATAAATCAAATCACAACATGAATAACGGAACAGTAAAATTCTTCAACGACACTAAAGGTTTTGGTTTCATCAAAGAAGAAAATTCAAATCAGGAGTACTTTGTACACGTAACTGGTTTAGTAAACGAAATCAGAGAGAACGACAAGGTTACTTTTGATCTACAGGAAGGCAAGAGAGGACTGAACGCAGTCAATGTAAAGTTAGCGTAGGCTGGCTTAATACCTTATTATAAAAAGCCTTACGTTTAGTAAGGCTTTTTTATTGTTACTTAAGTGCCACGGCACTTCCCTCTTTTCGCGGCCCTGGCTGCTTCATTGTTATCCAACTTAACCCCCCATTATCATGAACAGAAAATACTTAGTTGACACCACCACGCGCGAGTACATATGTGTAGCCCTTAAAAAAGGTCAGGATTGGATACCAAATAACCAGGATTCGTTACCAGGCTTCATGGATTCCCGTACAAACAAAGATGAAGCTGACTATGAACTGGTAACAGGCGAGTTCAGCGACAATAACTTCTTCGAGAAGTGGATACGCAATGGCACCAATTTCCTGGCTAAGTAATCAGCCGGGTTAGCGCCAACGATCACAGGAACAGAATAACAGAAATCAATAATCAAAATATGGGTAGATCACAGGAAACTTTTAGTAAAAAGAAAAAGAAAAAAAGAAGTTAAGAAAGAGACAGGACAAAGAAGCAAAGAAAGAGGATCGTAAGGCCAACTCTAACAAAGGCAAGGACCTGGATGAGATGATGGCTTATGTGGACGAAAATGGCAACATTACAGAAACGCCGCCGGATCCGACCAAGAAAAAGAAGGTAATTAAGCAGGAAGACATCCAGATTGGAGTTTCGAGACAGGCAGAGGCTGACCCGGCTGACCTGATCAGGAAAGGAACAATTACCATGTTTAATACTTCTAAAGGCTACGGTTTTATAAGAGACCACGAAACCCAGGAAAGCATTTTTGTGCACCAGAACGGCCTTGCCAGTGCGATAAAGGAAGGCGATAAAGTTTCTTTTGAAGTAGAGAAAGGTTTGAAAGGCCTGAATGCTGTCAAAGTAAAACTCATATAAGTGATATGGTATTGTGCTAAATGCAGGCTTCCCTAAACTGGAGTCTTATATTGAGCCACACCATCCACTAAAACCAAAGGTATCGGTAAGCATAATCAGTTGTTGTGTTTACCTGTACCTTTTGTTATTTTATTACCTCCCGGCCCGATCTGGCTTTTTTGCAGATAACCACCAAGCTAAATTTTATAGTTACTGAGATATAAAAGACAGGCCTCTCCATACAGGAGCGGCTTTTCTGTTTTAGCGCCCGGGGCTAACTATAGGTTCACGCATACAGGCTATAGTTTACCTGCAGCTTTATACGCTGTTGCAACTATAGCGCTGGGATTGTTTGCCGCTTTAAAGTACTTTTGACATTCAAGTTTAGCATATACAAACCCTGCAGCCCATGGCCTTTTTAGATGTTTCCGGAATTAGTGTGGTAGAAGAAGGCATCGTTATATTAGAAGACATTAACTTCAGTATGGAGGAGCACCGGAAGATCGCCATTTCAGGTGAAACCGGCTCGGGTAAAAGCACGCTGCTGCAAACTATAGCCGGCCTTGTACAGCCAAGTGCCGGACAGGTCATGTTCGAGGGTAAAAAGGTGATCGGACCGCATGATAAGCTGGTGCCCGGCCACCCTGGCATCGCTTACCTGTCGCAGCAGTTCGAGCTGCCCCAATTTTTGCGTGTAGAGCAGGTACTCAGCTATTCCAATTCCTTGTCAGCCGAAGAAGCACGGACACTGTACGAGGTATGCCGCATCAGTCATCTGGCAAAACGAAGAACCAACCAGCTTTCCGGTGGCGAAAGACAGCGCATCGCCCTTGCCCTTCTGCTCAGTTCCTGGCCCAGCCTGCTCCTTCTCGATGAGCCTTTCTCAAACCTCGACATGGGACATAAAAGCATCCTGAAATCTGTTATTCATGACATCAGTGATGAACTTGGAATTACCTTAATCCTCATCTCTCACGACCCGTACGATACACTTTCCTGGGCCGATGAGATACTGGTTATACAGGATGGCAAACTGATACAACAGGGCGATCCGCAACAGATCTATAAACAGCCGGTAGATGAGTACACTGCCTCGCTCTTCGGGAAATATAACGTCATACCTGCCAGCAAATCAGAACTATTCGCTGAAGGCACCAGCAATAAAAGGAAAGGGAAAGATCTGCTCATCCGCCCTGAAAGTGTCACCTTAGCTGCGTCGGGAGGTGTGCCGGGTATAGTTACTGCGGCACAGTACTTTGGCAGCTTTTATGAGCTGGATGTACAGGTTGAGGAAGTAACGCTGCTGGTGAGAACGAACCGGGAGGGGTTAAAAGCGGGCGATGCGGTGCAGGTGAAGCTTAAGAATGTGTGGTGGGTTTAGGTAAGTTAGGGAGTTAGAAAGTTAGAAAGTTAGAGAGTTAGAGAGTTAGAGAGGTAGAAAGTTAGAGAGGTAGAAAGTTAGAGAGGTAGAAAGTTAGAGAGGTAGAGAGGTAGAGAGGTAGAGAGGTAGAGAATGCTTAATTAAAAAGGCCTTGCTCATTGCAAGGCCTTTTTACTACCTGTGTTTTAAGCACTCGTGCTTATTCACTCAAGGTAACCATTACAGACTTAGATGCTTCGTTTCCGGCATCGTCCAGAGCTGTTACAATAACAGTCCAGTCGCCAGGAGCTGCGTTAGCATCTACGTTAATGTCAAGGTCAAAATCTGCATTTCTATCGTCGTTCAGGAAGTCTCTGATAGTCATATCAGTAAGCTCGGTATTTACACCACTTGGGTCTGTAATACTGATCGTAATTTCTTCCAGTCCCTCGTTATCAGTGACATTACCTTCCAGGTTAATTACACCGCCAGCCGTAACTGTAGAACCGGTAGTAGGGGAAGTGATCGTGATTACAGGATCAGTTGTGTCCAGCGTTACTTCATCATCATCGTCATCGCAGGCAACAAACGCAAAAGAAAAAAGGATCAGGAATGCCCAATTAAGTTTTTTCATAGTAATTAGTATTTAGTAAGAAATAGTTCATGCTTCCTTTTACGACAAATGCCATTCGGTCCGCACTTTCATTTAAACTTTAACGGCAGGAGTTGTGCAATGTTGCTTTCAGAGCCATAATGTATCTGTATTTTATTTATATCCCCTAAGATATACTACCTGTTTAGGCCACAGAATTGGTTATAATTTTACAGCAACTTTAGACCACCACGCCTGCCCCTCAGCGCTGCGCTTACTACCTTCAAAATCACTTCCCGGTAGGCGAAAGCGGGAGCTTTTCAGCTGTTGCTATAGTTGGCGTTTTACCCCTTCCCCTAAAAACAGGGGAAGGAGCTTTAGGCTACTTTTACTGTTTCATGTATCGTTCTATAGTTGCCGCTTTTACACCCTTGTAGCCCATTCAAAAGGACAATTAGTGTTGTAGCTATAGTTAAGAAGCTATCGCTCTATAGTTGTTGTTTCAAAACCCCGTTGTGCGTAGCTTACAAGTTCCGGACTCTAGTTCGCACTTATCCTGAAGGGGATAGTTTTTACTTTAGTTATAGTTGGGAGCTATAGATTATAGTTGCTTTTTGCCACCCCTTGTCCTGTTCAAAAGGGGACTGTATTTACCTTATTCCTCCACCGGGTTATTAAGGGATTTAAAAAGCGGATTATATTTTCTTACAAGAGCTTCTTTCTTACTCCTGCTCCAATTCTTTACCTGCTTTTCTCTACCGATAGCCTCATCAGGTGTTGTTTAGTGCTCGTAGTAAATTAAAGTATAGCAGTTGTAGCGACCAGCAAATGTCTTTTTATCTCCGCTATACTGCTAATGTTCATCCAGCCGGCGAGCCAGATCATTGATTACACCAACATAATAAATAGAACGGGTAGTGTTGGAAGTAATGTAAACCAAGTAGTTGCTGTTAAACATGTGTGCTGCAAGTTGTGCAGGCAGAACTATATGCTTAAAGTAGAAATTCCTTTCAGAGTATGTTACTATTCAGAGAGCCGCCTATTATCGTCATTCTGAGCATAGCCGAGGGATCTTATGTGTCTATTTATAGCGCTAAAAATATTTCACACATATACTGCAAAGCAAAGGAGAGCAAAAAAACCCTCAACAACACTGCTGTTTAAGATCCCTCGGCTGCGCCCGGGATAACAAATAGTGGTGGTTCAAATCCCGAATTCACTAAACTCCCTCCCCTGTTTTTAGGGGAGGGTTGGGGTGGGGTTACCTCTCCCACTTCACTTCCGGAAACACCACCTCCAACTGCCGTTTGATCACTCTATAATTCCCTTTCCAGAAACTGCCCAGATCAGACACAGTTGTAATAGGCTTTAGCTCCGGCGACAGCAAAGCCAGCTCCACCGTCATCTCCCCTTCATCTACCGTCGGGCTTTCTTCCCAGTTAAGTATATCCTGCAAACGTATCTCCAGCTTGGGTTGTGCTCCATCGGGTTTATACTCCAGCTCGATCGAAGAACCATCCGGTAAAACTATACTTGCGGGGGCCAGTTCGTCCATTCTTGCCAGTTTATCAGCATCTAAGAACTTCTGAAGTATAGGCAGCAGTTCCAGCTCCATCAGCTCATCCGGGTGCTCGATGTCGAACAGGTAAGACTTTAGCCAATCCCAGTTGGTCATTAGTAGTGTGGAGTTGCTTACGTCGGGCCAGAACTCGGAGGGGCACCATTTACGCAGGCTCATTACGCGATTTTGCCATTGCGTTACCTCGTGGTTGAAGTCCAGCAGGTGCTCGCCTTCGTGTTTGATGGCTTCGGAAATGGCGGGTACGCGGTACTTCTCGTCGGGTGGTGGCAGTGGCTTGCTTTGCAAAACGATGCTTCCGATGCGGGTATCCATAGAGGCCGTAAGTTCCCCGTCGTTCACATCCCAGGTATAAACTTCCTGCTGTTTTACGAGCGGGGCCAGGTCTCTTGGGTTGAGTGGCGAAGCCAGGAAAATGCTGCCGGGGTTATCGCCAGTGCCGGCGTGCAGGTGTGCGATGGCCAGCCAGGGCTCGTGCGCCAGATCGTCGCGGTGACCGGCAGAAGCATACTGGCCGCTTGCCAGCTGGAACTGTGCGTTGTTGCCGGGGCGTGCGTAGGCGATGCGTTCGGGGTAGCAATGTGTCAGCAGCACACCGGTTTCGTACTCATCAAATTTGCCGTTATCTGGCTCAATACTAAACAGCTGGCGGTACGAGCGGGCTACCTTCTCAATCTTACCAAATTTCTTACCCTGCCCCTGCTCTTTTCTATACCTTCTAAGGGCTTCTATTCTTAAGTTAATGTCGATGCCGGCGTTGCGGTCCAGTGGGTCGCGCTCTTCCAGGATGGCGGCAATATCGCTTGCCAGCGCTACCTGGTCGGTTTCTTCGGCTTTGAGCAGCATGTGCGCGATACGTGGGTGGCAAGGCAGCGTATGCATTTTCTTGCCGTGCTCCGTAATGCGGCCATGTTCCAGTGCCTGTAACTGGTGCAGCATTTCGGTGGCCGATTGCAAAGCAGCACGCGGTGGTGGGTTCAGCCAGGTCAGGCCACGGATATCCGTAATGCCCCACTGAGCCATGTCAAGTACCAGCGACGACAGGTCGGCTTCCAGGATTTCGGGGGTGCGGTGCGGGGCCATGCGCTCCTGCGTGGTTTTGCTCCACATGCGGTAGGCTGTACCCGGACCCAAACGACCAGCGCGACCGGCACGCTGGTCGGCGGCGTCTTTGGAGATGCGCACCGTTTCGAGGCGCGACAAACCGGACTTCGGATCGAAGCGGGAGGTTTTGCCGAAGCCCGTATCCACCACCACCGAAATGCCTTCTATAGTTAAGCTGGTCTCGGCTATACTGGTGGCCAGCACCACTTTGCGTTTGCCTTCGCGGTTGGGCATAATGGCGGCGTACTGCTTATTAAAAGGCAGCATACCAAACAGCGGGTGTATCTTAAAATCGCGCAGCTGCCTGCGGAGTAACTCTTCTACTTTCCGGATGTCGTTTTCGCCGGGCAGAAACACGAGTATATCCCCTTCCCGCTCCTGCGCTGCCTGCTGCACAATACGGGCCGTCATTTCGGGCAGCATGCGGTCGTCGGCGTCGCCGGTATAAATGGTGTTGATGGGGTATTGCCGCCCCATACTTTGCGCCACCGGGGCCTTCAGTATACTGGTGAGCTGGGGCATATCCAGGGTGGCCGACATCACCATAATGCGCAGGTCCGGGCGAAGCGTGTGCTGCGCTTCCCGGCTCAGGGCCATGGCTACATCGGCATGGATGCTGCGCTCATGAAACTCATCAAAGATCACGATGCCCACACCCGTAAGCGAGCGGTCGCTATGGATCATGCGGGTAAGGATGCCTTCGGTTACGACCTCGATGCGGGTGCGCTCGGAGATGCGGGTCTCGAAACGGATGCGGTAGCCGACGGTCTGGCCTACCTCCTCGCCCAGCAGTTGCGCCAGGCGCTCGGCAATGGTTTTGGCCGCCAGGCGCCGGGGCTCCAGCATGATGATCTTCTGATCTTTCAGCCATACTTCATCCAGTATAGCCAGCGGCAGCAAGGTGCTTTTACCGGCTCCCGGAGGGGCGTTTACGATCAGGGTGTTCTGCGCCGCCAGGTGCTCCCTAACGGCAGGTATAATTTCCCGAACGGGTAAGTCTATGGTAAATGGGTTGAAGGGCAAGGGGGTAATATTTAAAAGAGTTTAGTTGATATCTAATTATGGAGAGCAGAAAACTTTTAATTTAGCATCAATGCTACCAACATTCTGCATTGTTGCATGTAGAAGAATTGCTGCTTGAACAGCATTATAAGCAGGCTTGGGAGTGTAATTTAAACTGTGTCATTCCTCATTTCAATTTACTGGCCCTTTTGCTGTTCTGGCTGAGTCCTTACGGCAACAGGGCCAAACTATTGAAGTGTGACTCACTTCAAGTCCAGTTGCATCCTCTCGCCAAACCAGATCGATAGCTGCTGGGCCGTCTGGCTCCAGTTTGCCAGTGGCATCACCCACTTTTTGCTGATATGCTGGTGCGAGAGGTAAATCAGCTTCAGCAGAGCCATGTCTGAGGGGAAAGCTCCTTTGGTTTTGGTCACCTTCCTGACCTGGCGGTGAAAACCCTCTATCGTGTTGGTGGTGTAGATCAGGTGGCGAATCGGCTCAGTGTACTTAAAGTACGTTGAGAGCTTCTCCCAGTTTCGCTGCCAGCTCTCGAGCACCTTGGGGTACTTTTTGCCCCACTTCTCTTCCAGCTCCAATAGCCTGAGCTCCGCCAGCTCTTTTGTTTCTGCCCGGTACACGGGCTTTAAGTCCCTGATAAAATCCTTCTGATCCTTAGAGCCCACATATTTGATACTGTTACGGATCTGGTGGACAATACAGCTTTGTACTTCAGCCTGCGGGAAAACACTGCCGATGGCTTCGGCAAAGCCCTTTAGGTTGTCGATGCAGGCAATGAGCATATCCTGTAGGCCCCGCTGTTGCAGGTCAGTGAGCACCGAGAGCCAGAAAGTAGCCCCTTCGCTTTCGGATACATACACGCCCAGCAACTCTTTGTAGCCGTGGCGGTCAATGCCCAGAATGTTGTAGACAGCTTTGGAGATGGTGCGCCCTTCCTGCCTGACCTTGTAGTGCATGGCGTCCAGCCAGACGATGCAGTAGAGCGGATCCAGCGGCCGGGCCTGCCATTCCTTAACCTGGGGAACGATCTTTTCGGTGAGGGCCGCTAAGGTATCGTGGGAGATGTCCATGTCGTACATCTCCTTCAGATGAGCCGAGATGTCCCGAAGGCTCATGCCCAGGCCGTACATGCTTAGAATGCGGGGCTCCAGGTTTTCGGCCAGCACCGTTTCCCGCTTGCGGATAATCTGCGGCTCAAAGCTAGCCGAGCGGTCGCGGGAGGATTCCACTTCAATCACTCCGTCTGTTGTACGCACTTGTTTGCTCACCTTTCCGTTGCGCCGGTTGCCTTGCTTGCGTTGCTCATCTGTCAGATGAAGGTCCATCTCCGCGTCCAAAGCGGCTTCTAAAAAGTGTTTTAACAAGGGGCCAAGTGCGCCATCTTTGCCAAAGGTGGGTTTGCCGCTCCGGAACTCTTCCAGGAACTGGCGCTTGATCTTTTCCAGATCCAGCTCGTTTTTTTCTTCCATGTCAACTGTGTTAAAGGTAATACTCCTAATCCTTTGACACAGTTTATTTTACAGCCTCGCAGGCTTTGTTTTTTTCAACTCCTTCTTAAATTCACTTTTAGAAAAAATATTGCCAGCCATTATCCAAACTTCCTTCTGAGTTAATGGATTACTAATTGCAGCATTGATTTTTTTCCAAGCTTCTGCTTTTTTTGTATTGGCTGGCTTCCTAATTCTCGTTTTATGTGTCGTAGGTTGACTTTTATCCAATTTCCATTTCTTATCCCAATCATTTATTGGGACTGCTACATTAAACATTGACAAGTAATGTATATTCTTGATAGCTTGTCCACATACATCTTGTAATTTGGAAGCAGAAAGTTTTGATGCATGCTTTTTACTTTGACATTTTGCATGAACAAATACTACTCTACTATTACCATTCATATTTTCATTAACAAATATAAAATCAGCTATTTCCTTACCTATATCATCACATACAATTAATGTTGGTTCATCAGGAAATAGAAAATGTTTTTTAAGATCATTATCGTTATGCCCTAAGTTATCAATAAGGTGAAAAAGGCAACCATCCTCCCAATCATTACCTACAAAGCCTGATGATCCTTTCTCTGAGATGTCTCCTTCAAGCTTTTTTGAAGGGAAAAGAATATTACTTATATGTAGTTCCTCCCACTTCAGCTTTTTACCAAGCTCAGTGAAAATAGAGTAAAAACCACCAGAAGCATATACAACCTGACTTTCTTCTGGTATTATTCTTACAGATTGAGTTTTGTTAAGAAAGTCTAATATCCCTTTATAGTTTGATCCTTTCTTCAATTTAACAATATTTGACAAGTCAAAATATTTATCACTTTCACGAGACTCAAAGAGGTATCTTTTCTTTTTATCATCATATCCAATATAAATTCGGATTTCTTTATTTAAGCTTTTTGCAACTGAATTGATGCTTTGATCTTCAAAAACCAAATCAAAAAATAATTGTTACGCTCATTTTGAACATCCAAACATAAATCCGAAAATGTTACACTTTCTCCTGGTATAAGTAGCTGAATCCCATTCTCAGTTATTTCGGCTGTTTCAATTTCATCTTCTATATCAGATAGATCAAGCAATATATTTTTTGGTGACTTATTAATCGTATTAATATCATCAATGTTAAGAGCATACCTATTAAATAAAGGTAAAGCAACCGATGTTCCCTCCAATGCTTGTTTTAACATCTCTAGCCAAAGGAAATAATCTAACAAGGTAACGTATGAGTCATATTGTGAAACTTTACCCTTATCGAATCCTAAATACCTCCTGCTTTTCTTTTTAGCGTCTAACTCATTAACTATAGTCCCAGCAGCATTAGATATAACTTGGGAATCATCATCTAAAAATGGTGTAGTGTTAGCTATGGATACAGCTGCTATCATTTTAGATCTAAGTGCATTTAAACCTAAAGCACTATTCTTCATTGACACGCGCGTAACTACTGCCTTATTGAAGTCACTTAACAATTTCTTCAAAAGGTTACTTGGAATAGCTGGCCCTGTTCCTAGATCTGAATCATTCAAAGGTAAACTTCCTTCGCTGTCGAAGAAACACAAGTACCCTGAAAGGTCTTTGATTACTATAATAGAATTTTTAACGTTTAAAGAATATTTATCAGTTAAAAACTCTGAATTGCTTATTGACAGGCAGTAAAATACTGCTTCGCCTTTATCCTTCTTGAATTTTTTATAAAAAATAAAATCTTTTTGCCTAAGCCTCGCTCCTAATCTAGTTATGAAAGTATTTAGATTAAAATCTTGGCCTTTCTGTATAAAGCTAGTCCTAAGTGGTAGACGCAGATCTAATGAAGGTGTAAAATTATCTTCTGTTAATTTTTCTCTAAATTTCTTTTGAATGTACTCATATTTTAATTGTTGTTGCTTAGTATGATCTAAGTATCTATCGGCTATAGACTTAAGTTTGAAATTAGCCGAATCCTTATCAAATTGCAGGTACTTTTTCCAAATTTGACTATAAGATTTATTACTGCTATCAATGATATAAGCAGTACTGCTTTTGAATTCTGGATTGCGTATTATCCTACCAATTTGCTGTATTAGTTGCCTATCATTACCTAAGGCGCTATGAAATGCAAGAAATCTAAAAGAACTATCATCAATTCCTTCTGTTAACTTAAATTGATGTACCCATACTTTAGCGTCATTTTGTTCTGGTACCTTAGAAAAAAATTTTTCTTTTAGTGTTTCCTTCTTAAAATTTTCATGTATACCTATACATGAAACACTTCTACTAATAAATAATCGAGTTAAATATTTTATACTTTCAGCATTATCACATCTAACTATGATTCTATAATCTGAATTAGCGAGCTTACCAAATATTTTCTCAAACTCATCAATTACATGTGTAACAAACTCTTGATCACTACTCAATGGCTTAGTCGGTAAGAATTTTACAGACCTTAGTATATTTTTTTTAACAGCATCAGTATAATTCAACTTATAAAAGTACTTCTCATCTATATTAAACCCTTTGTAATCATTCCTATAAGGTGTAGCAGTAAAAAGAATTAACTTACTAGCCAAAGATCTGATTGACAAACTCCAAGATAATGCTGGCTCATAATGCCCCTCATCAATAATAACTAAATCTATATTTTATTCTAGTTGTTCAAATTTATCTGGAGCAAAGTTTCTTAATCTATCTACTTTCTGTATTGTATCTATAAAAATAGTCTTTACACTAAAGTCAATATTATGAGTAAGTACAGATACTTTCTTGTTGCTTGGATTTACTTTTATTTTGGCTAAGAACTTTTCTTTAACTTCTTTAAATAGTTGATCCTTAATTGCAACTCTAGGTGATAATATAAGGACGTTATTATCTGTTAAAAAATGACTCGCCCAGGCTATAACACCTGTTTTACCACTCCCAGTAGGCATTTGAATTAACGCAGATTTTCTTGAGTTCGATTTCAAATAGTCCTTTATTAAGTCTAAAGCCTCTTTTTGATGCTTATGTAAACCAAGTTTTTTAGCCATTAGTCTAGAAAAAAAGAATGAGTTATATTCTTAGTTGAATAAAAGCATAAATATATACTTAATATAATATTTCTCAATAAACATGATTCCCCCGCTGGCGCGAGCTTGTAGCTCGTGCCTTTTCCTTCCTCGCAGCAATTCATCCAAAAATTGTAACAGTACGAGCAATAAGCTCACACTAGCAGATGATGAATAAGCACTATAAACTATAAAAGCGAGGCTCTAAGGTTATACACCAGCCCCGCTTTTATTTATGCTATTAAATATGATATCTTTTCTGCAGCTTACAGACTTTAGGCCTCCTGTTTCTGAGCAGCCAATAATTCATCAAGGCCTTCCATTGCCATGGTCAGGCCTTCTTTAAAGCCCATCTGGATGGTGGTCTCGAGCTGTGTCAGGTCATCAAACGTGATCAGGTTCTCTACTAAGGTAACTTCCTCTTTGGGTGTAAAGCTTACCTCCCACTTCGATTGCGGCATTTCTGTATTTACCACTCCTTCGGCATCTGCAAAACCATCCAGCGCGGTATAGCGCTTTTTAGGATCAATGGTCTTGTAATTAGTTAATCCCCAATGCTCTTCCCCTTCGGGGCCAACCATGGCATAGTGCCAGTGGCCACCTTCTCTGAAGTCCATCGATTTGGTGCGCGATTTCCATGGTTTAGGCGCCCACCACTGGTCCAGTATCTCGCTTTTGGTGTAAGCATCCCACACAAGCGGGAGCTCTGCTGCAAACTCTCTTTTAACGGTGATCGTATTGTTTTCCTTGTTCACGGAGAACTCAAATGCAAGGTCGTGTTTCATGGCTTATTTTGTTTTATGTTAGAAAATATAGTGTCGAGTTGGTTAAAACGGTCTTCCCAGATCTTCCGAAACTGTTCCAGCCATTTGTCTATTTCTTTCATTTTAGCAACTTCAAGCTGATAGTAAATTTCGCGCCCCTGCTGTTCCTGTTTCACAAGCTCGCACTCTACCAATATCTGTAAGTGCTTTGAAACAGCCTGCCTGCTGGTGTCAAAATGTTCGGCTATGGCATTCGGCGTCATGGCCTGCAAAGCAATCAATGCAATAATGGCTCTTCGGGTGGGGTCTGCAATCGCCTGGAAAACGTCTCTTCTCATTTCTGAATCAAAATATGCAACCGTTTGTTTGCTAATATACGTGCAACTATTCGGTTGCGATTATTATTTTTTATTTATTTTTTGTAAGGCACTGAAATAGCCATAGTTGAGGTGTAGGTATTAAGTAGTTGCCTCCGCTGGCACGTGCTTGCAACTCGTGTCTTTTTCTTTTCTCTAAGTTATAAATTCAACTAAAGTAACAGTACGAGCTACAAGCTCGCACTAGCGTAATACTTTCTCCGCTGGCGCGAGCTTGCAGCTCGTGCTTTTTTAAGTCCACACAACTATTCTTCAGCAAACGTGACAGTGCGAGCTGCAAGCCCGCACCAGCATTAGTTCTTACTAGCATCATACTTTCCTGATCCAAAACCCGGACGCATCTGTTATAAGTATAAGCAGGAACATGAGCCGGAAGTATAAATTTCATAACAAGGAGGGGCTATACTTTGTAAGCTTTGCGGTGGTGTACTGGATAGACGTGTTTACGCGGGAAGAGTACTTTGCCCTGCTT
This sequence comes from Pontibacter pudoricolor, assembly GCF_010092985.1. Classification (GTDB taxonomy): domain Bacteria; phylum Bacteroidota; class Bacteroidia; order Cytophagales; family Hymenobacteraceae; genus Pontibacter; species Pontibacter pudoricolor. The sequence continues at coordinate 596,763 of NZ_CP048106.1, read as the reverse complement.
ACTGACAGCTTAGACTACTGCCGCGTAAACAAAGGCATGGAGATCTATGCCTGGTGCATTATGCCCAGCCACGTGCACCTCATTTTCCGGGCCAAAGCCAATAACCCAAGCGTGTTGCTGAAGGAGCTGAAAACGCATACCTCCAAACAGCTGCAGAAAGCTATAGTTGAGCACAACCAGGAGAGCCGGAAGGAATGGATGCTGTGGCTGATGGAGCGGGCCGGCCTGAAGAACAGCAACGTGAAGCACCGGCAGTTCTGGCAGCAGCACAATAAGCCCATCGAACTATGGAGTGCCGCCGTAATAGACCAGAAGATCGACTACATCCATAACAACCCTGTAGAGGCTGGCTTTGTGTCGGAGCCGAACCATTGGAAGTATAGCAGCGCCTTAGACTATAGTGGCGGTAAAGGACTGCTGGAGATTGATATTGCCTGATTTGTGGAGGCACGAGCTGCAAGCTCGCGCCAGCGGGAGGTAACAGGATAAGGCTACAAGCCCGCACCAGCGGGGTAACAGCCTGGTATATTTTAAGTAGATTAGCACATGAGAAAAGCTGAAACAGAGAACATCGACCACCTGCACTTTCATAAAAAATACCTTGAGCTGGTGCGGCAGCGCCAAAAAACGTCTACCGTCCGGTTAGGATATGTTCTGCCAAACGCTATACAGTTGCCGCTGGTTTTTGGCGATTTAATCCTACCAGAAAAGGCACAGATAGAAAAGCTGGATTTTACCAAATCGTTTGCCGACTTAACCGAGGCTGATGCCCTAACGGATGGCTTTGAGAGCCTGGAAACCCTTCGGGCAGACCTGAAAGTGTTTTATCCGGACATTACAGCCGAAGACCGTTGTACTATCATTTACTTTAAGTTGCTACCCGCGTAAAAATTAAAATGCAGGCCCCGCTGGCACGAGCTGCAAGCTCGTGCCTTTTCTTTTCCAAGCAGCAATACCATCAGCTAAAGTAACAGCACGAGCTGCAAGCTCGCACCAGCGGAAGTAGAGCAGTTTCATTCTAAGCAAACAAACCCAACAATTACTATTATTCTTTTAAGAATCCTGGTAGAAATAATAGGGCCCCTAACCCCGAAGGTTAAGCCGATGCTAGTGGCGGGGGTAGGGGCCCTATTTAACAAGATCCTTTCAGGATAACAAAAACGAGGAAGGAAACGGCCCTACCTGCAAAAGAGATAATCTTAGAATCAAAGCCTAACGGGACACGATAGGGCTGAATGCTTTTCTCTAAACCGCCTTATTACCAGGTATAGCTTTTCTGTTGGCCAGTGCCAGTACAAGAGCAAGTACAAAAAACACCGACTCTGTCAGCAGCCATTGATTCCCGAAGTCGCCCAGGGCCCCTTCCGAGAAAATGGTAATGGTACGCGACAAGGCATAGAAGCCCCAGAGCAGGCACAGAAACAGCAGGCCGCTTTGGGTATCGCGCAGCATCAGGTAGATCAGGCTCAGGAAAAGCGTCATCCCTACCCCGCCGTACACCCCGCGTATGGAGCTGAAGGCATCAGTATTGTTTAGCTGCACGTGTACCAGGTCCATCACGGACTGCGGGTTGGCAAACGCCATTACGCTAACGGACAGGAGGCTTAGCGCGGAGAGGAGAATAAAGCCTTTGGAGGCGAGGGTAACGGTTCTTTGCGTCTTCATAACATGTTTTGTTTAAGTTGATGTTACAAAGATGGCGTGCCCCGCAAAGACTATTCTTGGTAAATACCAAGATTTCAGATGCGCACTTTATTGAGTAGTTTGCTGAAGTTGGTGGGGTCGATGCCCAGGTAATTGGCCAGGTACTTATGCGGCACCAGTTGCAGAATATGCGGGCTGCGGTGCAGCAGTTTCCGGAACCGCTCCTCCGACGTATAGCACTGCAACTCAACCAGGCGCTCCAGCAAACCGGACAAACTATAGGACAGCCCTTCCCGGATCATGGACTCGATGGCCGGCCTGGTCTGCATAAGCCGTTGCAGCTCCGGGAAAGACGCTCTTAAGAAAACGGATGGTGTTAAGGTCTCATAGTAGTAGCGCGAAGGCTGCTGCAGCATAAAGGAGTCGAGCACGCCGCCAAAGGACGGGGCATAAGTGAATACCAGCGTCGCTTCCCGGTCCTGGTCGTCGAAGTAATACACCCGCTGCACGCCATCCGCCACAAAGTACAGATAATGCTCCGACTCGCCGGCCATGGTCAGAGGTTCCTTCCGTTTGGCCACATGGCGGCTCCAGACAGCAGCAAAGGCTTCCCAGTCTTCTTCGGACAGCGGGTGAATGCCATTTACCAGTTGCTTTAGCTGCTGAAGTTCTTTGTCCATAATTGCGGAGGTTGCTGTTGCAATTTAGCGTAAGTTCGGTGATTTGAAAATGGTGGGCTTCGTATTGGCCCGGAGTTTATATGGGCTTGCGTTTATAGTTCTATAGTTAAAGTGTTTGCACCTCGGAACCTGCAAAGCACATCCCTTACGAGCAGCCCATACCTCACCGACTATAGTAGTTCCTGTTCAAAATCACTGGTAAAAGTCTCAAGACCTGAAAACCTATCGTTTACCCAACTATAGATGGTGTATCTGGCCTACACCTACACCAGGGTGAAGTAATTGCTTCGCTTATGCTGGGCTTTAATATACATCTACCCTCCATTTTACTGCATTATACAGGTATGGGCATTCTTCATCTTAAGAGGATCTGTTGCGCAAACAGTTAACACCTGACCTACGGATTTCAGGGTTGCCAACTATAGAACAAAGTTTTAAAAGATCGGAGCACAGGGGTTATAGTCAGAGATGCCGCTATTTGCATGCTTTTAAACTTTTCCTGATTGATTTTAAGCCGTTCTATAGTTCCATTGTTTTCGGTGGTAAAAGACCGGCAAGATCATAAACGGCTACCTCCAGGTTTGCCTGTGCCTGCAACCGTAACGTGAGTCCGTCCGGCTTTGGGTCAACATCCTGTACTGTTACTGTTGCTACTGTCCCTTTCAGTTTCAGTCCTTTCAGCTCAAGTCCCTGCTCCAGTTGGGAATTCACTTTCTCCAGTTCCGCCGAAATAATAGGCTTCAGGTCAATTCGTGCCTTCTCGATGATCTGGTTGTAGGCTACCTTGTTTACCAGCACTTGTAGCGCCGTGTTGTAAAACCCACTCGAAGTAGCAGACTCCATTGAAAACTGCTGTACAAATACCTGCTGGGTGGCATTATCAAAGTCCAGGGCAACCGAGGCGTAAAGATCTACCATGTCCCTTTTCAGTACGGTACGCAGTATTCTCAGCTGAACCCGTAACTGCACGTTATAAGCACCTGCCCTGCTCCCAGTTATGCCTACATCCAATACCTGGGCATAGGGGTTTGCAGCAGTACCTTCTTCGGGCTCGGGAATATACATGCCGATCAACTGCTGTTTCAGCAAACTTTCGAGGGCGGGATAAGAAACAGTAAGGGGTATGTTCAGGTGTATAGCGTTTTCCATAGCGATGAGTTTAGGAAAGAAATAGCACGTATCCGCAGCAGTTAAGTTACAACTATACAGATATATGCTGCACAAAATCGTTTAAGCAGAGCCTCTTTCCTCTGGCATTAAAGTGCATAAAGGTAAGCAGAGAAGGCTGGCAGGGCAAATTAAAATCGACTGAGCAGGGTTTTGTCCGGAGGTTTAAAGTTGGTACGTTTCCTTTATCACGTAGCTTTCGTGTTATATTACAGACCCCAATGTATGGCCAACAAAAACGTTAGTTTGGTAGCAGCCTTAAAAGCGAATGGCACAGGTTGCAGCACATCGCAAAAAGATGCCTTTATAGTTAATAGCCGGGTATTAACTTCAACGTTCACAAAAACAAAGACAGCCTCCTAAACTCATGTTTGAGAGGCTGTCTTTGTACATAAATCTTAAAATATCGAAGCTATTTGTTGCAACCGCAATTCCATGAAAAGCCGTTGAATTCTACTGTTACCTGGGCAACGGTTGTTCCTTTCTGATATTTGGATGCCTTAGGTCCTTTCCCTTTCATGGGTCCGGAAAGCCAGGTGATCACGCCTGTTTTAGCATTGTAGCTATATTTGCCTGTTCCACCGTCATCCAGCCAACGGTAAGTTCCATCTTTTTTAAGGGCAAAATATCCTTTATAATCATAGCGGTAGGCAGGGCTTACATTTGGTCCGTTCCACACAGACTGGTCGCAGGCATAATTGCCGTATACCAGGGCGCCACCATACGTTACTTTTTTGGCAGGTGTGGTCTTCACAACTTTAGATGCCTGTAATTTATTCCATTTTGCTTTGCCCGAAGCCACATCTCCCTTATACCGTGCAGCCAGTGCCTTATCGCCGGCAACAGCTTTCTGGTAGTAGGTTTTTGCTTCTGCCTCTTTGCCCTGCGCTGCAAGCGAGACAGCCTTCAGATAGTTTGCATAAGGGTTTTCCGGGTCTACACTCAGCGAAAGGCTGAATCTTGTTTCGGCGCTGCTGTACTCCCCTTTTTCATAATACAGAATACCTTGTATTGCTTCCTGGCCGGGGGCAAACATCTGTGTTTCTTTACCGCCGGTTGCATACGAATGCTTCAGTTGTGAAATATAAGCATCCAGGCCAGTAGCTATAGTTTCCGGTTTTGCGGGAGCAGCTTCGGCCGGGGGCTTGTTTGGTGTAACTGGTTTCTTAGGTTCTGCAGCAACCTTAGCTGGCATGTCTTTTTCGTAGCGTGCTTTAAGTGAAGGCTCCAACTCTATCGCTTTCTGAAAAAGTTGCTGCGCGAGCTTCGCTTTTTCAGGGTCTTTCTGCTTCATAAGCGATACGGCATACTGGTAATTAGCAAAGGCATGCTCCGGATGTGCCCGAACAATACTTGCAAAACTATACTCCGCAGATGAATAGTTACCTGCTTCCAAATAATCCTGCGCATACAAAAAATCAGACCCTACTGACATGAAAGCGGTCTCGCTTCCGCCTGTTGCCAGCGAGTGCCTCAGCCGCTTAATGTAAGCGTCAAGGTCATTCGGTTGCTGTGCATAAAGCTGTGCCATACACAGCATCAGCGCACCTGCCACTAGTAGTTTTAGTTTAGAGCCCATTTAAAAGTGTGTCAAATATCCGGCTATAAATATATAATATTTTTTATAAAAAATAGCCAAATAAAAACCTTCAGTCAAATGTGCTTAAAATGTGGTATCAAATGAATAAAACAGCATTGTCTTCACTACACAAATCCAGCTAATCCCCTAGATCCTTGCCTGGTAGGTATACAGTTGGTAATACCTGCCCTGTTTTTCCAGTAGCTCCTCATGGCGGCCCTGTTCTACAATGTGCCCTTGCTCTATTACTAAAATCTGGTCGGCCTGGCGGATGGTGCTGAGGCGGTGAGCGATCACGAAGGTAGTACGTCCCTGCATCAGGGTTTTTAAGCTGGCCTGTATCAGGCTTTCGCTTTCAGTGTCGAGGTTGGAGGTGGCTTCATCCAGGATCAGGATGCGCGGATCGGCCAATATGGCCCGGGCAATGGCAATGCGCTGCCGCTGCCCTCCTGAGAGTTTTACGCCCCGCTCCCCTATCAGCGTATCCAGCCCATCCGGGAAACGATCGGTAAATTCCAGCACGTGCGCAGCCTGAGCAGCAGCCATCAGTTGTGCTTCGGTGGCATTGGGTCGTGGGAAAAGGATGTTATTCCGGATAGTGCCTTCGAACAGGAAATCGTCCTGCAACACCACACCTAACTGGCTTCGGTAGCTTTGCAGGGTTATAGTTTGCAGGTCATATCCGTCCACGGTAATAGTGCCGCTGTCCGGGTTCAGGAAGGAAGCGGCCAGTCCGGCTATAGTTGTTTTACCGGAACCGGATGTGCCCACCAGCGCCGTAACCGAACCGGCAGGAGCCTGAAAACTGATCTCCTTAATCACATCTTTCCCGGACTCATATGCAAACGATACATTATCGAAAATGATGTTGCCGTGAATGTGCTCCAATGTCAGTGTTCTGTGCCCGCCATCACTTTCCAGCGGAGTGTTCAGAATTTCTTCGGTACGGTCGAGGCCGGCAAAGGCTTCGGTAAACTGGCTGCCGATGTTGCTCATCTGCAGGATCGGCGCGATCATAAACCCAAGGTACAATGTAAAGGCCAGAAAATCGCCAAAGGTAAGCTCGCCCTTCATGATCAGGTAACCACCAATGCCCATAATGCCAGCCGACGCAAGCCCAAGCAGCAAGGTAGCGGCACTTGTAACCATGCTGGTGGTAGTCAGGCTCTGCTTCACATTCTGGAACAACCGTGTCACGCCATTTTCAAATACCTTGATCTCCTGCTCTTCGGCATTGAATCCTTTTATCACGCGCACGCCGCCCAGGGTTTCGGTCAGACGGCCGGTCACTTCGGCATTTATCACGCCACGCTCCCTGAAAATAGGCCGTATCTTCCCGAAAGCTTTTAATGAGATCACTCCGAATATAGCCACCGGAATCAGGGCAAAGCCCGTCATGAGCGGGCTGATGTAAATGAGCAGCACCAGGCAGATGACCGAAGTAAGTACGCCGCCCACCATCTGGGCAAATCCGGTCCCGACCAGGTTGCGCACGCCTTCCACATCGGTCATAATGCGCGACACCAGCTCGCCGGTTTTGGTATTATCGAAGAAGCGGATAGGTAACTGAATGATGTGCCGCTGCACTTTGGCCCGCAGCTGCGAGATCAGGTGCTGCGCTTCCACGCTCAGTATTTGTGTAAGTGCAAACGAGGTAACCGACTGGATAAAGATCGCTACTACTATGGCCACTATAAGCCACTTCAGCATGGTCGCATCGTTATTCGGAATTACATCATCGATCAGGTATTTACTGGCGCCCGGCAATACCAAGCCCGCCAGCCTGCTTATGATGATGAGCACCAACCCGATTGAAAGGTACTTTTTCCGTGGCCAGATGATGGTTTTGAAGACCTGTGCTAATGTTACGTTTTTGAGCTTTCTGGATTTGGCCATAGTTTATTTTATCCCTTAACGGGTTTTAGAGCGTTGATGAGGAAGCTTGCTACACGTTTAATGCAGCAGTCGGGTGCAAGTTAGCTGTTTTATAGTTTGGTTTATGACCGCCTTAACTTCTGCCTGTTTAATTCGCGCCTTTCTGAATAAACTATAGTTTCACCTGATCATCCATAGCAACCGTTTTCTGTGCTAAACACAGGCAATTACTGCCGGATAAACCGTTCTGGTTTTCCATCACAAAAGCTGTACTTTAGCTAAACCCTGTTCGGCTCCTCTGTCGTTAAACAGAATAGAACTAAGTTAAACACATGGAAAACAGACACATAACACAAAGACTGTTAACTATACTTTTGATAAGTATAGTATTGCTGAGCGGCTGCCGAACCAGCACAGCTACTGAAAATACGGAAACAGAAAATAAAAGAAGCCTGGCGCCACAACGGGTTGATATCCGGGGACAAATTGTTATGCTGCGCTATCATGAAGGGCAGTTTGTAATGGAAGTTGAAGGACGCGCGCCATCACCTGACTCGCGCTACAACCGTGCCTATGTACTGGTTTTACCAACAACAGAAATTATTGGTCTCGACGGGAAGTCTGTTAACATGAATGAACTGACCCAGGGGCAAAATGTAGCCGTATTATTGCGCGGCCAGGGCGAAGGAGATTTTGTAGGTGTAGGCGTAGCACGTAAAATGTGGCTGGAAGAGTTTTATTAAGAGTGATGGGAGATGCATCTCGGGTCGTCAGCAGCAATGCCTTTTTCCCCGGACTTCCCGGTTCAGTATGTAAGATTATCCTCCTCACATCAAACACAGGCCTTACTTCCTGTATCTAAAAACAACTATAGCTTATAAAAAAAACCAGCCGCTACCTTTCGGAAGCGGCTGGTTATAGTCATCTCAATTTATAGTTATAAACTGCCATAGTCGTTGCTGTCGCGGTTGTAATTGCGCGGCGAGTTGCTGCGGCCTGCACTTTCACCGCTTCTGCCGCTGTATGAACCGCTGCCCCTGGAGCCATAGCCACTATAGTTGCCGGTAGATGCCCCATAGCTCTGGTCTCCGAACGAACCGCCTCGATTACTGCCTGAATAGCCTGAGCTTCCACCATCGTTACGTCTGCCGTAACCCCTGTTCATGTTACCATAATCATCAGCAAAACTGCTGCCGCTATAGTTCGGAGTGCCACGATCAGAATGAATGGACGAATCGCCCATACCGCTTCCGAAACGGGAGCTGCGCTCTTCACGGGAGCCGGAGTAATCGGAACGGTAATTTTCGCTGCCGCCACTATACTGGTTACTGTTTAATGTATTGTACCGGTCTGACGAACCTTCGTGGTCAGAGATGCCATACCCCTGGCGTACATTACCGCGCAGCGACCGGCTGTTATCCATGCTGTCGCTTCTGTCCATGCCCCGGTAGTTTCTATAGTCATCCTGGTAATTGCCGAACCTGTCGTGGTCGCGGCTTATGTTTTCAGGGTAATTCCGCTGCTGGTTCCGGTTGTTCTGGCGGTAATCCGAATTTCCCCTCATGCTATTTTCACCTCTGCTTCTTCTATCATAGGCATCGCCCATGTCGCCTTCATGGTAGGAATGCACCCGGTTGTACTGGCCGCCGCCCTCGTCGTGGTGGCTTTTGCGGTAGTCCCGCTCAAACTCATCAGTTAAATTTCTGGCGCTATGATAATGTGCATCATTGCGATAATCTTCATAGCTTCCGTAGTCGTAGCGATCTCTTTCTCGTCTGTCCATAGTGTTTAATTAGGTTTGTTTTCTTTTTAAACGATCGATCAGCTTCCCGGTTATATTCTTCGTATTCGCGGCAGTGCTATAGTTGCTTTAAGATGCTTATCTTGCCAACTACATCGGCTCTTAACTCCATACTTTGCGTTATTTCTTCCATATCAGTTATAAGGGCACCAACTATAAAGGCTGGCAGCGCCACCCCTATGGCCTGAGCGTGCAGGAAGTAATAGAAGACGCTCTCTCTAAAATACTGAAAAGACCCGTGGCTATAGTTGGGTGCGGCCGTACCGATGCAGGGGTGCATGCCAGTCAGTTCTTTTTTCATCTGGATGTAGCGGAGCCGTGGGAATTTGATATGCTGTTCCGGTTAAATAAGGTGTTGCCCGATGACATTGCCGTTTTTGACATTATGCCCATGGAAGGCCTGCCTCATGCCCGGTTTGATGCCACAGCCAGAAGTTACGATTACTTTATACACACCTACAAAGACCCTTTTCTGAGCAACGGGAGTTCGCTTTACCTGCTGCATAACCTGAACCTGGAGGCTATGAAAGCGGCTAACGCCCTGCTCCTGCGCTATACAGACTACCGGAATTTTTGCCTTACGCCTGCCGACCAGGAAAGTACTTTATGCTATGTAACAGAAGCCCGTTGGTTTATCACCGAAAATGGCGACAGGCTGCGTTTCCGGATCTCGGCTAACAGGTACCTGAGCAGGATGATCCGCATTGTAGTTGGCCAGCTGCTGAAAGTGGGGAACGGCACGCTACCTGTAGCTGAATTTGAAAGGTACCTTCGCTGCGAGTCCGCTCCAAAACATTTAGCCCCCGCCTACCCGCAGGGGCTCTATCTTTCTAAAGTTACTTATCCTTACCTCGACCTACCCACCCGCAGTACTTTTACAACTATAGCGCACACCCCGGATTCAACTGCCTGGCTGGAAGTTTAACCAAAACTACTGACTGTAGCTAAAAACCAGACGGGAAGTAACTACACAACACGCATTGCTATAGTTACTGCCGCTATGCCGCCAGGCTTCGATATTTTTAAAATGCAATTATCAAGCGCTATAATCAAATCTGAACCATAGACTAAAAATGGATTTTTAAATTTTGTGTATAGTTGCAAAATCTATCCTTAAAGCTATCTATCAGACATTTACCCCATCTTACTGCCACGCTTTTTGATAAAAACGTATCTCCTTTTGCATCAAAATATATTTTTTAAGTAACCCGCTAATTTAAATTCCGTTATATCTATATCTGAATAAAAATAGTATAACCATTACCTGAGTACGTGAGCGATCTGAAACCCTGACCGGAATGAGGCGTAGCTGAAAGATATTTGATTTTTGCGCTATCACAGCTCTTACAGCAATCTTCTACGATCAACTCACACGTGTATTCAGCAAAACAAAACATCCTTATCAATTAAATATTTTATGAAAAAGCTATTATTACTGCCTCTGCTTGCTCTATTATCTTTAAGCTCCTGCAACGACGACGAAGGTGAACCAACTCCCCCACCACCGGTATCGGAAGTAGATGCTGATATGAGAGGCGACTGGACAAACGATTTCCAGAAAAGAGTTTACTATAGCATAAATGATACAATCATGTATCAGGATTCCGTGAATGTGGAGGCTTACTTCAAATTCGATGGACAAAAAATGACAGTTACTTTACCGGGCAGCAATGTAAAAGACGTCTGGAACTATAGCTTCCCGGATAAAGATAATCCGAACTATATACAACTTACCCAGGGCAGCGTGACTACCGATTGGGTTATCAAATCGATATCGGATACGGAAATGGTATGGGAAGATGAAGAAGCCTGGGCAGGTTTCCCGTACGATGTGCCTGAAAGCGAAAAAACAACATCTAAAAAAGGTGTTTATACTTATAGATTCGTTCGGGAAAAATAACCGGTAACGTAATTAAGGTTATAACTCAGCAGGTGCGGACGTAAAGTTCGCACCTGTTTTGTTTTTAGACATTACAGGCTTCAACGAACGGTCTGCACTATAAAATCGGGCTTTTATAGTGCTGTGCCGTTGTTGGTGAGAGTACAATGCAAGGCCATGAGCTATAGATTTCTAAAACTATAAACCGCTTCGATGATCTTGAACCAAAACTATAGTTTTTTATAATGCTGGATCTTTTTGCGAACTTGCTGCGCTACTGAAAGCAAACTACCCGTTAACTTATGAACCGTTTTCTGCCCAGGGACAAAGCAGCCGACTTACTAAAAACGATACAGCAAGCAGGTATAAGAACGGAATACGACCCTGAAAAGCACCGGCTTATTTTACTGGATGAGGCAGGAAACAACCTGCTCTTTTTCCGGTTGCCCCTCACGCTTCCGCCGCCATCAAAAGAACAAACTATAGCTAAGCCGCAGGTAAACTATGTGATTCTGCTGATACAATCCGGCAACTGTGCCTTAGGCTATTTCGAGAATGGCGTGAACCGCGACCATAAAGTTTTCAGGTCGTATATGGTGCGCAAAAAGCAGGGTAAAAGCCAGATAAAATACCTGAAGACCAAAGGCAAATCGAGAGCCGGGTCGCGGGTTCGGCTAGGCGAAACGATAGAATTTTTTGAGAACATAAACGGCCGGCTTCAGGAGTATTTCGAAGACCATCAAGTGCAGCGCATTGCCATAAGTTGTTCTAAAACGCTTTTACCTTACCTGTTCAGTTCTAAGGTTGAGACTCCTTTTGATAAAAACGATCCGCGACTCTACAAGATACCCAAACACATACACACCCCTATTTACGAAGTGCTGCTTGATGCAAACAGGTTCCTGCAGCGCGGCGAACTGATATACGAAGAAGCGCAGCAACCTATAGTTGACAGCCTGTTGCAAAAAGCTGGTATAACCGGTACGGAAGAAGCGCCGGAAGAGGAGTTTACTTTTGATGAGCCTGATGATTTTGAAGACGAGGATTTCGGGGAAGATGATGAGGACGAAATGGAATGGTAACGGCAGAAGCACTAAAAGCAAAAAGGCAACTATAAAACTATAGTTGCCTTTTTGCTGTGCATGTCGTCTGGCTTTCTAATCCCGGCTGTTACTGCGGGCAAGCAAAACTACGGCAGCGGTAATACCGGCTACTATAGCCACCCTTGCAAGCAGCCCGGTTTTGTTGTAATTCCATTCGGCTACATAGCCTTTCTCTGCAAAAATGTTCGGTATTTTGCCATGCTTAAAGTCATCAATAATGCCTTCTACCATGTCTACACGATCGGCCATGATAAGCGGCAGCCAATGACTGTATACATTTTCACTATTCTTAAAAGCCATTCTACGGATGGCACCACTCAGGCCCCTCAGCGGTGCGGCGGTACCAAAAACAGCCGTTACATTCGGACGTTCTATAGAATGGAGTATTTCCATATTTACAGGTTGCTGCGTTGGTCGCTCCCAGGTGTAGCCTTCATGCTCCCCGTTGGTCCGCTTTTTCATCGGATAGGTAGGATCGTTTTTCGGATCCGCATCAATGCCCCAGCCTTTAATATGTGAGTGGTCGGCAGGGCCTCTGTTATTTTCGAAAGGCATGTTATCTTCCAAAGGTCTGTTATCTTCCATAATAGTTTTCTTTAAATTTTGGCTGATGGTGGAATAAGCACCGGTTTAATGCAGTTATCCAGTTTGTTTGAGAACATGCGGTACCCTTCGGCTACTTCTTCCAATGGCAGGCGATGTGTGATCAGTGCCTTCGGGTTAATAATGCCGTTCTGCACGTGCTCGATCAGGCGTGGTAACAAGCGTTTTACCGAAGCCTGGTTTGCGCGAATGGTGAGTCCTTTGTTAAGCACGTTCCCGATCGGTACCAGGTTATCTGTCGGGCCATACACACCAACTATAGATACGATACCGCCTTTCTTCACACAGTTTATAGCCCAGTGCAACGCAGTGGCCGAGCCAGCCTGCAACAGCAGTTTTCTACCGGTTATGGTTTGCATGGCATTACCGGCAGCTTCGGCACCAACGGCATCTATACACACATCAGCACCCAGCGAGTCCGTGGTTTTCTTTGCAAAAACGGCTATGTCGCCTATCTCCTCAAAGTTGTAAGCTTCGCATTGTGCATAGTTGCGGGCAAATTCCAGGCGGTACTCTTCTTTGTCTATAATGATCACGCGGCCTGCACCAAACAACCACGAACATTTAGCAGCCATGATACCTATCGGACCGGCACCAAACACCATAACCGTATCACCTTTTTGTATACCGCCCATCTCAGCAGCCTGGTAACCGGTTGGCACTACGTCTGTCAGCAGCACGGCGTCATCCAGGTCCATGCCTGGCGGAATGATGGTTGGGCCAACGTTGGCATACGGAACACGCACATATTCGGCCTGTCCGCCATGGTAACCACCAGCCGTATGCGAGTAACCATAAATAGCCCCTACAGCTGTTGCCTCCGGATTAGATTCGTGGCAGTTACCATACAGTTCCTGTTTACAGAAAACGCATTTACCACACGAAATATTAAAAGGCACCAGCACATTATCGCCCACTTTTACCTTCGTAACTTCAGAGCCGATCTCTACTATTTCTCCCACAAATTCGTGCCCGAAGGTGGTGCCTACGCGCGTATCCGGTACGTTGCCATTGTATAAGTGCAGGTCAGACCCACAGATGCAGGAGCGTAATACCCGAACAATGGCATCTTCGGGATGCAGAATTTCAGGCATTGGTTTTTCTTCAATTCGGACCCTTTTCGGACCCCGGTAGTTCATTGCCAGCATAAGTTTGTTTTCAGTTTATTTGAGACATATACATCGTTTTAAATGCTAAAATTGGCCAATGGCAGATAACCTTTGGCCGGAAAGCATACAAATTATGTTTAGGTAGATACTAATCTATAGTATCAAAGTTGCATAAATTGTACTTTTAAAGTAAACTGCTATATTTAAATAATGGTATTTAAGCCTCAAACTATAGTTTAATTGTAGTTATTAACGTAGTGCCGCTTGTAACAATAAAAATCCCGATAACAGTATGCTTCCGTGACCTTTACTTACTCTAAACTTACTTAATGCTCTTTCGGACTTCCAGGTCCGAATGTACGCTGCATGGGACTTCCTTATCCCCTAGATATGCTTTTCATTTGCGCGGACAAGGATGCCCGCAGCAGGCAAAGTTTCTGACACAGATGTACGAAACAGCAATTTGGAAAATGGATGAAGAATGCCCTTGCAGCGTGTTTTCACCGGCAAGCACTTGTTAGGGAAAAATAGTTGTCGGTGAAAACGCTAACAACGGCAGGATGGCTGCGGGTGATTTACAAAGAAAGATCCCTGTAACTTAGCGCTACCGGGATCTTACTTATTTTGTCACTTTTAAGCCTGTTTCTTACTTTTCCGATTGCTTTATGGCATTCAGTTGTTGCAGGTCTTCTTCAGAGAGATTGATAGATGCTGCTCTGTAGTTTTCTTCGAGGTGTTTGACTTTAGAGGTGCCCGGTATCAGCAGGATGTTTGGCGAGTGATGCAGCAGCCAGCTTAGTGCTACCTGATGCGCAGAGGCATCATACTTTTTACCGATCTCCGTCAGTTTATCGATGGCGCCTACATTGCCTGCATTTATCGGGTTCCAGGGGATAAACGCCATGTCCTGTTCTTCACAGAACTTCAGTTCCTCTTCCCACTTTGTCCGGAAATCAACGCTGTACTTATTTTGTACCGACACTACGTTGAAATACTCCTGTGCTTTTTTGATCTGGTCAATCGTTACTTCCGATAAACCGATATGCTTCACCAGTCCTTCTTCCTGAGCGCGCTGCAGAAACTCAAGGGTTTTCTCATAAGGCACTTCCGGATCCACCCGATGCAGTTGGTAAAGATCGATGCGGTCCTGCTTTAAGCGCTTCAAACTTCCTTCCAGTGCTCTTTGCAAATAGTCGGGGTCGGCATTAATTGGCCATACGTTAGGCCCGGTGCGCGTAAGGCCGCCTTTTGTAGCAATAACCAGGTCTTTGGGGTAAGGGTAAAGTGCTTCCGCGATCAGCTCTTCCGACACATTGGGCCCGTAACTATCAGCAGTATCTATAAAGTTTATGCCTAATTCTACAGTTCGTTGCAGTACGCGTATAGCTTCGTCGTGATCTTTTGGTGGTCCCCAGATGCCCTCGCCGGTAATGCGCATGGCTCCAAATCCCATCCGGTTAACTGTAAGGTCGTTGCCAATTGTAAATGTCTTATTGAATGAAGTGTTATCTGCCATAAATATAGTTTGCTGTGGTTACAGAAATTTAAGTAGCTATACGAGCCAGTGCAGGTGCCTGTAAAAGCCACTGCGCTGGTTCGTACACAAACTATACTATACGCGAAAAGTTTTAAACGTATGGCTTAGATTCGAGAGCGATGCACGTCAGTGTCAGCTACTGTGCCCCGGTGCCGGGCAGCATCAATGCTCCAGATGCCGGATCCGCGAGCGGCCATGTACAGGAACAGGAAGCAGTAAAGTACGGCTAGCTCGCCTTTGTTAAGAATTGGCCATGCACCATGCGGCGCGTGCATTATAAAGTAAGCAACTGCCATCTCGCCACTGGCTACAAAAGCGGCCCAGCTGGCAAATAAACCGAAAGCGATCATCAGGCCTCCTACAAACTCTATAATTCCTGCCAGCCCCATCAGCGACGCAAGTTCTACGGTATCGCCGCCACCCGGCCAGCCAAACAATTTCTGAGTGCCGTGCATGGCAAACAGTAGCCCGGCTACAATGCGGAGTACCGCGTAAAGGTGCGGACTGTAATTTCCTAAAACTCTGTTCATCGTTTATTATTTGTAAAGTTTAACACATAAGCTAAGCTATAAAACACTAACATACTGCTGTTTACATAAACACATAAACGTATGACTATATATAAAGTTGAGTTTAATTAACCCAGGATTCACGACACCATCTGCTTGTGATCTACCATTTGTTATTTTGACGTTAGGAGAAATCTTGGTTCTATAGTTTGATTTTCTACTCCTTGAACCTAGCCTTTTCTTCTATAGCCGATTCTAATCCTGGGAGCTTTACTAACCTACAGTTCTATAGTTGGCTTTGATGCCCTCACGGCCGGGAGGCCCCGTCTTGGGGTAGGGGCCCTCGATAAGGGAATCGCGCTGCTGCTTTCTTGCTACCCTCGTTCCTCGGGTTGCCTGGCGGCACCGCAACAAATCAAAGGCGCTCAACCCAAAGACTGTGATCCGTTCGATAGCTAAACTATAATTGGCAGAACAGCTATAGTTGCATCGCTTTATCGTGGTCGTATTTCCATAGGGACAGGTCGCGACCTGTCCGCTCGACAGGCTTAAATTATAAGACTATAATGCCAACTATAACTATAGCACCAGCCGAATTTCCCCTCCTCGGAGAGGCAGGGGTGGGTTAAAACGCCAACTATAGAACTATAGCGTAAACTATAGCTTTGCAGAATTGTCCGCTTGGGGCAAGGCCGTTTCATTCTATTAAATTCAACCTCTTAAATGCCTTCGCTCGCGTCCCGCGAGTGCGAGCTACTTAGTGGCGTCCTGCCACTTGTGCCACAGGCACAGGTGAAAGCGGCCAGAGTCCGCAGGTAACTCACACTCGCGGGACGCGAGCGAGGGCGAGAACGTAAAGTAGTAACAGAATTTTCCCCTTGAAGAAAAGTGTGAACGGGAGCTCGAAACTTGCGAGCCAGGCTCAACAGGGTGTGTCAAAAGGCAACTATAGAACTATAGCTACACCCTAACTATAGCCGAAATCCCCCTCCCTGGAGGGGCAGGGGTGGGTTAAAACGGCAACTATAAACGATAGCTCCAACTATAGCCGCAGGCTTAAGTTTATAGTTCTTATCTTTGTAAGTAAAGCATAGCATGGCTCAATTAAACCAGCTTATACTTTCAGCATATCAACTCCGTACAAAAGCACATGAGATTAAAAGGCAACATTCAGGATATTAAAACCAAACGCGATAGCGCCAACAGCAATATTGAGCTGCATATAGACAGAATTGAGTATATAACGCTGAAAAAAGACGGCAAATATTATCAGCCATTCGAGTTGGTGGTAGACCTGGCAGAACCTTTGGTAATTACCGGCGATTGCCTAGCCCGTATCCCGAACAAGCAACTGGAAGAAGGTGAATTTGAGTTCGAAATTTATGATAAGGAAGATGAGGACTACGTGCTGAACCCGGATAAGGAACTGGCCCTGACTGTAACCTACGACTTTGAAGCTGACCTTAATATACTGACCGAACTATACTATACGGTAACTATAGATAACGAAGAATTTAAACTACTAAAAGCGGAGCAACATAAAGCTCGCAAAACAAAGGGCCGGAAGTAAATGGTTTTACTGCCATAAAACAACAAAGGTATGAGCCTGGGCCCATACCTTTTATAGTTGCTGATTAGCTGTGTTGCCTGCCCAGGTAAATGGCATACCCGATAAGGCCTGCGGCTGCAGCAAATAAAATATACTGTTGCTCTTTTACAGTTAAGTTGTTATAAAAATCCAGTCCTTGTTTACCCGGATCTTTCATGATATCTGCCAGTTGAGATGGATTCTGGATCAGACTTTTGAGTGATGTATTTGACAGGTTATTTTCCATTTTTATAGCTTTTAATTCATTTCACTTTAGATACGGTTTGCAGCCCACATTAGATATAACTATAGTTGCATTTACGTTTATGGCTGCTTTTAACTTTCTGCTATACTTCAGATAAACGTTTAATGTTCAGCTAAAAAGTGTGTTATGATTTTACACTAAATTTTGCCCTGTACCATCACTAAATCTCAACTAATACTGCCTTTTGCTTGTTATGATGGGAAGCCTGTCAACTATAGAACTACAAACTATAGCCGGTAAGGTTAAACAACTATAAAATCCTGAACTATGGAGAGCCTTCGCTCAAAGCACTATAAAAAAGAATTTGTCACCACTTTCCCCGGCGACGAAAGCGGCAACCTGACACCCCGCCAGACACCCGGCGTTTTATACAGCAAAACCATTCCTACGCCCGTAGAAAAAGTGAGCCTGCTGGCCTGGTCTGAGGACTTGGCAGAAGAACTTGGTATTGCAAAACCGACCACACAAGAGGAGCTTGACATTTTAGGTGGCAACTATGTAGCTGAAACCATGTACCCTTATGCCGCTTGTTATGCCGGGCACCAGTTTGGCAGCTGGGCCGGGCAGCTGGGCGATGGCAGAGCCATTACGCTTGGCGAATGGGAAACTACAAAGGGCAAAACCTTCGAGCTGCAACTGAAAGGGGCCGGACCAACTGCTTACTCGCGCCGTGCCGATGGCCGTGCGGTGTTGCGTTCGTCGGTGCGGGAGTACCTGATGAGTGAGGCGATGCATTACCTGGGCGTACCCACTACACGCGCTCTAAGTCTGGTATCTACCGGTGAACCGGTATTGCGCGATATGTTTTACAACGGAAATGCAGCCTATGAACCCGGCGCTATAGTAACGCGCGTGGCACCAAGTTTTCTGCGTTTCGGTAATTTCGAGATGCTGAATTCCCGCAAAGAAACCGACCACCTGCAGCAACTTGTAAACTGGACCATAGACCGCTATTACCCGCATATTACCGGCGAGGACAACGTACTTACCTGGTTTAAAGAGATAGTGGAGCGCACCGCGACCTTAATGGTAGAATGGCAACGGGTAGGTTTTGTGCATGGCGTCATGAACACCGATAACATGTCGGTGCTTGGGTTAACGATAGACTATGGCCCCTACTCTTTTGTAGATGATTATGATCCCGACTTTACCCCGAATACTACCGACCTTCCGGGCAGGCGTTATGCGTTTGGCAAGCAACCATCCATAGCCTACTGGAATTTGGGTTGCCTGGCTGCTGCCCTGCTGCCATTGCTAGAGAAAGATGCCTTGCTGGCCGCCCTTGAAACGTACAAGGAAATCTACTGGCAGAAATATTACCAGATGATGGGCAAAAAACTGGGCCTGGATAAAGTGACCGACGCAGATACGGAGCTAGTAACTCAATTCGAGAAAACACTTGCCGCCGTTAAACCCGACATGACGATCTTCTACCAGTTGCTGACAGACCTGCCTCTGTTTATGGCAAACGCCAATGAAGTAGCCGGTCATTTTAAAGATAGCTTGTATGATGACCTGACTCCGGAGCAAAGTGAGCAACTCTATAGTCTGATCTCGAATTACCTGGAACGCCTGAATAAAAACACCATTACCAGGCAGGCATCGCAGGAGATAATGCGAAAAGCAAACCCACGCTTTATACTCCGGAATTACCTGTTGCATCAGGCCATAGAAGAACTGGAAAAAGGAGAAGATACACTTTTCCTGAAATTGCAGGAAGCCATGAAACAACCTTACTCCGATAAGTTCGACGAGTTCTTCCAGACGCGGCCGGAATGGGCCAGCCAGAAAGCTGGTTGCTCTATGCTCTCGTGCAGTTCATAACGTAACCTATAGTTTGATCTATAGAAGCCACGCCGATTCGTTTCGGTGTGGCTTTTTTTAATCCTTGCAGCCGTCAAAGCAGCTAAAGTTCTACCCTCCTCTTATCTCCTTCCAACACTTTTCTGAAATAATTTTTAAGTGATGCAACCTCTGCCTGCATAGTTTGTCTTTGATGTACGAAATTTATCGTATATAAAATTACATTAGCGAACTATAGCATGAACCATACCCTACTCAGTGTCCATTTTCAGACGAATTGCTGTTCGAAAACAGACAGCGGCAGGGTAAATCCATAGTTACAAAAAGCGACATTACTATAATAGAACCCTGATTTTCAGCTATATGCATAACTGGCACACGAATTGGTATTGCCGTTTTCAGAAATGATATGATTAACCATAAACCGCTCATCACCAGCAACACACTTCACAAATAAATCAACCTATACAACTATGAAGAAATTACTACTACCACTTTTGCTGCTTCTGTTCACGAACCTGAGCGCACAGCAGGCAATTTTAAAAGGCACCTTACTTGATGACAACAACAAGCCTGTTGGGTTTGCCAATGTGCTGTTGTTGCAGGCCAAAGATTCATCGCTGGTTAAGGGCATGTTATCCGAAGAGTCCGGAGCCTTTCTGTTTGAGGGAGTTGCTGCCGGAAAGTACAGAGTTGCTGCCAGCATGGTGGGTTACGCCAAAGTTATGAGCAACGAGATAGCGCTTACAGAAGCCTCCGGCATAGTGCAGGTGGGAACCCTGGTATTAAAAGAAAACAGTACCAGCCTGAAAGAAGTGGTGGTAGAAGGGCAACGGCCACTGATAGAACAGCACATGGACAAGACCGTGCTGAATGTGGAGAACAGCATCGCAGCAGCGGGGAACACGGCACTGGAAGTTCTCGAAAAAGCACCCGGCGTAACGATTGACCAGAACGACAACATTAGTATGCGCGGCCGTAGCGGCGTAATTGTAATGATAGACGGAAAGCAGGTACCAATGACAGGTGCGGAACTTGCCAATGTGCTCCGTAGCATGTCGGCTAATTCAGTTGATAAGATCGAGCTCATCACAAATCCATCCTCCAAATACGACGCTGCGGGCAACTCCGGAATTATAGATATTAAACTGAAACGTGATAAAAGCCTTGGCACGAACGGCAGCATTACTTCTTCTTTTGGTTATGGCGAGAAGTTTAAAGCAAACCAGAGCTTTCAGCTGAACCATCGCGCAAAAAAACTGAATGTGTTCGGCAACTATAACTATGTATACCGCGATGATTTTACCCAGCTGAACATTGACCGTACGTTTTTTGACGAAAACAAGAACTTTGCCGGTAACTATGACCAGCAGAACCGGTTTAACTTCCAGTTTAAAACGCATAACGCACGTGTAGGTGCCGATTATTTCCTGACTCCTAAAACCACGCTCGGCATAGTAGCCAGCGGTTACCTGACCGGCATAGACAGAGATAACTTAAACCGGGCAGCAGGACGTGACGCTTCCGGTGCTACAGATTCAACTTTCGTTACGAATGCCATTGCCGGCCACGACCGTGAAAACCACGGCATAAATCTGAACCTGAAACATACTATAGACAGCACCGGTCGCGAACTTACGGCAGATGTGGATTACATCATTTACAACAATACCGACGAGCAGGACTTTACGACCAAAACGTATACACCGGAAGGCAATCTGAAAGGTGTTCCGAACCTGTTGTACGGCACCCTGGATGGCAACCTGAGTATTCGGTCTGCCAAGGTAGACTATACGCAGCCACTTACCAGCATTAATGGTAAACTGGATGCCGGTTTTAAAAGCAGCCTAGTAAGTGCCGACAACAACCTGGAGTTTTACAACAGAACCAACGGCGGGAATATATTTGAATCAGAAAAAAGCAATCACTTTCTGTACGACGAGAACATCAATGCTGCTTACCTGAACACATCTAAAAAATGGGATAAAATGAGCCTGCAACTTGGCCTGCGCCTGGAAAACACCAATGCAAAAGGCGAGCAGTTATCAGAGACCGTGAAAGAAGAAGACCGTAAACTGGACCATAACTATACGCAATTATTCCCGAGTGCCTTCGTGGGCTACACGCTGAGCAAAAAGCATGACCTTGGTGTATCCCTGAGTCGCAGAATTAACAGACCATCGTATAACCAGCTTAACCCGTTTAAGAACTACTTAGACCCAAGCACCTACTCCGCAGGCAACCCGTACCTTGCCCCTGAAACCTCTTATTCTTTTGAGTTTACGCATACCTTTGATCAGCGCATCGTTACCAAACTAAGCTATAGTTACACCTCAGATCCAATAATACAGGTTCTTCAGCAGGATATATCTCAGAAAGAAGAAAATAAGGAGCCGGCAAAAATTGTAAAGCAATCGTTCGAGAACTTAGATCGTTCCGATTATTATGCCATATCGGTTACCGTACCTTTCTCAGTTGGCAACTGGTTTAACAGCGTAAATAATTTAACCTCATATTATAGCGCTTATAGCGGCTATATTGCCAATAATAAACTCGAAAACAGCCAGCTATCGTTCAACATAAATTCTAACAACACTTTTAACTTACCAAACGGCTGGTCTGCCGAAGCAACCGGTGTTTACAGAACTGCCGAGGCCTATGGCTTCCTGGATGTAGAGCCTGTCTGGTTTGCATCGGCGGGTGTGCAGAAACAGCTCTGGGAAAAGAAGGCAAGTATTAAACTTAGCGTAAGCGACGTCTTCTACACAAACAAAACCAACGGCGCTACCACTATAAATAACTATGCCGAAAACTTTTACCAGGTGCGTGACTCCAGGGTAGCGACCCTGACCTTTAACTACAAATTTGGAAAAGCCCAGGCGTCAGCGCCAAGACGCAGAACAGGCGGTGCCGAAGAAGAGAAGAATAGAGCCGGTGGCAACTAACAGAATTAAGAAATTGCTTTAGAACTATAGTTGGATTACCTGTAACGTATACCAACAAAAGCCTGATACCAGACAGGCTGCTCAACAAAAGACCGCCCCATTTATAGTTGGGCGGTCTTTTGTTTTAAGTTAAACTATAGTTACGCCGCCCTCGCTTGCGTCCCGCGAGTGGGAGCTACCTGCGGCCTTTGGCCACGTTAAACTATAGTTTCTAATTATCTGATTTTAAGTCACATCTGTTTAAGGCCTTCTGGTCCGAAACCTATCTACTTCGGACTTCCGGGTCCGGGTAAATTACAAACAGGAATTTGAAAGTCCGCAACTGTTTACTTTCGACCAAAGAAGTCCGAAAGAGATATTCAATAACGTCAATTTATACTATAAAGCGGCCAGAGGCCACAGATAGCTCACACTCGCGGGAAGTGAGCGAGGGCAAAATGGACTTTTGTTTTGGAATAAGATTAAACTTAAACTATAATTGACTCACAGAACCAGTTGATTAAAGAGTTTGGTCAATGTCGCGTTGGCATCTGAGGTAAGGCCCGGGTGCACGGGCGATGTCTGCACGATGGTGCTGCGCACAGCTGTCAGCCACCTGAACCGCTCCGCAAGGCCCAGTTGCCCGATCCTGCCACCTTCTTTCCGGCCACAGCAGATGCGCTCAAAAGCCTGTAAGCGCTCCTGTAGTTCCTGCAGATCCAAATCTCCTGCGAAGGAGCATAAGCGCTGTTCGTTTATCGTGTAAAGTGTATGTAAAAAGCCCTGGTCGCGGCAATACAGGATTACACCCACGTTCAGAAACTCCTCGCGCTCCACCCGGGGTACCACCCGGATCACGGCATACTCAAATAAGTGCTTTTCTTGCATGTTGCGCTTCTTTGGTAAAGGTTTCTGAATGAGCTATTCGTGTATTGATGAAATGTGCGTAAGCCTGGCGATGCTCCTGAGCAGTTTCAAACGGCGATTCTATCGTTGTCAGCCATTCTTCCGGTATCAGCGCGACTATAGCCTGAATGCGTTCCGGCGTAAGTATAGCTTTAAATTGGGAATCTACTGCGTCCAGTTCGGTGGCCTGTGGTAACAGTACGTGGTCTTTTACCTGCGCAAACGGACGTTTGGCCTGCTCCTCCCAGTTCTGCCAGGCATGATGAAAGTACAACGATGCCCCATGATCGATGAGCCATAGTTGCTTGTGCCACATCAGCATATTGGTATTACGCGGCGTGCGGTCTACGTTGGTTATCAGGCTATCGAGCCACACTACCTGCGAGGCCAGCGTAGCATCTACCGTTGTAACGAGCGCGTCAAAGGTAATAGCACCCGAAAGGTAATGCAGCCCCAGGTTCAGGCCTTCGCTGGCACGCAGCAGGTCTTGTATCTCTTCGTCGGGCTCTGTTCGGCCAAAGGCTTCATCCAGTTCTATAAACACAATTTCAGGTACCCGGAAACCAAGCAAGCGGGCAATCTCACCGGAAATAAGCTCGCCTATGAGTGCCTTTATCCCCTGCCCCGCTCCCCTGAATTTCAGCACGTACATAAACTCGTCTTCGGCCTCCACAATGGCAGGCAGCGAGCCTCCTTCGCGTAACGGCGTAACGTAACGGGTTACCTGCACGGTTCTTATCTGTTGTTCTTCAATCATAAAGTTTACACGCTTCTGCTTCTTCCGCAACTATACGACCAGCAGCAACGCAGGCCCGAATTTAAGGTGAATTTCTGTAAAAGTGGTTGTATAGTTTCCTGCTGCTGATTTATTGGTTACGCTTTAACAGCTTATAACCCATGGCTGGTTTTACCAGTTGAAGGATAAAACCGCAATCACCTAACTATAGTTTATGCCGCACATCGTCATTATTTCATCCAGTGTACGCCTTGGCCGCAATACGCATCGCGTCGCCCTTTTCTTCCGGAAATATATGCAGGAAAACAATTTAGCCACCACCGAAATACTTGACCTTAAGGAATATAACTTTCCCATTTTCGTGGAACGGTTAAAATTCCAGGATGACCCTTCGGAAGAAACTTTAGCATTTGCTGAAAAGATAAAGAAAGCGGACGGCGTGATCATTGCAACACCCGAGTACAACGGTGGCTACCCTGCCAGCCTGAAGAATGTAGTAGACCTGCTGTACGAAGAGTGGCACCGCAAACCGATCGGATTGGTAACCGTATCAGATGGAAATTTTGGAGGCACGCAGGTGATGACATCGCTGCAGTTCACACTCTGGAAAATGCGTGCCTGGGTAGTGCCGGCCATGTTTCCGGTGCCAAATGCCGCAGATAACTATGATGAAGACGGAAACCCTGCCGACAAAGAAAGAACAGAGAAACGAGCCAGGAATTTCCTGAATGAAATGCTCTGGTGCGTAGAGGCAAAACGCCGGATGGCTGTAGCTTCAGAAGTAAACCTATCCTGATCGCAGAATACTATTGTTTACAAAAATAAGATCCACCCCAGCAACACAGAAAGTAGTGCCGGGGCGGATCTTAAAATAATTCTGGAATAACAGCTTAACTCGCCATAGAACTATTAACAGCTTCCAGTGCTCTGATACGCCACGGGCTGCCTACTATCCAGATGATATCGTTTACCTGGAACCTGAAATCTGATTCCGGGTTAAGGATGCGCTGTCCTTTGCGTTCGATACCAACTATAAGCCCTTTGGTGCGCTCCCTCACTCCCGATTCCCGTATAGTTATCCCCAGCAAGGGCGATGTTTCAGAAATGACAAGTTGCTGTAGTTTCACATCTTCGGCCCGGTCGCGCTCTACCTGCAGATCCGCTTCCGATTGCACAAACTGCCTGAACTTCTCTATCTGCTCATCCGACCCAAAAACATAGATCCTGTCGCCCGGAAAGATCAGTTCCTGGCGGGTAGGTGCCATAATGGTCCGGTCGCCGCGCTCAATTACCGCTATGTTCACGCCATATTTTTCGCGTACCTGCAGCTCAAGCAAACTACGGCCCACCACAACCGACTCATGCGTCACATCAAAACTCGTTAAGTGAACATCCCAGGGCGTAAGCGTATGGTGCATTTTGCTTGCCGCTTTTATTTCGCGCGCATTCAGGTTCATCATAAAACGCTGCTCAATACGGATGTAAAACTTTTGTATCCTTTTAGAGATAACAGCCAGTACACCAATTATCACCAGGCCAACAACAATGGACACCTGCACCGGGAAGAACTGGTTGAGCAAGAAACCGATGAACAGGATCGAAAGCCCTATCCGGATGAACTCAATAAAGATAAGTAAGCTGCGGTAATTGCGGTTAGCCCAAAGCCTTCCCAAGGCCTCTTTCTGTGGATGATAGACAGCAAACGCCCACAGGAAAGGCGCCATAAAGATGAGCGTGATGGTGGTAGTAACGATATCGCCGTACTGGCCATTTATCACGTTTTCGGTGATGAACGGGTTAAGGTAACGCGCTGCCAGCAATACTATGGCTATAATAATAACCGAATAAAGCACCAGGTTTACAACATACGAACGCAGTACAACTTTCCAGTCGGAGGTAGTGTTGATTGCCTGCGCACCCGAACTATATTCGTCCAGTGATCGCTTCCACTTTTCAGGTAGTATCCCTTCCAGGAATTTATACAGCGGCGTAGAAAGCTGGATCATGTATGGTGTTGTAAACGTAGTGATGGCCGAAACCGCAACCGCTACCGGGTAGAGGAAATCGCTGGTCACTTTTAGGGTTAGGCCAAGCGTTGCAATGATGAACGAAAACTCCCCGATCTGCGAAACACTCATACCAGACTGCACCGACGTTTTAAGTCCCTGGCCAGCCATTAAGCCCCCTGCCGTAATACTCACCGCTTTACCGACCAGCGTAACTATAGTTATGATCGCGATCGGGCCTGCGTAAGTTATGATCGTCTCCGGGTTGATGAGGATACCCACCGACACAAAGAAGATAGCACCAAAAAGGTCTTTTACAGACATTACAAGGTGTTCAATTTTTTCAGCTTTTGTAGTTTCGGCGAGGATAGACCCCATAATGAACGCACCTAGAGCAGGCGAGAAACCAACCTGTGCTGCCAGGATTACCATCAGCAGGCAAAGCGCCAGTGACACGATCAGCAGTGTTTCGTCGTTCATTAGTTTACTGGCTTTTCGCAGGAAAGTCGGTATCAGGAAAATACCGGCCAGGAACCATACTACCAGGAAAAAGCCCAGTTTCAGTACAGCACTCAACATCTCGGACCCGGCAAATTGCTGGCTCACAGCCAGTGTCGAAAGCAGTACCATCAACAGAATCGCCACAAGGTCCTCTACTATAAGCACCCCAAAAACCAGCCCTGCAAAACGTTGCGACTTTACACCGAGTTCTTCAAAAGCTCTGATGATAATGGTGGTAGATGAAATAGACAAAATCCCGCCCAGGAAGATACTGTCCATAGTCGACCAGCCTAGCAACTTACCAGATAAGTAACCAAGCAATAACATAACTACCACCTCGACCAGCGCCATGATGGATGAAGCGCCGCCAACTTTAACCAGCTTCTTAAAACTGAACTCGAGACCGAGGCTGAACAATAGGAAGATCACACCTATCTCTGCCCAGATCTGTATGTTTTCTATTTCGTGTATCGTTGGGAAAATGGCAACGTGCGGCCCCACAAGTAAACCGGCAATAATATAGCCCAACACCAGGGGCTGCTTTAATTTCTTAAAAATAAGAGTAGTGATACCTGCAGCGCCGAGTATTAGCCCCAGGTCTAAAATAAGGTTTGGAAGGTGTGTCATATAATTAAACAGGCAACCTTATGGCTGCAGATAATTTTCTGTACTTAAATGGATATTTGCTCTGAGAAGTTAGGCACCAATGCACCAGGGTATATGGTTTGATACCAAAAACCAACAAACTATAGTTACAGCACACCTGCTAACTATAGTTCTCATTTCTAAACCGGGGTTTACTACGGTGCGTTGGGAAGTAGAGCGATCAGCAGCTGATCTTTGAGCGCAGCGGCCCTGGAACTGCTGCGTGAAAATGGAAAAAGAGTAAAAGCTTTAACCGGAGAAAAGAAAAGCTCACCCGACATTAAATCAAGCAATTGAAACTTGATCTTACCTGCAAAAGCAGCCGCTGGTGCTGCCTCCATATATGCGTGGCTTGTCTGCTGGTTTTCTGAACGGCTAACTTCTTCGCTGGCATATTCAAAGGCAGCTTCAGGATTACCGGCCACTGTGTGCAGCAGAAAATTATAGACTCTAACCTCATGCCCAGGCAACGTAAATGCCCATAGCAGCATTACCCACATCAGCGGGTATTTCAGGTAGCTATCTATTCTTTTCTTTAGTTTCAGCATTTGTTACTACAAAAATATAAACTTTTAACCTTTATCTGCAAGCTTAATTACCCAGGCAAAGCATAAAAACTGGTTATCAAGCCTATAAATTTGCGCTGGCATGTATAGATGCTGTTTAGGTTTTTGTCAGGCCCCGGTTTTGGCTATACCGTTTGTTTTCATCAGAAAGTATAATAGGCGGGTGGTGAGAATGGCAGGCTACGGCTCAGTTTCTTTCAAAACCTATAAATATAAAAAAAGCGCATAGCCAGCCTTCCTGTATTGGGTATGTCTATGTTTATAGTTGGTCAAACTGCGGCTTAAGTTGAATTGGATTATATTAATCAGGCTGTACAATATAAATCTTCTGTTATTAAACCCTTTATTGCATTTAATTCGTACTAAAACAGTGTATGATAACTGGCTGTTGAAGTTCAGATATTGTACTGTACATGTAGAACCAAACTATAAAACGATGAAAAAGATATTAGTAGCAGGTGTGTTTGTACTGGGTTCGCTCGGTATGATTGCTTGCGATAGAACAAATGAAAATGCTACCCATTCAGAAGATGATAACAGCAGGGTGGTGGACCGTGACTCTGTTGCAACAGAATATGAAGTTACTGAAACTGTTGTAGATTACGATACAACAACCAAAACTAAAACAGTGGATGCAGAGAAAGACCACGACCGGGATCGTGATAAGGATAAAAACTAATTCGGTTTAAACTGAATGCAATAATTGAATTTTATTAACTAAAAGAGCTGCCTTCTTAAAGGCAGCTCTTTTAGTTTTTGGGATAATGGAATTGATTTACCTAACTATAGCAACTATAGTTTACTTCGCTACAGTACGCTCTATCTCGCGCAGGTTCTCCATTTTCTTATTTCTCAGGAAACCATTAATATCTTCGAAGTGCTCCCGTATGCGCTTGTTACCAAACTCAAATACTTTGTTAGCCAGTCCATCCAGGAAATCACGGTCATGTGATACAAGAATCAGGGTCCCATCAAACGCCTTCAACGCATCTTTCAAAATATCCTTTGTTTTGATATCAAGATGGTTTGTAGGCTCATCCAGGATGAGCAGGTTAACCGGTTGCAACAACAGCCTGATCATAGCCAGTCGTGTTTTCTCACCACCCGAAAGTACTTTAACCTTCTTTTCAATGGTATCGCCACTGAACATAAATGCACCCAGCAGATCCTTAACACGTGTACGCACATCGCCGATCGCAATCTCATCTATCGTCTGGAAAACGGTCAGGTCTTCGTCTAACAATGAGGCCTGGTTCTGGGCAAAATACCCGATCATACAGTTATGGCCCAGTTGCAGCTTGCCTTCAAAATCAATCTCTCCCATAATGGCTTTCACCAGCGTAGACTTACCCTCTCCGTTCTTACCCACAAATGCAATCTTCTCGCCTCGCTCTATAGTTAGCGACGCATCACTGAACACCGTATGATCGCCATATTTCTTGGTCAGGCCTTCTGCAATTACAGGATAATTGCCCGAACGCGGTGCCGGCGGAAATTTAAGATTCAGCGCAGATGTGTCCACTTCATCTACTTCAATTATCTCCATCTTTTCCAGCATCTTTACCCTTGACTGTACCTGAAGCGTTTTAGAATAAGTGCCTTTAAAGCGATCTATAAACCCCTGAATATCGGCGATCTCTTTCTGCTGGTCATCGTATTGTTTCTGCTGCTGCTCACGGCGCTCCTTGCGCAGTTGCAGATACTGGCTATAGTTTACCTTATAGTCGTAAATGCGGCCCATCGTAACCTCAATCGTTCGGTTAGTAATGTTATCCACAAAAGTTTTGTCGTGCGAGATCACAATCACCGCTTTGGCATTATTTACCAAGAAATCCTCCAGCCACTGAATCGATTCTATGTCCATGTGGTTAGTAGGCTCATCCAGCAGAATCAGATCGGGCTTCTGAAGCAGTATCTTGGCCAGCTCAATGCGCATACGCCAGCCACCACTAAACTCGCTGGTTGGTCTTGTAAAGTCAGTTCTCAGGAAACCCAGGCCAAGCAATGTTTTTTCAACCTCGGCATCAAAATTTATCTCTTCAATAGAGTAATACTTCTCCCCTAGCTCCGATACCTGCTCGATTAGCTTATAGTAGTCGTCAGAGTCGTAATCAGTGCGGATCTCCAGTTGCGCGTTCAGCTCATCCATCTGCTTTTTCATGTCCAGCACCTTGGCAAACGCCTTCGATGCTTCTTCAAAAACAGTGCAGTTATCTTCAGTCAGTAAGTGCTGCGGCAGGTAGGCAATTACAGCTTCCTTAGGGGCAGATATTTTACCACGAGTGGGCTTGCTAGCGCCTGCAATAATTTTTAACAGTGTAGATTTACCGGCCCCATTCTTCCCCATCAGGGCAATCCGGTCGTTTTCGTTGATATTAAAAGAAACGTTGCTAAACAGCGTAGAGCCATTAAACTCTACCGCAACCGCGTCAACTGAGATCATAAATTTATAGTTAAGGCTGCAAAGATAAGTGTTATCTTTCGAATTTTGGTTTACAAACTATAGCCAGAGCCATCGCCCCGGAGAGTAAGGAAATTGAGGTGTAAAAGGTTTCATCTATTTGAACCGGGGGTAATGTGGATTATATTGATTTACAGAATTTTTTACCAGGCAGCGTGCCTAGGGTGTGTCTGAAAAGTAACTAAACCCGTAAAACTTCATCAGAGTTTAAAAGGAAGAAGATGAAGCGGCGTTATGAACTTAGTGATCAACAATGGGATCTTGTAGCCTTGTTGCTTCCCCATGAAGCGAAAGGCTTTGGCCGCCCGCGTCGGGATGATCGCACCTTGCTCAACGGCATGTTCTGGATGCTCAATAGCGGGGCCAGCTGGCGAGACCTTCCTGACCGTTATGGCCCCTGGCAGACGGTGTATGACCGGTTCCGGCACTGGCAAAAGCAAGGGGTTTTAGAGCGGATATTTGAGCAGTTACGGCTTAAGCTGGATGAGAAAGGCTTAATAGCGCCTCAGACCTGAATGATCGATGCCACGATTGTAAAAGCGCATAAGGCAGCCGCTGGGGCCGGAAAAAAAAAGTGGCCCACAGGCGCTGGGAAGAAGCAGGGGCGGGTTGAGCAGTAAACTGCACCTGGTTTGTGAGGGGCAAGGCCTGCCTATACAGATGCTGCTGACAGGCGGCCAGATAAATGAAATCACGCAGGCCAGCTTCTTATTGGGCCAGTGCCAATTACAACTAACAAAAGGCAGGCCCAGACTTAAACCTAATATGTTGATAGCCGACAAGGGCTATGACAGTCAGCCATTTCGCCGGTGGCTGAGCAAACGAGGGGTAAAAGCCACTATAGCCGAACGGAAATTGCCTGAAGGTAGCAAACGGCGAAGAAAGGGACCCAAGCCCACTTTTGATACGCAAGCCTACCGCCAAAGGAACGTCATTGAGCGGCTATATGGCAGAATCAAGGAATATAGAAGGATAGCTACCAGATTTGACAAGTTAGATAAAGTGTATTTATGCCTCGTAACTTTAGGATTCATCTACATTATCCTTAAAAAACACTTTTCAAACACACCCTAGGTCCTGCTAGCGTCGGCATTTATTACCCTTTCCCAACCTTCCCCTAAAAACAGGGGAAGGAGCCTGGCTATCGTTCTACTGTTTCTTCTTTGTTGTTTCGAACAACGTGAAAAATCTATCTCAGGATATAGTTTGATAAAGACCTAACAGTGTGCGCAGTTCCTGTTTGCGTCTGGTGCTATATTTGAAGGTTGTTGCAACTGGACACAAGCCTTCACTTTCAAAGCTACTTCCAATCCTGAGAGCCCTACTTGCCTATTGTTCTATAGTTGGCTTTGGTGCCCTCACGGCGGGGGAAGGGGCCCTCTTTAAGGAAGGCCCTCTCGAAAGCTTTCAGGTTAAACTATTTCGGGCATCGCGCTGCTTTCGCTTCCTTGGCTCTTAACGTCGACATGCCTGATAGCACCGGAAATCTCTCGAGGCGCTCAACTCAAAGACTAAGATATTTCGCATAGCTGGCGTGTTTACAACTGGAAACAAGACGCAAAGTATTGCGTCTATACAATTCTATCCGTATGGGCAGGTGGCGACCCAATGCCGTCAACTTAAGCCGAATTTGTCATCTCGACGACAGGAGAGATCTATTTAGAACAATCTTGAATATATCTCAAATAGATTTCTCACGCTGTTCGAAATGACAGTTTAGATAGTAAAAATCCTTAAGTTGACGGCTTTGGGTCGCCACCTGTCCGCGCATGGTCTGTAACTATGAAACTATAATCTTAACTATAGCAACAGCAGAAAGTCCCCTCACGGGAGGGGCAGGGGTGGGTTAAACCAGCAACTATAAACTATAGCAAAAACCACATCCTGAAAATCGTTTAATCCTATAAACCCCGGTTCAGCCAATTTCTATCCCTTCCTGGCCAGTGGAGTCAGGAGACACCACGTTCACTGCAAGTCGCGGGTCTGGAGACTCTCGCCAGCTGTACAAACTCAACTATAAATAAATTAATATCAAGGTAATACTCCTTCCCCTGTTTTTAGGGAAGGTTGGGAAGGGATAAAGCAGCATCCTGAAAACCCCGGGTCAGACACAATTCCTATCTCTGCCGGGCTAAACGCGCTAAAACAATAATCCCCATCATTCTTGGCCTAAACCAGACTAATGGGGATTATTGTTTTACTGTGAGTAGTTTTACTCCGTTACTGTGTCAAGTTGTTCGAAACGCGAGTTTTTGCTTAGGAACTCCGGCACCATAACTTTCATTTTCTTTACAGCCGCCAGTTCTTCACTTTCTTTACTTAAGGTTAGGAGCTCATTTACATCTGCCACAACCTCGTTATAGGCGTATTCTCTTACTTTCGAGATCTTGATCTTATGATGGTGCGTAGGAATAGTGGTTTCCTCCTCATTTAGTAATTCTTCGTATAGTTTCTCTCCTGGTCTCAACCCTGAGTACACGATATCAATATCAACTCCAGGTACCAAACCTGCAAGCTTGATCATCTTTTTCGCCAGGTTCACGATCTTTACGGGCTCTCCCATATCAAAGATAAAGATCTCACCTCCTTTGCCCATCGTTCCGGCTTCCAACACAAGTTGCACTGCCTCCGGGATGGTCATAAAATAGCGTGTAATATCCGGGTGCGTTACTGTAATGGGTCCACCCTTCTGTATCTGTGCCCTGAAACGCGGAATAACAGAACCATTTGAACCTAATACATTTCCAAAACGGGTAGTAATGAAGCGGGTTTGCTTTCCTTTATTATCCTTGCTTTGCTGCACATCTTTGCCAACACTATTCAGCGACTGAATGTAGATCTCAGCAATTCGCTTGGAAGCCCCCATAATGTTTGTCGGATTGACCGCCTTATCCGTAGAAACCATTACAAATTTCTCCACATCAAAAGTCATTGACAAGTCGGCGAGGTTTTTAGTCCCCTGAACATTGGTGAGTATCGCTTCGGCAGGATTATTTTCCATCATAGGCACATGCTTATACGCAGCAGCATGATACACAAAGTGAGGGGTATACTCTTTAAAAATAGAATACATCCTATTGAAATTCTGGATATCAGCAATACAAAGCTTAAGCTCCGAACCCGGATATGCTTCTTCCATCTCCAATTGCAACTCATGTAACGGAGACTCTGCCTGGTCACAAATAATAACCATCTCAGGGTTATAACTCAGCACCTGCCTTACAATCTCAGACCCGATTGAACCGGCCCCACCGGTTATCAAAACCCGTTTACCGGACAGGTCGCGCGATACTTTCTTATTCTCAATTACGATAGGTGGTCGTTGTAAAAGATCTTCTATTTTAAGGTCCTGTATCTGATTTAATCTCAGATGTCCTGTCATCCACTCAGCAGTAGGTGGCACAGTCAGAACCTTAATTCCCAGTTCAACACATTTCTCGATTACTTTCTTTTTATCATCTGTTTTAAGATCCTCACTTAAAACAAAAAGCTTATCAATATGTATCGTTTTATGCAGTTTCTTGATATCCTTGCCACGATACACCCGAACCTGCTGAATCGTTTTATCTACTTTATTAGGATTGTCATCTATAAAACCTGCAATAATGTATTTCCCCATGCCACTGGTTTCAAGTGCCTGCTTTACAAGCAAAGAATAACCATTTGAACCATAGATCATTACTGTTTCTCTTTCACCTGAAGTACTACGCTTTATGTAGTAAAACAGTGCCTTTGCTCCTATGCGAAGCATGATTAACAGTGAGGAAGAAATAAAGAAGTTTACCAGCAGTACAACAAATATATTGACCGTCTGCAAATGAAACATCGGTCCCACAACTATAGCAACCACAGTTCCATAAATCAGGCTCGATGTGAGGACAGCCGTAAATATCCGGATAATATCCTGTGTACCGGAATAACGGATAAGTCCTGTATGGATACGCATTAGATAAGAAGTACACAGGTATACAAGGCAGTAAAGTCCTACGTAAATGGTAAAGTGCCCTCTTAAAAGATCAGTGAACTCGAACTGGCGTATTAAAAGAAAAGAGAAGACAAAGGACCAACTGGCAATGACCTGATCGATCAAGAGAATGATCCATTTAGGCAAAGATTTATTAAGTAAGTATAATTTCATATTAGGGTGAACAGCGCGAAACTAGTAAAAAATACTGGAGTGCAAATTTAATCAAAATTTGCACTATATGAGCATAACGGTATGTATTACTTTTAATTGCAAATGCAATATTTCCATTTTTACGTTACTAGGAATTATTATATCAGCTCATACATAACTTGTATGAAATAGCCGCTAACTAGTTAAGTGTCCGGCTTATCAGATATTTGGAGGCACTATACTCCAGAATTTACTAAAAAGTTACGAAAAAAATATCCAATAATCTTTATGTATCTGATACACTGCATAAAGCCTTCAGTTTCTTGGATTAAAAAAGGGCTGTAAAACAGCCCTTTTCATTTTTTACTTTAAATTCAGGTTGTTTGTGAAACATCTGAAAAGCATGTGCTTATAATGTCAATTACACTTTCGATCTCCTCCGGTTGCAAATTAGAACCGGAAGGAAGACATAAGCCATCTCTGAAAAGTTTCTCGCTTGTACCATCTCCATAAAATGGTGCATCTTCAAAAACTGGCTGCAGATGCATCGGTTTCCATAAGGGCCTGCTTTCGATATTCTGCTTTTCCAGTGCTAATCTGATATCTTCACGGCTCACCCCAGATTCTTCGTCAACAAGTACTGTTGATAGCCACCTGTTGGAGTAGTACTCTGCAGAAACTTCTTCGTGGAAAGAAATAGCCTCATTAGTATCAAATACAGCTTTATAGCGATCAAAGTTGCTGCGTCGTTGCTGAACACGTTCCTGCAGTACTTCCATTTGCCCACGGCCAATACCAGCACATATATTGCTCATTCGGTAATTATAGCCTATATGTGAATGCTGGTAATGTGGTGCATTATCTCGGGCCTGCGTAGCCAGGAAACGTGCTTTTTTTATCCATTCCTCGTTCGTGGAAACCAGCGCACCACCACCGGAAGTAGTAATGATCTTGTTTCCGTTAAATGATAAAATACTCATGGAACCAAAAGTGCCCAAAGGCCGGCCTTTATAGCTCGAACCCAAAGCCTCAGCTGCATCTTCCAGAACAGATATTTCATACTTGTTGGCAATTTCCATGATGCGGTCCATTTCAGCTGGCATACCATAAAGATGCACTACTATAATAGCTTTCGGTTTATTGCCTTTGCTTATTCTGTCAACTATAGCTTCTTCCAGGTACTCCGGCGACATGTTCCAGGTGCGTTCTTCGCTATCTACAAAAACAGGGGTTGCTCCCTGGTAGGCAATCGGGTTAGCAGAAGCAGAGAAGGTCATCGATTGGCAGATCACTTCATCTCCGGCTTTTACACCAAGTATGATAAGCGCCAGATGCAGGGCAGCTGTACCAGAACTAAGCGCCGCTACATGCACTCCGTTGCCTAAATAGCTTTCCAGATCCTTCTCAAAGCCATCAACATTAGGTCCCAGCGGAGCAATCCAATTCGTATCGAAAGCTTCTTTTACATACTTCTCTTCAGCACCTCCCATGTGTGGAGAAGAGAGCCATATTTTGTTATTCATTTTGATTGCATTTTATAATTCGTGCCGGGTTTCCCACAGCAGTTGAAAAATCCGGAATATCACTGATAACGACAGCTCCAGCGCCTATCTTGCACCATTTCCCTATCCTTAGGTTTGGTATAACTATGGCACCGGCCCCAATGTGACTACCTTCTCCTACATGTACATTACCACACAGCACGGCACCTGGAGAAACATGAACAAAATTACCAACCAGACAGTCATGATCTATACTTGCACGTGTATTTATGATGGCGTGTTTACCTACTTGCGTACTAGCTTGTATAATTGCACCTTGCATCACAACAGTACCTTCTGCAATGTCTGCTGAGTTTGAAATAGTTGCGCTTTTGGCTATGGCCTTACCAAACTGTACCTGAAGTTGATTTGCTATTTTAGATCTTATGTTGTTATCGCCAATACTAATGATTAGTTCTGCATCAAGCTCTTGTCCGGCATACTTACCTAATACAGCAGTGCCATTTAATTCTTTAACAGCAGGGTTATCATCAAACAAACCTGTAACAGGCACAGACATATTATTTAGTACATCCATTATAACCTTGGCATGACCGCTTGCTCCGAATAAGTACATATTAGTTGCTCCCCTGAAACTTAGGCATGGTTACGTTACCGTCCGCACTTATCCCTTCAGATTTAAAAACTTTCTGGATAGTAAGAAAAATGATTTTCAAATCCAGCAGAAAGGAAATATTATCCACATACCACACATCATACTTGAATTTCTCCTCCCAGCTAATCGCATTTCTGCCATTAACCTGTGCCCAGCCAGTAATACCGGGCCTTACTTCATGCCTCCTGCTCTGTACTTTGTTGTATAAAGGAAGATATTCAACCAGCAAAGGACGAGGACCTATTAAACTCATATCGCCTTTGATCACATTCAGCAATTGTGGGATTTCGTCTAAGGATGTTTTGCGGACAAAGTTACCTATAGCCGTGAGTCTTTTATCGTCTGGAAGCAAATTTCCCTGCGCATCTTTCTGATCGTTCATTGTTTTGAACTTGATGACACGGAAGATCAGCCCATTTTTACCAGGGCGAGGCTGCAGGAAGAATGGCTTGCCGTGGTTTGCAATTATAAGACACAGGGTAACTATTGCGAAAATGGGTAGCGCAATAATAAATGCAGTTGTAGCTAATATGAAATCAATAAACCGCTTTAACTGGTTCTTGTACATAATTTTTATCAAATCCTTTCAAATAGGCAACATACTTATTAGCTAAAACTTTTCTATCAAAGTTCTGCTTCGCATACAGATAACCATTTACTCCTTCAGAAGCTACCCGTTCCGGATTATTTAGATATAACCTGATCTTTGAAGCAAAATCTTCTGAATCCTCCGGCTCTACATATATCCCCGCTTCCGCTTCTTCAACCAGCTTTCTGGAAACACCGTCAATAGCCATTAGAATTGGTCTCTTACAGGCCATGTAATCAAATGTTTTATTTGAGTAAACAGTCTTAAAAGTATCTACCTTTTTAAGTACAGAAGTACCCATATCCGAAGCTAAAATATATTTGAATACATCCGCCTTCGATACCGAGTCTAAAAACTGAACATTATCCAATTTCATGGCTGATGCCTGCGTAACCAGCTTTGCTTTCTGCATTCCAGATCCAATTAACACAAACAATACATTTGTATCTCTAAGCAGGTTTGCTGTTTCCAGAATTTGCTCCAGATGGTTAGCAACGCCATGAGCCCCAACATAGGTTATCACGAAACGGCCATTCCAACCTTTTTCATCTCTGAAATCCTCAGCATCGAAGCTTTCCAGTATTTTATCTGATAAGCTGAAATCCGCAGCATTAGGGATAAAAATAATTTTCTCCGGTGCTACACCTTTTTTCTCAATCAGGGTTTCTCTAAAAGCAGGAGTCAGAACATTAATAAGTTTGGCCTTTTCATAGATGAAAGCTTCAAACCAATAGGCTAGCTTTATTATAGCTTTATTTGTTACAACCCCTGTGTCAATTGCTGATTCAGGCCAAAGATCCCTTATTTCGAATACAAAAGGTACTCTCTTTAACTTAGACAGAAAGTATGCTGTTATGCCTACGAACAGAGGCGGCGAGGTTACCAGTATAATATCATACTTACCTTTTACTTTAAACAAACCCGACCATAGGGAGGAAAACACAAAAGAAAAATACCCCAAAGGCGACCAAGGAAACCAGAATTATAACTTTCAGAAACGTGGGTTCGCCAGACATTAACCTGCCCCTGGTGTTTTCTTTTAAACCACTTCCCTTTATATTCCTCTCGCTTCTGACTTCCATTATAGTGCATCATGCCTGCTATAACAGTTATCTCATGGCCCTGATCGGACCATTGCTTCGTCATTTCGTTAAAACGAGACCCGCCCGGATCATCTTCCTCTAAGAAGTACTGGTGTAATAAAAGTATTTTCATTATAAAATTGTGATCCTAGTCGTAATAGTATCTGCTTTGGTTGTAAACACTATTTCCGAACAAAGTTCTTTTTTGCCATAATAATCAGAGTAATATCCCTCTCTTATAAGCGGGGCAACCTGCTCTTTATTTTGTATCTGAGCTACAAAGTTAAGCTTACTCAAATGTTTTGTATGCCATAACTGATGCATTTCCAAACCATCTGGTTTTTTCAGAATCATGTCCTCGATCAACCACTCTGGCTTTTTCTTGCTTACAATTATTTTCCTGCAATGTCTGATGTTCTTAGAGACATGTTGAAACGCTTTAATCGTTCCCTCAAAGATAAAGTAATCTTTATTATCTGTAGTTTGAACGCTCTCGCACTGCGACCAATGATACCAGATAAATCTTGCACCTTTCTCCATCTGGTCATTATCCCCAAGCATAATTGTATTATGGGATTGAGTGCCCATAAAGTATTTTAACTGTGCATTATCAGTATTGTATTTATAACTCCCAGCGTCGTGCAGATAGTTTATACCGTTGTGCCAGATATCGAGATGTAAATTATCTGCCTGATGTGGCCGATCCTTATGATTGCCACACCGTACAAAAGTTAATATATCGTCTTGCCTGTGTATGTAATAACCACCATCCTTAAACTGACTCAGACCTATTTTTGTCTCTGCTGTACCGCCTTCAGTATTTCTATCTGTAAGTCCATACCAAATAGCATCTTCAAACTTGTCATACTTCCATTCAAAGCCTAAGGCACTGCTGAGTGCTTCTAATTGAGGCCTGTAATCCCGATAATCAGCATCATTTAATTTAAAAAATAAAGCGCCATCGTTATTACCATAATTTGGAAGCCAGCCATCTTTCAGATTCATGCACGATAACAGGAATTCTAAACTTTTCTGCGCCCGCTCATATACAACTGCAGTGAAAGATTCTTTATTTAATTCGGCAAGTCGTATGGCCCATGTTAAGAGTTGAACAACAACCCTATGGTAGTTCATTGAAAACTGAAGGAATGTTCCATCAGCATATACCTGGTAGGCTACTTCCTCTTCAAACCATTTCTTTCCTTTTTCTTTCCAAAGAGCTGATTTCGGGAAAAAAGGATAAAGCAAGCCACCTAAGTATAAGGTTAGCGTTTCTGTAATGGCGTGGTTGTTACGAACAGCAATTCTGGAGAAATCAATATTCTTATATACATGGTCCAGTTGCCAGTACATCGAGAATATAATTTTCTGGAAAATCTCTTCCGTAAGCGAGGTGGTATCTTTATAGAAATTTAAAGCAAACGTCCAGTTAAGTACCCTTAGAGAAATCTCCTGGCTGCACTTATAGTTAGGCCCACTATTTATAGGATTAGCATCTATCCACGACAGAATTTCCTTCCAAATCCACTCAGAGTGATCTTCACCTGTATGAGCATCGTTCCTGATTATAGTATATAGGAATGAGAATCTGGACTTTTCCCAAACGAATTTAATATCACCAGCTTCCTGACTATAGTCGTTTATCTGTGTCCAGTGTTTCTGTGCGCTATATTTAAAGCCAGTGTCAGGATTGGTAATCCAATCATAGTTACTGCCTAAATTATATGACAGAGATGAGAAGAAGCGAAACCGCCCCTCCTTCAACTCTTCAAAACTTTTAGCCAGTTCAGCAGGGACTGCTATTCCTGCTAGATCAATTCCATTCCGGCCGTTCATAAAAAAAGCAACATCCTGCTTTTTCCATTCATTAAGTGAAATAAATTTCTGAAAGGCAGGATCTTGTGGGAATGCTTTTTTAAATATGCCTGTCCGTACTTTTGCCTCATGCATAGCACGGAAACTGACATATCGCCAGCCCATGTTGTTTATAAGCTGTAATGCTTTACTGAGCGACGGCATTACCTTTGCTGTAGTCCAACCTAAGCAGAACGTCAACCATACGTTCTGCCGTTTTACCATCCCAAAGCTCCGGAATTGAACCTTTTTTCCAGTTGCCACTAAACAATACCTGTAAAGCATCTTCCAACGCCTCCGGATCTGTTCCCAGCAATTCGTTGGTTCCAATAGTGCAGGTTTCAGGGCGTTCGGTTGTAGTTCTTAATGTCATGCATGGCACTCCCATTACAGTGGTCTCTTCTGTTATACCGCCAGAGTCTGTAACCACACCTTTTGCATGTTGAACCAAGTAGTTAAACTCAAGGTATCCGAGTGGATCTACCACCTTTACATTATTCAGGCTAATGCCAAATTTTTCAATGTTATTGCGGGTGCGTGGGTGCATTGGGAAAATAATCGGCAATTGCTCTGTTCCCTTTTCCAGCACATTCAACAGTTTTCTCAATTGCTCCGGATCATCTACATTAGATGGGCGGTGCAATGTCATCACAAGGTACTTCTGCTTTTCTAACCCGAAATCATTCCAAAAAGATGGCTGGGTGAATTTCGGCATTTGCTTCAGAAGCGTATCAATCATGGTATTACCAACGAAGAAAATATGCTCCGGCTTTACTCCTGATTTCACCAAATTATTATTCGCAATTTCAGTAGTCGTAAAGAAGTAATTACTGATGCTGTCTGTAACCAGGCGGTTTATCTCTTCAGGCATTGTCCAGTCACCGGAGCGTATACCCGCCTCCACATGTGCAACCGGAACATGAAGCTTTTGTGCTGCAATGGCGCAGGCCATCGTAGAGGTAACATCACCAACTACCAGAACAAGTTCAGGTCTGTTTTCGAGCAACTCTTTCTCAAAGCGTACCATAATTGCTGCAGTTTGTTCGGCCTGTGTGCCCCCCCAGCTTCCAGGTTTGCATCTGGCTCCGGAATCCCTAGCTGTTCAAAAAAGTCGCCAGACATCTTTTTGTCGTAATGCTGGCCGGTATGGATTAATCTGTAAGAAATGTCATGGCCTTTGCCCTTGGCATTTTGAATAGCATCTATTATTGGTGCTATTTTCATAAAGTTTGGACGGGCTCCTGCGATAATGGATATAAGCATTAACTCTTATTTAAGTTTTTTAAGCTGTTGTTTTTACTAATGATTCTTTGTTTTTCCTTTTATTAGCAACTTTATACCAGTTAGGGTTCATAAATGGTTTCTCAAAAAGTAAGTAAAAAATTACCGTTCCAATTAAAATTATAATACTAATAAGGATAAAGAATGCTACTGAATCAAAAACTGAATTGACGTACAATTGTAAATAATTACCAAAAGCTGAAATAATAATGTAATGTATTAGGTACATACTGTAACACATACCGCCTATTGATGCTAAATATTTGTTACTATAAATCTTAAATGAAGCAGCATTTGATAATACCAAGTAATAGAAGCCTATAATTAATAAGGGGTATATTATGTAATTAACTATTCCTATTTTATCGACCTCAATAGTGAAAAGTATAAATGGACAAACAATTAAAACAAATAAGTTTTGTACTTGACTAAGCTTTATAGGCTTTTCTGTAAGATATATGTCTGCCAACAGCATACCTGCGGCAAAATACTGAAAGAAGCCAAGTACGTTCTGTACTTCTAGTTCTAATATGTTATAATTTAAGTAAGGTGAGAAACACATTGAAACTAAAAGCAATAACCGTCTTTTAAATTTTGGCAATCTGAACGCAAGAGCTAATGCCGGGAATAGGATATAAAAGAAAATTTCAATTTCAAGGGACCAAGTAACAACAATAAGTTTACTTAAATCCCCAGCTAAAAGGTTATGGATATATCCTATGGAATATAGATAGCTTTTAACTGCTTCCATAATAAGCCACTTATTATGGAAAATAACTACAGGTAGTAGTAAAGTCATTAAAAGTATATATGGAGGCTCAAGCCGAGTTAGCCTCCTAACGTAGAATTTCTTCAAAGTTGGAACCTCGCTGCTCAAAAAGTAGCCCTTTGCAAAAGGTAAGGCTAAAATAAATCCACTTAGAACAAAAAACAGCTGTACTCCTAGGTCACCATTCCTAAATAAATAGTCTAGATGCTCTCCAAATAGGACATCTCTATTTTGCTTTACAATTAAAAATCCATGGATATGAAATAAAACTACTGCAGTAATAGCTATAAATCTCAAAAAATCCACTTCAGGCATATAACTACCAGAAGTAGTTTTCCTCTGTAATGGAGTTAGCCAATTTCTCATCCTTTGTACTATACTTTAGAAACTTCTACCCACTCCCCAACTTTCAAGCTATTGATAGCCGCAAAGCTTGCTAATGTAACATTTATCAACTCACTAAATGGAATAAGAGGTGCACCACCTTGTTTTAATGATTCAATTAGCTTTTTAAACTGAGCAGCATGGCCCTTATCCTGACCTGTTTTTAACTTGCTGAAGCCTTTAAAACCGTAGCCTTCTGTTTTTCTAAAGTTATCCATTACAAGGGTCCGCCCCTGGGAATACAACTCCACTCTCTCTTTTGAGTAGCTTTTATGGCCGTTCGCAAAATAGTTAACTACACCATTAGAGCCATTCTCAAACTTAACAAGTATACTTGCGTTATCCGTGTTCTCTTCTGGATTTTTCCCAAGTGCACTCATACAGATAGATTTGATCGGGCTGCCCGTTAAATACACCATCAAGTCCAGGAAATGACAAGCTTCACCAATAATGCGGCCACCGCCAGTTTGCATATCATGCACCCATACATTATTTGGGATGAAGCCCGCGTTCATGGTAGCTACAATATTTAAAGGGTCAGGAGATGTTCCGATCAACTCCTTTATTTTCTGAATGTGCGGCGAGAACCTCCTATTAAAACCTACTGATAATGTAAGGCCATTAGGAATAGCATGCGTATTATAGTCATTTAGCACATCAGCTAACTGAGCTGTATTAAGTGCTAACGGTTTTTCAACAAAAACATGCTTTTTAGCTCGAAGGCTTTCCTGCACCATTGCTGCGTGAAGATCATGACGTGTAGTGATCATTACAAGATCTACATCCTCATCCTGCAGTATTTCCTTATAATCTGTAGTGCTATGGGTAAAACTATACTTTTTAGCCAGCGCAGTTCCGGTAACCCCGCCAGCGCTGGCCATGTATTTAAAACCAGCACCAGTCCCTTTTAAGGCAGGCAGCATGGTCATTTTGGTAAAGTTACCTGCACCGACTATGCCAATAACACCTCTGGAACCTATAAATCTTCCTCCAGCTAATGTTATTGTTGCATTCGTATCTACAGCCTTACCTTCAGGATAGACTAGTATGGATGCAATAGACTTACTGGTACCTATATTGCCATAAATCTTAGTGTACTCATCTAAAGGTACTCTTTCCGTAATTAATGATTTTACATCCAGGCTGCCAGAAGAGATAGCCTGCAGCACTGTTTCAAAGTTTCGCTTTTCAGTCCAGCGTACAAAAGGCAAGGGATAATCCTGCCCCTTTGCTCATAAAGTTCATCGTACCTTCCCGGGCCGTAAGAACAGGATACCTGGAATGTCAGCTCCTTTTCATAGAACTCTGCACGACTTAAGTTCAAGCCAATTACTCCAACTAACACAATTCTGCCCCGCTTGCGGCTCATCTGTGCAGCTTGCGAAATGATATCATTTGTCTTTGCCGAAGCAGTAATGATTACACCATCAGCACCAATACTATTTGTCTCGCTTTCTACAAACTTAACAACATCGGTTGTAACAGGATTAACCGATATAATGCCTTTGCTCTTCGCAATAGCTAGCTTCTGCTCATCCAGATCTACACCTATTACTTTACAGCCGTTTGCCTTTAAAAGCTCTGCCGTTATTAATCCAATTAAGCCTAAACCAATAACGACTATAGTTTCTCCCAATGTTGGGTTAAGCAGGCGTATTCCCTGTAAGCCAATAGAGCCAATTACTGTAAAGGCAGCTTCCTCATCCGAAATATTATCCGGGATAGCAGCAACAAGGTTTTTTGGTACACTTACAATTTCTGCGTGTGGGCCATTTGAAGCTACTCGATCCCCAACCTTAAATTCACTAACTCCTTCACCTACAGCTATCACTTTACCAACATTACAGTACCCAAGCGGTAGTGGCTGCTCCAGTTTACTAAACACAGCTTCTACAGTCGGCATAAGTCCATCAGACTTCACCTTGTCAAATACCTGTTTAACTTTATCAGGCTGCTGACGCGCTTTGTCAAGTAGATTTGCTTTGCCAAATTCAACTAACATGCGCTCGGTACCGAGTGATACTAATGTGCGCGTTGTTTGTATTAGAACCTGTCCTCTTTTAACTTGAGGAGCAGGGATATTTTCAAGTATGGTTTCGCCAGTTTTAAATGACTGGATAAGTTGTTTCATTTCTAAATTCTTTCTTTTAAAATTTTTGCCGGATTGCCTCCAACAATTGTAAATGGCGCTACATCTTTCGTTACAACGCTACCACCTGCCACTACTGCTCCTTCGCCTATGGTTACTCCAGGTAAAATTATACATCCAGCACCTATCCAAACATCTTTACCTATCTTAACCTTTTTCTTTTCGTGGCCAGAAGTAAATATCTGCTGTGGACGAGGTGGAATAACATGATTCGCAGAGAATATTTGTGTATTATATCCTATAAGAGAACGATCCCCTATTTCTACAC
This sequence comes from Pontibacter pudoricolor, assembly GCF_010092985.1. GTDB lineage: Bacteria > Bacteroidota > Bacteroidia > Cytophagales > Hymenobacteraceae > Pontibacter > Pontibacter pudoricolor. The sequence goes on along the minus strand of NZ_CP048106.1, from coordinate 552,226 downwards.
CTCCACCCGTTGTAATTAACACTCCCCAAGCTAAATCTACATGGTCACCTAATTGCAAACTGGAGCCAGGGCTTAACTTTATTCCAGGATAGTAAGTTATGCCACTACCGATATTGGAACCAAGCATTCTTAGGAAGTTCGATTTGACAAAATTAAATAATTTATGTCTGGGTAACGCAAATATGATTGAGGCAAAAAGTTCGAAGTTACAGACTAAAAAATTTTTAAACACCTTTTTCATGTAAACGCTTAATGAATTCAAACTGCAACTTCACCTTTTCACTTGGGCTTGGATAAGTGGAAAGCTCTTTAACTCCTTCATTTACTAAGTTATTGTATAATAAAGAATCGTCTACTAAATTTTTAATTGCTGCAGCTACTTGGTCAGAACTATCTCTATCAACATAATATGCGGCTTTATTACATATACTTCTTGCCCATTCTAAATCAGAGATAATAAGTGGCCTTTTCATTGCCCAAGATTCAATTATATTATTACTGAAACTTTCCAATAAACTAAGTAGCATAACTGCATATGAATTCTTATATAGTTCCTCTAATTCAAAAGGCGATACTGTACCAATAAAATTAAGATAATTTTCAACCCCAAGTCTTTTGGCTTCTTGTATAAGACTTAGCGCTCCTTCATGTTCTTTGGAGATTGTAACTGTGAATATAACATCATTCACACCCTTTAAATTTAGAGCATAAGCTATATTTGGTAGAGCCTGTAAATTTTTATTCAGATGCCAGCCAGTTAATAAAAGGATTTGCTTAGTGGAATGTATATTATTTCTTTCTGAACTTTTGATAGTTAACGAGTTCGCTTTAAGTAAATGAGAACTTACTGAAGGTTTAATAAAGATGGATCGTTCACTTGGAAAGTCATAAATATTTTTTGACCTTAACCTCATACTTTCGTTTTCAAAAATAACGGCATCTGCATTAAGAGTAGTTTTAAGCCTATAATAGTCAATAGCTTTGGCAATTAATCTCTTCTTTAGCGGCCATTTTTCCCAAAAATTAACTTCTGGATAAAAGATGTTTGAATAAGCGCAGCCTACAACAGTAAGCACTTCTTTAGCTTTAGGTAATGAGGGACCAAACATAGTATATACAACATCTATACTATGTTTGTATATTATTGTATAATATTCCTTATATGAAAAAACAGCCCTCGATAACAAAGAATTATTAACTGCAAATACTTTCTCAATATCAGCATTCACTAATAATCTGTGAATCTCAGTATTTTCTGTACAGCACACATATATATTAAACCCCATATCTGAAGCTTGAGATATATGCTCTATAAAGTTTGTTGCAACTTGTTGACCACCACCCTTCTTAATTGGTATGAGATTAATTAAGATGTTCATTAGACGTAATAAAATAATTAATTTTAGGCCGTGTTTTATTAGAAAGATCGCCTAAATTAGAAAGATTCTTATGTTAGTTTCTTTTAATTGATTTCTGCATATATAATTTAAATATTGAATAAATCGGCTTCATTGAAATCAAATTATACATTATCAAAACTTTTGGGCATTTTAATAATTGAAATGTATTGTGACTATAACTTACTGTTTTCAATTTACTTCTCATCTGCTCTGCGAAATTCAGCTCTCCAATACTTATTGCTCTACAAATAAGATTATAATAAAATTTGACCTTAATAATTTGTAGATAATAATTATTAATTCTATTGTTAGCAGCAGAAGAAGAATAATAGTTAATTATTCCATTGATTGAATTCTCAGCGTTTTCAAGCTTATTTAGTGAATTTGATTTATAACTGCTCACCGACTCTTCACTAATATAATATTGATAAGTTACTTTATTACTAATATATAAAGAGTTAATATTATGAAATACTTTTGCTGATATATTCCAATCTTGGAACATGGAGGAGTCTTCAAAAGTAATATTTTCTATACATTCTTTCCTGATGGCTTTGGCAACAATATTTGTAGGAAAAATATATAGCTCATTAGAAGATAATTCTTGTTTGGTCACAACTTTATCTACTCTAGTAAAAGTATAGATTTTATTACTTTCACCAGATGGCAATATTTTTTGCAAATTTCCCACAATGACATCTGGTCCCTTATCTAACATTATTTTTAAATAAAAATTTATAGTGTTTTCAGGCAGTAAATCATCACTGTCATGAAATAAAACATATAATCCTTTAGCTTTAGAAACACCCATAAAACGGGCGTTATTCGCGCCCATTTTTGCAGAATTATAAATGCTAATTCTAGGGTGGTTATAACTATCCTGTAGTTGGATGAAAATATCTTTTGCTATACCATCCCCTATTAAAATTAATTCGACTTCTTTTTCGAGTTGATCAGAAATATTTGAAATTGTTCTAAAAAGAGTTTTTTCTACTTTATGAAATGGGACTATTATTGACAATAACATGTTTTACTTTTTTTAATTTATATATTAATATGATTACTATTATCATATAAATATTTCCACTGAAGCTTCCCATTTTAAAATAGAATACTCCTTGAGTTATTAACTGAAAATATAAAATATAACTTAACAAAAAAGCTAATTTATACTTAGTTCTAAAATTAATAAAAGCACTAGAGAATGAAATTGTAAATAGGAAGGTTAAAATAATAAGGGATGAGAAACCAGCTATAGCATAAAAATCTACTAAAAAAGTACCAAACATCCATTCATGAGGTACTGTTCTTATTACTTTATTTTGCTGACCAGTTAGTATATCTATTAAGGGAAACCTTAAGCTAGTTCCATAAAAGGAAGTCCTACTTACAATATTTTCAATAAATACATGTGGTTGCTGACCTATATAACCTATTGATCCTAATATTAGTCGATCATTATCATTATATTGAATATCAGTCCCAAACCTATCTAGGGTAAACTCTGCTATTGTTTTAACAAATACCAAGCCGACTATGGTTAGAAGAATATATATATACCTTTTAGATTTCTTTGATAGGTCTTCTTTGAATAATAAAAAAATAAATATAAATGACAAAATGAATGTTACCAGTCCATCCCTCGCTCCAAAAGCTAAACTTGACACTACATATGATACTGATCCTATAAAGGATAATAATTTGTAATATATATTAAGCCCTTGTTTATAACTTAAAAAAAACAAGAATATGTATATTATATAAAAGCTTGAAACTGCAACCGCTATTGTTGTAAATATGGATACTGGTAATGCAGATTCTTTTTCCACATTAAGACTATTTCTTATTTCATGAGCACCTACCGAAAAAACTTTAAGTGCATAGGGGAACTGATATAATACCGAGTAGATAGCAGCTAATCCCATTAAGATGAAGATTTTCTTGTATAGTTTAGTAGGCATTATTTCTGGCACTAATCCTCTATGATTAGGCAGAAATTTAAGTGGAATAAGAATAAAAATAATTAATAAAGAATAAAACAGGTATAATATCGGGCTATACCTATTCTCTGTTGAAAAACCCAGCAATTCTGGAGTTATAAAAAGTGAGAAGAATGCACTTGTGATATAGAGTCCAATAATTACAATTGCACCATTTTTATGCTTCCCATTTTTAATTAAATGAAAACTATACAATAATATCGAGACTAAAGGAATTAAGACTTTCATGATAGCTTATTTCCTAAAGCTGTATAATTTATCAGATTAAACTTTTTCAACACTAAAATATACAACCCACAACCTATAATTAACTTAATTATAAAACCAAGTAACAATGATGTTACCAACTCATTAATAAGTAAAGTCGTTGGGATATATATTATTCCTGAAATTAGCATAGTGTTTCCAATCTTTTTTAAAGGAATTATTTCTAGGATTTTGACTCCAAATCCACGCTTAATCTCATATAAATTAAATGGCACTGTCCAAATCAATATTGTAATTACAGTTGCAATAGCTACGCCATTAAACCCAATTATCTTAAATAAAATTAAACTTAAGATTAAGTTAATAATTAATTCAATAACCCCTCTTTTAAGAATGATCTTTGACTTTCCGAGCGCAATTAACGCTTGTCCATAAAAAATAACCCTAATAGGTAACAACAACAGATATATTCGAAATGGAAGTATGCTATCTAGGTATTTATCACCAAAAAGTAAGAGAATAATTTCTTCAGAATTAAAAAGGGAAAAAATAAATATTGGTATAATAAATTGAGCCGTTAAACTAATGGTGTTTTTAAATAATGAGGCAGCCTCTTTATATTTATTTTCATTTAATAATGGTGAAAGCTGAGAAAGCATCGCAGATGATACTGCACCTGTAAGAATTGAAATCATTGGTATTTCAAAGGCTCCATTTATATATATAGCGAAGTTTTCTGGCGAGTCATAGCTAGATATAATAATTTTATCTAGTTCATAAGATAATGTCCCAATTATAGCAGCCAAGGTTAAACTGTACGAAAAACCAATAATCGTTTTATAGCTCTTCGTATCTACATTAAAAAAATTATAACTAAAACTCTTAAAAATAAAAAAAGTAAGAAGGAGAAAATTTACACAATAAGTTAAAATACGTAAGTAAATTAAATACTCTATATTTATCTTCAAGTATGTGCATAATAACAAAAGACAAATTGATACAAAGTTAATAGGCAAATTAATTCTGTATAATAAGCTTGTTTTATTACTTAACACTAAAAAGCTTTGATATACTGTTGTCCCTATTGAGAAAAAAGCGAAGAAAGGAATTAGGTATAAATAGTCTGATATTTCATTATCAAATAAAGAAGATAACCATTTTGCACCTCCACAAAAAATTATTATCCCAGCAACGAAAGTTGTAAGAGCTATCACATGTAACGATAATGTTAACAACTTACTTTTATCTGAAAATCTGGGATAAAAGTAAAATATTGCCGCTGGCAAACTAAAAGTTAATAATGGCGATGCTACTTCAAATGGTAAGAAAGTTTGCCTATAATCGGCATATTGTGCAGAAGTATATTGATGAGAAATCAGAAAAATAAATAAAAGATTTAGAATTTGCTGACTTAAATTGACTGCAGTCAGATCTAATGATTTTTTAAGTAAACTCATTATAATTTAGGATATAACTTGGCAAAGTGTTTATCCTTCATTTTCAAATTGATAAATTCTTCCATATCTCTGGTACCTATCTTACGCATAGACGCTCCAACCACAATAGCTCCAGGTTCTACATCCTTGGTAACAACAGTCCCCATTCCAATTATAGCTCCATTTCCGATAGTGACACCTGGCAGAATCATTACATTCATGCCTATCCATACTGATTCTCCTATGGAAACCTTCTTCATATTATATGTATCGTCATATGGTATAGCCCGTCCATCATATTTATGGTTTGCTGAATAAATGGTAACATTACGAGATATTTGCGTATTACAACCTATATTTATCCCTCCTAATGCATTAAAATATGCATTGTTGCCAATACGTACATGATCCCCAATCACTAATTGCTTCTTTCCGATAAAAGTACCAGGACCATGTATTATAACATTTGTTCCCTTATGGTATATCCCTTTTAAGATTGCTATACCATAAGCTTGTCTCAATCTATATTTAATATGCCTATCATATCTATAAATTATAGCAGGAAGTACCCTATAAAAAATAAAACTAATCATGGACTTACAGACCTTCATTAAAGAGCTTTATAAATATCAAACTACAATCAACTAAACTTTGGTCCAAACAAGCTTTCGTATCGGAAATAATAGCATTATTACGTTTAAATTTCTGATAGTCGAACTTCAAGAACTCGTTGTGAGCAGCAACAATAATTGCATTGTACACAATTACTTCATTCGGCTTGACTAGTGTCTGTACCTCATTTTTTACTTCTTGTATATCCTCCAAAGTGCCTAAATTAACGTTGAAGTAAGTAAATGAGTAGCAGCATTCTTCACTCCACTTACTTTGACACGTTCATCATGCACAGCCTTTGAGTATTTGGCTTTGAAAGTATATTAATTTTGCCAAGCTTCACTACTTAATTAGAGTCACATATAGCTATCTAATTTTTGTTGATAAAAATAAAATGCCTTTTTAAGACCTTCATTTATATCAATCTTTGGAGAATAAGAAAATAAATTCATAGCTTTATCTATTGAGGCCAGGCTATGTTTCACATCACCCTTCCTCTCCTCGCGATATTGTACTTTGATCTCTGTACCGGCAACTTCATTAATTCTGCTCCAAAGTTGATTCAAAGTTGTTCGCTCACCAAAAGCAATATTTACTACTTCATGCTGTGTTATCTTTTCTACTAGCATGCCCTTTATATTAGCCTGCACCGCATTCTCCACAAAGGTAAAATCCCGACTAGTCTCGCCATCTCCATTAATAAATGGAGTTTCACCTTTTAAAGCAGACTCTATAAATAATGGTATAACTGCAGCATAAGGTCCTTTAGGGTTCTGCTTTGGGCCAAACACATTAAAGTAACGGAGACCTATCATATGGAAATCGTAGGTTTTAGAAAAGACATCTCCATAAAGTTCATTCACATACTTTGTAATAGCATAAGGAGAGAGGGGCCTCCCAATTTTATCTTCTACTTTAGGCAAATCCGGATGGTCTCCATAGGTGCTGGAACTAGCGGCATACACCATGCGCTTAACACCTGCATCGCGTGCTGCTACCAGCATATTTAGAAAGCCGCTTACGTTTACATCGTTACTGGTGATTGGATCATTAATAGAACGAGGCACAGAACCGAGTGCAGCCTGGTGGCTGACATAATCTATTCCCTCTAATGCTTTTCTGCATGTCTCCAGATCACGTATATCACCTTCTAATAATACAAAAGCAGAATTAGCTTTGAATTCTTCGATGTTAGCATGTGAGCCGGTTGCAAAGTTATCCAGCACTCTAACTTTACCCGCCCTATACTTTAGCAGGTACTCTACAATGTTAGAACCTATAAAGCCTGCACCACCTGTTACTAAAAAGCTGTATTGGCTAAGGTCTTTGGTATGGTATGGAGTTTCGTACACTTCTGGGAGAATTAAGAATTATGAATTATAAATGGGGTATAAAGTTCCCCTCTTTTCTAAATAAGGGAATTTCACTTCTCATTCTATGCCTTCTCAAACGGCATGAGAGATCTATCTGGCAGCCTGTTTAGATTTCTCACTTTTCGAAATAACAATTGGATGTTACAGTCTTGCGTCAACAAGTTCTTTAGGTAGTAAACCTTTTACATCGTAGATCACGGCGTTTTCTTTGCAGAGTTTGCTAAGATCCAGGGCTTTGAACTCGTCGTGGGAAACGGCTAGTATAATAGCATCGCAGCCCATTGTACCATTCAGTTCTTTTACAGAAACCCAGCCATACTCATGCTTTACTTCTGCTGGCTCAGCCCATGGATCGTAGACCGTAATGTTGGTATCGTAATCCTTTAGTGTGTGCAGTATATCCACAACTTTGGTATTGCGCACGTCCGGGCAGTTTTCTTTGAAAGTAAAACCTAATACAAGAATATTAGCCCCTTTTACAGGAATATCCTTTTTCACCATGAGTTTGATCACTTCATGCGCTACATATTCACCCATACCATCATTAAGTCTGCGGCCAGCCAGGATAATCTCGGGGTGGTAGCCTACTTCCTGGGCTTTCTGTGCCAGGTAGTATGGATCAACACCAATGCAATGCCCGCCAACGAGTCCCGGCTTAAATTTCAGGAAGTTCCATTTGGTACCAGCTGCCTGCAACACTTCATCAGTATCAATATCAAGGCGGTTAAATATCTTTGCCAGTTCATTTACAAAAGCAATGTTTATGTCGCGCTGTGCATTTTCGATAACCTTGGCAGCCTCTGCCACTTTTATGGTAGTTGCCTTATGTGTACCGGCAACAATTACAGATCGGTATAGTTGATCTACTTTTTCAGCTGCCTCAGGGGTTGAGCCTGATGTTATCTTTAATATCTTAGCAACTGTATGCTCCTTATCACCCGGGTTGATTCGTTCTGGTGAGTACCCTGCAAAGAAGTCAGCATTAAACTTTAAACCTGAAACTCGTTCCAGTACAGGCACACATTCGTCTTCTGTAACACCTGGATAAACGGTGGACTCATAGATAACGATATCACCACGCTTCAAAACTTTGCCAACTGTTTCACTTGCCTTGTACAAAGGAGTTAAGTCAGGTCGGTTATGCTTGTCTACAGGTGTAGGCACCGTGATGATATAAAAATTACAGTTTTCAATCTTAGTCAGCTCATTCGTACAATATAAACCAATTGAGGTAGAGCAATCAGTCGTTAGCACAGCCTTGAGTTTACCTTCTTCTACCTCCAGCGTATGATCATACCCCTCACTGAGTGCCTTTACCCTTGCTTCATTAATATCGAAGCCAAACGTTTTATATTTCTTTGCGAATTCCACTGCCAACGGTAAACCAACGTAGCCTAACCCGATCACAGCTATTTTAGCATCTTCCACTAAAGCTATATTTGACATTTTTATAATCTATAGTTTGTTATTCCTTAATTGTTAGACTTCAATGCGCATCCCATTTTTCAGTGTATTTTTCAGAGATGGTTTTCCGTATTCATTATAGCCATAGCCATAGCCATACCCATAAGCCTCCTTCATATCAGCATCATTCAGCACTAACATCGGGTGGCTCAGCTTTTTATTCTCATAGATATCATCTACAATGGCAACCTGCGATTTGAAAGTATAATTATACCTGACAATGTATACAGAGGCATCTATAAGCGGTGCCAGGGTAAAAGCGTCTGCCACCTGACCGGCCGGCGAAGTATCTAACAAGATATAATCGAACTGCTCACGCAGTTCAGCAAGCAAATGCCCTACCTTAGGGCTCATCATCAGCTCTGCCGGGTTTGGCGGAATAGGCCCGGATCCTATGGCGAACAATCCTGAAACTTCAGGTGATACAACAAGGATATCCTGGATAGTAAGGCGTTCATCTATAATATAGTTTGTAACACCTGTTTCGTTAGACAAGCCCATATCCTGGAGCAGGCGCGGTTTGCGCAGGTCGAAATTAACTAATACTACTCGCTTACCGGTTAAAGCCAGGCTTGCCCCTAAGTTAATGGTGAAGAAGGTCTTGCCTTCGCCGCTCATACTTGAAGTAACCATGATCACTTTATTATCCTTGCCTAAGGTAGCAAACTGCAGGTTGGTACGGATAAGGCGGAAAAGTTCGGCTACCGTGCTGCGGCTGTTCTCGGTCACAACCAGGTTTTCAAAGGTATCGTTGTGTGCAATCTCACCTAATATTGGTGTATTTGTCGCTTTCTTCACATCCTGCTGGCTCTGCACGCGGTCGTTCAGCAGTTCTTTTATATAGATACCTGCAAAAGGAATCCCCAGCCCCACCAGGATAGCCAGTAAGTAGATCAATTGTTTTTTGGGTTCTACAGGCCTGTCACCGGAAATGGCAGGATCGATGATACGTGAATTAGCCACTGTGGCCGCTAATGACAAAGCAGACTCTTCCCGTTTTTGTAACAGGTAAAGATATAAACCCTCTTTTATGCTTTGCTGACGTTTGATTTCGATCAGATCTTTTTCGATACTAGGCACATCTTTAATGCGTGACTCAAATTGCGCTGAACTGGCCTGCAGGTTATTACGCGTGATCTTCAAGCCATCCTTAATATTGCGCAGGTTCTCCAGAATATTACCCCGAAGATTGCCCAGTTGTTCAGTGATATTCTGTACCAAGGGGTTACTTGGCTGTGATATGCGTAACAAGCGTTTGCGTTCCAACTGCAGTTCATTGAATTTAGCGATCAACCCAAGAAGCGTTGCATCCTGAATGGTTAAAGTGCTTGGCACCAGTTCGAACTCGCTCTCCTGCTTTAACAGGTATTTTTCAATAGATTCCAGCACATCGATCTGGATTGCCCATTCCGATAACTGGCGGTTATAGTCGCTGGCTTTCTCCAGGTATAGCTTCGCTTCAGAGCTGACATCGGTTACACGATTCTCTTTCTTATAACTCTCTACGTCCTCTTCTACTAAAGACAACTCTGAGGTCAGGTACTTCAACCTTTCATCAATGAACTGAATAGTACTACCTGCAATGAGGTTCTTATCTTCTACAGCTTCCTTGTTATAAACTTCAACCAGTTTATTAAGTATAGCTACTCCTTTAGCCGGAACAGGATCTACAAGACTCAGGCTGAGCACACTGGCGTTTTTGTTTACCGGGGCCACTGTCAGTTTTTGGTTATAGGATTCTGCAACTTTCCGGATATCATGGAATTTAACCGTTACTTTATTATCTTTTTCAGCGTTATTGGATCCGGCTACTACCGTGAAAACACCATAAGGCTTTTTTACCTGCTCCCCAAATTTATGCTGGCTAACGGCGCCATCTTCCTCTATCTGGAATACATTGTGATCTTTTGGTTGAATTATAATAGACTTATTGAAGGCAGAAGAATCCAGTTTACTTACAATCACTTTTAGCGGCATCGAAGCACCATATATTTCGGCACTCTTTACACGGCCATCCACGTAGTAGGTCGTATTCAACGACAACTCCTGAAGCACTCTGTTCATAAGGCTTTTAGACTTCAGTATCTCAATCTCGTTATCGATGTTTTTACCCGACTGAAACAGGTTAAGATCATCAAGTACCGCATTCTCTGCCAGGGAAGGGCCTTTCTTGTCGTCTTTTATCAGTAAGGTGCTGCTAATACGGTACTGCGGGGTAGTATAGCGCAGATATACAAAAGCAACTGCACCAGCTACTATAACGCCCAGAACAAAAAGGTACCAGTACTTGAGGTACTTCATTAGCACCTCTTTTAAATTTATCTCTTCAGACTCGAACTGAAATATTTCTTTTTCCGACATAAAACGGATACTGGTTAAAGTAATCTGGAAAGTATAATGGTAGCTAAGGACACCGAAGCCGTAACTATAGCCAGAAATTTCGTATTCGTACTGGCCTGTACCTGCTTCATCTTATCAGGCTCTACATATACCACATCATTCTGCTGCAGGTAAAAATAAGGTGAATTCAGTACTTCTTTGCTGTTTAGGTTCAGACGAGCCATCGTTCTGGTACCAGCCTCTTCACGCATTACAATTACATTTTCACGTTTGCCGAACGGCGTCATATCCCCGGCCATACCCAATGCTTCCAGGATAGATATTTTCTCAGCAGGAACAGTAAAAGTAGACGGCCGGTTCACTTCTCCAATCACCGTCACCTTGAAATTCATATTACGGATGCTAACTACAGGAGCTTTTAAATATTGCTGAAGCTCGTTGGTAAGTTTTTCTCTTGCTTCCTGCTTGGTAAGGCCTGCTAATTGCACGCTACCAATAACCGGAAAATTCACATACCCTTCTTCATTTACAAGGTATCCTTCCAGTTTGCTATCATTGGCTGCCAGCATGCCCCGGTTAAACTGCGCATCCGATTCCGGACTTTCGCTGCTTACAGTGATGCTCAATAGATCATTAGGCTGAATTTTAGAAACAGTAATATTCTTGATTTCTTCCGAGTAGGTAGTTTGTTCTTTCAGATCGCTGAAATAAGCCAGGTTACGGGTAGGTCCACAGGAAGAAAAAGCCAGAAGAACTGCTAATAAGAATATTCTTAAGTTCATTTATGCAAGAGTGATAAAACAGAGCATAGCACACCAGTGGTACACAATTGCTGTTTCGATGTTAGAACAAGAAAGCAAAGGTAAAATTTTCTACTCTAAAATGTAGCCATTTCCCTAAAAACTTACAAAATGTAGTTTATTCCTTATTAACTTCAGAAAGGGCAAATTAGTGTGTATTATAAAAAGTAAAGCCTGTCAATAGTAAACTGACAGGCTCATTATCTATAAGAATCTTGCTTCTTATCTTCTAAAACGGAAAGGGCTTCTGCGGTGCGCTGTAATATTGTACATAACCTTAACCGTTGCACTTATGTATGCGTCATTAGATCCGGTTAATGGGCTTACATAACCATAACTGGTATTATCTAAATAGTCAGAAGTAGTAAAATAAACATTCAGTTCAGGAGCGATAGTTAGCTGCTTCGAATACTGGATCTTAATACCACCACCTACCGGTGCAACCAGCGCAATAGCTGGATAATCAGTAGCATCCGGATAATCAATACCTTGTCTTTCATTTGATGAGGAGGACTTAAAGGCTAATAGTCCAACTCCTGCCTTTACATAAGGAACTAACAGGCGCAGATTTCGTGAACGCGTAAACCTTGAACCAACATAGGTATTAGTAAGGTTATAAACTAACGAAGTCGAGGCTTCTACAGCATTGGTCTTAAAGGTGACATCATTGACATTAATATATTCTTTCGCTCGGGCATCTTCCTTACCATTAAAGTTCAAATAGCCTAGGCGTCCTTCTACACCGAAGCTATGGGAGAATTGATACAAGGCACCAACACTTAACGTTGGCCCCATGCCGTTATTTTTAAGAATCCCTACTTTGTCAATATTACCCGGATCACCCTCATTCTCACTATTCATCACGACAATGCCTGGCGAAGCAAATACTGTCCATGATGGTCTGAATTTACGTTTATAGGCTCCTCTGAATTTAGCACCGCTACTACCACGCTGTGCCTCAGCTGTAAAAGCAGTTGCCAAACACATAAAAAAGACTGCCGTAAAGAAAGTAAGTCTGAACTTCATCGATCTGGTTAATATATTATAATCGGTTAAGCTTTTCAATTTTTCACAATTATACATATAAAAATCAATATGTCTTAATTAATTGTATTAAAAATCATAATTTCCGGTTTAAAATGCCGCTACAAAATAATCAGGGCCACTTAAAATTAATTACAAAATTTCCGTTATAAAACGTTTGTTTAAGGCTTTAGAACGATAAGTTTCAATCGTTATTACGTTTCCCCGCTTAATACGTGCTTGGTACAACCAGACTTGTTTAGTATCACCCGCCGCTTGTTTCCTATAAACTATACGTCTGGCTCTTTTCCGTAACTACAGACTTTTGCTGATTGCTGTTAGAGATCTAACTGCCCAGCTTGAAACATTCCAAATATAGAGTAGAACCTGCTTTTATATTTCAAAGTCTTATCTATAGTTGAACAGAGACATTAATCTCCTTCTGAGTTTTAATGCAAAAAGATTTCACCCTAATACCTTGCTACTCAAACAGCCAAGAATCGGGTAAAATCCCTACGGTTTTTATCTCTTGCTCCCCTTCGTGTGGTTTAAATTGAGACAAATACCCGATTATCCTTAGTTACGGTTCTGCTGGCTAACAACTCCAACCAGCGTGGCTTCTATTCACATTTACCAGCCTCCCCCCCTTATTCCACTAGTAGCGCCTTATCTTATTCTGCACAATAAGGTACGACTTACTACTAGCAGCGTTTAAACCCTTCTTCAGAGGTTATAAAAGACAAGTTTAATTCACCCTGAAGTTAAACCAAAGTTACTATGTACGGTCAAAGAAAATATTCTGAAGCTGGTTACTACAAAAGATGCTTTTTAAAGCAGAAATACTATTTTTAGAAAGTTTTAAGTTGTGACTCTTACCTGTTGCAATTATTAACTTTTAGTTACTAAATTTTCAAAAATTAACACAATCTAATTAACCATTATGCAATCTACTACCTCCGGAAAGCGCAGGATTAAACTGAAGTCTCAGTTTAAATATCTTGTGCTTGGTGCAGCTTTTATGTTTGCCTTTGATGCTTCGGCACAATATGGCTCAAAAGCTCCTGCCAAAAAAGCCTTTATAGACAAGGCGAACATGGACCTGAAAGTAAAGCCAGGTGACGATTTTTATACCTATGCTAATGGCGTTTGGCTGCGTAACAACCCGGTTCCTGCCAAAGAAACACGTTGGGGTAGCTTTAACGAACTGCGCGATTTCAACATTAAGGCGGTAAGAACAATTTTAAGCGAGTCAGCAGCTAAAAACAATGCAAAAACCGGCTCTGTAGAGAAGCGCGTTGGTGACTTTTATGCAGCCGGTATGGATAGTGCAGCGATAGATAAGCTGGGTTACACGCCAATTAAAGCAGACCTGGAGCGCATTAAAACTATAAAAGATGTGAACGGCGTACTGAATGAATCTGCTTATCTGCGTACTTCCGGTGCTGGTTCGCCAATGTTCGGTTTTTTTGTGGGCCAGGACAGAAAGGATGTGGAGAACATGGTGCCACAGCTTAGCCAGGGCGGTACTACGCTACCTGACCGCGACTACTACCTGAAAGATGATGCCCGCAGCTCTAAAATTCAGGATGCTTATAAGAAATACATTACTACCTTATTTACATTAACGGGTGTAGATAAAGCAACTGCTGAGAAAAATGCGGAGACCATCTTCAACCTGGAGAAAAAATTAGCTGCAGCACAAATGGCGCGTGTAGAGATGCGCGACCCGTACAAAACCTACAACAAATTCTCAGTTTCCGATTTCAGCAAGACCACTCCGAACATGGACTGGAAAGCGCTAATGGCAAAAATGAAGGTGACCGGCCAGGACACTGTACTTGTAAACTCTCCTAAATTCTTCACTGAGTTAAATGGCTTACTGACCAGTACCCCGGTTGCAGATTGGCAGACCTATCTTCAGTGGAACGTAATGAAGTCTGCTGCTCCTTACCTGAGCGCTGATTTTGTGGATGCTAACTTTGCCTACACGCAGGCATTAACTGGCCAGAAAATACAGACCCCACGCTGGCAACGTATGTCGTCGTTAACGGACGGAACTATTGGTGAATTACTGGGCCAGCTTTACGTTGAAAAACACTTTAAGCCTGAAGCCAAAGCCCGCATGGACGAAATGATCGCTAACCTGATCAAGGCGTACGAGATCCGTATTAAAGGCCTGGATTGGATGAGCGCTGAGACAAAAGAAAAAGCGTTGGCTAAGTTACATGCTTTCCGTCCAAAAGTAGGTTATCCTAACAAATGGGAAACATATGAAGGACTGGAGATCAACCGCAATAATTTCTTTGCAAACGTGCGCAATTCTGGTGCCTGGGGTTATACCAAAATGGTAAACCAGTTAGGTAAGCCAGTTGACCGTGAGCGCTGGGGCATGACGCCTCCGACTGTAAACGCATACTATAGCCCGGTTATGAACGAGATCGTGTTCCCGGCCGGTATCCTGCAATTCCCGTTCTTCGACCCGAATGCGGATGATGCAGTGAACTATGGCGGAATTGGCGCTGTGATCGGACATGAGATTTCGCATGGTTTCGACGATTCCGGTAGCCAATATGACAAAGACGGAACGTTACGTAACTGGTGGACCGCAGAAGACTTAGCTAAATTTAAAGAGAAGGCTACTCAACTGCAGAAGCAATATGATGCTTATACGGTGCTGGATACGATCCATGTAAACGGCAAACTGACACTGGGTGAGAACATTGGTGATTTAGGTGGATTAAGCGCTGCTTACGAAGCCTTTAAAATGACCAAGCAAGGTAAATCTAAAAAGAAAATTGATGGGTTTACGCCAGATCAGCGATTCTTCCTGGCTTGGGCACAGGTTTGGAGAGCCAATACTCTTCCTGAAACTTCTGCACAGCTTATCTTAACAGACTCTCACTCACCGGGCCAGTACCGTACCATTGGTGCACCCGTTAATATGGATGCCTGGTACAAGGCCTTTAATGTGAAACCGGGTGATAAGCTTTACAAAAAGCCTGAAGACAGAATCAGAATCTGGTAATTTATCCAGTTTTAGATCAATGCTTAAAAGCCGCTCAAACTATAGTTCGAGCGGCTTTTTTATTGGATGAATTGAGATGAATCTTTTTTTTGGGTTGACAGGATAGCGTTCGAAATGATTTTCTGCTTTTCTATAGTTGCCGTTATAGTTTTATAGTTGCTATTGGTCCAACCACCCCTCCTTGTCTAAGGCAGGGAGTTTTTAGGCCTTTGCTCTAGTTGAGGTTATAGTTCTATAGTTTCAGTTTTACCCCTTCCCAGCCTTCCCCTAAAAACAGGGGAAGGAGCTTTTGGCCTTTGCTATAGTTTAGGTTACTGTTTTATGGTTGCTGTTTTAACCCACCCCTGCCCCTCCCAAGAGGGGAATTTCGGCTATAGTTAAGGTTGTAGTTTTATAGTTATAAAGTTGCCTTTTGACACAGCCGTTGAGCCTGGCTCGCAAGTTTCGAACTCCCGTTCACACTTGTCCTCAAGGGGACAATTCTGCTACTACTCTGTTACTACTTTACGCCCTCGCTCGCGTCCCGCGAGTGTGAGTTACCTGCGGACTCTGGCCGCTTTAACCTGTGCCTGAGGCACAAGTGGCGGACGCCACTAATCGCGGGAAGCGAGCGAGGGCATTAAAGAAGTTGAATTATATAGAGTGAAACGGCCATGCCCTCAAGGGAACAATTCTGCTACTGCTTTTTCAACTTGTCATTTCGACTAGCGGGAGAAATCTGAGCACTATAGTTACAGCCTGTCGAGCAGACAGGTCGCGACCTGTCCCTACGGAACTACCACCACGAGAAAGCCATGCAACTATAGCTTCTCCAACCGACTATAGTATGAGCTATCGAACTGATCGCAGTCTTTGGGTTGAGCGCCTTTGCTTTGTTGCGGTGCCGTCAGGCAACCCGAGCAGAGCGAGGGTAGCAAGAAAGCAGCAGCGCGATGCCCTTATCGAGGGCCCCTACCCCCAAGACGGGGCCTCCCGGCCGTGAAGGCACCAAAGCCAACTATAGAACGATAGGTAAGTAGAGCTCCCAGGATTGGAAGTGGCTATGGAAGAAAAGGCTTGAGTTGAATAGTAGAGTAGCCAACTATAGCACACAGATTTCTCCTGAAGTCGAAATGACAAAAGAGAAACTATAGGATGTATAAGAGCCCTCACAGCTATTCTGCCTCTTTTCAACACACGTCTCAAGAATACCCGAAATGACAATATGAAAATACCACTGAAAGATCTTTGATTTCTGCTTGCTCTTAAATAATAGTTTCAAGAAACTCATCTAAACTTTCTGCTGAGTAGACAGTTGATAAATCTATTAAACCATACACTACATCATGTCGAATTTATTTTCTCCCCTAAGTATAAAAGGGATCACGCTTAAAAACAGAATTGCTGTATCGCCGATGTGCCAGTATTCCAGCGAAGATGGTTTTGCGAACGACTGGCATCTGGTGCACTTAGGAAGCCGTGCCGTAGGTGGCGCCGGATTGGTAATTGCGGAAGCAACTGCGGTATCGCCGGAAGGCAGAATTACACCGGATGATATTGGCCTTTGGAAAGATGAACATATCCCGATGTGGCACCGCATAAATACTTTTATCGAAACACATGGGTCGGTGCCGGGTGTGCAGCTCGCACATGCAGGAAGGAAAGCCAGCCATAAAAGCCCATGGAAAGGCGGTACCGCCCTAAACCCTGAAGAAGGTGGCTGGCAAACGGTTGCACCAAGTGCTGTTCCTTTTTCTGGTGCAGAACCTGCCCCGCTTGCTTTGGATAAGGATGGTATACAGAAAGTAATTTCAGATTTCAGGGCTGCTGCAGAAAGATCGTTGAAAGCAGGATTCAAAGTAATCGAAATACATGCTGCTCATGGGTATTTACTCCACGAATTCTATTCCCCGCTCAGCAACAAACGCACAGACGAATACGGAGGCTCTTTCGAAAACAGAATCCGGTTATTACTGGAAGTGACCGATACGATAAAAGAAGTCTGGCCTGTGGATTACCCGTTGTTTGTGCGGATTTCTGCTACAGACTGGACAGACGGCGGCTGGACCGGTGAAGACTCTGTTGCGCTGGCAAAAGTTTTAAAAGAGAAGGGTGTTGACCTGATCGATTGCTCTACTGGCGGAAATGTGCCGGCTGCCAGGATTCCGGTGGGGCCATTGTACCAGGTGACGTTTGCAGAAACTATAAAAAGAGAAGCAGGTATCCTGACCGGAGCAGTTGGCATGATCACGACAGCGCAGGAAGCGGAAACTATAGTTACAACCGGTCAGGCCGACATCGTGTTACTAGCCCGCGAACTTCTCCGCGACCCGTATTTCCCGATGCATGCTGCCCTGGAACTTGGCTACGACCACACCTGGCCATCCCAGTACGAACGGGCAAAACCACGGAGAGCATAAACACCATGTAATTCCGCTGGTGCGAGCTTGTAGCTCGTATCTTAATTTATTAAATAAAGTTAAGTAAGTACGAGCTACAAGCTCGCACCAGCGGAATAGACAGGGTTATCCTAAATATATCAAAAAAACTTTATTATTCCCGGTTCAGACAAATTCAATTAAGTTTCTCTAGGCACTTCTGCAGATCGATACCTTTGCCCAGTATTCCTTTAAATAAGTCACCCTTTTCCTTAATCCGTGCTGGCACGTTGTTGATCGTGAAGGCTTCCGGAGTCAGTCCTGGTTTTACCTCATCCCAACTGAGCGGAGTAGAAACCGTGGCGCCTGGTTTTGGCCGAACTGTGTACGCGGCAGCTATAGTTTGCCCAATGGAGTTCTGCAGAAAATCCAGGTACACCTGCTTGCTGCGCTCTTTCGGACTGCGCTCCAGACTGGTCAGTTTAGGCAGCTTTTCGTGCACCAGTTGCGCTACCAAATGCGCAAAGTCACGCGCCTGATCGAAACTATAGTTTGCTCCAAGCGGTACAAAAATGTGCATACCCGTTGCCCCGGATGTTTTACAGTAAGCTGTCGCACCCGCTTTATCCAGCACTTCTTTGGTTGCCAGCGCCACTTCCACCACATCATCATACGTGTTTTCGCCTGGGTCTAAATCTAATACCATATAGTCCGGTTTTTCCAGGTTGGCGGTGCGGGAGTTCCAGGGGTTTAACTGAATGCAGCCCAGGTTATTCATGTAGGCCAGCGTTGCTTTATCGTCACATACTAAATATTCCACATCTTCGCCGGTACTTTCGGCTCGTAATTTTATAGTGCGTACCCAATCCGGGGCATGGGTTATGTCTTTCTGGAAAAAACCGGACTTTACAATACCTTCCGGGTTGCGGAAAAGCGACTGCGGCCTGTCCATTAAATAAGGTAGAATTACATCGGCTATAGTTTGATAATAGTCAATCAGGTCTCCTTTGGTAATCTGCTCATCGGGCCAGTATAGTTTATCCAGGCTGCTGAACTGTACTTCCTGCCCGCCTATAGTCTGAGTTGTCCGGTTTTTTTCTTTTGATGTCGCCACTTTCTTTGTTTCCGTTTTCTTTGCTTTGGGTTGATGTTCTGCTTCTTCTACCGCTTCGGTTGTATGTATGGCATTTTCGCGTACGACGTCTGTTGCCTTTTTATCTTCGCGTAACCCTTCGTAAATCGCCTGCCGCATAATGCCTTCCCTGGTCCATTCGGCAAAAGTAATTTCGGCAACTAATTCGGGCTTAACCCAGGTAGCAGGGGCATTAGGCTTCACCTTGCCCACAAACGACGTTTCCGGTTGTACCAGTTTATCGAGTTTAGCTTTCAGCGCCCCCAAAGATTTGGTATTGAAGCCGCTGCCGCTCTGACCTACATAGGTTAGTTTACCATCTTCGTACACACCAAGCAGCAATGCGCCGATATGTTTACGTTTGCCTTTTGGTTCTGTAAAACCGGCGATTACGGCTTCCTGGCGCAGGTGCGTTTTAATTTTAAGCCACTCTGGGCTGCGCTTGCCAGTGCGGTAAGGACTGTCAGCTTTTTTAGCCATAATGCCTTCCACATTATTTCGCTGCGCTTCTTTAAAGAAAGCTATCCCGTTCCCCACCACATGATCCGAATAACGAACAGCCGGCAATTCATCCGCTAACAATTCTTCCAGGCGCTTTTTGCGCTCCAGCAAAGGCTGCTCGCGCAGGTCTTCTCCATTTAAGTATAGCAGGTCGAACACATAAAAGTACAGGTGCTCTGATGGCGTATTCTGATAATTCTGCAGCTGCTGAAATGTAGCATATCCTTTATCGTTCAGCACTACAATTTCACCATCCAGCACGGCATCCTGCCCCAACTGTTTTAAACTATCAAGAATAGGTTTGTAGGTTTCGCCATACGATTTGCCGTTGCGCGAGTATAGTTCCACGTTGCCGTCCTGCACTTCTGCCACCGCCCTGAAACCATCCCACTTTATCTCGTAAATCCAGTCGTCGCCATCAAAAGGTCCATCGGTGAGCTTCGCCATCATAGGCACAATGTTGTGCGGCATCTTTGCTTTTTTAGCGGCTGGCTTAGTCTTGTTTGATTTGGTAGAAGCGTTATTAGTTGCAGGCTTTTTTGCTGTAGTTTTAGCGATCTTCCCCAGGTGTTCTTCACTGTCGTAGTGATCTGCAACGGCGTGTTCGTCTTTCTTCTTCATCAGCAACCAGGCTCCTTCCTGCCGGCCTTTCATCTTCACCAACGAAAAGGCGCCCTGTAGTTTCTCACCATCCAGCACAAAGCTGATACTTCCATTCTCCATCCCCTGCAACAGCAGCTTCTCCCCTTCTTTGGGGTCATCTGTCTCCACAGAACTATAGTAACCTTCGTCCCAGATATCTACGTGGCCGGCGCCATAGTTGCCCTCCGGTATGTCGCCTTCAAAGGTGCGGTACGAATAGGGGTGATCTTCTACATGCATGGCAAGGCGCTTGTCTGCCGGGTTCATGGAAGGGCCCTTCGGAACTGCCCAGCTTTTAAGCACGCCTTCCATCTCCAGCCTGAAATCGTAATGCAGTGTGGATGCCTGGTGCCGTTGCACTACAAAACGTAGCTGTCCTTTATGTTTCTGCTGTTTTCCTTCCGGTTCGGGTGTTTCGCCGAAATTACGTTTCTGGTTATACTTCTGTAAGCCCATTATATCGTTGTTCGTTGATCGTTAGTCGTTTATCGGATCACTCTGAATGTTAAAAAATGTAGTCTGCTGTTCACATTATCAGCTGCGGAATCCGGAAACTATAGTTCGCCATTAACGAGCAGCGGATAACATGAACCTAAACTAAGATGCCCGCATACGTGGCTGACCAGAACTCAGGCTGGCCTTGAGCTGAGCCATCAGGTCTTTTGTTTTGGTTGGGATAGTTTCCACCTTTTTAGCCGCAGGTTTCTTTTTGCCTTTTGCCTTGGCTTCTATCGTTTTCATCAGCTTTTCGGTGTAAGTATCGTGGTAATCGCGGATGTCGAAATCGGTGGTAAACTGGTTGATAAGCTCTACCGCCATATCCAACTGCGCTCCGCCAATATCTACTTTATGCGGCAGGTCCAGGTCTTGGGTTTCGTTCACTTCTTCAACAAAGCGAAGTTTCTGCAATACAAGCGCATCGCCCAGCGGACGGATCACAGCCAGGTCTTCTTTGCCGCGCATCACCACCGTAGCAATTCCAACTTTACCGGTTTTGCGCAAGGCATCGCGCAGCAAACCATAGCCCGTCTTATTTCCTTTTTCGGGAGACAGGTAGTACGGCTTTTTAAAGTAGATCTCGTCTATGTCTTCTTCCTCTACAAAAGAATCCAGCTGTATAATGGTGTTCTTATCCTGTTCTGCCTTTTCCAGTTCTTCGTCGGTCAGCTCCACGTATTTGCCCTCATATTTATAGGCTTTTACTATCTCGTTGTAAGGCACTTCTTCACCTGTTTTCTCGTTCACGCGTTTGTTGCGCACGCGGGCGTGGTTGCGGCGGTCGATCAGGTCAAAATCGAGACGGCGGTCTTTGGTGGCGCTATACATTTTTACAGGGATGTTGACCAGGCCAAAGCCCAGCGATCCCTTCCAAATTGTTCTCATAGTTTTATAGTTTGCGTTGTGTATTAGTTAGCTGCGACTGTCAAGATTTTTACCCATATCCGGCACTTGCCGCATAAAGGCCTCTACCTGGGAATCTGAATAAGTACCGTATGCATCTGAAATAGTCCCTTTCTCGCCTGTATTCGTTTCCAGTACATAAAGTATAGCCATGTCATCGGGGTTACTTTCGCCTTCGAAACGGTAAAAATTCACGATCTTTAACTGGTCCGGACCGAACTTCAGCTTGCTGTCCATGGTGTGCATCAGACCATCGTCGCCTACTGTAAAATCAGTTTTATAACCCTCCTTACGTACATTTGTCAGCACTTTTGTAAGGGTTGTCAGTTCTTCTTTATTCTGCATGTTACCTCTGTTTAAGTTTAATAGACTTAAACGCTTGAAGTTGCCATAGGTATAGTGTTTTGCTATTTTATGCTTCGCTAAGGCGTATTTTTAATACTTTTGCGGGATTCCCGTAAGGAGTTTATAGTTACTGAACCTGCTTTACCTATGCCAGACTTTTTCGAACTGAAGAAAAATAACTCAACGCTGCAGACCGAGCTATTTGCCGGAATTGCATCCTTTCTGGCTGCATCGTATATCATTGTGGTTAACCCGAGCATCCTCAGCGAAGCAGGCCTGCCATTTTCGGGAGTGCTTACAGCTACCGTGCTAGTCTGCTTTTTAAGTAGCGTGGCGATGGGCCTTTATGCCCGCAACCCGGTGCTGATCGCGCCTGGCATGGGGCTGAATGCCTTCTTCACTTATTCTGCCGTTATCGGCATGAACATACCGTGGACTGTCGCGTTGGGAGCTGTGTTCTGGTCTGGCATTGTGTTCCTGCTGCTGTCAGTTTTCAATATCCGAACTTACATTATCAAAGCCATACCCAAGCCGCTACGTTATGCCATTGCCGCCGGCATTGGTTTATTTGTTACGCTTATCGGGTTGTCAAATGCGCGTTTTATAATACAGACGCCCGGAACTATAGTTGGCGTAAATGAACTGAGCCCTGCTATACTTACTTTCCTGGCCGGGCTGCTGCTTACAGCGGTGCTATTAGTTAAAAATGTAAAGGGCGGCATCCTTATCGGGATCATCGTTACCACCTTGCTGGCTTACCCTCTGGGCCGCTGGTGGGGCACCGAAACGATAGTTAATTTCCAGGGTATCTTTTCTGCACCGGACTTCAGCCTGCTCCTGAAACTCGACCTTATTAATTCGCTGCAGTTTGCACTATGGCCTGTTATTTTCGCTTTTGTTTTTACTGATCTGTTCGATAGCCTGTCCACATTTGTAGGGTTGGCCGAAGCTGCTAACATGGTGGATGAACATGGCGAGCCGCTCAACATCAAACGCTCGCTGCTTGTGGATGCTGTGGCTACCACCATATCAGGCTTGCTGGGCTCCAGTCCGGCTACAGCTTATGTGGAGTCGGCGGTGGGGATTGAAGCGGGCGGGCGCACAGGACTAACTGCTGTAGTGGCGGGCATGTTGTTTCTGCCATTCCTGTTTCTGGCACCGCTGCTGTCTATGATTCCGACTATTGCTACAGCTCCGGCGCTAGTGCTGGTTGGCGCGTTCATGATCCGCCCGGTTATCCGCATTAACTGGCTGCACCTGAGCGATGCGATTCCGGCTTTCCTGGCGATGGTGCTCATTCCTTTTACTTATTCCATTACACAGGGCATTATCTGGGGCTTTCTGAGCTATACCTTGCTGAAAGTAGTTGATGGCGAGTACCGGAAAATCCCGATCACGCTCTGGATAATCGATATATTCTGCATTCTCGCCTTGTTTGTACACTAGGAGGTTGTTTGATATTTATTATTGGAAGCGAAAGGTGGATTTTAAGGGTTCTGACGAGTCTACTTTTGAGGGTATAGCAGCGCTATGGCGCGAAAAAGAGACGAAGACAGGTTCCGTAAAAGCCAGTTTGCAGCCCAGTGAATAAATATTAAACAACCTCTAAGTCAGGTTGCGGATAAACTCCTGCATGCGCTCGTAATGCGAGCCTTTCCAGTACACGCGCCTACAGTTCCGGCACTGGTAAAATTCGTGGAAGTATAGTTTGGTTTTAGGCGGAAGTTGCTCCTGCACCTGGTCTTTAGGTACCTGAACTATAGTTCCGTTGCAAACCATGCAACGTGTAAAAACATGAAACTCGCTGGCTAAACTATAGTAACGGATCACTTCCTGTAACTGCTCTTCCGGTTGCTGCGAGCGTAGCCAGTAGCCATAAACTATCGTTCTATGCTTCAGAATATTTACGCCACGGCTCAGCAGAATCCGCTTTTCGTTTACAGCTATAGTTACCAGTTCTTTTTCAGAGAGTTGCGGATCAAAAACTGTATCAAACCCCAAAAGCCTGAGTAGCCTTGCCAACTTGCCCAGATGCACATCCAGTACAAATCTGTTAGGTAAACTATAGTTGGGAATCAGGTTTATAGTTGCCGGGAAGCCATTAGGGAAAACCTCCACTTCATCGCCGGGCTGTAGTTTATAGGTAAAGTCAACCGCTCTGTCATTTACCACTACAGCATTTACCTCCGGGTGCGGCACGCCCAATGCTTCAATGGCATCTTTTACAGCCGGACTTTCCGGGAAACTATAGTCTATCCAGGTGTTTTGTCTGCGAGGCTCCAGGAAATCGTTGAGCGAAGCATGAAATTTAAAACGAGCAATGCCTGCCATGGTTTGTTTATAGTTTAACTATAGATACGTAACCTAATCCCGGAATTTAAACTATAATTGCACAATTTTGCCGGTAATTACGTTACAAACCGGACCCGGGATATGGCGCAGTATTTGTGTTCAGTCCGCCAGCTGCCAGGAATAAACGATAGTTACAGGCAGTGAACTTAACAGCATACATGAAGCGAGCGCTTTTAAAAATAATCAGACTCATTGTTATCGGCATCCTGGAGCCACTAGCCAGATTTATGAAGGTGGAGTGGACGACCTTTTTCAGGAGCCAGAAACCGAAATTAACTTTAGCTTACTGGAAACAGAAATGGGCCAGGCTGCGCACCTTTAACTGGCAGCGCGACCGCAGATCGGTTGCGCGCATTGCTTACCGTTCGGGCCTGTACCTGGTGCTGCTTTTCACGTTTTTTTACCTGCTCGTGTACATGGGCGCAATGGGTGCCATGCCATCGCGTAACGAACTGAAATCGGTACAAAACAACACGGCTTCGGAAGTGTATGCTGCCGGCGGCGAACTGCTGGGCCGCTATTACATACAGGACCGCACCAACGTAAAATACGCCGACATTGCTCCTGCTGCTATACATGCGCTGGTTGCCACCGAAGATGCCCGTTTTTATGAACACGCCGGGGTAGATGTACGCAGCCTGGGCCGGGTTATAGTTAAGTCTATCCTGATGCAGGACCAGAGTGCAGGCGGTGGCAGTACGCTTAGCCAGCAGCTGGCTAAAAACCTGTATCCCCGCCAAAATTTCTGGTTCTGGGATATGCCGGTAAATAAGCTCCGAGAGATTATCATTGCCCGCAAACTGGAAGGCATCTATAGTAAAGAAGAACTGCTGGAACTATACCTGAACACGGTGCCGATGGGCGGAAACCTGTATGGGATTGAGCGCGCTTCGAGTCGTTTCTTCAACAAATCTGCCGCAGACCTTAAAATCGAAGAAGCTGCTGTTTTGATAGGCATGCTGAAAGCTACTACCACCTACAACCCGCGCCTGAACCCTGAAAAATCGAAAACACGCCGTAATGTGGTACTGAACCAGATGGTGAAATATGGCTACCTGGAAGCTGGAAAAGCTGAAGCGCTTAAAAAGAAACCGCTGAAGCTGGATTACACTGTCACAAACCATAATGATGGCATGGCACCCTACTTCCGGGAGCAGCTGCGCCTGGAACTGGTAGAATGGGTGGCATCTAAAAAGAATAAGAATGGCGAGCCCTACAACCTGTATACCGATGGTCTGAAAATCTATACCACAATAGATGCCGGCATGCAGGCACACGCGGAGAAAGCTGTACGCAATAAAATGGCTGCCCTGCAACGCACGTTTGATGCCCATTGGAAAGGCCGCAACCCGTGGGGTCGCGATGCTGGTTTTCTGCAGGAGGCCTTGCGCCGCACCGACCGTTACAAAAAAGCAAAAGCCGACGGTAAAACCGATGCCCAGATCATGGAAGCTTTCCGAAAAGAGCGCCCCATGAATGTGTTCAGCTGGCAGGGCAGCAAGCAACGCACCATGTCGCCAATGGATTCGCTGGCCTATTACCAGAAATTTCTGAACGCCGGCCTCCTCTCGATGGACCCGTATACTGGCGAAATAAAAGCCTGGGTGGGCGGTATAAACCACCATGTTTTTAAGTATGACCATGTGCGCTCTAAACGCCAGGTGGGTTCTACGTTTAAACCGATTGTATATGCCGCTGCTTTAGAACGTGGTGTGGCGCCCTGCACCTGGTTCCCGAACGAACGCGTGGTGTATCCGGAATACGACGACTGGGCGCCCAGAAATGCAAATGAGCAATATGGTGGCGAGTATACCATGCGTGGCGGACTGGCACATTCCGTAAACACGGTATCTGCGCAGGTAATGATGAAGGCTGGTGTAAATAAAGTAGTAGATGTTGCACACCGGTTGGGAATAGAAAGTGACATACCCAAAGTGCCATCTCTTGCGCTGGGCGTTGCAGATCTGTCGCTTTATGAAATGGTAAATGCTTATGCAACTATAGCTAACCAGGGATACAAGATAGAGCCAATTTACATCAGTAAGATAGAAGACCGCAGTGGTAAAGTACTTTTAAAGAATGATCTAGATAGGCCCGTACGTAAAGCTATTTCTGAATCTAACGCTGCCATTATGCTTTACCTGATGCAGGGCGTAGTGGAAGAAGGTAGTGCTGCCAAATTACGGTCTCAATTTGGGTTACAAATGGATATTGCGGGTAAAACCGGTACAACCCAGGATAATGCGGATGGCTGGTTTATAGGTATAACTCCGAATCTGGTAACAGGCGTTTGGGTAGGCGCCGAAAGTCCGAAAGTGCGCTTCAGGACATTAGCACTAGGCCAGGGCTCCGGCACCGCCTTACCCATCTGGGGAGACTTTACAAAACGTGTTGCTTTAGACCCTGCCTATGTCGGCTACTATAAAAGCCAGTTCACTCAACTTGCTCCCTATCTGCAAAATCTGGTTGATTGTCCTTCTTTCCGCGAAGAGCCTCCTCATAAAACATTCTTCGACAGGCTGTTTGACAATGTAGGTGGAAAGGTAAAAGACACCTTTAAAGACTGGAAAGAAGAACGAAAAAAACGTCGCGAAGAACGTAAGCGGGAACGTAAAGAAAAACGCGGACAGGACTAAAACTGTCTGAACCGGGATTAAGGGAGATTTAAAGGATTTCTGGGATAAGGGAATTGCTATAGTTGCAGATATAGTTCTATAGTTGGCGTTTCAACCCTTCCCTGCCTTCCTCTTTTATCGAGGGCCCCTCCCCCCAGAACAGTGGAAGGAGCTTTTGGCCTTTGCTATAGTTGAGGTTATCGTTCTATCGTTGCTGTTTTAACCCACCTCTGCCCCTCCCGAGAGGGGAATTTTCTGTTGTTGCAATAGTCTAGCTATAGTTCTATAGTTTCTGTTTGTCATCTCCCTGCCCCCTTTAAAGGGGGACTTTCTGCTACAGTTTTTCAAGCTGTCATTTCGACCAGCGGGAGAAATCTGACTCTGCTATAGTTTCATTTATAATTCAATAGACACAGACCATGATCGGACAGGTCGCGACCTGTCCCTCCGGAATTATGACCACGATAAAGCGATGCAACTATAGCCTCTCCAATCAACTATAGTTTAGCTATCGAACTGATCACAGTCTTTGGGTTGAGCGCCTTTGCTTTGTTGCGGTGCCGCCAGGCAACCCGAGGTACGAGGGTAGCAAGAAAGCAGCAGCGCGATCCTCCCGGCCGTGAGGGCATCAAAGCCAACTATAGAACTGTAGGTTAGTAAAGCTCCCAGGATTAGAATCGGCTATAGAAGAAAAGGCTAGGTTCAAGGAGTAGAAAATCAAACTATAGAACCCAGATTTCTCCTGACGTCGAAATGACAGAAGAGCAACTATAGGATAATTTTATTTCAAGGCATCAAAACTATACTTGGCATTACTCCAGAATTCATCCAATGCAATAATACGGGGCTTGAAAAACGAAATCAGTTCCGGCCAGTCTTCCTTGTTGAAAACGTTGACCTTAGAAATCTTTTTGTAAATTCTGCTTATAGTTCTGCCTTCTTCGTCTTCACCATGCAGCTCCCATTCCCATTCTTCCCCCAACGTTTCATGCAACAGGGTTTTCAGCTCTTCAAACTGCTCAAAGTAAAGTTCCTGTATTTCAGCGTCCGGGTGGGTAAGTTCTATGCTTATAGTTGCCGTTTTCTTTTCGGCACGCATCCGGAAGTAAACATGCTTCAGGCCCGTCTTATAGTTCGACCAGTTCGTCCGGTATCCATCTGCTGACAAATGGGGTGCAATATATTGCCCGAAAGTTGTCCAGAAGGCCTGCCGTAGTTGTGAAGCTTGTTCGCGTGTATACATGCAGCAAAATTGGCAATTACTCCCGACAATCTGAAATTTCGGGAGCAACTATGCCATTAAATCGGTTCACCTGCTTTACGGGCCATCTCGGCAACTTTTGGTTTTTTCTTCGTTTCTGAATGCAGCAAGACAATCGATCTGGGGCCCACTTCCAGCATTTTGCCTGAACTATAAACTTTACCGTTTTCCCCGATATGGCCGGTAGTCGTATCAATTACTTTACTCCATTTGGCGCCATACTTTTCTGGAGGAAGTTTAAACTTTAGGGCTTCATGATGAGCGTTGAAAATCACATAAAAGTCGTCATCGATCATTTGCTCTCCTCTAGGTCCCACGCTGCGCAATCCATGGCCGTTCATATAAACTCCAAGTGTTTTAGCATAGTCATGGCTCCAGTGGTCGTCCGTCATTTCAGTGCCATCGGGCAGAAACCAGGCAATGTCTTCTACACCTAAACCTTTTATGGGCATACCCTGAAACCAGCGGCGGCGGCAAAATACAGGATGATCTTTTCGTAATTGTATGAGCTTACGGGTAAATTCAAGCAGTTCCTTATCAGCCTTCTCCCAATTTAACCAGGATATTTCATTGTCCTGGCAATAAGCATTGTTGTTACCTTGCTGGGTACGGCTTATCTCATCTCCTGCCACCAGCATCGGCACTCCCTGCGATAAAAAAAGCGTTGTAAGCATGTTACGCTTCTGACGCTGGCGTAATTCAACTATAGCCATGTCATCGGTCGGGCCTTCCACGCCACAGTTCCAGGAACGGTTGTGACTTTCACCATCCTGGTTATTTTCGCCGTTAGCCTCGTTGTGCTTCTCATTATAAGAAACCAGGTCGTGTAAGGTAAACCCATCGTGGGCGGTTATAAAGTTGATACTGGCAGTCGGTCGGCGGTAATCGTCGCGGTACAGATCGGAACTGCCCGTAAAACGCTCGGCAAACTCAGCCAGCATGCTGTGCTCGCCACGCCAGTAATCGCGCATACAATCCCGGTATTTACCATTCCATTCTGTCCAGCCGGCCGGAAAGTTACCAACCTGGTAACCGCCTTCACCAATGTCCCATGGTTCAGCAATCAGTTTTACCTGTGATATGACAGGGTCCTGGTGAATGATATCGAAGAAAGACCCCAATTTATCAACTCCATGCAGTTCGCGGGCAAGCGTTGAGGCCAGGTCAAAACGGAAGCCATCCACATGCATCTCCAGAATCCAGTAACGCAGGCTATCCATGATCAGGCGCAGTACACTTGGCAGACTTGAATTCAGCGTATTTCCAGTACCGGTATAATCCATATAGAAACGCTTGTTGTCTTCGGTAAGCCGGTAATACGATGCATTGTCAATTCCCTTAAATGAAAGAGTTGGCCCCATGTGGTTACCTTCAGCGGTATGATTATATACCACATCCAATATCACCTCTATTCCTGCTTTATGGAATGCCTTCACCATGTTTTTAAACTCAACTACCTGCTCCCCCAGTGTGCCACTGCTGCTATAGCGTACATCCGGGGCAAAGAAACCGATAGAATTATAGCCCCAGTAGTTTGTAAGGCCTTTTTCAGCCAGGTGCCTGTCTTTTATAAAATGATGGACTGGCATTAACTCAATAGCAGTTATGCCTAAGTCCTGCAGGTATTTTATAGTTACCGGATGCGCCAGGCCAGCATAGGTACCACGTATTTCTTCGGGTATGTCGGGGTGTGTGTAGGTAAAGCCTTTTACATGCGTTTCGTAAATGATTGATCTGAAGTAAGGTGTTTTAGGCAGTTTATCACCTTCCCAGTCAAAGTTCGGGTCAATTACAACAGCTTTGGGTATAAAAGGGGCGCTATCGGTTTCACTAAAACTCATATCTTCCTGCGGGTCACCTACTTTGTAGCCAAACAAGGAATCGTGCCACTCAACAGCTCCTGAAATAGCTTTGGCATAAGGGTCCAGGAGCAATTTATGATCGTTGAACCGATGCCCGTTTTCAGGCTCGTACGGACCTTGCACCCTAAAGCCGTATAGTTGTCCAGGCCCTATATCAGGCAGGTAAGTATGCCAGATCTGATGAGTACGCTCCACCATCTTTATTATCACCGATTCCTGCTCGCTTGAAATATCATCAAACAGGCAAAGTTCAACGCCGGTGGCATTGTCGGCATAGAGTGCAAAGTTAACTCCTTCTCCGTCCCAGGTAGCGCCCAGCGGATACGGGTTGCCAGGGTATATTGGTATACTCATATAGATCAGGTTAGTAATGCCGTGTTACCCGGTGCATCCGGTGACATTTAAAGTGCATCTATTATACTTTGTTACAGGCAAATAGTTGAGACTACCTAAACTATAAAAACATTAAAAACCAATCTGCAACCTGCTTCACAGAATATGACTTTTCAGATATACCTATAGTTCTTAACTATATCATATCACTAACTTATACCACAGATTCCCATCTCCATTTATAGTCTAAAATTGCGATTACAGGCATAAACACACGCAATATTCAGACATTACTATCTCACTATCAACCACTTCCAACTATAGAAATTATAATCGTGCTATTTATGAGCAATTGCACAAAACATAAACTAACGAATATTTTATTTACCTTTTTTAATTAAGCTCGTATATAGTTCTAAATATTCAAATTAACTTATTTACGGAAGGGGGAAGTATGGGAACTGTTCGATGCATTCTGCAGAAAAAACACAGCAGTGTAATTTCTGTGAGTCCGGAAACCACGGTTTACAGCGCACTTGAGCTAATGGAAGAAAACCATATTGGCTCTCTTGTAGTGATGAACAACGGCCGTTTTGCAGGTATTATCACCGAACGGGATTATGCCCGCAAAGTAATCCTGAAAGGCAAAGCTTCCAAAGAAACGCTTGTAAAAGAGATTATGAGCGAGCACCCTGTAACAGTAACCCCCGACACCACCATGGAGCAATGCATGGCCCTTATGACAAGCAAATACATCCGGCACCTGCCGGTTTTCGATAATAACAAACTGGTTGGTATTGTCTCCATCGGTGACATTGTAAGGTACATGATTGAAGAACAGAAATTTATAATTGAAGAGCTGGAGCATTACATTACCGGCCACCAGGAATAAGTACCAGAAAGTATAGTTGCGTGTAGCAAAACCTTAAGCATCATGGACGCTTCGGAAGTAAATAACGTGCCTTTGTGGCCCCTGCTGGTGTACGGCGCTATCGTGCTGAGCCTGGTTGGTGCTATACTTGGTATATCGTATGTGCTGGGCCAGCGTGGCAAGGGCCGCGCCATGACAGAGCCTTACGAAGGCGGTATAGTTAGCGAAGGCTCCGCACGTATTCGTTTTTCGTCGCAGTTTTACATGGTGGCCATGCTCTTTGTAATATTTGATGTGGAGACGGTTTTCATACTTTCCTGGGCTATTGCTTTCCGCGAGCTGGGCTGGTATGGTTATGCCGGCGTGGCCGTGTTTATGGTGATGCTGGTAGTGGTGCTGGTATACGAATGGCGCATGGGCGCACTGGATTTTGGTCCGGATGGCAAAAAAATACTGGCAGCCTACAAACGCATGCAAAAGCCGGCAGTTTGATTTCCGGGCAAAAGACTGATTGACAAAAGATATACGATCTATAGTTCGGTTCACGAACAACGCGCCATAACTACCAACCCCACCCTCGCCCTGATGTACTGACAAAACTATAAACACCAAACCTCTACGCCTATGAAATGGTGGCTTAGTAAACCGGACGAACCTGCTAACACTGTAAAGGGCAACAGCTCTTACGAGGAAACCGTGCAGCAAAGTATTATGCTTACCACCGTGCAGGACCTGGTTGCCTGGGGGCGCAAAAACTCTATGTGGCCGTTCCATTTTGGTTTGAGCTGCTGTTTTGTAGAAATGGCCACCTCCATGACCCCTAAATATGATGTAGCCCGTTTTGGTGCAGAAGTTATCCGCGGTACTCCCCGCGAGGCAGATATCATGATCATAGCCGGTACGGTTTTCATTAAAATGGCCCCGATCATAAAGCGCCTGCACGAGCAGATGATGGAACCGAAATGGGTCATCTCGATGGGCTCCTGCGCCAACTCCGGCGGCATGTACGACATTTATAGTGTGGTGCAGGGCGTGGATAAATTCTTACCGGTCGATGTATATGTGCCCGGCTGCCCTCCCCGCCCCGATGCCTTTATGGAAGGTTTGATGTTACTGGCTGAAAGTGTGGGAAAAGAACGTCGCCCACTCAGCTGGACCATTGGGGATCAAGGCGTTATCAAACCGGATAAGATTGAAGTGAAAGCACGAAAACGTGAACGCTGGGATGAGATGACAGAGTTCCGGTCGCCGGACGAACTATAGTTTGTTTGAGTGTTTAGGAGCCTAAGAGTTAGAAAGTTAGAAAGTTAGAAAAGTATAAGTTAAAAAGTTAAGGATTTGTAGAGACGCAATACGTTGCGTCTTCGCTATGAAACTATAGCCTAGCAGTTGGAAGCAAAACTGCAAACCTAGTACAGCAAAAGTATAAATACTGACCTCACAGCGTTTTCCAAAACTGTGAGTTTCTGATAAACTATAAAAGTATAAAGCTATGCCTAAGTATGTAATCGAGCGGGAAATTCCGGGAGCAGGAAAGCTATCCGCCGAAGAATTAAAAAAGATTTCTCAAACATCAAACGGTGTGCTCCAGGATATGGGACCTCAGATTCAGTGGGTACAAAGCTATGTAACAGGCGATAAGATCTATTGCATTTATAATGCGCCTAACGAAGAAATGGTGCGCGAACATGCACGCAAAGGTGGTTTTCCAGCAGATTCAGTAAGCGAAGTGAAAACGATCATTGATCCGGTTACAGCAGAATAAGCAACTATAACCACGAGTACATTTACCATAATAAAGCAACTATAGATAAAACATGAATTAACTTATTTACTGGTCCCCTCATTAAAGAACCTGGCCATGGAAAATAACAGCAGCACCTTACTACAGCTACAGGCACGCTTCGGCGAAGACACCTTCACGCATCAGAAAACCAAAGATGAGATGCTCACGCTTTGGATGCCGATGGAGAAAACGATGGAGGTGCTGACCTTCCTGAAGAAGGAAGTAACCGAGCCTTTTAGACTGCTGTTTGACCTGACTGCTATAGATGAGCGGACTAAAAACCGTGGTGCCAACCATGTACCAAAATCCAGTTTCACGCTGGTCTATCACCTGTTCTCTTTCTCTCGCAACGAGTTTATCCGCTTAAAAGTAGGCTTGGTTGGCGATTTCCCGACTGCGCCAAGTATAAGCAGCCTGTGGGCCAACGCCAACTGGTACGAGCGCGAAGTATACGATATGTTCGGTATTCGTTTTTCGGGCCATCCACACTTGTCGCGCATACTCATGCCCCGCACCTGGGTGGGGCATCCGCTCCGCAAAGAGCACCCTGCCCGTGCCACCGAAATGGGTCCATTCCAACTATACGACGACAAAGTTGACCTGGAACAGGCAGCACTAAAATTTAACCCGGAAGAATGGGGATTGAAACGCCAGAGCGGCGACAGCGACTTTATGTTCCTGAACATTGGTCCGCAGCACCCCGGCACACATGGCGTTTTAAGAATTATACTACAGCTGGACGGTGAAGATATTGTAGATGCTATTCCGGATATAGGTTTCCACCACCGAGGCGCCGAAAAAATGGGCGAGCGTCAGTCATGGCACACTTACATCCCCTACACCGACAGAGTAGATTACCTGGGTGGCGTCATGAACAACCTGGCTTATTTGCAGGGTGTGGAGAAACTGGCAGGTATAGAAGTACCGGAGCGTGTCAATTATATCCGGGTCATGCTCTGCGAGCTCTTCCGGATTGCCAGCCATCTGGTGTGGTACGGCACCTTTGCCCAGGATGTGGGGCAGCTCTCCCCTGTTTTTTACATGTTCACAGACCGCGAAAAGATTTTTGATATCATCGAAGGAATCTGCGGCGGGCGCATGCACCCGAACTGGTTTAGAATTGGCGGCGTAGCGCAGGACCTGCCTAAAGGCTGGGAAGCACTGGTGCAAAGCTTTATTGACTACTTCCCGAAACGCCTGAAGGAATACGATGCCATGGTAATGAAGAACAGCATCTTCAAAGCCCGCACCGTTGGTATCGGCATTTTTACAGCAGAAGAAGCCATAGAATGGGGCGTAACCGGGCCAAACCTGCGTGCCTGCGGCATGGATTGGGATTTCCGTAAAAAGCGGCCATACTCCGGCTACGAACTATTTGATTTTGAAGTGCCAACCGCCAGCAACGGCGACTGTTATGACCGTGCTATAGTTCGCGTAGCCGAGATGCGCCAGAGCCTTCGCATTGTAGAGCAGTGTCTGAAAAACATGCCAGCGGGCCCTTTCAAATCAGATCATCCGCTAACCACGCCCCCTGTCAAGAAATACACCATGCACGATATCGAAACGCTGATCACCCACTTTTTAGGGGTAAGCTGGGGACCGGTGATACCTGCCGGCGAAGCGATGAGCTGCATCGAAGCTACCAAAGGTGCCAACGGCTATTACCTGACCAGCGATGGCAACACATCGCCCTACCGGGTGCGCATCCGGACTCCATCTTTCCCGCACATGCAAATGCTCCCTTACATCAGTAAAGGCTATACCGTAGCCGATCTGCTGTCTATACTCGGAGCCATGGATTATGTGCTGGCAGACATTGACAGATGATTCAGTTTAGAGTTAAAAGTTATGAGTGGATAAAGAAAAGGTTTTGCTGGTGCGAGCTTGCAGCTCGTACCGCCTTACACTGAAAACAAAAGTATTAGAAAAGGTACGAGCTGCAAGCTCGCACCAGCACATAACCAAAAACAACAATCTAACAATCAACAATTCAACGATTAAGCAAAATGTTGACCGCTGAAGAGAAACATCAGATAGACCATGAAATAAGCCTGGTGCCGGCCCCTAAAAATGCCTGCATCGAAGCGCTGAAAATTGTGCAGCAAAACCATGGCTGGATCTCGGATGAGAGTCTGAATGACGTGGCTGAGTATGTGGGCATGTCTCCGGCGGAACTCGACAGCGTGGCAACTTTCTATAACCTGATCTTCCGCAGACCGGTTGGCCGGCACGTGATCCTGCTCTGCGACAGCATCAGCTGTTATGTGATGGGCTTTGAAGGTATAAAAGAAGCACTGCACGAAAAACTGAACATACAATACGGCCAGACCACAGCAGATGGCCGCTTTACCCTGCTCCCAAACTGCTGCCTGGGCACCTGCGACTGTGCCCCCGCCCTTATGATCGACAACGACCTATACCGTAACCTGACGGTGGAACAACTGGATGAGATACTGAACAAGTATACCTAAAACTAAAAAGCGGGCCTATGGAAAAGCCGCTTACCCAACACATTATACCCGGTCGCGCACCGCTCAGCTTAAAAGAGTATGAGAAAGTGGGCGGATACCAATCTGTGCACAAGATCCTGAAGGAAATGACACCGCAGGAAGTACAGGCACTGGTGAAAGAATCGGACCTGAAAGGCCGTGGCGGAGCAGGTTTTAATACCGGTCTAAAATGGAGCTTCGTGCCGATGGGCCCCGATGCAGCCACGCCAAAATACCTGGTAGCCAACGCCGATGAAATGGAGCCCGGCACTTTCAAAGACCGCATGCTTTTAGAAGGGAATCCGCACCAGTTGATAGAAGGAATGATTGTGGCGGCCTATGCCATACAGGCAAGTATAAGCTATGTGTTTTTACGGTGGGCCTATAAAGTAGCAGCCCGCGAAATCACCAAAGCGATTCAGGAAGCGTACGAAGCAGGTTACTTAGGGCAAAATATACTAGGCTCCGGCTTTAACCTGGACATGTACCTTCACACGGGTGTTGGTCGCTATATGTGCGGCGAAGAAACTGCCTTGCTCAACGCTCTGGAAGGCAAACGAGCCAACCCAAGAGCCAAGCCGCCTTTCCCACAGGTAAGTGGTCTGTTTGGCAAGCCAACTATAGTTAACAATGTCGAGACACTTTGTTGCCTGCCACATATTGTAAATAACGGAGCCGAATGGTTTAAGAAACTGGGCCTTACTGCAGATGCCGGCACCAAGCTTTTTGGTGTGAGTGGCCGCGTGAAAACACCGGGCTGCTGGGAACTACCAATGGGCACCACCATACGCGAGATACTGGAAGATTATGCCGGTGGCATGCAGGATGGTTACCTGTTCCGGGGGCTTTTACCTGGCGGCGCATCTACAGATTTTTTAGTAGTAGAACACCTGGATCTGCCCATGGATTATCCTTCGATTCAAGCAGCTGGTAGTCGCATGGGTACTGGTACGATGATCATTATGGATGACCAGATATGTCCCGTTGGTTTTACCCTGAACCTGCAACACTTTTTTGCACAGGAGTCGTGTGGTTTCTGTACACCCTGCCGCGAAGGTTTGCCCTGGGTAGAGCGAATACTCCTGGCCATAGATAAAGGGGAAGGCAAACCCGAACACCTGCTGACACTCGATTTCCATACCAAATACCTTGGCCCTGGCAACACATTCTGTGCACTTGCCCCAGGCGCCATGGAACCCCTGCAGAGCGCTCTGAAATACTTCAGAGAGGATTTTGAACGGCACATTCACGAACATCACTGTCCCTGGAGCAAAGCAAAAGCATGGCAACCATCTATATAGATAATACCCCCTTCGAAGTACCGACCGGAAAGAACCTATTGGAGACTTGCCTGACACTGGGCCAGGACCTGCCCTATTTCTGCTGGCACCCTGCCATGGGCTCTATCGGCGCTTGTCGGCAGTGTGCGGTAAAGGTATACAAAGACGAAAACGACACCAAAGGCAAGCTCTTTATGTCTTGTATGGAGCAGGTGCGCGATGGCATGCGCATTTCTATAGTTGACCCCGAAGCCAAAGAGTTCAGGGCACATATTATAGGCTGGCTCATGACAAACCACCCGCATGACTGCGCCGTGTGCGACGAAGGCGGAGCCTGCCACCTGCAGGACATGACCGTTATGACCGGCCACAACTATAGAAACTATAGTTTCGACAAACGCACCTACCGCAACCAGTACCTGGGCCCATTTCTGAACCACGAAATGAACCGCTGCATACAGTGTTATCGCTGCGTGCGCTACTATAAAGATTATGCCGGCGGCAAGGACCTGGATGTATTCGCAGCCCACAACCAACTATACTTTGGTCGCGCCGAAGATGGCGTGCTGGAAAGTGAGTTCAGCGGAAACCTGGCAGAAGTTTGCCCGACCGGTGTGTTTACCGATAAAACATTAAAGCAACACTATACCCGCAAATGGGACCTTACCATGGCGGCATCTGTGTGCCACCATTGCAGCCTGGGTTGCAACATTACAGCCGGCGAACGCTACGGCACCCTACGCAGCATTACCAACCGTTATAACGGCGAAGTGAACGGCTATTTCCTATGCGACCGCGGACGCTTTGGCTATGAACATGTAAACAGCGTGAGCCGCATCCGCAAATCCTTAGTTCGCAGCAATTTACCGGAAGCATCTGACAAGTATACCGCTTTGCAGGCAGCAGCACAGGCTATGCGTCAGGGCAGGGTTATCGGCATTGGTTCTGCAAGGGCTTCGCTGGAGTCAAACTTTATGCTGAAGACATTGGTAGGCGAAGACAATTTCCATCATGGGATATCTGATGCAGAACATGACCTGACAGAACTCTCGCTGAAGATCTTGCAGCAAAGCAACGCCCGCACCCCAAGCATGCGGGAAGTAGAGAAAGCCGATGCTGTATTTATACTTGGTGAAGACCTGACTAACACTGCTCCCATGTTAGCACTGGCCGTTAGGCAGGCGGTACGGCAGGAACCATTACTGGAACAGGTATCCAAAGCAAAAATTCCGGTTTGGCAGGATGCTGCTGTGCGTGAGTTAGTGCAATCTGAAAAAGGCCCCTTGTATATCGCTGCGCCAACTGCCACCAAACTTGACGAACTGGCAATACAGACATACTTTGCTGACCCGGACTCTATTGCCCGTTTAGGTTTTGCAGTTGCCAATATCATTTACCCGGAGTCTCCGGGGGTGCGCGGGCTAAAGAACGATGATATACACCTGGCACAGCAGATTGCTGATGCGCTGATGAAAGCGAAAAATCCAGTTGTAATTTCTGGTACATCTTCTGGCAGCGAAGCTATACTGAAGGCCGCAGCTAACATAACTAACGCACTTATTGCCAAAGAAAAAGCAGCAGGTATTGTGCTGACCTTACCAACAAGTAACAGCATGGGACTTGCCATGTTGGGTGGCCACCGGTTACAGTCTTCGTTCGAAGCTGTAGAAAATGGCTATGCTGATACGGTGATTATACTGGAGAACGACCTGTTCCGCCATGCTGGCGAAGGCATAGTTACCAACTTCCTGAAATCCTGCAAAAAAGTGATCGTGCTGGATTACCTGCATAACCAGACAACTGAACTGGCAGATGTATTACTGGCTGCCGGAGCTTTCTCAGAAGCCGATGGAACGCTAGTCAACAACGAAGGCCGGGCGCAACGCTTTTACCAGGTTCATCCAACTATAGAAGACATACAGGAAAGCTGGCGCTGGCTCGGTGAGCTTGGAACTATAGTTGCCCACGACCAGATCAGCTGGTGGCACGGTTACGACGATATCCTGAGCGCTATAGTTAAAGAATATCCGGAAATGAAAGGGTTGGAAATGGTAACGCCACCTTCTAACTTCAGGATTGCCGGACAGAAAATACCACGCGAGCCGCACCGATTCAGTGGGCGTACTGCCATGCGCGCTAATATCAACGTAAGCGAACCAAAACCTGCTGAAGACCCTGATTCACCACTTTCCTATACTATGGAAGGTTATCGCGGACAACCACCATCTGCTATGATCCCATTCTTCTGGGCACCGGGCTGGAACTCAAACCAATCTGTTAACAAATACCAGCAGGAAGTAGGCGGACACCTGAAGGGCGGCGACCCGGGAATCAGGTTGATCGAGCCAAACCCGGAACATAAATTCTCCTTCTCGGCTGCAGTGCCGGAGAAGTTTGAGCCGATGGACGGACACCTGTTCATCCTCCCGATGCACCACATTTTCGGTTCTGAAGAACTGAGCGCTCAATCTGTTTCGGTACAGGAACGCATACCTGAAACATACATTGTCATTAACACCGACGATGCAATGCGCATGAAACTAGACGAAGGTCAGTTGATGCCGTTTGCCATTGAAGGTCAGCTCTACCAGTTGCCAGTAAAGTTAAGCGAAAGTATAGCCAGCGGAACTGCCGGCTTACCTGTGGGCTTGCCTGGAGTAAAATTTGCCGAACTACCTGCCTGGGCCATACTTAACCGAGAACTGCAATGGAAACCGCAGCACCAAACTACTTTCTGATCATCGGCGGCGTACTTTTCGTGATGCTGAATGTGGCAGCCGCACTCATTTGGGTAGAACGCCGCATGCTCGCACTCTGGCAAGACCGCTACGGCCCAAACCGGGCAGGCCCGTTTGGTTTGCTCATCGTAGCTGCCGACTCTATTAAGCTATTTTTCAAGCAGGACTGGGTTCCACCTTTTGCAGATAAACCGGTGTTTGTGTTGGCCCCGGCAATCGTTGTGATCAGCGTACTGCTAAGCTTTGTGGTGATACCGTTTGCCCCCGGAATTATAGTTGCCGACCTGAATATCGGGTTGCTGTTCTTCCTTGCCATGTCGTCGATGGGTGCTTATAGTATCATACTCGGTGGCTGGGCATCGAACAACAAATATAGTTTGCTGGGTGCCATGCGCGGCGCGGCGCAGATGATCTCTTATGAAGTTTTTATGGGTCTGGCACTGATGGGCGTGGTGTTGATGGCTGGTTCTTTTAACCTGCGCGAGATCGTAGAAGCACAGCGCGGCTTATGGTTTTTCATTCCGCAGATCCTGGGCTTTATTATCTTCTTCATCGCCGGCATCGCCGAAACGCACCGCCTGCCTTTTGATATTCCGGAAGCGGAAAGTGAGCTGATCGCAGGTTTCCACTCTGAGTATTCGGGTATGAAATTCGGGATGTTTTTTATCGGGGAATACATGGGAATCACGCTCATTTCCTGCATGCTGGTAACGCTATACTTTGGAGGTTGGCTGGGCCCTGATTTTCTGCCTCCTATTATTTGGTTCATCATTAAAGTAGTCGCTTTCCTGATGATTTTCATCCTGCTCCGCGCATCTATGCCAAGACCAAGATATGACCAGTTAATGGAGTATGGCTGGAAGATTTTACTACCACTGACATTGGTGAATCTGATGGTAACTGCTGCGGTGGTACTGTGGCTGGAAGGGTAGTGAATAATTATTAATGATTAATGAAGAATCACTAATAATCACATAATGTCATTTCGAACAAAGTGAGTAATCTATTTAGAATTTGAGATAGATCTCTCCTATCGTCGAGATGACAAAAACCAAATTTACGCTGGTGCGAGCTTGCAGCTCGTACCGCAAAACCTTGAATTGAAGATACGAGCTACAAGCTCGCAACAGCAAGGGAACAGCATATAATACAAGAGTACTTAAAAGAAAGGAGCAGCTATGTTTAGTTTGTTGCGCAGTATGTGGCTCACATTTCTGCATGCGTTCCATAAGCGGGACACCATACAGTACCCCGAGCAGAAAGCTATACTTCCGACCCGTTGGCGCGGCCGCATTGTGCTATCGCGCGACCCGGATGGTGGGGAACGTTGTGTAGCCTGCAACCTGTGCGCCGCAGCCTGCCCCGTAGACTGTATCTCGCTGCAATCAACCGAAGATGAACACGGCCGCCGTTACCCGGAGTTTTTCCGGATTAACTTCTCGCG
Organism: Pontibacter pudoricolor; assembly: GCF_010092985.1. Classification (GTDB taxonomy): domain Bacteria; phylum Bacteroidota; class Bacteroidia; order Cytophagales; family Hymenobacteraceae; genus Pontibacter; species Pontibacter pudoricolor. The sequence continues at coordinate 511,137 of NZ_CP048106.1, read as the reverse complement.
CTGCATTTTCTGTGGTTACTGCGAAGAAGCCTGCCCTACTTACGCCATCCAGCTTATACCTGATTTTGAGATGGGAGAATACAACCGCCAGAACCTGGTGTATGAGAAAAAAGACCTGCTGATAAACGGCCAGGGCAAATACCACGGCTACAACTACTATAAAGTGGCGGGCATGGCCATTGGCGGAAAAGACAAGGGCGAAGCAGAAAATGAGCGCCCTCCAGTTGATGTTAAAAGTTTAATCCCCTAAGGCCATGGAACTGACATTTTACATAGCGGCAGCTGTTGCCACACTCGCTACCATCCTAACGATAACCCGCTACAACATCATCCACGCGTTGCTATACTTAGTGGTTTCTTTCCTGGCGGTGGCGGTAGTGTTCTTCACACTGGGCGCTCCGTTTATGGCTGCCCTTGAGATCATCATTTATGCAGGAGCTATAGTGGTACTCATCATCTTCGTGATCATGATGCTGAATCTGACGCATGAAGATGTAGAGCATGAAAAGGAATGGCTGACTCCTAAGGTTTGGGTTGGCCCAGCCATACTTTCAATGGTGCTGCTATCCGAGCTGTCCTACATCATTATATCCCCGGATACACAACCTACCGAAGCGTTGGTAGCCGTTGATGCCAGGTTAGTGGGCATGTCGTTGTACGGGCCTTACATGCTGGGCGTGCAGCTGTGCGGTATATTGTTGATGGCTGGTATAGTTGGGGCTTACCATTTAGGCCGGCAGAAGAAAAAAGTGGTGCACCGGTTTTTACAACCAAAAGAAGAAAGGAGCGCTGCCATATGACACCTGCACACATGGAAGCCGCTTTAATGCTGGCTGGTGTACTTTTTATGCTGGGCCTGATCAGCGTGCTTATCCGCCGCAACATCATCTTCATGCTTATTTCTGTCGAGATCATGCTAAACGCTGCCGGTCTGGCTTTTATAGTTGCCGGCTCTAAATGGGTGCAGCCCGACGGGCAGGTAATGTTCATTTTTATACTCACTATGGCCGCTGCCGAAGTATCGGTGGGGCTCGCGCTTATACTTCAGATCTATCACCAGCTCAAAACCCTGGACAGTGATGCCGCTAACTTAATGAAAGGATAACCGACTATGGAAAATCTACTCTGGCTTATTCCTGCTTTGCCTTTTCTGGGAGCACTGCTACTGATACTTTTCGGCACCCGATTGTCGCGCATGTTGGTGGCTATACTTGGCGTAGGCAGCGTGGGCATTTCGGCACTTATTACCATTCTATTAGGTCTGGAATTTCTGGCTAACCGGCCGGAGTTTTACCATCAGGAAGTCTGGCAATGGTTTAATGTAGCTGGCTTTACGCCTTCCATTGCTTTTCATATCGATGCCCTCTCGATGGTCTTCATTTTCGTGATCACTTTCGTGGGATTTCTCATCCATTTTTATGCCACGGCTTACATGGCCGAAGACCAGGATTTCTCCCGATTCTTTGCTTGCATGAACCTGTTTGTGGGTTCCATGCTGATGCTAGTAATGGCTGATAACCTGCTTCTTTTATACTTAGGCTGGGAAGGTGTTGGTCTTTGCTCTTACCTGCTTATCGGGTTCTGGTACAAAGAGCCGGCAAACGGCTATGCCGCCCGAAAAGCTTTCATCATTACCCGCGTAGGCGATACCGCCATGGCCATTGGCTTGTTCATGTTGTTCCAAACTTTCGGCACGCTGCACATCCAAACTATACTTACAGAAGCGCCTGAAGCCTGGAGTGTAGGCTCGCAGATGGTGGTTATAGTTGCGCTGTTGCTGCTTGGTGGTGCGGTAGGTAAATCTGGTCAGTTGCCGCTGCAAACGTGGCTGCCCGATGCCATGGCTGGTCCTACTCCGGTTTCGGCGCTGATACACGCGGCAACTATGGTTACGGCTGGGGTGTACCTGATCGCACGCATGTATGTCATCTTCGAACTGGCTCCGCTGGCTCAAACTATGGTTGCTATAGTTGGCGCTGTAACCTTGCTGCTGGCTGGCTTCTCGGCCCTTACCCAATACGACCTGAAACGGGTGCTTGCCTACTCTACCATCAGCCAGATTGGGTATATGTTTTTGGCGCTGGGCGTTGGGGCCTGGTCGGCGGGTATTTTCCACTTCATGATCCACGCGTTCTTCAAGGCGCTGCTTTTCCTTTGTGCGGGAGCAATTATACTTGCCTTGCACCACGAGCAGGACATGCGCAAAATGGGTGGTCTGCGACATAAAATGCCCGTAGTGTACTGGACCTTCCTGATCGGAGCTGCATCGCTGGCGGCGCTACCTATTATCACTGCAGGTTTCTATAGCAAAGACCAGATACTATGGTATGCACTAGCTGGCGAGAATGGAAATACCTGGTTATACTTAGCTGGTTTGGTGGGGGCTTTTATCACATCGATTTATACTTTCCGGATGGTGTTCTTGACCTTTTTCGGGGAAAGCAAAACACACCTAGAGCATCCACCGGGCAAAGTTATTACTATACCTTTGATCATCCTGGCTATACTTTCGCTGGTAGGTGGTTTTATAGAATTGCCGCACAACTTCGGGCATGTGGTGTTATTCTCAGACCTGCTCGCACCCGTGCTACCGGGCATTTCTGCAAATGAAGGGTTGGCGGCAAACGAATGGGTGTTCCAGTTGGTGGCTGCTATAGTTTCGTTGGGTGGTGTGTTTGTGGCGTACCTGTTCTACATTAAGAGCCCGCAGCTACTGGCTAGTATAGAGCGATCTGAGTTTGCGATGGCACTGCACCGTTTCTGGCATTCGGGCTGGGGTTTCGATGCGCTGTATGATGCGCTTATCGTGCGGCCATACGTGTTCATCTCCAGACTCAACAAACGCGACTTTATAGATAGCTTCTACACCGGACTTGCCCGTATGGCCGAAGGCTTCCATGTGATGTTTTCGGAAACGCAGAACGGAGTGCTGCGCAACTACGTGGCCGGCATTGTGGTCGGCGCGATCATGATTTTAACTATAAGCCTGTTCCTATGATACTCGTCTGGCTGATTGTGATACTGATGGCTGGCGGACTGCTGGCCTGGCTCTCTAAAAAAATAAACCCGGAACTTCCACGCTGGGTGGCGTTGGGCGCCGTTTTGCTCGATCTAATTCTTATAGTTTATCTATGGATCAGCACGGAAGCAACAACTGGTTCTGCCTGGCTGATACGCTACGATATACCCTGGATTCCACAATGGGGAGTGAGCTTTAGTTTGGCGTTGGATGGATTAAGTTTGCTGATGTTATTACTGACCTTCTTTCTCGGTTTGCTGTCGGTACTTATCTCCTGGAAAGAGATCAAGAATAAAGTCGGCTTCTTCCATTTCAACCTGCTCTGGGCTTTGGCCGGCATTACAGGCGTGTTCCTGACCATGGACCTGTTCCTGTTCTACTTTTTCTGGGAAGTGATGCTGATACCGATGTACTTCCTGATCGGAGTCTGGGGCATGAGAACCGCACTTACGCAGCCTATAAATTCTTCCTTTTCACGCAGGCAAGCGGACTGCTCATGTTGCTGGCAATACTGGGATTATACTTTATCCACGGCTCCGAAACCGGCACCTATACGTTTAATTACTTCGATTTACTTAACACTCCGCTTGCGCCTGATGCTGGCCGTCTGCTGATGTTCGGTTTCCTGGCTGCGTTCCTGGTAAAGTTGCCGGTAGTTCCGTTCCATTCGTGGCTGCCCGATGCACACTCGCAGGCTCCCACTGCGGGCAGCGTTATTCTTGCCGGGCTGTTGCTTAAAACCGGGGCTTATGGTTTGCTTCGATTTGTTGTTCCACTTTTCCCGACCGCTGCTGTTGAATTTGCGCCATGGGCGATGCTACTGGGTGTAATTGGCATTATTTACGGTGCTATAGTTGCTTATTCCCAAACCGACCTGAAACGATTGGTGGCCTATACTTCGGTGAGCCATATGGGCTTTGTAATACTGGGTGTTTTTGCCTTTAATGAGTGGGCACTGCAGGGCGTGGTGATGCAGATGATCGCACACGGCCTGAGCACTGGAGCGCTGTTTATACTTGCCGGATTCCTGTACGAGCGCCTGCATACCCGCGACATGACACAGATGGGAGGCTTCTGGGCCAAAGCTCCGAAAATGGGGGTAATTGCGCTGGTATTTGTGATGGCAACTCTTGGCCTTCCGGGTCTGGGTAATTTTATAGCGGAGTTTCTGACCTTGGTCGGATCGTGGCAGGCTGCTAACTGGCTTACCGTTTTCGCAACTATAGGCATTGTGCTGGCAACGGCATACTCGCTACGCATTATGCAGAAAGTGTTCTATGAGCCCGGTCCACGACAGGAGCCACTCCCCGACCTGAACCTGCGTGAAATGCTGATCGCCGTACCGATGGTGCTCGGCTTACTCTGGCTGGGCTTGTATCCGCAACCCATCATTGACATGGCCAGACCATCCATCACAGAGCAACTACAGGCTTATACTGCACCGGAGCCGAAAATAGAGAAAGAAAATATAGCTGTAGTAAAAGTAGATGTACATCAAAGCCAGCTAAGTATTGAGAAAGTGAAGAAAAAATAACATACGCTGGTGCGAGCTTGAAGCTCGTACCGCAAATCAGTTGCTAAAGTGACACGAGCTACAAGCTCGTGCCAACAAAATGATTTACAAATCTCCAAATTAATGAACATGAGCCAGACAGATTTTATATACCTGATGCCGCTGCTGATCCTCACGTTTGCAGTACTTGTTTCGATGCTGGTAATAGCCGCGTGGCGCAACCATAAGATCATTTATGTTATTACAGCGCTCTCGTTTATCGCTGCTTTTGGGTCGCTGTTTGAGTTGCGTACTACTACAGCTTATGTCATTGAGCCGATGTTTGTGATTGATGGTTTCGGCGTATTCTATATCGGGATGATTCTGCTGACTTCGCTGCTCGTGAGCATGCTGTCGTATGCCTATTTTGAGCAGCGCGAAGAGCGGAAAGAAGAATACTACTTACTATTGGTGCTTGCCACGTTAGGTGCTTGCGTGCTCGTCATTAGTACACACTTTGCGTCGCTCTTCCTGGGCCTGGAGATTCTCAGTATCTCGCTTTACGCACTCATCCCCTACCTGCGCACCCGCCCCCGCTCCGACGAAGCCGGGATTAAATACCTGATATTAGCTGCTTTTTCGTCTGCTTTTATGTTGTTCGGGATGGCGCTGGTATACTTTAGCACAGGAACGATGATGTTCTCAGGTTTGGCTCAAAGTATAGCTGGCATGCAGGAGTTGCCGCTGCTGTTGCTAACTGGTATCGGCATGATGCTGATCGGCGTTGGCTTTAAGCTGGGCATTGTGCCGTTCCATATGTGGACGCCCGATGTGTATGAAGGTGCGCCTGCTCCGGTTACGGCCTTTATTGCCACCGTTTCTAAGGGGGGAGTGCTGGGCTTGCTGATTCGTTTCTTTATGGAAGTAGATGGTTTCCGTTATCCGGTACTTGTCACTATCTTAACTATAGTTGCCATCGCATCTATGTTTGCCGGCAACCTGCTGGCCCTGATGCAGAAGAACGTAAAACGCATTCTGGCCTATTCTTCCATTTCCCATTTAGGTTACATTTTGGTAGCCTTTATGGCCGGTAACCAGATGGGTGTAGAAGCGATAACGTTTTACCTGGTAGCCTACTTTATTACCAGCGTCGGGGCGTTTGGGGTGGTGGCTTTGCTTTCGGATAAAAATAGCGATGCGGAGCTATTGGAAGACTATAAAGGCCTGCTCTGGCGCCGACCGTGGACTGCTGCAGTGTTCTCGGCTATGTTGCTATCACTGGCTGGCATTCCGTTAACCGCTGGTTTTGTGGGTAAATTTTACATCATTGCCGCTGGAATAAACGATCACCTATGGCTGCTAGTCGTGATGCTGGTGCTCAACAGTGTCATCGGTCTGTACTATTATATCAAGATCATTGCCGTCATGTTCCAGCAACCGGAGACCGAACGCGAGCCAACTATACGATTGCGGCCGTCTATTTATGTAGCCAGTGCCGGAACGCTGGCTGTGTTGGCGTTATTGCTGGTGTATATCGGTATTTATCCGACCGGGTTAGTGCAGTTGATACAGGATGTGCTGGTTTCGGTGCCGGAGATTGTAGCTAAGTAAGTTGTTTTATTAGTTGCCGTTATCCAACCACCCCTACCCCCTTGTCTAAGGTGGGAAGCTTTTTTACCTCTCCCCAGCCCTCTCCTAAAAACAGGAGAGGGAGCTTTTACGGCCGCTGCTATAGTTAGGCTCTCGTTTTGTTGTTGTGGTTTTAATCCACCCCTGCCCCTCCCAAGAGGGGAATTCCGGCTGTTGCAATAGTTGCTGCTATAGTTTTATAGTTACCGTTTGTCATCCCCCTGCCCCTTCAAAGGGGACTTTCTGCTACTGCTTTTCAATCTGTCATTTCGACGGAAGGAGAAATCTGAAATTGCTATAGTTACAGTCCATCCACGGATAGGACAGGTCGCGACCTGTCCCTACGGAAATACAACCACGATAAAGCGATACAACTATAGCTGTTCACTTAACTATAGTTTAGCTATCGAACTGATCACAGTCTTAGGGTTGAGCGCCTTTGATTTATTGCGGTGCCGTCAGGCAACCCGAGCAGAGCGAGGGTAGCAAGAAAGCAGCAGCGCGATGCCCGAAGACGGGGCCTCCCGGCCGTGAGGGCACCAAGGCCAACTATAAAACTGTAGGCAAGTAAAGCTCCCAGGATTGAAGAACGCTATGGAAGAAAAGCTTATTTCAAGTTGTAGAACAGCAAACTATAGTATCCAGGTTTCTCACAGCTGCGCGAGCTCTCTTCGACTCGCGTCTCAAGAATGTTCGAAATGACAAAAGAGTAACTATAGGTCATAACAACCCCTCGACTAACATTCGAAATGACAATACTAGAAAACAACAAAAAAGGCTCCTGAAACAAGAGCCTTTTTATCTATTCACCTATACTAAACTTCTAAACTTTATCTTTTTCTAAACTAAACAAGGCAGCTAAACCTTCTACTAACGCTTCCGACTCACCACGCATGCAGGCGGCTTTCAGTTCCAGGGCGGGTAGTTTCACGATCTTGTTCAGGATGTTCTGTGTTAGCTTCTCCACTACTTCACGCTCCGCTTCGCCCAGGTTTTTCATATAACGGTTTAACTCCTGCTGCCGAATTTCTTCGAGCTTGCTTTTGAACTGCTGCAGTGCCGGCGACATCGCCATTTCGCGGGTCCAGGTGCTGAACTCAACTATAGCTTCCGAGATAATCTGCTGTACCTGCGGAATAGCGGCCATACGCATTTCCAGGGCTTCCGAAGCGCGGTTTTTAATGGTATCTACATTGTAAACTTCCACACCTGCAATCTCTTCCAGTGTGCTATCGATGCTGCGTGGCATAGACAGGTCCAGGAAGAACTTCGGAGTAGTTACACCCTGCTGCGCTATCACTTCTTTAGTTATGAAAAAGCAGTCGCCGGGAACAGAGGAGATAACAACATCTGCCTGAGCAATCTCTTCCCACACGTTCTCCCAGTACATAGCCGTAGCGTTGGTTTTCTCGGCCAGCGCCTGTGCTTTATGATGCGTGCGGTTAACGATAACCACATTGTTTATAGTTGATTTCTGAAAGTTATCACACACATTCGCCCCAATCTCTCCTACCCCGATCATCAGCACGCGCGGGTTTACCAGGTCAGCTATCAGCTCTTCGACTAACTCGACAGTGGCATACGATACCGAAGCAGCTCCATCAAAAAAGGAAGTCTCATTGAAAACCTGTTTGTTGGTAGCGAAGATCGTGTGCAGCAAACGGTGCAGGAACGGGCCGGCCATATTTGCTTCTGCAGACCATTGGTAAGCTTTCTTTACCTGGTTCAGTATCTGCATATCGCCAACCACCTGCGACTCCAGGCCAAGGCCAACGTAGAAAAGATGCTGAACAGCCAGCTCAGGGTTGGTTATGTGCTGAAAGTATGGCGTGATCTTTTTTGTGGATATAAAGCCACGTTCCATCGCGATCAGTTTTATGATCGCCTGGTCCAATTCTTTCTCAGCGCTATAGTATACTTCCGTGCGGTTGCAGGTCGAAAGGACCAGCACATCCTGGGCATTTGTAAACTCCTTGATCTTATCCAGCAAATTGCGGCAACCTATCTCGTTCAGGGCTACTGCTTCGCGCACATTTATCGGTGCATGTTTGTAAGATAATGTCAGGGCTTTAAAGTTGTTCTCCATGGTGGTCTTTCAGATTACAATGCAAATGTCTGAAAAGCAACTCAACAGAAACATGACTTATGTCAACTATAGCCATTGATTGATGTCAACTTTATAAAAAACTATAGCCCGAACTCCATTTCTGAAGTTCGGGCTATCTCATTAGTCGATTTTTATGTTGTCATCCTGAAAGTATCCTTATAGTTGGTAGGACAATCTAATCTCCTTTCCACCAGGTTTCTTAACAGAAAAACTGTTGTCCTACTTTTAGTACAGTAAGAAACTATAGTTTAATTCCGCATTTTAGCCAGCTTGGCAGAATCAAGTATAAAGATGCGGCTGCCCTGGCTGTCGATCAGTTTTTCGTCTTTAAAGTCAGCCAGCGTTCTGATTACGGTTTCTTTGGAAGCGCCCACTATACTGGCCAGGTCTTCGCGGGTTATGCTGATCTGGGTTTTATCGCCGGCCTGTTGCTGGTATTGTTTTTCTACTAAAAGCAGCGCTTCAGCCACACGTTTTCGCACCGAGTTATAAGCCAGTTTCAGCAGGCGTTCTTCGCGGTCGGCCAGGTTATCAGACAGCAGTTTTATAAACTTGTTAGCTATGTCGCGGTTATGGTTGAGCAGCGTAAAAAAGTCTTCTTTCGGGATGATGTACACTTCAGAATCTTCCAGTGCCACAGCCGACTCGCGGTAAGGTGTTTCTTCCAGCAGGTCCAGGTAACCGATAAAGTCTCCGTCCTTGTACAGGTTGGTGATGTATTCGCGGCCTTCTTCGTTTGCCTTAAAAGTTTTGATCTTGCCTTTGTTCAGGAAGTACAAAGCCGTTGTGCGGTAACCTTCCATAAACAGGTGCTGCTTTTTCTTAAATACCGTCACCTTGCGCTTATCCGACAGCAGTTTGTTCAGGTCCTCGAAGCCGCGTGCTTCCTGTATAAAGTTGTCGATGCCCTCTACGCTCTTGTTAAATTCCGCCTTTAGTATCTCATTTTTTTTCAGGCGCATTTCCACAGCATCCAGTAACTCCAGGTCGTCAAACGGTTTGGTCAGGTAGTCGTCAGCGCCCAGGTTCATGCCTTTTCTAAAATCTTCTTTCTCTGATTTTGCAGTCAGGAAAATGAACGGGATGCTGGATGTTGCCGGGTTTTTGCTGAGCATATGCAGTACGCCATAACCGTCTAGCTGGGGCATCATAATGTCACAGATGATCAGGTCAGGTCGCTCACTTTTAGCCAGTTCCACACCTACTTTTCCGTTCTCGGCTTCAAGTACGCTATAGTTTGCCAGTGAGAGTATTTCGGCGGTATTTTCTCTGATTTCCTGATTATCTTCTATCAGCAATATTTTTTTCATGGTTATGCTGTTGTTGGGTGAATTGGGAATGTTATATGGAAGGTAGTGCCTTCGTTCAGTTCACTTTTATAGTTTAAAGAGCCGCCCATAATGTCTACGTAGCGGTTCACAATGTTTAGTCCGAGCCCGGTGCCCTGTATGTTGGTTACATTCTGCGCCCGGAAAAACGGCGTAAACAAATGTACCTTATCGGCATCCGGTATACCGATACCTTCATCTTTTACAGCCAGGTCAATAGTACTGTCCACTCCTGTATTAATATAGATCTGTTTGCCTTCGCCGGAATATTTGCTGGCATTGGAAAGCAGGTTCAGGATGATATTCTTTAGCAGCTGTTTATCTAAGGTAACTATAGTCTCGGAGCCGGAATGCGTATAATGTATCTTCTGCCCTATTTTTACCAGCCCCTGCATCTCATCTACAATCTCAGCGGTAAACTCTTTCAGGTCGAAGGTAGTAGGCACATTGTAAATCTTACCTTCCTCTATCCTGCTTATCGACAGGAAGTCGTTGAGTATAGTTGTAAGGTTACTTACCGCCGATTTAATGCGCTCCACATGTTTCTGCCGCTTCTCATCGTCTTCGGTAGTTTTGTATTTCCCAATTAAGGATGCCGAAGAAAGCACCGTGCTCAGGGGTGTACGAAACTCATGCGAAGCTATAGTTACGAACCGCGATTTCAGCTCATGCAGTTCCTTTTCTTTTTGCAAAGCTTTGCGTATCTCAACCTGCGCTTCATACAGGCTTCGGTTGGTTTCTTCCAGCTTTTTAACGGCTTCGCCCAGTTCACGGGTGCGCTCCTCTACGCGCTGTTCCAGCTCAGAATTCAGCTTTTGTATCTCGGCCATGCTTTTGGCATGCTCGATACTATAGCGGATAGAACGCTCTAAACTAAACGGGTCAAACGTACCTTTTACAAGATAATCTGAAGCGCCCACGTGCATGGCCTTTTCGTCGGTTTCGCGGTTGCTCTGGCCAGTTAAAAGAATAAATGGCGCCAGACTCCCTCCTTCCACAGCCTCCGAAATCAGCTCAAGCCCGTCGTGTGCGCCCAACCTGTAATCTACCAGGTAAACATCATGTTTTTCCTGCCGGATCAACTCCAGTGCTTCACCGAAAGAAGCCGTCCAGTCGAGCACATAGTTGCGCCCCGGAATCTCATCTATCGTATCCCGGGTAATGATAAAGTCATCTTCATCATCATCAACAAGCAGTACACGGGTTTTTTTGTCAAGCATAATCTATAGTTGGGAAGTCAGAAAGTTAAAAAGTTAGAAAGTTGATCTTTGAAACATCTCAAACAGTTAAATCAAAAGGCAACTATGAACATTAACTTTCACTTTTTCATAACTCTAAAACTTCTAAACTTTCTAACTTCTAAACTTTCTAACTTTTCGGCAGTTCCACGATCTCAAACCAGTACTTGCTCAGGGTTTTCATGACATCAACCAACGAGCTGAATGTTACCGGCTTGGTAATAAAAGAGCTTACGCCCAGGTCATATGTGCGCAGGATATCTTCTTCGGCTTTGGATGTAGTGAGCACTACTACCGGAATCATGCGCAGGTGGTCTTCGTTCTTTATCTCTTTCAGCGCCTCACGACCGTCTTTTTAGGCATGTTCAGGTCAAGCAGAATCAGGCCCGGAGTCGGGTATTTATCTTTGTCTTCAAACCTGCCTTTGTTATTCAGGTAGTCCAGCAACTCTTCCCCATTCTCTACAAACTGTATATTATTATTCAGACGGCTCTCTTCCAGTGCTTCTTTTACAAGCATCCGGTCTTCGGCGTCGTCATCGGCAATCAGTATGATAATTGATCTTTTGTTGCTCATGCTACTATAGTTATTCCTGAAGATGTTTTTTTGCTAAGGTAATAATAAATCGGGTGCCTTCGCCGGGATGGCTTTTGGCAGTAATGTCGCCGCCATGGCGAACAGCAATTTTCCGGCAAACGGCAAGCCCTATACCCGATCCTTCATACTTCTGCCCTTCCAGTCGCTGGAAAATGTTAAAGATGCGGTCCAGGTACTTTTCGTCAAAACCTATACCGTTGTCTTCAATGGATATTTCTACCATTTCGTCGCCGGGGGTTGATGTCAGGTGTGCGTGCAGCTGAACATTTCTGGATGATATCTTAACGACAGGTGTAACACCATCTTTGCGGAACTTAATGGCATTACTGATCAGGTTCTGAAATAACTGGCGGATCTGTGTAGGCTCGCCTTCTATAGTTGGCAGCGGCGAGCGCTCTATTATAGTACCTGTCTCTTCTATAGTCACCTCCAGGTCCGAGAGCACCTCCGAAAGTATCTTATCCAGTTTTACTTTAACAAATGCTTTTGATTTGCTGGTAACCCTCGAGAAGTCGAGCAGGTCGTTTATCAGGTTTTGCATACGCGATGCTGCATTCAGCATTCTGTCCACGTAATCTTTGCCCTGATCGCTCAGTTTGTCGTATTCTTTGGTCATGAGCCGGTCGCCGAAGGCCTGTATTTTGCGCAATGGTTCCTGCAGGTCATGCGACGACACATAGGCGAAATCCTGTAGCTCGCGGTTACTTCGTTCCAGTTCCGAGGCGTACCGGCGCAGGCGCTCCTCACTTACTTTCTGACGCGTAATATCGTGCACAAAACCCGTATACACTTTGCGATCGGCAAGCTGCACTTCGCTTATACTCAGAAAGAACGGGAAAACAGAACCATCTTTACGCAACCCGGAAACTTCGCGGCCAATACCAATAATGTGAGGTATACCGGTCTGGTGGTAACGCTCCATGTACCCGTCGTGCTGACTACTGTCCGGCTCGGGCATCAGCATGCTTATGTTGCGGCCCAGCAATTCGCTTTCGTTATAACCAAAAAGCTTTTGAGCGGCCGGGTTCACCATCTCCATCAAGCCATGGGTATCTATCGTTATAATGCCGTCAACAGCTGTTTTAATGATGGAGTTAAACTTATTTTCGCTTTCGCGCAAAGCTGATTCAGTCTTCTTCAGCTCTGTAATGTCGTGCACGATGCCCGTAAATATTTGCTTATCCTGCAGCTTTACCTCGCTTATACTCAGCAGAAACGGGAAAATAGTCCCGTTCTTCTTTTTACCCAGCACCTCACGTCCGATGCCAATGATCTGGCCCACTCCGGTACGGTGGTAATTATCAATGTACACATCGTGCAGACTCTTGTCTGGCTCTGGCATCAGCATCTTAATATTATTGCCGATCACCTCTTCCGGCTCGTATCCGAAAATATTTGCTGCGGCAGGGTTCATAGTTTCCACTCTACCCCTGTTATCAATGGTGATGATACCGTCAATAGCTGTATCAATAATGGCCTTTAACCGTGCCTGGTTGTCAATGCTGTGGCTGTTGTTCTCTTTCAATTCAAAAGGATTTTACTAAATATAAGTGTTCTGTGTGTAATGGCAAAACCTGAACTGCCAGCCTGAAATACGATACCTATAGTTTAACCGGCTATCTTCTTAACGCTCAGGCTTATTTACAACTCCTGGCTATAGTTGCGGGCTGTTCAATTAACGCTTCAAGTCTATATTAAATCTGCACTATAAACAAAATGACTCTTGTCATTTTTTGGGCTGATGCTGCTCATTTATAACTGGCAAGTTGCTACATACCTTGCGGCACGCTTATCGTGTATCCATAACCAACTATAGTTTAGTTGCTGCACTTATTAACCAGCAACACTATGGTTTTTATATAACCAAATTACAATGCAACTAACTACACCGCACAACTTTCATTTGCCTGTAATGGGGCTTGCTTTTTCTATTGATTCGCCTATTAAGGTGGCCCGCTTCGGAATATCGTCTGTGGCTTCGCTCAGCGACGATGCCTTGCTGGAGCACACCCGCTCGCATTACGCACAGGTATACAACCGCCCTTACGAACCAATTACTGACAAGCAGGAAGACTACAGAGCCAAACGCACCACTGCTTTCCTGAACCTTGTGGATGAGATCGTGAAGACACAAATGGAAGAGTTAAGGATGCAGGAGTTTACACCGGAATCGGAAATTACCAAATACTTTAACCTGTTACCTGATAACTCTCCGTTAAGAGCGCGCTATAACCAGATGCTGGAAACTTCAGATACGGAGCATAAAAACCTGTTGCAAACCGAATTACGCAATGCGCTGGTACCCGGCAGAATTGACGTAAACATCATGACCAAACTGGACAGGACAAACTATAGCAAATCAGGGGAAGCGTTGCCACAGGAATTTTCGGATGCGCTGGCGGCTTTGCGCGGGTTTGCCAACAGCACGGTTAACTCATCCGTTGTTTTCTCGGCGGGGATGAACATGCGTTTATTTGCTTACCTGGAACAGTTCCCGTGTTTTCTGCCGGATGCCAAAGGCCATTTTGAGAAGACGGTGATCATTAAAGTAAGTGATTACCGCTCGGCGCTGGTGCAGGGTAAAATACTGGCTAAAAAAGGTATCTGGGTATCTGAGTTTAGAATAGAGTCCGGGTTAAACTGTGGTGGACATGCTTTTGCTACGGATGGTTACCTGATCGGCCCGATACTGGAAGAGTTTAAGCAGAACCGCCAGGCACTACAGTCAGAGCTTTATAGTTTGTTCAGTTCGGCGCTGGCAAGTAAAGGCATTCATGTTCCGGGAGAGATTCCAACACAACTCATTACCATGCAGGGCGGGATTGGCACAGCAGCAGAGCACGACTTTTTACAGGAATACTATGGCATGGATGCCACCGGCTGGGGAACTCCTTTCCTGTTGGTACCGGAAGCAACCACTGTGGACGAGCCGACCTTAAAGCAACTATCCGATGCCAAAGCAGAAGACCTTTACCTAAGCCCGATATCGCCGTTAGGCGTACCATTTAACGCCCTGCGCGGTACATCGAGCGAAGAGCTGAAACAGATGCGCATCGATAAAGATAAGCCTGGCAGCCCTTGCGTTAAAAAGCACCTGGTTTCAAATACCGAATTTACTGAAGAAGCGATCTGCACGGCATCGCGTAAATACCAGCGCCGCAAGTTAGAGCAACTCGATGAGCAGTTAAACACGCAGGTTTTAACTCCTGAACTATACAAGGCTCAAAAAGAAAGCGTGCTGGCCAAAGAATGCTTATGCGAAGGCCTGGCAAACTCTGCTTTGCAAATATTTAACATCGGCAAGAAAGCGGCAACCAAAGCTGTAACCATATGCCCGGGACCGAACCTTGCCTTTTTCTCAGGTGTATTCAAACTGCACGAAATGGTCGATCATATTTATGGTCGATTTAACGCGCTTAACCAGACCTACCGTCCGCATATGTTCATTAACGAACTTAAAATGTATGTAGACTACTGGAAGAATAAAAAAACGGAACAGTTTGAAACGCTGACAGACAAGCAGGAAAAATACCTGAACAATTTCTGGCAGAACATGCAGGACGGCATTACTTATTACAAGCAGCTTTTACCGGAGCTATTCAGAAACCAGCTGGAGCGCCAGGTGCTAATGCTGGATGAGTTACTGGAAGCTGAAGATGTGTTATTACAGGCCCAACTGAGAAGAGCAGAAGCAGTAGCTTAACATTAATGGATTACATCAGACTTACGCGTCAGTTCACCTTCGAAACGGCGCATGCCTTACTTAACTATGATGGCCCGTGTAAAAATATACACGGGCACTCTTATAAACTGCAGGTAACTATAATTGGCCAGCCCATAACCGATATTTCAGACCCGAAATATGGCATGGTACTGGATTTTGGCGACCTTAAGAAGATAGTAAACACGTTTATAGTTGAACCGCTGGACCATTCCCTTATCCTGCGGAAAGGTACTTCGCCTGAGTTGTTAACTATATTGCAGCAGCTACATCATAAAGTTGTAACAACATCGTACCAGCCTACCTGCGAGCACATGCTCCTTGATTTTAAGAACACACTTACCCGACACTTACCGGCAACTGTAAAGCTGTATAGTTTAAGGCTCTGGGAAACAGAAAACTCTTTTGCAGAATGGTACACCTCCGACAACAACTAAAGTATCATAGACTATAGTTTGAATGCTACAGACCTTCTAACCATAACGCTGTATCAGGCAGGCCAGAACTATAGTTTCAGGTTGTATTAAAGGGTCTGCTGCAACTAATCAATTTCATAATCGTTGCAAGTAGAATATAGGTTTTTGAAGATTTAGCTATCTGATGCAAGAGCCTTTAGACTATAAACTATGATACAATGAAAAGATTATCGATAACGGTTTTAATAACCAGTATAATGCTGTTCTTTAACTCCTGCTCTACTAACCCGGTAACAGGTAAAAAGGACGTGATACTGATGTCAGAAGGTCAGGAACTGGCGATGGGCCAGGAAGCGGACCCTCAGATAGTGGCGCAGTTCGGGATGTACGATAACCCAG
The DNA here is from genome assembly GCF_010092985.1 of Pontibacter pudoricolor. Lineage (GTDB taxonomy): Bacteria > Bacteroidota > Bacteroidia > Cytophagales > Hymenobacteraceae > Pontibacter > Pontibacter pudoricolor. The sequence continues at coordinate 495,191 of NZ_CP048106.1, read as the reverse complement.
CCATACAGCGCTTTATTGATGAAAAAGGCCAGGCAATGGCTGCCATCTCACACCGCAGCAATATCAAATACAACTTTAAAGTACTCGACTCTCCTGTAATTAACGCTTTTGCTGTACCGGGCGGTTATGTATACTTTACACGAGGCATTATGGCGCATTTTAACAACGAAGCACAGTTTGCCGGTGTACTTGGCCACGAGATCGGGCACATAGCAGCGCGTCATTCTGCCCAGCAGCAAAGTAAATCGATACTGGCTCAGGTAGGCTTAATAGCCGGTATGGTTATCGCTCCGGAACTGGCTCAATTCGGAGATGTTGCCTCACAGGGCCTTGGCTTGCTCTTCCTGAAATTTGGTCGTGATGATGAACGGCAGTCAGATGAATTAGGGGTTGAGTATTCTACCAAAATCGGGTACGATGCCGATGAGATGGCCGATTTCTTTTTAACACTGAAACGCAAGCAGGAAGAAAGCGGGCAGGCCATTCCAGAGTTTTTATCTACACACCCTGACCCGGGCAACCGTTACACTACCGTGCACGAACTGGCTGCGCAATGGGAGAAAAAACTAAACATGACGAACCTGAAAGTCGGACGCGACTCTTATCTGCGCCTGATAGATGGTATTGTGTATGGGGAAGACCCAAAGCAGGGATTTGTAGAAAACCATATATTTTATCATCCGGAGTTAAAATTCCAGTTTCCGATACCGCAAGGCTGGAAGTATCTGAACTCCCCACAAAGTTTCCAGATGGCTGAGCCAAACGGCAAGGCGATCATAAACCTGACGCTGGCGCCCGGCACCTCGCTGGAAGATGCTGCCCGCCAGACCCTGGAAGGTTATAAGCTGACACTGGTAGAATCGAAAAATGTAACAGTGAACGGAAATAATGCACTGGCAATGGTTGCCGAACAGAAACAGGAGCAGGGAACTATAGGCACGCTGACGTATTTTATACAGTATGGCGGCAACATTTATAGTATCATGGGCATTACCACTGCCAACGATTTCAATAATTACTTTAACACTTTTTCGGGCACCATGACCAACTTTAAACAGCTGACAGATGCGTCGAAGATCAATAAAAAACCGGAGCGTGTGCGTATTAAAACTGTTGCTAACGCAGCATCTTTGTCACAGGCATTACAATCTTTTGGTATGCCAACCAAAAGGCTTGAGGAACTGGCGGTGCTTAATGGCATGCAGCTCAGCGACCGAGTAGATAAAGGAATGCTGATAAAAGTAATTACAGAATAACAGGCAGGAACAAGTTTACAAGGAAAGGCCTGACTATAAAACTATAGTCAGGCCTTTCCTTGTATAAATGATGTATCGTCTCTGTGTCATTCCGGAAGGTATGGAAAAGGCTAGTATAGTTAGCCTGCCCTGCCGGGAGTGAAATTACCTGTTATTATAGTTGGAGTAGTCGTTTTATAGTTCTGTATTTTCCCGTAAGTTCTCAACTTGTGGTTTTGTATGGTGTTAAGTTTCAACTCAACTGTACCGGCAGGGGCAGTATTTGTCAGAATCAGGATTCACAGGATGGATGGATTTTTAGAATTAGGCTATTAACTCTGGTTAAAGCTATCGTTTTATAGTTGCGGTTTTAACCCACTCCTGCCCCTCCCGGGAGGGGAATTTTCTGCTATAGTTATAGTTTGTTTTATAGTTCCATAGTTACAGCCTGTCGAGCGGACAGGTCGCGACCTATCCCTATGGAACTATAGCCACGGTAAAGCGATGTAACTATAGCCTTTCAAACTATAGCAACTATAGCTATCGAACTGATCTCAGTCTTTGGGTTGAGCGCTTTTGCTTTGTTGCGGTGCCGCAAGGCAACCCGAGCAGAGCGAGGGTAGCAAGAAAGCAGCAGCGCGATGCCCTTATCGAGGGCCCCTACCCCAAGACGGGGCCTCCCGGCCGTGAGGGCACCAAAGCCAACTATAGAACGATAAGTAAGTAAAGCTCCCAGGATTGAAAACAGCTATGAAAAGATGACTTGATTCAGGTTGCAACTATAGCCAACTATAGAACCCAGCTACCTAACTTAATTTCCCTTCCAGCTCCTCTACTTCCATCATCTGTTCTTCCCACTGGCTATTGGCTTTTTCGAGCTCTTTCTGCACAGATTCAAACTTTTTAGAGGTCTCCTGTAGTAAGCTTACATTTCCGTACACTTTCGGGTCAGCCAGTTCGGTCTCGTAGTTGGCCAGTTCCTGCTCCAGGCGCTGCACATTCTTTTCTAGCTCATTAAGCTTTTTATTGGCCTGCTTCAACTGGTTGCTCAACTGGTTAAATTCTGAATTGTTACGGGCTGGTTTGGGCTCTTCTTTTTTGGGAGCGGGTGCAACGGCAGCCTGTAGTTTGGCCTCTTTCTCTCGCTTCTCCTGGAAAGCCTCAAACTCATGATAAGTGCCCGGGTACTCTTTTAGCTGATAATCTTCGATGTACCAGATCTTGGTTGCCACATTCTCTACAAAGTAACGGTCGTGAGAGATGATCACAAAGGTACCTTCGTATTGCTCCAGCGCCTGAATCAGGATGTTAACCGATTGCATGTCCAGGTGGTTGGTAGGCTCATCCAGCATCAGGAAATTAGCTTCCGAGATCAGTGTTTTGGCCAGTGCCACACGGCTCTTCTCCCCTCCTGACAATACCTTTATCTTCTTGAAAACATCATCGCTGGTAAACAGGAAAGAACCAAGTAAAGTACGTAGCTCTACTTCTGTTTTTTTGGAGCCCGCCTGCTGCAGTTCCTGTAAAATTTCGTTATCTACGTTAAGCGATTCCAGCTGGTGCTGCGCGTAGAATGACATGATCACGTTATGACCAAGTTCGCGTTTGCCCTGTATCGGTTCGGTGCCGGCAATAATGCGGAGCAGCGTAGATTTACCTTTACCGTTCGCACCCACCAGGGCAATCTTATCGCCGCGCTCGATATGCACGTTCGTATCCCGGAAAATAACCTTGTTGCCAAAAGCCTTACTCATGTGTTCTAACCTGAAAACATGACGGCCCGGCTGCACGCTGAACTTAAAGCTGAAATTTACTTTCGCTGATTCCGGAGCTACATCTTCTATGCGTTCCAGACGTTCCAGCTGTTTCATGCGGCTTTGTGCCTGCTTCGCTTTTGTTGCCTTCGCTTTAAAGCGCTCGATAAAACGTTCTGTCTGGCGTATCTGGGCCTGCTGGTTCTCGTATGCGCCTTTCTGAATTTCGTTTCGCATGGCCTTTTCTTCCAGGTAAAAACTATAGTTACCCGGGTATACATTCAGCTTTGCGCCTGATACTTCCACGGTAATATTGGTCGTGCGGTCCAGGAACTCACGGTCGTGCGAAACGATGATCACAGCTCCTTCAAACCGCTCCAGGTAGGTTTCCAGCCATTTAATGGAAGGTAAGTCCAGGTGGTTGGTAGGCTCATCCAGTAACAGCAGCGATGGTTTCTGTAACAGTATCTTGGCCAGCATTACACGCATGCGCCACCCACCCGAAAACGAAGCCAGTGGCTGCTGCAATTCCTCGGTCGTAAAACCCAGGCCTTCCAGAATTGCTTCGGCTTCGGCCTGCATGGTATAGCCACCCAGCGCTTCAAACCGCTCCTGCAAATTAGCCAGCTTTTCTACCAGGTTATCATGGAAATTATTCTCGAATTCCACTAACACCTTATCAATTTCCGCCTGCAGGTAAATTGCTTCTTCAAAAGCCTGCATCGCCACAGAGAGGATACTCTCGTGGGTCTGGTAGCTCAAAAGGTCCTGGTTCAGGAAGCCGATAGTGGTTTCCTTGCTCATTTGGATGCTGCCGCTATCCGGTTTGTACTCACCTACTATAATGCGCAGCAGCGTAGACTTTCCGGTACCGTTCAGGCCTATCAGACCAATTTTATCTTTCGGACGAATGTGCAGGTTGGCATCGTCGTACATCGGGCGGCTGCCAAAATGAAAGCTAAGGTTGTTTATGGAAATCATGTAATCAAATCAACTATAAAGTGCAAAGGTACTTAAATAAACCCATACTGCGCACCTGCCGGCTAAACCTAAGACCGTGAACTATATAACTTATTGCCGGCCCATACTAACAACTATAGTTGCCGCGTTTTAAAAGGTTTAGCTAAACAATTATGGTAAGCACTCGTTTCATTAGCACATGCAGTTGTTTAAATGCATACCTTTGCCGGTTGGCAAAATATTTATTTAACAGGCAACTATGATCGCGATAACTTCGCTGTTAGACAAATTTCACTCCGATCGCGTTTGTGAACTTACAGAACTGCTTGAGACCAGGTTTGGGCTTAATGGAGTAAAAATAACTCCATACCCGCACCTTACCATTCTTACTGCAGAGATACCGGATATGGAGGAGCTGAAGCAGTACCTGGAGCTAACCTGTTTTGAGATGCCTGATTTTACGATCCGTACTACCGGGCTGGGCATTTTTCCGGGACCAACGCCGGTAGTTTATATACCTGTGCTGCGCACTTCGCCCCTAAACCAGCTACATGCAAAACTGCACCGCGATATTTCGGAGATGAGCAGCGAAATGGGGGTCTACTATAATCCGAATATGTGGCTGCCTCATATTACACTTGCACTCGGTGATACTACACCTGAGATGCTTGGGCCGGTGCTTTCGTTCCTGTGCAACTATAATTTTAACTGGGAAGTCACTATCGATAACATTACCATTCTGCAGCAGAGCGGCGATTATTATCTTAAAGAAGAAGAGTTCAGGTTTGGCCGGCGCGAACTGATCAGCTAACCTATAAAACAAAGCGGCTGCAAGTGAAAACCTGCAGCCGCTTTGTTTTATAGGTTACCCTAGACTGTGTTACATATCCAGAACTATAGCAAAGATAAGTGGCGCAACTATAGTTGCATCCGACTCGATCACGAACTTAGGTGTTTCTTTACCCAGTTTGCCCCAGGTAATTTTCTCATTCGGCACCGCGCCAGAGTAAGAACCGTAGCTGGTTGTAGAATCGGAGATCTGTGCAAAATAACCCCAAAGCGGAACGCCGGTACGCTGCAGATCCTGGTGCAGCATCGGTACCACACAAATAGGGAAGTCACCGGCAATACCGCCACCAATCTGGAAGAAACCTACAGTAGAATCATCTTTCGCATTCTCAGTATACCAGTCAGCTAAGTACATCATGTACTGGATACCAGTTTTTACAGTATGCACGTTTTTAATGTCACCGTTGATCACGTGGCTGGAGAAGATGTTACCCAGTGTTGAATCTTCCCAACCTGGGCAGATGATCGGAAGATTTTTCTTGGCAGCTTCCAGCATCCAGCTATTCTTAGGGTCGATCTGGTAATATTGTTCCAGGTCGCCTGATAATAATATCTGATAGAAGAACTCGTGCGGGAAGTATTGCTTACCTTCCTGGTCTGCTTTTTCCCAGAACTTAAGTACGGTGTGCTCTATTCGGCGCATCGCTTCCTCTTCCGGAATACAGGTGTCGGTTACACGGTTCATGTGGCGCTCCAGCAGCGCTTCTTCATCGGCTGCAGATAGCTCGCGGTAATGCGGCACGCGCTCGTAGAAATCGTGCGCCACCAGGTTAAAGATATCTTCTTCCAGGTTGGCACCTGTACACGAAATGGCATGCACTTTATCCTGACGGATCATCTCTGCCAGAATAATCCCCAGCTCAGCCGTAGACATAGCACCAGCCAGTGTGATCATCATTTTACCACCGTTGTTAAGGTGGGTCTTGTATCCTTCGGCAGCGTCTATCACAGAGGCCGCGTTAAAGTGTTTGTAGTGTTTCTTTAAGAAATTTGTTATTTCCATGTTCATTAGCTTAAGGCAACCTTAACCGGTCTGCCTGGGTCCCCAAAGTTAAGACTTATTTCGTTATTCGTTCACCGTTATTCGTTAATCGATGCTATAAGGTTAAGTAAGAGTTGTTTATCACCTCATTGGTGTACAAGATGCTCTTAAGAGCCGTGCACGCTAAGTTGTCTCTGACTCCAAAACTCCTCCTAAATTACTGAGCCGGTTTCTCAATGATCAGGTTATGGTTAGTATAGATACAGATATCGGCAGCAATGTTCAGGGCCTCGCGCACTATCTCTTCTGCTGATAAATGTGGGGCATGCTTTTTAAGTGCCAGCGCAGCCGAATGGGCAAACATACTTCCAGAACCGATGGCCGCAATCTGGTTATCCGGTTCCAGCACATCGCCGGTACCTGAAATAATGAGCAGTTCTTCTTTGTTGGCGACTATCATCATGGCTTCGAGTTTGCGCAGGTACTGGTCTTTACGCCAGTCTTTGGCCAGCTCAATGGCAGCGCGCTTCATGTTGTGCTGGTAGGCATTCAGCTTTTCCTCGAAGCGCTCGAGCAGTGTAAAGGCATCGGCCGTAGAGCCTGCAAAACCTGTCACTACTTTACCATCAAGCAGTTTTCGAATCTTCTTCACGTTGCTTTTGGCAATGTGCTTGTCCATAGTTGCCTGTCCGTCGGCACCCAGGGCTACTTCGCCGTTATGGTAAATGCCTAAAACGGTGGTTGATCTTATTTTGGTCATGTGTTGCGTTGTTACGGTTATAGTTTGCTGCGGCTATAGTTTATAGGTAGCAGCAGCTGTTTGTAAAACTACGGCATCTTCAAACAAAAAGCCAATCCTGTGGTTTGCGCCAAATTGTCGGTATAGTTGTTTTGCGAAAGGCTATAGTTTAAAACGGCAAAAGGTAAAACTGCTATAATCGCTTTTTGTTCTCATGCCCTTCCAGGATGTCGTTTATCGTAAGGGCAGCACTTATCAGGCCCAGGTGCGTAAAGGCCTGCGGAAAATTACCCAGGTGATTGCCTTTCAGGCCCAGCATTTCGGCGTACAGGCCCAGGTGGTTGGCATAACCCAGCATCTTATCAAAATACAGCCGTGCCTTGTCAATCTGCCCTGCTTTTGCCAGGCACTCCACATACCAGAACGTGCACATCGAAAAAGTACCTTCATTTCCTTTCAGGCCATCGAATCCGTCGCTATTGCGGTAACGGAAAACCAGCGCATCCGAAACCAGCCGCTCTTCTATCCGCTTCAGGGTAGACAGCCAGCGCGGGTCTTTGGGGCTTATGAACCGGATAAGCGGCATCAGCAGCGTAGCGGCATCTACGGTATCGGCGCCCTTGTATTGCACAAAGCTCTGTAGTTCTTCGTTCCAGAACTCGTGGTGAATCGAAAAGAAGATTTTGTCGCGCTCCTCGCGCCAGCGGGCCGGAAGCGGGTACGAGTGGTTTTCGGCGATCTTCATGGCCCGGTCTATGGCTACCCAGCACATCATACGCGAGTACAGGAACTGCTTTTTACCGCCGCGCACCTCCCAGATGCCTTCGTCTTCGCGCTGCCAGTTGTCACATACCCACTCCACCTGCTGCCGCAGATCGTTCCAGAACTCAAAAGCAATGGGAGCGCCATACTTATCATACAGGTAAACCGCATCCAGCAGTTCGCCATAAATATCCAGCTGCACCTGGTCGTAGGCAGCATTACCAATGCGTACCGGCTTGGATCCTTTGTAGCCTTCCAGGTGGGCCAGCACTATCTCATCCAGCTCCAGTTTACCGCTCAGGGTATACATCAGCCTCAGCCGGCCGGCACTTTGTAAGGCGTCGCACTGGCGGTCTACCCAGTCCACGAAGTTCCTGGCTTCCTGTTTGTAGCCCAGTCGCAGCAGGGTATATACGGTAAACGAGGCGTCCCGAATCCAGGTATAGCGGTAATCCCAGTTGCGCTCGCCGCCTAATTCTTCGGGCAAACCAAAAGTGGGCGCTGCCACCAGCGAGCCGTATTTGCTCGATACCATCAGCTTCAGCACTAATGCCGAGCGGTTCACGATCTCCACCCAACGGCCCTTGTAATGGCATCGGGCCACCCAGTTTTTCCAGTATGCTATTGTCTCGTACAGGCTGCTGGTTACAAAACTCTCCAGCTCCTGTGTAGCCGGTTCCTGGTCAGAGGCACGTTCCAGCAACAGATCTACTTTTTCCCCGGTCTTCAGGCTGAAGGTGGCCGTTGCATCAGTGCCGGTTATTTGCAGTGGCGCCGTACTTTTTAACCTGACAGCCATACCATCCGTTTCTGTGCAGGTAAATACTACTTCGTACTGATTTACCTGGGTAGCGGTATGCGGCGAGCGGGCATAATTAAAACGCGGGCTGCACTGCATCCGGAACATCATATCGCCATGCACGCACGATATACGCCGGATGAGCCGGCTGCCCTGGCTTTGTTCCTCTACAGGCATAAAATCGGTTACTTCGCCAATACCTTCATCAGACAGGTAGCGTGTAAGCAGCACATTGGTATCCGGCAGGTACATCTGTCGGTGTTTCATGTCGTTGTGCGATGGCTCTATCGTAAAGTTCCCGCCTTTTTTATCATCCAGCAGCGACGCAAAAATGGAAGGTGAATCGAAATCAGGGAAGCACATAAAGTCGATGGAGCCGTTCAGCCCGACAAGTGCCACTGTATTCAGATCTCCGATCACGCCATGATCTTCGATAGGTAGATATGCCATAGTGCTTGTAGATGTTTAATAAAACTGGTACGGCTGCTATAGGTATGAGTTCAGAAAGAGCTTTATACTGTACGGCAGAAGTTCTTTTGCCGTATATATCTTACATTTTGCTGGTCTGGTCTATAATTGTCAACGGGTTACAGCAGATGATCAACCAAAATTACATTTACCTAACCACCAACTTTACAGTTGGCCCGTTTTATGCTTTATACAGGAAATACAACTATAAAACTATACATGAAACGGACTTTTCTGATCTTTTTGGGTTTGCTGCTATGGCTGCAGGGTTTTGCGCAGGACTATAATGTACTGGCTTACGAAACAGGCCGAAAACTAACGTGGCAGGATTTTAAAGGAAGCCCCAAACCTTCGGATGCGCATAAAGGCGCTGAGATCACGGTCAGTATTTTTCTGAAAATTCGGGACACCAGCTTCTGGTCGGGCAGGGTAACCTATGATGCCTACGCGGTAGCTTTTAAAGACGAATCGTGGGTGAAACCGGCCTACCGGGAAAACTACTCGTTGCAGCACGAGCAGCTGCATTTTGATATAGCGCACCTGTACGCCGAGACCCTGGAAGTAGAACTAAACAGCCTGGACAGTAAAACATCGAAAAATGAAGCAGAAGTGGAAATTATATTGAAAAACCACCTGGCTGAAATGCGGCAGTTCCAGGACAAGTACGACCGCGAAACAAAGGGCGGAAACAACTATAAGCAGCAGGTGCGATGGGCCAGAAAGATCAGCAAAGCACTTGGCATCCTCAATACGACAGTGGAAGTATAACTATAGTTAAGTAAGTACCCTGAATTGTGAATGACTATAGTTAGGCACAGGTTGATGGCGCGTCAGCGAAGGCATTCCTGGTTTGTAGAGCCGCAATACCTTGCGTCTTTTTGTCTGAATCGGGATTGACCAGTGATTTTTGGGGATTAATCGAGACTAGCAGGACAACATTTTTGCCGCAAGTTTAGGGATAGCTGCAACTATAGAACTATAGCAGTTAATAGATTATTGGTTTTTCAAGAGCTATGTCTGCAATCAACCATGCTGTTGCTGCGTATTTTCACCAGCAAGGATAGGCCCTGACTATTGGATTGTTGGTGAAAACACCAACAATGGCCCGATGGTCCTGGTTTGTAGAGACGCAATATTTTGCGTCTCCGCTACGAAACTTTAAGCTAAATCTTAACTTTATTGCCGCGCTGCAACTATAGTACAGCGAGTCTGGAGACTCGCACACACTGCACGTCACCGGTCAGATACCGGCGCCAGTCTGGCCGGATGAAACTATAGAACTATAATTTATAGGCACCAGTTCGTCGTCTCAGGAAACTTTATTTTACTGCTCCGCCGAAAGCCAGTTTCAAACTGACACAAAACTCAACCACAAGTTACACTCCGTAAAACTTGCGGTATAAATCAGATTAATGCGGGTTCAGACATTCATATCCAATCAGGAAAATTCCTTAAATCACTGGTCAATCCCAGTTCAAGCAACAAAAAAGCCTTTCCATTTCCGGAAAGGCTTTTTTAATACTCTATAGTTGATGGAATTTACACCAGTATTCTTACCGGGTTCTCCAACAGGTTCTTAAACGTCTGCAGGAACGCTGAGCCAACGGCACCATCTACTACGCGGTGGTCGCAAGAAAGCGTAACTTTCATCACGTTGCCGATCTGGATATTACCGTTCTTCACAACCGGCGTCTGCTTGATAGCGCCAACGGCCATAATGCAGGCATCCGGGGAGTTGATGATAGCGGTAAACTCTTCGATACCGAACATGCCCAGGTTAGAGATGGTGAACGTGTTGCCCTCCCAGTCAGATGGCTGCAATTTTTTGTTCTTCGCTTTGCCACCCAGGTCTTTTACTTCGGCAGCTATAGTTGACAACGATTTATAGTCGGCGTTGCGCACAACTGGTACTAATAATCCCTCCTCAACTGCAACGGCTACACCAATATTAATCTGCTTGTTATAACGGATCTTATCGCCTAACCACGACGAGTTAACCGCAGGGTGCTGGCGCAATGCAGCAGCAGCAGCTTTTATCACCAGGTCGTTAAACGATACCTTAACCGGAGACACTTCATTGATGCTGGCACGTGCTTCCATTGCCTTATCCATGTCAATTTCCATGGTCAGATAGAAGTGCGGTGCAGAGAACTTGCTTTCAGACAGACGACGGGCAATTACCTTACGCATCTGCGAAACGTTCACATCTTCATAAGAATTGGCAGGGATACCCGGTACAGTTGCAGCTGGTGCAGCGGCAGGTTTAGCAGCCGGAGCAGCCTGTTGTGCAGGTGCGGCGCCTGGCTTAAAGTTCTCTATATCACGCTGAACGATACGTCCGCCTTCGCCGGTACCTTTTACCTGTGCCAGGTTAATGCCTTTCTCCTGAGCTATTTTCTTAGCCAGCGGAGAAGCTTTAATACGGCCACCTTCAGCAGTTGTACCTTCTGTTTCAGCGCCTTGTGCCGGTACAGTTGTGCTCTCTACTTTATCCGAAGTAACGGCATCCACACCGGCTTCAATAGCTTCATCCGTCTGTGCGTTTTCCTGACGCTCCTGTTTGTCAGCAGTACCTTTGTTATCAGATGCGCCACCTTCCAGCAGGGCGTTGTAGTCAGCGCCTTCTTCGCCAATGATCGCGATAATGGCATCAATGGCTACAGAATCGCCGGCATTTACGCCGGTGTAAAGTAAAGTACCATCTTCGTAAGATTCCAGCTCCATCGTAGCCTTATCGGTTTCTACTTCTGCCAGAACATCACCTGACTTTACTTTATCGCCTACTTTTTTCAGCCAGCTAACCAACACGCCTTCCGTCATGGTATCGCTCATTTTTGGCATTCTGATAACAGATGCCTTGATGTTGCTGGTATCAACGGAGGTTTTAGCAGCCGGTGCTTCCTGTTTGGCTGCAGCAGGTTTTGCTTCTTCTTTTTTCTCTTCCTTCGGGGCTTCAGCTTTTGCAGTTTCAGCTGGCTGAGCGCTTCCGCCTGCTTCGTTCAGTAAGCCCGAAATATCTTCACCTTCTTTACCAATAATAGCTATAACTGCATCAATAGGAACAGATTCGCCTTTTTTAGGACCAATGTAAAGCAGTACGCCATCGTTGTAAGACTCCAGCTCCATAGTTGCCTTATCGGTTTCTACTTCAGCCAGCACATCACCGGAACTTACTTTATCACCAACCTTAACAAGCCAAGATGCGATCACCCCTTCGGTCATCGTGTCACTCATCTTAGGCATTTTTATTACTTCAGCCATAGTTATCGTATCTTTTAATCGCCCGGTCCGGGCATCCTTATAATCCGCCCAAAATTAGATTTAAAAATATTTTATTCAAACTATACTACCTAAATTGTTCGTGCGGGGCTGTTATAGTTTGGTCTGGCAGTTTAGTTAGGTGCAGATGCGCTGTGTCGCAATACTTTTTTACAGTGAACATACTGCCCGTATAATCGAGCTGGTAGAGGCACAGGTTCTGGTGTTCGAACTGGTCCATGCAGCGGAGCGGGTACTTTAGCAACTGGCACAATAATATGCGCATGGCACGGCCGTGCATACAAATCAGGATTGTTTCTTCTTCGGGCCGGCTCAGTATCGTTTCTATCACCGAAACCTGCCTGGCAGCCACCAGGTCCGGGCTTTCACCGCCTTCTATACAAACACCGGTATCGCCGTTAGTCCATGTTTGCAGGATGTTATGGTAATAGGCATCTTCTTCGGGTGTAATGCGGGTGCCTTCGCGGGTGCCCCAGTTTATCTCATTCAGGCCGGCGTGTGCTTCGTGTGGTATGCCCAGATCCAGGAAGCCCTGCACCGATTCTATGCTGCGCTGGAGTGCGGAGGTATAAACTTTATGGAAAGGGATGTGTTTATAGTGCTGGAAAAACAGGTTGGCCTGCTGCTGGCCTTCGTTGTTCAAATGCGAATCCACACCGCTGCCCTGCACAATGCACTGCACGTTGTAATCTGTTTGCCCGTGGCGGATAAGGTATACTTTTTTGATACTCAAAATTCTTCTACTTTTGCTTTTTAAGACTTTTCAACCGCGAAAATAGCCATCGCAGCTTATGGATAAAAATAATAGTACGTTAGAGCGCGTAAAGGAGTGGAATAAAAATACCATGGTTGAGCACCTGGGTATTGAAGTGACAGAAGCCGGCGAAGGATATTTAATAGGTAAGATGCCTGTCGATTTCCGTACGCACCAGCCCATGGGTTTGCTGCATGGTGGCGCTTCGGTGGTACTTGCCGAAACGCTGGCAAGCATAGGCGCTGCGCTTCAGGTTGATCTAACAAAGAAGGCTTGTGTTGGTTTAGAGATAAACGCAAACCACATACGCGGCGTGAAAGAAGGCTGGGTTTACGGCAAAGCAACTGTTTTGCACAATGGCCGCAGCACGCAGGTATGGGAAACTAAAATTACAAACGAAGCCGGCGACCTGGTGTGCATCAGCCGCATGACGGTGGCTGTGATCGACAAAAAATAACAGCATGGCAGATATTGCCCCAGACACTACAAATTCGGGAACCGATTCTATAGTTTATAGTTTAGAGCAGGTTGTACATGCCGCCCTTGCCTTAGGCTTACCTGTAGCCGCCTGGCGATTACCTTTAGCTACAGAAACCACCGTTTGCATCTCTTTTGATAAAGATTTACAAATCAGCCAGCCTGCTCTGGAAAGTAGTCCTTACGGTTTTGTTTTCAGTCCGTTTGTAGTTGAAGAGCAGCCTTCCATTTTCATTAAAGCGGATGTAGTTTATAGTTCAGAAACAGGTCAGATCCGGTTTTCGGCAGCTGTAACAGAAGCTCAGAAGCAGGAATTTATAGTTACGCTGGAGCAACCTCAAACAACAAACTATAGCTGGCACCTGCACGCCTCTGAAACTATAAACCAGCAAACCGAAACCGGTTTTAAAAGCGCCGTTACAGAAGCCATTGAAACTATAAACCAAGGCCAGATGGAAAAGGTAGTGCTGTCGCGCACGGCTTTAGAACCACTGCCTTCCAGCTTTAACCTGGTCGCTGCCTATAGTTTGGTGCTGCAATCTTACCCAGGAGCTTTTGTATCATTGGTTTCGGTACCGGAAGTTGGTACGTGGCTGGGAGCTTCGCCGGAGATACTGGTAACGATAGATCCTCAGAACATATTCAGAACAGTAGCTTTGGCCGGAACACAACCTGCCTTGGGTGACGAACCGGTGGGCAATGCGATCTGGCGGCAAAAGGAAATTGAAGAACAGGGCATGGTGGAGCGCTACATTCTGAGCTGCTTTAAAAAACTGCGCCTGCGAGAATACACCGAAGTTGGCCCAAGAACTATAGTTGCCGGAAACCTGATGCACCTGCGCACTGATTTTAGCGTGGATCTGAAGGAAGTGGATTTCCCGACGCTTGGTACGGATATGCTGGAACTGCTCCACCCTACATCGGCGGTCTGCGGTTTGCCAAAAGAGCCTGCCCTAAACTTTATTTTGCAGCACGAGGGCTACAACCGAAGCTACTACAGCGGCTACCTGGGCCCGGTAAACAGCCCCGATGGCACACATCTATATGTAAACCTGCGCTGTATGCAATTGCTCAAAGACGAGGCTATACTTTACGCAGGCGCTGGCATTACTGGCGAATCAGATGCTGAAAAAGAATGGCAGGAAACACAGCATAAAATGCAGACGATGCATAAAATTCTTTCACAATTTAATTTTGGATAACTGAATTTTGAATAATTGAATATGTATAAATCAATCATCATTTCAAGAATCTATTCCGTTATTTAGTATTTCATTTATTTCGAAATTCTATTCAGTCATACAGTTATTCATTCATTCAAAATTGAACCTGTGATCCTACAGCCAGTTGTTAATATAGCCGAGATCTGCGCCCGCAAGGGAGTGGAAAATGTGGTGTTGTCGCCAGGCTCCCGTTGCGCGCCGTTAACTATAGCTTTTGCCCGCCACCCAAAATTGAACGTGCGAACTATAAGCGATGAGCGTGCCGCTGCTTTCATTGCCCTGGGGATGGCTTTAACAACCGGAAAACCAACTGTGCTGATCTGTACATCCGGTACTGCTGCATTAAACTATGCGCCAGCCGTTGCCGAAGCATTCTTTCAGCAAGTGCCGCTGCTCATTCTTACTGCCGACCGTCCACCGGAATGGATAGACCAACTGGACGGACAAACGATACGGCAACAGAACGTATTTGGCCAGCACATTAAAAACAGCTATACTTTTCCGGCAGATCTCACGCACAAAGACAGTATCTGGCACAGTGAACGCATGGTGTCTGAGGCGTTGAATGAAACGATAGCTTACCCAGCCGGTCCGGTGCATATAAACATTCCGTTACGCGAGCCCTTCTACCCTGCTCCCGGCGAGGACCTGGTATATGACACGGATGTAAAGATCATTGAAGAAGACCTGCCAGACTATAGTTTAAGCGAAAAACAGGTTGCGCAACTCCAGCAGGAAATCAGCAACTATAGCCGCATTCTTATAGTTGCCGGGCAGCAGAACCATACATCAGAACTACAGCCGGTTTTACAGCAATTCGCTGAGAAAAGCAGTGCCCTTATAGTAGGTGACCTTATCGCAAACCTGCACGAACTGCCTGGAACTATACGTCACCAGGATGCGATACTCGCCTGCCCTGATCCGGAGAAGTTGACCAACTTACAACCGGATCTGCTGATCACATTTGGCAAATCGGTTATTTCGAAGGCGCTGAAGTTATACCTGCGCAAGTACAAACCAAAAGCGCACTGGCACATACAGCCTGCCGGCCAGGTGGCAGATACTTTTCAATCTCTCACGCGTATTCTCCGCTGCTCTCCGGAAGCTTTTTTTGAAACTCTAACTGCCGCTAAAAACAAAACAAACTATAGTTCTAACTGGACTGAGATTGAAAGTAAAGCCGCCACGTTTCTAAAAAGTCATACGTCCGAAGCTGCTTTCAGCGAATTATCTGCTGTTGCGCAAATTTTGGATAGTTTACCTGTACAAAGCAACCTGCACTTAGCTAACAGTATGGCCGTGCGGTATGCCAATATAGTTGGGCTGGAAGCTGGAAAAGACATAGAAGTATATGCTAACCGCGGTACCAGCGGAATTGATGGCAGCAACAGCACAACCGTGGGTTGCGCCCTCACAAGCAATAGCATAACTACGTTGCTAACCGGCGACATGGCTTTTTTCTACGACCGGAACGGTTTATGGCATAATTATCTGCCTGCTAACCTGCGCATCGTTATTTTAAACAACCATGCCGGCGGCATTTTCAGGCTGATAGACGGCCCTAAACAGCAACCGGAATTAGAGGAGTTCTTTGAGACCAAACAGGCTTTGGATGCTGCCAACACAGCACGGGATTTCGGTATGAACTATACTGCTTGTAGCTCTTTGGAAGAATTAGAGCAAGCGATGCCAGCATTTTTTGCTTTAGAGTCCGGTGCCGGTATTCTTGAGATCTTTACTGAGAGCAAAGCTAACGCTGCTGCTTTCGCGGATTATAAACAGGCGTTATTGAAAGCATTGTAGGTGTTAGTCCGTTCTCAGCTGTCTTCAGAGGCCAGGATTTATGTTTTGCAGTAGTTGGGGCTATAGTTTTACCCCATCCCAACCTTCCCCTAACAACAGGGGAAGGAGTTTTCGAGTTGTCGCTATAGTTGAGGCTATCGTTTTATAGTTGCTGTTTTAACCCACCCCTGCCCCTCCCAAGAGGGGAATTCCGGTTGTTGCTATAGTCTAGCTATAGTTCTATAGTTTCCGTTAGTCATCCCCCTGCCCCCTTCAAAGCGGGACTTTTCTGCTACTGCTTTTCAATCTGTAATTTCGACCAAAGGAGAAATCTGAGTTTGCTATAGTTTGACTTGTAGTTCTATAGTTAAAGACCAAGATCGGACAGGTCGCGACCTGTCCCTACGTAACTACTACCACGGTAAAGCCATGCAACCATAGCAGCTCTCTCATCTATAGTTTAGCTATCGAACTGATCACAGTCTTTGGGTTGAGCGCCTTTGATTTATTGCGGTGCCGCAAGGCAACCCGAGTTACGAGGGTAGCAAGAAAGCAGCAGCGCGATACCCTAAGACGGGGCCTCCCGGCCGTGAGGGCACCAAAGCAAACTATAGAACAGTAGGTTCATAGAGCTCCCAGGATTAAAGAAGGCTATGAAAGAAAAGGCTAGGTTGTAACTGCAGCTATAGCACTCAGATTTCTAACGCTGTTCGAAATGACAAAAGAGAAACTATAGAACACATAAGATTTCTCACAGCTGCGCTGGCTCTTCTCGACTCGCGTCTCAAGAATGTTCGAAATGACAAAAGAGAAATTAAAAACTCAGAAAAGTCATCATTCTTATATAAACAAAAAGCCGCTTTGCTGATAACAAAGCGGCTTTTACTAAATGTTACTATAGTTTAATAACTATAAAGTTTCTCGTAATACTCATGCGCCATACGGTCAGAACCGAAGAACGGCAACACATCAAACATACTTTGCTTCATAATGCTGAGCCATTTACCCCGATCATGATAATAAGCAGGAACGATCTCGTGCTCCAGAATATGCATCAGGTTTTTATGGTCTTCTGAATCCTGCAGATGCTCCGGCAGATTGGTATCTACTATGGGCAGGATAAAGCTGTTTTCGCCGTGGCGGGCATACTCCGGCAACCAGCCATCCTGAATCGAAAAGTTTATCGATCCATTCATAGATGCGGTCATGCCGCTGGTGCCTGATGCTTCGCGCGGACGACGTGGCGTGTTAAGCCAAACATCAGAACCCTGCTTCAGTTTGCGCGAAAGCTCCATTTCATAACCAGACAAAACGGCCATGTTCGGCTGTTTCTCCGACAGGTTTACCAGCTTGTTAAAGGTATTTACCGCTCCTTCATCAAAAGGGTAAGGCTTGCCGGCCCATATCACCTGCACCGGACGCTCGTTATTATTGATTATCTGCAGGAAGCGCTCAAAATCACGGACCAGGAGATCGGCGCGTTTATAAGCGGCAAAGCGCCGGGCCCAAACTATAGTTAACACTTCAGGGCTGAACAGCTTGCCAGTCTGGTCAGATACAATCTTAAAGAGCAGGTGTTTCATTTCCTTTTTGCGCACAACCAGGGCATTGTCGTTACCAGTCTGCAGGGCATCCCAAAGGTCATCATCGGTCCAGTAATTGGCATGCTGTGCGTTGGTAATAGCTTTTATTTCGCAGATTCCGTGCTTCTCATTCCACATCTGCCGGGCTACCTCGCCATGCAACTGCGACACCCCATTAGCTACTTTTGAAAGGCGCAGGGCAGCCAGCGTATGGTTAAATAAATGGCCGTCCATGTGGGTTAACTTTCGCACTTCTTCCAGCGGAGTCCCATTAAAGAAGCTCATCCTGTCCAGGAAGTTGATGTCGTGCTCTTCGTTACCGGCTTTTTCCGGGGTATGCGTTGTGAACACCATGTGCTCGCGCACTTTTTCCACGCTTCTGTATTTATCAAGCAACCAGAAAGATAGCGGAAGGGCATGCGCTTCGTTCATGTGGTAAACATCTGCTCCGCCAAGCGCTTCCACCACTTTACCACCACCTATACCCAGCACAATACTCTGGGCAATGCGGGTGCTCATTTCGGGGTCGTATAACCTGTGCGTTATTGTTTGGGCCAGGTAATCATTTTCAGGAATATCGGTGGTCAGGAAATACATAGGCACAGTGCCAAACACCTCCGGTTTAAGCACAAGCGCCTTTACTTTTACCTGGTGGCCGTTAACAGCAACAGAAACAGTGATGTCGGTTTCTTCCAGGAACGTATAGAATTTCTTCTGAAACTGGGCCCGCATACTTTGGTCGTCGTGGCGCACCTGGTCGTAATACCCATATTTCCAGAGCATTCCGATACCGATCATGTTCTGGCGCAGATCATGGGCACTGCGCATATGCGAACCAGCCAGAAAACCGAGCCCTCCGGAATAGATCTTAAAGGCCTGATCTATACCGTACTCCATGCTGAAGTAGGCTACTCTCTTATTGTATTTTTCGTCAATATCGTACGGGTGGTACCACCTGTTATATTGTGTCATAGGCTCAAAATTTAAATAAAAACCAACAAGTCAGGTCTATAGTTTCTATAGTTGTCACAAACCTGAAATGTTACTTTTCTGACTTGATAAAATTCTACCAACTGGTAAAATAAGGTTTAGCCAGGCACTGCAAGATTACAACCCCGAACCGCTCCAACCAAATCATTCACAAAATACATGCCTGTAACTGCTTCAGTATCTTTATATTTTAGGATAATGGTCCCGGAATAGTATACTTGGCGCTTTAAATGTGTCGTTATAGTTGAACCGATGCTGCTACAACCGGCATTGTAGCCTATAGTTTACTTACTTATAGTTGTATATGCGCTCTACCCTGCATCTTTTGTCCTTTATATACAGGTTTAAATCCCGGCATTTTTTGCTGCGCTTACAACTGATGCTGCTTTTTGTAGCGGTGGCTATAGGTCAGGCTGCAGCAGCTAATTTACCAGGCCCGAAACGCTTACAGCAACTTGACCAGTTTGCCTTTGCCACCGACGCACGGTACTCCAAAGATGTAAAAACCCTTGCCGCCTACCTTAACAAAGAAGCAACCAACGACTACGAACGCGCCCGAATCATTTTTGCCTGGATTGCCCGCAACATCCGCTACAACGACAACGGGTATAATGCCGGCAACTTCGGAGACAATTCGGTTGAAGCAGTTTTGAGGAGCCGCATATCTGTTTGTGATGGTTATGCCCGTCTTTATAAAGCCCTGGGAGAGGAAATGGGTTTGAAAGTGGAAACTATAAGCGGATATGCCAAAGGGTATGGATATGCTCCGGGCAAGCGCTTTAACCGAACAAATCATGCCTGGAACAGTGTGTTCCTGAACGGGAACTGGCGTTTAGTGGATGTTACCTGGGGCTCAGGAAGCGCCAGAATGGTGAATGGAAAGCTAAAAACCCTCGTTAACTATACACCTTACTGGTTTGATGTTGATCCACATGCTTTTTTGTTCAGCCATCTGCCGAAAGACCCTAAATGGCAGCAAATTGAAAAACCGATCACGCTTGCTGAGTATGAAAAATTAACTTCCGTGGAAGAATCACTTTTTAAACTGGGAATTAATGCATCAGAAGTTCTGAATGGACTCACCAGCGGTAAACTGCAGTCAGTAGCTACTACCTGGAACACCAGCTTACCCATAAAAGTAGAAAGTGCACCTTTGCACGGCAAACTGCAGCCCGGAAAACCGTATAGTTTGTCGTTCACTACTGCCGAAGATGTGGAATTGCTTGTGCTAAATAACAAACAATGGTTTTACTTTGATACAAAAGGCTCCAACCACACCATCCAGGTAAAACCAGCCCAAGGCAGCCTCGCCGTTATGGCCCGTAAAAAAGGCAGTAAAGGGAATTACAGTTATTTTATGGAGTATAAGGTTGGTGGGTAGCGGTTATAGTTCTATCGTTTCTATTGTCATCCTGAGTGTTAGCCGAGGGATCTTAATTTTCGCATAGTTACTCTTTTGTCATTTCGAACATTCTTGAGACGCGAGTCGAAGAGAGCCAGCGCAGCTGTGAGAAATCTGAATGCTCTACAATCCGAAACAAGCCTTTCTTTCATAGCCACTTCTGATCCTGGGAGCTCTACTTGCCTACTGTTCTATAGTTTGCTTTGGTGCCCTCACGGCCGGGAGGCCCCGTCTTCGGGCATCGCGCTGCTGCTTTCTTGCTACCCTCGTTCCTCGGGTTGCCTGACGGCACCGCAACAAAGCAAAGGCGCTCAACCCAAAGACTGTGATCAGTTCGATAGTTAACCTTATAGTTTAAAGGGGAAGCTATAGTTGCATCGCCTTATCGTGTTTGTAATTCCGTAGGGACAGGTCGCGACCTGTCCGATCCTGGTCTGTAACTATAGAACGATAGCTAAGCTTTAACTATAACAGAAATTCCCCTCCTGGGAGGGGCAGGGGTGGGTTAAAACCGCAACTATAAAACGATAACTACAACTATTGCGACAACTAAAAAGCTCCTTCCCCTGTTGTTAGGGGAAGGTTGGGAAGGGGTAAAACTGAAACTATAGAACAATAGCTCCAACTATAGCAAATGACCTATAAATTCTCCGCCAAAGCCTACCGGGAGCGATCTCGAAGGTAGCAAGCGTAGCGCTGAGGGACAAAGGGGTGGTTGGACAACGGCAACTATAGAACGACAGCCAAGCTCCCTCCCCCTGTTTTTAGGAAAATGCTGAGGTGAAGTAAACACCAACTATAAATCACTCAACCCCAAAAGCTGTAACTCATACCGAAACTCCCTGAAAACCTCAGCTAACTTAACTGGAGGAAAATGCGCATTTAAGCCACTGGGATTCGGCAACACCCAAACAATAGTTTCAGCAATTAATTCTGGTTGGCGGCCGAGTATGGCTTTGGGTTGGTTAAAAGCAGTGCGGTATGCGGATATTCCTAAAACGGCTAATACTTTTGGGCGGAACACCTGTAATTTTCGCTCCAGGTTTAGGCCGCCCTGTTGCAACTCATCTATCGTTAGATAAGCAGCGGCAGCTGTAGCCCGGTCCACAATATTGGTGATGCCATAGCCTAAAGAAATCAGTTCCAGCTCTTCGTCGGGTGCAAACAGGCGCGGCGTAAAACCTGACCGATAAAGCGTTGGCCAGAAACGGTTACCCGGGCGGGCAAAATGATGCCCGGTGGCAGCAGAATATAAACCGGTGTTGATACCACAGAACAATACATCCAGATCGGGCGCAATTACATCGCGGATGGTGCTGTTCTGTGCAGCAGCAACTTCTGCTTTGGTCGGTCTCATCATCGGATTTATACTATTCTTTTTATAAGTGCAGCAGTCAAAATGTCACAAACAAGCCAACATATAGGTTTATTCATATTTAAATACAATTCCGACACATAACATGGGTTGTAGTTAATTCAATTTGGCTCAACCTTCTGATTTTATAGTCGTACTTAGTCAAAACCAAATATAGTCGGAAGCTATTCTTATAACCAGTTGATGTACGAACGTACGCCTCCGGGAAAATTAAGTCGTGTTACCGGCTACCGATCAGATTCCTAACCGAACGAAACAGTGTATAGCAACATTCTACCAACCACTATCGCTTTTCTGGAACAACTTTTCAACCGCCAGGCTACGCCTGAGGCTGCGAAGTGGCTGAAAGAAAAAAAAGACCTGGTGAAATCGTCTGAAACAGGAAAAGAGCTATACTTACCCTTCAGTGCCGCACCTCGTTATGTAGGCAAATCTACGTTAAGCCTGACACAAAAAGAACTGGAGCAGGCAAACCAGCTGCGTAAAGGTTTTACCCCAAGACACTGGACTACAGATCAACTAGCCCGCACTATACTTTTGCTAAGCCTGCCGCACGAAAACGCCGACAACTATAGCAAAACCATACTGAAGCTGTTCGGGACCGCTGATATGGGCGAACTGGTAGCCTTATATGCTGCCTTGCCACTATTGCCGCATCCTGAAAAATTTGTTGCACAGGCCACCGAAGGCATCCGAACCAACATGGGTAACGTGTACGAAGCCATCGCTTTGAATAACCCCTACCCTTCCGAGAACTTTACAGAAGCTGCCTGGAACCAGATGGTGCTTAAAACGATATTCACGGGCAAGTCGCTGCAAAAAATCTATGGACTGGATGAGCGCACTAACTCCGACCTGGCCCGAATGCTCTCAGATTACGCACACGAGCGCTGGGCTGCCGGACGCACCGTAACACCCGAACTATGGCGCCCGGTTGGGCCGCACATTAATCAAACTATCATCCGGGACATTAAAAAGCTTTTTGCCAGCCAGAACGAAACCGAACACGAAGCCGCTGCCCTGGCCTGCGCACAAAGCGGTTACCCGGAAGCACAAGCTTTACTGAACCAACACCCGCTGTTAAAACTAAAGATCTCAGAAGGGCAACTAAACTGGAGCCATATCAGTCAGAAAGCGATCACAGCTTAACTATAGACCATCAACAATAAAGAATCACCCGAACCAAACCCCATACGCTAATGAACACCTTGAATATGAGATTCATCGATCCACACATTCACATGACATCCCGCACCACCGACGACTATGCAGCGATGCAGAAAGCCGGTATCGTGGCCATTATAGAACCTGCTTTCTGGCTGGGACAGCCGCGCACCGAGCTGGGTTCTTTTAAAGATTACTACAGTAGTCTGATTGGTTGGGAGCGTTTCAGGGCAAGTCAGTTTGGGATAAAGCATTACTGTACCATTGGCCTGAACTCTAAAGAAGCAAACAACGAAGCCTTGGCTGAGGAAGTAATGGAACTATTGCCGCTGTTCATCTGCAAAGAGGGCGTGGTGGGTGTTGGAGAGATCGGGTACGATGACCAGACTGCTGCCGAAGACAAATACTATAGATTACAACTGGACCTGGCCAAAGAAGCCAACCTGCCGGTACAGATACATACCCCGCACCGCGATAAAAAAGCGGGCACCATCCGCAGCATGGAAGTGGCTCTGGAGCATAAACTTAATCCGCACATGGTGATCGTGGACCATAACAACGAAGAAACTGTGCGCGATGTGCTGGAGCGTGGTTTCTGGGCCGCCTTTACCATTTACCCGAACACTAAAATGGGCAACGAGCGCATGGTAGAGATCGTGAAGCAATATGGTTCTGAGCGCATTATCGTCAACAGCGCAGCCGACTGGGGCATCAGCGATCCGCTGGCTGTTCCTAAGACAGCTTCTTTAATGCTGGAACAAGGCATCAGCATCGATGATATTCATAAAGTATGCTACCAGAATGCACTGGACTCTTTTGGCCAGAGCGGGCAGATGAAGGAAAGTGACTGGATGGATAATACTTCTATTGACCAAAGTCAGAAGCTGTTCAATAACTCTATCCTGCGTGGCGGACAGCTGCCAACTATAGGCGAGATCAGAACCAACCCGATCTTTGATTCCAACATCATCCGTTAGCATGACCACATTCGGAGCTTACATACGCCTGATGCGGCCAGCCAACATTGTAACCGCCATTGCCGATATCCTGATGGGTTTCGCAGCATCGGGCGCAGTGGTCTTAACATTCACACATGTTCGGGGAGATTTTCCGGAGAATGGATTTGAGATCCTGGCCTGGCTTATCATCTCAACGATTGGTTTGTATGGCGGCGGCGTGGTGTTTAATGATGTGTTTGATGCTGAACTGGACCGTGTGGAACGACCGGAGCGACCTATCCCGAGCGGAAAAGCAACTATAGCAGGGGCATCAATATTGGGCGCTTTGCTTTTAACAATAGGTATAGTTGCCGCTTTACAGGTTTCTTTGGTGAGTGCCATTATCGCCGCTATAGTTGCCGGCCTGGCCGTGCTTTACGACTGGAAAGGCAAACACCACCCGATACTGGGCCCTATCAACATGGGGAGTTGCCGTGGCGGTAACCTGCTGCTGGGTGTAAGTGCTATACCTGCTGCACTGGAGCAACTATGGTTCATTGCATTTATCCCTATTATTTACATTTCAGCCATCACCATGATCAGTCGCGGCGAAGTGCACGGGGGCAGCACAAAGGCACTAAAAGGCGCGGTCGCATTGTACCTAATCGTTTTTGCCGGGATTGCCAGTTTAGCCTTATTGCCGCAGTTTTCGTTAGCATATAGTTTGCCGTTCCTGGCGCTGTTTGCGTACCTCGTTTTTCCGCCCTTGTTCAGAGCTATGCCGTCGCCGGAGCCGCAGTTTATTATGCGTGCCGTAAAGGCCGGTATTCTGGCCCTGATCGTAATGAACGCAAGCATTGCCGCTGGATTTGCCGGCTGGCAGTATGGCTTAGCAGTTCTTTTATTGTTACCAGTATCGATGTTTATGGCGAAACGCTTCGCTGTAACCTGATCTATAGTTAAGGCTTTTATGAGAGCAATTCAACAATCTTTTGCCGTGCAGTTTAAGTACGGTATCTATTTTACAGAAGATATTTTTGAGCAGGAAAACGCTATGCTCCGCGATGTGGTGCAACAAAGCAGCCATGCACCTGCAAAAGTATTTTTTGTGATAGATAGCGGCGTAGCCGAAGCGCATCCGTTCCTGCTGCAGTCTATCCAAAACTATACGACGACTCACGCCGATGCACTGACGTTAGCTGCCAAACCGCTTATCATACCGGGCGGCGAAGCCTGCAAAAACAACCCCGAAGTGCTGCAACAGGTACTGGTAAGCATCAACCAACACGGCATCTGCCGTCATTCTTACCTGGTAGCCATTGGTGGTGGCGCCGTGCTGGACCTGGCTGGTTTTGCAGCGGCTATTGCCCATCGCGGCATCCGCCTTATCCGCATTCCAACTACGGTTTTATCGCAGAATGATTCTGGTGTGGGTGTAAAGAACAGCATGAATGCCTTTGGCAAAAAGAACTTCCTGGGCACATTTTCGCCTCCGGTAGCCGTCATTAACGACAGCAATTTCCTGTTAACCTTAGATGAACGGGATTGGCGAAGCGGCATTTCAGAAGCTATAAAAGTAGCCCTGATAAAAGATGCCAGCTTCTACCATAGTATAAAAGCCGATGCCAGTTTATTGAAACAACGCGATATGCGCGCTATGAACCGCCTGATCCACCGTTGCGCCGAAATGCACGTGGAGCACATTGGTGGTGGCGATCCGTTTGAGTTCGGCTCTTCCAGACCGCTGGATTTTGGCCATTGGGCGGCCCACAAACTGGAGCAGCTCAGCAACTATAGTTTGCGCCACGGCGAAGCAGTAGCCATTGGCATTGCCCTGGATGTGGTGTATGCAAACCTAAAAGGAATGCTTTCAGAAACTGCATGCGATGATATCCTGAACCTGCTCCACAAACTCGGCTTCGAACTTTACACAGAACATCTGTCAACTATAGAAAACGGCCAACTAAGCATTTTAAGAGGCTTGACCGAGTTCCGGGAGCACTTGGGCGGGCAACTGACCATTATGCTGCTGGATGAAATAGGCCATGGCGTAGAAGTGCATCAGATCAACGAAACTATAGTTACCGAAGCAGTAAAAGTGCTGCAGCAAAAACAACATCAACTTTCATCAAATATTTTATCTGAATCAAAAGAGACAGAACTTGTAGTACCCTTATAATACCCTTAGCCATGATTTTACCAAACGGCACCCACCTTACCTATTGCACCAATATTCACACCGGCGAAAACTGGAAAGATGTTTTTGCAAGCCTGAAACAATACCTACCTGAAGTTAAAAAGCAGCTGTCGCCGGATGCGCCTTTTGGTGTTGGCCTGCGCCTGTCTAACCTGGCAAGCCAGGAACTGCTGATCGGCAACAACCTGACGGAGTTTAAAAGCTGGCTGGATGCCGAAGGATTGTATGTGTTTACGATGAACGGTTTCCCGTATGGCAGTTTTCATAACCAGGAAGTAAAGGATGCCGTGCACAAACCCGACTGGACCACCCAGAACCGACTGGCGTATACCATACGCCTGGCTTACATTCTGGCTGAACTATTGCCGGAAGGCATGGAAGGCGGAATCTCTACGTCGCCTCTCTCCTACAAACCGTGGCTGGGCTTTAACAAAGAGCGTTTTAAGGAAGTGTTTGAAGTATCGGCGCTGCATTTGGCGATGGTAACTGAAGAGCTACTCTACCTGAAAGAAAGCAAAGGCAAGACCATCCACATCGACATTGAACCGGAACCGGACGGCCTGTTAGAAAACACGCAGGAAGTCATCCATTTTTACCAGAAATGGCTTTTATACATCGGCTGCAAGCGCCTGGCCTGCACCAAAGGCATGTCTCCGGATGATGCGGTAAACGCTTTACTGAATCATATCCGGGTTTGCTATGATGTGTGCCACTTTGCGCTGGCTTACGAAGCTCCTGAAGACACTTTTGCCAAACTACAGGCCGCTGGTATTCAGATTGGCAAGATACAGCTGAGCGCAGCTTTAAAGACCGAATTGCCTACCGGCGAAGCAGCCCGCACCGAACTGGCCAAAAAGCTACAGCCTTTTGCTGAATCGACGTACCTGCACCAGGTGGTAGAACGCGATGTGTTTGGCAAGCTAAACTACTATAGCGACCTGCCATACGCACTGCAACACATCCAGAAACCAACCGCTGCTGAATGGCGCACCCATTTCCATGTGCCGCTCTTCACTTCAACCTATAACGGCCTGAACTCTACCCAGGACGATGTGGAAACGGTGCTCAACTATATTTCAGAGCGCCCGGAGCTGACGCAACACCTGGAAGTAGAGACCTACACCTGGGAAGTGTTACCAGAAGACCTGAAATCGGATTTAACCACCTCTATTGCCCGCGAACTGGAGTGGGTACTGCAACAGATACAAGTAAACGAAAATGCGTAAAACCGTAGTTTTAAACGTAGTGGGCCTTTCCGGCTCCCTTATCGGCGAACATACCCCTTTTTTAAAGCGCTGGTCCGATCAGGGCCAGCAGGCAACTATACAACCTGCCATGCCAGCGGTTACCTGCTCAGTTCAGGCAACTTATATGACCGGTAAATGGCCTGAAGAGCATGGCATTGTTGGCAATGGCTGGTATTTTAAGGACGAATGCGAGATCAAATTCTGGCGCCAGTCGAACAAACTGATACAAGCCCCCAAGATATGGGAAGTTGCCAAAGCCATGGACCCAAGCTTCACAGTTTCGAATATGTGCTGGTGGTACAACATGTACTCCAGTGCCGATTATTCGCTAACACCACGCCCGCAGTACCTGGCAGATGGTCGCAAGTTACCCGACTGCTATACCCAACCAGCCGAGCTCCGCGATACCCTGCAAGCCAAACTGGGCACTTTCCCGCTGTTCAACTACTGGGGGCCGGCCACGTCTATTAAATCGAGCAAGTGGATTGCAGATGCGTCTAAGATAACCGATGACCTGTATAACCCGACCCTAACGCTGATTTACCTGCCCCACCTGGACTACAACCTGCAGCGTTTCGGCCCCAGCGACCCGCGTATTGCCAAAGACTTAAATGAGATTGATGCCGTTTGCGAAGACCTGATAACATTCTATGAAGCCAAAGGAGCACAGGTGATTATAGTTTCGGAATACGGTATTTCGGATGTGAGCCAACCGGTGCACCTGAACCGCGTGCTGCGCGAGAAAGGCTACATTGCCGTGCGCGATGAGCGTGGCACCGAGTTGCTGGACGCCGGGATCAGCAAAGCCTTTGCTGTAGCCGACCACCAGGTAGCGCATATTTATGTAAACGACCCGAATGAGTTGGAAGCAGTGAAGGAACTGATTGCCGGTGTAACGGGCGTGCAGGAAGTGCTGGCCGGCGATGAACGCGACAAGTATAGAATGGGCCATGAGCGCTGTGGCGACCTGGTAGCTATTGCCGATAAAGGTGCCTGGTTCACTTACTACTTCTGGCTCGATGATGCCAAAGCTCCAGACTATGCCCGCATGGTCGACATCCATAAAAAGCCGGGCTTCGACCCGGTGGAGTTGTTCATCAACCCAACTATAAAATTCCCGAAGGCACTGCTCGGCACGAAGCTGTTGAAGAAAAAACTCGGCTTCCGGACCCTGATGGATGTGATTCCGTTGGACGCTACATTGATTAAAGGCTCGCATGGCAGAGTGCCCGAAGACAGGGGCGAATGGCCGGTATTACTGACCAGGCAAAAGGAACTGTTACCCCGAAAAGAGCTACAGGCAACCGATGTTTTTGAGGTGATACTCCAACATCTGCAGGCCGAACAATTTGTACATAACTAAGCGCAAGAGCAACCAACCGGTTGCTCTTTTTTTATTCGTGCGAGAGGGTTGTGGTGTTTGGCCGAAACAACAGCCAGAGCACAAGCCCCAGCGGCCACGACAGCAACGCGACCAGAACGGCGACCAGCCAGCCCGGCTTGCCCCGCCGGTTCGCATCCTTGTAAGCCCACACCACGCTCCAGATATAGAATACCAGCAGTACCAATCCGATGATGATACCAATGATACCAAAGCCCGCCCAGAAGTCATCAGTTATCCATTCTGCCAACATCGTAACAAAGCCTGTTTTATCTTATAAAACGAAAGGTTTAATTTTCTGTTTATAAATCTCCTAATCAATCACTTATATTCAATTTGATAAATATTAGCTTTAATTTATATTTAAGTGCAGGAAGTGCAAAATGGTATCCTAAGGGGCATCCTTTTTTCTTCTGCATGGCGGTTTCTACTTATCTGCTCCTGTAAACCCGAAACAGAGTGCTGACAAAGCCCCAGGTTACTTACAAAACTGCATTCTATGCCAGACAGAAACCTGTAGCTATAGTTTAACAACAACATCATAACTATTTCATATTCTACTATTACTATACTACACAAGACATAATGTCAGGTCCATTCAGATTGAGTTTTAAACAGATTGGGCTGCTATAACTATAGTTGCTGCCAGCTCTTTACTAACCACATGGTATGCAGTCGCGTAACTCTAAGGTCAGGAGTAACAGGAAAAGCTAAAACAGAAAACATATGGGACTGAAAAACATCATCAACAAAATAAAGGAAGAAGCCGAAGTGCTGAAGGGCGATGCTTCGAAAGACAAAGTGTACAGCACCGACAACACCTACCCCGACGCGGCCTCGGCACGGCAGGGATTTGAGGACTCCAGGAGAAAACTATTTGACATAAACCGCTGGTCAGACCTGCCGGGCATTAACTCTAAATTTGTACTTTACGACCAACACGGCAACGAGATAAGTGGCCCGCTTACCATGCCCGGTTGCTACATCCGGATAAACCTGCCGGGGCCGACACCAGAGAACTGGGTGCGGGTAACGGACGTGCACGAAGAGGAAAACATGGCCGAGTTTATAGTTCACCCCAGCGAGAAGCCACAGCCAGAACCTGGAAATAAAAACGTAACAGAACACTTTTTTGCAAAAGAAGCCAGCAGCACTTTCCGGGTGGAGCTGAGAGGAAATAAACTGACCGCATACGAGATTGGGAAGAACGAAGCAATAAACAACAAGGGCGAAGAGGCCGGCGACCGCGGGCTTGCCAACACCTTGCTGGCCGAAGGAGGCTGGGCCGGGGTGCAGGCATTGCAATGGAACAAACTTACCTCCTACCTGGTGCACCAGACCGAGACCAAAAGCAACTAACCAACATACACGATGAGAACAGACGAACAACAGCAAGGCAAGGGGGTGGTAGTGGTAACCGGGGCTTCGGCAGGACTGGGTCGCTCCATAGCTCGCGAATTTGCCCGGAACGGCTACGATGTGTCGTTACTGGCGCGGGGCGAAGACGGCCTGAAAAGTGCGAAAAACGAGATTGAAGCTCTCGGCCGCCGCGCGGCTTATTTTATAGTTGATGTTGCGGATGCAGCTGCCGTGGAGCATGCTGCTAAAGAAACAGAAAAGCAACTGGGTCCGATAACGGTTTGGGTAAACAATGCCATGAACAGCGTCTTCAGCCCGATAAAGGAGATGCAGCCTGAAGAATACAAACGCGTGACCGAAGTAACCTACCTGGGCCAGGTGTACGGCACGCTGTCTGCTTTAAAGCGCATGCTGCCCCGCAACAAGGGCGTGATCGTGCTGGTTGGTTCGGCGCTGGCCTACCGTGGCATTCCGTTACAGTCGGCGTACTGCGGCTCCAAGCATGCCATTCAGGGCTTCTTCGACTCGCTGAGATCAGAGCTGCTGCACGACAAGACCAACGTACGGGCAACTATGGTACAGTTGCCAGCCATGAACACCACCCAGTTTAAGTTTGTGAAGACCCGCCTACCCAACAAGCCTAAACCCATGGGCAAGATTTACCAGCCCGAAGTAGCCGCCAGAGCTATAGTTTACGCCGCCGAAAACGAACGCCGCGAGGTGTACGTGGGTTACCCTACCGTACAGGCTATAGTTGGCGACAAGATAGCACCGGAAGTAGGCGACTGGGTACTGGCTAAAACGGGTTACGATGGTCAGCAGACCAACATACCGGAAGACCCTAACCGGCCAAACAACCTGTGGGCACCAATACCCGGCGACCATGGCGCACATGGCACATTCGATTCGGAAGCAACCTATAATTCGCCGCAACTATGGCTAAGCATGCATAAAAAGGAGATTCTATCTGCAGCTGCAGCTTTAGGTGGAGTTTTACTCGGAAGCATAGCCCTGAAGAAG
Organism: Pontibacter pudoricolor; assembly: GCF_010092985.1. Lineage (GTDB taxonomy): Bacteria > Bacteroidota > Bacteroidia > Cytophagales > Hymenobacteraceae > Pontibacter > Pontibacter pudoricolor. The sequence goes on along the minus strand of NZ_CP048106.1, from coordinate 464,472 downwards.
TGGATTGGCAATGATAATAATTACTAAAAAGCTTTATTAAATGAAGATCTTAAAAATGAACTATATGAATTTATTTATAGTTTGCTAAACAACTTTACAACGTTTGCTTTAACAGCTTTTCAGAGTGAAAATAAATTGTTGTAAATTAGTGTTATGTAGCGTAGTATCAGTGCAATAAAATAGATAAAAGTTCTGTTTTCAACTCTGCTAAAGCGCTCTTTATTAAACCATTTCATCATTTAATAACTAAAAATCAATGACAAGATCAGTACTCAGATCGTTGCTGTTACTCGTATTTAGTGTTTTATTTTTTACAGCCTGCGATGATAAAGAGGTCGCAGAACCGGAAGTAGAATTTCGCACCAGCGAAGCTTTTCAGATCGGCCCAAGCTATGCAAGCGTATCCGTAGACCTTAATTTAGACAAGGCGGTTGCGGTGGAGGAAAAAGGCATTTGCTGGAACACCTTTGGCGGACCACGGATCGATAATGAGGTACACAAAGCAGGCTCCGGCACCGGCTCGTTCAGCGCGCAGCTTACAGGCCTGCTGGCCAATACAGAATACTTTGTTCGTGGTTATTACATCAGCAACGGACAAGTAACATATGGCAACGAAGTAAGCTTCAGGACTCCCGAGTCGCCGTTTAAAGGAGAATGGGCGAATGACAAGGGTACACTTAAGTTTACCGCCACCGGACAGGGCCTTGTATTTAAAGTGGCCAATACCCCGGACTGGTCTGAGGCCGTTGCCGAAGGATATGTAACTCTGAACAGTACTTTTTTCCTTCGTAATCTTGTGCCAGCCGGAAAAAAATACCGCGCTGAGGCACTTTGGAACTATGGCACTGCAGCAGATGCCGTAACTGGTGTGCAATACAGCACAAATTCAACGGTAACGTTTAACACCTCTGGTTCCGAGATCCTGATCGAAACTTACAGCCCGATAAACAACGCTTATAAAGCTATTACACTTTACAGGCAATAAGGCGCTAAAACAAAATTCGTAGAAGCCCCGGCATTGCTGCCGGGGCTTTTTTTATAGTGCATTGGTCAGAGCTGTTATACCTGGTTATACTCACAATACTTGGGCAGTAACCAGAATAACTATAGAAGAAAAGACATAGCACAACATGACAGGAACTATAGATACCAACAGGAAGACGACCTAAAATAACATTGAAATTCCAATCGCCCCGAATACTATTTCACACTACCCGTTTCCCGTTTATGGTGGTCACTTAGTCCGGATTGAGCATATTTTTCCACTTAACTACCTATAGACTTTACATTTCCACACTATCCACTAACCTGCACGCTATCCTGCCGTTTATTTAATCAGAAGCATTTTCCATCTATACACACGTTAAAGCTATGAATTACAACACATCAGACCGATACGACAGAGACCAGCGAAATTACCGCACCCATCGCCCGGAGCGCTACCCACACCCGAACCAGGCCAGTGGCAGATATAGCTTCGATGACTATGGTGATGCCGCACATGGTGGCTATGACAACGAAGGTTAGGCTGGCACTTTCGGGAACCAGGGTGACGAAGCAGGGGGCTCCCGCCACGTAGCAAATCGAGGTACAGAATTGTATGCAACATCGCAGAACTACGGCAATATGGGCAGTTATGGCGGAGCTCAGGGGTTTGGTTCATCACGCGCTGGCTATGGCTCTCAGCGCATGTTTCATACCGGTTCGCAATTCGATAGCGGCCATGGCAGAAACCCTGGCGATGCCGGTTATGAACGAGAACATGACCATCACATACGATATGGGAATCTGAGCGATTACGACAGCCATGGACAAAACGCGGGCAGTTATGATCGGCGTGAGCACGACCTGTATGGGGATTATACACCAGGCAGACCGCAGCGACCAGACCAGCGAAACTATAACTTTGACCGCGACAACTATACCACCCACAGCTTTGGTGGTGATCGGGGCAATTACATGGGCAGTGGCTACGAGCGCACCCCACGCCGAAACGAATACGGTGCCACCCGTGGCGATTATGGCTCCGCAGGCCAGTACATGCCCCGTCGCTCTGCAGGAGGCAACTACAACGAACCTTATGGCATGAGCGGCTACTACCGTGGCGGCTATTACGACTCAGACTATAACAGCTACGCCCGCGACCGCGACGAACGCAGCAACGACTGGTAATAAGTTTATACCTTAAGCATATGTAGAGACGCAATACGTTGCGTCTCTTTTTTGTCTGAATCAGGATTTTCAGGATGGTTAAGGAGGGGCAGGATTATGCCGATAGTTGGGCTAAATCTAAACTAACGGCAGTAATCCTTTGCCCGCGTCCCGCGAGTGTGAGCTACTTATGGCGGCCCTCCACATAGTTTAGTATTGTAGTGCAGCAGCCAGAACTATAGTTTAAAGTGGCCAGAAGCCGTGGGTTACTCACACTCGCGGGACATGAGCGAGGGCGCTATATCGACAGGCCTGTAAATCCTAAATAAGTGAGTAAGCCGATACAAATACACTACAAATAACTCTCCGGCAACCCAGACAAATGCTCCAGCCGCTCACCGTCCAGTGTCAGGTAGCTTTTCATGATGTCCGCAGTCAGGCACGAATGGATGGGTAAAATGTACATGATATCGCCAACCTTATAGTTTGCAAACTGCTCTGGTATAGCTTTAACTATACCATGCTCCTGTGATAATGACACCAGGTTTATACCTTCCACGGGCTCCGACCAGCCGTTTTCTGTTAATTCCACTACCCTTCCAAACAAACTGCTACCATCCGCTTGCGGCAACACGTCTTTCGAGAAATGCACGCTGCCGCCGTAAAGTATAAGCTCGTTACGCTCGGGGTGTCTGGCAATTACCGGGCAGGCCATGCACACGGCAATCTGGTTATAGTTGTTAGAGCCGATGTGCTGTTGCGTCAGGTCGTAAAACACGAAATTGCCGGGCCTGATCTCGTCAACGGCAACTATAGTTTCCAGGATGCTGCAGCTTGGCGTATCGCCGATGGAGAGCTGGAGACCCGGAAATTGTTCTTTGTAGCGGCCGCGAAGCTGGTTAAGTAACTCTACTGTTGTTTTATGAATAGCGCGGATGGCTTCGGCATTGGTTTGCTTGTAGGTATGCCCGTCATGAGCCATAAAACCCTGGAACTCCAGTTTATCGGAAGCAGCTATAGTTTGCAGCGCGCTGTCGATGGTTTTATAGTTGGTGGCCGGGATGCCGGTGCGGTGATAGCCGGTATCGATCTTAAGCCAGACAGCCACGTTGTGGTGTAAGCCCTGTTGCAGCGCAGGCAGCACTTCTTCGTTCACAACTATAAGGTGCAGGCGTACGCGGCCAGCCAGCTGGTTGATAGTTTCCAGTTCCAGCACATTTACAGGTATGGCCACCATAATGTCGGTCCAGCCATGGTTGGCAAAGTACCTCGCCATGCGCAATGACGCAACCGTAATCGCTTCCACCCCTTCCTGCCTGAACCACTCGCCTACCTGTACCGACTGGTGCGTTTTAAAATGCGGTCTCAGTCTGAGATTATTACGCTTCGCTTTCCCCACCATCATGCGGATATTTCGCTGGCATTTTTCTTTGTCAAGCAGCAGGGTTGGGGCGGTAATTTTCATGGTTAGAATCGGGTAAAGTAAAACCGTGAAGTTAGTAAGATTCGAGGAAAGATGCTTTTGTAGTTTGAGAGGTTATAATTTGAAATTTTCTATATTTAAATTCCAAAACACGATTAGCACTCTACACGAACTGATTTACACGATTGGAATTAATATGCGGTCAACAAATTACCATAAAAGCCATTTTATAATTAATAAACAGCTACTTCTCTTTATATTTTCACTTATTGCCTATATATCATATGCCATCACAATAGAAAATGAATGGAAGCAACATAATATCGCCAATTCACCAACTGTTTTTATAACAGGTTCTGGAACTAAATTCCATGAAAGCTATCATTATAGGGAACGGAATGAGGCAACCTCACTTTTTCAAGCTAAACAACAAAATTACACTTCATGTCGTGTTTGCACACCAAATGAATCATATCAAGAAACTGAGAAGCCATTATTTATAGTTTATAACTGGTTTATTATTTCAATCATATCATGTGCTATTTTCTGGTTCTTATTTAAAACTAAAATCTATAAAAGTGAAAATTAAAATACTCTTACAGATATTATTTCTCTTGCTAGTTTCTTGTTCTCCGAGTGAAGAATCAAGTCGTATTGAGAAACTCAATCGCTTGAATAAGCAGAAAGAAAAGCTTGTCAACGATCTTGTGATAAAGTATGATGTTAAATATATAATCGACACACTCAACTTTAAATACTCAATAGATTTTCATCCGGTTGTAAATTCTAGATACCAATTAATCCAAGATGGGGATATTACTGATATTTATAAAAGAGATAGTATTGATTATATAACTATAAATACTGGTTATTCACCGACATTTTATATCGACCTTCAGGCTAATCATAAACAGATAGAGCAACTTAGAAGTGGTAACAACTATGTTATTTTAGTTATCGATTTAGAGAGCATCAAAAAGTTGAAATTTACTCTTGAAGGTGAGTTTAATTCTGAATTTATTAATCTCAACCTTGAAGATTCAGAGGACTTCAAGGGTACAGGGAAACTTATTGATGTTATAACCCTACCGAAGCCTAAACTCGATTAGAAGTATTAGTTTAACTATAGTTTCTCCAAACCTGACAAATATCTCCCTTTCCACTCCCCTACTACTGACATATATCATTTCCTGCGGCGCAGCTTCTTCAGACCTTTGTAACAGAAATTCAGCCCAAACTATAGGCTGGCTTACAAAAAACCGAAGTTATGACCGCACCAGTAACTACACCAACTGAACTACTTGCCAAATACGATGTGCCTTCGCCGAGGTACACCAGTTACCCAACCGTGCCGTTCTGGGACGAAACTCCCCTGAGCGAAGCCACCTGGATGCTGCACGTAAAACAGGCTTTCGATAAGACCAATGATACAGACGGCATAAGTGTGTACATGCACCTGCCTTTCTGCGAGAAACTTTGCACATATTGTGGCTGCAACAAGCGCATTACCAAGAACCACGCCGTAGAAGAGCCCTACATAGTAGCCATATTAAAGGAATGGGAACGCTACCTGCAGGTTTTCGGGAAGAAGCCGCGCATTACAGAACTGCACCTGGGTGGTGGTACACCTACTTTTTTCGGAGCTGAGAACCTTAAAGTGATGCTGGGCAAACTGCTGGAGAAAGCCGAACTGGCCCCAGACGCCGCCTTAAGCATAGAAGTGCACCCAAACGCCACCAACGCCGAGCAATTACAGGTACTGTACGACCTAGGTTTCAGAAGACTGAGCGTAGGTATCCAGGATTTCGACATAAAAGTTCAGTTCGTTATAAACCGCATCCAGACCTTCGCTAAGACCAAGGAGATATTTGATGCAGCCCGCGAAATTGGCTATACGTCTATAAACGGCGACATAATTTATGGTCTGCCAATGCAAACTGCCGAGAGCGTACGCTACACTATAGAAAAAGTAAAAGAGCTTCGTCCGGAGCGTATTGCCTTTTATAGCTACGCCCACGTGCCCTGGAAAAGCAAAGCCCAGCGCCGCTACTCAGAAGAAGACCTGCCTGAGCCATCTGTAAAACGTGGTTTATACGAAATGGGTCGCGCCATGCTGGAAGAAGCCGGCTACGTGGAAATCGGCCTGGACCACTTTGCCCTAACAACCGATGAGTTATACCTGGCTGCGCAGAACGGCACCCTGCACCGCAACTTTATGGGCTATACCCCACGCCACACCGAGTTGTTAATCGGCTTAGGTTGCTCGAGCATATCAGATACAGGTACTGCCTTTATGCAGAACATTAAAGAAGTAGAGGCATACGAAGCTGCTGTTAATTCCGGTGTTCTACCAATTCTGAAAGGCCACGAGCTTACCGCCGAAGACCGCCTGATCCGCCAGCACATTACAAACCTGATGTGCCAGTTTAGTACCAGTTGGGATGCTGCCGTTGCACCATACTTTAGTGATGCCCTGGTTCGACTGCAACCGCTTGCCGAAGATGGTTTAGTGGAGTATACAAGCAACAGTATTACTATCCTACCGGCCGGTCATCCGTTCGTGCGTAACATCGCCATGTGCCTGGATGCCAGGTTATGGTTGCAACAGCCCACCACGCCGGTGTTTAGTAAATCGGTCTGAACCGGGATTAATTGAGATTAAGTTGATTTTATAAGATTTGGATTTTGATTTTTTTAGAAGAGCTGTTCTTATAGACAGCTCTTTTTTTATTTGCGCAATTAAGGTGGGTGCGGTGGATTTTGGGGATTGATGCTTTTCTTATAGTTGAGTTATAGTTCTATAGTTGGGTTTTACCCCTTCCCAGCCTTCCCCTAAAAACAGGGGAAGGAGCTTTTGGCCTTTGCTCTTGTTGAGGCTATCGTTTTATAGTTGCTGTTTTAACCCACCCCTGCCCTCCCGGGAGGGGAATTTCTGTTGTAGCTATAGTCTAGCTATAGTTCTATAGTTACTGTTTGTCATCCCCCTAGCCCCCTTCGAAGGGGACTTTCTGCTACAACTTGCCCAACTGTCATTTCGACTATAAGGAGAAATCTGAAATTGTTATAGTTTGATTTACTGTACTATAGTTACAGCCTGTCGAGCGGACAGGTCGCGACCTGTCCCTACGGAACTACAACCACGATAAGGCCAAGCAACTATAGCTTCTCCAATCGACTATAGTATGAGCTATCGAAAGATCTCAGTCTTTGGGTTGAGCGCCTTTGATTTATTGCGGTGGCGTAGCCAACCCGAGGTACGAGGGTAGCAAGAAAGCAACAGCGCGATGCCCGAAGACGGGGCCTCCCGGCCGTGAGGGCACCAAAGCTGGATTGAAACGATAGGCAAGTAAAGCTCCCAGGATTAAAGAAGGCTATGAAAGAAAAGGCTTGGTTCGAATAGTAATGTAGCCAACTATAGAACACAGATTTCTTCTAATGTCGAAATGACAAAAACAGAGAGATAGAATTATAGCCTAAACGCTAGTAGGAGCTGCGCACACCGCCAGGCCTATCAAATCCAATTAATCAATTAAATCCCTATTAACCCCGCTTCAGGCTTGCGGATTACACTCAACTTTTTACACACCACTGACAAGCCCGCATTTTTAGTTACTATATTATAAACTACTTTTGCAGTAAACTTACTATAGTTCATGGACTATTATTTCTACGTTAAGGCGCTACACATCATATTTGTGGTTACCTGGTTTGCCGGGTTATTCTACATTGTGCGTCTGTTCATTTACTTTGCTGAGGCCGCGGAGAAGCCGGAACCGGAACGCAGCATTCTGCAGGAGCAATTCAAACTGATGCAGAAGAGGCTGTGGTATGGCATTACCTGGCCATCGGCGGTGCTCACGCTTATATTCGGCCTGAGCATGTGGCATTTGTATGGCGGCACTCCCAACTGGCTTATCTGGAAATTATGCTTTGTGATGGGGCTTTATGTGTATCATTTCCTGTGCCACGGCATTTTTAAGCAGCAGCAACAAGGCAAATTAAAGTATACTTCCACCCAATTGCGCATCTGGAACGAGGTAGCCACACTTTTTCTGATCAGTATTGTGTTCCTGGTTGTCCTAAAAAGTTCGCTAAGCATGCTATGGGGCATTATCGGGCTAATACTTTTCTCGGCAATCCTAATGCTGGCTATCCGCATTTACAAACGAGTGCGCGAGAAGAGTTAGAAACAGAGTAGCCAAATGCTATAAACACAATCGTTTTAAGGTCACCATAAACATATTGTTTCCTATTTATCGAGGTATGCTTCTATTTACCTAAATAACACCAGGCGTGAAGCAACACCAAACAATCTAACAACCTAGCAATTTAACTACCCATGAAGCAGCCAGAACTGAAAGCCAACGAGCGTGAACTGATCAAATTAATCCGCTTTTTTAGTAAGCGCGCTAAATTGCTGATAGAAAAAGGCCAGTTGGACCCTGAACACGAAAAACTGACTTCAGCCTGTGAGAACCTGGAGCAGCAACTATACACACATGCTCAGAACCGCAGTATCATACTGGAAAAGCGTGCCCGCCTTGAAAAGGTGGTAGAAGACAATGCCCAATGTCCGCAATGCAAACACGCAGATATGCTGAAGCGAACCGGCACAACCAGCAACGAGCATGGCTGGCGCTGCAATACATATAAATGCCGCAGATGCAACATCACCTTCACCTGGAATCGCCCTAATAACCCGTGGCACCTGGTAGAGTTTTTAGAAGTTTATATGAAGGAGTTGGAAACTACCCTGGAAACCGAACAGAACCAAACTATGCGCGAGCATATCCTGCAATCAATTGAACAGATGCAGGAAAGTTTGAATAGACTTCGTCCTGTTTTGGCCGACTCTGATGAAGAAGTAACAGCACTAGAGCAAAAAGAACAGGAGATGACACGACTCATCCACCAGTTTAAAAATTACCTGCTGATTGAAAAGATAAAACTAGACACGCTAGAGGAACCTGAAATTTAGTTTAAGATATTCTTACTCTAAACAATGCACACTGCCGGGCATCCATATCATTGGCCGGGGCTTTATAGATTCCTTATATTTAATAAGTTACAATTTCTCTTTAGCTGAGAGCGAAAATCACTCATCGTTTATACTGACATGTAACTTACAGATAAACAGGTTATTTGCCTTTATTCCTAAATTCATGATGTAATACGACCATCCATCAATTGCACTTAAACAAACAAAGCAGAGCAATAGAAGGTATTTTATATAACTATACCAATGCATTTATTAAATTTTAAAAAAATATAACCTTCTTCACTAAAATTCCGTAGCCGCGCCATACAACCTGTGTTTTTATTTTCTATATTGTCCTTGAAGTTAGTTATATCACTATGGAGTACAATATTATAACCGCACCTGATCTTGATTCTTTAGCCACAAAAGTGGCCGATTTTTTCCCAATGGGCTGGAAACTGAAAGGCAGTATTCTGGAACATAACGATGGCTTTGCCCAGCAGCTGGAACGCAGGCCTTCTGATGCACTTCGTATGCAGCGTAGTAAGCAGCGCCCGTCCAAACAAAAGCGCACTAAATGGATTGAGTAATCCTACTTAAAGATATAAGCCAAAGACGAACCACTCCGGCAATGCACCTTATGCAAATACCGGAGTGGTTCTTTTTTTTTAATATCAGGCTTCAGGCATACAACTCAATGATAGGTCCGATAGTATAGAATGGATATCATTTTACCCTAAATCTATACGAACATGGCACAGCTTGCTGCTATAACTGGCAATGCTAGGGGCATACAAAACAGTGCTTCTTTAAAGAATCTGTTTTACCTGCCCCTGAAACGTTGGCTTCTTCTGAATTTCCGCCTGGATGATACTTATTTTAAACTACAGCCGGACCGCATATGGCTTAACACACAACTTTACCCCAGACTTGCCAAACTAAAACAAGGCCGTATCCTGTTCGTGGGTTGCGCTTATTATACCTGGGAATCGCTTAAGCTTTTTAACAAAGGCGTGGACCTGGTTACAGTAGACATTGATGAGAACAATGTGATCTGGGGTGGCAAAAAGCACTTAGTGGCAAGTATTTTAGATATAGATAACTATGTAGCCCCTGCCAGCTTCGACATAGTTTTGCTGAACGGTGTTTTCGGACATGGAGTTGATACCCGGGAAATGCAGGAACAAACTTATAAAGCGCTGCATAAAATACTTAAACCAGATGGTATGTTATTGGTGGGTTGGAACAACGACCTGATCCCTGACCCAACAGAGTTACAGATCAGCAAAGAGCTTTTTTACAAATCAGAATACGAGGGGCTTCCGCAGCGCACCGGTTTTCAGAACTCAACCCATGTAATGGATTTCCTGAGAGCAAAGAAAGTGTAATTGCAACATTGTTATTTGCCCAAGGGCTAATCTATAGTTGCTCGGATCCTATTACAGGTTAGCAGTGCCCTTTTAAACTGTAAATCCAGTCAGACTATCCTTTTGCTTTAAACTTCTGCAGCACCCATTTCATTTTATCAAGCACATGATAATCAGACCTGTAGAAGTCGCATTGGCTTTTAAGATCTTGTTGGCCCCATATAGTAAAGCGGTTTAGCATGAGCAGGTTTTCGGATTCATATAGTTTCGGGCTAAAGTTTTTGGCATGTTCCACTGTAATTCCCAGCTTAATACCTTCCTGTTTGCAGACCTGTAAAACTGTGTCGTTAAATTCCCCGCAAGGGTAAGCTATAGTTACTGGCCGGTACCCAACTATATCCGCTATAATATCCTGAGCCTTGCTGATTTGTTCTTTTATACCTTCAGCATCATAATTTATCAGAACGGCGTGGTCGCAGGTATGATTCCCGATATGTACCAACGGATGCTGTGCAAGCTTATTCAGTTCTGCCGGAATAAAAGGTCGGTCTGTATCCCCTACCGGTTTAAAGCTCTCCGGGCCATATTTAGCTATGATATAAGCATCTATGGCATCACCAGTCAGAGTTATCAGGTATTTTTTTTCAGCTAAAAGTGCTTCATCTGTCATGCCTGCTTTTTTACCTTCGCGGTACGCCACATCCCACCAGAAAGCTTTGTTATGCAGCACATGGTTTGCCGATATAAAGAACAGCGCGGGTACATTAAATTCTTCAAGTATTGGTATGGCACGCAGGTTATTATAATACCCGTCATCAAACGTAATCATAATATACTTCCTGTCAGGCGCAAGCCCCTGCAGCACGTCTGCCGGTGAAACAAACGTGTAATCCCTTTCTTTATGATAGGAAATAAACTGGCGGAAAACATCAACTGTTACCTGCTGCTGTGGGTCCGCCAAGCCTGCTGACAGCTCTTCTTTATCCTTAAAAAGCGCGTGAAAGAGATACGTATTAAGCGCATTCAACTCTTTAACCGCAGATAGTATCAACGGCGCAATTATCACGTCTATCTGGTGTATCGTGTTTCTTAAAGTTGTTTTCATCGGGATAAAAGCTCTGGAGATTCTAAATACCGCTTTCGAGAGTGCATTCGGCACAAACCAAACAATCTCAACAATATACTTTATTAGATAAAATTTGGTTTTATTATAAATTAACGAATCAACATCTTCCAGATCATTACTCGAAACTATAGAAGTCCTACTAAAAATACGTCCAAATACAGTTTAAACACTAGAAAAGAAATAAATTATTCAAAACCCCACAACATTTTATAAGTATATGTACCTGTCGGCGCAGCAGTATTGCTGTCCTCTCTGTCCAAGCTTACAATAATATACTATTTACGAAATCCCTACCTATGATGACTGTTGGCGTATGTGGCCCTGTTGACCTTAAACTACTGCACTGGAATATACCGAAAAGTTCACTCCCTTTAACAAATACATTTCCGCTTACTTCTTATTTTGTTAATGCACTGCTTAAGCGCGGCCACGAGGTTATTGTATATACAAACTCTCCTGACATTACGGAGCCCAAAGTGCTTAAAAGCGGCAAACTGACTGTTTGTATCAGCAGAGAAAAACAACAACCCGGACGACGATTCTTCAATTTTGAAGTAGAAGATCTGAAAAAAATGATCAAGGCATATCCTGCTGAGGTTATCAGTGCCTTCTGGACGTATGAATATGCCCTTGCCGCCCTCGGCTCCGGTATTCCAACTATAGTAAACATACACGATGTAGCCATCAAAATCCTGCTGAAGCAATTTGACCCATTCAGGTTAGTACGATGGATGATGAATTACCGGGTATTAAGGAAATCTGACACACTGGTTGCCAACTCAGACTATACCTTTAAACAGCTATCGGCAGCTACAAGGGCCAGAACTATAGTTATACCAAACTTTTATCCGGATGAGCTGGAGACTATAAAGATGCCGGGCGGGACAAAAGGCAATTATATAGTTGCTTCTTCAAATGGTTTTACCAAACGCAAGAATATACACCTGGCACTGGAGGCATTCCAAAAGGTGCGTAAAACATTCCCGGATGTAGCGCTACACTTAGTGGGCGTGGATATGCAAAAGGGCGGACCGGCCAACCAGTATGCACTAGCAAGAGGTTTAGCCGACGGAGTTAAGTTTGTAGGCCCCCTACCTAACCTAGAAGTATTAGAGGAAGTAGCAGGAGCGAAAGTACTGGTATGCCCGTCTATGGAGGAATCTTTTGGGATGGCGTTACTGGAGGCCATGGTTGTAGGTACTGCTGTGATAGGCGGAGAAAAAAGCGGTTTTGTACCAACACTGTTAGATAATGGAAAGGCCGGAATATTATGCGACATTTCTTCTCCGGATAGTATGGCCGATGCTATAACGAAGTTGTTAGCCGACGACGAACTTAGGTTAAAAATGGAAAAGACTGCCCAACAGTTTGTAAGGAATAACTTTTCTGAAGAGATCATCCTAAGGCAGCATCTAGGGCTAATGTACAAGATGCTTTCAAAAACAGAACCCACATCTGAAAAGGAATTGAGCAGGCCTCAGCTGGAAAACAAAAACATTGAGATTTACTAAGGCATTTACCATTGGCTGTACCCGGACAAACTAACCTGCCTGATATTGCATAAACCTCAGGACCTTTTACAGGTGAGCCGCTTAACTTTTTAGCTGATCCACAATTTGCATTTTAATCATATTAAAAAAGATGCATACCGGCTTTTAAAACAAACAGGCTGAGGGTATCTTTTTGTTTATGAGCAACTAGCAGACCGGTCAAAAAATAACATATTAAAATATTAAACTTATTAAGAACCCTTTTTTAACAAGAGAAGTATATATGCCTGAACTAATAAACGGGGCAGCGTAAAAGCCCCGACTTACTCAACAGCTGTAATATTCCAGAATATTACTTAATCCTTAACACAACACCCTTACATAAAATCATGAGAAACCTTTTATACTTTCTCTCACTGCTTCTGCTTGTTTCTTCATGCATGACCAAAAAGGAACTTGTTTACATGCAGAATCCGAACTATAAGGAGACAACACCAACAACACATACCACTTCTTTTGCAGTATATAAACTACAGCCAAACGATGTACTATCTATAAAAGTGCTGAGCGTGGACCCGGATATGGCCGATATGTTTAACATTGTAAGCCCTACAAATGCTTTCGGCATGTCTGACCCTGGCTCTATGTACCTCAGTGGATATACCATAGATAACGAAGGATTTGTAAACCTGCCAACTGTTGGTAAACTGAAGATGGAAGGCCTTACCACATCACAGTCCCAGGACCTGATACAGCGTAACCTTAACCGCTATATAACAGACGCTACCGTAGTGGTAAAGCTTATCAGTTTTAAAATAAGCATTTTAGGAGATGTTAAAGCGCCTGGCCGTTATCATATTTATAACGACCGCGCCAACCTGCTGGAAGGATTAAGCATGGCCGGCGACCTGACCCAGGGAGCCAACAGACAGAACGTAAAACTGATCAGGCAAAAAGGAGAACAATCTGAGGTTGTGCTGTTAGACCTCACCGATCCTAACCTCGTACAATCCCAGTACTATTACCTGATGCCAAATGATGTAATTTATGTGGAGCCACGTAAAACACAACTAAAACGAGAAAACCTTGTGGTTGTGGGCGTAATGCTCAGCATCGTCTCTACTGGTGTCTTGTTGCTTAATTATCTGAAATAACCGATGAGAAAAAATAAAAAAAGTCACGAAATAGACTTAAAAAGCTGGTTCTTTAAGTTTAGGTCTAAATGGTATTTATTTGCTGCCTTTGCCCTTATCTCGCTTGCAGTTGCTTATGTATATGTTAAAACATCGCAGCGTGTTTACCAATTCAATGCCACTCTCCTGCTCGGCGACCAGCAAACCGGATCTAAGAAAGCGCAGGAGCTATTAGAGGTTTTACAGGTACAAAGCAAAGGTATCAAAGTTGAAGATGAGATAGGATTAATACAATCAGCTGAGGTAATCAGAGAAGCACTTCAGGGCCTTGACTTTGCGGTAGCATATTATAAGGTATCTGACCATTGGCTGAATAAGATAGGAAACCTTGTTGTGGAGGAACAGTACGAATCTGCCCCTTACACTGTAAACCTGGATACCAATGCACATCAGTTGGTAGATGTTCCTATAGTTGTCCGGGTAGTGGATGACAAAACCTATGAAATCAATATTGAAGCTGAAGAAGTGTCGCGCTATGATTTCAAGACACACAGCGTGGTTGAAGCGATACCGGAAGTAAAATTTAAAAAGCAGCTTAAGTTCGGCCAGCCGTACAAAAGCGAATTCCTGAATTTTACACTGGAGCGTAATAAAGTAGAAGACCTGGCACCGGGTAAAGAATATTATTTCCTGATTAACAGCCTTGAAAGCCTTGTGAAACAACAGCAGGCTTCGTTAGGTGTTGCCCCTATCGAGCGTGAGGCACGTGTGCTGTCATTATCAACAAAAGGAAGTATACCTGAAAAGCAGCTTGCTTTCCTGAATAAACTGATGGAAACATACGTTGCCCGGGACCTGGAAGAAAAGAACCTGAACGGTCAGAAGACGCTGGAGTTTATTGACAAGCAGCTGGCTACCCTAACAGACTCGCTTCGCCAGAGTAAGCAGGCTTTATCATCATTCAGGTCTACAAACCGCATTGCCAATATAGGTGTGCAGTCAAATATCAGCTACGAGAAGCTGTCGCAACTGGAAGCAGAACGTGCAAAGCTTAACACGGACAAGTCTTATTTCGAAACGATACTTGACCAGGTGCAGAATGGTAACGGTATAGCGCAGTCAGTATCTCCTACAGTAGCCGGTATTCAGAGCCCGATCATCAACGATCTGTTCCTTCAGTTAGCTGACCTGAACCAGAAAAAAGCAGGTTATAGTGTTACGGCAAGCGCTGAAAACCCCATGCTCCGCAAAATTGAAGGGGAGATTGATAACACCAGAGGCGCTATAGTTGCCAACCTTAAGAACCTGATCCGTTCAGCTGATATCTCTATTAACGATGTGAACCAGCGTATAGCCCGAATTGAGGGTAACCTGGCTTCTTTGCCTGAACATGAGCGCAGACTTATGGACTTACAGAATGAGTCTGAGTTTATAGCTAAGAAATATGACTTCCTGTTAGAAAAACGCAGCGAAGCAGCTATAGCTTTAGCAACCAACACTACCGACAAAAAGATAGTGGATCATGCATCTATGGTAGGTAATGCGCCGGTTAACGTGAAGCCGAAAATGATTTACCTGCTTGCTCTGCTTATTGGTCTGGCTATACCGGCTGGTTTTGTGATTCTTATGAATAATGTTGACAATACCATCCAGGGCAAAGATGACCTGAGCAACATTACAAGCATACCATTCCTGGGCGTGGTGGCACATGGCCCTAAATCAGATAAGCTTGCCGTACAGAACATGCCGCGCTCAGCTATTGCAGAGTCTTTCAGGTCGATACGCATTAACCTTCAGTACCTGATGTCTGACAGCAACTTTAAAGTGATCGGTATAACATCTTCTGTATCCGGTGAGGGTAAAACCTTCTGTTCTGTCAACCTTAGTACCGAGCTGGCTTTATCGGGCAAACGTGTGGTGCTTATAGAATCAGATATGCGCAAGCCTACTTTCACGAAGTACTTTAAAGATACTATAAACGTAGGTCTGTCTTCGTACCTGACTGAAGGCCTGCCACTGCACGAAGTTGTTCAGAAAACACAGAACGAGAACCTGGACATTATACCGTGTGGTGTAATTCCGGAGAATGCGTTGCAGTTACTGGAACAGCCAAGAATGCAGCAACTGATAAACCAGCTGAAAGAAGAGTATGACTACGTAGTGATTGACACACCTCCTATCGGTTTTGTTTCGGAGTATTTTGTACTGATGCGCCATATGGATGTAAACCTGTACGTGGTGAAACATAAGTATACCAACCGCGACCTGCTGCACCAGATTGAAGAACTATATGCTGCTAAAAAGATCAAGAACATCTATATGCTTATAAATGACCTGGACTATAGCAGTACCTACGAGTATGGCTATAAGCGTAAGGCAGAATATTATTACGTATAGCACGGCAAATTAATAAATACACCAGAAGAGCTGTAGGGTCAAATACATCTACAGCTCTGTTTACGAGACAGTTTTTGAGGGAATGGGACAGAGTTTAGCATCAAAGGCCATCAGTGGCCTAAAGTGGAATACCATATCAACTATAGCGAATGCTGTAATGCAGATAGGGTATACCTCTATTATGGCGAGACTACTAGATCCTGAAGCTTTCGGATTAGTTGCTATCTCTATCATTATACTACAGTTTGGTGGTTACTTCGCCAACATGGGCCTTAATAAAGCCCTTATCCAGATCGAGGAATTGAAGAATGAGCATATACGCGCAGCCTTTACCTCTTCTTTTTTGCTGGGCCTTGTTTTTACAGGCCTTGTTTGGGCGCTTGCGCCACTGGCTGCCCAGCTTTTTAAAAACCCTGATGTAGCCCCGGTAGTACGCGTTATGTCGCTTACATTCCTGGTGAACGGTATGTCAGCTACGGCATTTAGTTTACTGGAGCGCAACATGCGTTTTAAAGCAATCAGTATCCTCGAAACAAGCTCTTATGTTATCTCTTACCTGGGCATAGGTGTTATACTGGCCTACCTGGACTTTGGAGTTTATAGTTTGATACTGGCTTCGTTGTCGCAGGCAACTATAGTTGGGCTAAGTTCTTATGCCATCGTAAGGCATAATATAATAATGCATTTTAAGTGGAGCGCCTGGAAGCCCCTGTTCAGCTATGGGAGCAAAATGTCTGTAAACAGTTTACTGGAGTGGTTTTCGGCGAGTTTACCTTCTATTTTGATTGGCCGTCTGCTTGGCGACTATAAACTGGGTATTTACGACCGGGCCCATAAGCTGGTCAGCCTGCCCATGTACATGCTTACCCGCACCATCTCGAAAGTCATTTTCCCGTCTTTCAGCAAAATGCAGTCTGATAATGAAAAGCTGGGCAAAGTTTACCTCTCCAGCATAACACTGGTTATAGCCCTGGTTATACCTGCATGTGCCGGCATTTTTGTAGCAGCGCCAGAGTTGGTTTATGTGTTACTCGGCAAACAGTGGGGCGAATCGGTTCCTATTCTGCAGATTCTGTCTTTTGCGGTTGCCATAAACTTAATTACCATGTTCGCAGGAATTATCTGCGACGCCAAAGCGGCTTTGAATTCTAAGATCGTGCTCAATGTCGTTTTTGTATCAGTGCTGGGAATATTAATGTTCTCGTTGCGAGGTTTTGGCTTGCAGGGATTTGCAATGGCGTTTTTACTGGCCGAACTGGTGCGCACCCTCTTTTATCAGCGGGCGATGCATAAGATTCTGATACTGCCGTACAGGCAACAATTATCCGTTTATTTACCCGGAATAATTAATGGTGCTGTCATCGGCATTTTACTATATCTGTTCAGTTCTTTTTTACGTACTACAGCGCTGGCGCCTTTACTTATATTAATTGCCCAGGTTATAACAGGAGCTATATTGTTAGCAATACTCAGCCTGTTATTCCCGCACAAGATCCTGAAATCTGAGATACAGGCTATGTTGTCGAAAACAGGTCTTCCGGATAAGCTGAGTACGCGATCGGGCAGGGCATTTCAACTATACAAGAGTTACATACTAAACACCAAATAGAACTGACACGCTACACCCTGCTAACGATGCGTATAACAACATGCATAGCTTATAAGGTGAACTATAGTAGCTGTTAAATTAAGTTATACCATGAAACTGAATTACTCCTTTCTTTTTGTAATTCCCCTGGCACTTATCCTCTTCATGGATAACATGTTTATTGAGCTGGCTATGCCCGATAATCCTGTTGGCCAGGAGCTCCTGCTGAGTACCCTTGTAAAAGGTAGTGCAGTATTCTCTATTATGTACTGCCTGTTTTACTTCCAGCGCATGTCTACTTATATGCGGTTTGCATTTTGTATGCTCCTGTTGTATGTGGCAGGCCTTGTTTTCGAATCGAAGTATGTTTACGGGACTTTTATGGTTTACCCGCACGTTTTCGTGAAGGTGCTCATTTTTTCCTATACGTTCTTTGTCTATACTTTTTATAAAGCAAACTACTATATCAAAACCAGCCATGTGATATGGTTTATACTGATCGGTTTCTGGTTGAATGTATTGCTCATTAAGCCACATACGCTCAGTATCTCGGCTTTTACAAATCACGAACGGGGAGTCTATTCTACTTCAGTATACATGCTGGTAGTGCCTTTTCTGTACTTCATGAGCAACTATTTTTATAAAGGGAAGTTCATGAGCCTTTTCTGGTCCTTTTTTGTGCTGTTCGCCATCTTTTTCTTTCAGCACCGCACCGTCTGGATCTCGACTGCTTTTGTACTGGTAGTTTACTATTTCCTGATTAGGCTTAAAACAGACAAGCCAATAAACTTCATAGCCAAGCTGCTTCCTGTCGGTACGCTGGTAGGTATTCTGGCTGTCATTGGCAGTGGTTTTATACTTTCCATCCACCCCGAGATCATCGAAAAAGTGCAGGAAAACTTCTCGGATATAGAGAACTATGACAAACAGGGAACAGGCGGCTGGCGCTATATCCAGATCATGTCTTACATGCCTTTTATACAGGATAACTTCTTCTTCGGGATGCGCTTTGATGGGTTTGAACTGCCAATACAGTTCTGGCGCGATGACATTGACGCACCGGTGTTTGAAGACGGCCACGGCCACCACTTCCATAGTTTTTATTTAGAGATCTTTTTCTATACTGGCCTGGTCGGATTTGGACTTTACCTGCTTATTGCCTTATATCCTATTGTTCAGGCGTTTAAGAAACGGGTACTAACTATAAACCAGATCATGCTGGTTGCCTTTATATGCAGTAGTTTCATTTTTTCGATCTCTTACGTACTTCCGGTTTTCTTTTATGGCATCTTAGGCTGGGCCATTGCTGCCATCGAAGTAGAACATGTTCCGTATATGAGTTTTATCAAGGAATCCGGTCTGCGTATGAAAGCCCGGCGACTTTTGCCTCAACGTACGCTTCCATCATCCGTAGAAGCCACAACTTCTTCTTATTAATAGCAGTAGAAGAATATACTAAAACCCTTATTGATGTATGAATACTTCATTACCGCAAGAACCGCTGCACACTCCGGTGTTGCTGATCATATTTAACAGAGCACATACCACACAAAAAGTATTTGAACGCATTCGGCAGGTTAAACCTAAAAAACTTTATGTCGCCGCCGACGGCCCCCGGGCACATGTTGCCACCGATGCTGAAAGATGCGCTGAAACCCGCCGTATAGTGGAACAGGTTGACTGGGATTGTGAAGTTAAAACGCTTTTCCAGGACCAAAACCTGGGCTGTGGCGTAGCTCCCTCCCGCTCTATTTCCTGGCTTTTCGAAAACGAGGAAACAGGTATCATACTGGAAGACGACTGCATTCCTTCGCAAAGCTTTTTCTGGTTTTGCCAGGAGACGCTTGAAAGATACAAGAAAGATACCCGCGTAATGCACATCAGTGGCAATAACTACCTGGATGGCTGGCGCCGCGACTCCGACTACTCGTACTACTTTTCAGATAAAGTGAATAGCTGGGGCTGGGCAACATGGCGCCGCGCCTGGCAACTATACGACTTTAACCTGGGCAACTACCAGGAGCTGAAGCACAAAGGCTATTTAAACGGCATCTTCCTGAACAAACTGGAACAGACATACCGCTTAAGCAAGCTTGAAGAGACATTTACCAACATACAGAAAGGCGATGTCTGGGATTACCAGTGGGAATTTACCGTCTATAGTAACTCAGGCCTTTGCATTGTTCCGGAAGTAAACCTGGTGCGTAACATAGGCTTTGGCGAGGATGCGACCCATACGTTTAACCTGCACGATAAAAAGGCACAGGTATACGAACAGGAGATCGAATTTCCGCTCCGCCACCCGAAATTCGTGATCCGGGATGTGGAATCTGACCGCCGCAACTTTAATAAGATGATGCGCGATAAAGCAAGTGCCAAGCTAAAGGCTTTGTTCAACTTCAGTCTTTAACAAAACTTATTTGATACGATGAAACCTATACATATAGTAATCCCTGTTTTTAACAGGAAAGAGCATACCCGGGAATGTTTAAAATCATTGAGAAGCCAGACCAACCCAAACTATAAAGTAACTATAGTTGATGACGGCTCTACGGATGGTACAGAAGAAATGCTGAAAACAGAGTTTCCGGAAGTGGATATTCTGAAAGGCGATGGTAACCTGTTTTGGACAGCAGGCGTGAATATGGGTTTAAGGCATGCTCTTAAACAAAGATCCGAGCTGTTTATGACCATGAACAACGACGTGGTAACAGACGAGCACCTGATCGAGAAAATGATTTACTGGCACAGGCAAAAACCGGAAGCCCTGATTGGCGCGCTGGAGCTTGATGCCTTTACAAAACAGCCTATTTTCGGCGGCGAAAGACTTAACTGGAAACTAAATACCATAGATCAGGTGCTTGCCAATCTGCCGGAATCAAACCGGAAAGGATTACATGCCGTTACGCACCTTCCCGGCAGAGGACTTCTGATACCAAAGGTAGTGTTCGAAAAGATCGGACTTTTTGACGAGGATAGGTTCCCGCACTACATTGCAGATTATGACTTTACACACACCGCCCGAAGAGCAGGTTTTGAACTGTTTGTAAATTATGATGCCAAGTTGCTCACTTACCCGGAAGAAAGCGGTGAACGCCAGCTACGTAGCAATAAGAGCCTTAAAAACTACTATAAGCACCTGTTCGACCTGAAAGGAGGCGGCAACCTGAGAGACTTTACCCGATTTACGCTCAAAAACTGCCCTGCTCCATATATTCCTTACCATTTACTGAACGGGTACACCCGACGACTTTTAGGCTATTTTCTGAAGTAATGCGCAATGCCAACGTAGCTGCTGCTGATAAAAACACCATCCAGCCCGCTAAACATAGAACTATAGTTGGCGGGCTGTTGGTGGCGCTTATAGTTATTATAGCAATCAGCCTCATTATAGCTACGTATAGTTTCAGGCCTTTCGGAAAAGATCAGGCGGTTTCAAAGCTGGCTCAGAACTATAGCCAACCTATAGTTATAACAAAGGGCGGCACTTACACCGGCAACTGGGAATCAACCAGCGCTGATGTTCCGGCCGTTGATATTCAGACCTCCGAGCCGGTTGTGATCATCGATTCCAATATCCGGAGTGCCGGTATATTAATAAAGAGCTGGTACCACAATGCCGACATCACTGTAAAGAACACCAATGGCTACGGGCTCTCTCCTACTACTTATACCGGGTCTGCTAAAACGCGGCGCTTTATCGTACTGAATGATTTTAAAAACCTGGTAGTTGAGAATTGTTATCTCGAGGGCACAGCAGGCATAAGCGTGGGCGATAATTACCGCGGAAACGGCACACCAGGCCAAACAGTAAAGATCCGGTATAACCTGGTTAAAAACATAGATGGCAGAGTTTATGCCGGAACAGTACATTCGCAATTCGTTCAGTTTAACTTCCGGGGAAGTCTGCCTCATGCCGAAATTGCGTGGAACCAGGTAATTAACGAACCAAACCGTTCGCTGGTCGAAGATAACATCAGCATACACAATTCGCGGGGCACAGCTGCTTCGCCTATTCAGATACACAACAACTATATACAAGGCGCTTATCCGTTGTTCGCTGCCGACAGCAGTTTTTCAGGCGGAGGCATTCTGATGGATGGGGATGGCGATTTAAAAACCTGTACGGCTTACGTGGAAGCTTATGAGAACCACCTCGTTAACCTCGGCAACTATAGCATGGGCATAGCCAGCGGAAATAACATCCGTTTCCACCATAACAGAGCAGTTAACGCAGCTACCTTTAAGGATGCTAAACGCTTCTCGATGTATACCTCCGGTATTTGGTGCCTGGACTATTATAAAAAGGGAACCACCTTTTCAAACTCTATTGATAATAACATAGTAGGTGTAATGGCATGGGGATGGCCGGATAACAGAAGAGATATCTCTGATGTAAAAGGCGCTATCGTAGCAGATAATATTCATATTCCGGGCATTATAACCAGGCAACTTGAAGTAGCAGAGTTTACCAGGTGGCAGCAAAAACTTCAGGATAATGCTATCACGCCAGGACCTGCAGGTAAAAACAAACCATTCATTCCTTTTTAGCCAGGTTATTGTTTACTGTACTTACAGTACTCCCGGTCAACAGGAAATTGGCATTAAGAACAGAAGCTGAATTGTACACGTAAAAGCTGCAAAAGAAATCAATTGTTAACCTAGTTAGTAAACTGACTGAATATTTACACCCTTTACTACCCAAGTCTGAGCCCTATAATGAAAACCATACGAGCTGTAATAGCTAAATACCGAGTACTGATATCCAAAAAAGCAACCCAACTGCTACTTGGCAGGTTAAGTGGAAACACGCCAGCTACTATAGTTAACTCTGTGGAAGAAGATTTTCACTTGCACACTGTCAGCAGGCATGTAAACAGTATTGTAACTATCTCTCCCCCAACTATAGCACATTACCCTTTTCCGGAAAGCTTTCCTGCAAACTTCAGAAGATCGAAGGCATTCGAAAAGAAAAACCTCTATTTACTGAAAGATGTCACCGTTTCTCCTTTTTCGGGATTGACCTGGCTCGAGAACAAACACTTTTTAGTTGAAAGCATCGGCTCACTTTTCAGGTTAATTGGCTGGGATAATGTGCTGCACGAACCGTTGTTGCCAACCAGCAAATTAAAAGAACAGGATATTATAGTTAGCTGCCCCGACAACCCGTTTTATCATTGGGTATTCGAATCGCTGGCTGGCCTGCTGGTAACGCTGGAAAATTTTCCGGAAGCTAAAGTAATGATACCGGCAAATAGCCCACAGTATTGCAACGATGTATTAAAGCTTGTTTTCGATGAAAATACGTATGCCGAAAGAATTATAGTTGCCGATGGGGTAAAGCAGGTTTCAAACTTTGCTATGTTCCAGCAGGAGCAGGATGCAGGTTTTATTCATCCTGTAACTATAAGCGCGTTGCAGAACTTCCGCAATAAGGTGCTGAACCAGATGCAACTGTCAGTACCCAAAGAGCCCCTGATTTACATCTCAAGAAGTAAGACCAAAAACCGGAGCCTGGCAAACGAGGAAGAACTGGAGAAAGCACTGGAGGCTATTGGCTTCACCATTATCTATAGTGAGCAACTTTCGTTTGCGCAGCAGATTGCCTTATTCTCGCAGGCATCCTTTATAGTTGCTCCCCATGGCGCCGGGCTAAGTAATATAGTCTGGACGAAAGGCAAAGCACGATTACTGGAGATTTTTGCGCATAACCATTTTAATGACTGCTTTGCAAGATTAGCTTCCGGCCTTGGTTTCAGATACAGGTATACACAGGCTGGCCCGCACCCGGGAACATGCGGGCAGGTAAATGTGCAGGAAGTAATGGACCTTGTAACTGAGATGCTTAAAACAGAAGCGCACACTGAGCAGCAGGTAGCTTAAGCAACTATAGGTTAATCTGTTACATAACAAAGGCTGATTCTTAAGAATCAGCCTTTGTTATGTAACAGATTTTTTATTTGTAACCAACGAAAGCTTGCTCATCCCCTACATACAGCCTCTTCATCCTCCCCTTCTATAGTTCATGGATGCTGGCCTTTGTCATAAACATATTATAAAACCTATATTTAATTGATCTAAAAACCATTTAAGCTTTGGATGATTAAACCCGGCTTTCCATATATAGTTATATTTATATGTAACAATAAATTCATATTCAACTATATTTTCTTCAATTTACTTTCAATATTTTTTATTGCTGATACAATAATATGGAACCCATAGATTTAGTTACACTTTTAAACCAAATAATTACACAATTATAATATAACTATTTTGATAAAAAAATATTTATTGTAACCGAAACTTTTCTATAAACCTTTATATTAAAGCCCTGAAGCATTTTTTTACACATATAGCAGTTATAAATTTTTAAAGTAATTATAATTTTATTCAGAAATTTGAGATAGGTATTAGCATTTGTAAAATTTTACCTCATATATTTGCAACAACTTATATATGAGCAATTTAAACAACACGCTTTTTCTTAAGATGTCAGTTAAAAAGCTCTTCTTCTCTTAGGTAAAGAGAATTTTCTAAGATCACCAAAGAGAAGAATAAGTAAGGTAAATTAATATTTTCAACTTTTAGCCAAAAAAGATGAATCCAAACACCTCTTATGCAAATAAGAAGGCGAGCTCGGTTTTGCTCGCTCTATTGCTCACATTCATTGTGAGTGCATTCACACCAAAAACAGCTCAGGCTCAAACCTATAGTGGTCCTTTAGTGATCACAAAAGGTGGTACTTACACCGGAAACTGGCAATCTACAAACTCCGACGTTCCTGCCGTTGATGTCCGTACTTCCGAGCCGGTTGTTATCATCAACTCTAATATTCGCGGTGCCGGTTATCTTATTAAGAGCTGGTACTATGCTGCTGATATAACAGTAAAGAACACAAACGGGTATGGAATCACACCTACACCTTACACGGAGTATCCTAAAACCCGCCGCTTTGTTTCTCTTAACGACTTTAAAAACCTTGTAGTAGAGAATTGCTACATGGAGAGTACAGCCGGTATCGGTGTTGGCGACGATTACCGTGGAAACGGTACTGCAAGCCAGACGATCAAGATCCGTTATAACAAAGTGAAGAACATTGATGGCCGCGTACATGGCGGTAAAGTACACTCACAATTCGTACAGTTTAACTATCGTGGCTCAGTTCCTAACGTAGAGGTTGCCTGGAACCAGGTGATAAACGAACCAAACAAGTCGTTGGTAGAAGATAACATCAACATCTTCAACTCCCGCGGAACATCTTCATCTCCGATCAAAATCCACAACAACTATATTCAGGGTGCTTACCCTGTTGATGCAAGTGGCAGCAGCTATTCTGGTGGTGGTATACTTTCAGATAGCGATGGCAACATCAGCACTGCTACTGCTTACATTGAAGGTTTCGAGAATCACCTTGTGAACGTAGGTAACTATAGCATGGGTATTGCAGGCGGAAATAACATCCGTTATTACAACAACAGAGCTATCAACTCGGCTACTTTCGATAACGGCACACGTTTTAACATGTATACTTCAGGTTTCTGGAGCCTGGACTACTACAAAATGGGAACAACCTTCGCTAACTCTATCGACAATAACACGGTAGGTGTTATGGCATGGGGCTGGCCAAACGACAGAAGAGATATCTCTGACATGGTAGGCGCTACACAATCAAACAACACGTCTATTTCTGGGGTAATCACAAAGCAGCACGAAGTTGATGAATTTAACAGATGGCAGCAAAAGCTGAGCAGCAAAGGTATTGTACTGGGTCCTAACGGTTCAGGTACAACTATCGCCTCACCGGAGCCAACTCCAGCTCCAGCGCCAGCACCTTCTATCGAAACAATCGCCCCTGCTCCAACAACAGGTACAACTACTACCGGCACAGGCAAGATCACGCATGAGTTATGGACAAACGTACATGGCACCAGCACATCGGTTATCCCAGTGGGCACGACACCTGCTAAAAAGACAGAGCTTAGCCTGTTTGAAACTGCATCGAATGTGGGTGACAACTATGGCCAGCGTGTACGTGGTTATATAACAGCACCGGTAAGTGGTAACTATACGTTCTGGATCGCTTCTGATGATCAGGCTGAACTATACCTGAGTACGTCTGAAGACCCTGCAAAGAAAACCCGTGTAGCATCTGTTTCACAGTGGACCAACCCACGTGAGTGGACTAAGCTTAGTGAGCAGAAGTCAGTAGCCATTAAGCTGGAGGCTGGCAAGCGTTACTACATCGAAGCCCTACACATAGAAGGCGGTGGCGGAGACAACCTGGCTGTAGGCTGGACATTGCCAAACGGCACGCAGGAAAGACCGATACCGGGCAAGTACCTGTCACCGATGGGCAGCACTGCAACTACTGCGCCGGCTCCGGCACCTGAACCAACGCCTGCACCAAGTGAGCCAATTGTAACGTCGCCTTCAACCGGCACGGGCAAGATCACGCATGAGTTCTGGACAAACGTACATGGCACCAGCACATCGGTTATCCCAGTGGGCACGACACCTGCTAAAAAGACAGAGCTTAGCCTGTTTGAAACTGCATCGAATGTGGGTGACAACTATGGCCAGCGTGTACGCGGTTATATAACAGCACCGGTAAGCGGCAACTATACGTTCTGGATCGCTTCTGATGATCAGGCTGAACTATACCTGAGTACGTCTGAAGACCCTGCAAAGAAAACCCGTGTAGCATCTGTTTCACAGTGGACCAACCCACGTGAGTGGACTAAGCTTAGTGAGCAGAAGTCAGTAGCCATTAAGCTGGAGGCTGGCAAGCGTTACTACATCGAAGCCCTACACATAGAAGGCGGTGGCGGAGACAACCTGGCTGTAGGCTGGACGCTGCCAAACGGCACGCAGGAAAGACCGATACCGGGCAAGTACCTGTCACCGATGGGCAGCACTGCAACTACTGCGCCGGCTCCGGCACCTGAACCAACTCCGATCGTGACAACACCAACTGGTAAGATCACAAGAGAATACTGGGCAAATGTACATGGCACCAGCGTGAGCGTAATACCAGTAGCTAATACGCCTACTTCGAAGACTGAGCTAACAATTTTCGAATCGCCATCGAATGTTGGTGACAACTATGGCCAGCGTATACGAGGTTATGTAACGGCACCGGTAAGTGGTAACTATACGTTCTGGATTGCGGCGGATGACATGGCGGACCTTTACCTGAGTACATCTGAAGATCCGGCGAAGAAAGTGAAGATCGCTTCGGCAACAGTGTATACTGATTCTCGCCAATGGACAAAGGCATCTTCTCAGAAGTCGGTAGCTATTGCACTTGAAGCTGGCAAACGTTATTACATTGAAGCATTGCACCTGGAAGGTGGCGGTGGTGATAACCTGGCCGTAGGCTGGACACTGCCAAACGGCACGCAGGAGAGACCGATACCGGGCAAGTACCTGTCGCCAATGGGAAGCGCGGATGCGATAACAACAGCATCTGTTACTACTGAAAATACGCAGATAATTTTTGAGAACACAACTGCTTATCCGAACCCGTTCACGAACATGATCACACTTGATTTCGGAAATCAGCAGGGAGTTAAGCTGCAGAAAGTAGTTCTTCTGAACCAGGTAGGCAAAGTAGTTTACGAGCAGAAAGCACTTGAACTTACAAACAACAAGATTGAGCTTGACCTGGCTGGCATCAACATCAAAAAAGGATTGTATATCCTGAGATACACAGATAGCCAGGGTTCGGCCAAGAGCATTAACCTGATGAAACAATAAGGTCTCTGAATCATAAAAAAAGGGCACTTCAGTTGAAGTGCCCTTTTTTGTTTTTTATAGGTAAGTTAATCTGTAACTACCAGTTTCCTGCTGATACTTCTTTCGGTAGAATACAAGGTAAGGTTATAAAAGCCTGCACTTACTTTGCTTAACGATAGGGTCTTTTCCAGAAGGCCGGCCGTGTTTGCCTGTACGGTTGTCTCCAGCACTTTCCTTCCGGTGGCGTCGGTCAGCAATAAGGTCAGTTTTTCATTCGGCTTGAGCGTGGTAACATGCAATGCAACCTGCTTGCCTTTGGTAGGGTTCGGGTACACATCAAATCTGCCTTTAAAGTTAACATCTGTGCCTGTACCAAGTGGGTTGGTGCCGCAGTACTTACCATTACCCCCGTTAAACTCTTCAGCAATATCAGCGACGGTTAATGCTCTGGAATATAATTTAATTTCATCCAGGTCGCCTTCAAAATGATAGCCATCTCCCAAGTCCAGATAGCCGATGTTCAAGGCCGCAGCACCTTCAAAACCATTGTCGTAGTTGATATCAATTTCATCAACCTTGGCGCCATCTACATAAAGTATATTCTTTTTAGCGCCCGCATCGCGTATGGCAGTTATGTAATGCCACTTGCCATCATTCACTTTTGGTCCTTTTGCACCTACAAAGTTCCCCTGGTGGTTTATATCCTTTAACATGAACATCGCGTGTCCCTGGTCGTCGGTACCTATCCACCAGTGCATAGCCGATTCGGTAGCATTCCGCCCCATGATCACGGAGTTACGGTTTACAGTTGATGAAGTACGCATCCAGAAACTGATCGAGAATGGTGTGGCAGCTCCCCAGCTGAAATTAGATGCATCGTTCAGGTTTACCCGGGTTGCAGTAGAGAATTTAAGTGCGTTTTGAGACTTACCGTTTATTACTTCAGGGCAATCTGTGCAAGTGGCAACAGCTGCAGAAGCATAATCCTTGAATCCGGCATCAGCTGTGGCTTCATCAAACCCAAAGTAATGTGTAATGCCCGGCAAACAGTTTGGCAGTTCTACCTGCGTTAAACCTCCCACTGCTATTTTAACCGCATCGGAACTCTGGAAGTGTACCCCATCGTCGGTAGCCTGTGCTGTAATGTTATAAGTACCTGCCGCAGCACCAGTCCATTTAGCGTTAAATGGAGCTGTAGATGATTCCCCGATCTGAGTATTGCCTGCATAGTAAACCACTTTCGTCCATTTACGGGTAGCGTCTGCAAAGCTTACTTTCAGATCGATCTGCTGGCCTACTGCGAAGCTGGCGTTATTTACCGGTGAAGCTATAGTCACAGGCATAACTATACCCCCGCTGCAATTCGGGTACACATCTACAAAATCAGTAGTCGAAAGTCCTCCGGCATCCGTTACCTTCAGGCTGATCCTGTAAAAATAGGTTTCACCATCGCAGCCGATTGGAGTTATTATAGCCGTAGTTTCTTTTTTGGTATCTACAGGTTCCGGGTGATTGTGCGTGTTATGGTATAATGTCGTTTGCCACTCATAGCTTAACTGAGTACCGCTGTGTTCCTTATCCGTTACATCTGCCCTTAAATTATAAGTAGTTGGCTTATCAAGCGGATATTGCGTTCCTTCGGCCGGGCTGGTGATGTTTACTACAGGCGGCGTATTGTTGAGTGTTATAGTTAGTTTCGCTGCAGCTGTCAGGCCGCCATCATCCGTTACCTTCAGCGTTACGGTACGGGTTACGGCCTGGGCAGAGGTAAACGTATGTTGCGGGTTTGCTTCAGTTGACTTGGCAGAACCATCGCCAAAATCCCATTCATACTTCAATGCCTTGTTCTCAGGATCTGTAGACTCACTACCTGTAAACTTAACCGTGAGCGGGCTTGTACCAAATAGCTTATCAGCTTTGGCGATAGCTTTCGGAGGCTGGTTTCCACCGTAATAAGCGATCTTGAGAACTTTAGTGGCGTAGTTGATATAGTACAGACCACCCGTTACCGGGTTAGTCGCAAAACCGGTAACAGTCGCATCCTTGCCTATAAAATTTCGGATAGAAGTAAGCTTATTATTCGCGTCAAACACGGCATTCTTAATCCAGCCAGCGCCATAGTCACCAAAAAAGTACGTGTTTTTATATGCTGCAGGCAAGTCTGACCCAGTGTACCAGATACCACCCGTTGAGGAGCTGCCAAAGAAAGGACTGCCTTCTACATTAGAGCCAGCCTCGCCGATACCAACAGTTGCAGCCTCTTCGCCATTAAATGTACCGATCCTTGTTATTGCTTTAGGCGCAACCCCATTCTGCACAATGTCATTTACCCAATCCACCACAGGCCTGGTATGTACAAAAGTATACTGATCAGGAATTGGGGTCGTATTATCGCACGGATTCAGGAATTCGGGCTTTGTGGTTTTTTGCGCCTGCTTTAATAAACTTCCGAACGTGTAGAATTCTTTACACATATCAGAGTTGCCGGCAGTAGCCGCACTATACTTTGGATTGGGAATGAAAGGATTCATGACAGTTCTGGCAATTTCAAAGTACGACGGTTGCGCCATCAGGCCTTCGAACATAGGCCAGCCCAGGTTCATACCACCCTTATCTACCACATTGATTTCTTCCCAGTCCATCCAGCCTACATCGCCAACATATAAAGTGCCCGGTGAAGTGGAGCTACCAGTACCTGGTTTTACTGTAAAGCGGAATGGATTTCTTAAACCTAACGCCCATACTTTCGACGCCACCGAATTAGGTTTGCTGGCATCATAGAACGGGTTCGTAGGCAATCCATTACCAGTTGCCGGGTCTATACGAAGTATCTTACCATTATAAGATTGGATCTGCTGCGAACGGAAAGCCCCAACATCTTCTTTAGAGCTGATGATACCATCAACAAGTGCCTGCGGAACAAAGGTGTCATTCTTCGGGTCGTTCGGAAAATAACCATGGTCTACACCATTGGCTGTAGCACCGTCACCAGCGGAAACCAGTAGAGAGCCATCTTCGCCGAATGCCAGGGAACCTACCCCATGCGAAATGTATGTAATCGGAATACCTGTAGAAGCTGTTGCACCAAGCAACACCTTTCTGCTACTGGTATTAACAGTATAGGTACCGTTAGACAGGCTGGCCGTATAGCGCGTAACCCTGCCTATAGTTGCTTCATTCTGGCTTATGTTAGAGGGATCGTAGTCGCTTTTGCCCGAGTTCATCAGGTGGTTGCGGTCTACTACATATAACAGGTAAATAAATCCGTTTGTATCGAAGTTAGGGTCCAGTTCAAAACCAAGTAAGCCGTGGTCTCCCCAGTCGCCTACTTCGTCACTGATATCGAGAAGCGGCATAGTGCCTCTTTCTCCATTTTCAACAACCCACACCTTTCCTGCTTTCTCCCAAACAAACATTTTTTTGCCGTCTTTGGAGAACTTAAGACCTACTGCCATGTTCCATTCTCCTCCAATGGGCTCCTCCACAAAGCCATCAGGCAAGCCCGATGCAGATTGAGCTGACGCTTGCAAAACACTAAAGACAGTGAGAAATACCAGTAGTATCCCTGCAAAAAAGATTGAATTGAATCGGACAGGGTGCCTGAACGTTCTGTTACGGGAATCAGAGAGATGTGCCTGAGCAGAAGGCTCTCTTGCCGTTATGTAAAAGTTATTCATATATTATCGGTAACTATTTAATTTACTATACATTCAACTTTAAGTACTTTATATAATAGAAGCAGGGGCCGAGAAAGTACTATAAAACAAAGGCTGGCCCCGTCTATAGTTGCAACTGCCGGAATGCCGTTTTGCAGCACCCTTAATCCAGGACTACTATCTTTCTGCTTATAGTTTTGGCTTCTGAGATCACAGAGAGCACATAAATGCCTGCCCTTAACTGCTCTGGTATAGGAACTATAAAATCTAAGGTACCATCAGCAGCTACCTGTATTTCCTGGGTGGTTATTTTTTTACCTGTTATACTCGATAGCATGTAGACCACACGCTCATCAGGCACCATGTTGGTAATATTCACATTAACATCTCCGCTTTGCACCGGGTTAGGATACAAAAAGAAACTGGATGCAATGGTCCCGCCAAACTCGATGATGACAACATGAGAATAGGTGAACGCGCCATTTTCCTTTACGATGCGCAACCGGTAATACCCGCGTTCTTTGATCGGACTCGGATCAGTTAAACTATAGGCAAGTCGTTCTGAACTGGTGCCATTCGCCTGCACGGTTCCTATTTCCGTAAACTCTGTACCATCTGCCGAGCGCTCAACTATAAAATGCGACAGTCCTACTTCTGTCTGTGTTTCCCAATCCAGTACCACAGCCCCACCCTCAAAGCGGCCTTCGAACGATATAAGCTCAACTATACCATCGAAAACAGTCTGGTAGCGTTTTTTTATTTCTTCTGCAGTTAAGGCGCGACCGTAAAGCATCACCTCATCCATATCGCCTTCAAACCTGTATCTGCCTTCGCGGTCCAGGTAGCCGATGTTTACAGGAGTAATAGACTGAAAGCCGTTTTTATAAGTAAAGCTGCCCTGTGCTACCTGTACGCCATCCACGAAGAGCCTGTTTGCCCCGGATGCGCCATCCCGTACAGCTACTATATGGTGCCATACGCCATCTGTCAGTTTAGGGCCGCCGCCTATTCCAATGCCATCCCAGAGGTAATCTTTTAACTGGAAGCTTGCATGGCCTTCGGAGTCAGCCCCGATCCACCAGTGAAGATCGGAATCCCTGCCATCGCGGCCTATAAGAACTTTGTTACCAGCGGTGCTGGCCGTAGTGCGCATCCATAGTTCAATCGAGAAACTTTCGTCAGGCAACCAGTTAAAGTTGGAGCTGTTTTCGACATTCAACCCTGTCTTTACACCATCAAAACGCTGCCCTCCTGAAATTACCCCGGGAATTGGCTCCGGCTTTGCTTCGGCGGTGGAACTGGCATTATAAGGTGTGTAATAATCTTTGTATTGTGTGCCGGTTACTTCGTGCAGCATCCAGTGGTGGCGCAGGCCTCTTAGTTCAGTAATGCTGGGTTTAACACTAATGGAGAAAGACTGCTGCACCTTACCCAGGCTGTTCTCAACGTTAACAGTTACATTAAACTTACCAGCAGTAGCTGGTGCCCATTCAATTTCGCCGGTTGTGGCGTTTATTCGCATGCCCTGCGGGCTGTTAACCAGTGAGTAAACCGGTGCAGGCACTCCAATAGCCTGTACATCATAGGTATAAGGCTGTGCGGCCACACCAAAAGTTACAGGCTCAGACATAACAACCGGAGGAAGATTTTCAGGGCCACAGTAAGCGGCAGAGCCATAGTTATATCTCGATCTGACCTCAGTCTCATTTAGTGCCTTGTTATAGAGCATCACCTCATCTATAGCTCCGGCAAAATGGTAGCCATTGTCGAGTTTGTAGTAGCCTATAGTTACCGGCGCAACGGTCTTGAAATCGGTCGTGTATTTATCGTAAAAGAAATCTGCTACTTTGTAACCGTCGATGTATAGTTTGTTTTTGAGCAGGCCACCGTTACGCATTACCACAATGTGGTGCCATTTGCCATCATTGATCTTCTTGCCCATCTTCTCGGTCTTAAAGCCCGTCCGGTTCTTATCATACAGCTCAAAAACAGCATAGCCTTCAGGGTCCACGCCCACCCACCACGACATTTTGGAGTCTGTGGCAACGCGGCCCATGATCACCTGGTTCTTACCTGCGTTCCCGGTTACCTGCACCCATAGTTCTATCGTAAAGTCAACATTATTTTCCCACTCAAAGCGTTCATTATCTGAGATAACTACCCCGTCGTTTCTACCATCAAACTTTTGGGCACCTGCAAATAAACTTGAAGTAGGCGATGGGCACTCGGTACAATTTGCTGTAACCGGGCTTACATAATCAGCATAAGTGCCGGCGGTTTTTTCGTCAAATGTATAGTGATGGATCAGGTTGGTTGGGCATTGCGCCTGAACCTGGAATGAAGGCAGGTAAAGTAATACAGCTAAAATGATAGCAACATAATGCTGATGCCTGCAACTGATAATCTGGCAAAAGCCCACTTGAGTAGCTTTAACCATATTACTTATGGAGTAACAGTAAGTATATATCATAAGTAAGATCGCTCTTAATAAAGGGTAATTTTGGATTCTGGAAGTAAAAAGCTACTTATTTAAAAATGCTGGATCAGAAATAAGCAGCCTTTGTTTCGCAGGCCGGAATTAACCGGCAACTCCGGTAACTATAGTGTGTTTATGCTAAGTATTCAAATTTCCTTTTATTGGAAACTTCTTATATTACGGAGGTTTGATGTATAGGTTTGTAGAAATAATTCAGTTCTATTGCTCTACTGTAACACAGCTTATTTGTTCGGGAATTTTAATTATCAGGCAGTTACAAACCAATCCAGGCAAATACCTGTATTCCAGAAGCATAACCCCGTTTTACCTGCCTGAATCACAATGCAATTTTATTGTTGTGTTACGCCTCTTATTACCAGAGTAGTACCTGCTTCTGAGGTGCTGCTGATTGCCTGCCACGGAGCTGGTAGACAAGTGTGATTTCGTTAGACGGCTTGTCTATAGTTGCGGCATCGGCTACAGGAGATTCGTACAAATAACTTATTTGCAGTTTGTTGATTTTGATGCCGGCGGTGGCCGTAAAAGCCAGGTTATTTCTGTAGCCGGCACCTGCCCATAACATGTTATGGTAAACCGCTTTCAGTTGCCCCTCTATAGTTGCTTCGGCCTGTTTATCGTGCTGGTAAATGGTGTTAAGCACAAGTCCCAGGTCATCTGCTAGGGCAGTGCGGTATCCGGCAAGGCCAACATGCCTGCGGGCATACATCTCATCCATAAACTCATCCCCTGACTTGATCATTTTACCTTCGGTAACATCCTGCATGGCATAGCTGAGGTAAAAGTTTTTTGCCTCCAGGGTTAAGCCTAAGTTCAGGTCCATTTTGCTGCCCCGGTTGTGCTGGCCCAGCAGGCGGATATATTTCGGATCATTTTCCTGGTCTACTGTAAGTTTGTTGCCATCTAAAGCCAGCAAAGTGTAGGTTAAAGCACCACCCCAGCGGAGAGAAAACTTTTCTGATAACCTCAGGACTGAACTATAACTCAGATTAGCCTGCGTTTCGCTGTATGGCCCGAACGACTCGCGGAGCAATAACAGCCCCAGACTATGCTGCATGTCGGTACTATAGGCAGTACCATTATTCAGCTGGTAGCCTTTGCTCTTTTTAAAGTCGCTCAGGTTAAATTCTGCCGAAGCGAATATCGTCCTGGGGGCATCCTCAAAACCGGTCCACTGGTTGCGGTAAACTGTTTTCAGCTGGCTTCCCTCCTGCCCCGTCAGGGATGGGTTATAGTAAGGACGCACCTGCGAAAAGTTACCAATGTATTTACGTGTCTGCGCTGTTGCGCTCAAACTATAGAATGCCAGTATAGTCAGGAGTATGTATTTTTTCATGTGAAGCTATTATAAAACGGTTAGCACCCCTTTTTGTACCAGCCCTGTATCTTTTATATGTATGATATAGAAGTATGGACCCTTTTGTACCTCTCCGTTCTTTCCTTTTCCATCCCATCCCGTTTCAGGATCGGTGCTGTAGTACAGGCGCACGCCGGCTCTGTCCATAACCGTAATTTCCACCTCATTATAGAAGCGTAGCTCCGGTACAGCCCAGGTATCGTTTATCCCGTCTCCGTCCGGCGAGAAAGTATTTACCAGTTTTATTTTCTCCTGTGGCTCGTAAACTGATTTGGTTAAAGTAAATGAGCGCTCGATGGTATTGTTGTAAGGGTCCTTACTTTGCACCCTGATCTTAAAGTCAACGATACCGGAAAGCCCTTTGTTCGAGGTCAGGTGTAGCTCATTATCCTGGATAAAGAAATAAGAGTTCTGGTTATCTCCTTCTCCGGCAATTAACTTATAGGTAAACGTTTCATCGTCCGGGTCTTCGGTCGTAAATGTCCCCAGCACTTCTGTTGGCTCTGCTTCAGGCTTAAACTTGCTGATGCTCAGGGTCAGGGCGGTTGGTGGCCGGTTTGGCTCTACTTCTATTACTAAACTTCCTTTTCTGTTATTAAAGTTGGTCGTATTTGCGGCCAGTTTAAGTTCGCCACTGATCGTGTATTTACCGGGTACCAGTTGGTTATAGTTGCCTTTCTGCCAGGTTACATCAAGATAATCTTCTTCGCCGGTGTTGTATTTCACTTTTACTTTCTGTGGCAGCGCTATCTCGGCAAAATCAGTGTTAAAAGGCACTTTTAGCTCACCGGTTGCCGTAACGGATACAATATCTTTGGTTGCTTTTACAACCTGTGCCGATGCATTTTCACCTTTATTTCCGGCTTTGTCAGTCAGGTAAACTATAACAGTTAAGGTACCGTCTTTAAGTCCTGAAAGGTCGAGGTCAGAAATGTTTATAGTTGCTGTTTTAGCTTCACCGGTGCCTGTTACCGGATCACCACCGTTGCTACTTGAGATGGTATAGGTATAGTTTGCGCCGGTTTCGGCTCCTGTGATGTTTACAGATACTTTACGCTCGTTTGCAATGTTAACCTGCTCTACGCCAAAAGCTACCGCATAACCTGCCGGTGCAGCAGAGTCGAAAACACGCTTTAAACTATTGGAAGCCTCATTCCCGTTCTTAGCTGCATCCTGTGTTTTGTTTGCGGCTATAGTTACACTTACCTCACCCTGCGCTGTTGGAGTAATACGCACCGTATAGGTTTTATCATCCAGCTTCGTGAGGTCAGCAGCATTACCATTGGTCACAGTTACATCACTTACATCAAAGCCGGTTATAGGTTCGCTTACCTTTATAGTTACCTCGAAGGCTGCATTTATAGTTGCGGCTGCATCAGTACTTAAAACTATAGTTGGCTTTGTAACATCAAACTGCATCACAAAAGCATCGGATGCTGTATTGTTGTTTCCGGCCAGATCTGTTACTTTACTCGCAGGCAACTGCACTGTTACGTTACCATTAGTAGCTGGGGTTATAGTTGCGCTATAGTTGGCTGCATCGG
Organism: Pontibacter pudoricolor; assembly: GCF_010092985.1. Taxonomy (GTDB): domain Bacteria; phylum Bacteroidota; class Bacteroidia; order Cytophagales; family Hymenobacteraceae; genus Pontibacter; species Pontibacter pudoricolor. Next base: position 428,030 of record NZ_CP048106.1, on the reverse strand, counting down.
TACTTTTCAGGTTGCTTATAGTTCCGTTGGTAACAGCTACATCAGCAGCAACCAATCCATAAACAGCTTCATCAAACCTGATACTTATCTCGAAAGGCCCGTTTACAGGCCCGTTCTCTGTTGCGGAAATTGCTGCGGAAGGTGCCGTAAGGTCTATAGTTACGGCAAAGTTGCCACCTGACGCACTTGTATTTCCTAAAGCGTCGGCGGCTGTAGCTGTAAAGGTATAGTTGCCTGCTGTAAGGGCAGTAGCTTCATAATCAAATTCCCAGTTACCGGAACTGTTAGCTTTTGTGGTTCCTATAGTTCCCTTTCCTGTTTGTGCTACCGCTATAGTTGCATTGGCTTCAGAAGTACCGCTCAGCTTTAAGGTGTTATCAGCAGTGATCTTATCGTTGTTGACAGGGCCACGGTCTTCAGAAACAGCAACTATAACAGGAGGTGCAGGCGGTGTGGCATCTATTGTCCAGGTGTGTGTAGCAGGCGAAGTGTCGGTGTTGCCTGCTGCATCTATGGCTCTTACCCTAAATGTATGCGTTCCGTCCTGCAGGTTATTATATGTTATCGGGTTGCTGACAGTTGCAAAAGGTGCTCCGTCCAGGCTGGCTTCGTAGGTTACGTCGTTTTCGCTACTGGTTAAGTTAAACTCAGCCGACTTGCTGTTGGTTGTAGCTGGTGGGCCGCTAACTATAGTTGTCTCAGGCGCTTTGGTATCAATAGTAAAACTACGGATGGCGCTGCCTGCACTGGTGTTGCCGGCTGCATCTGTAGCTTTTGCGGTAAGTTTATGGGCTCCATCGGTTAGCGCAGTGCCAGTCACAAAACTCCAGCTACCGTTCGCGGCAGCGGTTGCAGTTCCTAACTGCGTACTTCCTTCAAAAACCTTTACAGTAGTTCCTGCTTCTGCAGTTCCGCTAATCGTTGGTTTGTTCTTATTCAGTAACGCACCTTCCTCCGGAGCTAACACTACAGGAACACCCGGGGACTGTGTATCAACAGTCCAGGTATATGTGGCTGGAGTGGCATCAAGGTTATTGGCTCCATCTACTGCCCTTACTTTAATTGTATGTGCTCCGTCTGCCAGGTTATTTATTGTATAGGGGTTGGTAACGGCTGCGAATGCAGCACCATTAAAGCTTACCTGGTACGTTACATCCTGCTCATTGCTGGTAAAGGTAAACGTAGCGGTTTTGCTGTTTGTGTTTGCAGCTGGTTTTGTTGCAATGCTCGTTTCAGGTGCTTCTGTGTCCGGAGCAGGTGTTTGTACGTTTAAGAGCTTATCCAGGACCGGGAACCATACGGTGGCCATTTTATTATAGCCGCTCATAGCCGGGTGCAGCCGGTCTGCCATGTCGCCTCCGGTTTGGGTGTACTCATATTTAATACCGGCATCCGCCATATCCACCAACTCCAACCTGTCGCCTGCTGTTATACGTTTGGCTGCCAGGGCCTGCATTTTGTTATTATACAGCTCAATAATATCGTTTTTAGTAGCGGTTGCTCCTTTAAAACAATCGTTCCCAATACAGAGAGACTTTATTATTTTGGCAAGTATAACGGTTACTTCTCTTCCTGAACTCTGCTCGTATTTATCTATCTCATTCAGTATCATTTCCAGCTCAGCAATAGTTACCTGTGAGTTATCAGTACCATCATTGTTAATGTCGTTGGTACCAATATGTAGCAAAACAATGTCTGGAGTAAATGCCTGTAAATAGTTGCCTGCGTTATCCATTCCCATATGCTTGCCATCAAAATAGCGGGTATAAAAGCCGTTCTGTAGCAGTGTCACAATGTCTTCGTTGCGGGCTCCTCCCATACCGGCATGATCCAGGTCGTTTAAATACTTGCTTCCCGATTGCTCGCTCCCAACAAAATCATAGTTGTTTTTAATGCCGGTTCCATCTAACAGCTGTTCCAACCTGGCCCGGTACGAAGCCATTTCATCATGCGGGACACTGGATGCACCACCTTCGGTATTTGAGTCACCGAGCGGCATTATCCTATATTCTTTGTTTTGTGCATGGGTAGTAGCACTGGTAACCGAACTATAAGCCGATTCTTCTCCAGTACCAGTAGCTTTTATGCGGTAGTATATTTTCTGGCTATAGTACAGGCCTGTGTGACGGAAGTATGTTTCAGAAGCACTAAAAGTTTTAAGCGTTACAAAAGTTGATTCATCTCCGGTATTCGATTTTTCCAGAACATAGCCTGTTGCGTTCGAAACGGGTGTCCATTTTATAGTTATAGCACCAACCAACGATGGCTTTGCTTGTAAGGTAGGCGTTGCCAAGGCAACTATAGTAACATGCGCTGCAAGAGAAGCAGTAACATGAGTAGTAAGTACAATTAGAAATACTAAAAAAAGGCGAAATAGCCTTTTAGAGTAAGGGTGGGGCATATACACTGTAAATTATATACAAATTTGCTGCCCTCTTAAACGACTATATCTAGGGAAGGTTATATCTTTTTAATACAAAAAAACTTAATAAGTCATATAGATAAAAAATAAAATCATATTCAAAAAAATAATATACCGTATAAACGCCTATATGAGGTTAACTATATTCTGGTCAAAAAATATTCCGGATTTGGCCCAACCTTTTTACCCAATAACTATATAATAGAAAAAAAATAAACGGGCATAAGCTTAAGGCTGGCTTATAAAATTACCTGGAGCATATCCAAGGCTCTGACACAAAACTATCCTCTACACTCAAACAGGCCACAAATATGTTATTTAACTCTACTGAATTCTTCATCTTCTTTCCGGTAGTAGTTACCCTGTATTTCCTGGCGCCACGCAATAAAAGATGGATCATCCTGTTGCTTGCCAGCTACTACTTTTACATGTCCTGGAAGCCAGCATACACCATTATTTTAGTGGCTTCCACAATAGTAGATTACCTGACAGGTCGTGCCATGGGCCGCTACTCTGACGAAGAAAAAGACAAGCGAAAACCCTATTTATATATATCACTCATAGCCAACCTGGCTACCTTAGGGCTCTTTAAATATTACAACTTCTTTAACGACAGTGCGCGTGGAATTGCCGAGGGCCTGGGAATGAATTATGCAATGCCTGCCTTTGAGCTGCTATTGCCTATGGGCATCTCGTTCTATACCTTTCAGACGATGAGCTATAGTATAGATGTATACCAGGGTCGCATTAAGGCAGAGAAGCACTTAGGTATCTTCGCGCTCTTCATTACATTCTTTCCGCAGTTAGTTGCAGGCCCGATTGAGCGTGCCGAAAACCTGCTTGGGCAGTTGCGTTCCAGTTTCGATTTTGATTATTACCGTGTGGTTGCCGGTTTGCGCCGCATGGCCTGGGGCTTCTTTAAAAAGATTGTGATAGCAGATAACCTGGCCCTGCTGGTAAACCAGGTATATAACAACCCTACAGATTATGAGGGCATTACGCTCATACTGGCCACCGTATTTTTCGCTTTCCAGATCTATTGTGACTTTTCGGGATACTCTGACATAGCCATTGGCGCGGCCCAGGTTATGGGCTACAACCTGATGGAGAACTTCAGAAGGCCATATTTTTCAAAATCGATATCTGAGTTCTGGAGTCGCTGGCATATATCGCTTTCGAGCTGGTTCAGGGACTATTTATACATACCGTTGGGAGGTAACCGTGTGGTTAAATGGCGCTGGTACTATAACCTGTTTCTTACGTTTCTGGTGAGTGGGCTATGGCACGGTGCCAACTGGACGTTTGTTGTATGGGGAGCACTGCACGGCTTTTACCTGGTATTTGCTTTGGTTACTGCCAAACAGCGCGATGCACTGGCCCGAACTATAGGTCTTACCAGTCACCCCGTGTTATATAAGTGGGTTCAGGTACTCAGCGTCTTTGTGCTGGTATGCTTTTCCTGGATCTTTTTCCGGGCTAATAATATCTCCGATGCATTCTATATCATCAAGTATAGTTTTGTAGGCCTTGGCAACATCGGTCAGGTATTTGCAGGCATAAACTTAGATCATGTGCTGTTCATGGACCAGGGACCTAAGATATTTATAGTTTCCGTAGTGGCCATACTCATCATGGAAACAGTGCACCTCATTCAGCGGAATGGCAGTGTATCGCAGCTGATCATGCAGCGGCCTGCAGTAGTGAGGTGGGGTGTATATTATGTTGCTCTGATTGCGGTACTGCTTTTCGGTCAGTTCGGCAACCAGGAGTTTATTTATTTTCAATTCTAATTGTATAAGGTTATGAAAAACAAGGGCGTAAAAAAGCTGCTGGTTAAACTAACCTTGCTGGTGTTACCATTTGCTTTGTGGCCGGTTATCGAAGCAACTATAGTTCCGATCAACTTCTTCACCTTCCGCATCTGGGAAACCATTTCCGTAAATAAAATGGACGTGATGGCTGGTCCTTTTTACCCGAACCAGCACATGATTATGGAGGAAGAAGGCGAACTTGCCCCGCATACACCATTTGCTACCAAGCGTAAAGTAGAGTGGTTTACAGATGCATACGGCTACCGCAACCGTGATACTGAGCACGATGTACTGCTGATCGGGGATTCTAACATAACAGGGGCCAAATTATCACAGGATGAAACGCTTGCCGAAGTATTGGAGCGCCAGCTGCAAAAAGATGTTTATTCTTTCGCACCTGCCACTATGAGCCGTTTCCTGGCTACAGACAGGTTTATCCAGGATCCGCCGGAACTGGTGATCGTTTCCAGCATAGAGCGCAGAATTCCACATCTTACCCCGGTTGGAGCAAATAGCTTTGGTTCCAGGATCAGGAACTTTACAGGTAATCATATAAACTCTTCCCCGCTGCTTACATACCTTTTTGTAACAGCGGACCGCATCACCAAATTAGGTTTATACCACCGCACCCTGGCCAGCCTCGAACGTGCTTTCGGCAGAAAAGAATACATCTCGTATAACAACGAGTTCTTTATTGAAGGAGAGATCGCGAACCGCGACTATACAGAAGATGAGATCATGGAAATGGCAAACACCCTGGAAGGCTACAAAGAAGCACTCCGGGAGCGTGGAATCAGGTTTTTATTTATGCCTATCCCTAACAAAGAAAACATTTACTACCAGATGCTGCCGTCTAAGAAGAAACCTGACTTTTTGCCAAGGTTAATGGCAGAGTTGCGTAAACGCGATATTGATGTAGTAGATACACAAACAGATTTTGAAAAACTTCACGAGCAGGAAAACATTGCTTTGTACCCAACCGATGATGCGCACTGGAACAATATCGCAGTTAAAGTAGCTGCGGATTTAGTTGTGCGGCAACTCAGTCAGAATGACCCGGACAAAAAAGACGCGAGCCATTTTGTAAACTATACCAAGTAGTGAGAAACAAACTTTTCCTGTTTACTAAAACGCTGTTGAATACTAAGAAATAGACAAATGAAATTTAAGGCCTACTACCACAAGGGGAATAAACAAGTCAAAAAGATTATGGGGCGCATCATCCCATACAACACACGCTATAGGCCATCAGATGTCTGCAGGGTTAAAATTGAAGACTTAAATTCCCAACACCCGAAAGAAGTAAAAGTACATAGTATTTATCCCGGGCTTAAAACACAGCTTAATATATCGGAAGAATTATATGAGGCAGGCTCTTTTTACTGGAAGCCTGCACGCGAAGTAAAAACCGATTACATGGTAGTGGAGGTGCCAAACGGCCGCCTCTATACCGACAATGAAAGCAGTGTAGCCATAGTTACCCAGTATAACCGTCTTATCGAAAACGTATCGCTGAGCCTGGTTGGCGGGAAAGTAACGGAACCAAATCTGAACAATATTTTTGAACAGCGCTTCTTTACTGCTCCCCATCGTTTTGAAGGAACTGTGTTTTCGTTGCTTACCGGCGGTGCTGGCCTTAACAATATCGGGCACTGGTTTATAGATGTGTTGCCCCGCCTGCACCTGCTACGCGAAAGCGGCCTTTATGATAAGGTAGACTGGTTCCTGGCACCAAGCATCCGTTACGATTACCAGCGGGAAACACTGGAGTTACTGGGCATACCTGCTAATAAAATTATTGAAGGCGATAAGTATACGCATATTACGGCCGATTGCATTATAGCTTCTACGGCACCACGTGGTAACCATACACTTGTACCGCAATGGCTGTGCAACTATATACAGTCGTCGTTTTTACCTTTTGCCGAAGAGGAGGAAGATCTGATCACACCAGACGCTCCCTCGCTATACATCAGCCGCTCAGACTCCAGTTTAAGAGTTGTTCAGAACGAAGATGAATTGATGGAAGCCCTGGCTCCGTTTAATTTCCAGAAGATCATTTCGAGTAAGTTAACTATAAAAGAAAAAGTAAAGCTATTCTCTAAAGCCGACGTGGTCATGGGTGCCACCGGTGCCGGCCTGATCAATTTATTCTTCTGTAAGCCGGGCACAAAAGTGGTAGAGATCTTTAACGAAGGCTTTGTAGTGGAACCGTTTTATGACATTGCCACCAAACTGGACCTGGATTATAACTACATTATCTTCCCTAACAGGCGCAAGGTCTATAACTTTAACCAGGGGCAGCGTGCCAACATTACTGTGCAGATAGGTAAAGTTGTTGATCTGCTTCAAAAGTTAAAAAAGAAGACTGTACAGGCTAAAATGAAAGTGGCCTAAAAATACGGGCTGTTATAACCTGACAGCCCGTATTTTTAAATAACTATTATAGTTGGAAGTCTGCTTCGGCCAATACCGGGGCAGACTTTCTTTTTGCTTTTATAACCTCTGTGTAGATATCCAGCAGCAATCTATAGTTCACTTCAGCTGTATAGTTTTGCAGGTATGTTTGCCGTGCGGCCTGCCCAAGGGTGTGGGCTAATTCACTGTTACTTTCAAGCAGTTTTACCTGTTCCGCCAGTTTTTGGGCGTTTTGCGGGGTATACAATAATCCGTTATAGTTGTGTTGCACCAGGTGCGCCGCCCCACCAATATCGGAAGCGATAACAGGTGTACCTGTCGAGAAGGATTCAATAATTGTCATACCAAACATTTCGGGCCATTCTGATGTGAAAATGAGGCCTTTTGCGTGCTTCAGCTCCTCTTCTACCCTTGGTCGTTTCTGGTAGCCTAAATATGTTACATTCGGATGTGTGGCAGCATGTTCTTCCACGGCTCCACGTAAAGGTCCGTCGCCAATAATCTTTAGGTTAAACGGATGCAGTTTATTGGCTCTGAGCAGGGTCTCCACTCCTTTCTCAGGCGAGAGTCTGCCTACAAACAGGAAGTAATTTTGCCTCTCAGCCGCTCCTTCTCCAAGGTCCGTTGTAAAGTTGGGCTTTATAGTTAGCTGCTCCGGCTTTAGTTTGAGCGAAGAGTTCAGGAACATATTGGCAGCACCCTGGGTAAGCGCAATGTAACGGTCTACTTTTGTTTGCCAGGTACCGAGCAGCTTATGTATGCCAGTTGTCAGCACCACAGATGCCGTCTGGAAATAAGAGTCACGATACGCTTTATCAACTATAGCTTTTACCGGGAAAACCTGTGCAGCATTCTCTAAGTGCAACCGGCCATTGTAGTGTTGATACGCACTCGGGCAGATCAGTCTATAGTTATGCAGCGTCATCACAACGGGTATATTCAGTTTTTGAGCCACATAAAAAACGGCCGGCGATACAAGCGGAAAGAAGTTATGCACGTGAACGATATCCGGTTTAATGGATTTCAGTTTAGCCTCTACCAGTTTCGCGCTATTAGAATTGTATAGCACACCGGCAGCAGCCTGTAATTTTTCAGTAATGGAGTTTACCTCGTTGTTTGTAAGCGTAAACAGTTCAACTTTATGACCATTGCTTTCCAGTAAGGCTGCTTCGGCAAAAAAAACGGTGTCTTCGCCGGCAGATTGTTTGTAATGGTTATGTACCAGTAGGATTCTCATTAGGGTATAAGGGTAAATCAGGTAAAGCGCTTAATAGCTTTCTTAAGGTCTTCGGGTGTGCCAATGTCCAGGCAGCTGCCTCCGGAGAAACATACGGATTGCACTGTCATACCGTTATCAATAGCGGCCTGTATAACAGCGCCCATAGGCAATTCTTTCAACTCCCCAACTATAAACTTCTGCTCTATCTGCTGTAAATACTGATGCATAAACTCTGTAAACTCAGGTGTCCATACAGCCATACACCAGGCCATAGTTAAGTCCGAGCTTTCAGGCTTTGGAACTATAGTTTTAACATTTCCGGCATTGTCCGCTTCCACCATATCCCATTTATGCGGGTACGCTACTTCAAACAAACCCAGAACTATAGTTGCATCCGTTTCTGCTTGCCTTGCCAGAAGCTGGGTGAACACATTTTGGGGCTCAACTATAATATCAGGAAAACCGAAAACTATAGTTTTATCCCGCACGAAACTACAGGCCTGGTCAACAGAAAACGGTGTTCCGTAAGGTCGGTTCATCAGCAGATAAGCAAAGGAAATACTATAGTTGCTGCCATCTCCGAAATAGCCTGGTATATCCCATTTGCCATTGCGTAGTATAAAGTATACCTGTCCGGCTCCACCCTGCTGCATGAGTTCCAGTAAATACTCCGACGCTACTTTAGAAGTACCATCTGATTTAAACCCAAGTGGGTATAGTTCTTTGCTACAGGGCATCTGCCCCAGCCTGCTTCCCAGCCCTGCTGCCGGAATAATGCCTGCGATTTTTCTCATAACAGAAAAAGGACAGGAAACTATGTCGCCTGTCCTTCTAACTTTGCTTTAATTATTATCCGATCAATAAGGAGAATAGTAGCATGGCGTGCTCTTTCAGGTGCCAGCTTGTTTGTTCTACTTTAGCGTCCACTTTTGTATGGTAGATCCTTACATCAGGTATAAAAGTTACAAATTTACCACCCCACTCTCTTATATAAGTTAACTGATCCATGACTTCCTCCTTCAGGTTCCAGGGGAAGATGACCACATAGTCAGGCTTATATTGCCTGATCTTACTTTCGTCGCACACCGGAATATGGCTGCCTGGCAGATACTTGCCTTGTTTAGATGGCGCAGCATCCACTACGAACTTTATAAGGTCGCTGCCCTTTATGCCGGCAAAGTTCAGCAATGTATTGCCTTTTGCGGCAGCGCCATAGCCAATTACTTTTTTGCCAAGTTGTTTCTGCCCATACAAAAAGTTTAGCATGTCATCTTTAATCTTGTCTACTTTCTGCTGAAAGCCTTGGTAACACGCAAGAGAGTTCAAGCCAAATTTTTCTTCCTCTATTAAGAGCTCTGCTACGCTCGGCGAAATGAATTTGCTCTTATCGCGTTTATGTTTCGCAAAGATGCGCAGAGAACCACCATGGGTAGGCACTTTTTCCACATCAAACAGTTCCAGCGCGTGAGCCTCGAAAATCCGCTTTACGGTAGTGAATGACAGGTAAGAGAAATGCTCATGATAGATCGTATCAAACTGGCAATCTTCAATCAGGCGCAGCAAGTGTGGAAACTCCATCGTAATTACGCCGCTTTTGCGCAACGCCACTTTCAGTCCTTCCACAAAATCATCTATATCAGGCACATGCGCCAGCACATTATTACCGATGATCAGGTCTGGTTTCTGCTTGCGGTTTTTAAGCCAATGCGCGAAATCCGCACCAAAATATTCCGTTATGGTTGGTATGCCTTTTTCAATAGCCACAGCCGCCGTGTTTTCGGTTGGCTCAATTCCTAAAACAGGAATACCCTGCTTCACAAAATGTTGCAGCAGGTACCCATCGTTAGAGGCTATCTCCATCACAAATGATTTATCGTCATACTTAAAACGATCTATCATGGATTCTGTATACCTGCGGGCATGCTCTACCCAGCTTTTAGAGTACGATGAAAAGTAAACGTACTCCTTGTCAAATATATCCTTCGCTTTTTTATACTCATCTACCTGCACCAAAAAACAGTTATCACATACATACGTAACGAGCGGGTAATATACTTCAGGCTCATTTAACTGTTCTTCTATCAGAAACGAATTTGAAGGAGGACAATTAACCAGGTCAACAAACTTATGCTGAAGCTCCTGTTCACAGAATCGGCAATTCATAAGGGTATAGCAATTAGGGTGAGAAAATTGCGAAAGTCAGCTTTATGCTTCGCTTAAAAACTCTTTTTTATCATAGATGCTGTTTAATAAATTCGCTTTTTCAGCTTCGTCGGTTGCGTTAAAATAGCGACGCTGGATGTCGCGTAGTTTATCTACAAATCGGCCTTCCGGTAAAACAACATCATCATACGTCAGCACCTGGTCTTTTGGGATGTCACGCTTTAGCACACAGCCTTCGGCTACACCAATTGGCAGCAGGTTCTCAGCTATAGTTGTGTCTGCGTTCTCACATAAACCATAGGTCATGTAATGTCCTATTCCGTCCACCACTTGTCCGGCTTTCAGGTCTATTTTGGCTGCGGATACAACTTCTACGGTAGGTGCACCCGTTGGCGCAAGTGCTGCATCGTTAAACAATACGGCACGGGCCACAGTAGTTGGCACCTCGAAATGGCACAGGTGGTAAGGCGTATAGAATAAAAATAAAGGCCCTTCACCCAGCTTATACAAATTCAGGTAATGCTGTTGAATAGGGTCATCGTGCGTGCCCAGTACAAATACACCTGGTCCTGGCTCGGCGGCAACTACATAATCAACTATACCCGGGCCATTTGTCAGATCTTCTAATGGATACAGGTTGTGAACGCAATCTTTCAGGGGCGTACCTGGTGCTACTGTTGGGCCATGCATACCGCGTTTAGCTACACGCATACCTGTCCCGTTAGCAACTATAGCCTGCTCAAACGAAATTTTGCTGCCATCGGCAAACGAAGTAACCATCTCTGGTTTCTGGCCCCATTTCTCGGCGAAGCCTTTCTGGGTGGTTGGGTTACGGTATGGGTCGTGCAAACCTTTAATGTTTCCGCAAAGCACCGGCTTCACGCCAAGTCCTTTTACAAAACGGTACAGGTTCATGATCACGCCCGGCTGGTCACCATCCGAATTGGTAAATATAACTCCGGCTTTATCAGCGTATACTTTCAGGATCGGGCCAACGGTACCATCCACTTCGGCATTCATCATAATGATGTGCTTTCCGTTTTCGATGGCGCGCATAGCTACGTTTGTACCGAACTCTACGGCGCCGGTCACTTCTATAATGGCATCAATGCCCTCGGCTTTACAAAGCAGCATGGCATCATCAGTAATGCTAAACTTTCCCTGGCGGATATTCTCTTCCAGTTTCTCAACCGATGCGACTTCTTCCACACCAGTTAAAACGCTGGCTTCGGTATAAGCTCTTTTTGCTTTTGAGATATCACGGTTTGCGATGGCTACCAGCTCCATGCCCTGCACATATTTGCAGATCTGAAGCGCGATGCCGCGGCCCATAAAGCCGGCACCAACCATGGCAACCCTGATTGGGTTATTATCTGCGTGACGCTTGGCTAATGCAGTGTCAATTATTATCATTTTATATTTTGAGTTAAAGGGTTATATGCAGAAAGCTGCCGGTATTACACCAGCAGCTTTCCTTCAGTTTCTTTGGTTACTTCTTCAAAATCAGGGTGCGCCTGGTCTTTTTCCGAGATCACCACAGGCTCAATTGGCCATTCGATGTTAAAGGCAGGATCATTCCAACGGATACCACGCTCAGCGCCTGGTGTATAGAATTCCGTTACATTGTAGGTTACATCGGTGTTGTCTTCCAGCGTAATAAAGCCGTGTGCAAAACCTTCCGGCACGAACAGCATTCTATAGTTATCAGCTGTAAGCTCCACGCCTATCCACTGCTTATAGGTTTCAGAGTCCGGGCGCATATCAATGATCACATCGTATATAGCACCACGTGTGCAGCGTACCAGCTTGGTTTCTTCGTTCGGGGCCAGCTGCATGTGCATGCCGCGCAGTGTACCTTTTTTCTTGTTATAAGATACGTTTGCCTGGCGGATGTCATTTGTTAAACCGAACTCTTCGAACTCTTTCTGGCAAAATGAACGGCCAAAAAAACCACGCTCGTCTTCGATACGTTTTACGTCAATTATATAAGCGCCTTTCAGCTTTGTTTCAGTAAATATCATAGTTGGATATTAAGCGATTTCTAATTCGGTTTCTCTGGCTGCTTTGGCTTTATTACGGTTCCACTGGAGCTGGTCGTTAATGGCATTGGAATCCTGCAGGCTGGTCAGCACTTTCAGGCGCATTAACATCGAATCGCGGAAGTTTCCATCTTTAAAGCGCATTTCGGTTAAGCCATCGCGCAATTCCTGAATAGCCTGCTTCAACGATACCTGCGGCTGATGGTTTGGCGCCAAGGCCTTGAACTTGTCGAAGTTTACGCGGTACGAGCGTTTATCCGGAGCAGCTTCTAAGTTTACACTAACTTCAGTGCCCGGTATAACTTCAGCTACAGTTTCAGCAAGTTCTTTTACCTGGTAGTTCCATTCGTTGCTTCCGGCATTCACCGCCAAAAATTCGCCACCGTTATCTGGTGTTCTGGTAATAGCCCACTCAATAGCGCGTGCCATATCTTTCACATGGATCAATGGTCTCCATGGGCTTCCATCGCTCAGTATAGTTATCTTACCAGTTGAGATTGCGCCGGCAACGAAGTCGTTCAGTACCAGGTCCAGACGTAATCTGTCGCTCATACCGCAGGCTGTTGCAAAACGCAGGCAGGTTACCGTAAAGCCATCGCCGGCCAACGGAGCAAGCTCTTTCTCAGATGCTACTTTAGATCTTGCATAAGCTGTTAACGGGTTCAGCTCCGATTCTTCTGTTTTGGCTTGCTCTGATGCTGCACCGTACATACTGCAGCTTGATGCAAACACATAGTTCTTTACGCCGGCAACTTTCGCCATCTCAGCGATTTTTATAGTTGATCTATAGTTTACGTCCAGTGTTACTTCCTCGAATTTAGTACCCATCGGGTCATTCGAGATAGCAGCTAAATGCACTACGGCATCCACGCCTTCCAGTACATCAGCTGGCATGGTGCGCACATCTCCGAACAGTTGCTGGTCCAGTTTGCTCTCCGGCAGGTATGGGGCATTTGTCAGACTGGTTGCAAAATAGGCCATATCATAGCCAATAAGCGTAGCTTCCGGGTAGGTAGCGCGCAACTGGCTAACAACGCCAGGGCCTACATAACCCATATTTCCGGTTATTAATATCTTCATTTATAAAGGAATTTTATTGTTTGGGAAGGGATTTCTTAGTTTTTAGCACTGGATAGCATCTTTTGCCATACATTCCATGGCGCTTCGTTTTTCTGCCATAGTTCTTCCAGCACATGCTTGTCGCGCAGGGTATCCATTGGCTGCCAGAAACCGGTGTGGCGGTAGGCTGACAATTCGCCTTCTTTGGCCAGTTGTTCCATTGGCTCACGCTCCCAGGTAGTGTTATCATCTTCAATGTAATCAAACACGCCTGGCTCCAGCACAAAGAAACCACCGTTGATCCATGGCATTTCGCCACCTGTTGGCTTCTCCTGGAACTGGTTGATTCTGGTTGCTTCTGAAGAAAGGTTGAAAGCTCCGAAACGGCCTGGTTGCTGCACAGCAGTAAGTGTAGCCATTGTTCCCTGGGCTTTATGGAACTCTATAGATGCAGCTACATCCACATCGCTTACGCCATCACCATAAGTTAAACAGAAGGTTTCGTTTCCAACATATTCTTTTACACGTTTCAAGCGACCGCCGGTCATAGTACCTTCTCCGGTATCTACCAGCGTCACTTTCCACGATTCGGTATTGTTTCTGTGTACTTCCATGCTGTTTTTGCGCATATCAAAGGTTACATCAGAATTATGGAGGCAGTAGTTTGCAAAGTATTCTTTGATCATGTGGCCTTTGTAGCCACAGCAGATCACAAATTCATTTATGCCATAGTAAGAGTAGATCTTCATGATGTGCCAAAGGATAGGCTTTCCACCAATTTCGACCATGGGTTTAGGTCTTACGCCGCTCTCTTCGCTAATTCGGGTTCCGTAACCGCCAGCAAGTATAACTGCTTTCATAAGTATAAGGGTTTAGAGGGTTTTGTTTAAGTTACCGCCGTTGCTTGTTTCTGTGTTCGTTCAGCTTTTGTTGCGGTCGGTAATTGATACGGCAATCGCTATATTTTGATTTGTTAAATTTTAATTTTTTTTAAAGGCCTCCCTTCATGCTGCTGTTTCGACAGGTAATGCACTTTCAGGCGCGAATTTTCTGGAGGTATAAAATTGCATGCAGGTAGCCACACACATTTGCTTTGGATAGAGAATGGCACTGTTGTTTCGGCGGGAGTGGCACAGCTTGGTATAGTACCGTACTACACAGCGCCGGTAATGGCTATAATTTGTTCTATAACGATAATAATGTTCTATGTAAGTGCCATATCTCATCTTACATATTTAGGTCTGTAAATCTTACCTGCTCATCGATTCCTGCCCGGGGTTAAATCCCGTTTTATGTTGTAAGATCAATTTTAAAGCAAGTGCCACAAATACACTATTCGTAACCAGATAGCGTTTCCAGAGGCGTTTCGGCTCCTGAACCAGTCTGTACACCCACTCCAGCGACATGTCGCGTGCCCATTTTGGCAAACGTTTTTCAAGTCCTGCAAAGGTCATATAGGCCTGGCCTACACCCAGCATACAGGCATTTACCCTGTCTTTATGCTCGGCCATCCATCGCTCCTGTTTCGGGCAACCCAGGGCTACAAATACCAGGTCCGGCTCAGTTGCATTTATCATGTCTACTATAGCTGTATCTTCAATATCCGTCAGTTTCCTGAAAGGCGGCGAATAGTAACCAGCTATCTTTAACTCAGGGTGTTTCTTTTTAGCGGTTTCAACTACAGCTTTCAGCACCTCGTCGGTAGAGCCATAGAAGTAAACCGATTTGCCACGGGCAGCGGCCTGTTGCAGAAGTGCAGGTAACAGGTCCATGCCTGCTACCCGGTCCTGCTGCTGCCCATAGAGCAGTTTCATTAGCTTGGAAAGGGGGCCGCCGTCCGGGCAGGCCACATCCGCATTATTTAGTATGTTGTTAAAGTCTTTGTCTTTATACGCTTCAACCAGCATGTGCACGTTGGCAAAACACACATAACTCGACTTTTTGTGCTCACTAAGCCAGAACACCTGCTCTACAAAACTTTTAAAAGAACCCGCTGTAATGTCTGCGGTAAGTAACCTGCGCTTTAATTGTAAGGGTGGTGTAGCGGCAGGTTTGGTATAGGTATCATTAGTAAGCATTTTTCTCGCCTTTTATCATATTCCACACGGTCAGGAAAATAATTTTCATGTCCATCATAAAACTCCAGTTCTCCATATATTTTACATCATACTCTACACGTTTCTCCATCAGGTGCACTTCTTTGGTTTCGCCGCGGAAGCCGCTAACCTGTGCGTACCCGGTAATGCCCGGTGTTACAAAATGGCGCATTTTGTACTTTGTGATAACTTTTGAATAGTGATCCAGCTGCGATACCAGGTTCGGACGCGGCCCTACCACCGACATGTCGCCTAACAGTACGTTAAAAAACTGCGGAAGCTCATCGAGATTGGTTTTGCGAAGGAAAGCGCCAATCCTGGTGATTCGCGGATCGTTTTTAGTTGCTTGTAGCTCTGTCTGGTTGTTCACAAACATTGTTCTGAACTTGTAGCATACAAACAGGCGGTTCTTTTTACCCGGGCGCAACTGCTTAAAGAAGATCGGCCCTTTTGATTCCATTCTGATCAGAAGCGCAATAACTGGCAGCACGATCGGGAAAATCAGCAGGATAACGGCCATTGAAAAGGCGATATCGAATACACGTTTGATGGCACGGTTGGTAACCTGCTCCAGTGGCTCTTTACGCACACTGATCATCGGGATATTATGATAGAAGTATAAGTTTACATCCTTCTGCACGATAGCACTGAAATCAGGCACAATACGGAAGTATACAAAGTTATCATCACAGAAACTGGTAAGTTCATCTACCTGCTCTCTGTTATTTAATGGTTTAGTGTAATAAATCTCATCAATGCTGTGCTGCAGGCAGTAATCCTGCAGATCTTCGATAGAGCCTTTTACCAGTTTAGCATATGGATTATTTTCATCTACTTCGTCATCAAAGAAACCCATAAATTTAGTCCCAGGGTTTTCTTCGTTCCCGAACGTATGGTACAGGTTAATTGCTGCCTGGCCACTGCCTACAACTACAAAGCGGGAATATGCCATGTCCGACTTAGTAAAGTAACGGCTTAACTGTGTGAACATCAGTCTGCTGAAACCAATCAGCATGGCGGTTGACAAGTAAGTATAAAGCAGCAGAAGACGTGAAATTTCTTCCAGGTTAAAGATTACGATACAACTTGCCAGAATAAAGGCGTGCAGTACAAAGGCATTAATCAGGTTTGCCAGCTTTTTGCCGATCGGCAGGAAACCATCTATACGGAATACGAAATTAGAGAAACCAGATACGATCCACCATACCAGGGCAAACAACACAAAGAAGATGCTGTACTGGTGGTCTAAGGCTACTGTTCCATACCTGAAGAGATTTGATAAATTAAATGCTAGGGCTATTAGGGCTACATCCAGGATGAGCAGAATAATCCTGTTGAAGCTGTAATAATGCTGATATTTATTCATTTTTGAGACGCTGTAAAATTTTAACCATATAAACTCTGGTCATTTTATCGAATAATGTTCTGCATACTTGTTACTGGCTGCATGCGCTCCAACTTCAAATCCGGCTTCTCCGGAACGTTTCAGACTTACACGATAAAATAGTATAAACTAATTGGCGCCGGAGTATGATAAGTATTTTGCCAGTAGGTTCCTCACCTTTCTCCGAGCAGTCTAAATTACGGGTGTAGTTTCTTAATGGTTTAGTGTTTTCCTTATATTTATTAAATAATTAAAATTGATTAATAAATAAAACTTACTATATCTAAATATACATATATTAACAACTACAGCCGTTTTTCGCATTATTTTAGGCCATAACACAGGGTTAAACGCACATTCATGCGTGTTACTACCAATTGTACTTTTTACATTTAACGCTATAATTACCGGCTATTCCGGACCAAAGTTGAAATGCAACTGTGGAAGATTTTTTTGTGGAGGGGCCTTAATAAAATCAGTTAGCGGGGAAATAAAAACCGGGCAACTGCGGAGCTCCGGAATTGGGTAGCATACAAAAATGCATATCTGTAACTAACAGAAGTTTTACTGCAGACAGTATTTTAAATTAAAACTTGGGTTAATACAATATACAAAAAAACATTCAGATTCTTTGATTGATCAGGCTCAGGAAGCAATTAAAGCCTGGACACTGATTATCTTCTTAAAATTCACTGCCCAAATGAGTTACAATCGTAGAAAACAGGTATCTTTCTAAAAAATAAGCAGATGATTTAAACTAATTTTTTTTAAAATTGGTTAGCCTGTCATCGTGATTTATACTTTACAATACTTTTTAAATTACAATTCACGGCTGGTTCTTTAGAAAACGATCTGATTATATTATTTCATTTCGTTCGAGACTATAGCCTGGACTAAACTGGCCGGGTTAAGTGGATGACAGGAGCATTGTTGTGCTGAAAATGCAAGACAAACGAATGTCCCTGTTTAACTACCAAACAAGATGGAAAGCATGACCTTCCATTTACTGTTTTACTTTTAATACAATTAATAATACAATTAAAAAACTGCTTCTGTAATAAACTTTACAACTTTTAGCCATGCAGCCATTTCTTAAAGGCAGTCTGTTGCCTCTCCTTGTCCTTTTCTTTGGGATGTGGTGCAACAGCGCTGCTGCTCAGGATTGTAAACCAGTCATCAATACTCCTGCAGGAACCTCTCTCTGCAACGTAAATGCTATCGTTTTACAATCTTCTGAAGCTAAAACCTACACCTGGTCAACTGGCGAGACCACTCCCAGCATCAGCGTTACCAGGCCCGGAACCTACTGGGTTAAAACCACTACAGCAGAGAACTGCGAAGCTACTTCTGAAACAATAACTATAGCCGGCACCCCGGACGCAAACCTCGTAGATCCTGTTTACCCGGAACTTAATTTCACTTACTGCAGCTACGCAGGCAATACAACTAATTTTAAGTTTATCTTAACTGTAGAAAACACCTCTACTACCAAAGAAACAAACAAAGAGTATCTGATTAACTGGGGCGATGGCAAGAGCAATACGTATGGCAAAAACTTCGAAACCGCCTCTCACACCTATACAGCTTCCGGCGGATATGACATTACACTAATTGTTACAGGAGAAAATGGCTGCACTACTACCACTATAAAACGCATGTTTGTTGGCAGTAATCCTGGTCTTGGTATTTCCAGCGACGGTAATAACACACAATGTGCGCCGGCAACCTACCGATTTAAAATTACCGGTGTAGAAGGAAACTCACCAGAAACAGTGTACACGTTCCAGTTCGATGATGGCACGCCAGCCATAACCTACAAGCACGCCGAACTGCCAGCCGACCGTTACATTGAGCATACATTCAACGAATCCTCAAAAGACACTGAGTTTGGTTTTACATTAACCGGTTTTGCCAAAAACCCATGTAGCTCATCGCGCGCAACATTCTCAGGTATCCGTATTTCCAAAGGTCCTGAAGCTGATTTTGCTGTTGCCGGTGGAGAGTCTTTGTGCATTAACCAGCCTGTAAACCTGCAAAACCTGACCAAGAGTGGGTACGACGCCACTAACAATACAGATAACTACCTGAGCGAGTGGACCATAGAACCAGCAACAGGATGGCGTTTTGTTTCGGGTACTGCCAACTCTAAGAGCCCTAAAATTGTGTTTACGCAGCCGGGCGAGTATAAGCTTATATTGGTTGTAAAGCCTTTAGACCCGAACACAACTTGCGCACTGAGCTCGAAGGAAATGGAAATTACTGTCAGTGAGCCACCAAAAGCAAACTTCACTTTACAGCCAGGCTCCTCCGACAACTGTACGCCTACGTCATTTAAAACACAGAATACGTCCACAGGAGACGGTATCGGATACAAATGGGAAGTTTCGCCGACAAAAGGCTGGAGCTTTGCGTCAGGCTCCTCTGCTACTTCTGAGCATCCTGAATTCAATTTTACAGACGCTGGCGATTATACGATTAAGCTGACCGCTACCAACAATTGTGCGCCGGCAAGCATTAAAGAAGAAAAGGTAACTATACGTAGTAAACCTGTTGTTACGCTACCTGCAAATGCGGTGTATTGCGGTCCGCAAACTATAGCTTTTACTCCTGAAAACGCTGCACACAAACCAACCTACGATACTAAATCCGGAACTATAACCGGCTACAAATGGACAGTTACGGGCGGAAGCACTACAGAATTCACTTCCGGTAACAGCACATCAGCTAACCCAACTATAGCGTTTACAGAAGCAGGTGTATATACTGTTAGCGTGGTGGCTATAAACGAGTGCGGCGAGTCAGAACCGGCTATACAGCAGATCAGAATCGATGCTTTACCGGAACTGAAAGCTACTGCCGCAACGCCGAATATCTGCCTTGGTGGTAGTACAACTATAGACGTAACCGGTGCCGATACCTATACCTGGGCACCTGCGGATGGCTTAAGCGTAACTAATGGCAACTCGGTTACAGCAAAACCGACCAAAACCACAACGTATACTGTAACCGGCAGAAACAGCGTAACAGGCTGCATCAGCACAACCACTGTTACAGTTATAGTGAATGAGCCGCCAAAAGTAGAAGTAAAAGCTGATGTTGCTGAAATATGCGTTGGACAAGGGCAGGCTATGCTTACAGCAGCAGGCGCAGATCGCTACGAGTGGGCTCCGGCCACGGGCTTAAGCGCTACAACAGGTGCCAGCATAACAGCTACTCCGGCACAAACTACAACCTATACAGTAACCGGTTTTAATAACGAAACAGGCTGCAGCACATCAAAACAAATAACTATAAAAGTAAACCCGCTACCTGTTGTTAGCGCTGGTGCAGATCTTATAGTTTGTAACAAACCGGTAGCGACTAAATTACAAGGCAACCCGGCTGGCGGTACCTGGAGCGGCGAGCATGTAACTGCAGATGGCACCTTTACGCCGCCAACGCAAACAGGAGTTATCACATTAACTTACACATACACCGACCCGAAAGGCTGCAGCAACTATAGCACCATGCAGGTAACTGTAAACGAAGCACCAGTTGCGGATGCCGGTGAGGATATTACGGTTTGCCTGAACAGCGGCAGCTTTAACTTAACTGCTAACTTACCAGGCGGCAAATGGAGCGGATCAGAACTGGTGACAGCAAGCGGAAAGTTTACACCATCTAAAGCGGGAACATTCACCTTGACCTATAGTTTCGGAGAAGGCAGCTGTGCAACATCAGATCAGGTAACGGTTACAGTAAACGAACTTCCAAAGGCTCCGACTGTAGCAGCTCCTGCTATTCTCTGCCCGGGCTTCGGCACAACGCTGCAAGTACAGAATCCGGTTGGAAAACTAGCCTGGTACGATGCTGCAACTGGTGGTAAACTGCTGGGCGAAGGCGCTACATTTGAAACTCCAGCCTTGCAGACAACAACTACCTATTATGTTGAGACAACTATAGAAGGTGGCTGTACCAGCGTACGCACGCCTGTAAAAGTTACAGTTCGCCCGGCAACACCGGCACCTACAGTAGCTCCTGTCACGCTTTGCGGACCGGGCAGCGGTGCAACGTTAGTAGCACAGGGCAATGCCACCATTTACCAGTGGTTTGATGTAGCAGAAGGCGGCACAATGCTTTACCAGGGCAGATCGTTCGGTATTGCAGCTGTAAACGAAAGCAAAACATACTATGTGCAGGCAGTAATCGAAGGCTGCATCAGCCCAAGAACGGCGGCAACTATAACCGTACTGGATGTAATTAATTACAACTCGATAGAAGAAGTTGCTGAGATCTGCGCCGGACAAGCTCCGGCAGAATTAATCGGCTCTACACCAATTGGCGGCGAAAGCAACTATACATACTACTGGGAAATCAGCACAACATCTGCTACAGAAGGCTTCAGCAAAATAGAAGGAGCAACACTAAAAGATTACCAGCCGGGTACACTTACTGTACCAACCTGGTTCCGCAGAGTAGCTGTTTCAGGCGTTTGCTCGCATGTATCGGAGCCGGTTAAAGTAAGTGTAACACCAGTTATTGATAACAATACAGTAACTGAAAATGCAACTTACTGCATCGGCACGGAAGCTGAACAGCTGAACGGAAGCGAACCCACCGGCGGTACCAAAACCTATAGTTACCTGTGGGAGATGAGCACAACTGGCGAGAACGGAAACTATACTGCAGCTACAGGCACAAACACCGAACAGAACTATAAGCCGGGAGCTATAGAAGAAACAACCTGGTTCCGCAGAAAAGTTACGTCCGGTACCTGCCAGGTTAACATCAGCCAGCCGGTAAAGATCACGATCTATAAGCCCATCTTAAACAATACTATAGTTGGGGAGCAAACAGTTTGTGCTAACGCTATTCCGCAAGTGCTGGAAGGAAGACAGCCTGAAAACGGAGATGGCAACTATAGTTACCGCTGGTACATGAGTACCGATGGCGAGAACTTTACACTGGCAACAGGCCAGAACAGCGGCATTAACTATTCTGTGGGTGCTATTACTAAAACCACCTGGTTTAAGCGCGAAGTAACTGGTGGCCCGTGCGGTGCCAGCGTTAGTAACACTATCAAGATTCATGTTAACCCGGTTATCGCCAATAACATCATTTCAAAAGACCAGGTAATCTGTTTTGGCACGGAAGCAACTATGCTGAGCGGCAACCCGCTCACTGGCGGCGATGAAAACTATAGCTATCGCTGGTTAGTGAGCACAACCGGAGCCGATGGCGCTTATACGCTCGCAGAAGGGGAAAACAAGGAACCCAACTATACGCCGGGTAAAGTAGCTACCACCACCTGGTATAAACGCGAAGTTTTATCCGGATCGTGTGTGGATGTATCGCCGGCTATTGAAATAACAGTTGTTCCGCTACCGGTTGCACCTGCTGTAGCTCCTGTTACTATCTGCGAAAACACCAGGGCCACGCTTGCTGTAACGGCATCAGGCAACTATAACTGGTACATTAGTGCAGATGCAGAAAATCCGGTTTATAATGGCCGCAACTTTGAAACTCCGGCACTAACGACTACCACTACTTATTATGTAGAGACGGTTAATGCCAATGGCTGCGGAAGCTCTGAAAGAACAGCTGTTACAGTTACAGTTAACCAAAACATCACCAACAACAGCCTGATAGCTCCAACAAAAGCCATTTGTGCCGGCCAGACTCCGGACGTGCTTTCGGGAAGGCGTCCGGAAGGTGGAAACATACTTGGCATTACGTACCGTTGGGAAAAGAAAACCGAAGGCGTAGATACTGAGTTTAAAACGATAGCCAACGCTACTTCGGAAACGTTTCAGCCAACTGCGCTCACTAAAACTACGTGGTTCCGCCGTGTAGCCATCTCCGGACCATGTACCGAAAATGTGAGTGAAGCTGTGAAAGTAGAAGTACTTCCAGCACTGGAAAACAATACCTTAACTATAGCAGAAGCCATTTGCGAAGGCGAAACTCCGGCACTGCTAAAAGGTTCTGAACCGACCGGTGGCGATGGCAACTATACCTATAGCTGGTCTTTCAGCGAGAATGGCACCTCGTTCACGGAAATCCCGGACAGCGATGTAAAAGATTACCGGCCAGGCCAACTTTCTAAAACTTCCTGGTACAAGCGTACGGTAATTTCCGGCCCATGTGCTCAGATCGAAAGCGCAGCAATACAGGTTATAGTTCATCCGGCTATAGTTGCGAATAGTATAGTTGCATCGGAAACTATAGTTTGCGAAAACGGAAAGCCGGGCGCTATCAATGGTTCTAAGCATACAGGTGGCATCAGTGCCTTTACATACATCTGGGAAGTAAGTACCGATGGCATAAACTATAGAACTGCACCGGGCGTGAACAGCAACCAGTCATATCAGCCGGCAGCTTTAACTGAGCCAACCTGGTTCCGCCGCAAGGTAACGTCAGGCAAATGCTTCGATTATTCAGTAGCCGTTAAGATAGACGTAAATCCGGTTATTTCTGAAAACACGATCACAGAAGAGCAAATGGTCTGCGTTGGATCTGCACCTGCGCAACTGAAAGGTTCTGCTCCGTCAGGTGGTGATGGTACCTATAGTTATGAATGGCAATCTGCTACATCAAACACGCCGGCAGCCTTCGCTCCTGTTGCTTCAAATGGCAAAAGTGTAAACTACCAGCCAGGCGCACTTTCCACTACAACTTATTTCAGAAGAGTAGTTACTTCAGGTGCGTGCTCGCATATATCTAATGTCGTAAAAGTAACAGTATCGCCGCAGATCACGAAGAACACAATAACTATAGACCAGACGATCTATGCAGGTCAGCGCCCGGCACCGTTAACAGGCTCGCTGCCAGCTGGCGGCAACAATACTTATACCTACCTATGGGAAGTCAGTACAGACGGACAGAACTATACCACGGCAACTGGTCTGAATGATGGCAAGAACTTCTCTCCGGGTGTTTTGAATGCTGATACCTGGTACAGAAGACGCGTGTACTCTGGTGGTTGCGAAAGCATCTCGAACCCGGTTAAGATCACGATCACATTAGGTATCTCGAATAACAACATACAGGCCAACCAGGTAATCTGCTATGGCAATACGCCAAAACCATTGAAGGGCTCAACTCCGGAAGGTGGCGAAGGAGATTACATTTACCAATGGCAGTACAAAACCGGAGAAGCGGATGCTACCTGGGTATCAGCGAAGGGCGCCAGCAATGGGATAGATTATGCTCCGCCGGCACTTACACAGGATACCTGGTTCCGCAGGGTTGTCATTTCCGGGTCGCGTTCTGAAAACAGCCAGGAGGTAATGATTACGGTGAAGCCAGCCATGAGCAACAACAAGATCAGCACGAACCAGACAGTGTGTTATGCCACAGCTCCGTCAACCTTAACCGGTTCTACGCCAACAGGCGGCAGCGGCAACTATACGTACCTGTGGGAATACAGTGCTGAAGGGGCAGACAATGGATTTACAACTGCCCCGGGGGCTAACAATGGCCAGAACTATAGCCCGATGCCATTGACGCAGAAAACCTGGTTCCGCAGAATTGTAACATCTGAGTCGTGCGACGGGCTGGTGAGTAACGCAGTAGTAATCAACATAAATGCACAGCCGTTGGCCCCGGTAGCCCAAAATGTTACGACCTGTTCCGGCAGCAGTGTTACGCTGAAAGCAACCGGCAAGGAAGGTAGGCTGGAGTGGTATGCATCGGCAAGCTCAGGTGAGGTACTGGCGGTAGGCAATACTTTTACTACGCCTGTGTTAACACATACTACTACCTATTATGTACAGGAAGTGGCATCGTCATGTGCCAGCGACCGCACAGCAGTTAAGGTAACAGTTATGGAGCCTTCGGCAGATGCCGGCCCTGATAAGACAATTATTAAAGGCAGAAGCATAACCCTGGAAGCAAGCGGTGGTGATAGCTATAGTTGGTCGCCGGCAGAAGGCCTGAACAACCCGAACATAGCTAACCCGGTGGCAACTCCCGAAAAGACAACTACTTACACGGTAACTATAGCTACGGCGGGTGGCTGTACCTTTAAGGATGAAGTAACAATAACGGTGCTGCCTTTTGTAGAGATACCAAATACGTTTACGCCAAACCGTGACGGCATTAACGATACCTGGGAAATTGCCAACCTGAAGAAATACCCGAATTGTAAAGTACAGGTGTTTAACCAGTGGGGCACCATGGTCTTCACATCAAACGGATACCAGGCATCATGGGACGGCCGCTACAACGGGCAGGAATTACCACTGGCTACTTACTACTATGTAATACAGCTGGAGCCAGGCGAAAAACCTTTAACAGGAAGTATAACAATAGTTAAATAACGTATATGCAAAGACTTTTAGCCTTAGGATTTGTGTTACTTTTTGCCAGCCAGGCAATGGCGCAGCAAAGACCACAGTACACCCAGTATTCTACCAACAACTACCTGCTTAACCCGGCCATTTCCGGTATAGAAGACTATGCCGATCTGAAACTGGGAACAAGGCACCAGTGGTCTGGCCTGGAGGGAGCGCCTCAAACGTATTATGCATCGTTTCATATGCCTCTTAACAAGGATATGAGTTCTTCGTACAGGGGTAGCCGCCTGGGTACAAATGCAAAAGAAGCCAGCACTAAAAAGCCAAGCAAGTACAAGCGTATCCGTCCGCATCATGGTATTGGCGCAATGGCAAGCAGCACAAAAACTGGTCCGCTGAAGCGTGGCAGTTTCAGCATGAGCTATGCGTACCATCAGCCACTCACTAAGTCTTTGCGGATAGCGGCTGGTGTTGCCCCGGGCATTATTCAGTATAGTCTGGATCCGGGAAGTGTAACAACCGCCCAGGGCAACGACCCGGCAATTTATGACGGTAGGGTAAATGAAATGAAGTTTGACCTGAACATGGGCCTGTGGCTTTACTCGTACAACTTTTATGTAGGCGCATCAGGCTCGCAACTGGTGCCCAGCAAGCGTAAATTTATTAACGACAGCAAAACTCCTGAAGACAAAGAAGGAAGATTACAGCAGCATTACTTTGCCACTGCCGGTTACAGAATTGATATGACTCCCGACCTGGCTGTTATCCCTTCTGTTATGGTGAAAATGGCCCAGCCAAGTCCTGTTTCGTTTGATGCATCTGCCAAAGTAATGTATGCCAACAGGCTCTGGGCAGGCCTTACGTACCGCCACAACGAGTCGGTTGCAGCCATGGCCGGCATGAACATCAGTCACCTGTTCGACTTAGCTTATTCCTATGATGCAAGCACCTCTCCGTTAGGAACAGGACATGCCGGAAGCCACGAAGTAGTGCTGGGTTTTAAGCTCCGCAATACCCGAAGAGTCATTTGTCCGGAATGGGCATGGTAAGCCAGGAACTACAGAACTTCTGTAAACTATAGACACAAAGAAAGGGTAGCATAAAGCTGCCCTTTTTACTTTCCTGTACTATAACCTTTCGCTTAAATTTAGGTATAGCTATATAGTTTAAACTATAGTTATATTATGCTCAGGAAGACCATCGGAATTATACTCGGATTAGTATTCATCAGTTTTGCGGCCTTGCAGTACAATGACCCCGACGCTACCCTCTGGATACTGATTTATTTATACGCAGCTGCTATAACTATACTGGGAGCATTTGGCAGAGTGCCCGTTCTGGTGTTAGCAATTACTAGTGTAGCCTGTATGTTAGGAGCACTTTACTTGTGGCCGGAAAAGTACGAAGGCCTGGAAGTTGGCGGCGGCGACATAAAAAACATTGAAGAAGCCCGCGAAGCATTGGGATTGCTTCTGATTGGCGTGGTTATATTTCTGTACGCCATCATGCCCGGCCGACTCAGTAAAACAACTACTCCCCTAACACAAAATGCTGACCATTCGTGATCAGCATTTTATTTTCGTGCCTGTTAAAGGTATAGTAACTATAGTTGTTCGGCTTTAAACCCGGCTTTCTCTACAGTATTTTTAATTTCTGAGGCTTCCAGGGTTTCAGATTTCACTTCCAGTATCTTGTCCGGATTGTTGGTGTCCACTTCCCAGGTTATGCCTTCTAATTTGTTCATGTGTGGTGTTACTGCTTTAATGCAACTGCCGCAGTTAATATTGGTTTTGAATTTATAGGTTTTCATATTTAACATAATTATTTAACTGTGTACTTATTTTAACTTAACTGTTCTTAAACGTAAACTGTTTGCCACTACCGATACTGAACTAAAGGCCATTGCCGCCCCCGCGATCATCGGGCTAAGCAGGAAACCCGTGAAAGGAAACAGCAAACCAGCCGCTACCGGAATACAGATCACGTTATAGAAAAAGGCCCAGAACAGGTTCTGGCGAATTGTTTTAACGGTTGCTCTGGATAATTTGATAGCCGCAGCTACCTGTGTCAGCTCAGAACGCATCAGTGTAATGCCTGCTACATCCATGGCAATGTCAGTACCCTGGCCCATTGCAATACTGATGTCGGCGGTAGCCAGCGCCTGCGCATCGTTTATGCCATCTCCCACCATGGCTACGTGCTTGCCTTCTGCCTGCAGTTGCTTTACAAAATCAGCTTTATCCTGGGGCATCAGCTCGGCTTTATAGTTGCTAATGCCCACCTGCCGGGCTACAGCTGCTGCCGTTTGTTTGTTATCACCGGTCAGCATATAAACTTCTATGCCCGCATCCTGCATGGCTTTTATTCCTTGCGCAGCAGTTTCCTTTATCGGGTCAGATACTGCAAATATGGCCAGCGCCCGGTTCGCATCAGCAAAGTAGATCACTGTTTTGGCATCTTCCTGCAGTTTTATAGTTTGCTGGGCCAGTTCTTCAGCTATAGTTACCTGGTGTTGCTGCAGCAATTTATAGTTACCTGCATAATACCTTGTTCCGTTAAAGTCAGCTTCAATCCCCATACCTGTCAGACTGCTGAAATAGTCGGGTTGCTGCACCTGGGCGCCTGCTTCTTTATAGTAACTATAGACCGCCTGTGCAATCGGGTGCTCCGACTGGGCTTCCATGGAGTAAAAGTACTGCTCCAGCTGCTTTGGTTGCTGTACATCATCTGCCCAGACCACGTCCGTAACAGTTGGTTTACCCAGGGTTATAGTTCCGGTTTTATCCAGTATAACAGCGTTTACCTCATGGGCTCGCTCCAGGCTTTCCGCATCTTTTATCAGGATACCGTTTTCAGCTCCACGGCCTACTCCAACCATAATAGCCGTTGGCGTTGCCAGGCCAAGTGCACACGGGCATGCAATTACCAGCACCGATATCATCGATAAAAATCCTTCTGTCAGGTAAGCCTGTCCGCCAAATACGATCCACGATAATAAGGTAAGCAAGGCAATTCCCAGTACCACCGGCACAAATACTCCGGCAATTTTATCAACCAGTTTCTGAACAGGAGCTTTACTTCCCTGCGCTTCCTGCACCATTCTGATAATGTGCGCCAGCATCGTTTCTCCACCGGTTTTTTCAGCAATCAGTTGCACACTGCCTTTCTGGTTAATAGTTCCGGCAAAAACTTTATCGCCGGGTTGTTTCTGTACCGGCAACGGCTCGCCGCTCAGCATGCTTTCATCCAAATAAGTAGATCCGGCAGCCACTTCACCATCCACCGGCACGCGGTCGCCGGGCAGCAAAATCACCCTGTCTCCTACCTGTACCTCTTCAATCTTTATTTCCAGCTCAGTTCCATCGCGGAGTATGCGCACCGTTTTGGGCTGCAGACCCATCAACTTTTTAATAGCTGCCGAGCTTCGGTTCTTAGCACCTTCTTCCAGGTATTTACCCAGCAATATAAAGGCAATGATAACAGCTACAGCCTCAAAATACACGTGCGGCATCAGGCCACGGCTCAGGAAAAAATCCGGATATACGGTATTGAAAACACTGAAAATAAAGGCGATACCTGTGCTGAGCGCCACCAGCGTATCCATATTGGCTCGGCCATGTTTGGCCTGTGCCCATGCGCCGGTAAAAAACCGCTGCCCAGCCCACAGCAAAATGGGTGCAGTTAAGAGCAACATGGCCCAGTTGCCCCAGGCGAATGTGTCATGAAAAAACATGCCCAATATAAAAACAGGGAGGGCCAGCGCCCCGGCAACTATAGTTTTCAGCTTCAGTGATCGGATGGCTTTTGCCTCCCGCTCTTCCAGCTGCTCCTGCGTCTGAGTCTCAATCAGAATGTCAAACCCTATTTCCTTTACTGTATCGCGTAGTTGGTTCGGATTAACTATAGTTGGCTCGTAAGTTACCTGCACGCTTTTTCCGGCAAAATTCACGTTAGCTTCAGCCACGCCCTCGCGGGCGCGCAGCATGCTCTCGATGCTCGATGCACAGGACGCACAGGTCATGCCCTCTACCGGATAAGTGGCTTTTTCATAGTCTTTATGTGTTAGTGTTGCCATCTTGTTCTTCTTTTATTACACTACAAAGATACGACCGCCCCAGTCGCCTGCTGTTACAGATTCTTTTTTATCATTTACAGATTTTCGGATGGTCCATTTTATAACTATTTCCTCTGATGCTAAACAAAAGCTGGGATATTAGCAGACAGCTATTATATTTAGGACTTATCTGATTTGCATCCTGACTTGAGTATTACTTCATCTTTTAATCTTAATGTTTAAATGTAATGCCAACATACACTGCTGTTTTAAAGTATGCTTATCTTACCTGCTTACCGGTTCAAGTCAAGCTTATACTTCGCAGAGGTAATCCTCCATACTATTCAAAGCAGCTACAATACAGCTAATGAAAAACAGGCAAGACGAACACTACTATAGTAAACAAAACATAAGCACGCGCTATACTACAATTGTGTTTGCTGTGCTGGCTGTAGCATTGCTTACCATCAGCGCCTACTCGTATTTGACAGCCCGTGAAGTACAGGAAAACTATAATAGGATGGTTTCGGAATCGCTTCACAGGCTGGAGCTGATAAATGACCTGCACAACAAAGAAGACCTTGTATACAACGCTGCCATCAGGCACATCAATACCACGGATGCGGCAACGATGGCAAGGCTTGAGCAAAAGATAAAACAGGCGAATGAGGCTATAAACACGGATCTGGCCAAGCTAGGCGAACTGATAAAAGTAGCGAGCCGGAAACAGCTGTTACAGCAATACGTGGATAAAAGGAACCGGTATGCTGAAATGCTGAATCACCTTATTGAGCTAAGCCGAAAGGGCCTGCAGGACGATTCGTATGAAGAGCTTAAGCTGACACCTGCCTACCATCGCCAACAGAAATTTCTGAACATACTAGGGACACTATAAGTACTAATACACGCAAACGGGGGACCGATGCCCTTCATACAATTGATACTACCATCCGCAACTATAACCTGCTTTTGCTGGCCTCGCTGCTGGTAACAGCTTTTGCTGCCATCTTTATCCGGAAGGCTTTAAACCAGATACGTTTTAGCGATGCCATATTAAGTTCAGAGAAGCGCGAAAGACAGCAGCTGAAAAATGCGCTTAACGAAAGCCAGGCAATCTACAGATCGCTGTTCCGGAATATTGCCATCCCGATGTGGGTTTTTGATTACGACACCATGCGTATACTGGAGGTAAACCAGGCCGCCCTGGAAGAATATGGATATACCCGCGACGAATTCCTGAACCTGTGCATCATAGACCTGCAGCCCGAAGACCAGAAAGAGGATCTGTTGAAACTACTGCCCATACTGGATGAAAACTATAGTTTCTCCGACAACTGGAGGCACGTCCGGAAAGATGGCAGCATTTTTCATGTTGATATAAAATCGCATGGCCTCCCGGCACAGGATAATTTTAAGCCAAGAATAGTGGTAGCCATTAACATTGATGACAGGGTAAAGGCGATCTCGGACCTGGAACGACGCGAAAAGCAGCTGCTTGAAATTAGCTCAAGTTTACCGGGCGCAGTTTACCAGTTCCAGATAGATAAGGACATGAACTTTGACTTTCCGTTTATTAGCGGGAGTTTACTAAGCCTTTACAGCATTACGCCCGAGGATATTTATCAAAATCCAAACCTGCTTTTTGAGACTGCCCACACGGAAGATCTCGAAATAATCTGGGAGAGTATCAGGGAGTCGGTAAGAACGCTCTCGCCCTGGCTGCTGGAGTTTAGATTGTGGAGCCCACTTGAAGAAAAATGGATCTGGATACGGGGCCATAGTTTGCCAACCCAGAAAGAAGACGGCACTGTACTTTATAACGGAACGCTGATTGATATTACCACCCAGAAAGAAGCCCAGCAGCATCTTATAAAGAGTGAAGCAAACCTAACCGCATTGCTTAACAGCTCTCCACAGGCAATATACCTGCTCGATGAGGACCTCAAAATTTTATCGTTTAATAAAGTAGCCGCAGAAGAAGTAAGAAGGTTACAGGTAAAGGAGCTGAAAGAAGGCCAGAGTATACTGGAATTTACAGCATCCGAGCAAAAGCAGGATCTCATAAAAGATCATCAGAAAGCGCTGCGGGGTATTACGGTGACCTACGAAACCGGCTCCGGGAATCTCTGGTTTGAGGTTTCCTACCGCCCGGTATTCACCAAATTTAACGATACTATAGCTGTAGCCTTAAGTATTAACGATATTTCGGAGCAGCGCAATATTGTAAAAGCTATTAAAGAAAACGAGGCCCAGCTGGTACGATCACAGTCGCTGGCAAAAGTTGGTAGCTGGGAGTATAACATTGAACGTCATACACTTAAGCTTTCGCAGAATACCTATACCATCTACGATCTGCCGGAAGACTTAGCCCCTACTTTCCATAACATTACCTCTTACATTCACCCGGATGACCAGGAATTTGCTTTACAGGAATACCAGCGGGTAATAGACTCTAAAGAAACGGTAACCCTGGAGCACCGCATCCTGCTACTTGATGGTACGCAGAAGTACCTGTACCATTTTATGGAGCCGGTAATGGATATGGAGGGGAAAGTTATTAAAGTGGTTGGTACCACGCAGGACATTACAGAGCAAAAAGAACGCGAATACGAAATAACAGAAACCAAGAACCGCTTTCAGTCAACTATAGAAAACATACCGGAGATCATTTTATCGGCAGATACGAACTTTAACATTTTATATATAAGCCCGCAGTGCTACGAACTGACAGGTTATACCGAGGATGAATTTTTAAGTGATTTCCTCTGGCCAAAGATCATTTATAATGAAGATTTACCCTTACTCAGATACAAATTTAAAAATGAAGCTTTGCAAGGGTTTAAATTTGAACAGGAATTCAGGATTGTAACCCGTAGTGGCGAAATACGCTGGATGATGCTTCGTTCGTCTCCGATGCAGAACGCCGATGGAAAAGTAATTCGTTTGGATAGCTCCATGGCAGATATAACAGCAGGTAAACTGGCAGAGGCAAAGCAGGCGCAACTAACAGAAAAATTACAGCTACAGAACCAGAACCTGCAGCAGTTCGCCTACATTGTATCGCATAACCTGCGCGCACCTATCGCCAACATACTTGGCCTTACCTCTATTTACGACAAAACAAATCCCGAAGCACCCATCAACCAGCGTGTTATAGACAACATGTTCCGGTCTGCCAAGCTACTCGACAGTACCATCCGTGACCTGAACGAACTGCTTGCTTTGCGCAACGACCTGCACGAGGCCGAGGAAAAAGTTTACTTCGAGGACATCTTTCAGCACGTAACTGATAGTTTATCAGATGAAATAACAGAAGCTGAAGCAACTTTGGTGCATGATTTTGAGGCTAATCCAACTATAGTTACCATCAGGAGTTATCTTAAAAGCATTATACATAACCTGGTATCCAATGCCATCAAGTACCGCAATAGAACCAAAAAACTACAGATAAATCTTAAAACATTTGCTGTGGATGACTATATTTGTCTGCAAGTCAGCGATAATGGCCTCGGTATTGACCTTAACAAGGAAAAAGGCAAGGTTTTTGGGCTGTATAAAAGATTTCACCCTAATATTGCTGGCAAAGGCCTTGGCTTACATCTTGTAAAGAGCCAGGCGGAGTTGCTTGGC
The DNA here is from genome assembly GCF_010092985.1 of Pontibacter pudoricolor. GTDB lineage: Bacteria > Bacteroidota > Bacteroidia > Cytophagales > Hymenobacteraceae > Pontibacter > Pontibacter pudoricolor. The sequence continues at coordinate 395,459 of NZ_CP048106.1, read as the reverse complement.
GGAAAGGTTGAAGTTGAAAGTAATGTTGGCGTAGGCACTACTTTTCGTGTTTACTTTTTAAAGAGTAATGTAGTAAATGAATATATTGAAAAAGGTAATACTGATTGATGATGACCAGATCAACAACTTTGTGTGTGAGAGCATCATCAAGAATGAGAAGTTTGCAGAAGAAGTTTATAGTTTTGAATGGGCTGAAAATGCGCTAGAATACCTGAAGAATACTGCCTTACAGCAACCTGAAGCATTCCCCGATCTTATATTCCTGGACATAAACATGCCCGGCATGGATGGCTGGAGCTTTATAGAAGAATACAGACAAATTCCGGAGGAAATAACGAAAAACTGCTGCCTGTTCATGCTCTCATCGGCAGTAGACAGAAAAGATATCATCTCGGCTAAGAGCCTGAAAGAAGTGAAGGATTTCTTCTCAAAACCACTATCACCCGAAATACTGAGTTTTATAAAAGAAGAGTTTATCTGCTCTTAATAAACTATAAAGAAGAAGCCCCAGTTGTTAAAAGCCGGGGCTTCTTCTTTATAGTCCGGTTTATTGTAACTGGTCCAATGGTTTCCGGGCCACTGTAGTACTATTTTTGTATGCTGAAGGCGTTAAGCCGGTAATCTGCTTAAACTGGTTAGACAAATGCGCAACGCTACTATAGCCTAACTTATCGGCAATCTGGCTTAGGCTTAACTCATTATAATCAAGCAGTTCTTTTGCCATTTCAATTTTCTGTAACACCATATACCTGGCTATAGTTACCCCTTCTGCAGCCGAAAACAAAGCGCTGAGCGTATTATAATCTCTACCCAGCTGCTCAGACAGGTAATCAGATAAGTTTATATGCAGCTCCTCCACTTTTCCGGTCCTGAGCAGGCTAATAACAGCTATCTTAATTTTTTCTACCAGTTCAGCTTTGGGGTCTTCCAGTAATTCGAAACCTTCTTCGGCCAGTACCTTTTTTACTTCTACTAACTCCTGTGCGCTGGGCTCCAGTGTTAGTGTTGCCTCTCCTAACTTAACATCCTGCACTGGTAAAGCAAGTTTTTCCAGTTCTTCGGTTACCACTTTTATGCAGCGTGGGCACACCATGTTCCGGATGTGCAAAGTATAAGGTGTCTGGTTTGGCATGTTGGGGTCTGGTTTGGCGCTAAATGCGTGTAGCAAACTTAAATCATTTGGTTTATAGTTGCTACCACACTTATAAAACTAAAAACGGAGACCTTTGTTCTGGCCTCCGTTTTTAGTTTCTTTTTAAGTTCTGCTTCTGTCTGTGTCTGTTTCCTCGGATTTGTTTTGCCCCAGAGGTTGGTCTTTACTTCTGATACCATTCAGGTCATCATTCATGGCAGTATCGCTACCTTCAAATTCAAAACCCGGGCCCTGTGCCAGGTATTCTACACTTTTGCTGGGATCGCTGGCGCCGTAACCTGTTGTTTCGTTACCTTTTATATGCATATTCTCCAGCTTATCTTTTTGACCGCTACGCTCTGTTTGGCCTCCCGGTCCTATGTTGCGTTTTGCCGATGGATCGGGGTGGTTGCCCATTGAAACACGTTTGTTAAAATCGCTGTTTACGTTCTTAGCGCTGCCGGGTGTATTTTGTATGTTCTCTTCTTCAGTTGCCATAATCAGTTTCTAAATGTTGTACCTTATATACGCTGGGCAGGTGGCCTTGTTCGTAATCAGTTTATTTTGCTTAACATAATTTTGCAACTATAGCCAAATAACCAAAACATAAACCAGCTATAGTTACTGATGGAGACTATAGTTGCGTACAATACCCAATGCCTAATAACTATGTCCCAATTGCCAGGAGTGGCTACTCAATCAAATCCTGTTAGTTATCTTTGTGCGGAGCGCTGCTGTATGGATGGCACCTAAACTATAGCAGGCTTGTTACAGGTAAAAAATTTATAAACTGAATGAAGTTATCAAAGATATACGACCCGCGTGAAATGAATTCTTACCAGTTTGTAGCTGCTACAGGCCTGGTAATGACCTTGCTGGCTCACCTTATACTTGCCCTGATCGGTAAAAGCATCAACAATTTCGCGGCGTTGTACATTTGCTGGGCAGTGTTCTTTACCCTGGGAACTATAGCCAACTATAATAGCAAACCCAACGATAACGACCATCATCATCATTAATAGTAGCTCCTCCTCCATCAACAATAGCTTAGCTACCTATACCGCTACACTTCCAAGAAAATTTTTCACTAAAAGGGTTTCAACCACTCTGGATATCTGAATAATACTATTATATTTACTTACTATATAGTCTTATATCTATACTTCGGTCTTCCGGGGTATAGTATAATGGGTCCATATAGCAGAGTGCCTTAGCTATCCCGAGTAGTCAGTAAAACAACTTTTAGCCCATGAAAAAACTTTTACTCTTTATTGTGATCTGCGTTACGCTTGCAAGTTGCGGCCCCCAGATCTACCAGGCTCCATCATTCTCACAAGTAAAAAGTAACCACAAAGTAGTTGCTGTGCTTCCTTTTGATGTGGCCATCGAATCCAGAAAATTACCTAAAGGCGTTACACCTGAGATGATTCAGGATGAGCAGCGTAACTATGGCTATGGCATCCAGAGCGATGTGTATGGCTACTTCCTGAAGGAAATGAGCAAAAACAAGTATACCGTTAATTTCCAGGATGTGAGCAAAACCAATGCTATCCTGAATAATGCCGGTTTCTCGTACTCCGACCTTTCATTAAAATCTAAAGACGAACTTTGCAAACTTTTAGGTGTTGATGCCGTGGTATCCGGTAAAGCTACCATGTCCAAGCCGATGTCTGATGGTGCAGCAATTGCTGTTGGCTTGTTGGTGGGTGCCTGGGGCCCTACAAACACCGTAAACACAACTATAACCATACACGAAGGCAATGCCGGCGACCTGATGTGGAAGTACGATTATGTGGCTTCCGGCAGCATTGGCAGTACCCGCCAGTCGCTTACAAATGCGTTAATGCGCAATTCTTCTAAAAAATTCCCTTACAAAAAATCGTAAATAATTATTCGGGTAGTTAAAGACACTTAAACTAAAAGGCAGCTGATTCAATAAATCAGCTGCCTTTTAGTTTAAACACAACGGGCTCCTGAAATTCAGCAGCCCGTTGCAATCACCAAAACACTAAACAAGTAACGCTCACTAAAATGTATAACCTACTGAGGCTTTAAATGTTCTGTTGTAGGTCTCGAAATTTGCATTTTCATCTATCGTATTCAGGCCATAATCGTAACCTGCGCTCAGGTTCAGGCCGTTTGCGAATTTGTAACCAACACCACCCACTACACTAAAATCCATCTCCCGGAAACCGTTTTTCATGTCCCATTCGCGGTTAAAGGCATTAAACCCAAGTACGCTGGCCTGCGCCTGCACTTTGTTTGATAAAAGATAAGCTACCTGTGGCCCTGCAAAAATATGGAAGCCCTCGGCAACGTATAGTTTTGCCAGAACCGGCAGCTCAATGTATTCTGATTTGTTGGTGATGGTCATGTTAGCGTTCAGGAATTCGGTCTCTACCCAAGGCAGTTTACCGGTTAAGCGGGTACCTTTCTGAGAGTACTGCAGCCCCGGCTCGATCTCGAAACCAGAACCCAGCGGTATGCTCATGTATAAACCTGCATGCACACCTTCGCGCATTTTACGGTTAACATTCCCGTCCGACAGATCGATCAGGTTCTGGGCACTGTTAACGGTTTCGCCCTGCCAGTTTGATAAGTTTGCACCCACCCGAACCCCGAAACGGATAGGTTGTGCTTGTTGTGCGTTCACTTTTGTAGCCGCAAAGCCCAGCACTATGGCTATGAGTAAAAATAGCTTTTTCATGATCCCCTTAGTTTAAAATTCTGTAGTTTGATAAGCTGCGCGGCTCTGAAATCTCATTATGTAAAAACCATGCCAAAAACGAATTAATGAACAATGACGGATGACTAATTATTAATAAGTTATTAATATTCAGATATTTAACAATTACAAATCAACTTTAACTGAGTAAACTATAGTTTGAGAAAGCTGCTGAGCGATAAATTGCGTGAGGGATGGAGCGGTTGTTTGAGCTCCTATAGTTTGCGCCAAACTATAGAGCGAGCCGCGAGAGCCCGACGGCTATGCCGGCACGCCCAAAAGTTTAATATGCGATCAACTATAGGGAGTAACTTTTTGAAAAACGATGAGATGTAGCTTTGAACTTATAATCTGCAATTCAACAATCAGCAATTAATAATACCTTTGTGGTCCGTTAGCATACAAGAGCATACATGAGCGAGAAGATACAGGTTAGATTACAGCGTTTGGCTGTGCACAGAGTTGGAAATAAGTCGAAAGAAGAAGGTGTGGTGGCCTCACAGGACCTGGTTGACCTGAATGATGGAGAACTGAATGAGCTGTTGTTGCGCTACTTTATTTCTCCGTTTAAGCAGGAGGAGTTTTTCAGGTTTACGCACACCTCCGATCTGGCCCTGAATGAGATGTTTGCCTATGCTACGCTTATCTTTAACGAGCCGGCCAAGTTCCACACGTATTCTGTCCATATCCTGAACCACCTGTACGAGCAGTCAGACCACCCTAAAGTAAAGACCGGCGAACTATACGTAGCTTATTTTAAGGGCTGCATAATAAACGACGAGGAAGTTGACGCCATCGGTATCTTTAAATCCGAGAACAAAGACACGTTCCTTACCTTCAAGGACAGCCACGACGACCTGAGCATCGATTACCATGCGGGCGTAAACCTGAAAGGCGTTGACAAAGGCTGTATGATCTACAACACTGAAGCGGAGGATGGTTACCGCGTAAAAATGGTAGATGCCAATAGCACCGACGCACAATTCTGGAAAGACGATTTCCTGCATGTTGATGAACTGAAAGACACCAACTTCTCGACGAGAACGGTACTGAACATGTGTAAGGATTTTTCGGAAGAGGTGTTTGCCAAAAGCGAAAGCAAGAAAGAGCAGATAGAATTCATTACCCGCTCCGTAGATTATTTCTCGAAAAACGAGACCTTTGACCTGGAAGATTTTACCAGCAGCGTAATTGACGAACCGGAGTCGGCAGAGCGCTTTAAGAACTATAGCCAGAACTTTGCCGAGGAACGAAACCTGGAAGATATACAGGGGTTTACAATAAATAAGAGTACCGTGCGTAATATGAAGCGCAAGTTCCGCAACTTTATTAAACTCGATACGCAGATTGAGATCAAGTTTAGCGGTTATAACCCCGAGCAAAGCGAGCAATATGTTGAGCGGGGCTATGATGAGGAAAGGGGCATGCACTTTTACAAAGTATTCTTCTACAGCGAATCGTAAGCAAATCAGAAACTATAGTTTGGCTACGCTTGTTTTGAAGGCCTGCAAGTAACCGGAACAGTTCTTGCATAGACCATAACCACCGAGTTAATTTAACAGAGATATGAGAAAAGCACTTTTAGCAGCTGTATTTGTTTTCGCAACTATCACCGCTTTTGCACAAGTCCAGAAAGCTCCGGCACAATCGGCACCCAAAACCGTAGAACAGCGCGCCGCCGACATTACCGCTGGTATGGCCAGGAACCTGCGTTTAACACCCGAGCAGACAAAAAAAGTGGCCGAAATAAACCTTGTCAGTATGAAAGAGGCCGACAAAGTGTTTAAAAAACATAAAAACGATCCTAAAAAAGTAGCTTCTGAAATGGAGATCATTACTGAAACCAGGCTTTCTAGGATTAAAGATATTTTAACCCCACTACAGTTCTCGCAGTACCAGCAGCGCCGCGAAGAGAAAATGGGTGTTCCGAAAGAAGCACAAACCTTTCCTGCTTCCGGAGGCCAGGGAAGCTCGGGTTATAATGAGCAGTATAATAATTAAGGAGTACAAAGGCAGCGGAGTTCGCTGCCTTTGTACTTTTATATCTTCTCCATAGTTATCCTTGTTCTATAATGCGGCCTTGTCATTCCGAGCATTAGCCGAGGGATCTTATATGTTCTATAGTTCCTCTTTTGTCATTTCGATTATTCTTGAGACGCGAGTCGAAAAGAGCAAGCGTAGCTGTGAAGGATTTTATATGTCCTATAGTTCTGCTTTTGTCATTTCGACGTTAGGAGAAATCTGGGTTCTTTAGTTTGATAGATTACTATCCGAACCAAGCCTTCTCTTCTATAGCTTTCTTTAATCCTGGGAGCTCTATTTACCTATCGTTCTATAGTTGGCTTTGGTGCCCTCACGGCCGGGAGGCCCCGTCTTCGGGCATCGCGCTGCTGCTTTCTTGCTACCCTCGTACCTCGGGTTGCCTGACGGCACCGCAACAAAGCAAAGGCGCTCAACCCAAAGACTGTGATCAGTTCGATAGCTATAGTTTGACTATAGTTTGAAAGGCTATAGTTTCATCGCTTGATCGTGGTAGCATTTCCGTAGGGACAGGTCGCGACCTGTCCGATCAACAGGCTGCAACTATAAAACCTACACGTTAACTATAACTACAACAGAAATTCCCCTCTTGGGAGGGGCAGGGGTGGGTTAAAACAGCAACAATAAAACGACAGCCTGAACTATAGCGAGTGCTGGAAAGCTCCTTCCCCTGTTTTGGGGGTAGGGGCCCTCTTTTAAAGGGGAAGCCTGGGAAGGGGTAAAACAACAACTATAGAACCAGAACCTAAACTATAGCAAAGGCCAAAAACTCCCCGCCTTAGACAATAAGGGTTGCGGGTTGGACCCAGCAACTATGAAACAATAAACTGTTCTTCTGCTAGTTCCGGGGCTGGCTCTTTTACTTTTTCCTCTCCTGTTGCTTTTGATGTTGGGTAATAATAGCTCCTGGCGGATAAAAAAGCACTTTCCAGGCTTCTGAAACTGAACGGCACTGCGATACGTCTTTAGCCAGATCTACCCACTCATGAAAAACTAGATACACTGGATTATATGACGTTACAGGCTTGGTTAAACCGTAGACAGGTTGTTTTACTTCCGGCTCAAAAGTGCCGAAAAGTCGGTCCCAGATAATGAAGGTGGAGCCATAATTGCGGTCTATATATTCGGGATTGGAGCCATGGTGTACCCTGTGATGCGAGGGCGTTACAAAAATATACTCGATAGGTGCAGGCAGCTTTCTAACCAGTTCGGTGTGTACAAAAAACTGATAAAACACCGCTGCCTGATGGCATATAAAAAAAGTAAGCGGATCGATACCCATTAACGGCACCGGAAGAAAGAAAACAAACTTTAACGGAGCAGTCCAGCCGGTGCGGAGCGATATCAGGAAATTCATTTTAGAGGAGGAATGGTGCGTAACGTGCGTTGCCCACCAGAACCGTTGCTCATGCGAGATGCGGTGCGCCCAGTAACGGCAAAAATCCACGGCTACAAAACAAACGATAAACCCCCACCACACACGCGGTATCGCCCACGGCACCATATTATAGATCATCATCGAGATGGCAAAAAGTGCCACCTTTAATACAATCCCGATCAGTGCATTTCCCAGGCCAATACCCAGCGCTGCCAGCGTATCTTTCTTTTCGTAATAATTGCGGTTCCTGTAATAACTTATCAGCCACTCGGCTATAACCAGCCCTATAATGACAGGCGCCAGGTATTGTAGCATGGTCAGGTCGCTCAGTTGTTGTAGTTCACCCCAGGTGTAAAGTTTTTTCTCCATATGCTACCCACTTCCGTTGCTTTTTGTAAAACGGCGGTAACTATAAAGAGTTGGCCAGAATTGCCCGTTACTTCGTCCCATTTCAGATTACAGCTGCAAGTTTGTACATTTGGCTGGTTAATTTACAGGTATGAGAATTCGTAAAAAAGTAAAGGCTCCGGTGCCAACATCAGGCTCCCGTTATGCTGCAATAGCTGTTTTTGTAAAAGCTGCCGAAAAAGAGAACTGGTCGGAACAGGAAATACAGTTTGTAATAAACGAAGTAGTAGAAGCAAAAGATGAAAAAGAAGGCTTCGAGATACTGAGTGACTACATGCAATAAAAAAGCGGGCTCTGAACCCGCTCTGTTTATACCTGTGCCCCTGTTTGTGGCTGTAGTTGCAGCTCCAACTGGTATTGTTGCAGCAATTGTATAATAAAAGAGATATGCTCCTTCATATCAACACCAAACAGTTCGGCTCCAATTCTAACCTCGTCGCGGTCCACGGAGGCGGCAAAGCTTTTCTGGGCTAGTTTCTTTATAACTGATTTTGGCTCCAGGCCTTCCAGGCGTTGCGGACGTACCTGCGCGCAGGCAACTATAAACCCGGTCAGTTCATCACAGGCCAGCAGCGCTTTATCCAGTAAAGTATCATACGAAACACCCCAATGGGTATAGTGCGCCGATATAGCGTGTGCAATTTCATCTTCGCCGCGCTCTCGCAGCAGGTTAACTATCACGTTAGGGTGTTGCTCCGGGTAAGCCTGGTAATCTGCGTCGTGCAACATACCTGCCACCGCCCATTTCTCAGCGTCTTCGCCCAGTTTGGTGGCATATGCTTCCATTACCAGCTCCACGGTTCGGGCATGCCGTAAAAGGCTTTCGCTGGTAGTCATTTCTACAAGTATCGTTCTGGCTTCTTCTCTGGTCATAAGTGTTGTATAGTTACACTTCTAAAATAAGTGTTTTCTACGCTTTGTCAAATAAAACTTATAGTTGCGGAGGTTCCTGGGGCGGTTTATAATTGCCGGCACTTTTCAAAACAGCCTGTAGTTCAGTTCGGAGCTCTTTAATTTCGTGCTGCAGCACTTTTATTTGTTTAGAGCCGGCGAGTTCTCCCCTTGCGTTTTCCGCATCACTGTCTATAAAAAAAGTAGCCAGCGTGGCGGTAAAATAACCAAAAACGGCAAAACCATAAACTGCCAGTAAAAAGCAAAGCATACGCCCCTCCGCCGTCACCGGAAAATAATCACTCCCGATAGAGGTCAGCAACATAACGGTCCACCATAGGGCTTCGCTGTAAGTATGCAAGCCATGTTCGTTTTCAAAAGCAAACATACCGGCCGCTCCGGCCACAATTACAACCAGGGTTATAGTTAGCACATAGCCAAAGGCACGCCGCTGCATGGTTTTGCCAAGGCTGCGCATTCCCCGGTTTATAGAGCCTACCACTTTAACCAGCCGGAGCCCCCTCACAGCACGCACAGAACGCATCACCCGAAACAAACGTGCCAGCCTGAAAACCCTTAACGCCGGAACTGCCAGCGATATAGTTGTCAGCACATTGTGTTTTAAGAATTCTGTTTTGCGAGGAGCAAGGATGAACTTGATGATGAAATCAAGAATGAAAATGACCCAGATGACGGTGTTGGCGAATTGCAGGATAGGCTGCAGGCCCCTTGTAAGCTCTATGACCAGTAAAACCAGCCAGATAACTCCCAGCACCACCATCGGGATTTCCAGTGTATGCTGTAAGCGGTTCAGGAGTTTGTAGCGCTCCCGTTCCAGTTGTTTTGCTTCTTGTTGCTGTAACCGCTCCTGCTGCATAAGTTCTTAGGAACCGGGTTGGTGCAGGGTGCAGCGTTACCCGGTTTAGAATTAGCTAATTGGTTACGGCAACTGCTGTACTCCGGTGATTTTGTTCAAATTTTGCGATCCCTACATTTTTCCAGAAACCCATTACCCTGTCTTTCCGGCTAACCAGAATATCAACCTGGTTCCGAAAACGGCGATTCATTACATCACGCACTATGTATAGGCCATCCATGTCATCTGAGATTCCGGTTACCCATAGCGAATCTCCGAATTCAAGGTCGCCGCCCCAGCGTGCATGCAGGTTCCGGGACACAGCAAGCCAGCGGTGTTTACCCGGATCTTTTCGGTTAATTCTGGAGCCATCAGCAGTTATAAAAGGGGTACTGTCTGTTTGGTGCGGTTCGGGGTGGTAAACGGATGCGGAGACAGTAAGGGTGGGTAATAGTATGGGTTCAGGGCGGATAGGTTCGTTAATTGTAAGCCATTGTTCTTCAACTTGCGGGGAGGGAGATTCTGACTTTAGTAATGAAAATTCTTCGGCGACGGCAACTATAACAGAAAACACAGCCGCAAGTATTTTGTACCTAATCATAAGAAATCCTTTTAGTGAAACATCGATTTGGCAACAATAAACCGCTTAAACGACACTTCAGGATATAGGTTATGGTAGTATGGGCTGGAATTGATAAAAAGGTACTTTTTTAATAAAAATTTATACTTATAAATTTCTTGGAAATCTTTACCTCTAAAACGGCATGGCTATAGTTATATATAGCATACTATATAATGGCTTTAGTATAAGATTTACAGGGTTTTGGCACGCGGAAAACTATGTTTAAAAAGAGTTCTACAGTTTGGAAAAGCGCCCCGTAAACTGAGAGAAACCGGGCTGGAATTCTATCGTTTTTCAGCAGATTTATTTTTATAATATTTATCGTAGACGACATACCCGATAAACAAAACAAGGCTCACAACAGACACCCAGATAAGTCCGGTTTTCAGGCGTTCGTTATTTTCGCCGAGCCAGGCAAGCAGGATAGTTAGCGGAACTATACCGGCTATAGTTGCAAGGATGAACTGCCAGTACCGCATGGTGGCAAAACCGGCTACAAAACTTACGGCATCGTTGGAAAGGAACGGAGAGATGCGGGCAATAATAATGGCCCAGATACCATACTCATCCATAAAATCAGACACCTTGCGCTGTGCTTTTGCTCCTATCAGTTTGCTCACACCTGCTTCGCCAACGGTTTTGCCTATCAGGTAGCCTACCGTAGATGCCACCAGTACGGCCACTACCGCTATCACCGAACCCCATACAGGCCCATAGGCAATAATCGCCACCAGCATCAGCAACACCACATTAACCACCAGCAGAAACATTTGGGCAACCATCGCCAGAACTATAAAAACCGGTCCCCAGATGCCAAACTGACTTACCCAATCCGAAATAAGCTGCTTATTACCGCTGGTCAGAACCTGCCATCCTTCCACTACAGTTTGCTTAAACTCCGGAAAAACAAAATATGAGATCACAAGCGCGGCAACTATAAGCCCGGTAATGATCTTCGGCCATTTGCTTTCCTTTATTTCTGTTCTGTTCGTATCCTCGGTGTCTATGGATTTCTGTTTCTCTGTCATGTATCAGGGTGTTTTTTGCTCTTTTACAGACGCAGGATGTTGCAGCAGGGTTTGTTTCTGACCGGATTGATTATCTGGCTTTAAACTATAGGTGAACGGTTTGGCAGCCTTACCGGGGTGGTGCATGCTATAGTTGATGGTATAATGCATGTAATACGGCACAAACGTGTTGCTGACGTGGCGCTGCGTTACATCGGGCTGTATGGCTATAGTTGTAACTGTAGGTGTGCTTTTGCTGAATGGCTTTTTCCCGTAGATCAATGCTGCTATCAGGCCGGCAACCATACCGGCCAGGTGGCCTTCCCAGGATATGCGCTCCTCTTTCGGAAATAACCCATAAAATAAGCCACTATACAGGAACAACACTGCAAAAGCTACTGCCAGCGCGCCGCGGTCTCGGGTAATAACCCCTCTGAAGAGAAGATAACCGGCCATGCCATACACTACACCGCTTGCCCCGATGTGGTACGCCTGCCGACCAATAAACCAGGTAAACAACCCGCTCAGGATATAAACCAATCCTATGACCCTGGCTCCTTCCCGCCTGTGTATAAAAAGTATAAACCCCGAAAGCAGTACCAGCGGAAAAGTATTTGATAGCAAATGCTTGAGATCTGCGTGAATGAGCGGGCTAAAGAACACACCAACCAAGCCTAAAAAGTGGCGCGGATACACCCCCAGAAATGCCAGGTCTGCATCTGTTAAGTAAGAAAGTAAATGTATAAGCCAGATCAGAACTATAAATAACAGACCGGGCAAAAAACTATAGGCAAACCGGCTGCTTTCCTGCTGTGTGCTTTCCAGTATTCCGGGCCCTGTCTTCATTTGCTATAGTTATATTTCCTGTGATCAAAAAGTAGCCAAAATTGCGTAATAAACCTATACGCAACGATGCAAAAGCGCAAGCAAAACAGTTAATTTGCCCTGAAATACCAACAAGATAAAACCTAATCTTAGATAAAAAGTAAGTACAGAAGTGTTTTACTTGACTATGCGTTGCTTACGTTACCACCCTGCGGCTAAGCCATACTATGCTTTACTGTTTTTTGTGCTGCCACTCATGCTTTGGAGCTGCGAAGGCTCCGATGCCAGCCGCCACCCTCAGCAGGAAGAAAATTTTGCACCTGATGAACATGTGCCATATGTGCGCCCCGCCTCTATCGTAGAGGCTCTTGAAAACCCGTCGTCCCGCTGGGTCGATTCTGTATTTAATACCCTAACCCCTGAACAGCGCATCGCCCAGCTTATTGTAATAGAGGCATTTTCGGATAAAGGCCCTAAATATGAAGCGGATGTGATGCGACTCATTAAAACGTACCAGGTTGGTGGCATTATATTTTTCCAGGGAGGGCCAATGCGGCAGGCAAAGCTCACAAACAAGTATCAGGCTGCAGCCAAGGTCCCGCTCATGATTGCCATGGATGCGGAGACCGGTGTAGGTATGCGTCTTGACAGTACGGTACAGTATCCTTTTCAGCAGCTGCTGGGCGCGATAGAAGATAACGGCCTGATCTATAAAATGGGGGCTGAAGTGGCATACGAATTCAAACGGCTGGGCATGCACGTAAACTTTGCCCCGGTAGCCGATATTAACAACAATGCAGCAAACCCGATCATTGGCTACCGCTCTTTTGGCGAAGACCGCCTGGATGTTACAGCTAAAAGCCTGGCGTATATGCAGGGCATGCAGGACAATGGAATACTGGCAACAGCCAAACATTTTCCGGGCCACGGCGATACCGACGTTGACTCGCATTACGACTTACCCATTATCCCCTACGACAGGCAGCGCCTCGATTCGCTGGAACTATATCCTTTCAAGGAGCTTATCAAATATGGTATCGGCAGTATCATGGTGGCGCACATGCATATCCCTAAGCTAGATTCGTCCAGGCACCTGCCTTCTACCCTTTCCAAACCAATCGTTACCGGCCTGCTCAAAAATCACCTTAAATTTAAAGGGTTGATCTTTACGGATGCTATGGTAATGAAAGGCGTTACCAAATACTTTGAGCCCGGCGAAGCAGAAGTACGCGCCCTGATGGCCGGAAACGATATTCTGGAACGACTGAACAATGTGCCGAAAGCGATACAAGCCATAAAGGTAGCTATAGTCAGAGGCGACCTTACCCAGGAGGAAATAGACCTGAAGTGCCGTAGAGTACTGGCCGCCAAGCAGTGGCTGGGGCTCGACAACTATAAACCCATCGAGCTGAATACCCTTTACGAAGACCTGAATCCACCTATTGCCGACAGCACAAACCAGATACTGGCCGAAGCCTCGATAACTTTGCTGCGTAACTATAAAAAGCTCATACCTGTTAAGCCACGCCGCAAACACCGGATTGCTACGGTATCAGTAGGCGCCCGCAGAACTACGGTTTTCCAACGCGAAGCGGATAAATATGCCCGGAACAAGGAATTCATTATATCGCGCAAGGCAAACAGAAAAGAGGTGCTCAAACTACAGAAACAGCTTCGAAACTATGATGTGGTATTGCTCTCGCTTTACGGACCGAGCATCAGGCCAAGTAACACGATGGGGTACTCCGGTGAGGCAAAAGCGTTTGTGCGCCAGGTCATCAGGGATAAAAAAACGGTAACTATACTTTTTGACAATGCCTATGCTATTAACCAGTTCCCGGGGATTGAGGAAAGCGAGGCGCTTATAGTTGCGTACCAGCCACTTTACCACGCACAAAAGGCGGCAGCAAAAGTAATTTTTGGTGAGTTGCAGGCACGGGGCAGATTACCGGTAACCGTAAACCAGGATTTCGGGTATGGCGATGGCATCCGGAAAGGAAAAGTAATCGCTTCCTTCCATTAAAGTATCTGCATAATTGTGTATTGCGTATGATAGTTGAGGCAGAAAAACAGCCCTAAAACCAAAACAACATGAACAAGCAAAATAAAACTATAAACTGGCTGGTGGCCATATTATTTACCACCACCCTGTTTGCATGCGAGCGAACCCGTACGGTAGAAGAAACAGATGCTACCGAACGCGACAAAGACACAACTATAGTTGCCACCACCGGCGAAACAACCGAAGATAAACTGGAAAAACTGCGTGGCTGGATGAACGAAAAAGCGGACCGAACCGATACGGCTATTCGCGAAAACTGGCCCCAGACCAAGGAAGAACTGCGCCGCATAAACCAGGACATAGAACGTAACTTCGACAGCCTATCCACGGAGTCTAAGGAAGAGTACCGCCGGCTGAAACAACGCTACGAAAGCTGGGAAGCAAAGCAGGAACGCCGCCAGAGCCAGCCATTAGACCCGGCAAAGGTAAAGACCTGGGAAGAACAATTACTTCGGGAATATAAAGATATCTCAACGATAAGTCCAGCTAACATACGCGAAGCTTACTTAACGTTTATGAGTACCGTACGCATTAAAAAACGCAGCTGGACTCCGGGCGACTGGGATTATGTAGACCATGTATATGGTAAGCTAAACGATCGCCGCGGGCAGATAGAAGGACAGATAAGCACATCAGACAAACTAAAGATCAGAACGTTACAGGCTGAATACCTGGCCCTGGAAGGAGCCGCTGATACCCGAAGCATGCTGAACGATGTAAACGAAAAATAACCTAAAAAGAGAAGGCCGGTTGCTTAACCGGCCTTCCCTTTTATAGTTAGATGCTATAGTTGCTACTTCTGCTTCAGCTTAAACCATAGTTGCGAAATGATCGTTTTGGCATCCGGGGTCTCCAGTTCCAGGAATTCCCGGACACTTAATTCTACGATTTCGATCTTCTCGTGCTCATCGGCTTTACCGCCGCCGTCTGCATGCTGCTTGCTCACTTCAGCAAAGTATAACAGCACTTTTTCGGTAGTACCGCCCGGCGACGAATAGAACGTATACAGATGTTCCAGCTGATCAACATGGTAGCCGATTTCTTCTTCTATCTCGCGCCTGATGCTAACTTCCGGTGCTTCACCATCGTCAATCATACCAGCCACAATCTCGATCAGTTCTGATTCCGAACCTATCCTGAACTGTTTGGTAAGTATAAAACTATCTTTCTCAGTATCGTGTACCAGCGCGGCCACGGCTGTGCCACGGTCAAATTGTTCGCGCTTAAATGTATGGCCATCCTGCTCTACGGTTAGCTCATACATTTTAAAGTAACCATCATATACTTTCTGTTTGCCTTTGATCTGCATTTGTTTTTGTGGCTGCCTGCGCAGCATATTAAGGGTGATTGTTATAGTTTATAGTTCGTTATTGCGCATTGCGGCTTTCTGGGTCCGCTCCGTTAACCACGACATGGACAAGTCTGTTTCGCTTTGAGCTCCGGTTACCCTGTTCTTGCCTATGCCACCTTCGCCTGGTAAAAACTTATTTATAACTGAGAAAACAGAAGTCATAAAAGCCGGAGAGATGCCGTGTATAAATTCGCCCAGCATAGCTGGGAAAGTAGTCGTTACCTGGGCATCGCCATATCGCAACGCATCCAGAATGCTTTTAGCAGTAGCTTCAGCACTGTTAGATGTCAGCACACTCGAGTCCATTATCTTAAACAAGGCATATTCCTTTTCATTTTGCCCTTTTATAAATGCATGCCTCGGACTGCCTGTACGCATTAAACCCGGGGTGGCGGTTGTTACAGTTATGTTGTACTGCGACAGTTCTGCCCTAAGTCCTTCTGATAAACCAACCAAAGCAAATTTACTGGCACTATAGGGCACCAGGTGCGGTACGCTTATCTTTCCGCCTATAGATGAAATGTTCAGGATACGTCCTTCGCGTCGGGCTTTCATGGCAGGTAAAACGGCAAGTGTGGTATAAACCGGACCCCAGTAATGTGTTTTTATAGCTTCGTCAAAGTCCTGAACAGTCATTTCAGTCACCGGCCCGGCATGTATCACGCCTGCATTGTTTATCAGCACGTCAATCGGTCCAAACTCGTTCTGCACATTCGTGATCGTGTCGTTCACTTCCTGCTCAACCGTTACATCACACTTCATTACCAGCACATCGGCACCTTTACCAGCCAGCTCAAAACGGGCATTTTCCAATTCTTTTTCATCGCGGGAGCACAGTACCAGCCTTGCTCCTTCTTTTGCCAGTTGGCGCGCCATTACCAGGCCAAGACCACGTGAGCCTCCGGTTATCAGCACTACCTTACCACTGAAATCATAAGCATTCAGGTTACGGTAAACAGCTCTTGCTGCCATTAAAGCACCGGCACCTGCGGCTAGCCACCAAAGTTTATTGTTGTTATCAGTTGTTTTCATAGTGATTGTATTACAAGTAAAGCCCCGCCAAAAGGCAGGGCAACGTATAGTACACTACGGCACCTGAAAACTCTGGTTAAACTAAAGCTGCTTACTTGCCCGTCTGGGCTTTTCGGGTAAAGATATTGGTTTTTACTTCTGGTGTGTACATAATCCTGATAACTGCTAAACCATAATGGTCTTTGCTGTTGCCACCTGCAAGGCGTGGGCCAACATTATCCAGGTAATCGCTGGATGTAAGGTGGTAAATAAGCTCCGGAGCTATGCTTATCTGATCTGAAAAACGAAACCGCAGGCCACCACCGAAAGGTACCACTATACCAATGGCCGGGTATTTCCGTTCGGGGTCATATGTTGTCTGGGATTCGTCGAGGTCGCCGGTTCCAGGGTATGATGTGGCGGTGTAGTATATAATACCTGCACCCATTTTAGCGTACGGCACCACAAAACGCTTGCGCGACGATCGGTAACCTCCTGACCCACTATAGGCGTCCAGTAAATTATAGAGCACAGATCCTGAAAGCTCAATTACATCTGTTCTGAAGGAGAGGTTACGTGGACGTGTAGGGTCTTTTTCAGTGGCGCCAAGTTTTACATAATCCAGGTTCATACTTGCAGACCAGATCGGGTCGAACTTATACATGGCTCCTATTCCGAAAACAGGTCTGAACTCGTTACAATCCGGTGAACCGCAAATATCGCTGCGAACGGCAGCTATACCGGCTGTTCCCAACACCACTATACCACGCTCAGGAATCTTGCTTTCCTGCATGCGCTTAAGCAACGTAGACTGCCCTGCAGCATCAGACCATGCCAACACAAAGCAGAGTAAAAGTAAAAAGACTGTACTATTCCTGTTCATGTTAAACACAGGTTGTTAAGAGTGCAAGTGTAAGAAAAGTAAATGGCTAACTGCTTAGAAAAATGCAAAACGTTGCAGTAAAGGCACTTAAAGAACTAACGTACCAATTAGCTGTTTTAATCTACGCTGGATAATATAAAAAGATAAGCAAAAAAAGATAATTACATCATTATATCAAAATAATGTAATATATCCTTTACAACTTTATTTTCGTTCTGGCTGCTTACTTAAATTCTGGTCTGCCAGAACTATAAACTCAATAACAAGTGCAGCCGCATCCGGGAAAAACTGCTGGTTTATTTGCCTAAACTCGTCGGTATGTTGGTGGTAATGGGCATGATCTTCTACTCCGAAGTAGATAAATGGAATCTTCCGCTTATGAAACTGAAAATGGTCGGATTGATTGGTCCAGTCGTGGTGGCCCTGTTCGGGTTTGTCGTGTCCAAGAACAAGTTTGGCTTTCTCACGTGGTTTAACCTTTTCTAAGAGTGGTTTAAGGGTAGGGTTATGATAGGTACCGCTGGCGTATAGTTCGCCTTTTGCATTAATGCCAAGCATATCCATGTTTACGTTCAGCAGGATATCCTGCAACGGCACAGGGGGATTATTGAGAAAAGCGTTAGCACCCTGCAAACCCTTTTCTTCAGCATCAGGGGCTACAAAAATTAAGGTATGATTGGAGTTGGTATTTTTAAAGTAGGTAGCAGCGGCCAACAGAGCAGCTACACCTGAGGCATTATCATCGGCACCGTTGTATACTTCGCCATTCCGGATGCCCACATGGTCGTAGTGCGCCGTTATAACTATAGCTTTACCTGATGTACCAGGAATATAGCCTACAAGGTTAGTACCTTCCAGATCAGAGCCGTTTCTTGAGGTTATATTAAACTGTTGCTTATAGTTGTTGTTAAAAGCTTTGAGACCGATCTCGCTGAAACGCTTAATGATATAGTCCTGTGCTTTCAGGCTGCCCTCGGTTCCGCTTAAGCGACCACCCAACGAATCGGCTGAAAGGATGCGTACGTCTTTAAGCAATTGGCCGGACTGCAGCAAAGGTTGCTGTGCAAGTCCGGCCAACGGTAGAGCTAAAAAAGCCCCAAGTATAAATCTGTATATCATAAGGTCAAATTAAGCATAAGGCTCGTTTAAAACAATAGCCCAGCTTAATACCAACCTACCAGCGCACCCAGCTTCTCTGGCCACGAATTGCCAGTTGCGAATTAAATTTCTTAAGAGGGTCGCTCGCTATTTGTGTTGTTATTCTATCCGCCTGTGCTAATACATTTCCCATCTTTACCCAGCCATTCAACATTGTGTTTTTAACAGTGCTGTTAGTAGATAACTGGTCGCGGCTAATATTTACATCTGTGTTCATTTCCTTGGCTTTAAGTTGTTTCTATGCGCTTAACACAACAAATACAAGGAATGTGCCACACTACGACAGGTTTTTTAAAAAGTTATAAAAACTTTAAATCTTATCTAAAAATATTACATTACTTAGTTACCGTAATGTAAGCCGGGAGCTCAAACGGGCCGATGGAAGTTTGGATAGTTGGCTTGATCTGTAACGAAACAGCCGGCTTGCTGCCTCCATCCTGGTTTAAAAGAGAAGCCAGCTGCAATACCTGGTTAAGGTCTACACGTCCCTGGTCTTCAGCAAGTTTAACCAATGATGATACTGTTATGGTGTTCAATCCGTCTTTTAGCTCCACAGGTTTATCTACCAGGCCACTTACGGCCTGCTTGCCATCTACCAGCAACTGCCACTTCAGTTGGTTAACGGTCATGGTTCTGTCTTTGCTGCCTTCCGGTAGTGTTACCTGTAAGCCTAATGTAGACGTAGCCGCCAGGTTGTTGTTTGATACGGCGCTGAAAAGCCTCGAAGCTTCTGAAAAAGAAAAGTCGCTGATATCGGATTTATTCAGCAGGCTTATACCGTTCAGGTTGACGGCATCTATGCCAGCCAGGTCATATTTCGCTTCTTTAAAAGCATCCACATCACTTTTTGTGCTACACCCAACTATAAAAAGGGGCAACAGCAACCACACGGCCAGCGAAAGTATATTTAGTTTTCTGAAATTCATCATAAAGTAAAGTTAAGTATAAAGCTTAAAACAGTAGAACTATAGTTACACTTCTGCAACTACTTTATACGATTATTAAAAAGCTGCTCATGCAAACTATACCAATCGTTTAAAAAGTAACAGCCACTTTTAGGTGGCTGTTTATAGTTTAGGTCAGGTACCCGACGCTTTGGCCCTGCTGGTTTACCACTGCTCCCCGGTCTGTTACAAAAAGCGGCTGCAAATGGTCGCTTTCGAAATAGTAAGGGTAATTGCGGTTATTTGTTTTCGACAGTTTACCGATTACCCTAGCTCCGTTACTGGTTATGTGCACCAGCTGCATATGTTTGGTTATATAAAATTCCTCGTCGGGTATCGATGAAAAATGTACCCGGCTCAGGATGTTTCGGCTGTCCAGGGAAGCGTGCTGCACCTGCGGTTGTTGCCTTGTAGCAGGCCGCGATACGATCTCGTTACGATCAGGCTGCTGGCCCTGCGAGCTTGCCAATAACTGAGAATCGGCGTTGCGCCAGCCTTTGCTGATAGAGGCCAGGCGATAGCTGCGGCCCGGGTGTGTGGCGGATGTATGCTCTTCTGAAAGCAGGTTTATGGCCGCCTGTGCCTCTGCCAGGCTCGCGCCCATTTTGCGCAATACAAACCCTGAAAACTCATCTGCTTCCAGTTCATCGGCTGGGTTGCTGCCTGCTCTGCTCAGGGTATGCCCGTTCAGGTGATGGCCGATCTCATGCGCCAGAATACTTACTCCGCCCCAATCGGTATGCACGGCATTGTTAATAGCCGCCAGGAAATCCTCGTTATATAAAATGTAGCGCTTACCGTTATAAATTACTGCGGCAGCATTCTCGATATTAGCAGCACGCAGCTCAAAGCGTGGTTTTAAGCCTACTACATCAATTATCTCTTTTACAATATCGCGCGCTCCTGCTGTAGTGGTAGTGGTGGTAGCCGCCACCGACTCTACCATAACAACCGGCGCCACAAGCAACGCAAGCGCAAGTGTTAGTCTTTTTATAGTTGAGTTCATCATATTTTAAATAAATCAGCCGTTTAATACAGATCGGTAGGACTTTATATGCAAGTTTGCTGCCAGAAATGCACCACTTAGACCTGCAACGTGTTTATCTTAACGTATTTACGCGAACTATATTTTTCGTTGGATCAGCTGCCAGCCGGCTGGCCAACTGTGATATAATCGGGTAAGGTGACATTGCCGACCGGGGTTTTTATAGTTGGCTTAATCCTGAAAACCAGCCGGTCACGCACATCTTTTCCTTTTGCAATCAGGGTAGTTAAAGTAGAAAAACCTTCATAGTTCTGCAAACCTTCTACCTCAGCCAGGGTAACCGTAGAAGTTAATGGTAATTCGTTTAATCCATTCTGTAAGTCCAGTGGCTCCTCAACCATACCGGTCAGGGTTTCTTTGCCATCCACTAAAAGCTGCCATTCCAGGTTGGTTATCTGCATCGAGCGGGTAACTTCCGGTTCCTGCATCTCTACCTCAAGTAAAAGCGTGGTGGTAGCATTCAGGTTATTGGTAGTAAAAGCCGACAAAAGGCTGTCACCTTCTGAAGTTCTGAAATCAAATGGGGTACGTTTATCCGTTACATCCACTCCGTTCAGGCGCAGATCCTCAATACCCTGTAGTTTATAGTTGGCTTCGGTAAATGCTTTCAGGTCGCTGGCCTGCTTGCACGAGAAACCAACTATAGTTAACAGTAAAACAATTATTGTAAAGCCTGTTTTAGAATTCTTCATTATTCGCATGTTAGATACCATATTTAACAAATACCACACCAGCTATAGTTTAAACCATGCTCCTATTAGATTCTAGTAGATAATTTTAGTGTTATTTAAAAACTCCCGGATTCTTAGCATTCATGGTTTAACCCAAATCAAAGGTTTGCTATGCTGTTAACTCATTCTCTTAAAGTAATTTATACAACTAAACCCCTGTATTATTTGAGCTGTCTGTCATAATGCCTTTTACTTATTAGTTCTGCAACTTTACTACAAGACTTTGCATATCAACGAATTAACACAAAAAACAATTAATCTAATACTATTCCATCCGTATTTACTATAACACCTTCTCAAGCTTGAAGCTTTGCACCTAATATATAGTTGCTCCCTCTCCTAACTTTAACCTCATCAGTCACTTTACCTGTCCAACTATGAAACCAATTTTACTATTCCTGCATGTATTAACTTTTGCCTTTTGGTTGCCAGCCAATGCGCAGGTAAAACCAACAGCCTTAGATTGCTACAGAACACCTAATCCAATTCAGAAATACATTGGTGAGAAAAGGCTTACTACAGTTACTGAAAACGAGGTAGCAGTGTATTATGTAGTAGCACGAGATGAAGCATTTAACCAGGCTGAGTATGACGCCATTCTTAAAGCGAGTCGTGAGATACAGGCCTGGTACCAGATAAATACCGGCGGAGTTACTTATACTTTTGCACTGCCAGACACAGTTGTTTTTTACCATGCCCTGCAGAGCACCAGTTATTACCAGGACAACTGGTGGGACAAACTTCTGCCAGAAATGCAAAGCCAGGGAATACCTCTCTGGCAACCTGGAATAATAGCCAGTATCTGGATAAAGACCGGCAGTAATACAGGTATAGGCTTAGGAATGCAATCTTGTGATGGTTATTGCGGAGTAGCACTGGCAGGTGTAGAGAACTTCCCTGAATTTAATGATTCGGGGATTTGCACTGCTATACCTGGTGGCTATGCATGGCCTTGTGTCCCGCATGGAACTATGGCTCATGAGCTTGGCCATGCCTTTGGCTTACCTCACCCAGACGATCCCACTATACCGGAGAATACGGAAGAAATCCGTGAAGTGGCTTTCCATAGCCTGATGAGAACCCATTGGAATTACCCCGACATCGCACCACCCGAAGAAAGTCCCTGGGGATTGCTTACAGTTGAGCGCACACATTTATGGAGTAACCCATTTTTTATGCAAGGCATTGAGCTTACACAGATTTATGATGCAGATGTAGTTAATTTACCCGTTACCGGCCAGGTACCAACTATAGTTGTGGATTATACAGTGTCAGGCAGAACCATAACTTTTACTAACAATACTAGTGGGGCCGTACTATATTACTGGACTTTTGGAGATGGAAATGTCAGTAATGAAGAGGACCCAACCCACAACTATAGTTCGCCGGGCACCTACACCGTAACCCTCCGGGCATCCAGCGAAACAGGGATGACAGCCTTACAGGAACTTACCGTAGAAATTAGCGACAAGATTGTTAAAGACAAAAAACCTAAGCCAACCCGGTTGGGTCCCATAACAATTTACCCAAACCCGAGCCGGAACGGACGCTTTATGATCGATTTTCCGCCGCTATCTTTCTCTTTCCAGGTAACTATCACAAATTCGATGGGAATTGTACTGCTTAGTCAGGTAATAACCGATACATCAGAGGCTCAGCAACTAGACCTTAGCGCCTATGGCAGTGGTATGTTTTACATCAGAGTTGATATGAAAGAAGCTTCTTGGACGCAAAAGCTTGTAGTATTCTAGCTCCTGGTTACAACTCCTTCTTTATAGTTTATAGCATTGGGCTGCTTGCGCCAGAAATTACCTATAGTTACCAGCAGCCCAAAAACTTATCTTATTATTCTAATTCGTTTGCATAATTTAAGTATGCCAACAGAAAATACACCTGCTATAGTTTTATAACAAGTCAGATGCGGTGAAAACAACAAAGGCCTTGCTTTCGCAAGGCCTTTTTAACTATTGTATCAATTACAATTTACAAGCTAAACAGGTAAGCTAAAGAAACGCTGATGCCTCTGTTCTTTAACTTATCGTCATCGGAAGAATCATAAACACTCGAAAAGCCAGCACCATAGCGTACGTCAAAATTTAGTGAGCCGCCGCCTAAGTAAGCTGCAAACCCGACACCAATACTTCCACCAATTTCTGACCGGTTCTCAATATAATTATCATTATCAAAATCTACATCTTCGCTGAATTCAGAGCCGCCAATTTTGTAGGTATCTTTACCGCTTGCCCAGTACCCAAATGTCGGCCCTGCCGTTATAAACCCCTGAAAATCGGGTGAGCCAAACGATATTTTAGCCAATACTGGTAGCTCCAGGTAATCGTACTTCCCAGTCACCGACCTGGTATCACCTTCATACTTGTAGCCTTTCTGGGTAAACAACAGCTCCGGCTGAACAGAAAATGTTTCGTTAAATTTAATATTAGCTACTCCACCAATCTGCAGGCCGGTATTAGCTTCAGCATTATCATTCCAGTTTTTGGCAAAGTCAGCATCTGATCCTGGAATTTTCTGAGTACCAAAGTTAACGCCCAGGCGGGGTCCAACTGAAATTGTTTGTGCCATTGAATTAAATCCAAAACCTAGCATAAACAGCAGTGCAAGAATAAATCTGATATTCATAAAGGGTTAGAAAAGTATTGAATTAGACTGATGAACTAAAATAACTATAAACGCAAGCCTGAATCCCTGCATATCAATACTTAAACGGTTAAAGCCACAATATGTGATATACGCTATGCCTTATATTTTTGATAAGACTCAATTTTATACCTTATGTTACAATTTGTGGCAATAAAAAAGGGCATAGCTGCAGCTATGCCCTTAAATAAACTATAAATTTTAAAACACTTACTACTTAAACATCCCCTTCAGCTTGGCAAGCTTCGCCTGGAAGTCATCCATCGGCTCTTCTTCTTTTTTGCCCGCAGTTTTGTTGTTACGGTCTCTATTACCGCCATCTCTGGCTGGCTTAGGAGCAGCCGGATCGCCTTTCATACTAAGGGATATGCGTTTGCGGTTGGCATCCACTTCCAGCACCGTAACTTCTACCTTCTGCCCAACTTTTACCACATCATGCGGGTTGGTTACAAAGCGGTCAGATAAATGACTCACGTGTACCAGGCCGTCCTGGTGCACCCCGATATCCACGAAAGCGCCGAAAGCAGTTATGTTGGTAACAATGCCCGGCAGTTTCATGCCCTCACGCAGGTCTTTTATCTCGTTCACGCCTTCTGTAAAACTGAAAGCCTCAAAGGTCTGGCGCGGGTCACGTCCTGGCTTTGCTAACTCGCTAACTATATCCTGTAGCGTTGGCAAACCTACGGTTTCGGTTACATACTTCTTCAGGTTGATCTGCTTGCGAAGCTCATCTTTCTGCATCAGGTCCAGAACGGTTACACCCAGGTCTTTTGCCATTTGCTCCACTATAGGGTAGCTTTCCGGGTGTACAGCCGATGCATCCAGCGGATTTTTAGCATTTCGGATACGAAGGAAACCAGCTGCCTGCTCAAAAGCCTTTTCGCCCAGGCGGGCAACTTTTTTCAGTTCGGTGCGGGTTTTAAACGGTCCGTTCTCGTTGCGGTACTCCACTATATTCTGGGCCAAAGCAGGACCTAAGCCTGAAACATAGGTTAACAGCTGCTTGCTGGCAGTATTCACTTCCACACCCACGGCATTCACGCAGCTCATCACCACATCATCCAGCGAGTGTTTAAGCGCAGACTGATCCACATCGTGCTGGTACTGGCCTACACCAATACTTTTCGGGTCGATCTTTACCAGTTCGGCAAGCGGGTCCATTAAACGGCGCCCAATGGAAACAGCGCCACGAACCGTCACATCCTGATTAGGGAACTCCTCGCGGGCAACTTCTGAAGCCGAATAAATAGATGCACCACTCTCGTTCACCATTACTACCATAACCGAAGCCGGCAATTTAAGGCTCTTCACAAATGCTTCTGTTTCGCGGCTGGCAGTACCGTTACCGATAGCAATGGCCTCCACTTCAAAGCGGGTAACCATGTAGCGTACAGCTTGTGCTGCTTCCTGCTCTTTATGTTGCCCAGTGTGCGGGTAAATCGTTTCGTTGTGCAGCAGTTTGCCTTGTTTATCCAGTACAACCGACTTTACACCCGTTCTGAATCCAGGATCGAGGGCTAATACTGTTTTCTGACCAAGCGGCGAAGAAAGAAGCAACTGGCGCAGGTTATCGGCAAATACACGTATGGCTTCTTCGTCGGCGCGTTTTTTTGAGCTCAGGCGTACTTCGGTCTCCATGCTCATTTTAAGCATGCGCTTATAACAATCTTTAGCTGCCATCCTAACCTGCTCCGATGCCGCATTATTGCCTTTTACGAACATGGCCTCCAGTTTTTCGATCGCTGCTTCCTCTTCAGGCTGGGCACTCAGCATCAGCACGTTTTCAGTTTCGCCGCGGCGCATGGCCAGTATGCGGTGCGACGGAGCTTTCTCGATCGGCTCTTCCCACTCAAAGTAATCCTTGAACTTCTGGCCTTCTTCTTCCTTGCCCAGCATCACCCGGCTCTTAAACACGCCATTCTTCTCGAAAAGCTGGCGCATACTGGCGCGTGCTTCAGCGTTCTCGTTCATCCACTCGGCCATGATATCACGGGCACCGGCAAGGGCTTCGGCAGTATCTTTTACTTCTTTCTCTTCCGAAATATAGTTAGCCGCTTCCCCTTCCACGTCAAAATTTTCCTGCTCAAACAGGCGCTGTGCCAATGGCTCCAGTCCTTTTTCGCGGGCTATAGTTGCTTTGGTACGGCGCTTTGGCTTATAAGGCAGGTAAATATCTTCCAGCACAGCCATTGTTTCGGCAGCCATAATCTGCTCTTCCAGTTCCGGCGTCAGTTTTTCCTGCTCACGGATTGATTTCAGGATACTTTCGCGGCGCTTATCCAGCTCACGCAATTGCTCCATCCTGTCGCGGATGGCAGCGATTTGTACTTCATCCAGGGAGCCGGTAGCTTCTTTCCGGTAACGGGAAATGAATGGTACGGTAGCACCTTCATCCAGCAACGTAGCTGTCGCCTCGATCTGTTTGATCGTAATGTTCAGCTCAGAAGAGATCTTAAGCAAATGGTTTATATTGAACTCCATAGGCAAGTAACTGAAAAGCTCAGTTTATTAAGTAAGGTTAAGTAAATGTCTGTTATCGTTTATCCGGCGCTATTACCCGCAGTCTCAAGCTCACCTGGTCGTTACCGGATTATCAGAAAGCCAAATTTATAGTTTAAAAGCCAAACCGTAAACTTGTTTCGACCGGAAAATTGTATAAAGTGCCTGCAAAGTGAGCTAAAAAATTGTAGTAACTTGCATTGTTTGAAAAAGAGACCCAACTATAGATTTTTGCGGAAAGCGCTTTTTTTCGTGCTGCCTCTGCTGTTGCTGCTGGCCTGCGCAATCCGTCGTAATGATGCTACGCCCTATACCGAGACCGCTTACTATAAAGAAACGGTAACGACACTCCGGCAACAGCAACCGGTAATTTCGGAGGGCGATACGCTTAAAGTTGGCTGGGCAAAGCTGAGCATCACACCTCCTCCTCCGTTCCCGCTGGCAGGGTACGGCAAACGGTTAGGTAAAAAATACACCGAAGTGCACGACTCAGCCTACGTGCGCACTTTTGCCTTTAACAACGGCAAACAGGAAGCTTATTTTATAGCGCTGGATATGCTGATAACGCCCATGACCTTAACCGCTGCCCTTAATGAGGCAAGTGTGAAAGCCGGGCTTAAACCAGCGCAACTATACCTTTCGGCTACGCACACGCACACCAGTTTTGGCGGATGGGGCGAGAAATTAATGGGTTGGGTGATGGCCGGAAACTATAGCCAGGAGCAGCTGAACAAAACCACAGAGCAGATCATCCAAAGTATACAACTTGCCCGTGCCAATGCTGAAATTGCTAAAGTAGGTTACGGAAAAGCCTACGCCGGGCACCTGGTAGGCAACAGGCTGAACGGGGAGGAAAGCGTGCGCGACACTACGGTTCGGTTTTTAAAGTTTGAGCAGGCAGATGGTGATGTGGCTGTACTGGCTACTTTTTCAGCGCATGCAACCGTACTTCCTTCCAAACAGCTTATTTTATCCAGGGATTACCCGGGTGCCTTTGTGGATGCGCTGGAAAAACACGTGGATTTTGCTGCTTTTTCGGCAGGAGCCGTTGCCAGCCATAAGCCCATTTACCACCATCAGGACTCTTTCCGGAGTGTAGACTCGCTGGGTACGCAACTGGCGCGTACTATAGTTCCGGAGTTGCCAACTATAGAAATGAGCTACGTAAATACGCTTGGCTACAGCAGGTTGCCCTTATCGTTACCGGAACCTGAGTTCAGACTCGGCGATAATTACCACCTGTCACCCTGGCTTTTCTATAGTTTGTTTGGCAATTACCCTTCGTTTGTAAGTTCGTTACAGTTAGGTAATATTCTACTCCTGGGTGCTCCCGCCGATTATTCCGGTGAGTTTATGAAAGACCTGGAACCGCTGGCCGCGCAGCAAAACAAGAAGCTTATAGTTACCGGCTTTAACGGTGGTTACATGGGCTATTTAACGCCGTCGCGGCATTATAATTTAGATGAATATGAAGTGCGCGATATGAACTTTTATGGAAAATGGGGAGGAGATTATCTTACGGAAATATTTAAAAAGGTACTACAGGCATACCAGCAGCCAAAAGCAGCAAAACAGCAACTATAGTTTCAGTGGTTTCAGCTAAACTTCCGGCAACTCATTCAATTACCAAAAGCTTATACTATAGAATAATGCAATGAATCTTGTTGCACAATACTCACATTCCTACTATATTCTTTAAAATATCCTAAACTATTCCGCTTCCTGTTAGTTTAACATACAAATGCCAGTGCAATTTTGTGCTGCTTATAGTTAACTAATACGTTTATAAAATGGAATTTTTGATGCCTTATATTACGTCGGCTGTAATACTGGCAACTTTTTTAATATACATCGCTTTACTGGGTTTTATTTTAACCTGGGTTTATTACGATGCAGAGTTGCGCGGAATTAATGGCTGGGCAGTTACAGTGTTTACATTTTTCTCGGGTACTATAGCCGGTACATTTCTATGGCTGGTTCTTCGCCCGAAACTTAAACCACAACCTGTACCTGTAAACCAGAAATAAGTAGTAAGATATAACTGCCGGCAGAGCAGAGCATTTAGCGGAAAAAGCAGATTGTTGGGTAGTGTTGATATTACTTTTTTTGCTGAAGCTTTTGTGAGCCGGCAGTTTTTTTATGCTCTGTATTCTCCTCTCTTTCCTATAATTGCAGGCCTTCAAATCTGAATCCTCCAGTAAGTATCAGCAATATTTAATATTCAGAACAATGTTATAACATTTTGTTTTTGCAAAATTCGTAGCTTTATGTAAAATATTTCATTTATAGCTGATTATACTGTATTTTGCATCTCTTAAAAATTAACACTACCCATGAAAAAAACTATTACCACTATTTTCTCTTTACTATTTGGCAGCTTATTTCTTTACTCCTGCGAAACGTGCGAGAACCCAACTATAACCTATCCTACTCTGGCAGACAACGAATGGCTTGTTTACAAACCCGGAGACAAACCTGTGTACAAGGACGAAAGAGACACCCTGATCAGATCTTATAAATTCGTTGGTTTTCTGGGCCAGAATGTTCCCGGAGAAGGTGCTTCGGTATCAGACGATTGCCTGGAAAAGCTTGACACCCAGGTTACTGCCCAACTTGCAGACACTACCGGGAAATACTCTACCTTTTACACTTACATCTTAAAGCGGCCTGACTCTTTGCAGGTAAAAATTGCTGTAGACAACGTAAACGCCTGGACGTTAGATCAGAATAAACCAACATACCAAACCTTAGAAGTGGGAGGCAAAGTGTATACGGATGTGTTTGAGGTTAAAGCAGATAGCATAAAGATAAATAGCGTAAAGAAAGTTCTTTTCAACAAGCAGTATGGTTTCTTACAGGTTGATTACTACAACAAGAAACAACTGAAACTGGTACGTTAACCGGTTACAAACTATAGTTGAACCCTAAGACAAAAAGGCCTGCATCTCATTTGCAGGCCTTTTTGTTTTATTTCTTTTCTATGTCTTTCAGCACATCCAGCGCATTTTTAACGTGTTCCAGCGGCCTGGTCATCGAGTTAAAAATATAACGGACTATACCATTCTTATCTATAACATAGGTAACACGACCGGGGATAATGCCAAATTTACGTGGTACACCAAACAGGTTGCGCACCTTGTTATCTGTATCGCTCAGCAGCACGAACGGAAGGCGATGGCTGCGCTCAAATTTATCATGCGAGTCGGAGTTGTCTGAACTGATGCCCACCACTTCAGCTTCGTGCTCTTTAAACACCTCATACTGATCGCGGAACCCGCAGGCTTGTTTGGTGCAGCCGGGCGTATTGTCTTTCGGGTAAAAGTACAGCACCACGTTGGTGTCTTTCAGCTGATCCTTTAGCCTGAACATGCTGCCGTCCGGTTTAATCAATTCAAAATCCGGAGCCTTATCTCCGACATTTATTTTTTCGCTCATATGGGGTTAATTACTTGCATACTTAAACAAACTTCTGCAGTAAAGGTTGCCAATATATAGTAATTACTTAATAATGCTAAAGGTAAGTTGGTTTTTGGCATCCTTAACTATAAATGGACATCTTTGCAGATCAACCTGAACTATGTTACGCGTAAACGTCATCATCCCGGCCTATAACGAAGAGCTTTCTATTGGCAAAGTAGTAGCAGCCATTCCTGCGTTTGTAGCAGACGTGATCGTGGTAAACAACAACTCCAGCGACCGCACCGCCGAGACAGCCCGCCTGGCCGGGGCCACCGTTTTGCACGAGCCAAAAGCGGGTTACGGTCATGCCTGCCTGAAAGGAATTGCCTATGCGTCAGCTAAACCATCAGCGTTGCGTCCTGATATAATTGTTTTCCTGGATGGTGATTTTTCAGATTTTCCGCAGGAGATGGATGTACTTTTAAAACCTATAGTTGACGGTGATGCCGACATGGTGATCGGGTCGCGTGTGCTGGGTAAAAGGGAGGCCGGCTCGTTGCTGCCACAGCAATTATTTGGTAACTGGCTGGCTACAAAACTATTGCACTTACTTTACGGGGTTACCTATACTGACCTCGGGCCTTTCCGGGCAATAAAACTGGACACGCTTCTGGGGTTGAATATGCAGGACCGTACCTATGGCTGGACCGTAGAAATGCAGGCCAAAGCAGCTAAGCAGCATGTCCGGTCCGTTGAAGTTCCTGTGTCGTATCGTAAACGCATTGGAGTTTCTAAAGTGTCCGGAACGATAAAAGGCACGGTGCTGGCCGGCTATAAGATTATTTTCACGATATTTAGGTACATGTAACCGCATAACGGATGACGCTGGTAGCAACTATAGTAATAGTGATTTATAGTCTTTGCCTGGCCTTTATATTCTGTTACAGCCTGGTGCAGCTGCACCTTACCTGGTTGTATCTAACCCGTTCTCCAAAACAAACTCCAACTATAGCTCCACAGGAATGGCCAGCTGTAACGGTGCAATTGCCCGTTTACAACGAGCGCTATGTTATTTCGCGGTTAATAGATGCTGTTGCCGCTTTTGATTATCCCAAAGTAAACCTACAGATACAGCTCCTGGATGACTCTACCGACGACACCACCACTATAATCTCTGAAAAAGTAAAGCTGCTGCGGAAAAATGGCTTAACAATAGAACATGTAAGACGAAGCGACCGCACGGGCTTTAAAGCGGGCGCCCTGCAACATGGCCTCCAAACGGCAACTGGGGAGTTCATTGCTATTTTTGATGCTGATTTTGTGCCTTCCCCTGATTTTCTGATGCGAACTATAGTTGCCTTTACAAGCCCGGAGATTGGTGTTGTGCAAACCCGTTGGGGACATCTGAACAGAGATTACTCCATGCTTACCCGATTGCAGGCCTTCGGGCTGGATGCACATTTTACGGTAGAGCAGCAAGGCCGCAGCAACGGCAACTACTTTATAAACTTTAATGGCACGGCCGGTGTCTGGCGCAAAGCCTGTATAGTTGATGCAGGTGGCTGGCAAGCCGATACCCTAACCGAAGACCTGGACCTGAGCTACCGGGCACAGCTGAAAGGCTGGAAATTTGTGTATCAGCAGCAGACAGTATCTCCGGCGGAGTTGCCAGCCGAAATGAACGGCCTTAAATCGCAGCAATACCGCTGGACCAAAGGGGCTGCCGAGACTGCCCGTAAACATCTATCCAACGTGCTGCTCTCTCCAAAGCCCGTAAAAGCTAAACTGCATGCACTGTTCCATTTATTAAACAGCAGTGTCTTTATTTGCGTGTTGCTTACCGCTATACTTTCTGTTCCGGTGCTGCTTATTAAAGAACATAATCCGCAATTGCAGTGGCTGTTTCAGTTGGGTACACTTTTTATAGTTAGCCTGCTGGCGCTTGTCATTTTTTACTGGGTTTCTGCAAGCCGGCAAACAGGTAAAGCCGGCCTCCGCTTTATACCTGATTTTCTACTGTTCCTGACCATGTCGATGGGAATGTCGTTGCACAACAGCGTGGCTGTGCTGGAAGGGTATCTGGGGCGCAAAACCCCTTTCATCCGGACTCCGAAATACAACCTGGTACAGCCGCAGGACAATTGGAAAAAGAAGCTTTACACACTTCCCGGCATAAGTATAGTTACATGGCTCGAAGGTTTGCTGGCGCTCTATTTTGCCTGGGCGATCTGGCTTGGTCTGCACCTGAAAGACTATGGTTTACTGCCTTTCCATTTTATGCTGGCAACTGGCTTCGGATTGGTGTTTTTTTATACCTTGGCACATCATAAAAAAGCATGACCTTACAAAAGCGAACTATAGCGGCTTATAGTGTACTAGGCGTTTCGGCGGTCGTGTATGCTGTGCTTGGGTATGCTACACCGCGTGAGAATTTCGCACAGCTGGTATGGTTGTTTGCTGCCTGCTTTTTGGGATATGTATATGTCGTAAACCAGCGTTTACCTGTATGGCATGGCATAGGTGCTGCCATCGTTTTCAGGGTGATCTTGCTGCTGGCCACTCCCCTGCTGTCTGATGATTATTTCCGTTTTATCTGGGATGGAAGGCTGCTGGCGGCGGGTGTAAACCCTTACTTATACTTGCCCAGCTATTTTATGCAGGAAGGTGCAACTATAGTTTCCGGCATTAACGATGCGCTTTTCCGACAACTCAACTCACCAGAATATTATAGTGTGTACCCCCCTGTTGCGCAGGCTGTTTTCTGGTTGTCAGCAAAGCTCTCCCCAGAAAGTATTACCGGCAGCGTTGTTGTCATTCGGGTTGTGATCCTGATTGCAGAGGTGCTGAATATGTTTCTGCTTTTGCGGTTATTGCGCAAAATGGGCTTGCCGGATGGCTATGTATTACTGTATGCCCTGAACCCACTCGTAATTCTGGAGCTGACTGGCAACCTGCACTTCGAAGCATTGACGATATTTTTTGTGCTTCTTGGCCTGTACCAGCTTTTTTACCAGCGTGTGGTATGGGCGGGCTGCGCTTTCGGTCTTGCGGTCGGGGTTAAGTTACTGCCCCTTTTATTTCTGCCATTTATGTGGCGCAAGCTGGGAACCAGGCAGTTTGTGTACTTTTTAACGGCTGTCGGGCTTACGCTTTTAGTAATTTGTTTACCGCTGATAAACCTGGCCGTGATAGAGCTCTTCGCCAGCAGCCTGAACCTCTACTTTCTGAAATTTGAGTTTAATGCAAGTGTGTATTATCTGCTGCGATGGGTTGGCATACAGGTAACAGGCTATAACCAGATCGCTGTGATCGGCCCCTTACTTTCGCTGGCTACTTTTGCTATAGTTATGTCGATGGCGGCAGTGAAGAAACTGGGCTCCGTGAAAAGGCTTACCGGCTACATGGCTGCTGCGCTTACTATTTACTTGCTGCTTGCCACAACGGTACATCCGTGGTACATCACCACGTTGGTTGCGCTCACAGCAGCCAGTAATTTCAGGTTTGCTATCGTTTGGTCGGGTCTGGCCATTTTAAGTTACAGCGCTTATCGCACCAGCACTTATTCTGAAGATACCGTCCTGATTATACTGGAATATACAATAGTTGTGCTTTGGCTAGTGGTAGAGATTTACCTCTACCGCCAGCAACGCCATCACGTAAACCTGAAATAGCCTAGTCTTTTCCTATCTCTTTTAAAGGTGCAGTCAGGAAATCGTTAAATGGTTTCAGGCTTTTAAAACCATCCAGTACCACATCCATAAAATCGTTACCCAACACAACTTTATCAGAGAGTGGCATGACGGCATTCCAGCTTTTAAAGCGCAGGTATTCGATGGCCGGGTTTTCTTTGTCGTAGCCTTTTGGTGTGGTTTTCAGTTGCTCCCCCTGTAGTTCACCAAACTTCTTTTTAAAAGCTGGCGCCTCCACTATTCCTTTCAGCTCATCCAGGCTATAGTCTATTTCCTGTCGCACTGCTTTCAGGTAATTGGCAGGTGGCATCCAGAGTCCGCCGGCCAGGAAAGAATTGTTGTTGCCCGCCAGGTGCAGGTAGTAGCCCGGAAGTATGGATTTACGCCCACCATCTGCCACATACGCCCCGAAATGATCTTTGTAAGGCCGTTTATCATTCGAAAAGCGCACATCCCTATAGATTCTAAAGACCAGGTCTTTGCCTGTTTGTGTGCTGGCTATTGGCTCAAAATGCGCCATCTCTTTCAGCATCTCATCCAGGAAACCAAGGAGATCTTTTCGGGCGGTTTCGTAACGCGGCTTGTTTTCGGCGAACCATTCGCGGGTGTTGTTGCGGCTAAGGTCGCTTAAAAAATTGATTGTGCTTTTAGCTATAGTTGCTGACATATTGCTGTTTTTAATTTCCTTGCCAGTAGGCGTAGCGGCTTATTTTTTTCAGTTCCAGTGTACGGCCATCCCAGGTTTTTTGCCGGATTAATGTGTTCGGATATGCCGTAGCAAACCAGTACTGGTTTACTTTGTTTGGTGCCAGATGCACATTTACCAGCCAGGTCGCTTTGCCAGCTATAGTTGCGGCAATGGTTGTAACAGTGGCGTCATATTCTTTCGGCTGTGCTGCTTTGTTGGTCTGCTGCGTTTCGGCTATAGTTACGTTAAAGGTAGGCTTGTTTTCAAATCGAAGCGCACGCAAACTATATGGTAACTGGTCTTCAAATAACAAATCAGTTGGGAGCTGCCAGGTCCCTTCGCCTTGCCCATCAAAATAAGAACTATAGTTCAGGATGAAATTCCGGCCCCTGGTGATAGACTTAAACGTGTTGCCGCACCACTCCTGCGACGATGTGGTAAGTTTATGCAGATCCCATGGGTATTGGCGATGCACAAATACGGAAGTCAGGTAATGATAAGGATAGTTATCCGTAGGGATGCGACAGAGTTGGTTTATCTTCATCACCGGGAACAGGTCATCGCGGTTATAGTTTTCGGTTTTTACGTTGTATTCGCTGTTAAAATCCTCTTTAACCGTGATCATGGTAAACTCGAATTCCCGCTTATTGCCATACACCACCCGCTCCGCATCATAGACCGCAACTTCCGCCAGGCCATCGTCCCATAGTTTGTTCATCGCCCAGTCAGTATTGAAGTGCGCCTTTATAGTTTCGTGCCTATTAGTTTCCTGCTCTGATGCATCCGGGGTCGAGCAGGCGGCCAGCATAAAAAATATAAAACAGAAACCGTATAGTTTGATAGAGTGCATGTAGCTATTTGATTGAAATAATACGCGCTGATATTTATAGCTTAATCAGTAACCAGGTTAAAACCAAAAGGTTATCAGGACAAAACTATACTATAGATGCGTAACTCCGTAGACAAAATTACGGACTCTCTCATTATAAATCATGTTTTACCTGTTTGCAGCGGTGCTTTTGTTGTTGCTCCCTTTGCGGGGTATGGCGCAACTTGCCGAACCGGCCTGGTTAAACCCGGAGCGGCAGGCGCAGCTAATGCAGCAGGCCATCGAACTCTACACCTGCATCGCTGATGTAAATGAATGGAATACCTTACCGTCGGACCTGCGCCTGAGCCCCGGCGATACGAATGTGGCTGTGCCCAAACTTCAGCACAACTTATTGCTCACCAAAGACCTTCTGGCAGAGAACTTTGATTCAACTTTGGTGTATGATTCGCTGTTAGTGGCGGCAACTATAAATTTTCAGAAACGGCACGGCATTAAAGCTGATGGGCGGATAGGCCCGCAAACGGTGGCTGCTTTAAATGTACGGCCATCCCAGAAGCTTAAATTGCTGCAGGCAAACCTGCAACGCTGGCAAACAACCTGTACTGATATCGACTTTCCAGCCATTATCATCAATATCCCGGATTTTAAACTATACCTGGCAGATAGTAATAAAGTGCTGCTGCAAATGCGCGCTATAGTTGGTAAAAAAAGGTCGCCTACCTACCTGAACAAAACCGAACTGCTTAGTATAGTTGTTAACCCTAACTGGAATCTGCCTAAGTCTATTTCCGTGAACGAGATCGTTCCTATTCTTCGCCGGAACCCCAATTACCTGTACAAACGCAACATGCGCGTGTACCTGCATGGCAGGCAGATAAACCCATGGCGGGTAAACTGGCGTAAGGTAAATGCGGCTAATTTCAACTACCAGATCGTGCAGCTGCCGGGTAAACAAAATGAGTTGGGTAAGCTTAAGTTTCTGTACAACAGCAAGGTAGATCAGTATATGCACGACACACCACGAAAAGAGCTGTTCAAGTCCGAGCAACGCGATTTTAGTCATGGCTGTATCAGGGTGGAGAAACCGTACGAACTGGCCTTATACCTGCTGCAGCAACGCTCAGACCAGCCGGAAAAGAAAGCGAAGGAACTACTGGCAAGGTGGGACCGAAACCTGTACCTGAGAATCAGGAAGCCGATGCCACTATACATTATTTACCAGACCTGCTGGGTGGACCAGGATGGCAAAGTTCAGTTCAGGAATGATGTGTATGGCTATGAAAGTGCGAATCTATAGTTCAGGAATCCGCCAGCCAGTCAAAATCCACATCTTCCATGTGGTCTACATCCGAGAGCTCAGGCAACAATTTATGCGATAAATGGAGTCGCTCCACATCGTACAATGTCTCGGCAAAAACAGTTGATGTGCTCCAGGGTTTGTTCCGGAAAAGCTCCGGGTATAGTTTGTTCATGCCCAGCAAATAATACCCGCCATCCAGCGCCGGACCGATCACTACTTCATGTGTCTGCAATGCATCAAAAGCCTGTTCAATTATTTCCTGCGTCAGCTGCTTGCAATCGCTCCCGATAATTACGACCGAACTATAACCTGCAGCAAAAGCATCTTCAAAAGCAGCCTGCATTTTCCGGCCCAGATCTCCCTGCGTTTGCAAATGATGCTGGTAAATTGCCTTAGGCCATAGTTCATCATCAACTATAGCATCAGCAAAATAAACAGCTTTGTCGGTTTGCAGTTTTTCGGTTACCAGGCGGGTGTGCTGCAGCAGGTGTATGTAAATCTCGAGGGCTACTTCGGGGCCAACGGCTTCAGCCAGGCGGGTCTTTACCTTGCCAAGCTCCGGAGCACGCACAAACAGTAAAAGCAGTCTTTTATGGTCCATATACTTTAACACCTTCCGTTAGCCAGTAACCCCAGAAGCGGGTATAGCCATGTATACGATTTGTCTGGCCATTGGCATCAAAAACAGGATAGCCATTATTAACCCAGTTGAATATGCCGCCATGTAGTTGCTGCACATCTGTGTAACCTGCCTCAAGCAATTGTAATCCCGCCTTAGAACTACGCACCCCGACAGAGCAGTAAACGACAACCCGCGCATCTTTCCGTATATCAGCCTGATCATTTACCTGAAAAGTGTTATAGTTCACATGCCTTGCCCCTTTTATATGACTTACTTTATACTCTGCAGGGGTTCGTACATCCAGCAACACGTAGGGTTTATCTAACCTATAAAGCTCTTCAGAATCGATGTTGGGCACCGCCTGGTTTGAGACGATATTGGTCAGTAAACTATAACTATAGTGCTTGCCTATGTCTGTAAAAACGATGGCCACAACTATAAATAAAATTAAAAAGAGTATTCGTTTCGGCATGAAGCAACTATAAGTTAAGCAACGGTTTGTCCGCCGCAACTGGAGCCGGCTCCTGCTGTGCAACCATAACAATGCTGATTCAGGATGATGTCCCGTTTGTTAAGGGCTGCCAGGTTAAAATCACGGATATGTTGCGGGGCAGTTGGGCTAACGTGCAACGCAAGCATTTGGTTGAAGTCGCAATCGTATAGATACCCGTCCCAGCCAACCGAGATCGTGTTGCGGCACATAACGCTTGCTGCGGCAGCCGGGTTAAAGGCATCCACCAGTTTCTCCATGTAGTTTTCATAGTTGCCGCTTTGCACCAGGTACTCCAGGTAGCGGCTAATGGGCAGGTTGGTAATGCAGAAAAGGTTGTTGAACTCGATACCGAAACCAGATTTCAGCCTTCTTTTAAATTCTGCTTCCAGGGCCTGTTGTGCGGCCGGTAAAAATGCGCCCGACGGATTGTAAACCAGGTCGAGTTGCAGACCGGAATCAGCTTTGCCATATCCCACTTCGTTCAGCAGTTGCAGCGCTTTTATGGATTTATCAAACACGCCATCGCCACGCTGTGCATCGGTGCGGCTGGCAGCAAAATATGGTAACGACGACACTACCTGCACCTTATGTTCTTTAAAAAAAAGCGGCAGGTCGTGGTATTTTTTATTTGCCAGGATGATAGTCAGGTTGCAGCGCACAATAATCTGTTTCTCAAGCTTCGAAAGCTGCTCTACAAACCATCTGAAGTCCGGGTTCATTTCTGGAGCGCCGCCGGTTAAGTCTATAGTGGTGATCTCGGGGATAATGCCAA
The DNA here is from genome assembly GCF_010092985.1 of Pontibacter pudoricolor. Classification (GTDB taxonomy): domain Bacteria; phylum Bacteroidota; class Bacteroidia; order Cytophagales; family Hymenobacteraceae; genus Pontibacter; species Pontibacter pudoricolor. Next base: position 357,441 of record NZ_CP048106.1, on the reverse strand, counting down.
CGCATCCAGGCAAAGCTGCATCGTTTCGCGCGTCATGATCTCTTTGCGGTCAGGGCCTGCATCGACGTGGCAATGGCGGCAGGTCTGGTTGCACATTTTGCCCACATTTACCTGTAATATAGTTGCGCCGGTTGGCTTTAGGGGGTAAAGGTTATGCTGGTGTAACTGCGCGGCAAACTCCGGAAACTGCGCGCCCTGTTGCAGCACTGTAAGCTGGTAAGCCGGTTCTGAAAATTCGTGTTTTTGCCTGTGAAGCGATGTAACGGAAAGCGCCATAAATTACATGGTAAGTTCTTTGATCTTGTTCATCATCTGCACGCCGTGCACCAGCGCCGCGCCTCCTTTTATAGCAGCCGCCACATGCACCGCCTCCATCATCTGGTTTTCATCAGCGCCTTTCTGCAAACAATCCGAGGTATAGGCGTCAATGCAATACGGGCACTGCACTGCATGCGACACCGCCAGGGCGATCAACGCTTTTTCACGGGCAGTCAGGGCGCCTTCTTTAAAAACCTCCCCGTAATAATCAAAAAACTTGTTGCCCATCTCAGGCTGTAATTGTGTTATGTCGCCAAACTTTTTCAGATCGGCCGGGTCGTAATATGTCTTTTCCATAATCTATAGTTGCGTATGATATAAAGCAGTAACAAGCCTCATTGTTTCCGGTTACTATATGTAAAGCTACGTCAGGCTAGACTTAAAACTAAACTATTCATAAAAAACACCTGCCTGCCACCATGCCGCACTGCTACAAACTATAGTTTAAACCGCTATAGTTTATGGTCTGTAAGGCAGGCGTTGCGTATATTTACTTTTGATACTAACACGATATTATGGCCATCCAAACTATGAATCCGGCCACCAACGAGGTGGTAAAAACATTTGAGCCCCACACTTCAGAGGAAGTCAGCCAGAAAATAGAAGCTGCCGACAAAGCCTTCAGCAGCTGGCGAAAAACAACTTTTGCAGATCGCGCCAAACTGATGCAGAAATGCGCCGACATACTCGAAAACGAAGCAGAAAAATACGGCCGCATCATTACCCTGGAAATGGGAAAGCCTTTGAAAGACGGTATTTCGGAAGTTAAAAAATGCGCCCTTGCCTGCCGGTATTACGCTGAAAATGCAGAAGACTTTTTAAAGGATGAAGTAGTAGCATCCAAGGCAGAAAAAAGCCTGATCGCGTACGAGCCGCTGGGCGTTATACTGGCTGTTATGCCCTGGAATTTCCCGTTCTGGCAAGTGTTCCGTTTCCTGGCTCCTGCGCTTATGGCCGGCAATACCGGCCTGCTGAAACATGCCTCTAATGTGCCGCAATGCGCTTTGGCCATAGAAGAGATAATCCGGAAAGCCGGCTTCCCCGAAGAGGTATTTTACACCTTGCTGATCGGCTCCAAAGAAGTGGATGCCGTAATACAACACCCGGCCGTAAAAGCTGTAACCTTAACCGGAAGCGAAGCAGCAGGCGCACACGTGGCGGCTACGGCAGGTAAAGAGATCAAGAAAACAGTGTTAGAGCTGGGTGGCAGCGACCCGTTTATAGTGTTGGCTGATGCGGACCTGGAACTGGCGGCTGAGAACGCGATGAAATCAAGAATGGTGAATACCGGGCAAAGCTGTATTGCGGCCAAGCGTTTTATAGTTGTAGAAACTATAGCCGATACTTTCTTAGAAAAGATGAAGCAGAAAATGGCTGTGCTCAAAACCGGAGACCCACTAAAAGACGATTGCGATTACGGGCCAATGGCACGCCCTGACCTGGCCGAAGAGTTGCAGGAACAGGTGAAAAAATCAATAGAGAAAGGAGCCAAAGTTGTGTTGGATGGCGGACGCGAAGGCAAAGACAGCGCCTACTTTAAACCGATGATCCTGACCAATGTGAAGCCCGGCATGCCTGCTTACGACGAAGAAATGTTTGGCCCGGTAGCCGCTTTTATAGTTGCCAAAGACGAAGACGACGCCATCCGGATTGCAAACGATTCCCGTTTCGGTTTAGCCGGCTCCGTATGGACAAAAGACCATGATCGCGGTATAAAAGTAGCCCGCCAGGTAGCATCCGGTGCTGTGTTTGTAAATGCCATGGTCGCTTCTTCGCCGGAGATGCCATTTGGTGGTATTAAAAAATCCGGTTACGGGCGTGAGCTGTCTTATGTGGGCATCCGGGAATTTGTGAACCAGAAAAGTATCTGGGTAGGGTAAGGAGTTAGTGAGTTTAGGAGTTTTTAAGTTTAGGATTTAAAGAGTTGTAAAGTTTTCTCAGGTAAGAATTTACAACTCTTACTTTTTTTCACTCCTATTCTTTCCCCTTCTAACTTTCTAACTTTATAACTTTCTAACTTAAAGGTATCCCATGAGCTTGTAAACTATATACCCGGCGATTTCGTGGATGAGCAGGTGCCAGTTACTGAACGAGCCTGCATTGGGAACTATAGTTTCGTCGGGAGTCAGATACCTTGGAGCCGAATAAAAGTCTGTGCTATATACATCAACTGCTACACCTGCTTTTTTAAAGCAGGCCTGGGAGCGGCGCATGTGAAAAGCTGAAGTTACCAGCAAACGCTTTTCCCATTCAGGGTGTTTTGCCAGCAGCTTGGCTGTGTTTACAGCATTTTCGTGCGTGTTGCGGCTGTTGGCTTCCGTTATAATATCTTCTTCGGCCACACCGGCCATCAGCAATATTTTTTCGAGCTGTTCCGCTTCGGGTACGGCTGTCCCGGTTATACGTCCGTCGCCCCCTGAAATCAGGAACTGCTCGATTTTGCCCAGGCGGTATAGTTGCAAAGGATGTAAAAAACGGTCTGCGCCTTTATGAGTATGAATTCTGTCTGGCAAGTCTTCGCGGTAGCCGGTTACGCCAGTCAGTATAATGGCCACATCATATTGCCCTACTTCTTTCACCGGGGTGGCTTTAACTTCCCAGGCGCGCCAGGCTTCGTTCTCTAAAAACGGATTCGAGAAAACAATAAGCAGCGCTAACGACGCCAGTAAAAAGCCGCGCTTATACTTAGGTTTCTTCAGAATCAGGGCCAGGAAGAGGAACAGCAACACCCACAGAATGGGCATCAGAAAAAAGTTCAGCAGCTTGGATAACAGGAAAAACATAGCAGGTTAAAAGATTAGCCAAAGCAGCAGAAAGACAAGCAGCATTACCAGAATGGCAATTACGTCTTTATGCAGTTTAAACTTTGGAAACATGTAGGCTCATTTTGCCCTGCCAAGATAGGAAACAATAGTTAAACCTGAAAACAGCTATAGTTTAGAAGAACTTCCGGAAAACCCATAACAGCAACGAAAGCAGTGCGCTCAGCAGCAGCATAGTGGTGATGGGGAAATAAACTCTGACATTTTTCCTTTCCACTTTTACATCGCCGGGCAGGTTGCCAAACCAGTTCAGCTTGTCGCCTGCAAACCAAACCAGTAACCCGACTACAACTATAACCACACCAACTATAACTATATATTTTCCAGCAGGCTGCATATTTTAAAAACTAAGGCTGGTTCCTACTCCAAAGCTCATAATATCCCAGGCTGTTACGGTTTTATCTTTTACGGCCGAGGTTACGATAAGGTCATAGGTTCCTACTTCGCCATACAAGCTGATCTCTTTAAAATGACCAACATCAATGCGCTTGTTTATAGCTGTGCCCAACCCACCTGTCATCCTGAAACTACTTATCCACCAGTAATAATTCTCGGGATATGAACTGTCCCATGAAGACGAGAACTGGCTACGGAAATGGTAACTGACTGCAAGATTAGCTCGAAGTGGTGTAAGAGTAAAATCGTTCCCGAGTTCTACTTTCTTTAAGGGTTTATAAATCACTTTAAAGGAGAGAAGGTGCAGTGCTTCTTCCGCATCAAACCGGGGAACGTACCCATACAATAATTCTGCATTGAGTTTATCATGCAAAAATTTATAGTTTGCGCCACCCGAAAACATACCCAGGTTACCGGCATATTGCAGTGTTAACGCATCGGGAGCATACCATTTTCGTTTTTTTGTATCTGTGCTGTCAGATAGGGTACCGGCAGTACTTGTAAAGGCTGCTACTGAAAAGGTAAAAAAAAGCAGCAGTTGTTTTATAGTCGCTTTCAAGGTATTAAATTTTTACGCGTTCAAATGACACCTTATCCCCTGCCACTGTAAAAACAATGTACTCCAGCTTTTCAGTAGAGCCAGCTATAAGGTGAGGAACAGTGCTGTTTTCGGGGGTATAAAACTGGTAGGTATGGCTGTGCCCGTGCAACGAGAAACTAACATTGTACTGGCTCAGGAGGCGTTCATAAATTTCAGCTTTTTCCTTACCAAATTCGTTGCTGATAGGTGCGATATGAGACATTACGAAAACATGATCGTAGCTGGCTGCATCTTTCAGTTCATTTTCGAGCCACACCAGGTCAGGCACTTTTTTATCGAACTCCAGGTAGTTGGTGTTCAGAAGAATAAACTTTTTATTGGCTACTTTAAAGCTGATGTCGAATTTGCCATACATCGCCTGAAAAACCTCTTTGCCATTATTGATTGCATCGTGGTTGCCAACTACCGCCACATACGGCATTTTCAGTTTTTTAAATTCGTCGTTCACCATCGTAAATTCCTTTACCAGCCCGAAATCAGTGATATCGCCGCCCAGTAACAGGAAATCTGCATCAGGAAAATTACGGTTAATGTGACTTACCAGTATTTCATTCTCTTCATAAAAACCCTGTGTATCGGCGATGAGTATAAATCGCAGGACTTCGGAAGGTGAAATGTTCAGTGCCTGTATCTTGTCGATATTACGCTGATTTATCTGTAGCTCATCTTTGTCGAGCCGTACTTCATAGGGGCTGTATTCAAACTTTTCGCAGGACAGCATTGGCAGAGCCAACACAACCATTAAAAATTTAGTGAGCCAGGCAGATAAGGAATTATTGAAATGCATAAACAAGTATATATTTGATAGTATATACCTGCAGTGCAATTATTTGTTTGGGCGGTTATTAAATAATTCTCCGGAATAGCCTAAAATCAGATATGCTTATAGTTTTTGTATTCCCACAGGCGGTAACCGGTCAGGCTTTCTACAAATAATCTGATCCTATCTTTCAGGCTGAAACGGCGGAAACTCAGGTCGTAATCAAACTGCCAGTTAATCCTGTTTATGCGGTCCTGCATAACAGCCGGGTGTGTACCTTTAAAGAGCCCCAGTGCGTCTACACCTGAATAATCAAATTCATCGGCAGTGGCAATGTTCTTTTCAACCCATTCGTCGGTATGATACAGGCGGTTAAAGCTTTTTTGTTTGTCCTGCATGGCACGCGGGTCTTTTACCCAACCATAATGGTACACAAAAGCGTCGATCAGCTTCACATTCAGCTTCACATTTTCTCCCTTCCGGAAGCCCTGCGCATCGTGGTAAGAAAAAACATCTTTCCGGTTTCTCACTATCCGTACCTCCCTGCGGTACCAGCGCGTCGATTCGCCAACAAAGTCGTAAGATCCATAGAAGTGCTTATAGTTGAACAGCAGGCCATCCACTTTCGCAACATCCTTATACTGTTCCATCGCCTTTTTTATTGCCGGCAGGTACTGCTCGTGCACTACTTCATCACCCTGTATGTAAAAGGCCCAGTCAGCATCCGGCGAGATGGCGGCAAAAGCTTTGTTGGTTTCCTCGGCCAGCACACGCCCACCCTCCCGTAACGAATCATCCCAGACAGTTTCAATGATACGGATCTTGGGGGAAGCTATACTCCGGATCAGGCCCAGCGTGTCATCTTCAGAATTGCCCACTGCAACTACTACCTCGTCGCACACCGGAAGTATAGATTTAATAGCTTCCACTACAGGGTAGTCGTACCTGATAGCATTCCGGACAAAGGTAAAACCGCTTACTTTCATGTGTAAAATGTGGCCTGATGTAAGCGTGCAATTTAGTTAAAAGGTACAGATTCCCGCATAAAAGCGTTAAATTTGAATTCTATAGTTATACCAGAAAGGATACAAGAGCTTGAAAGTTTGCATTGCTGAAAAACCGAGTGTGGCCCGCGAAATTGCCAACGTAATTGGGGCCAGAACAAAGAAGGACGGCTATTTTGAAGGTAACGGCTACCAGGTAACCTGGACGTTCGGGCACTTCTGCACCCTGCGCGAACCCGACGATTACCGCCCTGAATGGAAACGCTGGAGCATACACGACCTGCCTATGCTGCCGGAACAGTATGGCATTAAGCTGATGCAGGACAGCGGCGTGCAGAAGCAGTTCAAGATCATCAAACAACTTTTAGATAACGCCGAAGAAGTAATAAACTGCGGGGATGCCGGCCAGGAAGGAGAAGTGATTCAGCGCTGGGTACTGACCGAAGCCAAATACAGAAAACCTTTCAAACGGCTCTGGATATCGTCACTTACGGAGGAAGCCATACGACAGGGATTTGCCAAACTTCGTGAAGGTTCTGAGTTCGACTTGTTGTACCAGGCTGGTAAAAGCCGCGCCATCGGCGACTGGTTGCTTGGCTTAAATGCTACCCGTCTGTTTACGCTGAAATATGCAAACGGTAGTCGCCAGACCTTATCTATTGGTCGCGTGCAGACACCTACACTGGCCATGCTGGTTAACCGCCACCACGAGATCGCCAACTTTGTGCCGCAGCCTTTCTGGGAACTGAAAACTGTTTACCGCGATGTAACCTTTGCCAGCACCAACGGCCGTTTCCAGAAAGAGGAGGATGCCCAGAAGATTATGGAGGCCATTAAACAGGCCGAACTAACTATAACTGACGTAGAGACCAAGAAAGGAACCGAAGCACCGCGTAACCTATTCGACCTGACCTCGCTGCAGATAGAATGCAACAACAAACTGGGTATGTCTGCTGATGAGACCCTGAAAACCGTGCAGAGCCTGTACGAGAAAAAAGTGGTTTCCTATCCGCGTGTAGATACCACCTATTTGCCGGATGACATTTACCCGAAAATTCCGGGCATTTTGCAGGGATTGGACAACTATAGAAATGAAGTAGCACCGCTGCTGCAGGATAAGATCCGGAAGACCAAGAAAGTATTCAATAATAACAAAGTAACCGATCACCACGCCATTATTCCAACCGGTTCATCGGCCAACGGACTGTATGGCCGCGAAGCGGATGTATATGATATTATTACGCGTCGTTTTTTAGCAGCTTTTTACCCGGATTGTATAGTTAGTAACACAACTGTTAATGCAGAGTCGGCGGGCTATGCGTTCAGAGTTAGAGGTAAGCAAATTCTGGAACCGGGCTGGCGCGTGTTGTATGGTGCGGAAGATATTAAACCGGATGCACCTGCCAAAGAAGGCGAAGCTGAAGAAGTAACAACCGGCGTATTACCGCATTTCGATAAAGGCGAACACGGGCCGCACGAGCCTTTGCTGGAGAGGAAAATGACCAATCCGCCGAAGGAGTACACGGAAGCAACACTGCTGCGCGCCATGGAAACTGCCGGAAAACAGATGGAAGACGAAGAGCTGAAAGATGCCCTGAAAGAGAACGGAATCGGACGACCGTCAACCCGTGCTGCTATTATCGAAACACTTTATAAACGCCAGTACATCCGCAAAGACAAAAAGAAGATCATCCCGACACAAATGGGCATTGACCTGATTGGCGTGATAAAAAACCAGACACTGAAGTCGGCGGAGATGACCGGGCAATGGGAAAAGAAGCTGCGCCAGATTGAGGGTGGTGAGTTTAAAGCTGAAGCCTTTTTGCAGGAACTACAGAACTTTGTAATTAGCCTGGTGCAGGAAGTAAAATACGATACCGCCACGGTAACTATAGAACCACAGGCAAGCACCGCTGCACCGGCAAAAGCTAACACAACTATAGCCAAAACTAAAAAACCAGCCGCAGCAAAAGAGAAAACAGCAACACCAACACAGGGACTTGGCTCCTGCCCTGCCTGCCAGCAAGGCTATATTGTGAAAGGGTCGTCAGCGTATGGCTGCATCCGCTACAAAGACGGCTGCCGCTTCTTAATTCCGATTGAGCAGTTTGGCAAGCCGCTGAACGAGAAACAGGTGACCGCCCTGCTCACAAAAGGCAAAACGCCAACTATAAAAGGTTTGCAGGGTGCCGATGGGAATAGCTTTGACGGGATACTGAAACTGAATAGCCAGCAGATACAGGTAGAAGTAGCGGAAAAGAAACCTGCTGCCGACCCGTTTGCGACCTGCCCGCGATGCAAGCAAGGCAAAATGCTGAAAGGAAGTACGGCGTATGGTTGCAGTCGCTTCCGGGAAGGTTGCCAGTTTAAGGTACCATTTGAGATTGGCGGCAAAACGCTTTCTGAAAAACAGATCACCACTTTACTTACCAAAGGCAAAACAGGGAAAATTAAAGGCTTTATATCGCATAAAACCGGTAATGCCTTTGAAGCAGCGCTAACTATAAATGACCAGTGGCAGGTAGTATACCAATTCTAATCCGCCTGGCACATAAACAGAATGGGCAACTGCTATAGTTGCCCATTCTGTTTATGTATAGTAAAGTTGTTTGCCTTTATTGAAGGGTAAAATTTACCTGCTCTTCCGAAACGTTTGTACGGCCATCGGTTGCCCGAACCACCAACTGGTAGGTACCAGGTGCCAGGTTTTCAACAGAAACAAGCGTATCAAAATCAACAACATGTTTGCGTGACACTTTGCTGTATGTGATAAAACTTGTTTCATCACCTTTTACAGCAACATCTACTTTTACGGCATCCTTATCTACGGCTGTAACATAGATGCGAAGTCCCTTTGCCTGGCTTACAGACTGGTTATTAGTTGGGTTATTAATAGTTAAGCTGGGGTTAGAACCATCTGGTGCCATATTATCCTCTTCCAGCAGGTCGTCGCAACCTGATAAGGCTACTATGGCGAGCATAGAAGCCAGTATTGTTTTCAATCTCATGGTATGTATTGGCTAAAAGTTAATCTTCTCAAAGAGCTTACAACTATAAAATACCATTTAATAGTTCAAGTTCGCGCGCTTTTTAAGTGAAACCAAAGTACAAACCATTTAATTTACAGTCAATTAAGAAGAACATTATTTTTAAAAAAACCATCCAAAAGAAACTATATTGTTAGCATAGTACAATAATTCAAATAAAGGTTTGTCAGTTGTTATGTATCGTGTAATTAGCAGGTAGGTAGTTCAGCTTATTCGGTAAAAGCAGTGCATGATTTATTTGACTGAAATGGCTAAATCCCTCCGTTTACAGTGCAAAAGCTATCGTTGTAACCTGCTCATGAATACACCCGACCACTGGTTCTTCAGATAACTTAATGCTGAATGAACCGTAAAAAAGCACGTTGCATTGGCAACTGCCGGGCAGCAATTGTTTTGTATTTTTTATTAATCGAAAACCCAAAAAATCTATGAGAAGCTATGAAAACTCGGGTTACAACCCGTACAGCGACAACTATCGAACTGAGTCCAGAGGCTCGTCCGGAAATTATTATTCCGACAATTTAAATAGCAGCAGCAGTGATTATAGAAACAGAGCTAACAGAACAGGTTCTAATCTAACTACCGGCCGCGACTATAGTTCAGGCTCAGGTTATGGCAGCGGTTCTACGTATGGTCGTTCTGCCGGATCTACTGGTAGTAACTATGGCTCGGGCAGCAACTACGGTACTTCGGGCTATGGCTCTTCTGGTTACGGCTCCTCTTCTGGCTACGGCTCATCAAACTATAACAGAAACATGGGTACATCAGGCTCCCGCTACGGCAGTGACTACGACCGCAGCAGCCACGACACCTGGGACAGAGCAGGCGACAAGATCGAAAATGCATGGGATCGTACAAAAAACCGCGTTTCGAATGCCTGGGACCGCATGACAGATGATGACGATAACAGAAGCAGAAGCTCATATGGCAGCAGTTACGGTGCAGGCACTAGTCATGGCAACCGTTACGGCTCTGGCAGCTCAAACTATGGTTCATCAAACTATGGCTCTGGAAGCGCAGGTTATGGTAGTTCCAACTATGGATCAGGTTCCTCTAACTATGGCCGCGGCTCTTCTTATGGCAGCATGAGCACCGGTTATGGCTCAGGCAGCCATGACAGAGACAGAGGCTCAAGCTATGGCTCATCTAGCTACGGATCAGGCAGCTACGACAGAGACCGCAACATCAGCGACTATAGCAGAGGCTACCGCGACAGAGACGAAGACCGTGGCTTTTTTGACCGTGCCGGCGATGAGATAAAATCATGGTTCGGGGATGAAGAAGCAGAACGCAGAAGAAGAATGGATGAGATGCGAGACCGCGAACATGACACCGACTACAACCGCTATGGGAGCGGCAGATCATCGTCATCAGGCAGCTATAGCGGGCCTCCCTACTCTTACGGATCATCATCGCGCAGAGACTATGAGTGGTAGAGCTTACAACCGGCCCCGTTATTCTTACGGGTACCAATGGTAGCTTCTACATTTGAATAGTGGATGAAACTCCACAAAAAAGCCTTGCTGATTTTTGCAGCAAGGCTTTTTTATTTGCACTTTTGCTGCCCTTAAAATTTACATTATTTTAATGTAATTGATGCCTTAGCAAGGGCTACGACTGTGGAATACATAACTATCAGAAATTACACTCATGAAAAAAATTGTACTATTATTTTGCTTTTTCTCGCTCACGTTTGCAGTATCAGCACAACAGCTTGGCATTAAAGCTGGTGGCACGTATGCTACTTTCAAAGGCGATGACGCAAAGAACTATGATCACCGTGTAGGTTATGCAGCCGGCTTGTTTTATCAGCAGCACATAAACGAACTGATCGGAATACAGCTGGAAGCGATCTATACTTCCCGCGGAGCTCAGCGAGAAGCGGCCAGCACCGAAGACAGATTCAGATTAAACTATGTAGATGTTCCTTTGTTGCTGCATGTTTCGGCTGGCGGCCTGTTCTTTGACCTGGGCCCACAGGCATCGTTCATGGTTAAAGCAAAACGTGTAACCGAAACCACTAACAACAATACTACAGTTTCTACAAAAACCGATATAACAGACCATCCATATAGCATAGATCTGGGTTATGCAGCTGGTATTGGTTACCGTGGCGCAAGCAATATTGGCCTGGAGGTTCGCTATACCGGTGGTCTGAAAGATATTGATGATGAAGGACCGTTTGTAGGCCAGGAGCGTCGTAACTCTACTATTTTCCTGATGCTGAGCTACCTGTTCTATTAATAAGATTTCACGCAGAAATTGCTGATCATAAAAACAGAAAAGCCCCGGCCATAAACCGGGGCTTTTCTGTTTACTGTTGATTTTGGCTAAAAAATCAAAACAATTCGCTTTCTTTGGCTAACACTTTAATTGTATTTGTAATGCTTATGGGCTATATCCGCATTTATAGCATCTTACCTTTACAGCTACTAAAGTTAAGCGCAAACATCAAAAGCACGTTCGTTACGTTGTTTAAACTATGGCACACAACCATTCTCAAGACCACGCACATCACCACCATGGCGGCAGCAACATAAAAGTAGCTTTTTTCCTGAACCTGGGTTTTACCATACTGGAGTTTATAGGTGGTTTCTGGATAAACAGCGTTGCCGTAATGTCAGACGCCCTGCATGATCTGGGTGATTCGCTCTCCCTGGGTTTGGCCTGGTACTTCGAGAAGCTATCCAAGAAAGGGAGCGACCGTAGTTTCTCGTATGGGTACAAACGTTTCTCGCTACTGGGTGCCGTTGTTAATTCGGTTATCCTGCTGGCAGGTTCCTTTATTATCCTCTCCGAATCTATTCCACGCATCTGGAACCCGGAGCCGGTGAATGCTGTCGGCATGATCGGTTTTGCCATTTTAGGTATAGTTGTGAATGGGGCTGCGGTGCTCAGGTTAAAAGGCGATAGTTCTATAAACGAGCGGGTAGTGCGCCTGCATTTAATGGAAGATGTACTTGGCTGGGTGGCGGTGCTGGTTGGCGGTATTTTTCTTTATTTTTTTAACTGGCCTGCTATTGATCCACTGTTATCGATAGGCATTACATGTTACGTACTTTACAATGTAGTAAAGAACCTGCGCCAGAGTATGAAGATACTGCTGCAGGGCACGCCCCTGAATATTAACCTCGATGAAGTGCAGAAACGGTTGCTTGCGCTACCGGAAATACAATCGATACACGACCTGCATAGCTGGACACTGGATGGAACCTACAATGTACTGACACTACACGCTGTAATATCAGAAAACCTGCTCTTGGAGCAAACTGAAACTATAAAAACCAGGATTCGGGAATTAATGGCTGACCTGGCTGTGCAACATGTAACAGTAGAGCTGGAAGTGCCGGGGTATGAGTGCGAGCACGAGGACTGCAGTAATCCTAATTCTGATTAAGTAGTACGGCTTCGCGGATCAGCTCGCCAAAGTAGGCTTCGTCAATATCATCGGTTGTGCGGATCTTGATGTGAAAAGGCTGGCCATTGCGGCTAACCAGTCGGCGGGCCGGGTCTGAGAGCTCTTTGCCCCTGAAGAAGCCAAAGTGAATGCCACTGCGTGATGATGCGAAATAACAAACAGGACCATAGAAGAAATAACACGGGTAATCCCAGCGCACGCATTCTTCCAGGTGCGACACCGACCCCTGTATGATGCGGCGGATTTCCTGCGCCAAATGTACTTTTTCAGGATTCAGTTTCTCGATGTATTCATCCACCTGATTTGTGGTAGCCTTGGTTCTCATAGTTATCCGCAGTGGTTTGTAAGCTTGTTACTAACACCTAAATATACGGCTTTTTTAATATTATTGTCAATATTTCTGCATCTTGATATTGCTGAGGCATTCATTTTATAGTTGCTGTTTTAATCCGTCTCTCCCGGAGCTTTACCCCAGCCCGTCCCTCTCCCTTTCGAATAGGGCCCAACCCCAAAACAGGAAAGAAAATTAAAGAGGAGCCATAGTTCTATAGTTACGTAGCGCTGGCGCGAGCGACCTCGCTCGTGTCTTACGATGGGGTTGCGTCTCCTGACGCAACTGGCCCGCCAGGGGCAGGCATTGTCTGAACCGCGATTAAGGGAGATTTAAAGGATTTCTGGGATAAAGGGAATTGCTATAGTTGCAGATATAATTCTATAGTTGGCGTTTTACCCCTTCCCAGCCTTCCTCTTTAAAAGAGGGCCCCTACCCCCAAAACAGGGGAAGGAGCTTTTGAGCTGTCGCTATAGTTCAGGTTACTGTTTTATAGTTGCTGTTTTAACCCACCCCTGCCCCTCCCAAGAGGGGAATTCCGGCTGTTGCTATAGTTGGTTTTATAGTTCTATAGTTTCCGTTTGTCATCCCCCTGCCCCCTTCAAAGGGGGCTTTCTGCTACTGCTTGCCCTACTGTCATTTCGACTATAAGGAGAAATCTGAATTAGCTATAGTTGCAGTCCAGCCACAGACAGGACAGGTTTACCTGTCCCTACGAAAATATAACCACGATAAAGCGATGCAACTATAGCAATTCAAACTATAGCAACTATAGCTATCGAACTGATCACAGTCTTTGGGTTGAGCGCCTTTGCTTTGTTGCGGTGTCGTCAGGCAACCCGAGCAGAGCGAGGGTAGCAAGAAAGCAGCAGCGCGATGCCCGAAGACGGGGCCTCCCGGCCGTGAGGGCACCAAAGCTAACTATAGAACTATAGGTAAGTAAAGCTCCCAGGATTAAAGAAGGCTATGAAGGAAAAGGCTAGGTTTGAAAAGTAGAGTGGCAAACTATAGAACCCAGATTTCTCCTGACGTCGAAATGACAAAAGTGAAACTATAGCACACATAAGATCCTTCGGCTAACGCTTAGGATAACAAACCAGGAACTATAGACTCAGATTTCTCACTTTGCTCGAAATGACAGAGGAAAGCTATATCATAGGAAAACTATAAATGTGTTAAAAGCCTTTGTTCCAACTCATCCAACTGGCAAAAACCCTTTGCGATCAGCTGTGCACCATACCGGGTCTGGAGGTAAACACTTGGGAAATTAGTAGCCCCCAAACTGGCAATAAAATCAAACTCATTATCTAACTGCTGCATCACTTCATCCGACTCAAACAAAGCAAGAAACAGATTCTCTGATACACCAAAAATTCCGGCAATACGCACCAGGACTGCTGTGTCTTTCAGATCCAGGCCATCGGCAAAGAAAGCCGAATGCATGGCACGAAGTACCTCCAGGGTTAGTACCGGCTTTAGCAAACGCATACATAACAAAGCCCTGCAGGCGGGTTCGGTAGCAAATATGTAGTTTTTTTGCAGGAAAAACCGGAAATCAAACGGGAGGTGTGTTCGTTGCTGCACCCAGTGCCAGTTGGTAGCCAGGCGCTCCCGTTCTTCGCGGGTAAGTGGCTCTGTGGCATATGCCTGCAGGTTGCCTACCTGCACCTGCACCTGTAACCTGCCCCGCCACAAGGCGGCCAGCCTGCGCACCACAGCTGTAAAACCATAGCACCAGGCACACATCGGGTTGGTAACGTACATTATAGCAGGTGTTGTAGCAGACTGTACCATAAACTAAGCTGTTCTTGTGTTGCCTATAGTGTACCAGAGCAGGTGCAGGTAGGTTTTATGAATTGAACGGAAGACGGTTATTTGTATCGGTGTTTCAGCCTTAAAAATTAAATAGTTGTTAAAGAAAATGAATCCGTTATTCTACTTATAGATCATTTTTACGGACATGCCTCCGTCTATAGTTATACTTTGACCGGTAATAAAACCTGCTTTATCGGAGCAAAGAAAAAGGGCTGCTTCGGCTACATCTTCCGGGGTACCCACCTTGCCAACCGGGTGCTGTTCTTTGTCGTCTTTGGTGTGCTGCGGTTTATATTTCCGGCTTTTTTTCTGCCACTCTCCTGTTTCTATCCAGCCAGGTGCAATGGCATTTACTCTTATCCTGTCCTGGGCCAGGCTTATGGCAAGCGAATGGGTTAGCGCTTCAAGGCCGCCTTTAGAGGCAGAATAGGCAAACGTATTGGGTTCCGACATAAACGCCCGCGTGCTGCTTATATTGAGTATGGCCCCATGTTCAGCTTTACGCAATAGCGGTAAACTATACTTGCAACACAGCACCGGACCACGCAGATTAACTGCCAGAATGCTATCAAACTCCGAAAGCAGCATTTCATCCAGATCGCCTATGAACGGATCAGCGATGCCAGCATTGTTAATGAGCACATCCAATTGCGTATAGTTCTCCCCTACCTGCTGCATCAACGCTGCCACTTCATGCTCCTGACTGATGTCGCAAGCCATAAAAACAACCTTCAGCTTCTCTTTCAGCAATCTTTCCACAGCTTCCTGTCCGGCTTCTTTATCGGCATCGGTTATAACTACATTTGCACCCTCGCGGGCAAAAGCCTGCGCCATGCCCAGGCTAATGCCTTGCGCACCTCCGGTTATTAAAACGGTTTTATTTTTATAGTATGCAGTGGTCATAAATCCTTAGATGTGTATGGTATACTAACTATAGTTTAGCCTTTGGGTTATCAATAACAAGCATAAGGTATAGATTTTATAAAATATTTCATCCACGATACTTGACATTACGTAAAGGATTATTAACTTTGAAACTCAAAGCACTTTAAACATGAACCAACAGCAAGACCAATTAGCAGAACTGCACGAGATCCGAAAGATCATGGATCGCTCTTCCCGGTTTATTTCGCTTAGCGGACTTTCGGGCGTAGCAGCGGGTGTTTCGGCGCTATTGGGGGCAGCGGTTGTGAAGTGGTACCTGGTTACGCATAATATAGTATACAATGAGATCATGGGGCTTACGCTTACAAGAGAAGCCATCTTTTTTATACTATCGGTAGCGGGCATCGTGTTTATACTTGCGCTTAGCTCGGCTACGTATTTTACGGCACGAAATGCAAAAAAGAACAGCCACCGCGTCTGGGATAGCAAAACGGAGCGCATGCTGATAAACCTGTTTATACCGTTGGCAGCTGGCGGCGTTTTTTGTGCCGTGTTGTTCTATCATGATCTGCTGTATCTGGTGGCTCCGGTAATGCTTATATTTTATGGTTTTGCTTTGCTGAACGCCAGCAAGTATACCCTGAGCGACATTCGGTATCTGGGAATAATGGAGATTGTAGTTGGGCTTGTAGCCAGCTTTTTTGTGGGGTATGGTTTATTAGCCTGGACATTGGGCTTTGGAGTACTGCACATTGTGTATGGTACGCTGGTGTACTTCAAATACGAACGCTAGCAGACCTGTGAAAGATTATCTTGAAAATATAAACAAGGCCTTCGAAAGTAAGGCAAGACTAGGCATTATGTCGGTGTTGATGGTGGAAGACCGTGTGGACTTTAGTACACTGAAAGATACCCTGCAATTAACAGACGGGAACCTTGCCAGCCACTTGCGTGCCCTGGAAGAAGCGGATTATCTGCGTGTAGAAAAACAGTTTGTAGGCCGCAAGCCGAACACCACCTACCACGCAACTGAGGCCGGCCGCAAAGCTTTTAATAACCATTTAGATGCACTGGAGCAGCTGATTTTAAACAACCGGAAAGACAACT
This sequence comes from Pontibacter pudoricolor, assembly GCF_010092985.1. Classification (GTDB taxonomy): domain Bacteria; phylum Bacteroidota; class Bacteroidia; order Cytophagales; family Hymenobacteraceae; genus Pontibacter; species Pontibacter pudoricolor. The sequence continues at coordinate 340,937 of NZ_CP048106.1, read as the reverse complement.
GATATTTTTTTTGCAGATTAACTTTGCATTTCAAAGTACTTTAAGAATCTAAAAATTTTAAACACGATTCCCATGAAAGAAAAAAGTGAATACCAAAACCAGCCGGTTCATCCGGTAGCAGTAGGAAAACTGATGCTGATAGGCGCAGGAGTAGGTTTGTTTGTAAGCCTGTTCTTCGTGCTTGGAGGAGAGCCTGAACCGAACTGGCCTCAACTATGGTGGATAAGACCAGTGCTTGTTGTTCCGGCTGCAGGAGCACTTGGCGGATTGTTCTATTACAACATGGACCATCTGCGGGCTCAGGGTGGCTGGAGAGAGATAATAGCCTATTTAATCAGCCTGGTGGTATTTATGATTGTGCTCTGGCTCGGGACTGTTCTGGGGTTAGCAGGCACTATGTGGGACTAGCCACTCTCCTGCTCATCTACCTCAAAAACATCGGGTTAACCTTAAAACCACAATGGCATGACAACCGAAGAAAAACTCCCGCATGAAACAGCAGCCAACGACGGCTTTACTGCGCCAACGATCATCAGCTGGACTTTTGGCCTGCTCTTTTTTACCATAGGCATCGTGAACTGCTTCTGGGGAAACGACCCGGGTTTCGGGATTTTTATAGTACTGCTTTCCCTCCTCTATTTCCTTCCTGTAAATGATGATATCGTCCGGAAAATGACTGGCTTTACGATTCCTAAAATGTGGTTAGTAAAGACATTGGTGGGGCTCTTTATTATCTGGGCGGCCACGGGCGTGGGTGAACTATTCGATAAGGTCGAGTTGATGACAAATTCATTCTAAACTATAGTAACAATAACTAAAACAATTTTAAAACTTAAAACAGAATAATTATGGTAACGCAAAACAAAAGACTTATCGGTATTGTGCTCGGAGTAGCACTTATTCTATCTATTCCGCTGATAGCGATGCAGTTTACAAATGAAGTAGACTGGGGTGTGTTTGATTTTATTGTGATGGGCGTGCTGCTGCTCAGTACGGGGCTGGTGGTAGAGCTGGTAATCAGGAAAGTACGAAACAGGGATTATCGCATTGGCCTGATTGCTTTGGCATTGGTGGTGCTCTTCCTGATCTGGGCTGAACTGGCAGTCGGTATTTTCGGGTCGCCATTTGCCGGAAGCTGAGCTTAAACCAGAAGTTAAAAGACTAAAGTAAACTGAAATTCATACAACATTAAAACTAAAAGCTCATGGAAAATAAAATGGCATCGGATAACAAACCAACTATATGGAATATTGCCGGCTGGCTCTTTGGACTCCTCGTTATCATAATCGGCATTCTGAATCTGTTCCTGGTGCATCCTGTTCCGGGAATTGCCTACCTGCTCATCTCGCTGATTTACCTTCCGCCTGTCAATACCTATTTCAGAAAGAAGCTTGGTTTTGCGCTTCCCGCTATAGTTAAGATCATATTGGGCATCGTGCTGATCATGTTTACCCTGGGTGTAAGTGATCTGGGAGATATGATCGATAAACTATAGAACCAGGGAATTAACAGGTTCAGGCAAACTATACTTTCTACAGCACAGAAGCATCAGCCATGAAAAACGAAATACGAACCCATCTCAACGACCCGGGCCAGCTCGAAAAACTATACCGAAACAACCGGGCACCTTTTACACAGGAGTTCAGAGCAATTTACCCCGACCTGAAAGGCAACCCGCTTGCAGATTTCTGGCACGAACGTCTCCGTTACGAGAGCGACGATATTTCCTGGGGCACCCGACGGGATCTGCTGCTGGTAGTATTGGCATCTTTGGTGGCAGGATTAATAGCCAAAATACCGGCTTACCTGCCTGTAGAGGAAGAATTTTTTTATTCCCGCAACATCGGCTTCATCGTTTTCCCACTGCTGACGGCTTACTTTGCCTGGAAGAACAACCTGCAAACAAACAGGATCGTGCTACTTGCCGCTACTATAGTTGTGTCACTGATCTATATTAACCTGCTGCCCGGCACAACAGAAAGTGATACGCTGATGCTTGCGTGTCTGCATCTTCCGTTGCTGCTCTGGGCAGTGCTGGGCGCTGCCTATACCGGCAATGAATTCGGCAACTATAGCAGGCGGCTGGGGTATCTTAAGTTCAATGGTGATTTGCTGGTAATGACGGCGCTACTGGTAATTGCCGGCGTGCTCCTGACAGGCATTACCATTGGCCTTTTCGCCATTATCGGTCTGCAGATTGAGCAGTTTTATGCGGAATATATTGCCGTGTTCGGGGCTGCTGCCATCCCTGTAGTTGCCACGCACCTTACCCAAACCAACCCCCAACTGGTAAACAAAGTATCTCCGGTCATCGCCAAAATTTTCAGTCCGCTGGTGCTCATCATGCTAACCGTTTACCTCATCGCAATTCCCTTCTCCGGCAAAGATCCTTACAACGACCGCGATTTCCTGATCCTGTTCAATGTGCTGCTGATTGGCGTAATGGCACTTATCTTTTTCTCGATTGCCGATAACTCCGGGAAAGAGCGGGACGCTACCAGTACCTGGATCCTGTTTTTGCTGGCTATAGTTACTATTGTTGTAAACAGCATTGCCTTGTCGGCTATCATGTTCCGGATCTCGGAATGGGGTATTACGCCAAACAGGCTGGCTGTTTTGGGCAGCAACATCCTGATACTATTTAACCTGATTCTGGTTACCGGCTCCCTTTTCAGGGCAATTAACAAAAAAGCTGACATTGCCAGTTTAGGCAGAGCCATTGCCGCTTACCTTCCGGTGTATTTTATCTGGGTGGTTATCGTGGTGTTCCTCTTCCCGGTGCTGTTCGGGTTTAAGTAAATAGCAGTACTTAAAACTACTCCCTTACCACTTCCAAAATAAGGTATCAATCTACCCGGCGCTTAAGTGGTGGGATGCCGGAACTATGTCTAAAAAAATGAAAACTCTGACCAAAGAAACCCCTGTTAAAACCGACCTTAAACTGAAGTTTATTGGCGTCGGGCTGATTATAGTTTCCTTCCTGCTATTTATGTTACCGGAGTGGGGCATTGGTGCTACTGATGAAGCAGCTTTCGGCCTTTTCTGGATAAATTATAGTTTGACAGCCGTCTATTTTGTAATGATGCTCTCGCAGGGGGTGTTCTCTTTTAAAAGGCCTTTCCAGCACCTGCAATACCTAAATCTGTACCTGGTACTTTTTATCATCAGCTGTTACTCGCTTAACCGGCAGATGAGTATTTTCCAGGATTCTGTTCCCTGGCTGGAGGCGTTTATTACGCTCTTCTGCGTGTCGCTAATGATCTATAGTTTCCGAGAGCGGTTCCCGAAACGCCTGAATCAATTTTTGCTTTTTATACTTGGTGCCGGATCAATCCTTTGGGTCTATTATGCCATTTACCTGCTGCCGCTTTACATTGTCAGTATTTTCGGGGTGCTGGCATTAGGTATCTCGTTGCATACCTATGTTCCGCTTTGGGTGGTAATTGCCTTGGGTTTTAGTGTGTACAAAGCTGCTTCCGAGAAACGGCAATACCTGCGAAGTTTTGTGGCGGGTGCTGCCTTCCCTATTCTTTTCGGGGTCTTTTACATCTGGCAGTGGCAGAACCGCAACGAACAGATAACTTTCAGCGGCAACGATTATGTGATCCAGGAGAATGAAACGCTGCCACGTTGGGTGAAGTTAAGCCAGCAACTGCCAGCCGATTACCTGACTGAACGCATCATGAAGACCGACCTAGTTTACCAGGTGCCTGCTGTTGAATTCAGTATGTGGGATATGCCCGGCGAGAATTTTGATGAAGTAAAGCGCCACGACCCGCTGGTGATCTTATCGGTGCTGTTGCTGGGTGAGCCGAGCCTGGACAGAAAGGAAAAGATAAAGATTCTGGAAAGCATGTACGATGCGCGTCACCAGGCCGAGGAGCGACTTTGGTCGGGCAATAACCTGCGTACTGCCAATGTGGTATCCCAGGTGCGTATTTACCCGAACTATAGAATGGCTTACACCGAAAAGGTACTGCGCGTGCACAACAACATGACCAACAGCAACAGCCAGCAGGAAGCGATCTATACCTTCTTTCTGCCGGAAGGCAGCGTAGTTACCTCGCTCTCGCTCTGGATAAATGGCCGCGAAGAAAAAGGGTACCTTACGACAAAAAGCAAAGCACAAACCGCTTACAAAACTATAGTTGGCGTAGAAGCCCGCGACCCGTCGGTGGTACACTGGCAGGAAGGCAACAGGGTTTCTGTCAGGGTGTTCCCGTGCACGCCTGAAGAAGAACGCCAGTTTAAGATCGGGGTAACCTCTCCCCTTCAGCAGCAAGGCGACAATCTCATTTATGAAAATATCTACTTTACCGGGCCAAGTACGCTGGGCGCCACCGAAACCTCTGTGGTGTATTTGAATGACAACGTGAGCGGCCTGAAAATGCCTACAGACTATAAACTAACGCGCAGCAACGCGTACAAACGCCAGGGAAACTATAACCAGGAATGGAGCCTTCAGTTTAGCACGCCTACGTTGGCAAGTGGCAGTTTCGGTTTTGCCGGTAACAACTATAGGATCACAGAACTCCCGCAACAGCTTGTACCCTTTGCCCCGCAACAACTTTACTTAGATATTAATGCCAGCTGGTCAGAGAATGAGTTTAATCAGATTTGGGAGATCGCAAAGCAAAAGCAGGTGTATGCCTGGGACGGTAAACAGGTGCAACTGAACGAGCTGAACAAAGCAGAACTGTTCAGTTTGCTCAAGCAACAGAACTACTCCCTCTTCCCGTTGCACAAGATCAGAAACCCGGAGCAGGCACTGGTCATCAGCAAAAGCAACGGCATTTCCCCTAACCTCAGCGACCTGAAGGATACCCCGTTTGCAGAGCAAATGGCTGAGACATTACCTCAACAGGCAACTATAAGAATTTTCTCTCTTAGCCAGCAACTGTCGCCATATTTTAAAAGCCTGAAAGAGCTGCGCGTAATTGCACCAATGCACGGCGACGCCGGACAACTGGTAACGTTACTCCAGCAACAGCAATTCATAAACACAACTATAGATCAAAACACGGTACGATTAGGAGAATCGGGATTAGCTATAGTTAAAGAAAACACAACGATAGCCGGAGGTACTGCCCCGGACCATTTGCTACGCCTGTTTGCTTACAATCATGTGTTACAGCAGATCGGGGCCCGTTATTTCAGCAAAGATTTTATAGAAGATAAGCTGATAGCGGAAGCTACTCAGGCCAACATCGTGAGCCCGGTATCCAGCCTGATCGTTCTGGAAACACAGGCAGATTACGAGCGCTTCGACATCCAGAAAAGTAAAGACAGCCTGGGAAATGCCAGTATGAACGGCTCGGGCGCAGTACCGGAACCTGAAGAATGGGCACTCATCATCCTGGCAGCACTCATCATTGGGTACTTCACCTTAAAACCATATTTTCTGAGATGAAGTTAACCGCTTTGAGGCCTAAGGAGCAACTATTGATTCCTGCGATTGTTTTGGGTCTGTACCTGTTGATTGGGGGCTTTTTCCTGGGCGGGTACCTGCTCTGGGACAGCCAATGGTTGCTGGCTATAGTTCTTGTGCCTTTTGTTGCACAGGTGCAGTCGCAAAAGTCCTTCTCACCAATCTTGTTAATTGCAACTATAGCACTTGCTATGCTGGCGGCTACGCTGCAAAACAGCACCATATACTTCTTTACTTTGGTGGTGGCGCTCTGGTGTGGAACTCAGCTTATAGTTGGCAGGATTTCCATTTACCCGGTTCTTTTGCTTGTGGTGGCCTCGCCTATCTTTAAGTACATCGCTAAAATTATCAGTTTCCCACTCCGGATGCAGTTAACTACCTGGGCTGTAGCCATGCTCAACACCATGGAGAAACAGGCCGAAGCTGCTGGTAACATCATCCTGGTAAACGGAGAAGAATTTTCTGTGGACCCGGCTTGTGCAGGATTGTCAATGCTGTCGCTGGCCCTGATCCTGGCTGTATTTATACTGGCGCATTTGCAAAAGACTTATCAGAAAATATTGCCAATCTGGTTTATCGGGATGATGCTGGGTTTTATGCTGCTTCTGAACCTGGTAGCCAACTTACTGCGCATTCTGCTGCTGGTTTGGTTTAAGATCTTGCCCGGAAACCCGCTTCACGAGGTGTTAGGCTTGCTTTGCTTACTGGTCTATGCCCTCGTGCCCTTTTATTTTACGGCAAAATGGCTGGCACAATACCTGTCTGAAACAACCCAGAATGTACCCCGAAGGTCAGGTATCAGTTTAAGAGGCTCGTTGCTACTGAATTACCTGATGCTTCTGATGCTGACCGGAACCGGGCTGACGATTAAAAGTGAAAAACCGGTATTAGCACTGGAACAAACTATACCACAACTAAACGGATTTCAGGCTGACACGCTGGAGAACGGCGTTACCAGGTACAGCAACGAAAACGTGTTGGTTTACCTGAAGCCGGTGCAGGCTTTTTACTCCACCGAGCATCACCCCTTAATCTGCTGGGAAGGAAGCGGCTATAAATTCAGGCATGTGCAGCAGCGGCAGGTCGGCAACTATAGCGTGTACATAGGGGAACTACAAAAAGGGAAAGATACCCTTTACACCGCCTGGTGGATGGATAACGGGCAACACAGAACCATAGACCAATGGGACTGGCGCAGCCGCATGCTGAAAGGGGAAGCCAAATTCAGGTTAATAAATGTAACAGTTGCGCAAAAGCAGGAATTACCGGAAGCTATAGTTACCATCATCGAAAACCAGAACAACTATAGCCACGCCACCACAACGCAGACAGCGCCATTAAACAATTCTCAACTATAGGTACCGTGTTTCTGCAGAAATTTAAGACCTTTGTTGCCGAATTCATCTAACCTATAGTTTCTTACATCAATGATCTTTAACGCGCTTAAAAAATTACTTTTAGTGGGTTTGTTCCTGTATCTGCCGCTTCAGTCGATGGCCTGGGGCATGCTGGGGCACCGCGTGGTAGGCGAAATTGCAGAACGCAACCTGAGCTGCAAGGCTAAAAAACAAGTAAAGAAAATTCTGGGCACGGAGTCGGTAGCCATGGCCAGCAACTGGGCAGACTTCGTAAAATCGGAGCCAAGCTACAAGTACCTGGACACCTGGCACTATGTAAACTTTAAATCGGGCATGAGCAAGGACGAGTTTACCGCTACCCTGATGGCCGATACCACTACCAACATACACACCAAACTGAACATGCTGGTAGCTGAACTGAAGAAAAAGGACCTGCCAAAAGACAAAGCTCAGATGTACCTGCGCCTGGTGATCCACATGGTGGGTGATATACACCAGCCCATGCACACCGGCCGCCCCGATGACCTGGGCGGAAACCGTGTAAAACTGTTCTGGTTCGGAGAGCCAACCAACCTGCACCGCCTCTGGGACAGCGACCTGATCGAGTCGCAGGACCTGAGCTATACCGAGTACAGCACACACCTGAACCACACCACCAAAGCCCAGCGCAAAGCGTGGATGAAACAGCCGGTTAGCGAGTGGTTGTACGAATCTTACCTGATAAGCAACAAAATTTACAGCGAAGTGCAGCCGGAACAAAAACTGAGCTACCGCTACAACTACGACAACGTAGAAACCCTGAACCAGCAATTGCTGAAAGGTGGCATTCACCTGGCCGGCCTGCTGAACGAGATCTTCGGGTAACTATAGTTTGCATCACAAAAAAAGCCTTCCTGCTATAGTAGCGGGAAGGCTTTTTTTTTATAGTTACTGAAGTGCGCAACTAAAGATCTTTCCTTATTTTTTACCTAACTGGCGCTTCAGTTTTTCTTCTACGTTATCCAGCAACTGGTACCAGTTGTCGCCTTCATCCTGGGCAAAAACATCGTTACCAGGCACACCCACACGCATTCTAACACTTTTTGTATTGGTGGCATGGTTTGCTTCTTCCTTAAAATAAACATCAACCGAATCTATTTTGCTGCCATGGCGCTTCAGTTTTGAGATCTTCTCACGGATGTTCTCATGTATCACATCTGATAATTCAACGCCAACAGCTTGTATGTCCAGTTTTATGCCTTCAAAATTCTCTGTGTGGTTATTATTCATGTTTGCTATTAGTTAAGTTTGTCAAATAAGGTACAAATGCAGTCATTCCGGCATTCTATGCCTTTTGGCTATGCATAACTAACGTAAAGGCTGTGGTTTAGTTAATCTAACAGGTGCAGAGCAACTATAGTTTTAGTGCCAAACCGCTGACCATAACTATAGTTGTAGAACATAAAATTGACCTGAACTATAACCTTACTTTCTGTATGCTACGTTAAATACAGCAAGATTAAACCATTAAAGTTGAAGGCAATGAACACCCTACCCATCAACTGGCTTACCGAAGGCTTACTGGATTTTGAGTACAAAAAATACATACTGCTGGCCTACCTGCAAGCTGTAAAATCCGAGTTCGGGCAACACCGCCTTTACCCTGTTTTCTCAGACCTGATCATGCATTACCGCAACCTGGTGCAGATAAAAGAGCACAAGCAGCTGGTATATGAACAGTTTCCGCAGCGCATCAGCCGTGCCGATTTTGAGAAACTGGAGCTTGTTTACCAGAAAATTGTGGAAGACGACGAGACCATGGCGCAGATCGAAGAGATCATTCAATACGCTTCTCCCCTTTTCAGCGAAACCCTGGAAGAAGGCAAAGAGCTTTACGAGTTTGTAGAAAGCCATCTGGAAATAACCCCGGTTGGTATCACGCCAATTTATCACAACGAGGGCTACCTTTTCCTGGATGCTTTTCCGGGCAAAGAAACGCAGGTATACCTGTACCGCATCACAGTCTTTAAAAACACCTACGAGCAATACCGGGGCATCAATACAGAGCATGTACAAACCGTGCGCCGCGGCCTTAGTCTGACCCACGAAAACCTGAAAGTACAGCTAATAAAAGAGCGGAAAGACTTGCCTAACCCCGCTACCTTTGCTGTTATATCCAAAGTGCCGGTACCACTGGAACAAAGCCTGCTGCCTATTGCCAAACGTACGCTGGTAAAGTATGTGGCCAGGCTCAGTGCTTAAACTATAGCAGCTCTAAACTATAGGTTATAGTCGATGTCTTGTAAAGTACCATGGCAACAGAGCAGTATTTCTCCAGCGACAGCTCGATGGCTTTGCGTACTTTGTCTTCGTTCAGGTCGCCGCTTAGTTTAAAGTGCACGTTTATGTTCCGAAACTCGGTATGTTCCTCCACTTTTTCGCGGTCGGCAGTTACATTAATATCGAAGGTGGTAGCTTCCTGACGCTGTTTTTTCAGGATCATGATCACATCGATAGCGCTGCAGCCGCCAAGTCCCATTAATAGCATTTCCATGGGGCGGGCACCCATGTTGTGGCCACCAATTTCGGGGTTGGCATCCATGTGCACTGCTACGCCCGAATTGCCGGTTGCTGCAAAATGATAATCCTGGTCTATTCTTGTTAAGTTAACTTCCATTATTCTTCTTTTCACGAAAGTATAAACTCTGCCCTTCTGCTCAAAATATTCCTGCCCAATATAGTTCTCAGCATTTATAAAAATACAACTATAGCTCCCCGCATTTGCCGACCAATTTGTAATTCGTTCCGACAAAAAACTCATCGGGTTCTTATGGCTCTTTATATGGAAATGAAGTGCATTGGTATAATCTGTTTTAGCAGTTCAGAAAAGCAGGCTTACTTTGTAATGTGAAGTTTGGAATAACTCGCGGTGGATGGATTTTAAGAACCTTTCCGATAAAAAACTATGAATAAGAATGTACTCCTTTTACTCCTTGGCTTAAGCACGGTTCCTGTGTTTGCACAAGGTCAGCAGGCTCGTCCGGCACAGCAGCAGGCAGCAGCTATACCGGGCACTACAGCGCCAAAAGGCAACGCTAAAATTAGTGGTGTAGTGGTTGATGCCGATTCTAAAAACCCGGTGGAATTTGCCACCGTTGCCCTGGTAAGTGTAAGCACCGGCAAACCGATAGACGGAACCATGGCCGATGAAAAAGGCCGTTTTACGATAAGCAAAGTGGGTGTTGGCAAATACAAACTGCTTGTGTCGTTTATAGGATATCAGCAGAAAACCCTGAACGAGTTTAGCATTACTTCTGATAACCAGGACCTGGATATGGGTAGCATTACCCTGGCTTCGGATGCGAAAAGGCTGAATGAAGTTGTGATTACCGGCGAAAAACCACTGGTTGAAGAAAAGATTGACCGCACCGTTTACAACGCAGAAAAAGACATTACAAACGCCGGTGGCAACGCAGCCGATGTTTTGCAAAAAGTACCTTCGCTGTCGTTGGATACAGATGGCAACGTGCAACTGCGTGGTAGCTCTAACGTGCGTGTACTTATCAATAACAAGCCTTCCGCTATTATGGCTGGTAGCATTGCCGACGCCCTGAAGCAGATACCTGCCGACCAGATCAAATCGGTAGAAGTAATTACAAGCCCATCTGCCAAGTACGATGCCGAAGGTACAGCAGGTATCATCAACATCATCACCAAAAAAGATGGTGGCCTGCAGGGTGTAACTGGTTCGGTGGCGCTAACAGCTGGTACGCGAGCCAGCAATGGCAATGCCAGCCTGAACGTGCGCCGTGGCAAACTAGGAATAACTGCGAATCTGGGTGCTCATACGTTTTACAACAAAGGTGACATGAGTAATATTACCATTTCGCCAAGAAGCAGCGAACCCTCTGTAAACCGTATGATCAGAAGCCAGTATGGCAACACCTCTATTAACGGGATGTTTATGAACGGGCAGTTAGGGTTCGATTATGACTTTACGCCAAAGAATACCCTATCGGGAAGTGTGCGAAGCAACGGTGGCAACTTTAAAATGAATAACGACCAGGAGCAAAAAGTAACTGAAGGCGGCATTGAAGAAGAAACAGAGACCTTTTCTACTGACATCAGAAACCGAAACGAACGATTAGGAACTGACTATAACCTGGATTTTGTGCATACTTTTGCAAAACCACAGCAGGAGCTTTCCATCCTGTCGCAGTACTCGGTAACAGATGCAGATACCCGTAACGACCAGGACCGTTTCCGTTTCAGCGAAGCTCCTTTTTACCTGCAGCGTAATAACAACGATGGCGGTAACAAGGAACTGACTTTACAGGCCGACTACGTGCATCCGTTCGAGAATAAGCACATGTTGGAGATTGGTGTCAAATCAATTTTCAGGGATGTGACCAGCTATGGTCTTTCCATCGCTGATACAGTTGGTGTTTCGAGAAACGAAGAAGAAATGGCATTCGACTACGGCCAGAATGTGTACGCCTCTTACTTAACTTACGGATTTGCTATTCAGAAAAAGATGAACGTAAAACTTGGCGCCCGTTTTGAGCAAACCGATATCACTGGCGACTACTTAAGAACAGAGAACAGCGATCCGGAAGAAAGGGATGGCTATAAAGACGATTACCATAACCTGATCCCAAGTGTAGCGCTTTCTTATACTATTAAAGAGAAGCATACTTTAAAAGCAAACTATACGCAGCGTATCCAGCGTCCGTCGTTGTTTTACCTGAACCCATTTAAGCAGGACCAGGCACCGGGCACGGTTGTAAAAGGTAATCCAAAACTAGATCCAGAACTCACCAACCTGTTTGAACTGGGCTATAGCACTTACTTTAAAACAGCATCTATCAGTACCAGCTTATACATGCGCCAGACAGATAACGCCATTGAAACATTGCCGGATTATGATAAAGCAACAAACACAACTATCCTGACTTTTGCTAACGTTGCTCAGAACAAAACCTACGGCATGAGCTTGTTTGGTTCGGTTAAGCCGGTGACTGCCTGGACAATTGGGGGTAGCTCTAATATCTACTTTGTAAGCCTGGAGAGCAGAGATTACTCCAACAGTGGCTGGATGTACAACATCAATGCAAACTCATCTTACAACTTTGGGAAAGGCTTTAGCGCTCAGTTTAACGGCGGGTTTAACTCAAAGAGACTTCAGTTGCAGGGTAATTCCGCATCGTTCTCTTACCATAGTTTAGCTTTCAAAAAGGAGATGTTTGGTGGTAAAGGTGGCCTGGCCCTTGGCTTGGACAACCCATTCCGTAAGAGCATGAAAATGGAGATTGACGTGAACGCTTTAAATTACGAGCAGCACATCCGTATCAACAACTATAACCGTGGCGCCAAAGTGACCTTTAACTATAGCTTTGGCAAAATGGACCAGCAGCGTCCGCCTAAACGTAAAAAATCAATCCGCAACGATGATGCCAAGCAAGGCGACGGTAACGGAATGCAATAAAATTACTACCTGTTTATTGATAGAAAAAGCCCTTCCTGTTTCAGGAAGGGCTTTTGTATTTTATTGCAAACAGATACCTATAGCTTACAACCACTTGCGCAGCATATTTACCAACTCTTTTGTGGTAAACGGTTTGCATAAATGGTCATTCATACCGGCGTTCATACTTTGGGTAATATCATCTTTATAGGCATTGGCCGAGAAAGCAACTATAGGTTGGCTATAGTTCTGCCTACGGAGTTGCTTTGTCGCTTGCAGGCCATCCATTCCCGGCATCTGGATATCCATAAAGATCAGTTCAAAGGGTTGTTTAGTGGCAAGCTGTAAAGCCTCTTCGCCGCTTTTTGCGCTGGTTACTGCTGCTCCCATCTGCTCCAATACATCCTGCATCAGCAGCACATTCATGGGGTTATCATCAACTACCAGTATCTTCGGCTCGTTTGGCAAACAGAAAAGTGCATCGGCCTCGTCTTCGGCAGGGTTAATGGCTGGTTTTGTGTCGTACTTCAGACTGATCTTAAACCAGAAAGAAGTACCTTTCTGCCCTTCCTTACCACTTATTATGCCCATTTCGCCTTGCATCAGCTTTACAAGTTTTTTACTGATTGCCAGCCCAAGCCCAAAGCCGCCATACTTACGCGTTGTAGACTGGTCAGACTGTGTAAACGACTCGAAGATAATTTCCTGCTTTTCTGCCGGTATACCTATTCCCGAATCAGTTACTGTAAAATAGAGTGTAGCCTCAGCAGCCTGCTCGTTTAAATTTTCCAGCGAACAGTGTACATCAATACTTCCTTTTTCAGTAAACTTTATAGCATTGCTCACCAGGTTAATAAGTACCTGGTTTATACGGGTCGGGTCGCCGATAACTACCTGGGGAATTGCATCATCGAAACTATAGTTAAAGCTGACTTTCTTTGCTTCGGCAATATACTTGTAAGGTTCCAGGTGAGAAGCCATGGTCGCTTTCAGATCAAACGGAATAGTCTCAATCGCTATCTTATCCTGTTCAATGCGATGCAGATCCAGTATATCGTTCAGGAGTTTGGTAAGTGTAGATCCCGAACTCTGAATCAGCTTTACATAGTGTGCCTGCGTATTATCCAGATCAGTATTGACCAACAAGTTGGTAAAACCTACTATACCATTCAGCGGCGTCCGGATTTCATGGCTCATACTGGAGAGAAAATTACTTTTAGCTTCGTTGGCAGCTTCAGCATTTTCTTTCGCTATATGCAGTTCCCGCTCCTTATTTTTCAGTTCGGTAATATCTTTCGCTATAATCAGAATGCCGTCTGTTTCTTTCAGGTTATTTTTAAGAAAAGAAAATGAACAGGATGCCGGGATGGTAGTCTGGTTTGCCGTTAACAACAGGAATTCCGTATTCAGGCATTTGCCTTCATTTTCGAGCTTAAATAAAGCCTCCAGCAGGCGCAGGTTCTCATTGTCACTGAAAATCTCCGTAAAATGCCTGCCCACCAGGTCATCTTGCGTGTAGCCGGTTAACTCCTCAAAAGCATCGTTTACATTCCGGATGGTATAGTCTGTATTTAGCACAAGCAGCATATCTACCACACCCTGGTAAATACTCTGCATAAAATCCCTGGAAACAGTAGAATTTTTAAGTTCCTGCCCTAGCATGCTTATTCCCAAAATAACGGCATCCAACTCGTCGCCGTTTTCAGAGACCTCCATCCGGTAATCAAAGTTTCCATTTGCTATTTCAGCAATGAACGTAATAACCTCCTCAATTCTTTTCTGTAGAACTTCCACGTATTTTCCTATTACACTACTAAAAAGTAAAGTTCGCTACTCTCTATCAATCATGAAAGTAGCTTCTATTAATTCCATCGTAAAGTTATCTTTTGCCTGAAAATAACCTACTTTAGCATAAGTGGTTGCACCGATCCGCTGTTTTTCAATAGTCGCCGATATACCGAAGTTGATCTTTGTACAGTTTAATTCGTTAGCCCTGTTTATCACCTGAAAAATGGCCTGCCTGTATATTCCAAATTCCGCCAGGTAATCATAATCCATACCGATAAGCATGGGGCTATATACTTTAGCAGAATTTTTATGGCAAAAACAAACTGCTACACTATCCCGGTTAGTGCTGAACTCTTCTTTCAGATAAAGTACTATAAACTCCCAGTCCGGATTTATGTTTATTTCCTTAAATAACTTTTCAGGGAACAAACTATTGTTGATGGCCAGATTATTATCTTTCACTTTCTTAAAAAGCAGGAAGGCATGGGTAAGCTCCTCATCAGTTAAGCTGCTCTTAACTTCAACTTCGAAGTAATGCTGGTTCCGCCTTATTTTCTGTACATAATGGCGCCTGTTTTTCCGCGACAGGGCATTTACATAGGCCTCTTCTGTTTGCCCATGCAGGTTTTCAACCACACAGGATTCCGGCAGATCAATCTTTATAAAGCCCTGATCAACCATAAATTCATGCATTTCCTGGTCGTCAGCATCAAAATCGCGCAGCATAACATTACTTACCTGCTCTCTGTCCTGTTCTTTAAAGAGCTCCTGTATCAACATCGTAAGGGCTAGTTTCCAAACTCCACTGGTCCTATCGAGGTACATGTGCTTGCCTTCAGTAAAGAAACTACCCAGCATTAAACCTTTTGCCATTAAGTAGGTTGGGTTAAGCTCACGCTCCTGCTCAATTACCTTTGATACCGATGATGGGGCAAACATATCTTCTTTGTATAACGCAATTGCTGCAAACGTCATAAGTAGTATGCGCTCCTTATTATCGGTGACTACAAAATACCTGAATTTCCAGTTGTTCTCTTCCTGCTTGTTATTGCTGAAAGATTTTTCCAGAAACAACATCCCCTGCCAGTCAAACATACCTTCATGCCCCAGGTAAGTATTCCAGTCCGACTCTTTTATACTTTGTATTGTTATATAGCTTTTCAGGTTAACCGTCTGGTCTATAGTTGCTGGTGGCGCTTGTAGCAGTGTCGCTGCTGGCATAGGCATTTTAAACGCCTTCCGAATCTTCTCATCAGTCTGCCCGGTTTCAACTAAAGCCTGCTTAAAGTTATAGCTGAGTTTAGCGACCAACTGTTCTATATCCTGAAAAGAGTTTTTAAGAGATATCGTAATCCGGATACCGATATTTTTGGCAGGCACAGCCGGAAAAGTAGCCAGGTTTACATAAATACCGTCGTTCAGCAGGGCTTTTACAAGGTAATTGCCCATTTCCATAGTGCCGGTTCCAATAAAGAAGATCGGGCTGTTATTTTCGTGTACCAGCGGCAGGTCGGTTTGCTGAAGCAGTGTATTAAAGTGGTCGATCCTTTTTTGCAATTCCTGCTGATACGTAACAATTTCGTCGCTAAGGTGCAGTTTAGCTGAGGCAATAGCTGCTCCAAGTGTCGCAGGCTCTATCTGTACCGAAAAAGTAAGTGGCCCGCCAAAGTTATTTACCTTGTTGTACCACTCCTCATCCGGAAACAAAGACAAGCCGCCACATGCCCCAAAGCCTTTGCCCAAGTTTGCAGTAAGTACCATTTTACGGTAAAGCACGCCGTCCATCTGGCTCATAACATACCCGGTGCCATGTTTACCAGCCCAACTCATGCCGTGGGCATCATCAACATACAGGTATAGTTGTTCATACTTTTCGGCCAGTGCAATCATTTCTTTTACAGGAGCATAATCGCCATACATTGAGTATACTCCATCGGCCATATACCAGATACGGTTGTACTTGTTGCGCTGCTTTTTAATGCGGTCTTCCAGCATTTCCAGGTTGTTGTGCCTGATCATCTCCACGGCAACGCCCTGGCCCAGTAATTTTTTAACAGCTTCCTGTATGCTGGCATGCGCCTGATGATCAAGTATAACCAGGTCGGTTTGCCTGATAATACCTGGTATGGTGGTCTGGTGCGCCAGTGTACAGTTTTTAGAGATAACAGCCGGTACCTTGTACATTTCCTGAATCAGGGATTCAAGCTCGCTGTATAAGGGATTGGAAATATAGGTACGTGACATCGGGAACTGGGTCCCAAATCGCTCAATAGCATCTATAGCTCCCCGTTTTAAAGCGGCGTGATGCTCCAGGCCAAGATACCCGCATGTACCGAAATGTAATACCTTTTTACCGTTAAGTATAAGTGACTCACCAGTTAATACCTTGTCTTCGGCATGTAAATGGATAATTCCTTTTTTCTTTGATAAAGAAAGAACCGAATCTACCGTATCAATAATGTTATTGTGTCTTATTTTTGCCACAAAGTTTAGTAAAATTGTTAGTTTAAATGACGTAACAAGATTATAACAAAATTTATTTCATTTTAAAAGAGTATTTTGAAGAAGGCCATAAAAAAACATGAAACACCGTATGTAATGATGTTTATAGAAGAAGGTATCCTGCACTTCTATTATAAACAGATTGAGAACCTTGACCAGCATGTGGCAGAAGCCTGCGTACAAGCCCGCAAAGCATTTACCGAAAATAAGGATTACCCATGCCTGGTAGATGTTATCAGTATTAAAAACTTTACTAAGGAAGCCCGCGATTATTTTGCGAATGAAGGTAACGAAGGGATTACAGCTAATGCTATACTTATCAATTCCACGGTTACAAAAATGATGGCTAATTTTTATATAATGGTAAATAAGCCGCAGAACCCTACCCGCATGTTTACTGACAAAAAAAGTGCCCTGGAATGGCTGAAACAGTTTAATAAATAAGCATTTCCGGAATTACCTCTTCTACCCAACTTGCAATTAACCTCAAAAAAGGAAAACCATGCAGAGAATACGGACAGGCACTTATCTGACTAAGGCCCGAATATACTTGTCTCTTACTTAACCTGCGAATTCGTCGCTATCCAGAGTAACTTTCAATTCCTGTTTCGCCAAAATTGATCAACTGTGTGAGCTTAAGCGTAAGAGCTGCCTCTTGTAATAACAATGCCAGGAAGGCTTTTTTATTAGAATGATTTGCTACCAGATTTGGGCTACACGCGTAAACTATAGTACAGCATGTTTAACTATTAAACCTACGATTATGAACGAAACAGAATATAGAGCGCGTGGCAACTGGAACGAACTGAAAGGCAAAATAAAGCAACAGTACGGCAACATGACCGATGATGACCTGACATACGACGAAGGCAAACAGGACGAATGGCTGGGCAAGCTTCAGCAAAAAACAGGCAAAGCAAAACACGATTTAAAGAAGTGGATTGACTCCTTATAGACCTTGGCCGGAAGGCGCTTTTGGGGTTACAATTAACTATAGTTATAACCAAGAAGTTATAGCTCCCAGACCTTCCGGGTAATTGACTAACGTTACATTTAAAACAAAAAGCACTTATCACTTTGTGAGATAAGTGCTTTTAAAATATGACCCCAGCCGGAACCGAATAATTAAATTCTGACACCTTCAAGTACTTGCTTTAAACCAAATAAAGCCATATTTCATAATACCCCAAAGCATTACGTATAAATATATTACAAAAAAATTTCAGTATAGTTACAGCAATCGCATTAAAAACGCATATTTGTTTAGAATGCTATATATGTCCTGGACTTATAACGCTGACCTCAATAACAAACCTACACGGCAAGAGTCATACAAGATCATGACCCGAATTACTTCTGACCAGAATAACAGACGGGTAACTCTGGTTTACTCTGTGAAAAAGCAGGACTGAGTTCCTAAAGGCAAGCATGGGAAATATGTAAGAAGCAGCAATCCACTATGTACGCTTCCCTGAAAGTCTACAAGTCAGAAAACCGGATTACCCCTGACCTATTAAAATGTTAGACCTAAGTGCCGCGTACAATTTTATTATTTTTTGAAAGGTACATCTCCCTGAAAAGAATTATCAGCCAGCTGTATCCGTTTCCAGCTTACTTCTTTCCATCCATCATGGTACCCCATTCCACTGAGTTAACCTATAAGTACCGGCTGTATGCATTTGCCACTTATCAGGATAGAACAGCAGCGAAGTCGAAATTGGCGCATGTTGTACTGGCAAAAGAGTTCAACCAAATAAAACCCATCGAAGCCGATCATTATGTTGAGCATATCGGCGGAACGGGGGCTACCGGAATTATCTCGAAATCAACCGTAACTTAAACAAGAAAGCAAGCCCGCTGGAATCGCTGATATCCGCCCTGCAAGCGCTCTACCAAATGAATGAGTATAATGCCAATTACATCTTAATAGAGCGAAGCAAGCAGGCTAATAATTTTGTTTAACTTAAACTATAGCCAACAAAAAAGCCCCTGCTACTGCAAGGGCTTTTTATTAGCTATAAAGGGCTGTATTTTACAAACGATACGACAGTTGTAGGGTAGTGTTAACAGTTGTCATTGGCTGCTTCAGCGTTTCTTTCTCGCCATCATATTCATATTCAAATTCAGGAGTAGTAGAAAACATTCCTACTTCTGCGCCTAAACCAAACTTGCCAAAATCATAACGTAAGCCAACGCCTAACCCGAATACCGGCGCATTTGATTTGGCTTCTGACTGCGTAATTTCATAAGAACCCCATTCGGATTCTCCTTCCAGGTCAAGGCCTGAAGAATTTGAAAAGCCATAACCAACAGAGCCTTTTGCATATAGATTCAACTTCTCTAATGGTAATTGCGCATAAGCATCCGCCGTTAAATAAGTTGTTCTCCATGAAGTAGCTTCGGCTTTTGTCATACCTGCTTCTTCACCACCCAGTTCAGCAACAATGGCATCTATATCGGTTGGGTTGTTTCTCCAGCCTAGGGTAGCACCAAAAGCGAAGTTCTTATTCAAGTCCATCGCATAACCAGCTGAAATAAGCGCACCTGTTTTTGCGAAACCGTCTTTTTCACCTTCAATATTTTTTCCGCCAAAATCACCTGAAGGGCTGGCAGCACCAATGTTTAACATGATGCGGGACTGTTTTTCACCACCTTGTGCAGATGCAGTGTAACTAAGGCAACCTAATGCCGCAATAAGTAATAATTTTCTCATTAGCTTGGAATGATAGTTGGTTAAATAATTTTCGGTAAAGTTACTATTTCAAGAATATAACACAAGATATATATTCTACAAACCATATATTTGATTTACGTTGCCTTGCCACAGCTATAACATTAAACTTATTGAATATTTCTTGTTAATATTAAACATTTTAAAGGCTGAAGTCGAACTACTGCCATACCCGGATTATTTGCAAAAGAGAAAGAAAAGAAAAAGAAGACTAAAAAGGCCGCTGCTGACTTAGAAGAGAGAAGACTACTAATAAAAGGAAGGCACTTGTCCGGTATCACCTACTGGCAGGCGCCTTTTGTTTTTAAGCCAGCCTGTATTCAAATGGTGTGCAAACAAAAAAGCACTTACCAGATTTCTCTACGTAAGTGCTTGAATATAAAGTGGGCCCAGCTGGAATCGAACCAGCCACCTACTGATTATGAGTCAGTTGCTCTAACCGAATGAGCTATAGGCCCGTCCCTGAAAGTCGGCGCAAAAATGTGCTTTCTTTGATTTGGGAGTGCAATTCTACATATTTGTATCGAGATTTTCAAATGCAACGCAAAAATTTTTCCGTGGATTTACAAAAAATTAAAAACATCATCTTCGACCTGGGTGGCGTTATCATCAACATAGACTATCATAAAAGTATACAGGAACTGCTAAAGTACAGTAAGACAGGCAGTGCCATGGAATTTACCCAAAAAGCACAATCTGAGCTGTTCGACCAATACGAAACGGGCAACAGCACCTGCGGGCAGTTCCGCGATAGCCTGCGCCGTGAATACAACCTGGAGGCTACCGATGAGGAAATAGATGCCGCCTGGAACGCCATGCTGCTCGACATCCCCAAAGAGCGCATAGACCTGCTGCAGGAACTGGGCAAAAAGTACAGGCTTTTCCTGCTCAGCAACACCAACGCCATCCACCTGAAAAAATTCAACGAGATAGTAGCGCACAGTTTTACCATTCCCAGCCTCGACTCTTTGTTTGAGCGGACCTATTACTCGCATTTAGTTGGCAAGCGCAAGCCGGATGCGGCCATTTTTGAGCAGATACTGGCAGAGAATGATCTGGATAAAGCAGAGACGTTGTTTATAGACGACAGCATTCAGCATATTAAAAGTGCCGATAGCCTGGGCATAAACACGTTGCACCTGCAGCCGCCGTTAACTATAAATGCGTTTTTTAAGGATGTTGTTAACTAAGCAGCAACGGCAGTATGGCCTGCACCTCCTGCTGTTTATAGTTACCTTTATTACCACAACTATAGCCGGGGCCGAGTGGATGACGGGCAAACTGTTTTTCCTGGGGCCGGAAGAATTTACCTGGACAGGAACTATAACCTGGGCTGAGTTTCTGGCTGGACTTTACTTTTCTGTTCCGTTTCTCGGGGTACTGACGGTGCATGAGTTCGGGCATTATTTTACAGCCAGGCATTACCGGACGCAGGTTACGCTGCCCTACTACATTCCGTTGTGGTTTGGCATTACAGCTGCAATTGGCACTATGGGTGCTTTTATTCGCATTAAAAGCCGCATTTACTCACGGCAGCAGTTTTACGATATTGGTATTGCCGGGCCACTGGCTGGTTTTATAGTTGCCATTCCGTTGCTGTGGTACGGCTTTACGCACCTGCCTGCGCCGGAACATATTTTCACCATCCACCCGGAGTATCAGAAATACGGGCTGGACTATGCAGCGCATGTATACGAACAGGGTGCTGGCAATTTTTCGTTGGGCAAGAACCTGTTGTTTACGTTCTTTGAGCACTATGTAGCCACAGACCCGTCGCTGGTACCCAATGCCTATGAGATCATCCATTACCCGATTTTATTTGCAGGTTACCTGGCCTTGTTTTTCACGGCACTGAACCTGTTGCCGATCGGGCAGCTGGACGGAGGGCACATCCTCTATGGTTTGTTAGGTTATACGCGTTTTAACAGGCTCTCTCCTATCTTCTTTGCGTTCTTCGTACTCTATGCCGGTTTGGGGGTGATATCGCCGTACAATGAGCCGCTTTGGTCTGATGAGCTGATGGTGGTGTTTGTTCCGTTCACGTACTGGGCTTTCCGGAAATTAGTGGAAAACCGACGCTATAGTGTGGGTGCGGCATTGTTCATGCTCCTGTTCCAGTATAGTTTAGCTACTACCCTACCCGACTTTGCAGGCTATATCTGGGTTTGGCCAACGTATGCGCTTTACCTGATATTTGTGCTGCAACCAGCTGCGCCTAAATTAAAATTCGCGCTTTATGCGGCTATAGTTATAGTTGTGGTGCAGGTACTGATCTCCTTCTTTTTCCCGGAAGCTGATGGATATAGCGGCTGGCTGGTGTATAGTTTATTGCTTTCCAGGGTCATGGGGCTTTTTCATCCCTCCTGCCCTAACGAGCGGCCGCTTACTCCTTTCCGTAAAGTGCTGGGAATTCTGGCGTTCGTAATTTTCCTGCTTTGCTTCAGCCCTACCCCTTTTGTGATCGAATAGGTCTATAGTTTAGCTGAAACGCAAAAGCCCGGAACAACTATAGTTTAGCTATTCCGGGCTTTTATAGTTTTAGCTTATAGTTACCCTTTATAGTTCTGGAATCCGCCTAACAGGTTTCTGACATTGGTGAAGCCCTGTTGCTGCATAAAAGCTTTTGCGGAAGCCGAACGCGCACCGGATTTGCAATGTACAATTACTTCCTGCTCTTTCAGATCCTCCAGATCTTCCAGGCGCTGAGGTAGCGTGCCAAGTGGTATGTTCTGAGCACCTGCAATATTTCCTTCCTGGTGTTCCCAATCCTCGCGCACATCTATAATAACCGGGGTTTCGCCTTTGCTTAAGCGTTCTTTCAGTTCTTCAGCCGTAATGTCTGTCGTGATCATAGTATTATTATAATTTTCTTGGTGATAATCTTTTTACCCGTATCTACCCGGAAAGTATACATACCTGCCGGCAGATGGCGCAAATCTACAGTATTTCCGTAAGAATTTCGCTGCTGACTATGCACCTTTCTGCCTGTGATATCGAATACCGAAAGCGTTTTATAGTTGCCATACAGCTGCATAATTCCGCTACTTGGGTTCGGGTATAGTTCTATAGTTGCAGCTACAGGGTATTCGTCTTCAATGCCTAAAGCCAGGCCGGTCATCAGCGGTCGCATCATCACAGCACCCTCCAGAAACGTGTCCGGGTGCCAGTTGCTCTGGCTGTTCCATAAAAAACGGCTATTAGGTATGTTGGTGTTCCTGTCGAAACCGAATACGATGAACTGGTTGGCCGGCTGGCTCCATCCCAGATAAAAAACGTCTTTCACCGAAACCGGCTCACTGAACTCCACTTCATAAAATTCATTGTTGCCTTCCGTGTATTTTATTTCGAAGTTCTGTTGGTGGAGCACGCGCCCCGGCAAGCCATTTGCGTCTTCCCAGATGCGGGCTGCTAAAACCTTGCCTTCCATGCTTGCCCCAACCCTCGGGAAGTAGATTTTAAAACCGCGTACCTGGTCTGGTCTTGCCAGCTCAAAACGCTGCGCAACCTGCGTGGTATTTCCTTCGGCAGGATAACCAAAACCGGCTTCTGCGCTGCCATCGTCAAAGGCAAAGTAATCGGCAAAAGTGGTGATCCGGAAAGTGGTATCATTGGCGACCTGCAATGGGTTTTGTTCCCGGGTATTCAACCTGAAACCATGCACTAAACTAAAGCTTTCAGAAGGCAGTGCCATGTTTTCTATAGTTGGTTTACCCGCGATCTTATATTGCCGCACATTAGCCGGAATAAGTCCCTGTTCTACCAGGAAAGTATCTGCAGTTGCAGCGTTTGTCCGTTTAATAAAACCACGCCAGCTGATGGCACCAGGCACATTGCCCAGGTTATTCATAGTTGCAGAAACTGAATCAGCAATCGCCGCAGCCGGGTCTTCCAGGAATTGGTGCACGGGCATGGCAGTATAGTTCTTCAGTAAGGGCGTTACGGGTTTACTGATGGCAATATCACGTGTAGTGTTCTGCCCTTTCTTCCGATTCCTGTCCAGCTCCACATAATCCAGATTCCAGATATCCTGCAAACCGCTTCGCCGGCCAATATTCCGGAACCGGAACTGGAAGTCGTTATGGAAATACCGTGCATCCTTTAGTCCAACAAAAACCTGCCTGAAATCCGTCGCCTCACCGGTTGCATTCTGCCGCCAGACCTGTTGCCAGTTGCCGGCGTTATCTTTAAACTCGAGAACCAGGTAAAAGGCGTTCTCAACCGTTTTTATAGGGACAGTACCCAATCCGCCTGCCTGCCAGTAAAAGCTCAGGTAAACAGAATCCGAAGGCGAAAGCGCGCCTAAGCGAACAGGTTGCGATGTCAGCGTATCAGATGGACCGGGACTGGTAGCGTTTGCCAGGTAGGGTTGCCCTGCGTCATTTAAGCCATCGAACGTGGCTACATTTTTAGTTAATGGCTCAAACGCAAACCGGTTGTTTATAAACACGCCGCCGTTTACCCAGCGCGCCGGGTCGGGAGTAGTGTTTACTGTAGCAAAATCATCGAAAAAAGGGAGACTGACCGCCGCTATAGTTGCCGATGTTCTATAGTTTGTACCTGTTTTGCTACGCTTTTCTGAGGTTAACGGTACCAATACAGCCTGCGCCAAAGCTGCCAAACTATAGCTCCAAAGTATAACTGCAAACAGTAAGGTTTTTTTCATAGAGTCAGGGTATCAGGTATTATGGTAAGAAGATAGGTGTTTTTAGTTTAAAAGCCATCGCCTGTACGCAATAATAACGTTTTGGTGTGCCGTACTGGTATAAAACAGCAACGCCTGCCATTGCTGGCAGGCGTTGCTTATAGTTCTTATTTTATTCTATTGTTTCCACAGGCTCGGTTCCGGCCACCCAAAGGTCAACCAGTTCGCCAACACGTATCTTGGCTCCTACTTCTGCAAACGGACGCTGCTTAAGCACTGTGCCGTCCGGTTCACCGCTGCCCTGCACATATAGTATGTTACCGATCTGCAGCCCCTGTCCTACCAACAGCACCGAGGCTTCATCTACTGGCATGCCTATTACCTCCGGAACCTCAAACTCTGTGTTGCCCAAACCATCGCCCACATGCAGGTCAACTATAGATCCTTTCGCTATATTTTCGCCCGGAGCTACTTCTTTGCCATTTACGAACTGCTTCAGCACCGCATTTTTCTGCAGATCGGGCACCGGCGTAATTTTGCCAACCTTCAGGTCGTAGCTTTTCAGGATAAGCTCAGCATTCTTAACAGAACCATCTATCAGCTTTGGCATCTTGATCATCGGCGGATTTTTCATGTTCACCGAAATATATATCTTGCGGCCTTCCTTAACCTGCGCACCCGGTGCCGGGTCCTGGGTCAGAATCTCGAAAGGTTTATGGTCTGAGTTGTAGCTGGAGTCGTTTATAAAATAACGCAGGTTCTTTTCTTCCAGAAAAGCTTCAGCATCCTGTAACTGCATACCTGTTATTTTAGGCACTGGCACGCTCTCGCCATGGTTGGTTGTAGATGGCAGGTAAAAGTAAAAGAAGCCGATAACCAGCACTCCTACTATAGCTCCCATAATGGCCAGGTGCTTCACTACATCGGCAAATGAATTCGCTTTTAACATTTTTTTGATTGTTGAATTGCTGTATTGTTAAATTGTTAATCGACTAAAGTATAAACTCTAAACCTTTAACTCTTAACTATAAACCAACTTTCTAACTTATAACTTTTTAACTTTCTAACTCCTTAAACCGTGGCTTTCATCTTGGTTCGCTCCACGCCGTAGGTCAGGATGCGGTCGATGAAGTCGTATGGTTTATACCCGTTAATGGCAGTCTGGTGAAAGATACAGGTTGCCGGGGTCATACCTGGCAGCGAGTTCACTTCTATGATGATCGTTTCCACTTCATCGTTCTCCAGTACGCGCACAAAAGCATCGATACGGGCGTAGCCTTCAATATTCAAAATCTGGGCTACACGCTTCAAATCTTCTTTTACCTGGTCCGATATGTTCTGACGACGCTCGGGATCAGCAGCATAACGCGCAGGTGTAATGTTTTGACCTTCACCAGCCAAAAATTTCTCTTCTAAGCTCAATACTTCACCTTCTGCCAGTGCTTCCGATGCCTCAAACACTTCGTAGTTCACACTTCCGTCCGGTGCATGCGTGGTCAGCAGACCACCGGTAATTTCCAGGAAATGCTTGGCTCCGTTTCTGGAGATCAGTGTTTCTACTAAAAAGCCCTGTTTGTTTGGGAATTCTTCTTTAAAACCAAGCGCCAAGGTGCGGGCGCAATCTGTGTCCAGCTCTTCCATTTCCCGGAAGATCAGGGTCGTAAAGGCTTCCAGTTCGGCGCGAGTCTTTATCTTTTTCACGGCAGAGCTGCAACCATCGTCGGCTGGCTTGGCAATGAATGGGTAAGGAAACTCCTTTTCTATACTTTGGAAGAAAGCTTCTTTATCACGTAACCAGACTTCCTTCATCGCCATCGTATGCTTGGCCACCGGCACACCATGCTTGGCAAGTATTTCGTTTGTCTCGTACTTGTTTATCGTGATCTGCGACGAGCGGATACCAGAACCGTTGTATGGAATATACAATTTCTCCAGCTCAGCCTGAAGCGCGCCATCCTCGCCCGGACGACCGTGCAGCGCAATGAACACAGCATCCACCAGATTCTTCAACTGACTATAGCTGATGCGTTGTGGTTCCTGTAACGAACTGCCGGTATACTTTCGGGTAATACTTTCTGCTTCTTTTGCGATCTGGGCCAGCACCGGGTGCGGCTCGCCACCGTTCTCAAAGTACAACACCTTTTCCTTTATGTCGTCCGCATTATCTTTCAGCATAATGTTGATCGGGATAGTGTACAGACGGTGTACTTCGTTGCTGCCTGTTAAAAAGATCGGAACCGGCTCATACTTTACAGACGAAGAAAGTTTTTCGTAAATATTACGGCCGCTTTCCACCGAAATATGGCGCTCCGAAGAATAACCACCCATGATCACACCCACCCGAATCTTATCGTGGCGATGCGCCTGCTCTTCTCTTATGCTTTTATCCAGCTCAGCAAGCAGCTTTGTAAACTTCACCGTGTCCTTGCCGGATTTCAGCCGTTCGGCTACCGAGGTACGGATAATATAGGTCAGGAACTGCGACGGGTTAAGCCCAATCTCAGCTGCCTGGTGGAAAAAGAACGACGACGGCAACATACCTGACGTGGTGTTCGGGTCGTTCAGGAAAATTTCGTTGTTATCGGTAATAAAGCCATCCAGTCGCGCATACACGTTAAACCCGAAGGCTGTGAACAGTCGGCTGGTAGCTTGTCTTATACTTTGTATCTGTTCTGTTGGCAGGTTGATTGGCGTGATTTTGCGGCTCAGACCCGGCAGGTATTTGGATCTATAGTCAAAAACCTCGCTGCCTTTCACGATCTCGGTTGGCGGCAACGCAATCGGCTGCCCCTGCTCATCCTGCACCACGATGCAAGAGAACTCCTTACCACGTATAAAGGCTTCCACCAACACCTGCTGCTCATGCTCAATGTTGGTAAGCGTGATGCTGTCGGTGGCAGATGAAGTAAAGGTTTTGTTGATGTGGTTAAGCAGCTCTTCCGGGTGGTAAACTATAGTTCCGTCTTCCAGCTGCACCGGCATCCCGATACCTTCACGGATATCTACCAGCTGCTTGATGCTCATGAGCTGCTTCTCCTCGCCCATCGCCAGCCACTGTGCTTTGTAGATGGTTTTGGTAAAGAAACTGCGCTCTACGCCTGCTTCAAAAGCAGTAAAATCCTGTTCTTTTATGATAGAAACCCCGATAGACGAACCCTGATGCGGCGCTTTTAACACTAGCGGTAAACCAAGTTCAGCTACCAGTTTCTCGAATATCTGCGGGCGGCTCTGCTTATCAGACCAGGTTGTATAATTAATAATGCGGTAATCCGGTGTCGGGAAACCGTGCTGTTTCAGCATCTCCTTCTGCGCTACCTTATCAATACCGATAGCCGACGGAAGTATACCCGAGCCAGAGTAAGGAATATGATACCACTCCAGCAAACCCTGAATGCTGCCATCTTCGCCATAAGGGCCATGCAGCGCCAGGAATGCAAAATCGAAATGGTTTCTGAACTCGTTTGGCTGCAGTCGCTTTCCGGCTTTGGCTATGATCTTGTCCTGCTCTTCAATGCTCAGTTCACCCAACGACTCTAAATACACCTGCAAACCATGCTCGCTCTCAGGAAGCGTAGCAACAGGTGGGTAAAAGTCACGGATCGTGCCTTTGTAAATGTACTGCCAGTCCAGCAATATAAAATTGCCTAAACTATCCACAAATACCGGAACAGCTTCAAAAAGGGCTTTATCTAAGTTATCGTAAACCGTACGGCCACCTGCAAACGAGATCTCACGCTCACGCGACGGCCCACCGAAAATTATTCCTACTCTCATTCCTGCAAAGGTAATAAATTGGAAGCGTTTATTAATAGGGTTAAAAGGTAAGGGTTTTAATTAGAATTTATAACCGGGAATATAGGTTCATTAGTATAGTTTCTTTTGTCATTTCGAGCATTCTTGAGATGAGAGTCGAAAAGAGCCAGTGTAGTTGTGAAGTAGCTTATACATCCTATAGTTTCTCCTCTGTCATTTCGAACGTTAGTCGGGAAGGCTGGATTCTATAGTCAACTATAGTTGCAACCTGAACCAAGCCTTTTCTTCTATAGCTACTTTTAATCCTGGGAGCTTTACTTACCTACAGTTCTATAGTTGGCTTTGGCGCCCTCACGGCCGGGAGGCCCCGTCTTGGGGGTAGGGGCCCTCGATAAGGGCATCGCGCTGCTGCTTTCTTGCTACCCTCGTTCCTCGGGTTGCCTGGCGGCACCGCAACAAATCAAAGGCGCTCAACCCAAAGACTGAGATCAGTTCGATAGCTATAGTTTGAAAGGCTATAGTTGCATTGCCTTATCGTGGTGATAGTTCCGTAGGGACAGGTCGCGACCTGTCCGATCTTGGTCTGTAACTATAGCAATTTCAGATTTCTCCTTATAGTCGAAATGACAGTAGGGCAAGCAGTAGCAGAAAGTCCCCCTTTGAAGGGGGCAGGGGATGACAAACGGAAACTATAAAACGATGTCCTCAACTATAGCAGCAAAAGAAATCCCCCTCTTGGGAGGGGTAGGGGTGGGTTAAAACAGCAACCATAAAACAGTAACCTAAACTATAGCAAAGGCCAAAAGCTCCTTCCCCTGTTTTTAGGGGAAGGCTGGGAAGGGGTAAAACGGCAACTATACAACTATAGCTGCAACTATAGCAATACCCTTTATCCCAAAAATCCCCCAAATCCCACTTAATCCCGGTTCAGACAACTCCTGTCCCTGCCGGGCCAGTTGCGTCAGGAGACCCAACGCCATCATAAGTCACGAGCGAGGACGCTCCCGCCAGCATCATAGATTTTAGTACTATTAAAACTACTGATCAAACTATAGCTCCACCTTAAACTCCCTCTCCTATTTTGGGGGAGGGGCCTTCTTCAAAAGAAGAAGGCTGGGGGAGGTTTAACCCTGGAAATCCATTAATCCTGAAAATGCTGCTTCAGACAAACTATACTGTTTTTACTATATTTGTTCATCTTTATAACTTTCAGCAACAAAAAAAGCTGAAACACGAACAACGTAAACAAGAAATAAAACTATAACCTTACCTCATGAGAACGATAGACGAGTATAACTTTGCCGGCAAAAAGGCGCTGGTGCGGGTTGATTTTAACGTGCCCCTCGACGCAGAGTACCGCATCACTGACGACACCCGCATCCGTGCGGCCGTGCCAACTATACAGAAAATATTAGCCGATGGCGGCGCTGTTATCCTGATGTCGCATTTGGGCAGACCAAAGAACGGCCCCGAAGAAAAATACTCATTAAAGCATTTGGTAAGCCGTCTGTCGCAGGAGTTTAACACGAACGTGCTTTTTGCGGAAGATTGTGTTGGTCCACAGGCGGCACAGCTTGCGCAGGAGTTAAAGCCGGGCGAAATATTACTGCTTGAGAACCTGCGTTTCCATAAGGCCGAAGAAAAAGGCGATGCTGACTTTGCGAAAGAACTGGCGACGCTAGGCGATGTGTACGTGAACGATGCGTTCGGCACGGCTCACCGCGAGCACGCTTCTACGGCGGTTATTGCCCGCTACTTCCCGAAAGACAAAGTGATGGGGTATGTGATGAACGCTGAACTGGAAAATGCCCGTCGCGTGCTGGGTAATGCCGAGCGTCCTTACACGGCCATCATGGGTGGTGCCAAGATCTCGGACAAGATCCTGATCATCGAGAAACTGATGGACCGCGTAGATAACCTGCTGATTGGTGGGGGCATGAGCTATACCTTTGTGAAGGCAGATGGTGGCGAGATAGGTTCATCGTTGGTAGAAGAAGACAAGATTGATCTGGCGAAGCGCCTTATTGGTATGGCCCGCGAAAAAGGCGTGAACCTGATGATACCGGTAGACTCAGTGGTAGCCGATGCTTTCAGTAACGAGGCTAATATTGACACCAGCCTGAGCCACCACATTAAACCGCTCTGGATGGGCCTGGATATAGGACCTACTGCCCGCGAAATGTATGCCGATGTGATTCGCAACTCCAAAACCATCCTCTGGAACGGTCCGATGGGTGTGTTCGAGATGTCGAACTTCTCGGTAGGTACCGAAGCTGTGGCTGATGCCGTAGTAGACGCTACGCGTATGGGTGCCTACTCACTTATTGGCGGTGGCGACTCGGCTGCAGCCGTTAATAAGTTTGGCTATGCCGATAAGGTATCGTATGTATCCACGGGTGGCGGTGCGCTGCTGGAGTACATGGAAGGTAAGACTCTGCCAGGTGTAGCCGCCATTGAGCGCGACGATTACTAAACTATAGTTACTATAGTTATAAAACGCCCCGCTACTGAAAAGTGACGGGGCGTTTTGCTTCGTTACATACAATTCCAGGGTAGTTCTGTTTTCAACTTCTTAAAAATTCGCTTCATTACCTAACCTATTGGCTATAAAACAAACGACACCGCATGAACTCATATTCTAGCCGTTTATAACCGAAAACATACTTATTATAGCGGCTATTTTCACCATGCTGCTATATGCCCATTCATACTTATCCCTCCTTAATTCAATTTCGAATAATTCTAATAGCTTTCAGTTACCTCACCTGCTTACTGGTTACTGAATTTAAGTTATAAAAACGGCAGCCTATATAGTATTTTAACAATTTACACCTACCTTACATTAAGAAATAACTTTTAGTAAAGCAGCATTAAGGCATATAAATAGTAGTGGCGTATTTGAAAAATGCCGATTAAGAAATATATATTGACACTTTTGAACGGAATTTTCATTCTGACAATTCTACTTTTTATTCTTGACGGACTGACATCATATGAAATTAAAAGCCAGACGATAAAGGCGTTTACTTATTTTGGAATTATGGTTTTGACTCCACTTACTTTGATTTGGAACCTGTGGACTTTCAAATCAAGAAAATGGAAAATAATTGGCTCGACACTTCCGACATTGACCTTAATTGGAATTTTGATAATTGGACCTTTAAAAATTGCGTTTTCATCGTCAGCTTGGAAAAACCCAGAAGGTAATTTATCAGAACGGACATCTGAATTTTAAGAAAGTGGAATACCAAATGCAAGACGTTGGAACATTAGGATACAAAAAAAAAGAACTGTAGAAGTAATTTATTTGACTGATCTGTTTATGATTGTCAATCCAGTAGAAAAAGATATTGACAGAAGAGTTGAATGGGTGAAAGCCGACAAAGAAGTAAATAAACTCGGACTGAAATTTCCGTGATGAATAAAAGATGAAAAACGATACGCCAACAAAACTTATGGCGCATTAAATAGCACCATATCCCAAGCTCGTAGGCAGCCTTAACAGACAGTAACTAACAAAATGATACAACGGGAATTTGCTGACAAAGCCAAGACAATTTTAGAGCCAGACGAGAATGTTATTGGTTTGGCTGTTGCTGGTTCGTGGCTGACAAATGAAATAGATGAGTTTTCTGACCTTGACCTAATTCTTGTAACCAAGCAAAAGATTTCTAACGATAAAAACCTGATGCTTGACTATGCGAAAAGATTGGGGGATTTTCTATCAGGATTTACAGGAGAACACGTCGGAGAACCAAGAGTTTTAATTTGTCTTTATGACAACCCACTTTTACACGTTGACATAAAATTTGTGACTCTTGACGAGTTTCACTCACGTATTGAAACACCTGCGCTGCTAATAGACAAAAACAGACAACTTGAAAGAGCAATAAGTAATTCTCAAGCACAGTTCCCATACCCCGACTATCAATGGATTGAAGACAGATTCTGGACCTAGGTACATTATGCTTTACTAAAAATCGGACGTGGTGAATATCTTGAAGCACACGACTTTATGGGTTTCCTTCGAATAGTTGTTTTTGGACCATTGCTTCACATCAAAAACGGCAATTTACCTCGTGGCGTTAGGAAAGTAGAAACAGATTTAGAAAGTGAAGATTTAGCAAATCTAAAACTCACAATTCCAACATACGACAGACAATCATTATTTAACAGTTTGAGAAACGCCGTAACGTTATACAGACAACTAAGGAGAGAACTGTTTGACTGTAATGTGATTTTACAAAACGACACCGACAAAAAAGTGATGAATTATTTTGATGAAATTGAGCATAGAAAGTAAAAGAAAGGCTGCCTTTAACACGGGTTTTGCGTCAGACGCAGTGCCGTGTAAACCTGGAGTTTAATACTTTTATTCAAGATCAGAGTTTATTGACAGTTTTGTACTCCGAAACCCACCCAATGCAAAGATTTAAACCGTTAGGCAAAGATTTAATTCCTTTAATGAAAAAGAAAGGGTTAGTTATTATACTCTGGCTGTTTATTGGCAGCACATTAAGTGCTCAAAGCATCTCCGACATTGTGCTAAGCCGAGACGCGAAGAAAATAGCTTTTATCAAAGGCAGAGACTCTCTTTTCATTAAAAATATAGCAATAGCAGAGAAACCGGTATTCATAGACAGCGGCTTAAGAGATAATGGCAACCAACGATTCCTGACCTGGACTTCTGATTCAGAAAGCCTTATCTATGAGAAAGGCGAAAATATTAACCTATACAGTTGCAAGGCACAAACTACAAAGCTTTTACACCACAAATACCTGGACTCTCTCTCGTTATTCCAGTTCTATCTAATCCAGCAAACTGCTGTCAATAATCAAGATGAACTGTTCTTTTCTGCTGGGCTGAAAAATCAGCCATCAATTCCTAGCCAGCTCTTCAGGCTCAACATAAAGAGCGGGGAAATCAGGCAACTAACAGATTCGCCGCTGCATGTCAGTAATGTCTCCATATCAAAGGATCAAAAGTATGTAGCCTATGCCTCATATAACTTTACTGACAACACTCCACAAACTAAGATAACCATCATCAAACCAGGAAGCGGGGAAGTACTAGCTAAAACAGGCTTGTACAACGGCAGCTTTTTTTCGGAGCTGAAATGGTCTGACGATGGCACACACCTCCTTGCTATCGATAGCGGGAACAACACTAAAGTGTTAATATTTGACAGACGCAAAGGCTTAAAAGAAGGGCCAGCACTTAAGCTTTCTTCAAATGAGAAACCTGTCGCCTTCTACAACAAGAAAAGCATTCTGTATACGGATACAAAAAGCGGCAAAAGCAGAATAGGTATTTATAACTTGGCTGACCAAACAAAGAAGATTATAGTTGGAAACGGGGCTGGGTACTTAAGCTATAATGGTGACCCGAAAAAGAGACAGCTTTATTTTTTAACCGAGTCACCCAAACAACCGAAGTCTCTTTTAAAAACTGTGGTTGAAGGGGACAGAGTTGGGGAAATTAACTTCCTTTATAGCTTTAGCGGCAAAAACCGACTGCAGGAATATGAGCATGTAACTTATTGGTACGGAAATTTAGACGGGGATTCTACTTCTAGTCAAATTTATTTTCCAAAGGCCTTCATGCCGCTTAGCGAGAAAAAGTATCCACTGCTCGTTGTGCCATACGGAGGCTACAATACCTCATACCCAGACTTTGGCTACTTTCTAAATGATGTTGTATTTGATTATCTTGATCAAGGGTACATCATATCTTTCCCGAACACAAGGGGAATTGATTATGAGAGACAAACTGACAACTATGGCAAACTCCAACTCGAAGATACTGAGAAGCTCATCCATGAGTTAAGCAGTACCTACTCTATAGACCAGAACAGAATAATTGCCCTTGGACATAGCCACGGTGCTACCATGGTGTATTATTACCTGACGCACTCTTCATTATTTTCAGGTGGAATAGCTATAAATGGAGCCGCAGATTGGATTAAGCAGGCAGAGCGGAAGTCGATGGCCGGCTTACCTTTTGGAATGGGAGGAATGCCTGCTGAGCTTAAAGCTAAGTATGAGGAGTTCTCTCCTTTGGAGAATATCGAGCGGCTTAAAGCGCCGTTGCTGATTATAGCTGGGAAAGAAGACACCCAAATCCCTTATGACCTTAATGCAGTAGCTTTCTATAACAAAGCTAAAGAGTCAGGCAAAAAGGTTAAGTTAGTAGTGTTCAACGATGAAGGGCATTTAATTGATACATTCACAAATAAGCAGGTTCTAAAACAAGAGGTTAAGGCTTTTATAAATGGCAATAGCGAAAAATAACTTACCCCTGACAAGACCTAAACCCCACCTAATGGCGTGCCTGTACAAGCCCGCTGTAGCCCTGCCAAAACAACAGACAAAATGAAAATAGAAACCCATGCTATAAACGACACTAAAATTGCTGAAGTAATTTCGGCAGATACGATAATAAATAACATTGAAGACGGAATAGATTTATTGGGAAGCATTTACTATCAGGACTTTGATAGAATAATAATTCACGAGAAGAACATTACACCTGATTTTTTTGACCTCAAAAACGGAATTGCAGGCGAAATACTTCAAAAGTTTTCCAATTATCGTGTTCGCCTGGCCATCGTTGGCGATTTCTCCAAATATACCCGCAAGAGTGTGCATGACTTCATTATTGAAAGCAACAAAGGCAAGCAAATCAACTTTGTTACTTCTCTGTCCGAAGCTATAAAAGTACTGTCTGCCAAATGATCACGGGTAAAATAAAAACCTTTACTGTTGGTGTGATGAAGATTGAGTAAATATCGAACCGCTATCACGGCACATAAGTCAAGTTTCGGCTAAGCCTTGCTCTCCTCACATACAAAACCGCTAGCAGCAACCTAAAAACAGGAATTTAAAACTAAATGAAGAAAGGAATCATAATCGTAGGCAGTTCTAACAGTGACGGGACTACAATGAAAATAGCTTCTCTTATTGGCGCAAGAACCAATTTCCCAATCATAGATCTGAAAACCAAAACTATAGGTGAGTTCGACTATGAGTTTAAAAACAAGGATGACGATTTCCTCCCTTTGATCAGGCATATAGTAGAATGCTATCAGATCATTGTTTTTGCAACTCCAGTATATTGGTATGCCATGAGCGGGACAATGAAAATCTTCTTCGACCGACTTTCAGATTGTTTGAAAACAGAGAAAGAAACTGGCCGAAAGTTGCGGGGAATGGAGATGGCTGTTATTTGTTGCGGTTGTGATCAAGAGTTAAAAGAGGGGTTCTATATGCCCTTTATAGAAACAGCAAAGTATTTAGGCATGACCTATATGGCAAACATGTATTTTGTGGAGGAGAATGGCCTTCCTATAGTTCACGAAGCCGGGGTGAATGAATTTTTAAAGCTTATAAAGGATGGACATTCAGTTATATCTTGACAGGATAAACTATAAGAGCCAGGTTTCTGTAAGCAGGGAGGTACTTTTCGATCTTCAGGCTGCTCATTTATTGAGCGTACCTTTTGAGAACCTGGACATCCATTATAAAAATAAGATAAGATTAGACATTGCCTCCATCTATAAGAAGATAGTCATCAATCGCAGAGGCGGGTTCTGCTATGAATTGAACGGATTGTTTTACCACCTACTTAAGCGCTTAGGGTTTGATGTACAGATGATTTCAGGCAGGGTGCATTCCAAAGACGGGTTTTACGGAGAAGAATACGACCATTTAGCTATTGTAGCCAAGGTAGATGGAAAGAAGTACCTGGTAGATGTGGGCTTTGGAAAGTTCTCTTACAGCCCACTGGAGATAGCACCTGATGTTGACCTTAGCGACGAGTTTGGATTATTCAGGTTTGACAAGGCCCATGACGATTATCTTAGAATAAACCTGGTTGAAAACGGGAATCTGATTCCCCAGTATTTGTTTTCTCTAAAAGAAAGGGAGTTCCTGGAGTTCAAGGGGATGTGTGAATTCCATCAAACAAGCCAGAAGTCTCATTTTACACATAAAAAGGTGGTATCTATAGTTACCCGGAACGGTCGGAAAACGCTTAGTAACAACCAGATCAAGATCACGGATGGCGGCACTGAAAAAATAACAGAATTTGAAGAGGAACTATTCGAACTCAAACTCAGGGAACACTTTAACCTTGAAATAAAGGGCGATTGCTAACATTGTATAAACTACCAACCTCGCCGCCATTTATAAGAGACTGTTAAGTTTAGTGTACATACACCCCACTAAACGAGTGCATCAACTATGAGAACAAATAGAATTCACTACCTATCAGGCCTGGTAATACTAACATTTGTCGGTGTTCATTTATTTAATCATGTTCTGAGCATCTGGGGAGCTGCCAGCCATATTGAAATGATGAATGCTTTGCGGGTCATTTATCGGAACATTTTTATAGAAGCGATTTTGATGTTCGCCGTATTTGTGCAAATACTTTCAGGGCTGAAGCTCTTCAGTAAAAACGTAAAAACAGCAGCTACCCCATTTGAGAAACTACAAATCTGGACAGGGCTTTACCTGGCGGTTTTTTTCATAATCCATTTAAGTGCCGTTCTAGGCGGACGATTTTTCCTGCACCTGGACACAAACTTTTATTTTGGAGTAGCAGGATTGAATACGTTTCCCTTTAACTTGTTTTTTATACCTTATTACGGACTTGCTATAGTTTCATTTTTCGGGCACCTGGCTTCCATTCATAGTAAGAAAATGAAACAGACTATTCTGGGTTTGTCACCAAACAGACAATCTATTGCAATAATGGCCTTCGGGATTATCCTAACCATTGTGAAATTTTTCGGACTCACGAATCATTTTAACGGTGTAAAAATTCCAAAAGAATACGAGGTTTTAATTGGGAAATGAATAAATAGAACCGGTAACAATCAT
Source organism: Pontibacter pudoricolor (assembly GCF_010092985.1). Lineage (GTDB taxonomy): Bacteria > Bacteroidota > Bacteroidia > Cytophagales > Hymenobacteraceae > Pontibacter > Pontibacter pudoricolor. The sequence goes on along the minus strand of NZ_CP048106.1, from coordinate 304,409 downwards.
TGAAAATGACCTGATTTACTAAACAGAATGACCCATGAAAAGCAGTGGTAACACACACAGAATTCCTGATACATCCATATTAAAAAAAGACAGTGAATTGTTTGACTATATAGACAGTTACCGAAGTTTTTTTTCTGACGATGAAGAGACCATTGACTCAACAAAAATTGGGGTTTTGTTTTTTTCGGGCAAGTCTAAAGTAGGGAGTACGCTATTCGCAATAAGAAACAAAATTGTCGGGCTCTTTGGGTTAAAAACATCAGGGCAGGTAAGCGACAGGCAGAAACAGCGTGACAATTTTAAATGCGAACCAGGTGATCAGCTCGGCCTTTTTAAAGTGTATAACAAGACAGAGAACGAGGTAGTATTAGGCGAGAATGACAAACATCTGAATTTCAGAGTTTCATTATTTCTTGACAGACCTCTTGACAACACCGGCAGGAAAAGTTTGACGGTAACAACGACCGTAAAATTCAATAACCTCTTCGGGCGTGTTTATTTTTTGTTCGTAAGGCCTTTTCATAAACTTATCGTTCCGGTAATGCTGAAAGGCATGATTAAACGGATAGAAAGCGAAAAGACAGCCAGCCGCTAACAACGGGTTAAAGTTATGCCCGGGCACATACACCCAATACTTTCTGCTTTTTAATTACTTTTATGCTGGGCAAGATATAAAGTACGATTAACCAGGCACAGCTCAAACCCGGGACCGTTCAGCTTCTTTGATTTAAAAAAGCTGAACGGTCCTGATAGCAGGCTGGAAAGTACCGGCAAATACATGCGCACATAAAACTTAAATCGACATAGAACGCGACCTGCTAACCACATGGTTTAAGGCAGCAAGTATAAACGAACATGGAAAACAAGAAACTTGAAATTAAAACAGCAATACAAATCCTGAAACCGGTGCACGAAGTATTCGAAGCTATAGTTGATCCGGCTAAAATGTCGAACTACTTTATTTCAGAAGGCTCCGGCCCGATGGAAGAAGGCAAAACCGTTACCTGGAAGTTTCCTGAATTTGATGAAAGCTTTCCGGTACGAGTTGGCAATGTAGAGCAGGACAAGTACATCTCCTATTACTGGGATGGCACAGATGGCAGCGCGCTGTTGGTAGAAATAACATTAGCGCCAAGCAGAGAAAACACCACAGTGGTAACCATCACTGAAAAGGAAATGGATAACAACGAAGCAGGTATAGCCTGGATGATGGGCAACACTGCCGGCTGGGCCAATTTCCTGGCCTGCCTGAAAGCGTATCTGGAGTATGGCATTAACCTCCGAAAAGGTGCTTTTGATTTTATGAAGACAGAGGCATAGCGGTAAACAAAACGTATAGTTAACCAGGCAGGAGTTGTAATACAGGTATTTATAGTTAACCAGGAGATGCTCTCACACAAGCACGTAATATTTATGGAAGTGGCCCGGCTGCTTAGCTTTACCAAAGCCAGCCAAACGCTTTTTATAAGCCAGTCTGCGCTAAGCAAGCAGGTAAAAGCGCTGGAAGAATATTATAAAACCGGCCTGTTTGAGCGCTTAGGTAACACTATCATACTTACTCCTGCCGGCAAACTGCTCTATGAAAAACTACTGAAAGCCAGGCAGCTGCAACACGAGCTTCACGATGAGTTTAAAAAGCTTAACGAAAACTTTTCGCCGCAGGTAACAATGTTGCTGGGCGCCAGCACTACCATTTCGCTGTATATTCTGCCGCCGGTACTATCAGCGTATCTGCAACAAAACCCAACTATAAACCTGACCCTCCGCAACCGCAACAGCGAAAACATATTAAAAGCTTTACTTGATCATGAACTGGACCTGGGTATTGTGGAAGGCATTAGCAAAGTAAGCAATGTTACCTACACCCCTTTCCTGACAGATGACGTGATCGCCGTTTGTTCCGAGCGCAACCCCCTTAAAAAGCAGCAGCTCGAGGTAAAAGACCTGTATGATATACCGCTGGCTTTGCGCGAACATGGCTCCGGAACGCTTGCTGTGCTGGAAGATGCCCTGAAACAAAAGAAAATTGACCTGGGAAAGCTGCCAATACGCATCAGGTTAGGCGGCACCGAGGCTTTGAAAAACTTTGTACGTGTAGATACCTGCCTTGCTTTTTTGCCACGCCAGGCCGTACTGAAAGAACTGCAAACCGGAGAACTGGTAGAAGTTGCCATAAAAGACCTGAAGGTAAAACGCAGCTTCAACTTTATACAGCGCAAAGGCACCGAGAGCAATTTTCCTTACAAAGGATTTATACAGTTTACCAAACGTTACTATTCCAAACAGGAATAGCCTATTCCCCTTTGCTATTTTGTTTCGTCATATCCTGTCTGCTATTTGCCGTAGATAGTTACAGATATGGAAACAATACTTGAACAACGCATAAGCTACCTCAGCAACCTCACCTGCTCCAGGTGTGGCACCCAACACCCGGCTTTTCAGAAGCAAACGGTATCGCCATGCTGCCACATACCACTGCTGGCACACTATCTAAAAGATGCCCACTTTCCGAAATCTGAACTGAAACAGCGCGAAGGCACGATGTGGCGCTACAAAGAAATGCTGCCGGTACTTCATCCGGAAAATATCGTTAGCCTGGGCGAAGGATTTACACCTATAGTTGCCCTTAAAAATTTAGCGGCAAAATACGAGCTTAACACCCTGCTTCTTAAAGACGAAGGCCAAAACCCTACCGGATCTTTTAAAGCACGCGGATTAAGTATGGCCATATCCAAGGCAAAGGAACATGGTGTAGAAAGCTGTATTATACCTACAGCCGGTAATGCCGGTGTAGCAATGGCCGCCTATTGCGCCAAAGCCGGTATGCGTGCCGTTGTTGTGATGCCCCGCCACACACCCAAAGCTTTTAAAGAAGAATGCTACTGGTATGGCGCCGAAGTGGTGCTGATAGACGGACTGATCAATGACTGTGCTGCAAAAGTTAAAGAGCTAAACCAGCATGGCGACCTGTTGGATGTATCGACGCTGAAAGAGCCATATCGCCTGGAAGGCAAGAAAACCATGGGGTATGAGATTGCCGAGCAGCTGAACTGGACCTTACCCGATGTAATACTTTACCCTGCCGGAGGCGGAACCGGTTTAATTGGCATCTGGAAAGCCTTTCACGAAATGCAGCAGCTTGGCTGGCTGGAACCAACTATAAAATTACCCCGCATGGTAGCCGTGCAGGCCGCCAACTGCCAGCCACTGATCGAGACTTTAGCGGGCCGGCAGCCTAATGCGCAGAACTATGTGGGAAAACCAACTATAGCCAACGGACTGGCAGTTCCCCGCCCCCTGGGCGAAGCCCTTATGTTGCAGACAATACACGAGTCTGGTGGCACGGCCATCAGCATTACCGAAACCGAAATGGTAACCGGCCTGAAGGAGTTAGGAGCATCAGAAGGTTTGTTTGTGGCCCCAGAGGGAGCCGCCGTCTGGATGGCAGCACGCAAGTTAGTAGAGGCCCGCATGATCTCCCGTAATGAAAAGATACTGCTGCTGAACACAGGCTCCGGCCAAAAATACATGGAGAACCTTTCGGATGTTTTTCAATAAGTGTAATATGATAACGCCCTGCATGGTTTGTTACATGCAGGGCGTTGTTATAACTAACTAGTTGCAGGCACTAAACTATAAACTATGCCCCGTTAGCTTGCCAGCGCAGCACGCGTGCCGTTACCAGTAATTGTCCCACATGCCTCATGCTGTGTTCCGCCGCATGAAACAACAAACCCATCACCGTAGATTCTACCTGCGCACGCCCTACCCGGCGCACTTCGGTTAAGGTGCTTTCATCTGTTTGCTTTAACTGCTCCATTGCCTTATCAAGCTGCTCACGGTACTGCTGCAACAGGTCCTGTGCTGTGGCTTCGGTTGGTTTGCCCTCGGCATACAGAAAAGCCAGCTGGTCTTCAGACAGTGCTTCGCCGCGGGCATAGGTTAGCAGGCGCTGCAGAATGCCGGTTAAGTGCTGCAGATGATACCCAACTGATGCCACGCCGGCCGGCCGATCCCAGATCAGGTCTTCCGGAAAATCCTGCATAAAACTTTCTACTTCCTCGCAGGCCTGCAACAATGCATGTGCCACGGGTTGCAATAAAGCAGGCACGCCGTTTACCGGTCCGCGCAGCCACACTTCCAGAGTCTTGGTTTGTGTCATGATGATGGGGTTTTAGTATGAACAAAGGTTTAAGTTAACTTACATGCACTACTACTTTGCCCCGGGTTTTGCGGGTCTCTACCTGGGCATGTGCTTTGGCCATGTCTTCAAAATCATAGACATGCGATACATGCGCCGTAAGCTTTTCCTGGCTCAGCAGGTCGGCAATTTTAGCCATATCTTCACCGCTTGAGTGTACCAGGTAGTTCTTCGCTTCAATATTCCGTTTCCGGGCTTCCTGCTGCACCGCTTCCTTTGCACCGCCTAATATAGATATCAGCTTCCCGCCCTCTTTCAGGCATTTTAAGGAGCGTAGTGAATTTTCTTCGCCAAGCGAGTCGACTACAATATCGGCATCCATCACCACATCTTCAACTTTATATTCATTATAATCAACCTGCTCATCGGCGCCCATATTCATTATAAAATCATGGTTCTCTTTTGATGCCGTACCAATAACAAATGCTTTGAAATACTTCGCTATCTGGGTCGCAAAATGGCCGACTCCCCCTGCTGCGGCATGTACGAGTACACGCTGGCCCGGTTGTATATCAGCTTCGTTTACAAGTACCTGCCAGGCAGTTAGCGCGGCAAGTGTAGCGGCGGCGGCTTCGTGGTGCGGCACGTTGGCGGGCTTATGTGCCAGGTGCGCTTCAGGGGCGGCTACATACTCGGCATAAGCTCTGCCGTGCCCCGGAAAATTCACCATCCCAAACACTTCGTCGCCGGGTTTAAAGTAGGTTACCTTCGCTCCCACTTCCGCCACTTCCCCAGAAATATCCCAGCCAGGTATAACGGGAGGTGTTTCTTTTAACGTGGCGTATAACGCTTTGCCTTCACGGGTTTTGGTATCAACCGGATTTATACTAATGGCATTTACTTTTACCAGCACTTCGTCTTCTTTTATAGTTGGCTTTTCGATCTCAGTTAGTTGCAGGCTTTCCGGTGCGCCCGGCTCGTTTACTACAAATGCTTTCATACGTATAGATTTGGTTAGCAAAAAAGTGTACTTACTAAACTTACGCTAAAACAAAAAGTTAAGCAGGCTATACTTAAGATTTATTGCGGAAAGCTGCAGAAAAGGCCGCAGCTTATTTATAACTTGCCGCCCGGCAGGCCGACTACGTATGCAGCAAACAGGAAAAGGGCCTGAAAAGAATGGAAGAACAAAAGAATAACCCACTTCACGGAAAAACACTGGAGCGTATCCTGGTGCAACTTGTAGATTATTACGGCTGGGAAGAGCTTGGCTATAAGATCAGCATCAACAGTTTTAACGTTAACCCAAGCATTAATTCCAGTCTTAAGTTTTTGCGCAAAACACCCTGGGCACGCCAGAAAGTAGAGGAACTATACATCCGTACGTTTTCAAAAAAATAGCCGTTACATGAAAGATATAAAGAAATACTACCTTATACCGGCAGAGCCTGAACTGGTTTATGCTGCCCTTACCAACCCGCTCACGCTGCAAGCATGGACCGGCGATGAAGCGGAAATGAGCACAGAACCCGGATCTGAGTTTTCGTTATTTGATGGAAGTATAGTTGGCAGAAACCTGGAGTTTGAAGAAGGGAAAAAGCTTGTGCAGCAATGGTATTTCGGCGAGCAGGAAGAGCCTTCTATAGTTACTATAAAATTACACCCGCATAAGTACGGCACCTCCGCAGAACTACGCCATACCAACATCCCCGACCACGATTATAACGACATAGCAGAAGGTTGGGACGAGGCTTATTTCGGAGCCCTGATCGAGTTTTATGAAGGCGAGTAATCTTTTGAAAACAGCTTCTCACCCAACCCATAAGGCTAATCACCAAATCGTCTAACTTCTGTCTTTATCAATCCGTTAGCTATAGTTATCAGTAACTTCACCAACTATAGTTATGACAAAGATCTCTAGAACATTTGCAGAAAGCTTTGCTATAAAACGTGCAGCTGCAGGAGCTGTTTCTACAGGAGCGCTTGCTATTGGTGCTTTTGCCTGCGGAGCCCTGGCTGTCGGGGCCTTAGCTATCGGAACTATAGCTATCGGGAAACTGGCAATTGGTGGTTCCAGAGTTTGTAAAATGAGAATTGACGAGCTGGAAATAGATAACTTAACAGTGAACAAGCTACTGGTAAAACAAACGCTCTCTGCACCAGCACCATAGCGCTTCTATAGTTCTTTAATATCCCTCTTATTCAAATACTTTAGCACTTCATCAACAGTAGCCAGGTCTCCCTGTTTACTATACTTTTCTATTCGTTTCATTTCTCCGGCTATCAGGCCGGCGCGGGTGCTTTCGGTTTTGCCTTGCGAGTGTACTGCCACTTGTTGCCATGGCAATGGTTTTCCGGGCAAACTATAGATCTTTAAGTCAGGGTATATGCGCAGTGCCGCGGTAACGGCTGCCATAAACGCTCTTGGCTGCTGAAAAGGAGCTGCTGTGACTATAACTTTTGCATACCCATGAGCCAGCGCATGCTGCACCATCGAAGTAGCTTCTATACCCGTGTGCAGCATATCGGTGTTTGCCGGAACAGGCAGTATCTGGAACAGCGAATCTTCCGGAATGCCAAGTGCTTTCATGGCCTCAAACCAGGTGGCTCCGCCAGGGTAACCACTCATGGGTCCGGTGCCCAAAAACAAAACCTTAGTCGTATAGTTCTCCTGTAAGAGTAATTTTGCGGCGGCAAATGCAGCTTCCTGGTTGTCTTCTGTCTGGCCAAACAAAAACAGGGCATCGGCAGGTGTGGCTGGTAAGGTATCGCAGAGCGTACGAATAATCAATTCTTCTAACATACGAGCCATATACGCACCCCGCCGCTTCAGGATTTACGTAAATTTGCCTAGCTTTAACCATGAAACTTTATGCTCTGACTATAGTTCTGCTTATGGCTGCTTTACCTGTTTTCTCCCAATACATTCCTAAAACCACCGGCACTGAGGCGCCCGCCACGTTACAGCTACAGGCCTACAACAACCGCGACATCGATACATTTATAAAAGCGTACAGCGATGATGTTAAAGTATACAGCCAGCCAGGCGTGCTCAGTTACCAGGGGATAGACGAAATGCGAAAGCGCTACGGCCAGAAATTTGCCGAAACCCCTGATCTTCATTGTGAACTTGTAAACCGGATTGTGTCAGGCAATGTGGTAATAGACCATGAGCGCGTGCAGACCGATAAAAACAAACCGCGGACTGAAGCAATTGCCATTTACCGTATCCGCGACAGCAGGATTTATGAAGTAACTTTTATTTATCCTGATCCTCAGAATTAAAAAAAATGAAACGGAACACCGACAGCCTTATATTTGACCTGGATGGAACACTCTGGGATGCCACGGCCACCGTGGCCCGTGCCTGGAACGAAGCGCGTAAACAGGTGGATTTTGATATTCAGGAAATTACGCAGGAAGATATTCGCTCTGTGGCAGGCATGCAACACGACCTGATCTACGATAAATTCTTTCCGGACCTGACAGATGCCCAGAAAAAAGAACTGATGGAGATCAGTGGACGTGAAGAGATGCAGCATCTTAAAAAGTTTGGCGGCGAACTGTTTGCAGGCATGAAAGAGGCGCTGGAATACCTGCATGGCAACTATAAGTTATTTATAGTAAGTAATTGCCAGGATGGTTATATCGAGGCTTTTTATGAATTCCACCACCTCTCCCACCTGTTCGAGGATCATGAATGTTCTGGCCGAACCGGAAACCCCAAAGGCGAAAACCTGAAAGACATCATTAAAAGAAACAACCTGCAAACCCCTGTGTATGTTGGCGATACAATAGGCGACTACGAAGCCAGTTTAGTAGCTGGAATTCCATTTGTGTATGCTGCTTATGGTTTTGGCAAAACTCCGGACTATACTATTTACCTTAAATCGCCGGCTGATCTTAAAAGACTTTTCTAGCGAATAAAATCACCTTATGATCGTAGAAGCGACTCCAGAAGATATAGATGAACTTTTTGTGTTGTGGCTTGAGCTGATGCAGCACCATCAGGGCCTGCATAAAGTGTTTAAATGCAAGCCAAACCATGAAAACGCATTAAAAGCTGAGCTGCTTAAACGCATCAGGGAGAAAGACACCAAGGTGTTTGCCTATGAACAGGATGGCGATTGGATAGGCATGATGATCTGCAGTATACGGCAGGGCGTAAATGGTTTTGAACTTAGCAGGAAAGGCTACATAGCAGAAACTATAATTAATGAAGCTTACCGGAACAAAGGTATAGGTCAGGAATTATTTGAAGCGGCACGTAACTGGCTACAAGATAAAGGTGCTGACCACATTGAGCTACAGGTTTCCGTTAAAAATGCAGGTGCTATCAGGTTCTGGCAGGAAATAGGTTTTTCGGCATCTACACAGCATATGGTACTGTTACTGAAGTAACTATAACTACTCCTGTAAACTGACCCCTTATTAAAAACGAAGCACAACCACAGTATACTTGTGGTTGTACCCGTTAGCTCCTTTTGCCCTCTACCTCAAAAGGAGTTTATCTTAATTTTGCCTACAGGCTTTTGCTATAGCTCTCTCAACTTTACATGTAAGATGATGCTGCCAGTTCAGGTTATTTTCGTGCTTTATTAAAGATGCCGGAATCTGTATAAGGTTACAGCCAGAACTATGCAACTACTTTATTTATAACCAAAACCGGGAAATTAATTAAAGGTTTAACTGGTCTCCTGATGCGGCTGTTTATTTTTTGCTATCGTTTACATGTCCAAAGTATGGTAGTAGCGTAAGTTTGGGGGCCCCGACAAAAAGCGCAGTAACTTGCGCAACATACCCGTTTTAGTACACCAGGCAAGGTACTTCCTGTGGTGGTCCTCCGACTCCCAGTCTTCAACCATTAGTAACGACGTCGGCTCCTTTTCATCCTGGAAAACTTTGCTGGCAAGGCAGCCTTCGTAAATGCGTGTATCTGGTATAATCTTCTGAAAAAAAGCTTTGGCCTCATCTACTGACTCTTCCCGTATTCGGGCTTCTAAAATTACGATCATGGCCATTAATTTGCTATTTCAGTATGTGCTAGTTATATCCCATCATATTTTACACAACGTTGATTAATAGCATATACGCATGCCATACATATCACACATCTTTTGCGCCTTATTTTAGTATAAACACTATTTTTTATGGTGAAAGTATAATTATATACCTGTCTTATTTTATCTTATTTCTCTGTAAAACACTACTTTACAAAACAAAAGCTACTATTGCCAGATATGCCACCTACGAAGAGGTCAGTAAATTATTGGCAACATTGATAACTATAGTGTATTTGAAAGCTGCAATTATTAGTTTGTGCGCTACAAACTATAGATAAGTTTTAGAGTTTGCAGAGGTTAGCCACTATAGGTTATGCTTTTTGTACCTGCCCTGCAGGTGTATAAGCTACTTCGCCGATATCTATCAGCTCCCGTACGAGCGTTGTTATAGTTTCTGCATCTTTGGGTTCGAACTGTTGCATAAGCTCTTTTGGCAGGTAAGGTTTTTGCTGGAGTAAGGTCAGTACTTTTTCGCGCATTTTTCCTAACTCTGTTTCTTCGCGCGCCTTTTTACGTTGTGCCAGGCAAAAGTCGCAGATGCGGCAGTTCTGGTCCGATATCTCGTTAAAATAAGCCAGCAGCAATTGGGTACGGCAACGGTTGGTATTCTCTACATATTTCCCCATTTCCTTCACCTGCTTCAGGGCACGCTCTCGCAATTCGTCCAGTTTCTTGTGGTTAAGAGGCAGGTTAAGGGCATCCTGGCGGGGCTTTGTAAATACCAGCTGCGGTGAGTCGTGTTGCGGTTCGTAAACTATAACCTGTAATTTGTGCAAATACTCCAGCTTACGGCGTATTTCATCTTCAGGCCTTTTAAGGTATTCAGCCAGTTTACGCTCCGATATCTTTACAAAATTAGCAAACGCTTCACCACCATACATACGCAGGAGCAGACGCAGCAAATTGTCATGCTCCGGGTTCATCACCTGAAATTCGTAAAGCGCAGTGTTATTTAGCTGTATAAAAACGCGTGATGGTGAATAATATCCTTCATTTAGCTGCAGGTACCCTTCCCCTTCCAGTCGTTTAATAGCATGGTGTACTTCCAGCGCCTTCAGTTTATAGTTCTTCGCAAAATCGGCCAGCTCAAAATCGAAACTGCTCATGGCTCCGCTACCAACTGCCAGCTGGTAATAGTTGGCTAAACACTGGTAAACCCTGCGTGTAAGCTCCAGCGGAGGATGTGCTTCTTCTACCTTCTTGTGCAGGTCTGCTACATCGCTTGGGCCATAAAGTATTACTGCGTAACTATACTTTTCATCACGTCCGGCACGGCCAGCTTCCTGGTAATACGCTTCCAGGCTTTCCGGTAAATCCAGGTGCACCACCAAACGCACGTCCGGTTTGTCAATCCCCATCCCGAAAGCGTTGGTCGCCACTATTACCCTCACTTTGTCATCTATCCAGGCTTGCTGCGCTTTACTGCGTTCTTCAAACTTTAGCCCGGCATGGTAGGCTCCGGCCGAAATCTGTCGGCTCTGCAAAAAACGGGCAATTTCTACCGTTTGTCTTCTGCTGCGCACATAAACTATAGTTTGCCCCTGCATGCGTTGCAGAATTTCCAACAGCCGGCCAATTTTGTCTTCGGTGTACAGGCAGGAGTACGAGAGGTTTGATCGGGCAAAGCTTTTAACAAACACATTCTGCTGCTTAAACCGGAGCTTTTCCTGTATGTCTTTGCGAACATGTTCGGTTGCTGTGGCGGTAAGCGCTATAACCGGCACACCGGGTAAAAGCTCACGAAGTTCGGCCAACTGCAGGTAGGGCGGTCTGAAATCGTAGCCCCATTGCGAGATACAATGCGCTTCATCCACAGCCAATAAATTCACCTTCATCCGCTTTACCCGCTCCTGAAATATATCAGTTAGCAAACGTTCTGGCGACAGGTACAAAAATTTAATGTTCCCATACACACAGTTATCCAGGGCAATATCTATCTCCCGACGGTTCATGCCTGAGTATACTGCCACAGCTGGAATATCCCGCTTTTTTAGTTGTTCTACCTGGTCTTTCATCAGGGCGATGAGGGGCGTAATAACCAGGCAAATACCATCTTTGGCCATGGCCGGCACCTGAAAGCAGACAGACTTACCACCTCCGGTAGGCAGCAACGCCAGCGTATCTTTTCCATCCAGCACCGACTGCACAATATCCTCCTGCAACGGCCTGAATTGGTCGTAACCCCAGTAAGTTTTAAGGATGTGATGGATGTCCTGCAAGGGTTTGCTTTTTATTCAGCGAAGATAAAGTTTTGGGGAGAGAAGTCAGAATTATTTAGTGATTTGTCAGGTAAAGCGATTTTAAAAACCAGGTTGATTATTCTTAAATAACAAGTCCTGGCAGTGTGCTTAACTCCTGCTAGTGTTTGTGTTCTGATTTCTCTCTTGGCATTTCAAGCGCAGTTGATATATCTTAAGTGTCCAATAATATTTTTGTTATGTCGATGTCTGGAGAAATCTGGGTTCTTTAGTTTGATAGATTACTATCCGAACCAAGCCTTTTCTTCTATAGCTTTCTTTAATCCTGGGAGCTTTACTTTCCTATCATTTTATAGTTGGCTTTGATGCCCTCACGGCCGGGAGGCCCCGTCTTGGGGGTAGGGGCCCTCGATAAGGGCATCGCGCTGTTGCTTTCTTGCTACCCTCGCTCTGCTCGGGTTGCCTTGCGGCACCGCAACAAAGCAAAGGCGCTCAACCCAAAGACTGTGATCAGTTCGATAGCTAAACTATAGTTTGCTTGAGAAACTATAGTTGCATCGCCTTATCGTGGTAGTAGTTCCGTAGGGACAGGTCGCAACCTGTCCGCTCGACAGGCTGCAACTATAGCAAACTCAGATTTCTCCTTCCGTCGAAATGACAGTTCGAAAACTAATAGCGGAATTGTCCCCTCAAGGGCATGGCCGTTTCATTCTATTAAATTCAACTTCTTTAATGCTCTCGCTCGCGTCTCGCGAGTGTGAGCTACTTAGTGGCGTCCCGCCACTTGTGCCGCAGGCACAGGTTAAAGCGGCCAGAGTCCGCAGGTAACTCACACTCGCGAGACGCGAGCGAGGGCGAGGAGCAGGGGGATGACAAACGGTAACTATAGAACTACAACTCTCAACTATAGCAACATCAGAAATTCCCCTCCCGGGAGGGGCAGGGGTGGGTTAAAATAGCAACTACAGAACGATGCACTCAAAAGAGCTTGCTTGCTACGAAACCTAAACAAATCCCCTCAATCCATAAAATCGTTATTCAATACCTACTTCGGCAAACGCAGGCTAAAACCTGTTGTGATAAAGTAATCCGGCGCCTGTAAATTCAGGGCTGTACCTGCAGCTATATCTACTTGCAAGGTAGGCGAAATCAGGAATAACAGACCGGTATCAAAAGAGTGTTCAGCCTTCGATCCGTTTGGTTTATCACCGAAAACCTCTCCATACACTGTCATTTTATCATTTAAGCTTCTTCCTATACTTACAGCATAGCCTATTACCGGTTCCCCATCTTCCCAGCCATAAGCCAGGTTATAGTTCAGGTCCGTTTTCTCAGTGAGTGAATTCCTGAACATCAGGCGCAAACCAAGCTGTGGGTCTTCTGGTTTAAACGCTTTGTGCCCAACCGGAAGATCAACCATTGCCATAGCCGCGGCTTGCGGCCTGAAGCCATTTTCTTTCCATAGTTGTACTTTAGTGCCAACTGTTAACGGTCCAAATCCATTTGCTCTGGTTCTGATCTCATCTTCAACAACTAACCGCTGGTATGTGCCTTCGGCTCTCATTTCCAGCCAATCCAGAATGCCGAATCTTACTAATGCCGTGGGATAAGCGGTATAATTTAGCGTTGCATTTCCGATCTTATCTTTCAGGAAGTAGAGGCCAGCTTCCAGTTGTATTGAACGAGCAGGTACTACAGAAGCTGCTTCAGTCTGGTCTGGCCGGTCCGTTTCCAGATCCGGTTGTGGAGTAGGTTTTACTTGCTGGCTATATCCCTGCTGCGCCAGAAGTATAAATGCTGCTGCAGATAGCAATCGTTTAACATAACAGGAGGATTTAGTAATAGTGTCGTTCATCATTTGCTTTTACATGGCATTACGAATATTTAGACAAATGTTGTATATTATTTTAGATTAATCTAAAATCTAAATTAAATAAATAAAAAGCCTGCTCTTTTGAAGCAGGCTTTAGTATTGTTATAGTTCCTGATTAAGCAGCGGCAGATTGACCGTCTTCGCGCTCTTCGATCACTTTCTTTAGTTTATCGATAGCCTGAGCAGCACGCTCTTCGTCGAAACGGTTAATGTTCAGCAACATCTTTGTTTTCTCCTGGCGCGTAATAACCGGGTTGTTAAGCAGGCGAATAATCTCTTCTTTCTGCTTCGCCGATGCGTAACGCACGCTGGCAGATGGCGATTCTGCTGCTTCTTTGTCAGCTGTAGCAGCCGCTTCTGAAGCTCGCATAGTTGCTTTCTTCTCAGTTGGTACGGCAGGGCTCTTCGCAGCTTTGGCTGGCTCGTTGCCGCTGTAATCCATTTCTTCTGCAGGTGTTGGCTCATAACCGGCCGCTCTGATGATCCAGGCCAGAATATTACGGTATGCTTTACCAATGGCACGTGTCTGCGCCATACTTGCAATCGCAAACTCCTGGTAGTATTTTTTACCCTGCTCCTTATTAGAACAGATCGCAAAACCTGCCCCTACCACTAACTGGCTACGCAGATCCAGCAGGTTAACTTTTGCCTGATACTTTATCTCATCATCTGTGCTGATATTCACCACATGTTCCACTACAGGCAGTATACCCAAACGCGAACCGGCATATTGCCATCCTTCTACGTTCACATATTCTTTACCCTGTATGTTCTGGTATAGTCTGTTCTCTTTAATGAACTTCGCCAGGTCTACCGCCAGATGCATGGTTTCATCCGACTTCGCAATGTCATAACTCTCGACCTTAGGCTTCTGTACTTTTAAGTCTTTACTTGGTTGATTCATCTCTATTAGCTTTGTTTGTTTAAGTACAATATCTAAACACAATGCCTACAGAAATGGTGCAAAAAATGCAAAAAATTACTCAATTTATAACATTGATTATCAACTAGTTACAAACTATTTTCTAAAATTTTTAGTACCATTACTAAAGCTGTGCAAGCTTTGGCTAAAAGAGAAAAGGGTAAGAGGAGTTTACGAGAGAAAGAGAGAACGAGTTTGGGAGTTAGAGAAGGACGAGGTTAAGAGTTAGAAAGTTAAAAAAGTGTAAGTTAGAAAGTTTGGGAGATGTAGAGACGCAATACCTTGCGTCTTCATGCTATGAAACTATAGTACCTAAACTTGACTTTGATTCCGCTACACAACTATAGTTTAAAAGAAGTCTGTAGACTTGCGTCCACTGCACGTCACCGGTCAGATACCAGCACCAGTTAGTTTATAGTTAATAGAGACGCAATACGTTTCGTATTATAATACTTTAGCTGAACCAACAATTTAACAATCAGCCGTTAATTCTGGCTGGATAATACCTCCTGCACGATCAGGCCGTCTTTCATGACCAGGGTACGGTCGGCCATGGAGGCCAGCTGCTCGTTGTGGGTAACGATCACAAAGGTCTGGTTAAACTCAGCGCGCAGCCTAAAGAAGATGTCGTGTAGTTCCTGGGCGTTTTTTGAATCCAGGTTACCACTCGGCTCATCTGCAAATATTATCTCCGGAGAATTAATCAGAGCGCGTGCCACTGCGGTACGTTGCTGCTCCCCACCCGACATTTCAGAAGGTTTATGATCCAGCCGGTGCGACAGGTTAAGCATCATTAGTAATTCTTTTGCACGCTCCACAACCTCTTTCTCGGGGCGGCCAGCCAGAAAGCCCGGCAGGCAAACGTTCTCGACAGCAGTAAACTCTGGCAACAGGTTATGAAACTGGAAGATAAAACCAATGTGCCTGTTTCGGAACCTGGCAAGGTCGGTAGCATTATACTTGGCAATGTTCTTTCCTTCAAACAATACTTCCCCGGAGTCTGCATTATCCAATGTACCCAAAATATGCAGCAAGGTGCTTTTGCCCGCTCCAGAGGCACCAACTATAGATACCACTTCGCCGGTACCAATGGTCAGGTCAATGCCTTTTAAAACTTCGAGTTTACCGTATTTTTTATGGATGTTTGATACCTGCAGCACGCTGAAAAACCTATAGTAGTGAAATGAAACTATACAGCTCCAAAGCTACAAAATTTTTGTCGGATTTAATTTGGGCAGAACTGATTGTAGCCCGCTCAGGAAATTCCTGACCTGGAAGGACCGTCGCTACTATTTTGCTGCGCATTCGTTTCATCCTCCAGAACATCCTTTACATACAGTTCCTTTACCACAACTATAAGTACGGCAAGTATAGGTGCGGCCAGCAACAGGCCAAGAGTACCCTGCACCAACCCCAGCAACACCTGGAAGAACAGCAACAAGGCAGGTGGCAGCGCCACCGTTTTCTGGAAAATGATGGGCGTGATAGCGTACGTCTCTATCATCTGGATGCCGCCATAGATCAGAATAACATAAAGCGCCATTTGTGAACCCTGCGTAAGCCCGATAAGCACAGCCGGGACGCCCGCGATCCAGGGACCGATGTTTGGAATAAACGCCAGCAGGAAAGCTATCAGAGCTAATGCAAAAGCCATAGGCAAGCCAATCAGACTATAACCAATTGCCGAAGAGATGCCTATAATTGCCATTGCCGACAGCATGGCCACCAACCATAGTTTTAGTGTATGGTAGCACTTGCCCAGCACAGCCATTACGCGGGAGCGGTGTTGAGGCCGGAAAAGTTTTGTAAAACCAATAGTGTATAATTCAGGGTTGGAGGCAAAGAAGAGGGCGGTAATGACAACTATAAGCAGATCGGCCAGTATGCCCAGTGTAGTGGTTACAGCACCCGTAACTTTAGAAAGAAGAGAACTCTGCTTCGGTAAGATTTTGCTTAAGTCTTCCGGTAATTTTTCCGCTACCCTTTCGCCCCAGCTATACTGCCCCAGCCACTGATCTACTTCCTGTAACGATTGGGGGAGCAGATCCCTGATCTCCTGCCCCTGCCCTGCCACAGTCGGGCCTACCCACAGAAAGGCACCAACCAGCAAACCAAAAAAGATAAGTACAGACAGCAGTAAGCTCCATCCCCTCTTCAGGTGCAGTTTACCTGTTATCCAATCGGACATGCCGCAGAAAAGCACGGCCAGCAGAATACCGGCAAAAACCAGCAGAAAGAAATAGAACTGCGTTACAAGCAAGTAAAAGCCACCGGAAACAAGCACAGCTATAAAGGCTGCAATGGCAACACGTTTCGCAAAAGTATAGCTATCCGTCATGTCGATAAGCTTATCAGAATAAGGTGTTACCAGTATCGGTAAAACTCTGTTCGTATTATACTCGTTGCGTTCAGTACGGTTATAGAACTATAGTTTAATCAGCCTGGAGCAAAGCATCAATATTTTAAAAATCCATTACTTGAATTTAAAGCTAAGAAGACGTACTTTCGTGCGTCCATTAAAACTGAAAGCATGAACATACACGAATATCAGGGTAAAGACATTTTAAAGAAATACGGCGTACGCATACAGGAAGGCATCGTGGCTGAAACGCCGGACCAGGCTGTAAAAGCTGCTATGAAGCTAACCGAAGAAACCGGTACAGGCTGGCATGTTATTAAAGCACAGATACATGCGGGTGGCCGTGGTAAAGGTGGTGGCGTAAAGCTGGCTAAAAACCTGGAGCAGGTAAAGCAAATTGCCAGCGACATTCTGGGCATGACACTGGTAACGCACCAGACAGGCCCTGAAGGTAAACTGGTACAGAAAGTACTGGTTGCGCAGGATGTGTACTACCCGGGTGAGTCTGATCCGAAAGAGTTTTACCTGAGTATTCTTCTTGACCGTGCAAAAGGTCAGAACGTGATCATGGCATCTACTGAAGGTGGTATGGACATTGAAGAAGTGGCTGAGAAATCTCCTGAAAAGATTATTAAAGAGTGGATCGACCCGGCTGTTGGTCTGCGTCCATTCCAGGCAAACAAGATCGCTTTCGCGTTTGGCTTACAAGGCGAAGCTTTCAAGGAAATGGTGAAGTTCATCACCAGCCTTTACAAAGCATACGTAGAGTCTGATGCTTCTATGTTCGAGATCAACCCTGTTCTGAAAACATCAGACAACAAGATCCTGGCAGTAGATGCGAAAGTTGACTTAGATGACAACGCACTGTTCCGCCACAAAGACCTGGCTGCGCTGCGCGATGAATCAGAAGAAGATCCGTTGGAAGTAGAAGCAAGCCGCTCTAACCTGAACTATGTAAAGCTCGACGGTAACGTTGGCTGTATGGTAAACGGTGCTGGTCTGGCGATGGCAACTATGGATATCATTAAGCTTTCTGGTGGCGAGCCCGCTAACTTCCTTGACGTAGGTGGTGGGGCAAATGCACAGACTGTTGAAGCTGGTTTCCGCATTATCCTGAAAGACCCGAACGTAAAAGCGATCCTGATCAACATCTTCGGTGGTATCGTTCGTTGCGACCGTGTTGCAAATGGTGTAGTAGAAGCTTACAAAAACATTGGTGATATCCGTGTTCCGATCATCGTTCGTCTGCAAGGTACAAACGCTGAAGAAGGCGCCCGCATCATCGACGAGTCTGGCCTGAAAGTTTACTCTGCCGTTGCGCTGAAAGAAGCCGCTGAAAAAGTAAAGCAGGTTTTAGCTGAAGTTGGAGCTTAGGTTTCCTCAATTATAAAAAACAAAAAGGGCTGCCATAACTGGCAGCCCTTTTTGTTTTTTATAATTGAGGTGAGTTAGAGAGATTTGGAGTTGATAAAGTTAGAAGGTTATAAAGATTAGAAAATTATAAATTCTATAGTTTATCAGCCTTCTCTCGCTTCCCGCGAGTGTATGTTACCTGTAGACTCTGGCCGCTTTGCTATAAACAAACGTGCCGGGACGCGAGCGAGTGCAGTTTTTGCTAAATCATAGTTCCCATGTCGCAAGTTCAGCACAACACCATTCATTCTCTTTACCTCTCTAACCTTCTAACTTCCAAACTTTCTAACTTAAACCACTTCCAGCTGCACTTCCACATTGCCCTGCACGCCAATAGAATAGGGGCAAACCTGGTTAGCCTCATCTACTAATTGGCGGGCTTTGTCTTTGTCCATGCCTTTCAGGTCTACTTCCAGTTTAACACCAAGCCCATAGGCTCCTTCGTCCGATTTCAGCAGATCCACGTGTGCCTTAACTGTGGATGCAGGATCTAAGCGTTCGTGGTGTTTACCTGCTATCAACAATAATGCACTCTGGAAGCACGCCGCATAACCAGCAGCAAAAAGTTGTTCCGGGTTCGTTTTGCCTTTCTCCCCTCCAAGTCCTTCGGGCAACGAGAGGGCCATATCAAGTACACCATCTGATGATGTTACATGCCCCCTTCGGCCACCTGTGGCAGTTACTTCTGCCGTATACACTCTTTCCATAGTTTATATTTTGTGTTTATAGTTCAGGTATTACTAACAGCACTTTTAAAAGTATTGTTTTGCCAGTCAAGCTAATAGTGCGTAAACTCAACTATAAACCGAAACTATCTTATACATTTTTATAGTGAATGTTTCCTTTTATCAGCATAGTTTCTATTTTTGCACACGTTCTGCACCCGTAGTTCAACTGGATAGAATATCGGATTTCGGCTCCGAGGGTTAGGGGTTCGAATCCTCTCGGGTGCACACAAACTATAAAAGCCTTGTAAGTAGTAGCTTACAGGGCTTTTTTGTTTGGCATTTAACACTGCTACGGCTGGCATCTACCAGCTACACGTCGAACTACAGGACCTTGTCTTTCCTTTCCAGTTTAGCCGGTTCCATATCCAAAGCCAGCTAATGCCGTATGAGTAACCTTGCACTTGTTGTATTAAAGTAACAAAAATACAGCTACAAACAGTTATAGTATTACACCACTTAATTGTACGGCTTGATTTATAGTTCTATCTTCGTGCTCATTCCAATAATAAAGCAACAACAAGCCATACGCTAAAGCAATACGACACATGAACCAATCAGCACAGCTGCTCAGGAAAAAAAAGAAAACTATACTTGAAAACTGGGTAAAAAACCAATTAGCAGACGAATCACTTCGTGAAGACCTTATATCGAACGATGAGTTGCGTCGCCAATCGGATGAGTTGTTGGATAAACTTCTTATTGCTATCGAAAATGGTAATTACGATAATATCTATACTTCAGAATTTGAGCAGGTAACAGATATCTTAAGTGATATTTCTGTAACCCGTGCCCGCCAGGGTTTTTCACCGCGTGAAGTAACACTTTACATCCTGAGCCTGAAGCAGGCCATTACAGATGTACTGGAGAAAGAACACCGCGATAATCCGGCAATCTTATACAAGGAAATACTTCAGTTTAATAAGCTGATCGATAGCCTGAGCATTCATACCTTCGAGACGTATTTAAGAGGCCGTGAAGAAGTTATACTTCGCCAGACCGACGAAATAAACGAGATTTCTACCCCGGTTATCCGTGTGTGGGATGGTATTCTTGCCTTACCTATTATCGGTACCCTGGATAGCTCCCGTACGCAGATTGTAATGGAAAACCTGTTGCAGGAAATTGTAAATACAGGTAGCAACATTGCCATTCTGGATATTTCGGGTGTGCCTGCCGTGGATTCGCTGGTAGCCCAACACCTTATTAAAACTGTTAGTGCTACCCGCCTGATGGGTGCTGAGTGTATTATCAGCGGTATACGTCCTGAGATCGCTCAAACTATAGTTCACCTGGGCATCGACCTTTCTAACATTAAAACAAAAGCTTCTTTATCATCTGCGTTGCAACTGGCTTTTAGTATGCTGGCACTTGAAGTTAAAAAGAAGAATACGAACACATCCGTAAAAATATTAAGATAAGTACATGGATCGGATTCCAATATTAAAAATGGGGCCTTTCCTGTTGGTAACTATACAAGTAGACCTATACGACAGGCTGGCACTAAACCTGGAAAATGACCTTATCAGTATGGTAAGCAAAACAGGTGCGCGCGGTGTACTTATCGATATTTCTGCAGTAAACATAGTTGACTCCTTTATGGGCCGCATATTAGGCAACATTGCCTCTATGTCCCGGATTATGGATGCGGAAACCGTAGTAGTGGGCATGCAACCTGCAGTAGCCATTACGTTAGTAGAGCTAGGCTTAACGTTACAGGGCGTACACACTGCCCTTAACGTAGAAAAAGGCATGGACCTGCTTTATGATAGAACAGATCTGTTAACCACACAAGAAGACGAAGATAACGGAGAGGACCCGGATGATTACAATGACTAAAGACACGATGCAAATCGTGCGGGAACAAGACGTTGTACCATTCAGGAACAGGGTGCGTGAGCTGAGCACCAAAATAGGCATGAGCCTGGTAAACCAGACCAAACTTATTACGGCTGCCAGCGAACTTGTCCGGAACATGCTTAAATATGCCAACGGCGGAAAAACAACCCTTGAAATAGTCAGCAAAAACGGCCAGAACGGCGTAAGATTAACATTTGTAGACGAGGGCCCCGGAATAGAGAACATCTCACAAGCCATGCTGGACGGTTTTTCGACCGGCAAAAGCTTAGGCCTGGGTTTGCCTGGTGCCAAGCGACTGGTAAACGAGTTTGATATTAAAAGTGTGGTGGGCACCGGAACTACAGTTACTGTTACACACTGGAAAAATGGACGTTAAGCATCATCAGCGCTTTCAGCTGGCCGATAGAAGCTTTGCCAATATTGTTAAAAGAGATATTACCCGCCTGGCAGAGAGCCATGGTTTTTCTCAGACAGAAGTTGGCCGTGTAAATATTGTGGTGTCAGAGATGGCATCTAATCTGTTAAAGCACTCTCCTAAGGGCGGAGAGATCCTTGTAAAATATACCTCAGCCAAAGCCCTCGAAATAATCTGCCTGGATGAAGGTCCGGGTATGAAAGATCCACAGCGCATGTTAGAGGATGGTACGTCCACAACCGGCACAGCCGGCGAGGGACTGGGTGCCATTATGCGCCAGTCGCATACGTTTGACCTTTACTCCCAAATTGGCAGCGGCACTGTTATCCTTTCCCGTATCTACAAAGGGCTGAATGAAGCTCCTAAAAGCAAAAGCAAGTTCGAAGTAGCCACAGTAACCGTACCTAAACCAAATGAGCACAGTTGCGGTGATGGCTTCGCCCTGTATGAGGATAAGAATACCTGTTATTTTATTGCCTTAGATGGATTAGGACATGGTGCAGCAGCAAGTGCGGCCAGCCAGGAAGCAGAGGCTGCCTTCCTGTTAAATTATTCTATGGATCCTGCGCAGAACCTGCGCCAGATTCACAACAGTATTCGTAAAACCAGGGGTGCAGTAGGTACGATCGTGCACATCGATCATTCTCGTAAAAAAATAAGTTATTGTGGTATAGGTAATATTGCAGGCAGAATGTATACTATTGATGGCCCCGCTATTTCAAATGCTTCAAGTAAAAACATTATTGCTTATAACGGCATACTGGGGCATAACATACCAAATACGCTCAATACCCAAACCTACGAGTGGGACAACTATAAATTGCTCATACTGCATTCAGACGGCATAAAATCGCGCTGGGACCTGAGCAAGTATCCAAACCTGCACCGCCACGACTCCAGTGTTATTGCTGCTTTGGTATACCGTGATTTTAAACGTGAAACAGATGACAGCCTGGTAGTTGTAGCCCGATCAAAATCCTGAGTGTTATGCCAAGAAGCATCTTAAAGATCAATATCAGTAACGAGCTGGATGTGGTGCTGGCCTATAAGCGGGCAAAGCAATTATCTGAGCGTTTAGGCATAACTATAGCTAACCAGACAAAATTTGCTACGGCCGTTTCTGAAATCTGCCGCAACGTGGTAGAACATGTGGGCAACGGCACCATTCAGTTTGCGCTGATAGAGCTACAGAGTATAAACTATATTGAAGCAATAGTTAGTGACCGTGGGCGTGGCTTAGGCAATATTGAATACCTGCTTAACCGTAACACCGGAGGCTCCAATACAAAAGGTACCGGCCTTATAAACTCACGTAAGCTTGTCGATTATTTTAATGTTGAGAGCGAATTTGAAAAAGGAACGAAAGTTACCTTACGCCAGCGCCTCCCCCACAATGCCCCAACTGTTACCAAAACTATAGCCGAGAACTGGATGCACGAGTTTGACATGGATAACGTGTCTCCTTATGCAGAGATAAAACGGCAGAACATGCAATTGCTGGAAGTACTGGAACAACTTCGCGAACGAAACGAAGAGGCAGAACAACAGTTAAAGGAAATCAGCAGGCTGAACCAGAAACTACAGCAGACCAACGAAAGCATTCAGGAACTGCTGCAGGAACGTGAAGAGCAAAACGAAAGGCTGCAAAGTATAAACGAAGACCTTGATACCTTTGCCCATACCGTATCGCATGACCTGCGGGCACCTTTGCAAAACATTAACGGCCTGTCGCATGCATTGGCAGAGTGCCTGGATTTGGAGCGCTTAGAAGAAGCTAAAACGATCTTCCCGATGCTGCGCCAGCAAACTGCCCGCATGGACCAGTTTATTATGAGTATACTTTCGTACTCGCTGGCCGGGCGTAAGAATATTGTTAAAACAGAAACAGAATTACACCAGCTGATAAACGGCGTAATAGAACTGCTGAACCTACCGGAACACATTACTATACTGTTACCGGCTCAGCCTTTAAAACTGCAGACAGAGACCATCCTGCTGCACCAGGTATTCAGTAACCTGATCGGTAACGCCATTAAATACCACGACCTGAAACAGAATGCAACTATAGAAGTAACCTTTGAACTGAAAGGCGATATGATCCATTTCTCGTTACAGGATAACGGCCCGGGAATACCTGCTGCTTCGCAAGGCGATATTTTTACGATGTACCATACTATAAACGTAGATAGTTCCGGCAATAGCACTGGTCTTGGGTTATCTATTGTCAAGAAAATTATAACAGGCAAAGGTGGCAAAGTTTGGGTATCCTCAGAAGGGCGTGGTTCGCGGTTTGTATTTACCTGGCCTGCCTCCGAAATTATACAACTATAGTTTTTAAGCTGTACATGGCAAAACTAAAAGGGCCTGCAAAGTAAATTTGCAGGCCCTTTTAGTTTTGTGGTAAGTGCTTAATTTCTATCAAAGAATTGCTGCAGCACTTCCTGTACGTCGTGCTTTGTAAGCGTTTTGGAGAAATGTTTTTTTACGCGGCTATAGTTCTTCAGGCGCTCCAGGTCATAAAAACTGGCCGATGATGTAAGCATCATAATGATCACATGATCTTTGGAATCTAGGTTGCGGCGCTGGTACTCATCCAGGAAAGAAAAGCCATCCATAACAGGCATTTTAATATCCAGAAAAATCAGGTCCGGGCAACGCTTATCCGAAGTTTCACCTTCTGAACATGCCTCGCTTAAATACTCTATTGCCTCTTTGCCATTGTTAAATACCAGTATCTCCTTTGATACCTGCATTTCTTCTAACAGGCGTTTATTCAGAAAATTGGTAGTATCGTCGTCGTCAATAAGTACTACTAAATCGAGCATCGGCATAATGTTAGTTTTGAGCGATAAGACTACTTTAAAAAACAGAAGCACTCTTATAACTGCAAATATCAAATTAAGATTTACTAATTCAAAATAACTGCATAAACTATAGCCTAAATCGGGTTATTAGTTTTAGCATTTAGTATTATCAGCAGCTGCTATATGGCACCCGTACAAGCTATGTTATCTGCTCAGCGTTTTTCCATAACAGCAGACTTACTTTTTTTATTTTTGATGTGCGGTTGAGCCAGATGATGATTCCGCTTACCCAAAGTACAGCAGGCATCAGGCCGGTAATAAACCAGAGAATGCGTGTAAACCACCCTCCTATTTCGCCGAAATGAATTGGTACAAACCAGTTGCGTGTAAGCTGGTGGCCAGCCGGTGCAGTATGTGGCTCGTAAGCGAACAGTATTTTACCTGTATACTGATCGATGTAAACCTGTGGCCTGTACTCGGGGCCGGCATCTACTTCGGCAGTATTTACCACTGAAAAATAGACTCTGTCTGCACTATCCTTCGGCATGATCAGGTTGCGCTTATGGTAGCCCGGATACATGGTTTCCATCATATCCAGGGCCTGAACTATATTTACCTCCGGCAGATCTGTACGGTAAGCAGATTTTATTTTTTTAACATCCGGCGTTGGTTCCTGGGTACCGGTAACATAATCTGCAACGGCCTGTACCTGCTCTGGAAAAGCAAAATATACCCCTGTGATACTTACCAGGAAAAGCGGTATGATAAAGTAAAAGCCAAATACTTTATGCACATCGTAATTACGGCGTTTAAAGCTGGCATTTGATTTCAGGCGAAGGCCCTCTTTCAGCTGTTTCTTTTTATAAGGCAACCATAAATAGAGCCCCGATGAAAGTAACACGATAACCAGCAGCAACGACGCAATACCGGTAACAGTGGAGCCCATTTCGCCTATAGTTAGCTGCCGGTGTATCTCCAACACATCTTCGAGTATGCCGCGGCGTTTGGCCATTTCGCCCAGATACGCGCCCGTAGCTCCATCATAAAACACGAACTCTTTCTTACCCTCAACCTTTACGATGTAATTCTCGAGCTCGCGTAACGGGAAAAGTATTGTTTTAACCTCGCCCCCAAATTGTGCTTCTGCCTTGGCAACTATAGTTCTGGGGTCTATAACGTTTGCATTCGGGTCAGCGCGTTGGTATAGTTCGGAGTATAAAGCTGCCGTAAGCTCCGGCTGAAAAACATAGATTGAACCTGTAATGCCAACTATAGAAAGTATAGCGCCGGCGGTAAGGCCTACCCAGAGGTGCAGTTGCAGGATCAGTTTTCTCATGTGGTCTTAAAACAAATCAGCGACACAACCGAAGCTGCGCCGCCAGATTTTAGCAAAACTATAGTTTATTCAGGTTAAAAACGAACGCCAACAGTACCCTGCACACTGATAGGTGCGCCCGGCATAATTGCTGTTGCAGACTGAGAGCCATCGTAATACTTCACATTGGTCAGGTTCTTCAGGTTGATGGCTGCATGGTACTTCTGGTTGTCGTAGTAAACCGTTGCATCGTAGCGGGTGTACCCTGGCAGTCTGAAGCTGTCATTGGCATCAACCGGACGGTCGCCGAAGCTTGTAAAACCACCACCAATACCAAGTCCTTTCATTGCTCCGTTCTGTAGTTCGTATGTTGTCCAGAGGCTACCGCTGTGCTTGCTCACCCCTCTGAAACGCTTCCCGATATTAGTCTCTTTCGTATCTTCAACGATGCGGGCATCTGTATAACTATAGGTGGCGATCACATTCAAACCTCTTACCACTTCCCCGGTTACATCGGCTTCAAACCCTTCGCTGCGAACTTTACCAACCTGTATGCTAAACGCATTATCCGTAGGGTCTGTAACCGCTACGTTGCCGCGGGTAATATTAAAATAGGCAGCTTTAATGTTCACTTTATCGCTGAGCAATCCTGACTTTATACCAGCTTCGTACAGGTCTGAAGTGGAAGGATCAAAAGCATCTCCTTCTTTGGTCCGGCCAACCTCCGGCTGAAAACCTTTGGACCAGTTACCATATACCGATAACGGGCCTGCAACTTCGTAAAGCAAGCCAACACGTGGGTTAAAGGCTGTGCTGCGCTGTGTAGTTGTAACTGCCGAGAATGTATTCGTTTTCTTGTCCAGTGTCTGTCTGACATTTTCCAGTTCCCAGATATCGTAACGTGCGCCCAGCAGTACTTTTAATTTCTGGCTGATCGATAAGAAGTCCTGCACATACACGCCGTATAGTTGGGTCTTGTCACGGTAATCGTCGCCGAAGGTAAGTTTGGTAGGTTTAGGTTTGCTGCTATAGTTTGGATTGTAAATATTCAGCGTATCGTAATTGCCACGGTTATACCAGATATCAAACATAGAACTAGCCAGCTCCACTCCAACTATAGTTTTATGCTCTATGGCCGCCCCAGTTTTAAAAGTAGCATATAGTTCGTTTTGGGTGGCAAAGTTGCGCTCAAAGTTATACTGGTCCTGCAGGCGGCGGATTACTTTAGAGTTGGAATCGTCGTTCTTCGGGATGCTGCCAAATTCAACTACTTTTCTTTCTTCTGATGAATACGTGAAGTTAGAAGCGTGGCGCAAACTGAAAATATCGTTGAAGCGGTGCTGCAGGTTATACTGTACCAGTCGGTTCTGATGGATGCCCACGTTATCCGGCTCACCGATAGAACGGCTGGCAGGCACATCAGCTATTACGCCGTTAATGGCAACTATACCTCTGTCTGATGCCTGGTCGTGATCTAAGTATTCGGCTTCAACCGTCAGGGATGTTCTTTCAGAGAAATCGTAAGTCAGGGCCGGCGCTACAAAAAAGCGCTTGGTAGCAACAAAATCGCGGTAGGTATCGCCATTTTCATACACGGCATTCATTCTGTATTTCAGCGTCTTCTCATCATTCAGGGAGCCACCAAAATCTATAGCCGGACGGTACTGCCCAAAGCTGTTAGCTGTTAACTGTATATCATGGAAAGTAAAGGCAGTAGGCTTTTTAGTTGTGATGTTTACCATCCCTCCCGGGTCGCTTACGCCGTAGAGTACAGAAGCCGGACCTTTCATAACTTCTATCTGCTGTATGTTGGCCGTTTCGCGGAAGGTGCGCACACTGTTGCGGAAGCCGTTCTTAAAGATACTCTCGGTGCTTGTTCTGAAACCGCGTATCTGGAAAATATCGGTACGGCCACCAAAACCTGTTTCCATCGTTACGCCACTCACATTACGCATGGCATCATCCAGCCGGATAACCTGCATCTGATCCATGGCACGGCGCGAAATGATCTGCACAGACTGTGGCACAGATTTTAAAGGCGCTTCCATTTTAGTAGCTGTAGAACCGATGGGCTGCACAAATTCACCGCTCTTGCTGGTCGTCACAACCACTTCATTCAGGGCTGTCGCCGACGATGGCAGTAAAAAATATTCGGTTATAGTTGACCCTGCTTCCACTTTTACTTCGTGCTTTATAGTGGTATAACCAATGCCAGAAGCAACAAGCGTATAGTTGCCCGCCGCAATAGCTTTGATCACATATTTACCTTCTTCATCGGTAGTTGTGCCGTATGCAGTGCCTTGCAGGGCAACACTTATACCTAATAGCGGTTCATTTCTTTCAGAAACTATTCGTCCTTCTATACGGCCATTATTTTGCGCAGCAGCTGCATAAGTAACAAACAGAAAGACAATAATAGTAAGTAGACTTCGGGACATGATGTATGCTTTTGTTTATTTAGATTAATTCTAAGGAGACACAAAAGTAAGGAGCCGAATGGTAAGTGCAAACGTTTATTTAGATTTTTCTAAATAATGTTTGACTGCATACTTTCAACTATAGTGGCGGCACAACTATATCCTTTTCAGCATTTGGTAAGTATGTAGGAAGGATAACATCAAACAGAATAAAACCTATTTATATGGATACATATAACCTGAAGCCCGAACACATGCGCGCACCCGATAACCTGAGCCGCGAAGAGATACAGAAAAGCCTGGATGAACTAGATAGTAAAATAAAAACCCTGCGGGCAAAAGTGAATGCTACTACCGCCGACTCTAACCATACCTACCATGAGCATATTGCCGCCCTGGAAAAGAAACGCGAACTGATTGCCGAGAAACTGAGCGACACCGAAGATACCCAGGATAAATGGCAGAACCTGCGCAGCGGACTGGACAACCTGAAAAACGACATCGAGAACCTGTTTAAGTAAACTATAGCTATAGTTTGTAACGACCTGAAAACAAAAAGCCCGGCTACTTTGCAGCAGCCGGGCTTTTATTTTATAGTTTATAGTTGCTTAACCAACTACAGGCTCTCTGAAACCAACCCAGGTAAAGCGTTTGATCACAAACTCAGGGTTTGTAAAGGATGCGTTACCGGCCGGGTTACCACCAGTTACGTGGAAGTCGGAGAAGCTGGCATTCTGGTTTACAAAAATACCACCTGTCAGGTTAAAGCTAACCGGCGTACCTGCCAGGCTCATCTCATCCATTATCTTCTCTTTCACAACCGGGTCAGTGGTATAAGCGCCACACGAAATAGCACCATGCTCACGCGCCATGTTGCTGGCAATCTCAATAGACTGGTCCGTATCTTTTGTTTTGATGATCAGTATGATTGGTCCGAACAGCTCGCGGCTGTAGCTTTCCTTGTTAGCGGCCTCTACTTCGTAAATAACCGGCGAACAGGTACGGGCATTGGCAAACATCGGGTTACTGAAGTCGCAGGTTGTAAGTACGGCGTTGCCCCCTATAGTTGCTGCGGATTTTACACGCTCTGTAGTGGCAGGGTTTTGTATGGCACCCAGGATATGCGGACCAGCTTTCGGGTTTTTTACCAGGCCGGTTACAGCATCAGCAATTTTCTGAACAACTTCTTCGTAAGGCACTGTTTCGCCACCTACTTTAATACCTTTTTCCGGGATAAAGAAGTTCTGCGGAGCCGTGCACATCTGTCCGGAGTATAAGCTAACCGAAAACGCCAGGTTCTGCGCTACCTTATCCAGGTCATCCACAGAATCCAGGATGATAGAGTTAACGCCCGCTTTTTCAGTGAATACAGTTTTCCCCTTCAGGCTTTCGATATAGTTACCAAATTCTGTTCCGCCTGTGTAGTCTATCAGTTTTACTTTCGGGTTCTCAGCCAGTTCTTTTGTTATCAGTCTGTCATCGGCATCCACGGCAAGCTGGCAGATGTTCGGGTTCAGCCCGTTCTCTGCTAATACTTTCTGTACTTCGGCTACAACTATAGCAATTGGCAATACTGCTTTCGGGTGCGGTTTTATGATTACCGGGTTACCTGTAACAAGGCTTGCATACATGCCCGGCACTGTGTTCCAGGTCGGGAAAGTAGAGCAGCCAATAACCAGTGCTACGCCTTTCGGTACCGCTTTCCAGCTTTTGTTCAGTTTCAGGTTATATTTACCCATCGGCTTTTCCCATTCAGCGCTTTCCGGAAAACGGGTCTGCTCTTCGTAACCTGATGCGATAGCTTCCAGGGCACGGTCAGCAGCGTGCGGGCCTGATGCCTGGAACGACATCATATATGCCTGGCCTGTTGTATGCATAGTGGCATAAGCGATCTCAAAAAAGCGTTCTCTCATACGCTCCAGCGATTCCACTAAAATAGCAGCGCGGTCAGCAGGCTTTACTTTACGCCACTGATGAAAAGCTTCTTCGGCCCTGTTAATTAGCGTTTCCGGTGAAAAGAAAGGATATTTTATACCTAATGGCTGCTGCTCGTAAGGCGAATCTTCCTGTCCTGCCCAGCTTTCCGGGTTTTCCTGTAGCAGTTCCCCGAACTTATTGTTTAATCTGGATGTATATTTTTCACGGCCTTCTTTGTCCGCATTCTCACCATAAACTTCCGGAGACGGATTTTCAGGATAATGCGCAAAAAAAGTTCGCTCGTGTAGGGCACGTACAGCGGTGTCAAGTGTTGTTTGGTGTTTGATTGCCAGGTTAATAGCCATAGTTTTCAGAATTATGCTTTTAAAATGATTGGTTATGATCCAACCTTGGAAAGTTACGTAAAAAAACAGAAAGGTTTGGGTGTTATTGGGGTAATTCGCCTTATATTTAAAAGTGTTTTTAGGTACTTATTACGGTGACTGCTACACTTCTTATCATCAACTTAAAATTTTAATTTTTGGTATAAATGTTTACCCTCCTAAAGGTGCCCACCCGCCATGGATGTATTGCGTTCATCCTCCTTCTATTGGCTTCGGCTCCAATATTTGCACAGCAGGTTGGTTACGGTTCCCGCACCGTACCACATACAGTGGTGTATAAACTAAACACAGACCAGACCAAAACACGACGTGCCATACCAGACAACTCCTTACAGGCGGCACTAGCTAAAATCAGCGCTAAAAATATTGAGCAGAAATTCCCGGATACAGGTAATTCAGCCAGTCTCAGGCGTGCATCTATAGTTGATATAACACAGATCTACCAGGCTACTTATAGTTCAGAGCTTAGCTTTGATGAAGTAAAACGCACCTTGATGGCAACCGGACAGGTAGCATATGTAGAGCCGCTTTACCTGCGCGAACCATTCCACCAGGCCTCCGATCCGTTTTCCGATTCTACCAAAGCCACTGCCTACCACCTTAAACTGATAAAAGCGTATGGCGCCTGGAATGTACAACAAGGCGACACCAATATTGTTATCGGTATTGTAGATACAGGTTTTCGGATTGATCACCTTGACCTGAAAGACAACATAAAGTATAACTATGCAGACCCGATAGATGGCATAGATAATGATGGCGATGGTTACGTTGATAACTATGCCGGCTGGGACTTTGCAGACCGCGACAACAATGTCAGCGAATCTCCGCGCTGGAAAAGCCATGGGATGAGTGTGGCTGGCGTGGCAGCCGCCTCCCCCGACAATGCAACAGGTATCACAGGGGTAGGTTATAAAACCAAATTCCTGCCTTTAAAAGTATTTTCATCCAATGCTGACGGAACGTTCGGCGGTGGCTACGAGGCTATAGTTTACGCTGCAGCAAAGGGTTGCAAGATCATAAACCTCTCGTGGGGCGGTGAAGGTTATTCGCAGTATGAGCAGGATATTATAAACTATGTGGTGCTGGTGAAAGATGTTGTTGTAGTATCAGCGGCCGGTAATACCAAAAAGCAGCTGAATTTATATCCGGCTTCCTATAACAATGTGCTGTCGGTGGGTGGCTCTGATAAAAATGACTATAAGTACAAGGATTATACCTGGAGCCACTATATGGACCTCATGGCACCCGGCTTTGATATTTATTCCACTACGGTTAATAACAACAACTCATATGCCTACAACTGGGGAAGCTCCTTTGCCTCGCCTATGGTGGCAGGAGCTGCTGCCCTGGTACGCGCCCAATTTCCTGAACTGAATGCACAACAGGTAATGGAACGCCTGCGCGTAACAACAGATGATGTAGCAAGCTTAACTGCCAACCAACCTTTTGCCGGAATGATAGGCACCGGGCGACTTAACATAAAAAATGCACTATCGGCACAGAATTTAAAATCGATCAGGTGCACAGATTTATTTGTGCAACACCACCGTTCTGCTCAATCTGGCAGCACGGTTTCTGTTGAAGCATTTTTCCAGAATATTCTGAGCCCTGTCAGCAACCCTTTGGTTACCTTAAGTACTTCATCGCCTTACATTTCCATTTCAAACCCCGAACTGCCCCTGGGAAGCATGACCACGATGGGTACAGCTGATAACCGCCAGAAACCTTTCCGGGTAACTATAGCTCCTGATACGCCCCTTAATACAACCGTAGCCTTCAGGTTAAACTATACAGATGGCAACTATACTGACTTTCAATACTTCGAGCTAACTATAAACCCTGATTTCCATACGCTGGATGCCAACAATGTGCGCATTACTGTTAACAGCAAAGGGAACCTTGGCTACAATGGCCTTAATTTTAACCAGGGCTCGGGCATGCAATACAAGGGCAGTAATACCATGCTGTTTGAAGGCGGCCTGATGATCGGCACTTCGGCAACGCGCGTGTCGGATAACCTGCGCAATGCCAACTGGAATAATGACGGCGACTTTATACCGGTACAACCGGCCCGCATTTACTATGATGCACCGCTCGCAACACAGGAAGTACATGGTTTTATGCGCGATATCTACCCTTCTACCGGTACAGTTGGTGTGGAAATAAAACATAAAACACTTTCCTGGAACACAGCCCCGGATCTGGATTATGTTATACAGGAATTTACGATCAGAAACCCGACAACAGATACGCTTAAAAATGTAGCGGCTGCCATTTTCGCAGACTGGGATGTAGGCGTATACTACCAGAACGCCGCCGACTGGGATGCGGAAAGAAACCTGGGTTACGTGTACAACACCGCCGCTCAGTTTCCTGTAGTTGGCATAAAACTGCTTACACCTGATGCCCCTGTCTATTATGCTATTAACAACATGGGCGCGGCCGGAAGTATTGCTGTGGAAGATGGCTTTACAAATGCTGAAAAATATGCCATGCTATCCGGTGGGGTGACCCGCACCAAAGCCAATGGCACCGGCAATGGCGATAACGTATCGCATGTGGTGGGTGGGCTCATACCTGTTATTGCACCCGGCCAGAGCCATACCATTACCTTTGCCATACTCTCCGGCGATAACCTGGAGGCGCTGCAGCAGCACGCCGATGCAGCACAACTAAAATACAGGCAGATAAAAAGTGGCCCCGCTCCATTGGCTATTGAAAACACGGTCTGTGAAGGAAGTGCCTTTACATGGGCTCCGGAAGGAGGCTCCAACTATAACTTTTATGCTGATCCGGAGAAAAAGACTTTGCTTAGCAGTGGCCCGAGTTTTACCATCGACGCTTTGAGCCAGAACACTATAATTTACGCAGCCAACGCCGACTCGCTGTTCGAAAGTGAAGTTGTACCAGCCCACATCAGGTTACCACAGCAACCGGAAGCAGATTTTGAAACAGGCTCTGTCGTGTTATTTGCCAATACACCTGTTACGTTTGAGGATAAGAGCACAAACGGCGCTAACTGGAAATGGAATTTTGGAACAGGTGTAGCTGCTACAGAAAAGAGCCCGACCTATATGTTTGCATCGCCCGGTACTTATCAGGTAACGTTACAGATAACAGACCCCGCCGGTTGCCTCAAAGACAGTGTAACAAAAACTTTCCTTGTCAGGGAACCGCTCTCGAAAGATAAGACCGAAATGAACGCCCAGCTTACCGATGTGTTCCCGAACCCGACAACAGGTCTTGTTCGCATAAACTGGGCAGCAGATCCACTCGCTGGTGCAGCTCCGGAAGTGTGGTTCAGTGACCAGGTTGGCCGTAAGTTTCAGTTGCCTGTTACCAGCGAGAATACGAAAGAATTGATATTCGACTTTACAGATGTCCCTAATGGCTTATATATTGCGCACGTTACCTACAAAAACACCAGCTTTATTAAACGGATCGTGCTGATGCGATAAGTTATAGCTATAGCAAACTATAAAAGAAAGGCTTTACAGATATGTAAGGCTTTTTCTGTTTTTAACTTAACCTCTTTATAGTTAGGCTTTTGATGCGTGTTTTCATCTGAAAGAGTAGTAACGGTATAGTTGAATTGCTGGTGAAAACACCAACAATGGCTCAAGGGCTCATTCTATCTAGCTGAAATCATGCTCTTTCGGACTTCCAGGTCCGAAAGCACTCTGCCGGGGACATCCTTGTCCCCTTTACATTTAACGCGGACGTGGACATCCGCAACAGGCAAATTTCGAACACAGATGTCCGAAAAAGCAGTTTATGCATTTTTGCGTGGTGACTGTAGTTTCCAATAAAAACCAAAAGGCCCTACCGATTGGCAGGGCCTTTTATTTATAGTTAGCAGTTAAGCTTATGCGTTAGCGTTCTGCTTTTCTTTTAAACGGATCAGGTTAAGTGCTGAACCAGCTTTAAACCACTCGATCTGTCCTTCGTTGTACGTATGGTTAACCATAAACGCATCCTGAGAACCATCTTTGTGTGTTAAAACTACTTTTAATGGAACACCCGGCGTAAAGTTCTCCAGACCCAGGATATCGATGGTATCGTTCTCCTCGATCAGGTCGTAATCTGCTTTGTTAACAAACGTCAGACCTAACATACCCTGCTTTTTCAGGTTGGTTTCGTGGATACGTGCGAATGACTTCACGATTACGGCACGAACACCCAGGAAGCGCGGCTCCATGGCAGCGTGCTCACGAGACGAACCTTCGCCATAGTTCTCATCACCAACCACTACAGTACCGATACCAGCTGCTTTGTACGTACGGGCAGTTGCAGGCACCGAGTCATAACCACGGGTCATGTCGTTGTAAACCTTGTTAGCCTCGCCGTTAAATGCATTTATCGCACCGATCAGCATGTTGTTCGAGATGTTGTCCAGGTGACCACGGTATTTCAACCATGGGCCAGCCATAGAGATATGGTCAGTAGTACACTTACCTTGTGCTTTAATAAGAAGCTTCAGACCTTTCAGATCAGTGCCTTCCCATGGCTTAAAGCCTTCCAGTAACTGCAGACGGTCAGACTTCGGATCAACAGCCACTTCAACAGTGCTGCCATCTTCCGCAGGCGCTACATAACCTGCATCTTCTACAGCAAAACCATTAATTGGTAATTCAATACCTTTTGGCTCATCCAGTTTCACCTGCTGGCCATCTTTGTTGGTTAAGGTATCTGTAAGCGGGTTAAAAGTAAGGTCGCCGGCAATGGCAAAAGCAGTTACGATCTCTGGTGAAGCCACAAACGCGTGTGTGTTCGGGTTACCATCGTTACGCTTCGCAAAGTTACGGTTGAACGACGTGATGATAGAGTTCTTACGGGTTGGATCGTCGGTGTGACGTGCCCACTGGCCGATGCACGGACCGCAGGCGTTTGCCAATACAACACCACCCATCTGTGCAAATGTATCTAACAGGCCATCGCGGGCTGTTGTATAACGTACCATTTCAGAACCCGGCGTGATGGTAAACTCAGCCTGAGCTACCAGGTTTTTAGTTACCGCCTGCTTTGCGATAGAGGCAGCACGTGTAAGGTCTTCGTAAGATGAGTTGGTGCAAGATCCGATCAGACCTACTTCCAGTTTAGCTGGCCAGCCGTGCTCTTTAACTACAGCAGCGAACTGAGAAATTGGCCAGGCCGCATCCGGCGTGAATGGCCCGTTTACGTGTGGCTCCAACGTTGAAAGGTCGATCTCGATCAGTTGATCATAGAAAGAAGCCGGATCAGCATAAACCTCATCATCAGCGCGCAGGTGCTCAGCTACTTCATCAGCCATCTGAACAATCTCTTCGCGGTTTGTTGAGTTTAAGTATGCACGCATGCTGTTGTCGTAAGCAAATACCGAAGTAGTTGCACCGATCTCAGCACCCATGTTACAAATAGTACCTTTACCAGTACAAGACATACTCTCAGCACCTTCGCCGAAATATTCCACGATAGCACCCGTACCACCTTTTACAGTAAGGATACCAGCCACTTTCAGGATAACGTCTTTCGGAGATGTCCAGCCGTTCAGTTTACCTGTCAGCTTTACGCCAATTACTTTCGGGAATTTAAGCTCCCAGGCCATACCGGCCATTACGTCCACGGCATCAGCACCACCAACACCGATCGCTACCATACCCAGACCACCAGCATTAGGTGTGTGTGAGTCAGTTCCGATCATCATACCACCCGGGAAAGCATAGTTCTCTAATACTACCTGGTGAATGATACCTGCACCCGGCTTCCAGAAACCGATGCCGTATTTGTTTGATACCGAAGCAAGGAAATCGTAAACTTCTTTGTTTTCTGTGTAAGCGTCTTTCAGATCTGAATCTGCGCCTGTGCGGGCCTGGATCAGGTGATCGCAGTGTACCGTAGATGGAACCGCAACGGTAGGCTTGCCAGCCTGCATGAACTGAAGCAAGGCCATCTGTGCCGTGGCATCCTGCATCGCAACTCTGTCCGGAGCGAAATCCACGTAAGATTTTCCACGCTCATACGCCTGCGACGCCTTGCCCTCATATAGGTGTGCATACAGGATCTTTTCAGTCAGAGTCAGCGGTCTGCCAACTGTATTACGGGCAGCTGCAATCCGCTCACCCATACCGGCATAAACTGCCTTGATCATTCCTAAATCAAATGCCATAGTTTTGCTATTGTTAATGTATAAAATGCTTCTTTTCCGAAGTTCACAAATGTACGAAATCTGCAGGCTATTCAGCAACATTAGCTTGCACGAATATAACCTTTACACTATAAACAAGTTCAGGGCGTTTCTTGTTTGGCTTTTACAGATCCGATGACGTAATTTTACCCCATGAAACGTACCTATTCTAATACTTCTGCAAGGCTGATTTTGTTATTTACCTTGCTGCTAACTGTAGGATTTACATCCTGTAATCAAAATAAAATGGACGCTGAAAACCAAACTATAAAACCCGGTACCTGGCGCGTTGCCCTGCAACATACCGGCGGTGTGGAAATTCCGTTTATTATGGAAGCCGAAACCCGCAACGACAGCACCCTTTTATACCTGGTAAATGGCGAAGAGCGCATCCTGGTTGACGAGATCACAACTATGGGCGATTCTGTTAAAATAAGACTTCACATTTTTGATGCAGACCTGATCGCGAAGGTAGATGACGGTAAAATGGCAGGCCGCTTTGTGCGCAACGACCTTTCTTATCCTTATTCGGTGCCTTTTACTGCGGAGCATGGCAATACCAGCCGCTTTAAAGGCAGCCCGGCTGCTGCAAACTATAATTACGATGGAAAATGGGAAGTAGTATTTACCGACACAACCGGTAATAGCTACAAAGCAGTAGGCGTATTTGAGCAGGACAACAATAAAGTAACAGGCACCTTCCTGACCGAAACCGGCGACTATAGGTATTTAGATGGACAGGTTGATGGCGATAAGCTTAACCTTTCAACTTTTGATGGCAACCACGCTTACTTATTTACAGCCACTCCGGAAGATGAGAACACGCTGAAAGGCAATTTTTATTCGGGCATGAACTATACCGAAACCTGGACTGCCAAACGCAACGCCAACGCTGCACTTGCCGATGCCAACACACTCACTTTCTTAAAGCCGGGCTACGAAAAGCTGGACTTCACTTTCCCGGACATAGACGGTAGCGGAAACATTTCGTTGAGCGACGACAAATACAAAGGCAAAGTGATGATCGTGCAGTTGCTTGGCTCGTGGTGCCCGAATTGCATGGACGAGACCAAATTCCTGGCGCCTTACTACGACAAAAACAAAGACCGCGGCCTGGAGATCATTGGGTTAGGTTTTGAGCGCAGCCCGGAGTTTGAAAAAGCTGCCCCGCGCCTGCAGAAAATGAAGGACCGCATGAACGTAAACTATGACCTGGCAGTAGCCGGCATCTCTGATAAAGAGGCAGCCGCCAAAGCCCTGCCCGCGCTTAACCATGTGCTTTCCTTCCCGACCACCATCTACATTGGCCGCGATGGTAAAGTACGCAAGATACATACTGGCTTCTCAGGCCCCGGCACCGGCAAATACTACGAAGACTGGGTAGCTGATTTTAACAAGACGATGGATCAGTTGCTGGCTGAGAAGTAACCTCCCCCTTCCCCTCCTAAAAACAGGAGGGGGTTTTTATTTGCTCACATTTTGCTGGCGCGGATCTGTGATCCGTGACTTGCTTATATGTCGGATTTGCAATCCGACTGGACCGGAGGCCTAACTATAGACTGACACGAGCAAATACACTTGCACCATACCAAAACTATACTCTACTTCCCAACATGCCGCAAGTTTGCAACTTGTGGCTATACATGAAGCCAGTTTGTAACTGGAGTTTTTATATAAACTATAGTTTCGGCAGTTACAAACTGCCTACCATGCTAAACTACCAGTTACCGCTACGCTCAAACTGGCGGTATGTATTTGGCTCCTTCCCCTATTCTTTGAGAAGGGATTGGGTGGGGTTATTTCCGCAACCTTACCAACCTGAACGTACCATTCAAAGCAGCAGGCTCATTTAATTCTATAGTTAGAGAAGTGTGGCTAACTATAGTTCCGATGCTGCGGTTGATGTCGGAGAACAGGGTGCTGGCTATCTGGTTAAAGAACTGGCGAACTATAGTTGGCTTCTGCCCGTCCGGCAAAAACTTATCGAAAACCATAACTGTACCTCCAGGCCTCAGCACACGCTCCACTTCTTTTATGCAAGCTATCGGGTCTGGTATAACGGCCAGTATCAGGTGTGCAATTACGGCATCAA
This sequence comes from Pontibacter pudoricolor, assembly GCF_010092985.1. Lineage (GTDB taxonomy): Bacteria > Bacteroidota > Bacteroidia > Cytophagales > Hymenobacteraceae > Pontibacter > Pontibacter pudoricolor. The sequence continues at coordinate 266,325 of NZ_CP048106.1, read as the reverse complement.
AACTATTGTCGGCAAAGGTTAGTTGCTGGCCATTCATCACGCGGGCATCAACTGGAATACTTAACTTTTCAGCTCGCTCCTGCAATTTGGTGATCATACCGGGCGTAATGTCAATGGCTGTTAAATTAGTGTAATTTTGAAGGTAAGGTAGATCAAGGCCGGTGCCGGCACCGAGAAGCAGTATGGCATCGTTAGCTTTTGCGTTTAGTAGCTCTACAGACCGCTTTCTGTACTTCCGGAAAATGCGGTCGGCAATCAGGTCGTAGATGGGCAAGTATAAAGTGTACCGAAGGCGGTTCCAGGTAGTGGTGTTCAGGCTCATTTTTTCATAGGTTATTTTGCATGCTCAAAACTACCTGCTTTCAACCGCTACCGCCTTATAGTTTTATAGGTATAGTTTACAGATTTTCAGAACAGTGATTAAGGGGATTTTTCTGATTTACAGGATTGGGCTTGATAGATGATTATTGTAGTTTCTGTCCGTACCATTGATTTATGATCATTGAATGAATAAACTATAGATTATCTAATCCGGTTGCAACTATATAGGCTGGGATGGGCTTAAATCCTGTTAATCCTTTAATCCTGCAAATCCTGATTCAGACAAACAAAAAAGACGCAACATCTTGCGTCTCTACATCCGGCTAATCCATCTGTTCCCATTAATCAGGGGCTCAGATAGAAAATTCTGTTAAATCAGTCTAATCGCCTTAATCACTGGTCTATTTTTCCCGCTCTATTGTATAGGCGATCAGTTGCTCGAGTGAGCGACGCGAGGGGTTATCAGGGAAGGTATGCAGAATTTCGAGGGCTTCGGCGTGGTAGCGGTTCATAACTTCAACCGTGTACTCAATACCACCAGATTGCTTCACGAAATCAATTACCTGCTGCACGCGCTTGTTGTCGCCGTTGTTGTTTTTTACGTTGTAAATAACGCGGCGCTTGGTTAGCCAGTCTGCATTGCGGAGCGCATGTATCAGCGGCAGGGTCATTTTCTTTTCTTTGATGTCGATGCCGACCGGCTTGCCGATCTCAGCGGTACCGTAATCGAAAAGGTCGTCTTTTATCTGGAAGGCAATACCAACTTTTTCACCGAATAAGCGCGCTTTCTCTATCTCTTCTTTCGACGCACCCGCAGAAGCAGCGCCCACAGCACAGCATGAGGCTATAAGCGAGGCCGTTTTCTGACGGATAATATCAAAGTAAACTGCTTCGTCAATGTCCAGGCGGCGGGCTTTTTCGATCTGCAGCAACTCTCCCTCACTCATTTCCCGCACCGCATTCGATACGATTTTCAGCAGTTCAAAATCATCGTTGTTCAGCGAAAGCAACAATCCTTTCGAGAGCAGGTAATCACCAACCAACACCGCGATCTTATTTTTCCAGAGGGCATTTACTGAAAAGAAACCGCGTCTATAGTTGGCGTCATCCACTACATCGTCATGCACCAGGGTCGCCGTGTGCAGCAACTCAATAAGAGCGGCACCCCGGTAAGTGGCATCGGTTATGGTTTCGTGGTATAGTTTGGCCGTAAAAAACACGAACATCGGGCGCATCTGTTTGCCTTTGCGCTTTACGATGTAGCTCATGATACGGTCTAAAAGCAGCACTTTCGACTTCATAGAAGCCCGGAACTTCTTCTCGAAAAGCTCCATTTCGCTTGCTATTGGCGCTTGTATTTTATCTAGGCTGCTGCTCATGTTTTGGTGTTGCAATATTACGGTCTCCAATAGTGGTTTCCAAACGTGCAGGGGGCAAAACCGGGTATAATTATTAAATTGCTGGCAATTGATCTCTTTGATGCTGATCAACTGCCTGCAGGATTATGTTTTACCCGGAAACCAAAACTGCATTTGATGTTGTGCTATCATTTTACCGGTTGGAATAAACCAAGGTGAGCCTCAACAAATCATAAAATTATACCGTTAAAGCATCCTATAGTACAGTTATTTTTTTAAGTAACCTATGGCAAATACCCTTAAAGTTGATTTTATTGTTTATCCCGAACATGGCCGTCCATTTACTGCCGATGCCGTTTACGAACCTACTTCGCAACCCAAACCTGTCGTGATATTTACGCATGGGTTTAAGGGGTTTAAAGACTGGGGACATTACAATTTACTGGCGCAGTATTTTGCGGAGCAGGGCTTTGTATTCATAAAATTCAACTTTGCTTATAATGGCACTACTGTAGAAGATTTTTCTGATTTACACGACCTCGAAGCATTCGGGAATAACAACTTCTGCCTGGAGCTTGATGACCTGAAAGCCCTGATTGACATGGTAAAAAATGTAGAGGGCCCACTGCCTCACAATGAGCTTGATCTGGACCATATTTACCTGATTGGCCATAGTCGTGGTGGGGGTACTGTTATACTTAAAGCGGCTGAAGATCCGCGTATAAAAGCTGTTGCTACCTGGGCGGCCGTAAATAAATTTGACCAGCGCTGGGATGAGCTTGAAAATGAAAAGTGGGAGCGCGAAGGCGTGCAATGGATAACCAACGCCCGCACTGGCCAGAAAATGCCGATGTATTACCAGATAATGGAAAACTATATTGCGAACAGGCAGCGACTCGAGATTCCGAAGGTGATACAGACGATGCAGCAGCCTTTGCTCATATTGCACGGCAAAGAAGACGAAACGCTGCCTATTCAGATGGCGCACGACCTGCACTCCTGGAAGCCTGATGCCGAGATGCACCTGCTGCCCGGTGCCGATCATTCGTTTGGCGGCAAGCACCCTTACGAAAAGGACGAACTGCCGGAAGCTGCCCGTGCAGCCGCTGACCTGAGCATAGCCTTTTTCCGGAAACATGCCTGAACTATACCTGCTGCTGGGGAGCAACCTTGGCGACCGAACATTATACCTGCAACAAGCCCGCGAAACTATAGCTACGCAAGTAGGAACTATAGTTCAGGCTTCTGCTATCTACGAGACCGCCGCGTGGGGCAAAACAGATCAGCCCAGTTTCCTGAACCAGGTGCTTGAAGTAACTACTGACTTTAGTCCGGAGCAGGTGCTGCAAACTATAAACACTATAGAACACGACCTTGGCCGCGAACGCCTGGAACATTGGGGAGCACGCGTTATTGATATCGATATCCTGTTTTATGACAACCTGGTGCAGCAAACCCAACGGCTGACCATACCGCACCCGCAATTGCACCTGCGCCGCTTTACGCTGCTGCCTTTATATGAGGTCTCCCCTGATTTAGTACATCCGGGCTTAAAGCAAACTATAGCCGAGCTACTGGAAAACTGCCCGGATAAACTGGAAGTAAAAAAATTTGTAGAAAATAAAGCTTGAGAAATGCCTTCAGGGAAAGGGTGTTCTACAGTGTTGGCGGATATTTGTACGGCTTTTTAGCTATTATTTTTTGATACAACCATTCTTTAGCCTCTTTTTCATCTTCAAATGTGCGCACTTCAAAAATATCTTTTACCAGCGGCGCAAAAGTACTGAACGAGTTCTGACCAAATATGCCGTACGACATAACATGCGCAAAGTGCTGCACACCTAATTCTTTAGCTTGCGGGGCCCACTTATAAGCCATCCAGTTAACTCCAACCTCCCAGGGACCTACCAGTTCGTGGTTATTGTTAAGTATCGCAGAACATGGCTTTTGCCGGAGCATTGCCAGTAACTGGTTTCCCGCCATTATTATACTTTCCAGCGATTGTACCCCTATCCAATTAGCAGAAATAAAAGAATTGTCAGCATTGCGTTCAGCCTCAAAAAAGACATCGCCGTTTGCTTTTCTTAATTCTTTTTTATTCATCAAACCAATTAAATGCTCTTGCTATTACGCATTCAGAACAAAAGCGGTATCTAGTTCTTTATAAAATTTTTGATCCTGCCTATCGTTTCGTCGGGCGCACTTAAATTGGGGCAATGGCCGATCGCATTCATTTGCTCGAACCGGCTGCCTGCTATGTGCTGATGCACATAATTGCCAACAACTTCAGGCGCAATCACATCTTCAGAGCATTGCAGAATCAGTGTGTCTGTTGTTACAGTAGCCAGATCCGATCTGTTATCAGACAGGAAGGTGACGCGGGCAAAATCCTTAGCTACCTCTATGTCGCTACTGCAAAAGCTATTCGACAGCTCTTCACCAAGCTCGGGTCTGTCAGGGTTACCCATAATAACCGGTGCCATCGTTTTAGCCCATGTCAAGTAATCACTTTCAAGAGATTTTATCAAACCCAGTATACTCTCCTCAGTGAAGCCGCCAGTATAGTCTCCGTCGTTAATGTAGCACGGAGAAGGGCCGATGAGTACGAGTTTAGAGAAACGTTCAGGCTGTTTATTTGATGCCAAAACCCCGATCATGGCGCTGACAGAGTGGCCTACATAAATAATATCCCTCAAATCCAGTTCCTCGCATATTGCCAAAATATCGTCGGCGTAGGAATTTAAGGAGGAGTATTTAGCAATGGTATAGGTTGAGGTATCAGAAGCACCAAAGCCTATGTGGTCAAACAATATGATCTTGTACTCATCCTGGAAAGCCGGCGTAATGAAGCGCCACATCTTCTGGTCGCAGCCATAGCCGTGGGCAAATAACATCGGCTGTTGGCCATTTCCGAGGACCTTCACATTATGTTTCTGAGTTGCAGTCATAGGTAGTTGTAAAGATAGAACTTAGATATGGGCCGTAAAAGTACAGTAAATACATAACTATACCTATTCCCGGGTTTTCACTCACCTTATATCACGTTACTTACCATATTTTCATGTTTTCAGCTCGTCCAGTAAACAGCTTACTTATAAGTAGTCCCGTTGAATTGCTGCTAAATTTCTGGGTTATTTACTGAAGCAGTTCAGGAAGAAGCCTCTAATCAGTACATAATTCCTGTCAGAACTTTTCTTCAATACCCAATCCGAAGAGTGCATAATCGTACTTTACCGGATCTGACGGGTCAAAAGCTCTGAGGTGGTCGGTTAGTTCTTCGGCTGTCTGCCAGTCCATGCCTTTACGGGTAATCAGGCCCAGCCGTCGTGCTACGCGCTCCACATGTACATCACAGGGGCATACCAGATCAGCCGGTTTCATTGTGTCCCAGATTCCGAAGTCTACACCATTATCATCCTTACGCACCATCCACCGCAGGTACATGTTTATACGTTTGCAAGCTGATTTGCGGGCCGGAGTAGAAATATGTTTTTTTGTTCTGTGAGGCGCGTCTTCCAGGCTAAAAACCATGTCGTGGAAATGCATCAGCCGTTCTTTTTGTGTTTTGATAGTGTTCAGCTCTCCGGTAAAAGCAACTTCCAGACTATCATAACGGCTATAATACCAGTTAAAAAAATGGATAAAGTAAAGCAGGTCGGTGTCGTTGAAGGTCCGGTGTTTGAAACCTAGAAATCGTGGCAGGTCCTGCTCCTGGTGGTTAAGGATAAAGTCGTGGGGCGCATTATTCATCAGGTCCATTAGCTTTAAACAGTTATTGATGATGGTTTTTCGCTGGCCCCATGCGAGGATTGAGGCAAAAAATCCACTTATTTCAATATCCTGCTTTTTTGTAAAACGGTGCGGTATAGAAACCGGATCATTCGGAATAAAGGCTGGTTGGTTGTATTTTTCTACTCTGTCGTCGAGCAGCGCTTTTATAGCGGCAATATCTTGCTTCATTGATTTAAAGGTCTGTAGCTGCAGTATACGGGCTGTTCACAAAATTATAAAACCTACGAGTTTATAGTTGAGATTTTGATGTTGTTCTGTTTATAGTTTTGATGTTGGGTGTTAGTACGTACCCGATAGTTTAAACCCTAAATTACCTCACCCCAGCCCTCTCCTTTTGAAGAGGCCCCTACCCCCAAAACAGGAGGAAGTTTTGTTATAGTTAATAGCTATAGTTCGTATTGCTGGCGCGAGCGTCTTCGCTCGTGACTAATTATGGTGTTGAGTCTCCTGACTCAACTGGCCCGCGAGGGGCAGGAATTGTCTGAACCAGGATTTATAGGATTAATGGATTGGATAGATAAAGCTACTGCTATAGTTAGAGGTAAAGTTTTATAGTTAGAGTTAATTCAACCACCCCTCCTTGTCTAATCCTGGGAGCTCTTTTTGCTACTTCTATAATTTATTCCATTGTTCTATAGTTAGCATTTCAACCCACCCCTGCCCCTCCCGAGAGGGGATTTTCTGCTGTTGCTATAGTTAGAGCTATCGTTCTATAGTTGCGTCTTTAACACCCCTGTAGTCCCCTCAAGGGGACAATTCTGCCTTTACCAATTCCTAAACTCTAATTTTATAGTTACACACCACGAGCAGGACAGGTTTACCTGTTCCTTTGAAACTAATACCACGATAAAGCCAAATGCAATAAAACCTCAGTCAACTACAGCTTCTACTATCGAGTTTGATCACAGTCTTTGGGTAGAGCGCATTTGACTTGTTGCGGTGGCGAAGCCAATCCGAGGCACGAGGATAGCAAGAAGGCAGCAGCGCGATGCCCGAAGACGGGGCCTCCCGGCCGTGAGGGCACCAAAGCTACATATGAAACTATAGGCGAGTAGAGCTCCCAGGATTAAAAGTAGCTATGAAAGGAAGGCTTGGTTCTAAAAGTAGAAAATCAATCTATAAGCTGAGATAGATTTCTCACGCTGTTCGAAATGACAAAAAGAAACTATAGGACATATAAAATCCCTCAGCTGACGCTTGAGTAACAACAAGGAAACTCTAAAACTAAAAAGCCAGTTACAGGGCTGCAACTGGCTTTCCATATATAAATTTAACCGTAATTACGGCATATAAGAAACCTCTACTCTGAACTTCTGATCAACAGCGCCTAGCTTCTGGTAAGCTTTTTTAGAGATACGAACTACCACATTATTATTGGTGCCGGTATCAGGTAATTTCCCGATCACACGGACATACACCACCTGGCCGTTCATGGAGTTTTTAACCTGCATGATAGTACCAACAGGGGCCGTTTTATGTAATGCCAGGTATTTGTTTGTATCTGCTTTCGGATCTATCATTTCGGCCATACCGTTTTCGATCACTTTCTTAACACCAGCAGCAGTTTCTGTTGCACCTGCTTCTTCTTCTCTTTCACTTACTGTTGGTATAGACTCGGCTGGAGTTGAAGCTGTAGCAGGATTAGCTGATGCTGTAGTAGTGGTAGTTTTAGTTGTGCTGGCAGGTGTGTTCTTAGGTGTTACCGGGGCTGCTACTGGTGTAGTTGCCGTTGCTTTTTCAACTTCATCATCAACTTCCGGGACATAAACCGGTTTGTTGGCAGTAGGAACAGCGCCTTTTCCAACGATCAGACCGGTGCCGATCTCAATGTTGTTATCAGCAAGATTATTCCAGGTTTTGATACTCTCTACTGATACGCCATGCATGCGAGAAATGCTGTAAAGCGTTTGCTTTGCCTCTACCACATGTATTTTTTCGCCTTTGTTATTCACCGTAAACGTGCGGTTACTGGCAGTTGCCGCCGGGGTTTTAGGCGTTGTAGTGGCCACCGAATTAGCCGCAGCAGACAAAGGCGCATTTCGCGGAATAAGTACGATCTGATCCACTCTTATACTTGCTTCCACGGTAGGGTTAGACTCCACAATTTTGGCAACAGGTACCCCATACTTGCGCGACAAGGCATACAGGGTTTCTTTTGGCTCCACTTTGTGCTTCACAAAAAACTTACCGTTGCGGCGCTCCACTCCTACAGAGTCGCGCAGGGCAACATGGGTTGTGGCCGAAGCTGATAATGAAAGTACCGGTGACAGTAAAAGTGCAAGTAAAAGTATGCGTACCATGGCTAAAAGGTAAACTATGTAAGACTATAAACAACTAAAATATTTCGTTGCCGGATAAAGTATAATTTGTGGTTAAAGATAATAAAAGTATCTGAACCTATGCCACTTAATCCGGCCGCAATGCACTGCTGCAACTGCAATTCGCCATCCAAATTAAACACACACAGCGTATTATCTAAATTTCCGTGCGCATTCTCTGTATAAAATCCTGTATAAAAGTTTTGCCCGGTTTCAGCATACTCTATCCCCTTCACTGGTTTCACGTTAAGCTTGTGCTCCAGAAAATTACATACTTCGTTATAGTATGATTCTCCTTCCAGGTAAAGCATTGGGTAGGTACACGCCTGTGACTTAACCGTATTATAGTCAGCCACAGCATTTGCGCCGCTGTCCAATGACACGTTCTCTGCAACTATAGTTCCGGTTTTAAATTGCAGCAACTTTAAATTCTGATCCTGTAAGTCAAGCGCCAGAACTCCGTCTTTAGTAACGCCATAAAAAGCCAGTTCCGGCTGTTGCCATTGCAGGTTTGTAGTGGCAGCATCATAAGCAAATATCCCCTTGTGCTGACCAATCTGGCGGTCGCCGTAGCCGTGTATAAACAGCAGGCCTTCGTGAGCGTCCTCCAGCCCCAGCCACCAGTTTTTAGCGGCAGGCATCGGAAGCTTTTCGAGTTTATGCTGATCCAGATCGAGTGAATAGAAATCAGCAAGCAGCAGGTCAGCGTCGCGGAGTTCAAAAGCGAGCCGGTTGGCAGCACTATCCAGTCGCATGCGCCACACGGGCGCTCCAAAGTCGTATGTATAAACTAACGGAAGTATAACTCTTAACTTTTTATTATATTCAACCAAAATAGCACATTATCAGCCCCAAATGTATGAATTCTGACTCAAAACGTTGGCATTGCGCACTACTGTATCTGCTTACCTTTATTTTAATACTTCCTGCTGCTGGGCAAACCCAAAAACAGAAGGTATTACTGATGGAAATAAAGTCTGAGATTGACCCGCGTACCAACCGTTATACTGAGCTCGCCCTGAACCACGCTACTGAAATTAAAGCCGACCATGTGCTTTTGGTACTCGATACATTTGGCGGTGCTTTGAATGATGCAGATGAGATCCGGAAACGCATACTCGAATATCCGAAACCAGTGTATGTGTTCATCAATAAAAATGCAGCATCAGCAGGGGCTCTGATTTCGCTGGCCTGCGATAGTATTTATATGGCGCCAGGAGCAAATATTGGTGCCGCAACGGTAGTTAGCGCCAGCGGTGAAGCCGCTCCGGGCAAATACCAGAGTTATATGCGTTCTATTATGCGCTCCACTGCCGAAGCCCAGGGCCGCAACCCGCACCTTGCCGAAGCGATGGTTGAAGCCAGTATAGACAGCACTTTATCAGCCGGGCAGGTACTTACTTTTACAACTTCCGAAGCTATAAAAAATGGCTTCTGCGATGGTCCCGCCACAACGGTAGATGATGTGTTAAAGCAGGTTAATTTACAGGATGCCGAAATTGTAAAGTACGAGCTAAGCACTACCAACAAGATCATTTCTTTCTTCCTGAACCCATTTGTCAGCGGTATACTTTTGCTGCTGATCATTGGTGGACTGTACTTCGAACTGCAGTCTCCTGGCATTGGCTTTCCGCTGGCGGCGGCGGTAGTTGCCGGTATTTTGTACCTGACTCCGTACTACCTCAATGGGCTTGCTGAGAACTGGGAAATACTGCTCTTTATAGCCGGGCTCATACTTATTGCCGTTGAAGTGCTGGTAATTCCAGGTTTTGGCGTTACAGGTATCAGCGGAATTATACTGGTGTTCGTTTCGCTGGTGCTGATCATGGTAAATAACCAGAACTTCGACTTCACATTTGTACCATCCAGCGCTATTATGCAAAGCATGATCTCGGTTTTGCTGGGCATGGTTGGCGCCGTGATTCTGGTGGCACTTACCTGGAACCGTTTTGCCGCCAGCCGAACGATGCAGCGCATGGTGTTGCACAATACCTTTGAGGGCTCCGAAGGATATCGTTCGTCAGCTGACTCATCGCATTTAGTTGGTAAAACCGGCATAGCACATACCAGAATGGCCCCAACCGGAAGAGTAATGATAGATGACACACTTTACGATGCCCAGGCAAGAGAAGGCTTTATAGAACAAGGCGAAACTATAGAAGTACTAGACCACAGCACTTTCTCCCTGGTCGTTAAAAAAGTTTAATTACTGATGGTTGAATGACTAATTGTGAATTGCTGATTGATGTTTAAAACCAAAACTTTCTAATTTTCTAACTATAAAATCTATGAAATTCTTTTTGCTGGCTGCGGCTTTCGTTTTAATGGCTGCTTCTTTTACCTCCTGTTCCCAGAAAAATATGAATACAGAAAATAACGCTATCACGAAAGATGCTCAATTGGAGTGGTCCGGGGAATACATGGTTGATGGGTGCGGCTTTAAGTTAACTATAGATGGCAAAGACTATAAACCCGAGGATGAAAGCGCGATAGGCGAAGAGTTTAAACAGGAAGAAAATCTGATACCCGTAAAAGTAACCTACACCGAAACGGGCGAAATAATAGACCGTCGCTGTGGTTTGTCTACCCAGGACCGCTCTATGCCAGGCATCCGGATAATTTCTATCGAGAAACTATAGTTCTGAACTTTACTTTTTGATAGATGACAGCTCCCGAAATAATGGAACAACTTGCTGCCCTGGGTAGCCAGACCATCAAAAACATTTACCTTAAACACGGTGCCAAAGAACCGTTCTTTGGTGTGAAAGTCGGTGACCTGAAGCCTATCCAGAAAAGGCTGAAGAAGAACCATAGTTTAGCCAAAGAACTATACCAGACCGGAAACTCAGATGCCATGTACCTGGCCGGCCTTATTGCCGATGAGAAAGCCATGACCAAATCCGACCTGCAGGATTGGGTACATAACGCTGTTTGGTATATGCACTGTGAGTATACGGTTGCCTGGGTAGCTGCGGAAAGCAACTATGGTTTTGAGCTGGCCAAAGAATGGATAGCATCTGAGGACGAAAACATTGCTACTGCCGGCTGGGCCACTCTTGCAAGCCTGGTAGCTATAAAACCAGATACCGAACTGGACATAGAGTTTCTGAGTGCCCAACTAGACTACGTAGCAGAGGTAATTCAAAGCAGCCCTAACCGCGTGCGCTATGTTATGAATGGTTTTGTCATTGCCGTTGGTTGTTATGTATCTTCTCTCACCGAAAAAGCAAAAGCGGTGGCGCAAACTATAGGCAAGGTAAAAGTAAACATGGGTGATACTGCGTGCAAAACTCCGGAGGCTTACAGTTACATAGAGAAGCTGGAGGAAACCGGCCGCATTGGTAAAAAGAAGAAAACTGCCCGCTGCTGATAAACTATAAACCGGCGGCACTTCCGTATATTTGAGCTCGCAAAACTATAAACTATGGACGTACTCGGCATTATTCCGGCCCGCTATGCATCGACCCGCTTTCCGGGCAAACCCCTGACTGACATCAATGGCAAAACCATGATCCGTCGTGTTTATGAGCAGGCTACTGCATCCGGTTTATCAGAAGTTATAGTTGCCACCGACGACAACCGAATCTTTAATCATGTGCTGGATTTTGGCGGCAAAGTCATCATGACCGCCGAGCATCACCAGAGCGGCACCGATCGTTGTTTCGAAGCATACAAGCTGTACAATAAGCCATACGAGTTCATCATCAATATACAAGGCGACGAGCCCTTTATAAAGCCGGAGCAGATTGACCTTGTTGCCAGTTGTTTTACCCGCCCAAACACCCAACTGGCTACGCTGGTAAAAAAGATTACTACCGAGGATGAGTTATTTAATGTGAACGCCCCGAAAGTGGTACTTAGCAATAATGGCGACGCACTATACTTTAGCAGACAAGCTATACCTTACTGCCGCAACGTACCCCAGGACATCTGGCACAAGCAACACACCTACTATAAACACATCGGTATTTATGGTTACAGAGCTGATATTTTAGAGCAAATAACCCAGCTACCACCTTCCGCGCTGGAGCTGGCAGAATCGCTGGAGCAATTGCGCTGGCTGGAAAACGGTTATAAAATCACCACTGCCCTCACCGAGTTCGAAACTATAGGAATAGACTCTCCGGAAGACCTGGAGAAAGTACAGCACTTGTTTAATGAATAATGGCGAATAAGTAATGACTAATCGTGCTGTTTATAGTTAGCAAATAATGAGTTTAATAGTAATAAAGCAGGCTGTTTTAACTATAGTTTTGTTCCTGTTTTGCACCATGGCAACTATAGCACAGGCAACACTACAGAGCGGCCAATATTTAATTGATGAACAGGGGGAAGTTGCCTGCAAACTATCAGGCACAAAAGACAGTTTGAGACTAAACCCGGAACCAGTCCTAACTATCTGGGATTTTGAAGAGGCAGTTATTGCTTACCAGGAAACTATAAAAGGAAAAGCGCCTGTCATGCTGATCAGGCTGACGCCGGCAGGGCGACGCAAATTCCTGGAATTTTCAAGAGAGCATACCGGAGAAATATCCGGAACGGTGGTGAACGGAGAATTGCTTACCGCGATAAGAATAGCAACCGCTTTAGATATTCAATACCTGGAAATTCAAAATACATTATCTAAAAGACAACTTCAAAAATTGGCTGACAGAATCAATAATGAGATTAAAGCTACCAAATAGTACGTTATTGTTTTACTTACAAAGTTAGCACTAGCATTGCCCCTTACTTAATTCACTAACTCAAAAACTCACTAACTATAACTCACCCTCCTACCCGTTTCACTTTATAACCGGCAGCCTGTAGCGTTTGTATTACTTTATCCCGGAAATCACCCTGGATCAGGATTTCGCCATCTTTGGCTGAGCCTCCAACACCGCATTTGTTTTTCAGCATTTTGCCTAATTCTTTCAGGTCGTCATCAGTACCAATAAAACCTTCAACTAACGTAACCTGTTTGCCTCCCCTCGACTTCTTATCGAGCATTACTTTCAGGTTTTGCTGTTGAGGTGGCAACGTTTCTGCTTCGTGCTCCTGGTCATACTGGTAATTAAAATCAGAACTTGTAGAGTAAACTATACCCTGTCTGCCTTTCTTATTTTTATCGCTCATATTTCTTAATGACTAATTATTAATGAGTAATGAGTTAAGATAATGAGATATTATTAATTACTCATTCGTCATTACTCATTAGGAAGGTATAATAACCCTTAACGACTGCGGATTCATCTTTACTTCAAAACGGTCGGTTTTGCCCTTGTATTCGCCGTCTGCATGAAACATCATCGGCTCTTCGGTTTCAACTTTTACGTTTATAGTCTTAAAGTATTCTGCGCTTTGCAGGTTGGCCAGCTGTTTGGTAAGCATGCAATAGCTCAGGTTAATCGCTTTTACAAAGTCCAGTTGGCGCACCAGGCAAACATCCAGTAAGCCGTCCCTAATATCGGCAAGCGGAGCTATGTAGGCGTTATTGCCGTATTGTGCTGCATTGGCAAATGCCATTACAAAACAATCTGTAGCCAACTCCTGGTCGTTTATCCAGACTTTTACAGGCAAGTGCTTATAGTTGCGAACTTCTTTTAAAACCAGCTCTACATACGTTTTTAACCCACGCCGTTTGTTGCCTGCAAATACAGACGAGATATACGCATCAAAGCCTATACCTGCCGTAGTAAAAAACGGGATATCATTTATGGTTCCGCTGTCTATCTGCGATACCTGGCCGGTATTGAGGGCTTTGATCGCACTGTCCAGGTTTAACGGAAGCTGCAGGTGCCTTGCCAAACCGTTTCCAGAACCTTTAGGCAATATACCCAGGGCTGTATTGGTGTGCAGCAGGCCTTTTGCTACTTCGTTTACTGTTCCGTCGCCGCCTACTGCTACCACTATTTTATAGTTGTCGTTGGCTGCCGCTTGAGCCAGTTCGGTAGCATGTCCGGCATAGTCGGTATAAACTATATCATGGTCATGCGTTGTACTATCCAAGTATAATTTAATGCGGGCAGCCACATCTACCCTGCTCCTGGTGCCAGATACAGGGTTAATTATAAACCGGATACGCGGAAGTATACTCATGCAACAAAAGTAACTATACGAATGCTAAACAAAAAGCCCGGCCATAGAACTATGGCCGGGCTTAACTATAAATTGTTTTGTTATAGTTGGTACGTAAGTACAGGTCGGCTGGTGTGGTTAACCAGGTCCTCCGCAATACTTCCGCTTAGCAGATGCGACAAACCTGTACGGCCGTGGGTGGCCATCATGATCATGTCAGCATTAATATCTTCTGCAAAGTGCAGAATGCCATCTTCTTCTATAGTATCGTTATACACATTTATAGTATAGTTGTGCAGGTCATACTTATCGGCGGCATAAGCCAGTTTGCTGCGCAGGTTGCTGCTCGACTCAAACGCTCCCGGCGTATTAATGTAAACCAGGTGTAAACGCGCATCAAACAGTTTCTGGAAATATTTAAATGCATCCATTGCCTTACCTACTTCACGTCTGAAGTTGGAAGCCAGCACAATTTCTTTTATATCAAATTCTGGGTCCGATGTTTTTATAGTTAGTACCGGGCAGGTAGCAGTGCGAACTACTTTCTCGGTATTAGATCCGATCAGAAACTCGTCCATGCCGCTGGACCCTTTTGAGCCCATTACAACCAGGTCTATGTTATCAGCAGCAATTACACGCTTTATTTTACTTACAATGCTATCTACATCTACTTCCTGTACCACTTCCACGCCCGCATGACTTACCTTGGCTATCAGTTTGCTCATATTTGATTTTGTAGCTTCCATCAGGCGCATAATGTATAGTTGCTCCATATTGTCGTGATAAACTACATCGCCGGTAGCGCTGAAGCTTGCAGAACGTGGCATTTCCACTACGTGCAGTAACTTAATGGCAGCACCAGTACGGCGGGCTATGTTTATAGCTACTTCAAAAGCGTATTGGGCCTGTTCTGAAAAGTCTGTTGGTACAAGAATGCGTCTCATGCGGTTTGTTTAGTTGGGTTTCTGATGTTTCAAAAGTAGAATACTCTGTTTCCTTAAACTATGATATATATCAATTTACTAATTTAATTTATAGTATAGCTATATATACGCAACAAAAAAACGAAAGCCCACCATTTGGCAGGCTTTCGTTTATGTTATATAACTATAGCTTATTGTCCGATCTTCGCGATCAGGTCAGCAGCTCTGTTAGAGTAACCGGTTTCGTTATCGTACCAGCCTACTACTTTTACAAGTGTTTCGTTCGCTGAAGTAAGCTCTGCATCAAAAATACAAGAGTGTGGGTTGCCAACGATATCGATAGAAACAATCGGATCTTCGGTATACTCCAGAATGCCTTTCATTTCACCTTCAGCAGCCTTTTTCATCGCCGCATTAATTTCTTCTTTTGTAACCGGTCTCTTTAAGATACAGGTTAAGTCTGTAAGAGAGCCATCCGGAATAGGCACGCGCATTGCAACGCCATCCAGTTTACCTTTAAGGTGTGGCAATACAAGACCTACCGCCTTAGCAGCACCAGTAGATGTTGGGATGATAGAGTAAGCAGCAGCACGCGCTCTTCTCAGGTCGCTATGTGGCGAATCCTGCAGGCTCTGATCAGAAGTATATGCGTGCACAGTTGTAATATAGCCTTTCTCGATACCGAAAGTATCGTCAAGTACTTTAGCCATTGGTGCAAGGCAGTTTGTTGTGCACGATGCGTTGGAAACTATAGTTTCATCACCTTTCAGGATGTCTTCGTTCACGCCTAGTACAACTGTAGGTATGTTACCTTTTGCAGGTGCAGAGATAACTACTTTTTTAGCACCGGCTTCCAGGTGACCGCCAGC
Organism: Pontibacter pudoricolor; assembly: GCF_010092985.1. Classification (GTDB taxonomy): domain Bacteria; phylum Bacteroidota; class Bacteroidia; order Cytophagales; family Hymenobacteraceae; genus Pontibacter; species Pontibacter pudoricolor. The sequence continues at coordinate 250,687 of NZ_CP048106.1, read as the reverse complement.
GCCCTGCTCGTCCACAAAACGACCAGTTGATTCAAGTACTACATCTACGCCAAGCTGTCCCCAAGGCAGGTTTTTAGGCTCGCGCTCAGCTGTAATTCTGATTTCACGGCCATTTACGATAATGCCGTTATCAGTAGCTTCTACCGTGCCATCAAACTTGCCATGTACGGAGTCATACTTAAGCAAATGGGCGAGTGTTTTAGTATTGGTAAGGTCGTTGATAGCAACTACTTCTACATTCTCTTTCTGGAGCAGTGCCTTAAAAGTAAGTCTACCGATACGGCCAAAACCGTTAATTGCAACTTTAATTTTAGACATGATATCTATGTTTGGTATGATGAGTATTTAATATGGTGCGAAGTTACGATTAGCTTATAGTAAAACCAATATTTTTTTCTACCCTGACAACGAAGCAATTACGGTTTGGTTCGGTTTTTTTTGGCTTAAATGTTTTGCAAAACATTTTTGTAGCCTATATTTGCATCACCAATCAGCAAATGGTTGGTAAAACACAGCACGGTCCGTTCGTCTAGGGGTTAGGACTTCAGATTTTCATTCTGGCAACAGGGGTTCGATTCCCCTACGGACTACTATAGTAAAAAAGCCACTCCACGTTAAATGTAACGGCTTTTTTGGTTCAATAAATTTCCCCTTCGATTTGGTTTATCGAACTATAAGGGTGCAGATCGTTTTCTAAAATGTTTAATTCTTTTTAATTTCTGCTACGCTTGTTTCGTAGAGAATGATTGTCAACCTTTAAATACGACAGCCTATATCTCTGATAAAAAATGTTCATGCTATTGAATTAGAAAATTAGTCTTCTATTTCAAATGAAAAACCCATCTCATCCTCTCCTCTACCACCTATACCATCGAACCTTATTTTGGTATCAGAAATTATAGTAATTGCCAGCCAAGCTTCTTCCTGGCCATCATTCATAAAGACTAATTTCCCGGTACCTTTATCTATTTTCCATTGGTGAGCACCACTCCAATTGTTATTATAGCTTATGTCAAAAGATTTAGCGTTACAATTATAAGTGTGTTCTTCTGATTTAATGTTCTTTGTTAGGGTAGTTGAACTAAAAGAAAACGTCCCTTCAACAAATCTAGTTTTATCATAAATTCCAGCCGGATAACACGTTTTGTTACCTAAATTTTTAAAATTAAATTGCTCTTCTCCATCTACAATATAGGATGTAAGTTTCCATGGGCTTCCATTTATCAGCCTGGTTACTATGCCCAGCGTAGCTTTAAATGCAACAGGAGCTCCATTTACCAAAGTGCCATCCCCTTTTCTCACCATCGCTTCAACTCTTTGATCCGCGGAAGGCGTTTGATGCATCTTCCAGGTTACTTCAGTCATGCCTTGGGCATCAGTAACTGTCTTAGCTGCGCTTAAGGTACCATTTCCTGATTTAACAGTCCATTCTACCTCTATGTCCTTCAAGGCATTTCCATCTGCATCTATCACTTTTACTTTCAAAGGCTTCGCTAACAGCTTACCCGGTTCACCTTCCTGGTTATTTCCGTCTACCAGCGAAACAGCATGTGGTTGAGCAGGCCTGTAAATAGCAGTCACTTTTTTGGTAAGAAGCACGCCCAGGTTATTATCCGTAAATAAAACATCAAAACTGAATGGCTTATCCTGCAGGCCGGTAGCAGTGCTGGTTGCAACAAGGTTAAACTTACCATCTGCTGCAGGAGTAGCCGAGAGTTGAATCTTGGCATCGGAGATATTCTTAAAAGCTACTTTACCGGATGGTAGTGGTAGTTCTTTCTTAGCAGCCTGGGTCTTTATCGGATCTTTATATTCCGGGATGCTTGGGCCGGACCCAAAGAACCAGCTTTTGATTTTATTGGTAGTTGCCAAAATGGTATTGTACGATTCCTGCATTTTGGCCAGGTACTTGAAGGTAGTGGCAAAAAAGGCTACAGAAGAACCGGCATCTGTTTTTACCAGTGTTCGGTATTCACCATTTAAGGTCAGCACTTTTGCTTTATCTTTGTTAAAGACAGTCTCATCTGCTGCTGCTTGTCTTCCACCGGGAATTACCACGCCTACACGGTTACCAGAAAATGATTCAAGTATTGTCTCTGCCACACCTTTTAACAGGGCTATTCTTTGTGCTTCAGAATGTGCCTTCACAAAAAAACCAACACTTGTGGCCATACAAGCTGCGGCTGCTACCTTATCAAATAACAATGGGGAAGGAAGCATAGCTAACTGTGTACCAAGAAATAAGCTTACAGAACCGGCAATCATGCTTTTTACAAAGTTCTTCCCGGTTCTGTAAATTTCTTCGCCGGGGTCGGCAGTATTATTTATTCTATAGTTATTCGGATCAGGCTCATCTAAACTAAACTCGCTTTCATCTGGTGTTATACTTTGCAGCATGTAGGCTAGCTTTAACTGTTCTTCAGCAGTCAGTTTAGAGAAGTTCTCTTTCACAGCCTGGTTCTGCTGATTCAATACAGCTATGTAGGCAGGATCCAACTGTATAATAGGATCATTTACATACGCTTGCAGTTTTTTCGCAACAGCATCTAATTCAGTTGTAAAGGCATTGGCCACAGCAGCAGGGTTAGTTATCGTCGTATAAGCTCCTACTGTCAAATCAAGTTGCTTACTGATACCTATTCCGCTGTAATTAACCACTACATTTCCGGAAGCAAGTACAGGCATGATAAAAAGTACCTGGTTAGAATCCCCGGCAAAAACCTGCACGTCCAGTTCTCCAACTTTAATTACAGAAGTAGAAGTAATCTCAGGTTTATCTGCCGCCTGAGAAATTACTATTTGCCCGGGAGTAGCTGTTTTAGTAAGAAGTGAAATAGACTCTGTAGCAGCGGGTGACGGATTCTCTGATGAACTACAGGCTACGACAAAGAAAATTGTTAAGAAAAAGAGTATGTATCTTTTCATATGCTTACACTAAGGGTGAATGAGATGTAAAAAGTAATAATTTATCAAGCATTATAACAACTTTACAATATAGTAATATTCGATAATATAAATATTTAAATATAATTTAGACTCCCTCACCGCACGAGAAAAATATTACATATACACCTTAATATTAGTGATATGAAGCAGAAGCGGCATTCTAGGGTTGTAAAAAGCCTAAAAATAATCAGGGAATATTCTTAGCCAGTTAATATATTATCGTCTGCTCTATATTTTTATTAAACCCACTTAGTGTGTATCAGCTTTTGAATATGATAATTCGTTTTTCTAAATCCGGTACAGGGGAAGTATTACAAAAACGATCAGTACTCTCTACATTTTTATAGTCATTTCCCCTCTGCATTGACCATTCATATCTGTAAAAAAGGTTTAATCACATGATCAACCCTTTTGAGAAATATTTCTTTCGCACCAGTTATTGCATGAGGTAGAGTTCTGTTTTTCGGTTGTCTTTGCCTTTCTGGTCGCGCACTTCGTGCTCCAGGGTGATGACAAACTGCTTTTTAGGGAAATACTTCTCGATGTGGTGCTTCACCTGCAGGGCCCGGTGATGGCTCACATACTCCTTTGCCTGGGCCGTGCCATAGCCATCCGAGTAGCCTTTGACCACGAAGGCAGTGCCTGGTGGCTGCTGGTTTAAGAACCTGGCCAGGGCCGACACTTCTTCCAGGTTCAGGTAGATGCTGTTAAAGGCATAAAATAACTTCAGGCCCGGAGCAGCGGCTCTTGTTTTCACGGCCGGCGTAGTGGTTACTTCCTCTGCAACAGGCACCAGGTCCGCTTTCACTTCTTCGATAGCCGGGGCAGGCTTTTCCAGCAGGTAGGCCGTGTAAAAGTAGTCCTGCTCCCTGGAAGCAGAAATCCACATCTGGCGCTCTGCCGCTTTTTTGTAGTAGGCATTATAGCTGCCGGCCACATTGATGAAAGGGGCCAGCTTAGTGGCAGCACCCGCCCTGCCGGCAGCCAGATCCAATGGCGAGCTGTAGTTATAGGCTGCCGCTTCTTCCTTTCGGGAAAAGTAAAGCGTGTCGTTGGCCATATACGGGGCAAACTCTGCCTGGCGGGTATTCACCGCTTTGCCCAGGCTGCCGGGCTTGCTCCAGCGGTTGTTTTCCCACTTGCTCACATACAGGTCTTCGTAGCCCTGCGAACGGCCCAGGTCTGCCGCTACCAGCAGCGTGTTCTTGTCTTGTGAGAGGAACAGGCCCAGGTTACGGGAATGGTTCTTTAGTTTGGGCAGTTTACGCTCCCCTGTTTTTTCAAAGCTTCCGTCCTTTAAAGTATAGAACGCAAGCATCTCCTGGTTGCGGCCATTCTTGTGGTACACATAGAGTTCGCCCTTACCGCCTCCGATCACCGCATTCAGCACCCCGGTGTTCAGCGCCAGCTCCTTTTTAGAGGTTTCACTTCTGCCCCGCTGCTCGGAGTAGATAAACTGCCCCTGTGCTTCTTTGAGGGTATAGACCAGCAGCCCGTTTTCCAGTAATATAAAATCGGCCAGCTCGGCTTTGGTTTGCTTTAGCTCCACCTGTGCCCGGACGGCAGTAGCGCCTGCCAGTAAAAAGGCGACCGTATAAATTATCTTCTTCATTGTCTTTTTTCTTCCGCTTACCACATCGTTACTTTTTTGCCATACTTCGGATACTTCACCGCCAGCAGGTTATAGATGAGCATGAGCTCGTTGGTGGCTTTATCCAGGTACCGGGCATCCGCCGTGGGCACTTCGTACACATACCCCAGGCGCAACTGCTTCAGCCTTACGCCCCCCTGCAGCGAGTAGGCCAGGTCCCGGCGGTAACCCGCTCCCAGCCACAGCATGTTCTGGTATACTGCCTTCACCTGGCCTTCCATGGTCTCTTCCAGCTTTGCATCGTAGCGGTACAGGCCATTCACCACCAGGCCGACCTGCTCTGAGAGGGCGGCACGGTAGCCGGCCTGCACCACGTGCTGCCAGGGAAAGCTGTTGGCCAGGTAATCGTCCCCGGTAGTCATTTTACCTTTCAGGATGTCCTGCATCGCGTAGCCCAGGTAGAAATTCTCAGCTGTCAGCACCAGGCCCATGTTCAGGTCCAGTTTGCCTACCTTGCCACTCTCCCCCTTAAAGCCCTCGAACTCCGGGTCGCCTTCCTGGTCCATCGTCAGCTTGCTGGCATCCAGCTGCTGGGAGCTGTAGGTGGCGGCAGCCCCCCAGCGCAGACTCAGCTTCTCTGACAAGCGCACGCGCGTGCCGTAGCTCAGGTGCAGCTGCGTTTCGGTGAAGGGGCCAAAACGGTCGTTTAGAACAGCCAGGCCGAATGCGTGCCTGGCGCCCAGCTGGCGGTTATAGGTGTCCGTTTCACTTGTTTGCAGCAGACCATCCTTCTTCCACGATGCCAGGTCGGCCAGGTCCAGCTCGGCGGAGGCAAAAATGGTTTTGGGCGCGTCTTCAAAGCCCGTCCACTGGTTGCGGTAATAGGTCTTGAGCATGGAGCCTTCGTAGCCGGTCAGGGCCGGGTTAAAGTAGTGCTGAAACAGCGAGAAGTTGGCCACATGCTTTCTGTTCTGGGCACTTGCCCCCAGCACAGAAGCCACCAGGGCGATGGTTAAATATATCTTTTTCATTTTGATTACTTTTTAAGAATGGTCACAACACCTTTTTTCACCAGGTTGATGTCCCGTACCTGCACGATGTAGAAGAAAGCCCCCTGCAGGACCTGCCCGTTTGCGCTGCGTCCGTCCCAGGCCATTTCCGGATCCGTGGTATGGAACAGGCGTACGCCCGAGCGGTCAAACACTTCCACTTCCACCTGGTTGTAGAAGCGCAGCTCAGGGATGCTCCAGCTGTCGTTGATGCCGTCACCGTTGGGCGAGAAGGCATTCACGATCTTGAGTTTATCAACCGCCACGCCATAGTTTCCTTTGGTCAGGGTAAACGCTTTTTCAATCGTGTTCTGGTAAGGGTCTGTGCTGCGCACCCGGAAGCTGAAAGTAGTTTTACCGGACAGGCCGTTGTTTGACTTCAGGTATACCTTATCGCCCGAGATCTCAAACAGGCTGTTGTCGCTATCGCCGCTGCCGGCTACCAGGGTATATACAAACTGGGTATCATCCGGGTCGGTGGTCGTAAGGGTGCCGATCACATCGTCTGCCTGCACATTTGGGGCAAAGGTAGTCGCACTGAAGGCCAGTGCCGTCGGCACTTTGTTTGGCTCCACAACAACGGTGATGGTCGCTGTTTTGCTGCTTTGGTTGGTCGTGTTTGGTGCAGCAATAAGCTGACCGCTTAGCACGTAGGTGCCGGCCACCAGGCCATTGTAAGTGCCCGCTGCCCACGTGACCCCGATCGCTTCCTGCTCTCCGTTGGTGTAAGTGACCGCTACAGTGGCCGGAAGCGGCACACTGGCAAAGGCTGTCCTGATCGGCACGGTGATGGTAGCAAGTGTGGCCACCGAAGCGATGTCCTGGCGAACGGTGACTGTCTGGGTCGCCGTCGTTTTGTTGCCAGATGCATCGGTTGCCGTCCAGGTCACTGTGGTTGTGCCTGCCGGGTAGTGCGTTGGCGCATCGTTGGTTACATCTATAGCTGCAGCATCGCAGTTATCAGCCGTAACCGGCGTTCCCAGGTCTACGTTGGAAGCAGTCGTTTTGCCGGCATCCACGTCTACTACCACGTCTGCCGGGGCCGTTATCGTTGGGGCGATGTGATCCACGATGGTAACTGTAGCGGCAGCTATGGCTGTGTTACCGGCTTTGTCGGTTACAGTTAAGTTAACCGTGTTCTCACCCAGGTTGCTGCACCCAAATGTATCCTTATCAAGCGTCAGCGTTGCAACACCACAATTGTCAGTTGAGTTATCGTTCACCTGCGCTGCCGTAAGGGTTACCGAACCGTTTGCATCCAGTTCAACGGTAATGTTTCTGGCAAGGGCCGTTGGCGCGATCTCATCAACTATAGTTACTATAGCCTCTTTTTTAGCAACGTTGCCGTTCACATCCGTTACCGTTAAAGTTACCGTGTTCTCTCCCAGGTGAGCGCAGCCAAACTCCGCTTTATCGAGTTTGTAAGAGGCAATCCCGCAGTTGTCGCTAGAGCCGTTATCGATCTGAACTGTTGTTATAGTAGCATTACCTGTAGCATCAAGCGAAACCGTGATGTTTTGGGTAAGTACTACTGGCTTGGTATCGTCCTTAACCACTACCTGCTGGGGTTGGGTAAAGCTGTTACCCGCTCCATCCTCATAGGTCCAGGTAATGGTATAGGTACCCTGCTCAGTGTATTCTAAAGGATCTGGAGTAGTACCGGTAAGCGTGCCAGACACATTGTCGGTAGCGGTCGGGGCAGTAACAGTAGCTGAGCACTGTCCTGTTATAGTTGGCAGTGTAGCTATAGTTGGTACCGGGGCTTCTTTATCTGTTACCGTTACCAGCTGCGTAGCGGTGGCTGAATTGCCTGCCACATCTGTCACCGTCCAGGTGACAGTGGTATTGCCAACCGGGAAAGTAACAGGTGCATCATTGGTTATACTGGCTACTGAACAATTATCAGCTGTTACAGCAGTTCCTAACGCTACCTCTGAAGCTGTATTTTTACCGGCATCGGTGTTAACTGTTACGGCTACAGGAGCCGTTATAGTTGGCTTGATCAAATCAACTATAGTGACTGTAGCCGTGGCCGTTTCGCTGTTGCCGCTTAAATCCGTTACGGTTAGGGTCACGGTGTTTGCACCCAGGTTATTGCAATCAAACGAAGTCCTGGACAAGGTCATTGATGCAATGCCACCGTTATCAGTCGTGTTATTGTTAACCTGATCTGCAGTTATAGTAGCTGTACCATTTACATCTAACTGTATCGTTAAATCCTGTGTTATTACAACCGGAGCTAGATTATCAATTACAGTAACTATTGCAGTTGCAGTTCCTACATTTCCGTTTACATCCGTAGCTGTAAGTACAACTGTATTTTTACCTAAATTTGCATCAGTAAATGTGCTTGGGCTTACTTCAACTGTGGCGATTCCACAATTATCAGTTACACCGGCATTTACATCTGCTACTGTAATAGAAGCATTACCAGTTGCATCTAAGTATACGGTTGCGTCTTTTGCAAAAACAACATCTTCTGTCTGAACAAATACATGAAGCTTTTTAGTAGTATAATCTACAGCGTTGCTGGCAAAAGTCCAGTCAGTGTGTTCACTAGGCCGGCTTCCAATACCCATATCAAGTATTTCACCAGCTGCATCTGACCAACGGTTAAAAGCAAGTAGCGTTTCGCCTGTTCCAAAGTTATGCACCTGGAAAGAGCCGTAACAGTTTTCACCATCTCTTATGTCATCAAAGTCATAAATATTATTGTTTGCACCTTGCAGACCTAAAGAATTAGTTACAGAGTAACACTGTGACCATATCTCTATGTTTCCAGTAGCTATGCCTGTCGCATTCGTTAATCCTGAGTTCGAACTTGCCACAACATTCATGTTGCTCACCTTTTGCTGGAAGCCATCAACTCCGGTAGGTATACCCAGTTTAGAAACATCCTGGCTAAAGGCATCCATAGATACCCATACCCATTTGTTATCTAATTCCATTGCGTAAGCGATACGAGTAATGGTTTTACCCTGTAAAGCTGCAGCATTGTTTATAGTATAAGGTATCTGGCTCTGATCATCCCAGTTCGCATAGTTTGGAAGATCAAGTGAATAAGCGAGATTATAATGGGCTGCTTCATAAACTTCGCTAGCTATAGTAGCAGGTGCAGCAAATGATGGCTCTCCTGGCTTTCTGATATCCTTAACTCTAACTGTCTGTTCCTGCGTGGTTTTGTTACCAGCACCATCTGTATAAGTCCAGTTTATAGTATAGGTACCTTGAGCAGTATATGTTACAGGATCTGTAGTTGTTCCGGTAATAGTACCGGAAACATTATCGGAAGCAGTTGGCGCTGTTACAGTGGCTGAACACTCCCCAGTAATAGTTGGCAGCGTGGCTATAGTTGGAACAGGACCTTCTTTATCTTCTACTGTTACTATTTGTGTAGCTGTAGCTGAATTTCCTACTGCATCTGTTACTGTCCAGGTTACTGTTGTATTTCCTATCGGGAAAGTTCCAGGTGCATCGTTGGTTGTTGTACCTAACTCGCAGTTGTCTGCAGTTACTGGTGTTCCAAGTGTAACTCCAGATGCTGTAGTCTTTCCGGCATCATTACTTACGGTTACTGTTGCAGGCGCAGTTATAGTTGGCTTTACGTTATCTACTACTGTTACTTTTTGAGTATGAGTAGTAACGTTGCCATTTGCATCCGTTGCCGTCCAGATCACATCTGTTGTACCAACCGGGTAAACGCCACTTGCATCTGAAGTGCCGTTAAAGCTATTTACCAGGGTTGTCCCATTACAGTTGTCTGTAACAAGTGGTTTTGGAACCGTAACTGATGCCTCGCAAACATTTGGGTTTACAGTAGCATAATGTAAGGTAATTGTACCACCTCTAAAGTATATTCCATTCCACCAGGAGTATATAGTCAGGTTGTTTGTACCGCCATATACATAATTTGGTATAGTTTTATCAAAGCTGACATGGAGTGTTTTTGTTTCCTGGTTCGGATTGAAATCCCCAATACCCGAACCTGATATACTTGGACTAACAGCTGCTGAATAAGGTGAGTATACCGTGTAGCTAACGGAGTAGCCCGTAATGACTGCTCCAGCTGGCAAAGGATCCTGAAAATTAATGATAGCTGGATAACTTCCTGCAAAAGCATTATTATTAGGCAGGGTAACCGTCTTCGTTCCGGTTCCTGTATTTAGGCCTACATTTTTGGTAATATCTGCCGCTGCAGCTATAGTTGGCTTTTCTGTATCTGTTACAATTACATTAAATGAGCAGGTTACAGAATTTCCTAAATTATCAGTTGCTTTAAATGTATTTACTGTAGTACCTACTGGAAAACTTGATCCGCTTGGCAGACCTGCCGTTTGAGTTAGTGTAACTGTATTTGTTGGATTACTAACTATAATTTGACCGTTCCCTATGCGATCACCTTGTGTATGTATTACATCCGTAGCCCCACTAAAAGAAAAGCTGCTTCCACCACCGGCACCAGTCCATGCCCCGCCGCCGCCGCCATAATAGCCGCCACCAGCTCCTCCGCCACTAGTAGATGGTGCACCATTACCACCAGTACCTAATGTACCAGGAGTACCTTGGTAATATTCATACCAAAACCCGCCTGCTCCACCAGCAGTCTGTGTGCCTCCTTTACCTCCCGAAGCACCCGCAGCATCACCTGTTTTTCCGTCTGCACCTGTCAGTTCTCCACCATTACCACCGTCATCTCCAGCTTGAAAATTGTAAGCCGCTCCGCCGCCGCCGCCAGCTACGATTATACGATTACTTAATGAGGTTCCATTAAGTCTGATATCAGAAGCGCCGCCGCCACCGCCGCCACTGTAACTGCTCATCGCATTTTGTCCTAGGCCACCACCATTATAGCCTCCCGGCGACATTACAGTAGACTCTCCGTCGCTGCCTTTGCCTCCCACATACAGATAAAGTACATCCCCGGGATTTACTGCAATATTAGCTTGCAACCTGCCGCCATTTCCTGGAATATGTGAAACTTTAGGGTAAGCATATCCGCCACTGGCACCAATTACATCAACTTTAAGTGAAGTAACACCGGCAGGTACAGTGTATGTTTGGACACCTCCTGTATAGTTAAATTCATCTTTAATAGTAGGGACAGGATCTGTAAAATTAACTTTAGCATTGCAGGAGCTAGCTGTGTTTGCATTAATATCTGCAGGACACGTCATCTGCAGGCCTTGCGCATTAGCAGAACTAACTGTCAGAGTAAATGGTAAGAGGATGAGCAAAAGCATGCTACCTATGGCTTGAAATGAGCAAGTATAACTCCCCTTACTTATCTGATGGCCTGACTTGTTTAAAGGCACCATTTCAGTCTTGTCTGAAATCACTTTAAGCAAAAGAGACCTGAGCCGTGTTAATCCGCAGGATTTGGGATAGTCCCACAAAGCGGATAACTGCATGTAAAATTGTTCCATATAAAAAGGTTGGTTGTTTATTATTATTCTGAAAATGAAAACGGCTGCACGGCCTTGTCTGAAAAGCCTTGAACTATAGCTACAACGAGCTCAGCATTACTGCAAAAGGATAGCAGTAATTTGCATGGCGGCTGCCCGGTTAAGGCTCACGCCCAGAACACTCAGCAGAGAGCGCAGCAACTTGTTTCATAAGAAGAGGGTAAAGGGTTGGCTATAAATTGAAATCATGCATTGTAAAATGTTACTCCATAAAAAAGCCGAAGCTGCATTATCATTGTTATTGGTAGCGGGGCAGGAAGCGGAAAAAGAGAAAATATGCTATAGTTAACATCAGTTAAAACAGGCAGCAGCAAGATTGTAAACAACTCTGCAACAACACGTTAACAAACCTTCAAATACCTGCCTATAGTTAGGTTTCTGCACAGGGCAGGATCTTTGTGTAGCGCTGATAATTAGTGCATTAGATTCTTCCCGCAAGTTACAGGTTGTGCTTTTCACCTTCTAATATAAAGTTGCACTAATTTGTCCTGATTTGAATACGGAGACAAATTAAAATCACAAAACTACTTTTAAGTTGCAACCCGCCTGTTTAAAAAACTTCAGAATATATTTTAGGTTAATAATTGATAGGTAGGATTCCCTTCATTAAATAGAAGTGCAGTAAAAGAGAACTGGGAATATTACAGGTATTCCAGATTAACTATAGCTATACTTTAAGTAAATGCAACTGTGAAACTATAGTTTTGTGCCGGCCAGGTATTCTTTCGGGCTGATGCCCTCCATCTTTTTAAAGGCCTTGTAAAATCCGCTTCTGGAGGCAAATCCTGCCTGCAGGGCCAGGGCTTCTATTGTAAAGTTCTGCAAAAACCCTTCTTTCTCTAATTGTGCTTTTAAGTAAGAAATGCGGTACTGATTGACAAAGTCGTTGAAGTTGGTTTTGGCATAAGTATTTAAAGCCAGCGAGAGCTTGTAGGCCGGAATGCCCAGGCGCGCAGCCAAACTATGGACCTTTATGGTTTTCTCTTTAAAGCATTCTGTTGCCTGCATAAATTGCGCCACCTGCTGAAATAAACTTTCAATGTCGCCAGTCTGCACAGTAAGCTTCTCCTGCTTTTTAATGCGGGAGAGTGTTTCCGGCTTCATGTCCAGAAAAGAAGCAATGCATTCCAGCGGAAGGCGGTCAATATAGCCTGGCTTGGACTTTACAAAATAATGGTAACGTTCCGAAGCGTCACCAACCCGAACCACATGTGTGCGCTCCTGGGCATCGCGGTAATAATTCTCGTACACCTGGCGAATGATGTAATTAAGATCAAAAAAACGCTGGTACCAGTCTTGTAATACAGCTGTATGCACTCCTAAAACCAAGGTCGGCTCTATAGCCACTATAGCTTCCCGGGATGGTTGGGAGCCGTAAAGCCCGGAGAGCGAACTCACAAATTCATTTTCAACAGAGATATAAGTAGTGATCTTTTTATGCTTGTGCAGGGAATAGGCCATCATGGCACCTTCCCTTATAAAATACATGTAGTTGCACTTATCCCCTTGTCGTAACAGGTGCTGCCCTTCCTGTAGCTGAATGGCAATGGCATGTTTATAAAATTCGCCCTGCAGTTCCTCACTTACCGGATGCTGCATTGATAACAGGCCCAGGATGTAGGCAATATCTTCTGTATTTACTTGTATGAATTGTAAGGGCTCTTCACGCATCAGATGATCCAGGTTGTCGGGTTAGAAATGCAGCGGAAAAGAAAATTGAATATAGCTTTTATCCATTTAAAGTAAATATAAGAAAAAAATCAGGTTATATATAAATCTGTTATATAAATGCGCTGGAGTTATAACTCCTGACAGGCTGGAGGCCTACCCAATAGAAAAGTCACAAGCGGTAGGCTTACGCCACAGCAACGGAATGCAGATAAACGAGAAACGGCGTCACACCTGGTTCCCAGCATCCTATAGTTAGCAGGCCCATATAAATAGGCATTGAACTCACCTCAAACGCAGCTTTGATCCAACAATTTAACTTACTATAATGCCTCAGTTACTCCATTCGTGGGTGCCGTACTGCAGCAGTATAACGGGCCCGGCAAACTTACAGTAGTTCTTCAGTTTTCTGATGGCTGCTTTGTGCTGGGGGTTTATGAGTAATTGTCGTTTGCCTGCCGAAAACCGACTGCATAGACCCCGTCTTCAGGAACAGTTATCACTATTTGATTTCATAGTTATTTGGCTTGCTGCTCCGTATATAAAAAGTACCCGGAAAATAGACGAAAGGCTGTTTGGATTCGGATTTTTGAATATCATAAACCAGGTTGTACTTATCAGCAACTATAGACAGCGGTTTACTCCCGGATACAGTTACACCATTCTGATGCCCGGCCAGGGTTGTGTAGTGCTGCCAGGAAAAGTTTGATGAGAATATACGTAACCGGTATAGATTATATATATTGAGCTTCGGGTATAATGACAATGCCTATAGTTTAAAGGCTGAAAATCGCTTGCAGTGTGTAAAAACAGTAAAACGACAACTAAACCAACTATAACCTCTATACCTTCCCAATGGACGGAGTTACACCAACCACCCAAAGTACGCCAGCTAACGAACAAGTAACGGCTAAAAACTTCACAGGTCCTCTTATTATCGTGACCCTGCTTTTCTTTATGTGGGGCTTGATTACCTGCATGAACGACATTCTGATACCAAAACTGCAACAGGTATTTGTGCTGCAGCACTGGCAGGCCATGCTTGTCCAGTCGGCTTTCTTCGGCGCTTACTTTTTTATATCGCTGCTGTACTTCATTATCTCGGTAACCAAAGGCGATCCGGTTATGAGGATCGGGTATAAGAACGGAATAATTGCAGGACTTGTCGTAGCTGCTGCCGGATGTGTGCTGTTCTACCCTGCCGCCGATCTGCAGAGCTATGGCTTTTTCCTGATAGCGCTTTTCGTGCTTGCCTCAGGCATAACTATATTACAAATTGCCGCTAACCCGTATGTTACCATACTTGGCCCGGCCAGCGGTGCTGCCAGCCGCCTCAACATGACGCAGGCGCTCAACTCTTTCGGAACCACGATTGCCCCGCTGATAGGGGGTTATCTTATTTTTGAAACGGTAAATACAGTAGCTGCAGCCAATGCGGAGTCAGTTAAAATGCCTTACCTGGGCCTTGCTGCCTCGCTTATTGCTATTGCCGTATTGATAAAACTTGCCAAACTGCCCCATGTAAAAGGCGAAGGCAGAATTATACCTGACTCTGGCGCACTAAAGTACCGCCACCTGGTGCTGGGTATCATTTGTGTCTTTATGTATGTGGGGGGCGAAGTGGCTATTGGCAGCACCCTGATAAATTTCTTTAAACTGCCGCATATTGCAGGCCTGACCGAAGCTGAAGGCGGACATTACCTTGCCTTATTCTGGGGTGGCGCTATGATCGGCCGTTTCTTTGGGGCAGTGGCTCTTGCCGATTTCAGGAACAATAACACCAAATACCTGATCATCGGCGCGATCACGGCCGTCGTGTTTACGCTGATGTTCACTATTTATGGCCAGGAGGAGGCTCTGATTGCATTAGGCATGATCGTGCTGAATTTCCTGGTGTTGCTGCTGGGCAGGTTCCTGCCGGGCCGTACGCTGGGTTTCTTCGCTACGGCTGTTATCGTGTTGCTGCTGATTACTATTTTGGCGACCGGTTCTGTGGCAATGTGGTCCGTTATTGCAATCGGTCTGTTCAACTCCATCATGTTCCCTACTATCTTCACGCTGGCTATTAAAGGGTTGGGCGTGCATACCAGCCAGGGTTCATCGCTGCTGGTTATGGCTATAGTTGGCGGCGCTATTATTCCGCCGCTGCAAGGCTACGTAGCTGATGTTACAGGTAACCTGCAAATATCGTTTATAGTGCCGATCCTGTGTTACCTGTACATTGTGTACTATGGTTTCAGGGGTTCTAAAGTTGAAGAAATTGACCCAAGCGCCGAAGCATAATCCGGAAGTTAAACATTCAAACTATAAACAACAAAGGCGTCCCTGCATTCTGGGGTGCCTTTGCTGTTTATAGCCTATTTCTTACGCCTGTTGCACTTTCACCACGTTTATAGTTCAACTATATTTAGCCAGACAACCTCATACCAGAGATCACATCTTTGCCTTTTTTTAGTGCCTTTTATAGTTGTTTCGGGCGGCGTGCAGACACAAATCAAAACTTCTATTACACGGACCTCCGGTTCCGTACAACTATAGTTGAGCGTAGCTGGACAGAAAAAAATACATGTTTACAAAGAGGCAAAATGCCAGGCTGGCACTTTGGTAGCAAACCCGGAATAAGAACAGGATTTTACGCTTAATACAGCCGCTTTAAATGCAACTCGACTGTATTCACCTATAAGCAAAACTACTCCATCGTTCCTGAGAACAGTAAAAACCCTTTCAGGTTCTGCAGGAAATCCAGCATGTTATAAATACCGTTCACACACCTGATCAGAAGCAACTTCAGGCCTAAGCCAAACCAGACTGACAATCTGTAATTCCACGTATCGCATCAAGGCTATGCAACGACAAATTGTATCGCTTTTTTAGTCAGACCAGCAAGATTATTACCCAAACAAATGCTTTTCCATTACCCTGTAAAACAGAAACTTACAAGTTGCAGTGATATAATTTTTATAGACTTATCGTGTACGGAAATACAGTTATAGCTGGTAAAAGAAGACCCAACTATAACTATACAAGGATTAAATAAAACTGTTGAACCAGACCAAGTTGTAATCAGTTTATAAGTCTGTGATAATCTGATTTTTATAGCATTTTAAAAGCGCTCCCTTTAAATATGGAGCAGGTGTACCAGTAATGCAGAACAGACATGTAAAAGCCTACAGCAATCCGGGGCAGGTTCTATTTAATAAAAGCCAGAACCAGGAAGCTGCTACTTATAACGATGTTACCAAACCAAGGAGAATTCCGCCGCTGACCATAAGCTTCCAGCTGGAAACCAGGTTTTTAGAGGTTGTGTGGCAGCGACCAGTCAGTAGCAGCGAATATCGCCAGTATATCAGGTTTGTAGGGGTATGTATTGCGGCACTTCGTGTAAAGTATTTACTGACTGACTTCAGCAGGATGGGAGACTCTACTTTGGAAGATCAGCAGGATTCGAACAGCTTTCTGAATGAAGTTAAAAAGAAAGCGACACTGAGCCGCAGCGCCAGGGTATTTTCCAGTACAGGAACCCAACAGCAGATGTATGAGGCGGTCATAAAAAATGGACCGGATCAGCCTTATGAGATCAGGTTCTTTTTCGATCAGGAACAGGCAAGGGACTGGCTCTTACAGCCCCCGTTTCCGAAGGAAGCGCTTACCACCCGCAAACTACCCATACCCCTGCAAGCCAGCGTAAGGGATTTAAAGAGATATGCAGCCTGCGAGCTTACAGAGAACCCTTTACAGGAAGCTACAACTGGCAAAACTGAAACAACTGCTTTACTTCACCCTGATTCGCAGGTTATGCGCTGCCAGACAGATTTTGTAACTATTGTAACAGATAATAAAACAAAGTTACTGCAACTACGCTGGCTCCGCAGGGTAACCAGCCGCGAATACCGGTACGCGGTTTTAAAAACGGCCCGCGCCGTCATTAACAATAACATACAGGCCATATTGGTCAATAACCAGCAACTGGGCATCATTAACCTCGAAGACCAGGCATGGGCAGTTGCGATTACAGTATCTGTACTAAAAAAGAACCCTGTAGAGCGTTTAGCCATAATTTCGGCACCGGATGTGATGCAGCAAATCGCGAGTGAAAACATGAACCGCCGGGTGAAGAATCAGATTTATCCCCAAACTATACAATATTTTCTGACAGAAGATGAAGCCATTGAGTGGCTCAGCTTCGCGCAGGATAACCTACAGGAAACTACATGACAGCAGCAAACACAACAGAACCAATAAGCATACAGCTAAACACGCTATACCAGGACGAGTACATTATCATTCAGCTGGACGAACATATAAAATTCGTTTATGTAGAGTGGCTGCAGCACCCATCGAGCGAGATTTTCAGACAGAACTTTAAAATAGCTATTGAAGCCTGTATCAGCAACAATTGCCAGTACTGGTTAAGCGATGCGCGCGCTATACATTACGTGGAGTTTGCAGACCAGAACTGGATGCTGGAGCTTATTTATCCCCTATTACCTAAATCAAATTTACTCAAGTTTGCGCGGGTAAACACCCTGGAAAGTATTGCCCTGATGGATGTAGCCCGTGTCTGTACAAAACTGGAGCAGTTACCGGAATTTAAATTAAAGACACAGCTGGAGGTTTTCAATTATAAAGCCACTGCCCTGGACTGGATGTTTGATGGCAGTCTTGCTACCGAACTATAGCTGCCGGAGAGTACGCAAAAAAAACCACTTAAGCACATGCCCGAGTGGTTCTTTTTTATAGAAATATAGGTTGTGTAAACAGTTGCTTAAGCAGCAACCGCTTGTGGAGCCGGTATAGTTGCAGGCTTATTCTGAAAGAATTTATCTACAAAAGGCGTAACTATAGCCAGCACAGTAAAGAACAGCAGCAGGTACAGGTACCAGGCATATGGCAGCACCTCCAGGTATGACACCTTACCTTTTGTAAAGCTCAGCATAATAAGTATCTGGGCTCCGTAGGGCAGCAATCCCTGTACAATGCAGGCAAAAATATCCAGTATGGCAGCAGTTTTACGCTTATCGATATGGTAGCGCTGGCTTATATCTTTTGCTACAGGCCCTGTTACAACTATAGATACCGTATTATTGGCGATAGCACTGTTCACGCCACTTACCAGTAACCCAACACCCAACTGCGAAGACCTGTACCCGCTGATAAACTTGTTTGCCTTGCTCAGAAGGAACTGAATGCCACCTGCCTGTCGTACCATTTCGGCCAGCCCGCCGGTCAGCATCGATAGCAGGAAGATCTCGGTCATGCTGGTAAAACCTTCGTATATTTTTTTAGTGAACAGCAGCACATCCAGGTCGCCGCCAACTATACCAACCGCACCCGAGGCAACTATACCTGCTATCAGGGCTACAAACACGTTTACCCCATATACCGCCAGGAAGAGCACCAGCAGGTAAGGCACAATTTTAATGAGCTCTATTTCCTGCACTGCGGGTAAAACAGCCTGGGCAGGATCGGTCTGAAAACCCGCAAACAGCAGCAAGCCAATGGTTAGCAAAGCGGCAGGACCGGCAATCAGGAAGTTCACTTTAAACTTATCCTTCATTTCACAATCCTGCGTTTGGGTAGCAGCTATAGTTGTATCAGATATAAAGGAAAGGTTATCACCGAACATAGCGCCGCCCAGTAAAGCGCCCAGCATAAGCGGCATCGGGGAATTACTTTGCTCAGCCAGCCCCACTACAATCGGCCCAAGCGCAACTATAGCACCCACCGAAGTACCCGTAGCCGTAGACAGGAATGCCGCCAGCAAAAATACTCCTAATGCCAGGTATTGAACCGGAATATAAGTCAGGCCTAAGTTAACGGTAGCATCTACCCCACCAATTGCCTGCGAAACCACCGCAAAGGCCCCGGCCAGCAAATAAATGATACACATAGTAACGATCTGGGAATCGCCGCAACCCCGGATCAGGGCATCTACTTTGGCATTTATGCTCCCTTTTAAAAGCAAAAAAGCTGCGATGATGCCGCATATAACTGCCACCGGCGAGGGCAGCGCATAAAAGTCGTTAAGCACAATACCGGCGCCAAGAAAAATCAGCACGAAAACTAAAAAAGGAACCAGTGCAGTTCCGCCTGTCTTTTTAATCTGATCCATATAAAATTAAATCCTGATAGAAATGCGCACTATAGCCTACAGTAAAAAATACCGTGAACTACAGATGCAGTTGAAATAAAGAAATGAGTTGAAAATTTGAGTGGCAGCCGGCAACCTTACCGGTAAAACGACTGGCAGTAAACTAAGGAATTAGCTACAACAGCAACAACCGCACATGGTAGCAACAGGCGTTGCTATAACTGGCAAACTGGCGGCAAAAGGTACTGTAGAATGGTGTTGTACGTGCATGAGTAATAATTTATAGTTCCCAAAACTGGGCAGGAGTTAGCACCATTTCACTTTTACTGACGGTTGCTAGAGGTTCGCGGAGCCTGCTCTCTCCCCTCTTCTTTATAAATCTTGATAAAGATGCTGCAAAGGTAAGGCCATCGTCTTAAAAATTGCAACTTTTTAGTGAGAAACATCTTCCGGGCTATGTTACCCAACCGCAATGGTGCCTGATTGTTTTACAGGTTTGCACTAAACAAGGATGGACAGCCTTGCGCCACAGCCGTACGTACCTGCAACAACTATACACTATGAAGCAGATACCAAATTTACATATAGGCACATCCGGCTGGAGCTACCGCTGGATGGAAGTGCTTTACCCACCCGAACTGAAATCGGCAGACAGGCTTGCTTATTATGCCACCCACTTTAACTGTACCGAAATAAACAGCAGTTTTTACCACTTTACCATGGCCAAAACCGTGGAGAAATGGCTGGCTACCACACCCTCGTACTTTAAATTCGCACCAAAGCTAAACCAGGAAATAACCCACAAGCGCAAGTTTACAGATACCGAAGCGCCGCTGGATAAATTTATGGCCAGCTATAGTTTGATGGGTGATCGGCTGGGGCCGGTGCTGGTGCAGATCGCCGGCAGTTTCCGGTTCGACAGGCCTACAGCAGAGAATTTTTACAGGTTGCTCCGCGATAAATACCCTGACCAGCCTTTTGCCCTCGAAGCCCGCCATGTGTCGTGGTTTACCGATGAGTCGTTGGAGTTGCTGCGAGATTATGAGATTACCACCGTTATTGCCAGCGCCGGCAAGCGCTTCCCGGGCACCGAAGTAACAACCACCAATATTGCCTACCTGCGCCTGCACGGCGACGAAAAAATGTATTCCTCTGCTTACTCCGACGAAAAACTGGAACGCTACGCATACATGGTGAAAGACTGGCTGGAGGCTGATAAACAGGTCTGGGTATTCTTTAACAATACTATTTTAGGAAACGCCGTGCTAGATGCCCGTAAACTATACGACTTGATCAAAAATCTATAGTTTGCTGCGCTAAGCAAGTAACTTCCCGGGCTGCAGTTACATCTAACCTATACTGTAACAGCCTTTATACCCTGATGCTTTTATTACAGCGTATAGTATTAAGTTATAACAGCTTATGAAAACTCCGAAAGGTAAAATTGTAGCCATTGGCGGTAACGAAGATAAAGGAAACTTACCATTGCAAGTAAAAGCAAATGAGTTCCGGCAGCAACACCAGTTTGACCATGGTATTCTGAAACGGATACACGATGAACTACATGGCCTTGGCACGCGCATAGAAGTAGTAACTACTGCAACTTTAGCACCTGCAGTTGCAGGCAAGGTTTATACAAATGCTTTCTTTCTTCTAGGCTGCAATAACGTCGGTGTTTTACCAATACAAAGCCCCGAAGATGCCAACCGGCCCGATTACCTGGAGCGCCTGATGCACACGGATGCAGTCATGTTTACGGGCGGCGACCAGCAGCGCATTACAGCTGCGTTTCAGGGTTCGGAAGCGCTGAACATAATCAAAACCCGTTATATGCTCGAAGATAAATTCCTGATATCAGGTACCAGCGCCGGTGCCATGGCTTTATCGGGAGTAATGATAAACGGATATGTGGAAGCTACTCCACTACTAAAAGGCATGGTGGAGCTCACCTCCGGACTGGATATACTGGATAAAATCATCATTGATACCCACTTTGTAAACCGCCGTCGTATACCCCGCATGATAGAGGCAATCGCCAGCAACCCTTCCCATATCGGTATTGGGCTGGGCGAAGACACCGGAATCCTGATAACGGGAAACGACTTTATAGAAACCATTGGCTCCGGTCTTGTTATAGTTATTGACGGGCGAAAACTGGTAGAGAACAACTATCAAACCATAGATACTGGCGAGGCGCTTTGTGTTGAGAATCTGATCATGCACGTGCTGCCCAGGGGCAGATCATTCCATATTACATCCGGTAAATTTGTATAGGCAACTAATCTTTTCAATTAGTAATAATACGTTGAGTAAAACAGGCGCTCTGATTTAACTGGATGTAAGTTTTTAGCATGATTTTCCTGACGGTAATTTTGTCTATAGTTTTATAGTTGTTTTTTTACCCATCTCTAAATTACCCCAGCCCTCTCTATTTGAAGCGAGCGTCCCGCTCGTGACTTACGATGGTGTGGAGTCTCCTGACGCAACTGGCTCGGAAGATACAGGCATTGTCTGAACCGGGATTAAAGGAGATTTATGGGATTTTTGGGATAAAGGGAATTGCTATAGTTGGAGCTATAGTTTTATAGTTATGGTTTTACCCCTTCCCAGCCTTCCCCTTTTATCGAGGGCCCCTACCCCCAAAACAGGGGAAGGAGCTTTACAGTAGTCGCTATAGTTTTAGATGTTGTTCTATAGTTGGCGTTTTAACCCACTCCTGCCCCTCCCAAGAGGGGAATTTCGGCTGTTGCTATAGTTTACGCCATCGTTCTATAGTTTGGGTTTCAACACCCCTATTGAGCTATGCTCGTAAGTTTCGAACTCCCGTTCTCCCTTTTCCTCAAGGGGACAATTCTGTTACTACTTTACGTCCTCGCCCTCGCTCGCGTCCCGCGAGTGTGAGTTACCTGCGAACTCTGGCCGCTTTAACCTGTGCCTGAAGCACAAGTGGCGGGACGCCACTATGTAGCTCACACCCGCGTCCCGCGAGAAAGGGCATTAAAGAGGTTGAATCAATAGAATGAAACGTGCCTGCCCTTGAGGGAACACTGCTGCTACTGCTTGCCCAACTGTCATTTCGACCAGCGGGAGAAATCTGAGTTTTCTATAGTTACAGACCAGGATCGGACAGGTCGCGACCTGTCCCTAAGGAAATACCACCACGATAAAGCGATGCAACTATAGCTGTTCAAACTATAGCTATCGAACTGATCACAGTCTTTGGGTTGAGCGCCTTTGCTTTGTTGCGGTGCCGCCAGGCAACCCGAGGAACGAGGGTAGCAAGAAAGCAAAGGCGCGATGCCCTTATCGAGGGCCCCTACCCCCAAGACGGGGCCTCCCGGCCGTGAGGGCACCAAAGCAAACTATAGAACTGTAGATAAGTAGAGCTCCCAGGATTAAAGAAGGCTATGAAAGAAAGGCTTGGTTCAAGGAGTAGAAAATTAAACTATAATCTATAATAGATTTCTCACTTAGTTCGAAATGACAAAAGAGAAACTATAGCACTCAGATTTCTCACAGCTGCGCTGGCTCTCTTCGACTCGCGTCTCAAGAATGTTCGAAACGACAAAAGTGAATAGGATAACTTAAATCCCTCACCGCTCCACTGGCTCTTTTCATCTCTCTACAAAAAAATACAGGAATGGACGGAACACACAAAATTTTATTACCCCAAACCTCACTTACAAATGAGATCTTAAAAAAATAGATTATATTGAACAGAATTATCTATCCTTTTTATGTCTGTAAAAACTGAACCTATGATGTCTCAGGAGTTAGAGAAACGAAATGATTTCCGTGCCATCCTGATCATTGGAGTCCTTTTCTTTATTTTCGGCTCCGTAACCTGGCTCAACTCGGTGCTCATCCCCTATCTTAAGATAGCCTGCGAACTCACCAACTTCGAATCGTATTTCGTGACCTTTGCCTTTTATATTTCTTACCTGGTAATGGCTATTCCGTCGGCGTGGGTGCTAAAGGCTACTGGGTTTAAAAAAGGAATGGCAGCCGGACTGGCTGTAATGGCCCTTGGTGCGCTTATTTTTATACCAGCTGCCCTCGATCGTACCTATTCCCTTTTCCTGATAGGTTTGTTTGTGCAGGGCACCGGACTGGCCTTGTTACAGACTGCTTCTAATCCTTATATTACTATTCTGGGCCCTGCCGAGAGTGCTGCCAAACGCATCAGTATCATGGGTATCTGCAGTAAAGTAGGCGGTATCCTGGCACCTATTGCATTAGGGTTTATAGTTTTCTCGAATCCGGAAGCGCTTGATGCTCTTGTAAAGCAACTGGATACCATGAGTTTGCAGCAGAAAGCAATGGAACTGGATGCCGTTGCACACCGTGTAATCACACCTTATATAATTGTAGCTGTTGCGCTGGCTGTGCTTGCTGTACTGGTGCTGTTGTCGTCGTTGCCTGAGGTTGATACCGACCAGGAGGATGAAGCCATAGCAACCGCCAATACATCGAAAACAAGTATTTTACAGTTTCCGCACTTGTTGCTGGGCGTACTGGCCATTTTCCTGTATGTCGGCGTAGAGGTCCTCTCTGTTGATACCATTATCAGTTATGGTGTGGAGCAGGGCTTTTCGCTGGAAGATGCCAAGTTCTTCTTCTCGTTTACGCTGGGGGCCATGCTGGTGGGTTACCTTATCGGCATCGTTACCATTCCTAAAATACTGAAGCAGGATGTGGCCTTGCAGATATCGGCAGTACTGGGTGTGCTGTTCTCTATTGCTGCAATCCTTACCGATGGTTACGTATCGGTGCTGTTCATTGCGCTACTTGGCCTAGCAAACTCTTTAATGTGGCCTGCCATCTGGCCATTGGCTATTGCCGGGCTGGGCCGTTTTACAAAAATTGGTTCGTCGCTCCTGATCATGGGTATAGCCGGTGGTGCCATTATTCCGCTGGTGTATGGCCGCCTTACCGACATGGCTGATGCGCAGCAAGCATACTGGATAATGGTACCGTGTTACCTGTTCATCTGGTTCTTCTCTACCAAAGGCCACAGGATCAGAAAGTAAAATGTAAACTATAAATAAACAGAAAATCCCGCCTGAACTATAGTTTGGGCGGGATTTTCTGTTAGATCAAACTATAGCTAAACCATAAACTATGAACATAAACGTCCCCGGTCTCCGCAACTCCGGCCCAGGGCACTGGCAAAGCATATGGGAGACAAACTACCCTGCTCAGTTTTACCGCATTACACAAACCAACTGGGAACAACCTGACTGCCAGCAATGGACCACCCAGCTAGAAAAGGAACTGAGCAGTTTTAACTTAAAGGAGGTAGTTCTGATAGGCCACAGTGTAGGCTGCGCAACTATAGTTAACTGGCATTACCGGTTTGGCAAGCAAATAAAAGGCGCGTTGCTGGTAGCTCCCAGTGATGTGGATGACCCAAACTACCCGAAATATATCACGGGTTTCAGTCCGTTGCCGCTTCGCAAATTACCGTTCCCGAGTATAGTTGTAGCCAGCACCAACGACCATGTGGTAGCTTATGAGCGGGCAAAATACTTTGCTGCCTGCTGGGGAAGTGAGCTGGTAACGCTGCAAAACGCCGGCCATATTGAAGGTAAATCAGGGTATGGCAACTGGCAGGCCGGTCTTGAGTTGGTCAGTAAATTAAGCGGAGAAACTATAGTTGCCTAACTATAGAAGTTGCAGTTGCTCGCCTTTGTAGTGCTTTATCGGTGTAAAAGAATTGGTAATGGTGTAGATCGGGGTTTCCTGGTAACGGGAGGCTACAACAACCTCGGTACCGGCAGCATTTAACCGGAAAAGGTTCTGCACCAGCATTGGGTTGTTGTTGTCTTTAGACAAATGCGATAGCAGCAGGTGGCTCATGAACGCCGGTTTGTGCTCCATGAAAAGCGAAAGTGCCTGCTCGTTTGATAAGTGCCCGTGGTTGCTGCGGATGCGTTGTTTCAGGTAATAAGGATAGCGCCCTTTGTCCAGCAGGCCATCATCATAATTTGTTTCCAGAAAAGCGGCGTGGCACATGCCAAAGTGCTTTATAACATGCTCGCAGGGTGCTCCTATATCAGTAAAAACACCAATGTTGATATCCTGGTAACTAACTATAAAACTATGCGGATCGGAAGCATCGTGCCATTTCGGAAATGCAGTTATAGTTAGCCCGCCGACCTTCACGGGCTCGTATGCCAGGAAAGGAATGGCAGTAAATCGCTCCTGGCTTAAACGGCCGTGGTATTGGGTATCTGGTGTAATATAAACCGGAATTTCGTACTTGCGCGCTATGACGGACACGCCCCGAATGTGATCGGAATGCTCATGAGAGATGAAGATGGCTTTTACTTTGCGCATCGAAAGGCCCAAGCGCTTCATGCGTCGTTCGGTTTCGAGGCACGAAATACCGGCATCTACCAGCACCGCTTCGCGCTCGTTGCCGATGTAATAACAGTTACCGTTACTTCCTGAATTTAATGATGTGATCTGCAATTGCATGTTGCTGCAAAGAAAAGGTAATTTATAGTTTATACCAACCAGGGGTAACTGGAAAACTACAAAGTTACGACCTTAATTCCATGAGCGGCAACTTTAACTTAAAGCAACTATAGTTGTACCTGATTATCAGAATGAAAACTATAGTTTATAAGCGTTTGAAGTAAACCTTAAAGGTTGAGCCTTTGTCCGGTTCGCTGTCGAGCTCTATACGGCCGCCTGCGTTCTCGAGAATGCGTTTTACAATATACAGCCCTATTCCGGATCCCTCCACGTGGTCGTGCAGGCGCTTAAACATCCCGAATATCTTATTTTCATCGGCAGGATCAAAGCCTAAGCCGTTATCAGCCACACACAGCACCGTAAAGTCGGGGGTGGTCTCTACCGTTACATTTATCAGCGGCTTGCGGTCAGGTGAGCTATATTTCAGGGCGTTACTCAGCAGGTTATAAACTATACTGCGCGCGTTCTTGGCCGAAAACTCTACCACTGCATGCTCCCCGAACTGCACATCTATGGTTGCCTCTTTTTCCCTGATCAGCCTTTCAAAATCCAGTTTAACATCCTCTGTTACCGCTTTCAGGTTTACCCTGGCTACATCTTCTCCACTGTCGCGCTGTATTTTGGCAACTTCGGTCAGGTCAGCTATGGCTCGTTTAAACCTGTCTACAGAGTTCTGGATCAGGTTCAGCACGCGCGGTATCTCCTTTTCGGACTGCACCACTTCTGCAGGCAGGTAATCTACAAGCGCCCGCATCAGGCCCTCTATATTTGAGATCGGGGCTTTCAGGTCGTGGGAGGCAGAGTACACAAAGTTGTCGAGGTCGGCATTTATGCCCAGCAGCTCCCGGTTCATTTCTTCTATTTTCCTGCGGGCTTCTACCTGCTCGTTTATGTCAATGGCTACTGCAATAATACCTGTAATTTGGCCTGCCGGATCACGCATGGGATGGTATACAAAATTGAGGTACACTTCTTCCAGCTTTCCATCGCGATCAAATGATACCGGGAGTTCATTGGCTACAAAAGGCACACCTGTATAATACACGCTATCCAGCAGTTCCTTAATTCCCTGATCTGCTACTTCGGGTAATGCTTCTAAAACAGTTTTACCAAGCAGGTCTTCCTGTTTACGCCCCCAAATCTCACAAACACCCGGATTAGCAAGGTCAATTATATAGTCCGGGCCACGCAGTATAGTGATGCCTACCGGCGCCTGCTGAAATATTTCGTTCAGGTATTGCTGCTGTCGAAAGCCCTCCTGCCGCGCCTGTACACTTGTAATAGAGGTAGCAACCTGCCCCACAAGTAATTGATGGAAACCTAAGTAATCGGCATCGTATTCCAGTTTATCACTGATACCGGAAATGCACAGCCCAATTATGTCGTCCTGGCCGGGCCTTAAAATAGGTAACATAACCGCTTTAGCCGGAACCCGCAAGCCCGGAGCTATCTCTATAGTAGCAGTATCAGCCATTTGATAATCTAAAACGACCGGCTGCTTCGTATTAAGTAAAGCGTTGAGAGGAAGGTCGTTTGCACCCGCATTTAACTTTATAAGCCCGGGCGCGGCATTGTCTGTTACAGTTCCTGCTTTGCCAACCAACCCGAATTCAGTGCTTTGTGCATTAAACAGGTAGATCAGGTTAAACGGAATATCCTGGTGATTCTGGCTCAGAATATCGCTTGCTGTCTGGCAGGCTTGTTCCAGGGTTTGTACAAGCGCAGTAGCATCCGAAATTTCTTTTAAGGTACGAATGCGGCGCTGGCTCAGAACAGTTTTAGTAACTTCGGTACAGGCACAGAAAACACCGTTTACGTTACCATTGTCATCAAAAGCCGGGCTGTAGGAAAATGTCCAGTAGGTTTCTTCCGGAAAGCCTTTGCGCTCCAGTACCAGGTACAATTCTTCTGCATAAAACTGGCTGCCATTCTCAAGTATATCTTCTGCCACTTTACCAACGGTATCCCATATTTCGGCCCACATAAGGCTGGCTCTGGAGCCGAGTGCCTTCGGGTGTTTATTACCTAAAGCCGGCAAATACGCATCGTTATGGAACATATACAGATCAGCCGACCACCACACAAACATCGGGAATGCTGAGTTCAACATCATCCGTACGGTGATCTTCAGGTTATCAGGCCAGTCCTCAGGTTTACCCAACGGATGATTGTCCCAGTCATATTCCCGGATCAAAGCACCCATTTCGCCACCACCCTGTAAAAATGCAGGTGTTATTTTGGTATTCTGAATTGTTTCTGAAGGCATTAAATCGTTATTTATGATCACTTGGAAAAGAATGGAAAAGGCCAGGTGTTGGCTTAAGCAGTAACCTAATGTACGGCAACTATTATAATTAAACCAATAACACAGGATAAACTACACAACCCGGCAGGAAACTATAGCTTACAGGGTTTAGCGCCATTTGCCAACTACAGCACAAGATAACGTATTGCAGTAACTATAAGCTGAATTTAAAAAAATTAAAAAGAAGCTAACAGATACCTTTTAACTATAGTTTAAACTTTACCCGCTTCCTGTTTATAGTTGGTACCAATACGCGGCAAACCTAATGTTGCACTTGTCCAGGCTCTTACTTCATACAGCAGTTCTGCGTTCTGGGCCAGCGACTGGTTATAGGACGGTATCATCTGTTTTAGTTTGGCCTGCCACTCCGGCGACTGTACCTGCTCCGGGAAACAACGCTTTAAAAGCTCCAGCATTATAGATACTGCTGTAGATGCGCCCGGCGAAGCGCCCAGCAATGCAGCAAGCGAGCCATCGGAAGCACATACCATTTCAGTCCCGAATTCGAGTACTCCGCCACCTTCTGGCCCTTTTTTGATAACCTGCACCCGTTGCCCGGCTACTTCAAGTTTCCAGTCCTCGTCCTTTGCATCCGGGTAATAATCGCGCAGGGCGGCCATTCTGTCTTCGGGTTCCTGCCTTACCTGGTTTATAAGGTATTGGGTGAGCGGTATGTTTTTTAAGCCTGCCGATATCATAGGCCGTAAATTATCAGGCCTGATGGAGAGGGCCAGGTCGAGGAAAGATCCTTTCTTAAGGAATTTTGTAGTGAAACCGGCATAAGGCCCGAACAGTAATTCTTTTTTCCCATTTATAAAGCGGCTATCCAGGTGTGGCACCGACATGGGTGGCGATCCAACCGAGGCTTTGCCATACACTTTGGCTTTGTGGCGCTCAATAATATCGGGGTTAATGCAGCGCAGCCATTGCCCGCTCACCGGGAAACCGCCATAACCGTCGCCTTCCGGTATATCCGATTTTAAAAGCAAAGGCAATGATCCACCTCCTGCCCCGATAAACACAAACTTTGTGTATACTTTCCGCTTATCGCCGGTTGCCAGATCTTTTACTTTAATGCGCCAGTAACCGTTACTGGTTTTCTTAAGATTCCGTACCTCATGCCCGAAATACTGCTTCACCTCTCCATCTCTGCCTAATCGCTCCAGCATGCGGCGGGTAAGCGCGCCAAAATTCACATCCGTCCCTATCTCCATACGCGTGGCAGCCAATACCTCTTTCGGGTCGCGGTCCTCCATTACCAGTGGCATCCATTCCTTTAGTTGCCGGGCGTTCTCCGAATATTGCATGCCTTTAAACAGATGGCACCCGGTCAGGGCATCGTAGCGCTTTTTAAGGAACTCCACATTTTTATCGCCCCACACAAAGCTGATATGCGGAATACTGTTGATGAAGAAATCAGGAAGTTTTACCTGGTTCTTTTCTATCAGGTAAGACCAGAACTGCTTGGATACCTCAAACGACTCGGCAATTTTCACGGCTTTGGTAATGTCTATAGTTCCGTCGGGGCGCTCTGGGGTATAGTTTAACTCGCAGAAGGCAGAATGCCCGGTTCCGGCGTTATTCCAGGCATCAGAGCTTTCGGCTGCAGCTACATCCAGCCGCTCATACACTTCTATTTTAAGGTCTGGTTCCAGTTCTTTCAGCAGCGTGCCCAGCGTGGCGCTCATTATTCCGGCACCTATCAGTATTACATCAGGGTTATTTGCAAGGTTTGTCTTAATGCTATTCATAGTATTCTGGTTTCTTTTAAAACATAACTGCAGCAGGTCAGCTTTAAAGGATTACGGGAAACAAATGTTTTTAACTATACTTCGAGGTAACTGACTGGTTACAGCTACATTGCTCTGGCCCTGCAAACGTGGGTAAGTCGTCTAGTAGCAGCTTATATGTAGTTCTCTTGTCAGACAGCCGCACTTTTAACTACAGGAGACTATAGAACCCGCTATAATTCAAGTTTTTACTGCCAAATGACCGGGTGCACTTATATCAGGAACTATAACCGCGTTTTTATGATTATATATACCTTAAAGCAGCTAATAATGAGCTCTTTATAAGCGTAAAAAGGTATTTATTATAGTTAGCTTGGTTTTAAACTACAATAAATAGCCGGCTAAGGAGTTTAAGAGGGAAATCCGTAAAATTAGTTTCGCCCACATCTAAATTTTTATTGCGCGTTATAGCACTTTCTTTTATGTTTACTCTGGTATAGCATCCAGACATTAATCAAATTACCATGAAATCAACCTTTTTATCTTTCATTTTAGTTGTAATGTTCACAGCTGTACAGGCCCAGGGTACGGCTCCCCAGAAAGCAAAACCAGCTAAAAATTCGTTATCAAGCCAGTTCGATAACCTTAAGGAGAATGCCAACTCTTACAATGAAAAAGGCCAGCAGTACAAGGTAGTGAATGTAAAAACACTTAATAACTTTTATAGCAGCGTAAACGACAGCCTGCATGTAATTGGCAAAAAACTGGCCGATGCGCGCGCAGGTGCCGACAAAGAACTGATTGAAGCCCGTGCCAACGTAGAGGCCCAGCAGAAGGAACTAAAAGCCCTTACCGAAGAAACCGCCCGCAAAGAGCTTGAAGTACAGAAAAGCCAGCACCTGATCAATAACATCTCTTTTTTCGGGATTGATATGGGAAAGCAGTTTTACGTGATCCTGAACTCGGTGATTATAGTTGCCTTGTTGCTGATACTGGCTATAGTTATGATGCAGTATAAGAGCAGCAAGAGCACAACTACAGAAAAAGTAAAAGCCTTTAACGACATCGACAACGAGTTTAACGAATATAAGAAAGCGGCTCGCGAGCGTGAACTGAAGTTAAAGCGCGAAATGCAGACTGAGTTTAACCGCGCCGAGGAACTTAGCCAGCAACTGGCAGCTCTTCAGAAAAAACAACATATTTAACTATAAGCTAACAGGTTTACAAAAGCCGCTCCGGAACCATACCGGAGCGGCTTTTTGCTTTTAAACTATAGCCATGATTTCAGCAACTATAACCCTTTCTGAAACTTTTAACCCATATTGTATGTATATACATTTAATGTTTATACATTTACGCAACAATACGTACTTACTATTTATATATTTATTAAAAACAGAAAGATAATTATGGCAACTACAAAATGGGTGATAGACCCGACACACAGTGAAATCCAGTTTAAGGTGAAACACCTGATGATAACAACTGTAACTGGTTACTTTAAGTCTTTTAACCTTGAAGTTGAAACAGAGGACGAAGACTTTACAAAAGCCTCCCGCATAGAGTTTACGGCAGATATCGACTCTATCAGCACCAACAACGAGCAGCGCGATACGCACCTTAAGTCGGATGACTTCTTTAACGCGGAACAGCACAAGCAGCTGCGCTTTGTTGGTAAAACCTTCGAAGGATCGGGTGACGACTATAAACTGCACGGCGACCTTACCATCCGGGATATTACCAAACCAGTAACCCTGAACGTAGAATATGGTGGTATTGTAGTTGACCCGTATGGCCAGACAAAAGCTGGTTTTACAGTAGACGGTAAAATAAATCGCAAAGAATTTAACCTGACCTGGGATGCAGTAACCGAAGCCGGGCAGGTAGTTGTAAGCAACGAAATAAAGCTCCACTGCGAAGTGCAGCTGGTAAAACAAGCATAATTTTCTTTTCCTGTTTTATAAATGGCAAGCCGCTCAGACACAGGTCCGGGTGGCTTGCTGTTTTTTCAGGTTGTCTGACCAGTATTAATGGATTGGCTTGATTTGTTGCTTCGTAAAAGCATACTTCTCCCTTTTACAAATTTTTACAAACACTCCTATCATCCTGTTAATTACAAAGCAGCAGCTTTTATAGTTGAACTATAGTTTAATTCTGTAGCTTCGCTTTACGTACTTACTGCGGCAACTATAAACTATAGAACTGATGGCAATTCCGCTTCCTGAGCATAACTATAACCTGATGGCTTTGCAGGAGCTACGTACCTGGCAGCACGAAATGCAACGCTCTCCCTCCTTTTTTAACAACCTGGCCCGCAAAGCGCAACACAAGATAAACAGCTACATACCCGACAAAGTACATAACGCCATTACCACAGCTATAAAACAAATGACGCGGGCTACGCTTTTCGGGGCCGGGTTTGTAACTCGCAAACCTGCCGAAGCACACAACCTGCAGCTACAGGAAGGGCTGGTACTGGGCCGCATCGATTTTTACAAACACGCTGCGGCTGCCGAAGGTGGCATAACCGGGGCCGGTGGCATTTTACTTGGCCTTGCCGACTTCCCGTTGCTGTTCGGGTTTAAGATGAAGCTGCTGTTCGAGATTGCCGCATTGTATGGTTATGATGTGAATGACTATAAGGAACGCCTTTACCTGCTTCACATCTTTCAACTGGCATTCAGCAGCCACGAGCATCGCCGGGATGTATACCTGCACATGACCGACTGGGAAACCAGCAAACAACACCTCCCCGACGATATAAACGAATTTAACTGGCGCAGCTTTCAGCAGGAGTACCGCGACTATATTGACCTGGCCAAAATGGCCCAGCTTATTCCTGTTATAGGGGCGCCGGTGGGCGCAGTGGTAAACTATAGGCTGCTCCGAAAACTAGGCCAGACCGCCATAAACGCCTACCGCATGCGCTGGCACGAAACCGGCAAACTATAGTTTGTACTATCGGATAATTAATTTATCTTGTTCAGTAAACTATCAGATCAAAATTCAGAAACTACAGCTATAGTGCAGATAAGCGTATGTTGTGGTTTATACAATAGTTATGGTTAATAAAATGAAAAAAGAGTTTCCGTTCAACACTCAAAATTTCAATATAACTATCAGAAACAATCAATATGAGATAGATGTCACTAGTATCGCATCTGAAAGTATAGGGAAATTAGTAGAGTGGCTTCCTAATGACATGGAACTTGAATTCTATGACTACCAAGGGCATGAATACCAAAGTGATAGAGATGGTTCATATATTGATGTTCAGAGATATGAAAATGGATATGCATTTAAAGGAGGAAATCATGGGCGCTCGTCAGGATGGAAAAGAATTTCAAAACCTCAATTAATGGAGTTCATCATGCATAATATAAAGCAAAAAGACGCTTTTATTCGTGTTTCTCCCATTGTGCGGAAAGTGGACGATTGGGATGAGTCCTACTTAAAAGATATCAAATAGAACGAAAAATTACTCCCCATAACCACACCTTTACGTTAGCTGCCCCACCTTATGGCCAAGTCCGTTATACCTCCACTCCTGCTCCCAAGCTTAAACTAACAATAACTCCCACCACTTATCATTCAAAACTGCCCCACTAAACATCTTAAAAATTTAGTTCTGTAAATTATGAACTAACGAAACTATAGTTTACTTTTGCATTGTTATCAACCTGTAACTGATAATTATTATGACATTAAGCGATAAACAACTGGAACTGATCGAGGAATTTGGTGTCTACCAGGAAAACAATGGTTTCCAGCCGGCTGTAGCGCGTGTTATGGGCATACTGTTGGTTTCTGATAAGCCTGAGCTTACATTCGAAGAGATATCAGAGACGTTGAACATAAGCAAAAGCGCCACCAGCAATGCCCTGAACATGCTCCTTAACACCGGCCATATCGAGTACACCACTTTTTCAGGCGACAGAAAACGTTACTTCCGGATAAAATCATCGAACTGGCGCGACACCTTTAACAAAAAAATGGAAGATCTGGGCGAACTGAACCACATACTGAAGCGGGTGCTGGATGTAAGAAAAAGAGATAATCCGGTTTACGACGAAAAATTACAAAACTTCATCAGCTTCCTCGATTACCTTAAAACACAACTGCCGAACCTGATCGAACAGTGGGAAAAAGAAAACGCTAAACAAAAAGTATAATTTTTTTGCAGCGTTAGTTCACTAATTTCAGAACCAACTATATATATCAAAACTAAAAGAACTATAAACGTGAATACCAAACACTTACTAGTAGGATTAGCGCTCTTCTGCATGACGCCCGCCTTTGCACAAAGCCAGGCAAATGAGAAGGAAATAACCCTGCAACAGGCTGTTAACTACGCACTCGAAAATAACGAGAATATAAAGAAGGCTACTTACGACGAAATGGGCTCTAAGTACCAGATCAACGAAGTACGCAGCACCGGTTTGCCACAGGTAGAGGTAAAAGGCTCTGCGGTGAGAACGCTAGAAAAACAGATGTTCGTGCTTCCAGCTAAATTGAATCCTGAACAGAATGGGCAGCCATTCATAAACCCTTCAGGTACTGATAACACTATACAGGCAGGTATTTCGGTGTCGCAGTTGCTGTTCAGCAAATCTTACTTTGTAGGTTTAAAAGCTGCTAAAAGTGCAGAAGACCTGTACCGCATCCGCAAGGAAATGGCTACGGAAGATGTGATCTATAACGTGGGCAGCGCTTATTACCAGGTACTGCAAACAAAAGAGCAGTTCAACAGCATAAACGCTAACTTAAACATGCTAACCCAGCTGGAAAAGATCCTGACACTTCAGTACAAGAACGACCTGGTGAAAAAGGTAGATGTGAACCGCATTAAGGTAAACAAGATCAACCTGGAGAATCAGAAAGAAAACCTGCAGGCAGCTTATGTGCAGCAACTGAATGTGCTGAAGTTTTTTATGGGTATGCCCCTTGAAGAGCAGATAACCTTGTCTGGTTCTGCAGATGATGTGCTATTGGATGAGCAACCAACCATGGCTGGCGTGAATGATGTGGCTACGGAGCGTGCTCAGTTTAAGATCCTGAACAAGCAGAAAGAACTGAAGGCGCTTGAAGTTGAGAATATCAGAGCGGGTTATTACCCGTCGCTGGCTGCTTTTGGTAACTATAACTACCAATCAATGTATGATGGCCAAATGTTCAACAACCCAAACACAATGTGGTTCCCGAACTCACAGGTAGGTCTGCAGTTGAACATCCCGATCTTTGATGGCTTGCGCAAGAAGAGCCAGGTACAGCAGCGTGAAATAGAGCTGAAGAAAATGGATCTGGACATACAGCAGTACAACAAAAACACACAGGTTGAGCTAAGCAACGCCCTGAGCCAGTTAGGCAACAGCCAGAACAACATAGCTGCCCAGGAACGCAACGTAAAGCTGGCCCAGGAAGTGTACGACACTACCAACCAACTATACAAAGAAGCCCTGGCACCGCTAAGCGACCTGCTGAATGCAGAAACCGCCCTGCGCGAAGCCCAGACAAACCTGAACAACGAAAGGCTTAAATACCAGATCGCCCAGCTGAGCTATCTGAAAGCAAAAGGAAACCTCGAATCACTATCTAACTAAGACATACACCAAATACTAAAATGAAGAAGGTAATTTATATCGTACTTGTGCTTGTTGTGCTGGCCGCTATTGGTTTTAAACTGATGAACAACAAAGAACAGATGGCCGCCAATGCTGCAGTAGCTGACATTAAAAGCGATGCCATCCCGGTTGCAGTTACGCAAGTTAAAACAGAGAAATTAGACAAGTCTTTTACCGCACAGGGTAACTTCGCTCCTATCCAGAGCCTGACACTTTTATCTGAAACTACCGGCCAGATAAAGAGCATACTAAAGCGCAAAGGCGACAAAGTAAGAGCAGCCGAACTGCTGGCGCAGGTTGAGAGCAATACCATGTCAGCTGACCTGGCTACAGCACAAACCAACGCCGAGAAAGCCAAGCGTGACCTGGAGCGTTTCGAAAACCTGGCTGCCGGCGATGCGATCACACAGCGCCAGCTGGAAGATGCCCGTCTGGCTGCCAAGTCTACGCAGGCACAGTTGGTAGCTGCACGTCAGCGCTTAACGAAGACACGCATTACAGCTCCTATCAGTGGCGAGATAAATGAGATCTATGTTGAAGTTGGTTCTTACCTGAGCATGGGTACCAAACTATACGACATCGTGAACGTGGACAAGCTGAAACTGAAAATAAAAGCCTCGGAAGGTGAAGTACTGCTGATAAACAAAGGCGATAAAGTAACAGTGAAAGCAGATGCCGGCGCCGGACAGGAATATGAAGGCGTAGTAACAGCCATTGCCGCTCAAGCCGACCCTACCCTGAAATTTGACGTGGAAGTGGAAGTAAAAAATGCCGCTGACAATAACCTGAGAGCCGGTATGTACGGCACCGCCTACTTTAAGGTAGATGATCAGCGCGAAGCCATGCTCTTGCCACGCCAGGCTATAGTTGGTAGTATCCAGAACCCAAGTGTTTATGTGGTAAACAATGGTGTTGCCAACATGCGCAAAGTAAAAGTAGGTGTGGTTACACAGGATAAAGTAGAGATTCTGGAAGGTGTGCAGCCTGGTGAGCAGGTAGTGCAGAGCGGCCAGATAAACCTGCGTGAAGGCATTAAAGTAACGCTGCTGAAGTAATTCATGTGCTCCTGCCGCCAGTTTAGCGTCAGCGTAACTTGTGGTTGCACGTGGGGCCAGTTTGCAACTGGCGTTATCCAGAATTATACTTACGCCAGTTACAAACTGGGTGCCATATGAAACCACCAGCTACCGCTGCGCTCAAACTGGCGGCATGCTTAAGGCTATAAAAAAGCAATAACTTCTTTTAAATAAGAAACTATAAAATGAACATAACCAAAATATCGATCCAGCGATCAACTATAGTGGTGGTGGTATTTACCGTACTCACGCTGCTTGGTGTTGTCAGCTACCAATCGCTTAATTACGAGCTTCTTCCGAAGTTCAACCCACCGGTGCTTACCATCATGACCATTTATCCGGGTGCTTCGCCTAACGAAGTGGAGAACTCTGTTACCAAAGAGATTGAAGACGCACTTGCCTCGCTTGAGAACGTGAAGGAGATGAAAAGCACCTCGATGGAAAGCTTTTCGATGATCGTGATCAACCTGAACCAGGGCACTGACGTGGACCTGAGTTTACAGGAAGCACAGCGTAAGATCAACACCATCCTGGCCAAATTACCGGAAGATGCCGATGCCCCTACGCTGAACAAATTTGACCTCGACGACCTGCCCATCATTAAAATGGGTGCTACCGCCAACATGCCCGCTACCGAGTTCTATGACCTGATCGATAAAAAGATCAAACCGGAACTATCGCGCATACAGGGTATGGCTGCCATTAAAGTACTCGGTGGCCAGGAACGTGAGATCAAGGTAAACATCGACGCCAACAAACTGGAAGCTTATAACCTGTCTATCCTGCAGGTACAGCAGAAGATCCGCAACTCTAATCTCGACTTCCCGACAGGTAAGATAAAGCAGGAAAGCGGCCAGACACAGATCCGACTGGCAGGTAAATTCCAGTCTTTGGAGCAGCTGAATAACCTGATCATCCGCCAGGATGATAAAGGGATTGTGCGCCTATCGGATGTAGCCGAAGTACAGGATACCCAGAAGGACATTGAAGTAATGAACCGTATCAACGGGAATCCATCGGTAGGTATAACCATACAGAAACAATCGGATGCCAATGCCGTGGAAGTAAGCCGCCTGACCAAAGAAGCGCTTGCCGACCTGGAGAAAACCTACGCTGCCGAAGGCCTGAAATTCAACGTAGCCAACGACTCTTCCGACTTTACCCTGGAAGCTGCCGACTCGGTGATACATGACTTAATTATTGCTGTTATACTGGTGGCAATTGTGATGTTGCTGTTCCTGCACTCGCTGCGTAATGCGGTTATCGTAATGGTGTCTATCCCGGCATCGTTGGTGGCCACGTTCATAGCCATGTACCTGTTCGGTTACTCGCTTAACCTGATGTCGTTACTGGCACTTTCGCTGGTAGTTGGTATCCTGGTGGATGATGCCATTGTGGTAATTGAGAACATTCACCGCCACATGGAGATGGGCAAAAAGCCGGCGCAGGCTGCTTACGATGGTATCCGTGAGATCATGGCAACAGTTACTTCCATTACCCTTGTTATTGTGGTCGTGTTCATCCCGATCGCACTTTCATCAGGTCTGGTATCAGATATACTGCGCCAGTTTGCAGTAGTGGTTGCCGTAGCCACGATGATCTCCTTGTTCGTAGCTTTTACGCTTATTCCATTGCTTGCAAGCCGTTTCTCCAGACTGGAACATATCTCTGACAAGAACATTTTCGGACGATTTATACTTGCTTTCGAGCGCTTCCTGGACCGTGTGATCGATGGTTTTACTGCTACCCTGAAGTGGGCATTTAACCACAAATTCATTACGCTGGGGGTAACAATGTTGCTGCTAGTCGCTTCGTTTGCGCTGGTACCGCTGGGCTTTGTAGGATCAGAATTTATACCTGCCGGCGACCGCGGTGAAGTAAGCTTACAGCTGGAATTGCCAAAGAATGCCACCGTAGAGCAGACCAACTTTGCTACCCGCAAGGTGGAGGAATACCTGCTGGCTAAACCTGAAGTTAAGAAAGTGTTTACCACAGTGGGTACCACTACCTCGGCACAGGCCGGCCAGAACACAGCCTATAAAGCCGACGTTTCGGTAACACTGGTAGATGTAAAGGAACGTGATTTCAGTACAGACCAGTTCAGCCGCCAGGCAAAGGCAGACATTGAAAGCAGCATTCCGGATGTGGAAGTAACGCCGGTGCCGGTTGGCCTGGTAGGTAACTCACAGGCTCCGATCCAGATCATCATTTCGGGCTCTAACCTGGACAGCGTGATGAATTTCTCGCAGAAAGTGATGGCCATTACAGAAGGTGTGGATGGTACTGCCGACGTAGAAATGTCAGTGGAAGGTGGTAACCCGGAAATTGAAGTGGTAGTGGACCGGGATAAGATGGCGAACGTTGGCTTGTCGCTGGAGAGTGTGGGTGCAAGTATGCAGCTGGCTTTCAGTGGCAACTCTGATGTTACGTTCCGCTCCGGCACCGAAGACTACGACATCAACATCCGCCTGGATGAGTTTGACCGCCGTAGCGTAACCGACATCGGTAACCTGTCTTTTGTGAACAGTAAAGGGCAGATCGTTCGCCTGGCACAGTTCGCTGATATCCGCCAGTCTACTGGTCCGTCGCAGCTGGAGCGTTACAACCGTGTAACTTCGGTAAACGTGAACTCGCAGGTAATTGGGAGACCAACCGGTTCGGTAGGAGCCGACATACAGGCGAAAATGGCGGAAGTAAGCATGCCTGCCGGCGTTAGCCTGGAGTACGGTGGTAACCTGAAAAACCAGAGCGAAGGTTTCGGTACGCTGGGTGTAGCCCTGCTTGCCTCTATCATCTTCGTGTACCTGATCATGGTGGCGCTGTACGACTCTTACATTTACCCGCTGGTAGTATTGTTCTCTATTCCGCTGGCGATCATCGGTGCCTTGCTGGCCCTGGCACTTGCCTCGCAATCGCTGAGTATTTTCTCTATCCTGGGTATCATTATGATGATCGGTCTGGTAGCGAAGAACGCGATCATGGTAGTGGACTTTACCAACAAGCTGAAAGACGAAGGCGTGGAAGTGAAGGAAGCCCTGATTGAAGCGGTAAGAATCCGTTTCCGCCCGATCCTGATGACGACGCTGGCGATGGTGATTGGTATGTTGCCGATTGCGCTGGCAGGTGGCTCGGTAGCTGCTACTAAAAATGGTCTGGCCTGGGCCCTGATCGGTGGTCTGAGCTCATCCATGTTCCTGACGCTTATCGTGGTTCCGATCATCTACTATGGCTTTGACAGAATTCTTGTAAAGTTCGGTTTGGATAAGAAAACCAAGATCGAGCTGGAAGAGAAAACCCTGGAAGAGCTGGAACACGAGACCAAGATGCTGGAAGAAAAGAAAATGGCGCACGAGTTCGCGCATTAATCAGCGTGTATTACCTGTTTTCATACTTATAAATTGCTGGGGAGATTGCGGGTACTTATAGTTTCTGCAATCTCAGAACCAGACTTACTTTTACCCTTTACATACCATGACTAATGTAACTTCAGACATCCGGTCAATTCAGAAAGAAGTGGTGAAGATCATCTCTTCTGTTACGAAAATCAACAAGAACAATCTGCTCGAAGTACGGGACCTTACCAAATTAGGGCTGGACATTATAGATGTGGTAGACATTATCCTGAAAGTAGAAAAAACCTACCACCTGACTATACCTGATGAGGTACCGGTGTATACCGTAGATGACTTTGTGAACTATGTGTACAAGCAGACCTTGCAACAGGCTGATTAAGCCAGTTAGATTATAAAGAAGAAGCGCCGCAACTATAACTTGCGGCGTTTTTTTGTGCCCTGTGGTAAACTATATCTATGCTTTAAACTGTATAGTACTTTAAACCTAACCTCTATCGCTCTTTCGGACATCCATGTCCGAAAGCTTTCTGTCGGGGACATCCTTGTCCCCGACTTACGCGGACGTGGACGTCCGCAGCAGAGTGGTTCCGGACAAGGATGTCCGGAACAGCAAAACCGTAATAGCAAACTATAGCCAGGGCCAGAAGTCCTTGCTATAGTTCGTTACCAGCGAAGACGTTCGTGTCTTTAATAACA
This sequence comes from Pontibacter pudoricolor, assembly GCF_010092985.1. Taxonomy (GTDB): domain Bacteria; phylum Bacteroidota; class Bacteroidia; order Cytophagales; family Hymenobacteraceae; genus Pontibacter; species Pontibacter pudoricolor. The sequence continues at coordinate 210,619 of NZ_CP048106.1, read as the reverse complement.
TTAACAGAATCTCTCCGCTTCATCCCATAATATAATATAGCAGTAAAGGACAGGAAACTATAAACTATAGTTTAACGCGGCCAGAGGCCGCTGATAGTTGACACTCGCGCGGCGCGCGCAAGGGCCCTTACTTATTAACTATAGTTGCAATGCTTCATCGGACGGTGATGAAGAGAATTACATCGTTATGCACTGTTCATTCTCCTGCAGTAACCTGTGTGCCAGGTCTTTTGCCTGATGCCGTATTTCCCGCAGGGCAGTAGACTCGTACAGCAAAGCCTTCCGGGGTGGGCCTATGGTATACAAGCCATCTATTGGTACCTCGCTTTCGCTTACCAGCGTGCCATCCTCAGTCGTTACCAGACCCAGTTTTAAGTTGTCCGGTTTTATCAGGCCATCAGTAAGCAGTTGCTGCACCAAAGGCAGCTTTATTTTTGCGTAGTTGCACTCAGGACCTGTACAGTTGATCACGCGACCTACTTTTATAGGCTGAACTATAGTTTGTTTTCGTCTTTTTATAGTTACACAGGCCATCTCCCCTTCTGTTTTCATGTCAACTATAGTTCCGGCTATCAGCTCTAAACGGCCCTGGTCCTGCAACTCCTTTAGCATGGCTGCGGAACCGGCGGGCATGCGGTGGCGGTGGGTTTCCCAGTAAGGGCGTACATGGCGCAGAAACCGCTTCTTTTCCGATAGCGAAAAGGCCTGCCAGATTGCCGGGATGTGTACGCGCATGGCATCCAGCACGCTGCGCCAACTATAGCCTTGTTCTTCTGCCTTTTTAATCTCGTTCCGGAGGAACCGGAACAGTTCTGACACGGATAAGGAATCGTTGAGGTCAGGAAGATGGAGGCCTTGGTAAAGTTGCGTGTTCACATCAAAAGCCTGTGGCAGTAATCCGTGCCGCGATACGACGTAAATTTTTCCGCTATGGCCTTCAGCCTGCAGGCTGCCCACCAGGTCTACCATCGTCAGGCTTGAGCCGATGAGCAGAAGCGGAGACTCCGGCTGCAGGTCAGCCAGCCCTTTTGCGCTCCAGGGCGAAGCGACGTAGTTACTGCCCTGGTAAAAAGCATGATTGGGAATTGGCAGATCGCCCGGCGGAAAATTACCTATAGCCAGCACTACTTTATCTGCAACTATAGCATCATGCTCTTTAAACTTAACCCGAAAGGAATCACCTAGTCTGGTAACTCCCAGGGCTTCATCATACACCTTTACAAGCTTTACATCTTCTGAAGCAAGCAGTTCCGCCTCCTCTAACCTGCTTTTCAGGTAATCTCCGAAAATAAACCGGGGAATGAAATCGTCTTTGCTGACAGGCTGCTTTAAATGCTTTTCGTAGCGGTGCTGCTGTACGGTAAGCCAGTCATAAAAATCGAGGGGCTGCTCCGGGAACAGGCTCATAGCCGAGGCAGGTACATTCAAGGGCTGAAACGCCAATTGACTTGAATAGGCTACGCCACGATTCATTCTGTACCGGTCCTGCTCTATCAGGTAGATGATCTTACTACCCCTGGCGCTCCGCAGCAAATGAATAGCTGTTAACGTGCCACTGAGGCCTCCTCCAATAATTGCAATCGCCATAGGTGCTCTATCTTAGGTGAAAAAAACCTTACACAAGCCAGACAAGCGGAACCTATGCTGGAAGCCTGTACAATAAACAATAGCAGAATGTGCCTGTGCACAAACCAAGGTGTGTCGAAACATCTGATTTTACGGGAATGTATTTTGCAGAGTTCGTCCTTAAGCCCGCGCTTACGATATAAAATTGCAGGCTGCCTAATTAATATCCGATTTTATAGCCGGATCCATACCCCTGTACAATCCTCTTCCTGAACTTCAGTTTTTAGCAACTATAGTTTGAGCACCACCTTCCGGTTAACTATAAATTGTACTTCTTAGCTATGCTTCCCGGATATAAACCAATTCATAAACCTATATGAATAATCGATAATCAATGAAATACCTATATAGCACCCCATCTTTGTTTGTATAATTCCGTAAAGGCAAATCAGAACCTAACTATAACAGACATATCGCATCGGCTAAACATATCGGAAAAGTAACAGCCAAGGTCATCCTGTGGTTGTTAGTATTTATTATTGGAGTTGTTGTTGTCCTCGTAGTTGCGCTGCAGTTTCAGGGGGTGCAGAACTTTGCTGCCAAAAAGGGGGCCAATTATCTCGAAGACATGCTCAGCACAAAAGTTGAGATCGGAGGTTTTACCACAGACTGGCGCAACGCCCTCGTATTGAAGGAGGTTTACATCGAAGACCAGCAACAGGATACCCTTTGGTACAGCCAGCGCCTGGGTGTGGACATGAACATACTTGGCCTGCTGAGCGGTAAATACGATATCAGCAAAATTGACCTGGACCACGTACGGCTAAAACTGCACATTAACCCCGACAGCACTTCCAATTTCGATTTCCTGTTAGCCGCTTTCGCTACCGACACTACAGCCACAACCACCCCTGCCGACACGTCAGCGCTGGCCATTAGGCTGGGTGTTATAAACCTGGATGATGTACGGGTAAGTTTTAAAGACGAAGCCGGCGGAAACCTGGTTGAGACACACATTGGCCAGCTAAGCACCACGATGGATGAGTTGGACCTGGAAGAACAGAAATACCTGGTGGATAAGGTGGCGCTCAAAAACACCTGGATAAACATCATTCAGACAAAGCTGGCACCTGAGACGGAGCCGCAACCGATTGCTTTTGATTTCGGGCTGAACAAAGTAGACCTGGAAAAAATAAGATTGCGGTACGAGAACCGGGTAGCCGAACAGCGCATCGAGGTAGACCTTGGAAAAGCCAACCTAACCTCCGACAACATCGACCTGCCCAACGCACGCGTAGACCTCAGCAACCTGAGCCTGCACAACTCAACTATAGTGTATGCCCAGGAAAAATATAAACCGTCTGATTCGCTGGCCGTGAACCCGGCTAAAATAGTGCGCGACCTCGACAAATCGGTTGAGAAAACACAGGGGCAACCGGTAAACTGGGTAGTAACGTTAGGCGAAACAGACATCTCCGGCGTAAACATTAAATTCGACAACTTTAACACACCAGCCCAGCCGCGCGGCATGGATTACGACCACCTGCACTTTACTGATGTGGTACTGCAGGCCAGCGACCTGAGCTATAGTTTAAACCGCACCCAGGCCGAGCTAAAACAACTGCAACTGAAAGAAAAAAGCGGTTTCCTGGTTCAAAACTTCCAGGCAAATATCTTATTCGATTCTGTTGAGACAAAGCTCACTGACCTGGACCTGAAAACCGGAAAAAGCCATATCCAACGCGACCTTGCCATACGCTATAGTTCGCTGGATGCGCTGGCCGAAAAGCCGGGCAATACCCAACTCGATCTGAATATAGTTGACAGCCGCATCGCGATGCAGGATGTATTGTACTTTATGCCGGAGCTGCGCTCCAACCCATCCTTTAAAAGTATCGCCAACTCTACGGTGCAACTCAGCGGCGATGTGCAGGGAACTATAGATAACATGATCGTGCGTAATCTGCGGGCATCGGGGCTGAACGGAACTATAGTTCATGTAAGCGGCAACATCCGCAATGCCACCGACCCAGACAACCTGTTCCTGGACCTGGATGTGAACCAACTGCAGACTACGCGCGCAACTATATTAGCCTTTGCTCCACCAGGCTCAATTCCGCCTAACATACGAATTCCGGAACGCATCAGCATTGAAGGTGTTGTGGAAGGTACCCTGGCCAATTTTGATGCCCGCACCAGGATAAACAGTTCCATCGGTAACCTGGTAGCCGATGTGGATATGGGCAGGAACGATTCGTTTAACGCAACTATAAAAACCGGAGGCTTTGCACTGGATGAACTATTTACCGACAGCCTGGGCCTCGGAACTATAGCCGGTACCATTACCGCCAAAGGCCATGGTCTTACACCTGAAACCATGGTTGCCGACGTAAAAGCCGATCTCAGCAAATTTGAGTACAACAACTACACTTACAAAGACATAGACCTGCAGGCAGATATCAACAAAAACCTGTATGCTGTAACAGCCCGAACCAAAGATCAGAACCTGGACCTGGCCCTGAACGGTAATTTTAACCTCCGAAATGCTCAGAAGCCAAACTATACCTTTACGCTTGACCTGAACCAGGCAAACCTGCAGGCACTAAACCTTTACGCCGAGCCACTGAGCATAAAGGGAACCATGAAAGGCAACTTTACAGGAGCCGATGCCAGCACGCTAAGCGGAACCATGGATGCCCGCCAACTGGTAGTGCAGTATGACAAGAAAGAGTACCCCGTAGATTCGCTGTTACTTACGTTAAAGCAACAGACCGGCAATACCGAAGTGCAGGTGCGCTCTGATGTATTGGCAGCCAACATGCAGTTTGGCAACACCCTCGAAACGCTGCCAACCGCGCTCATGAAGCACTTTTCTAACTACTTCGACCTGCAACCTGATCCGCCGTTCCCGGCCAACCTGAACCTTGAAGATTTTGCTTTTGACATTGACCTGAAGAAACCAGCTATAGTTACTGCTTTTGTACCTGGCCTGGAACAGCTGCAACCGTCCGGGCCGCTGACCGGCTCTTACGATGGCGAAACCCAGACCTTTAAGATGGATGGCAGTTTCAGTAAAATAAAGTACACCGATTATACCCTGAACGGCCTTACGCTGCAGGTGCGTGGCGACCGCGAAAAAATGAACTATAGCGCCGATCTCACGCAGTTCCTGTCGCCGTCGTTGCGGGCAAAAGATGTTGCCCTTACAGGCGCTGCCCGCGACAACGACCTGTTAATGCGGCTTTCGATGGCGGAGGACAGTACGGAGGCAAAATTTATAGTTGGCGGAGTGCTTAACAGTTTGGGACGTGGCTACAGGTTTGCTTTTAACCCGGAGCAGCTGGTTATTAACGGCGATACCTGGACGGTGCCCGAAGACAATTACCTGCAGTTCGATACCAACTTTATTTATGCCAACAACATTAACCTGCAGCACAACAACATGGCACTAGGGCTAAACAGCCAGGGACCGGTGGGGCCGTCAGCACCAATGATCGCTACTTTCAAGAACTTCGAGATAGAATACCTGACCCGCTCGTTCCAGCAAAGCGACAGTTTGATGACCGGAACTATAAACGGAGAGGCTACGCTGCGCAATATTATGTCTAATGCGCCGGGCTTTACCTCTGATTTAACCGTGACGGATTTTACCTACGAAGGCGTACCTGTTGGTGATTTGGCCCTGGTGGCCGGTACAGCAGCAAACAACCGCTACACTATAGATGCCCGCCTGACAGATGAAGGAAACCAGATACTGATAGACGGCTTTATAGAAACGCAGCCTACCGCAACACTGCTCAACCTGACAGCCAACATATCCAGCATCAACTTAAAATCGTTGCAGGGCTTTACTGCCGGAGCGGTTAAAAACATGGATGGCAGCGCAAGCGGAAACCTGCGCATTACCGGCACCTTAGCAGACCCAAATATACTCGGAGACCTGAACTTTAACCAGGCACAGTTTATCATCACCCAGCTTGGCTCGCTTTACAAACTGCAGAACGAGCGCATGGTATTTAACGAGAACGGCATCAGCTTGCCGGATTTTACCTTAACCGACTCGCTGGGAAATACACTGGAGCTGAACGGAAACATCTTTACACAGAACTATACCGAATACCGCTTCGACCTGACAGCCACTACAGATAAGTTTCTGGCACTTCACTCTACCGCCCAGGATAATGACCTGTATTATGGCACCGTATTTATTGATGCAGACGCAACTATAGCCGGCGACTTTTCGGTTCCTGTTATAGAATCAACTGTAAAAATACTGCCGGGCTCCGATTTCACGCTTGTAATTCCGGCAGCTGGAGTAGGCGCTGCAGAGCGGGACGGGATAGTAGAGTTTGTAAACCTGAATGACTCGCTGACTGCTATAATTGGCCAGAAACAGGCCGACACAACACAGATAACCGGCTTTGTAGGCGCTGATGTGAGTACCCGCCTTACCGTTACCGACGACACACCTGTAACTATAATCCTGGACCCGATAACGGGCGACAACCTGGTTGTTAAAGGCAACACCGATCCGTTGTTCATTGGCATGACACCGTCCGGGCAGATCAACATGTCGGGCAGATACGAGATAACCGAAGGCAAGTATAGCATGGACTTTTACGACCTTGTTTCGCGGGAGCTGGATATTGAGAAAGGCAGCTATATAGCCTGGACAGGCGACGCTTTACAGGCCAACATGCAGGTTACAGCCATTTACAATGTCGAAACCGCACCAATGGAACTGGTTGCCTCGCAGATAGGGGGCACGCAGGACCCGGTGCTTCGTAACCAGTTTATGTTCCAGGTTTTTGTAAATGTTGAAGGTGATATGCTGAAACCGGAAATCAGTTTTGATATACAGGCCGCAGAAAACCAGCGCGGCCAGCTGCCGCGCGAAGTGGCGACCAGCCTGGGCAACCTGCGCACCGACGAAGCAGAAATGAACAAGCAGGTATTCTCGCTGCTCGTACTTAACCGTTTTATGGCTCCCGATCCGTTTACTAGCTCCGGTGGTGGCTTTGCCTCTACGGCCCGCAACAGTTTAAGCCAGGTAATGACCGATCAGCTTAACAACCTGACGCAGCGCTACGCAGGTGGCCTTGGCCTGGAGTTAGGTGTAGATTCCTATGAAGATTATTCGTCCGGTAGTGCCCGGGGCCGCACCGACCTGAATGTAGCCTTGCGCCAGCAATTCCTTAACGACCGCATGACCGTACGCGTGGGTACCGACATCGGGTTGGAAGGCGGCCAGCGCGAACAAAGCAACATGAGCAGTTTTGCCGGTGATATATCAGTAGAATATTCGCTTACAGAAGATGGCAGGCTACGGATTCAGGCTTTCCAGCGCAACCAGTACGAAGATTTCCTGGAGGGTGATGTGCGTGCAACCGGGGCCGGCCTTATCTACCAGCGGGAATATGACAACTTCTCGGACCTTTTCCGGGACCTGCAGAGTCGCCACATAAGAGAACGGGAACGCCAGCTGGAGGCAGCTAAAAAATTAGAAGAAGACATTACAAAATAACCCTATATGTTCGCAGCTTTACCTGTAAACTTTACTTTCAGAAAATACGGCAAGGTACTGGCTGCCTTTGTATTGCTTATAGTTTCGGGGTGTGCCGGTACCAAACGCATACCCGCCGACGACGCACTTTTCACCGGCTTTAAGGTGCAGGTAAATGGCAAAAACGACAGCAGCAACCGCCAGAAGCTGATGGAAACGGAACTATCGGCCACCGTTCGGCCGAAGCCTAACTTTTCGATACTGGGCATGCGCCCCAAACTGGCTATTTACAACACGTTTTATACAAAAAAAGAAAAAGGCCTGAAGCACTGGATACAGACCAAACTGGGCGAGCCTCCGGTGCTGATCTCAACGGTAGATACCGGAACCGTAAGCGAAATTATGAGCAGCCGTCTGCATAACCGTGGCTACTTTAATAATGCGGTGCTGAGCAAAACCAACATTAAAGGCAAAAAAGCAACTATAGACTGGACAGCCTACGTAAGCGAACCCTACCGCTTCCGTAAAATAGAATACACCTTAGCCGATTCGCTACCAGTACACCGTGATATACAAGCCACAAAAGCGGAGTCTTTGGTCATTCCGGGCGAACCGTACGACCTGGAGAAAATGACCGGCGAACGGGTACGCATAGATGCAAATCTTAAAAACAAAGGCTATTACTACTTCAGCCCTGACATGCTGATCTTTAGTGTGGATACCACTGTAGGCAACAGACAGGCTGATGTTTTAATGCGGTTAAAAAGGGATGTGCCCAGCCATGCCCTGCGACCTTATAAACTTGATGACGTTTACATTTTCGCCAACTATAACCTGGGAGACAGCCTTTCGGTAATTGATACGGTAGACTATAAAGGATATCACTATATCCCGAACGAAAACTATGTGCGTGCGCGCCATTTGCTTCGGGGCGTGTTTTTAGAAAAAGATAGTTTGTACTCCCGCCAGGATCATTTGCTGACTATAAACAGGCTTGCCGGCTTGCCCGCCTACAAGTTTGTGAACATAGACTATAAACCTGACACCACGCAGCAAGGCAAACTCGACAGCTTTATTTACCTTACTCCTTCCTTCAAAAAAACGCTGCGAATAGAAGGCCGGTACGTCAGCAAATCCAACAACTTAGCTGGGCCGGGTATTACCATTTCGTTCCGCAACCGGAATGCGTTAAAGGGCTCAGAACTGCTTAGCGTAGATTTTACCGGAAACTTTGAAAGCCAGGTGGGAGGCCGTGGATCCGGAACAACACCGGAGGGCCAGAATACGACCAATCAGAACCTGAGCTCCTACGAACTGGGCGTACAAACCAGCCTTACCATTCCGCGTATAGTTTCGCCGTTTGAGCTGCGCAACCTGCGCACAGAATTTGTACCTAAAACGCGCATAGGGGCGGGCTTTAATTTCCTGAACCGGGTGCAGTATTTCCAGATGAATTCTTTTAACGCTTCCTATGCTTACAACTGGCGGCCTAAAAAAGAGTTTACCCACGATGTTACGCCCATCAATTTACAGTATGTGCAATTAGGTAAAACGACCTTAGCGTTCGATACATTACTTGCCAAAAACCAGTTTCTGCGCCGTAGCTTCGAAGATCAGTTCATTATCGGCTCTATTTACCAGTTTACATTTACAAACCAGTTAGAAAAAAACCGTACGCACCAGTTCTTCGACAACTTTATACTAGATGGCTCAGGTAACCTGATTAACGGACTGCAATCTTTAACCGGTGCCGACGAGCCCGAAGATGATAAGCCGCGCACAATTTTCGGGAAGGCCTATTCGCAGTATGTGCTTGCCCAGAATGACTTCCGCTATTACTTTAACTTTGGGAATGAGAGCCAGATCGCAACGCGTTTGCTGGCTGGCATTGGCTATGCGCATGGCAACTCTACGGTGCTGCCTTATGTAAAGCAGTTCTCGATTGGAGGGCCTAACAGTATCCGCGCCTTCCGGGCGCGCAGCATTGGCCCAGGCACCTTTAAGGATACAACTTCTACTGTTACCTACTTCGATCAGACCGGAGAAATGAAACTGGAAGCAAGCGTAGAGTATCGCTTTCCGCTGGCAGGCTTTTTTAAAGGAGCCCTGTTTGTAGATGCCGGTAATATCTGGCTGCTTCGGGATGAAATAAAGCCGGACGGTAAAATTGCCAGGGAAGGCGGAAAATTTGAAAGCAGCCAGTTCCTGAGCGAACTGGCCGTTGGTACAGGCTTTGGCTTACGCATTGATGTTGATTTTTTTGTAATGCGCTTTGATGTGGGTATTCCGGTACGCGTGCCCAGTATGCCCGACGGCGAAAAGAACGTGCTGTCCGATTTCAGGTTCGGTTTTAAAGGTGATAACAGCATGACCCTGAACATTGCTATCGGCTATCCTTTCTAAACCAGAAACTGCACATTTCCGGTTACTTATCTTATATTTGTTTATCCTGATAGCTTAATATTGTCGGATGTAACTATAGCCGGAAGTTTTTTAAGTGCGTTCAGCTGTTTTTGCGGTTGCTGCCTTAGGGGCTATAGTTGATCACGCTATAGTTCAGTTCAGGGCGGTACTATAGTGCAATCAAATTCAAGAAAGAGATGCTAGCTACATTTATAGTTAAGGACCAGGTAACGATACAGGCATCCGCAGAAAAGGTATGGGAAGTGTTGACAAACCCTGCCTACATGCGCCAATGGGAAGAGATGCCCGAAAATTTTGGGGATGATCACCTGCAGCAGGGGAGCATTATCCATTACGAAGGATTCTCAACGCTTACAGTTACAACCTTTGAAGTAAACAGGCAGTTGAATTTAGACGTCTATCTTCCGAACATCGACCTGGACCCGGGTGCCTATACCATCGCCTATCATTTTATCTTAATCCCTGACAACGGCCAAACCACGCTGGATTTTGAAATAGGAGACTTTGCCTCAGTACCCAATGCACAGCAATATTATGACATGTCTGTTCAGTTTGCCGAAACATCGCTGCAAAAGATAAAGACACTTGCAGAACAACCCTCCTGACGTTTACATATCGATTTTTTTAATATCCACTTATCATTAATACCTTAGCTAACTATGCGCAACTACAAACTATACGCCCTGGTAAGCTGTCTGCTGGCAGCCGGAACTGCTTTTTCGCAAACTATAAAAGTTGACAGGAAAGTGGCAAATGCCATGCAGAAAGTGGAACCCGCTGTTATAAAAGCACACATTGATTACCTGGCCGATGACAAATTGCTTGGCCGCAAACCGGGTACGCCGGGTTACCAGATGGCCGTCGATTATGTGATCGATCAGTTTAAGAAAACAGGCGTAGCACCAGCCGGCGAGAACAACACGTACCTGCAGACAGTGCGCCTCCGCCAGGCTAAAACCGGCGCAGATGCAACTATAACCGCCATTAACAGCAAAGGCGAACAGCAGGTATTGGCAATGGGCAACGATGCCGTGATCTACCCGAACCCGGTACAGCAAAGTGTAACGATAGAAGCACCGCTGGTTTTTGCAGGCTACGGTATTTCTGCGCCGGATATGGGGTATGACGATTATGCCGGAATTGATGCAAAGGGTAAGATCGTAGTGGTTTTCAGGGGGGCACCTGAGCAATTCCCGAATACGATTGCAAACTATAGCATGGACCTGCAGAACACCCTGAAAAATGCAGCAGCCCATGGCGCAGTTGGCGTTATAGTTACCGCCCCAAACGATAAGGCCAGAGTGCCAAACCTGCAGAACGGTGTGTATAGTGTAATGACCGCTGAGGGTAAAGTTGGTGCTTCGCGCTCTTATGCATCTGATGATATTAAACTGTTAGCCAACCTGAACTATAATACCCTGGAGAAGTTCTTTAAAGACAGTAACCTGGACCTGGGCAAAGCGCAGGCCAGTATAAAAGCGGGTAAGATGGCCTCTGCCGCGTTACAGGCAAGCCTTAAAGCAAACTATACTTCTGCTTACCAGGATATTGAGAGCTATAATGTGGTTGGTAAAATAACCGGATCCGATCCTAAACTGAAAAACGAATACATGGTACATAGTGCGCACCTGGACCATGTTGGCGTTGGTAAACCTATCAATGGAGATTCTATTTACAACGGTGCCCACGACAATGCATCCGGTGTTGCCGGTTTACTGGAGATTGCCCGCATCTATAACAATATCAAATCAAAACCGAAGCGTTCGGTGCTGTTGGTTATGGTTACCGCCGAAGAGATGGGACTATTAGGTTCTGCCTATTTCGCTAATCACCCTACCGTACCAACACAAAGCATGGTCGCCAACGTGAATACGGATATGCCTGCTATTATTGCGCCTTTGCTGTCGGTGGTGGCATTGGGCGCCCAGCACTCGTCGCTGGCAAACCAGGTAGCGCAGGCCAGTAAGTACATGGGCTTAACTGTGGAAGAAGACCCCGAGCCTGACCAGAACCGCTTTATCCGCAGCGACCAGTATAGTTTTGTGATGCAGGGCGTGCCGGCATTACACATTAAGTATGGCAACAAAACCACCGACGGTAAAAACAACCTGGATGAAACCGTAAAGAAATGGCGTGAGACATACTATCATAAACCACAGGATGGCCCGGATGGTATTTTCGATTATGAGGCCGGCAAAAAGTACTCCCAGCTTAATTTCCTGATCGGTTACTTAATTGCCAACCAACCTGAAAGACCAACCTGGAACAAAGATGATTTTTTTGGCACACGAGCAGTGCAGTAAACTATAGTTTATAGTTAGTAAAGCAGCCGGTTCTAACATGATCCGGCTGCTTTTGCTTTACCCATTCCAGGCCCTAAAAACATAAAGGAGTTTTGAGATTTGCTATAGTTGGCGGCTATAGGGTTATAGTTAGCGTGGATCCCCTTAGCGCTATGCTCGCTACTTTCGAGATCGCTTCTCCACCGCTGGCGCGGGTTTGCAACCCGTGTCTAACTATCGTGTTGAGTTTGTAACTCAACTGGCCCGGCAGGGACAGGGATTGTCTGAACCGGGATTAAGTGAGAATTAAGTGATTTCTGGGATAAAGGGAATTGCTATGGTTTAGCTATAGTTCTATAGTTGTGGTTTTACCCCATCCCAGCCTTCCCCTAAAAACAGGGGAAGGAGCTTTTGGCCTTTGCTATAGTTTAGGTTACTGTTTTATGGTTGCTGTTTTAACCCACCCCTGCCCCTCCCAAGAGGGGAATTTCGGCTGTTGCTATAGTTGGTGGCTATAGTTTTATAGTTTCCGTTTGTCATCCCCCTGCCCCCTTCGAAGGGGGACTTCCTGCTACTGCTTGCCCAACTGTCATTTCGACCTACGGGAGAAATCTGAAGTTGCTATAGTTTAGCTATAGTTCTATAGTTGCAGCCTGTTGATCGGACAGGTCGCGACCTGTCCCTACGGAATTACATTGCTGATAATTCTCGAAGCTTATAGGTTCAAACTATAGTTTAGCGGTTGCTATGCGAAAGATTACAGTTTTTCTGTGAGGCGCCTTGTAGATTTCCGGTGCCGCAGGCATTTCGAGGTACGAGAAAAGGAAATGTACACCGCGCTGAACAGGAAAACGGGGCCGCTCGGCCCGAGAGCACCAAAGCAAACTATAGAACTATAGGTAAGTAAAGCTCCCAGGATTGGGAGTAACTATAAAAGAAAAGGCTTGGTTCGGGTTAGAAGTAAACCAAACTATAGAACCCAGATTTCTCACTATGCTCGAAATGACAAAAGCAGAACTATAGGACGATAAGATCCCTCACAGTTGCACTGGCTCTTTTCGACTCCCGTCTCAGGAATGCTCGGAATGACGGGTAAAACGCTCTTTCATATTTCCATCCTGCAACCATTCTACAATCAGAACTATAAAATAACCTAAAGTACGGGTACGGCAGCTGGCAAAAAAGAATACCGTTAGTGGCAAAGTGGAATCATTTACCAGGTTTATCCCCGGTCTTTTTCAGGATAGTGACGGCGATGAAATTGGCGACTGGAAGGGCATAAAAAACAACTTGATTACCTGCAGTGGCTGGGTGTGGACGCGCTCTGGATCTCCCCTGTTTACCCTTCGTATATGGCTGACTTTGGGTATGACATTTCCGACTATACCGGCATTCAGCCTCTGCCTGGAACGATGGCTGACTTCGATGACCTCACTACCGGAACTTTACAGACAGCTGATATGGCTTCGCAGGGAGGAGCGAGCGTTAGGTATCGGGGATTACATTCCGGTTCAGACCAAAGGCGATTTGCTGGCTTACCGCCGGGAACACAATAACACAAGTCTGCTAATTGTACTTAATCTTGGTGACGAGGACACTAGCTTTACACAAGCACCTGCTTGCATGAAGGGAAGGATTATACCGGATACAAATCTGAAGCGAAAAGGCGAACTGGTACACGGCAGGCAGCCTGTAAAAGCAAACGAAGGATTGGTTATAAAGCTGCAACTATAGCGTAAAGGCCGGCTATCGGGGCAGTAGTGGCCAGGTTTTTATGCTGGTAAAATCGCTTGGCAGGGTAGGCAAAGCGGATATTGTTTGTAGCTATAATGACATGCAGTATCTCCCCCGGATCAGGTGTGCGCTTTCCTGGCGGCCAATGCTGCACAGCTATCGCGTAGTCACTTCCGAAAACTATAACCCTAACGCAATACAGACTGCAAATACCCGGTTTTTTCTCGAACAGCACCCTTATTTAAGTTATAATTCAGACCAACACTAAAAATCTAATAAGAGCATCAAATACACATCTAAAATATTAAATAACAACTATATTGTCAAAATTAAGTAAAAATCCAACTTCTTTAAATTATACAAATTAACACCATAAACAGAAATACAAATTTATGCTAGGTTATAAACTCACTACCCTCTATACTTGTAGCTATTTTACCTGATACACAACAGGTATAAGCCAACTTTTAGCCGGGTTTTTTAAATGAATAGCACGCTTACTTCGGAGTTCTATAGTACTATTATACAGCACAGCCACGACATGATCACAATTATAGATCCTTCCGGGAACTATAAGTATGTGAGCAATTCAGTTGAACTTCACTTTGGCTTTAAACCCTCGGAGCTTGTTGGCAATAATGCACTGCATCACATCCACTCAGACGACCTTCCTTATATCTTTGAGCTGCTGGAAAGTATAAAGATTCAAAAGCAGATAAAAGTTAAGCCATTTCGGTACCTGCACCAGAATGGCAGCTGGCGCTGGCTAGGCATGGTACTGACCAACATGCTGGACAACCCTATTATTCAGGGATATGTAACCAACTCGCGCGATATAACCGAGGAAATAGAGCTGGCGCGAATGCGCGAAAAGAGCGAGGCCTACTATAAAGCCCTGTTCTTCAATCATCCGGATCTTGTTTTTACGATGAACGAGAACGGCCTGATAAATGAAAGCAACGACAGCGTGTCGCGTGTTTCAGGTTACTTACTTGAGGAAGTCGTAGGCAAACACTTTACCCATTATATTGCCACTTCTCACCTGCAGGAAGCCATGCAGGCTTTCCGGAAAGTTATAAGCGGTGGCGCGCATACCTTCGAGACAAGAATCGTCAACAAAAAGCAGGAATTACTGGACCTTAGCGTAACACTTGTACCCGTGTGGCTTGGTAACAGAATAACAGCGGTGCATTGTATTGCAAAAGACATTACGCAGATAAAGCTATCCGAACGATTACTGACGGAACAGGCCGCCCAGCTTAGCAACATACTTGGCAGCATAACCGAAGCCTTTTTTGCCCTGAATAAGGAATGGTGCTTTACTTACGCCAACCGAACCTTTGCCAATTACTTTAAAGTGCCTGCCGGAAACATTATCAACTGCAACATCTGGCAGAACTCGCCGGAACTGGTACATACGCTTTTTTACCATAAATGCCTGCAGGTTATGGTAACCGGAGAAGCCATTGAGTTTGAAGAATATATTGAAACAATACAGGCAACCACAAGCTATAAGATTTACCCTTTTGAGGATGGCATTGCGGTATGCTTTACGGATATAACTGCTAAAAACACAGCACAGAACGAGCTAAAAAAACTGTCGCTGGTGGCAAGCAAAACAACCAACGGCGTTATTATTACGGATAAAAAGGAAAAGTAGAATGGGTAAATGATTCGTTTACAAAGCTGACCGGCTTTACCCAGGAAGAAATGCTGCATCAGGACCTTATAACTAAGTTACAGGGCCAGGAAACCAGTAAAGAAGATATCACTAACCTGAAACGGCTGCTTTGCCTCGCTATTCCTTTTTCGGAGGAGCTGCTTACCTACAAAAAGGATGGCGGCAAGGTCTGGATCGCTGCCGACATTACCCCGATCCTGAACGAGGAGGATAAAGTTGAAAAGTTTATCGTGATCTATACCGATATATCGGAACGTAAATTTGCGAAAGAGCAGCTTTTGCAAATGAATGAGAACCTTGTTATGCAGAACAATGATCTGCAGCAATTTACATACATTGTATCGCATAACCTGCGGGCTCCTGTTGCCAACATGTTAGGCCTGACCCGCATAATACCTAAACTGGACGTAAACACGCCAAACTATACCACTGCCCTCCAAAGCCTGGATAAATCTGTTTTGCGCCTCGATAACGTGATCTGTGACCTGAGCAAGATCTTGTCTATCAAAAACCCTGAAAACGGCGAGGCTGCCGAAACGATAGACCTGAAAAGTATAAGCGAAGAAGTACTAAACAGCATGCAGGAAACGCTTTTCAGCCTGCAGGCAACTATAGAACTGCACATATCGGATGGCCTTCTGCTAACCGCCAAAAGAGCTTACCTGCATAGTGTGCTGCATAACCTGGTAACAAATGCTATCAAGTACCGGTCCGCCGACAGAACACTTCATCTGAAGCTGATGACAGAGCATACACCTCAGGGAATATCGCTACTGGTGCAGGACAACGGGCTGGGCATGGACATGGAGGCTGTACGTCCTCATATTTTTAAACTTTATAAACGTTTTCATGTACATACTGAAGGGACCGGCCTCGGTTTATATCTCGTAAAATCTCAGGTAGAAGCCATGGGCGGTACCATTGATGTAGATAGCACGAAAGGACTCGGCACTACATTCCGGGTATTCTTCAGAGCGCAGCAGCATGATCGAAAGGGCGTATATAATTGACGATGACGAGATCAGTATTTTTCTGACATCAACACTACTGGAAACAGCAGCTTTTGCCCGCAAAGTGGAATGCTACCTGTTTGCTCAGCCGGCCCTGGAAAAGTTGCAGCACATTCCGGAAAACAAGCTCCCTGAAGTTATTTTTCTTGACCTGAACATGCCCGGACTTACCGGCTGGGATTTCCTGGATGCCCTGACCAAACAGGAAGACCGGTACCTTGGCAAAAGCAACATTTACATACTTACATCTTCTATAGATGTGCAGGAAAAAGAGCTGGCCAGGAGCTACAAACTTGTCAGCGGATTTCTGAGAAAACCACTTGACGAAGCCGAAATTCACCGGATAAAAGCAGGAGTTTAACCCGCCATCAGCTGCCGGCAATGGGTTAAGGAATGATGATCTCTGACAAAACAACTTTCCGGAATGGCCTCAACGTGCTGCACCAGCAAGCGCATAAAACCCTGAATGGGAACTAAGGCTATAGTTGCGCGCAACACACGCTCCAGCTTTTTAAACTTACCATACAGCTTTTGGGGATTAGCTTTATAAAAGAAAAAGTAATGCTCTGCATCTATAGTTTCGTAGCCGCAGAATTCAAGTGCACAAGCCGGTATCGTTTCCAGTTTATCAAGTTCTTCTATGTAGTAAGTTATTTTCTTTGTGACAGGAACCGGCACTTCTTCGGCCAGCAAGGGCAGCACCTGGTTTCTGCAAAAATCCTTTGGAGTATAAAGCGCAGGCAGAGCGGCTGTTAACTCAGCGTAATACGATTTGAGTAGATCTTTCAAGATGTTTTAAGTAGAGGGTTTGGCTAAAAAATATCACTTCCGGATATCTTACCCAAAACTGACCGCCGTGCTGTAAAGTTCACAATGCCAAGTTTTAGTTAGGATCACCCAACTATATCTGCTATACTTTTATAACTATAGTTCTATTTTGTACATCAACTATCAAACTATAGCTGAACACTACAGTTTATAGTTAGCCTGTCTGAAACAATGCGGTTAGCTTATAGTTGGGGCGGTTTAAAACAGTTGGCATCGGTGGATTGAGGGAGGGGGCGGAAATAGCAACGATATGGATTTACTACAATCAGAAAAAATTAAAGCCATTAAGAAAATGGCTTTAAAATAAGTAAACCTTATTGAAATATCTTTTGATCTGATCTTTATGAAATAGAACAGTGTGCGCTATAGTGAATAGCGCAACTATAGTTCTTACTTCAGTTCTTTAAGCAGTTTTCTTGACTTTACACGAACCGACAGCCAGCCATAATTATTGCGCAGACGCTCAAAGTTATTGCCTTCCACGATACCTTTCAGGCCGGTTTCTGAGAGCGCAGTTGCCAGTTCTTCGTCTTTTACCAGGAAATTATCCTGCACCAATCCGTACCGGATAAATGAACAGTTAAGTCCCTCCCCGTTTTCTTTCAGCACCAATGTCTGGCTGTTTTCCAGACCCTTTTTTAATCTCTCTAGCTCTTCCATTGCGATTATCATAACTATCTACTATACAAGCGCGCTTCTGACTAAGTTCAATCTTTTTATAAAATTAATGCTAAAATTTACAACTCTACCATTCTTGTTACTGTAATTGGTAAACACACTTATATAATGGTTAAATGATATAAAATGCAGAGGTAATAAAAAGATGTGTGCGTACCAGTTTAACCATGGTTGCCAATTTACGTTACTGCAGTATGCACCAAACAGGCAGAATGACCACTATTTACTATGCAACCGATGCCGATCTGAGGCAACTTGTTTTTCAGCAGGAGCGTGTGATCGTAAAATTTACAGACCAGAATTGTCGGATATGTAAGGCTCTTGAACCCTCCTTTGAGGCGCTTGCCAGACATGCTAAATACGCAGATGTGCTATTTCTTAAAATGGATGCGAAGGAGAACCCGGTTTCGCGGAAGGAAGTGCAGTTCAGCAGTACTCCATTTATAGCCACCTACAGAAAAGGCGTGCTTAAGGACTGCGGCCTGGTGAACAGCGAAGAAGAAATTACAAGTATGCTGGATAAGTTGCTGGTGTAGCCTATCGTTTTGATTTTTCTATAGTTGCGCAGCGCTTAGTCTTCTATCAGGATACCCATTTTGCCTAGCTGGTAATCACGCATCGCTTGCATTACTTCTATCTGGGTGTTCATCACAAAAGGTCCGTACATCGATACTTCTTCATCTATCGGCTCTCCGGCTAGCAGTAATATGCGGGTATCTTCCTTAGCAGTTATAGTACAGCCTTCCCCATCCGGGTTCAGTTCTGCCGCGTAATGGCCTTCTATCAAACCATACCCCTGCAACGTTACTTTTCCATCCAGCAGGTATAACACGGCATTGTAATTTTCAGGAATAGGAATGGTGCATGTTGCGCCTGCTTTTAAAGTGATGCGCAGAATCTGCAATGGTGTTAGCGTCCGGATCGGGCCTTTTACATCCTCAAATCTCCCGGTAACAACCTGTACTTCGTAGCCGTCTCCGGTTACGACAGGGGTATCATTGACGTGTAGAGGCTGGTAGTTTGGCTGGCTCATTTTATATTTGCGCGGCAGGTTTACCCAGACCTGGATTATTTCCTGCACTCCTCCTCTTTCCTGTATGTCGTGTGGCGGGCGTTCGCTGTGCATTATTCCCATACCGGCGTCCATCCATTGGGTGCCGCCTTCATAAACTATGCTGTTGTTGCGCCTGGAGTCGCGGTGGTGCACGCCTCCTTTGTAAATAAACGTAACCGGCGAAAAGCCACGGTGCGGATGCGGACCAATACCAGCCTTACGCGGATCAATATCAGGCGAAATAGCAGTAACATGATGATGCAGCATCAGGAACGGATCGATCTGGTCTACCTGCTCTGTTGGGAAAGGCTGGCGCACGGGAGTTCCGTTCATATCTACTTCTTCGGCATACAGCAGGCGTGCTACAGTTCGGTTCTTCATGGGTAACTATAGTTTATTCTTATACAAGGTACGGGTTTGGCAGCAAAGTTATCCGGATCAAAGTGATACCTGAAGTTTGCGCCAGGTTTAAATAAAAAGGCCAGCCTTGCAGCTGACCTTTCTGTACAATTTATCAGGAGTTCCACCTGTTGTTGGGATCATAATCATCATAGCCCCACGGTCTGGGTTGCGGTAGTAGTTATTATCTCTGTCCTTGTGCCTGATGTCGCTGAAGCTGGTATACAAACTACGCTGGTTATCAGGACTGTAACGGCCAACATTCGTGGTTCTTTCAAAATCGGTTATCCTCATTCTGGATTCCAATCCTTTATCACCATAATTTTCTCTGTAACTTTCACTGGTATAGTCTGAATTCTCCCGGTCAAAATGTTGCGACCTTGCACCACGGCCACCACCATAACCTGACATCGATACATAATCCTCAACGTTGCCCTCTCCGCCGCTCATAGAGCCATAGCGCGATGAACCGCCAAAATCGCCATGTGCGCTATAGTTCGACCCTCCAAAAGCAGAGCCACTATAGCCGCTTGTTCTGCCGGAGCCATAGCCCTGGTCGTGCAGCCTTTCGCGGTCGCGGCGCATACGCTGTGCTATATCTTCGCCGGTGTCAGTAAAACGGCCTTCATTTCCGAAACCTGCTATACCATATCCTTGCCTGATAGTACTTAAGTTATCATCTTCTCCGTGCGTATTGCTGTAATAATTATCGTTCATTTCATGATTACGGCGTCGGTATTCTTCGTTCCGGTCACGGTCAGTGCGGAAGCGGTTTTCATAGTCACGGCCAAAATCGCCGTCACGTGAAGAGCGATCCCAGTCTTTGCGGTTCCCGGTGCCAAGGCCACCGTGGTAATATTTATCTCTATCGTATCTTTCCATAGCTTTATAAGTTTTTGTTCTACATTTTATTCAGGAGCCAAACTATAGTTTACGCTCTGAAACTACAGAACCCACACAGGTAGTGCGGGTTCTGTAGTTTGCTGCTGTGTTTCAGCTGTTATATATATAATCGTTGTTGTACCAGTCTCTGGAGTCATTGTTGTTTCTGTTGCCGTAAACGCTTCGTTCACGATCCAGGTCGCGTTCATCATACCTGGTAGAGCCATAACCCTGCGGCATTCCCTCAAAAGACCTGTCATATCCCTGGTTTCGGTCAAAAGAATCGTTGCCATAGTTCCGCGATCCGTATTCGTTATTTCTGTCGTGTCCGCGGCCGCCTGTGCTGTAATGGCCTCTGCTGCTGTAGTCGGGTTCGCGGCTGCCGGCATAGCTGCCATAGTTGCGACTGTTGTAGTCTATATAATTTTCGCTGCCGCCATACCTGTTCTGGTTGCCATAAGCTGAGTGGCCATAGCCTGAGCCACCTCCATAGGTGCTGCCACCTTCGCCATAACGAGTGCCGCCACTCATATCGCCGTTCGCATGGGCGCCATATGTACCGGTACGACTATAGCTGCTTCTTTCGCGGTCTCTGTCGGCATCATGGTAATAATCGTTGCCTCGCATGCTACGCGCCGCACCCATTTCACGTCCACCATCTCTGCCCACCGACCTGTTCTGGTTATCGTAGTCGCTGGTATAGCCACCATCAGAACTTGTACCATAAAACCCGCCATAAGACACATCGCGATCATATTCATGTTGTCTTCTCATAGTTTATTGGATTAAACGTAAAACATTCCTTTATAAACGAAGCCCCCCGCCTGCGGTTCTGCTTTATACTTTTAATTAACAGCCTTTTACTAGGGTTAGGGAGCCATGCAGGCAGCTAAACTATAGGAACTATGGCTAACATGAAGTACGCTAAATGGAACAACTCCTATAGCTGATGGACAGTTAGCTGGCTCCGAAAACAACCTATAGCCAACGACTTTTACAAGCTATAGTTCAGGAACAAAACCCATCCTGAAACCTGTTATAATTTGATTGAGAGACCCCATCTGAAAGTGCTTAAACAATAGGCGTACGACAGGGTTAATTAATCGATAAAAGGTTATGTAAGTTGGTTTGCTGCCCTTACTTTTACACCATCAGCGGATGCTGATACGAGAACATAAATTTTACACATGTTAACGACAGATATATGTATAGTTGGCGCAGGCCCGGTGGGTTTGTTTGCCGTTTTTGAAGCAGGATTGCTTAAAATGCGCTGCCATGTTATCGATGCGCTGCCTATAGTTGGCGGACAGTTATCAGAAATTTACCCTAAAAAACCGATCTACGATATACCTGGCTTCCCGGAAGTTTTAGCCGGCGACCTGGTAAAGAATTTAGAGAAACAGATCGAGCCCTTCCACCCTACTTTTACACTTGGCGAACGCGTGGAGCACCTGCACAAACAGGACGACGGCAGTTTTATAGTGGAGACATCGGAAGGCACTAAAGTAGACTGTAAAGTGGTAGTTATTGCAGGCGGACTGGGTTCTTTTGAGCCTCGCAAACCTGCTATCGAAAACCTGGAAACCTTTGAGGGCAAAGGCGTGAACTATATGGTGCGCGACCCGGAAACGTTCCGAAGCAAAAAAGTGGTTATTGCCGGCGGCGGCGACTCTGCCCTGGACTGGGCCATTTTCTTGGCTGGCGTTGCCGAAGACCTGACGCTGGTGCACCGTGGCACGTCTTTCAGAGGAGCGCCCGAATCGGCACAGAAGGTGCTGAGCATGGCCGAAGAAGGTCACATTAAGCTGCTGCTAAAATCGAACGTAACAAATGTGCACGGCAACGGAAAACTGAATGCTGTAACAGTGCTCGTAGATAATGCAACACCCTATAATATCGAAACAGATTACTTTATCCCGCTTTTTGGACTGGTGCCTAAACTCGGCCCTATTGATGCCTGGGGACTGGAGCTCGACAAGAGTGCGATAGTTGTGAATACAGTGGATTATTCTACCAACATTCCGGGCGTGTACGCTATTGGCGATATTAATACCTATCCGGGAAAATTAAAACTGATACTTTGCGGTTTTCATGAGGCGGCTTTAATGGCTCAGAGTGCTTACAACATTGTATACCCGGATAAAAAGTTCGTACTTAAATACACCACTGTAAACGGCATACAGGAACTATAGCAAATGGAAGAACTGATTAAGATTATAGTTGAAACGGAAACCGGCGAACGCGTAGAACTGGAAGCGCCCACAGATATGGGCCTTTCGGTGATGGAAGTAATGAAAGCCAATGAACTGAATGTACCTGCCATTTGTGGCGGTATGGCTATTTGCGCCACCTGCCATGTAGAGGTGTTGGAAAGCGGCGAACTACCCGAGATGAATGACGACGAAGCCTACATGCTGGAAACGCTGCCGCATGCTACTGCAACCAGCCGTTTGTCGTGCCAATTGCGTGTATCTCCTGAAATGGACGGACTGGTAGTACGACTAAAGCCCGAAGCATAAGAAGCTCAAATGACTAACTATAAAAAGGTGCTCTGTTAAAAGGGGCACCTTTTATTTTACATACCCGCGTTTCAGGAGAGCTTCTCAACTATAGCCAACCCTTTACGGCCGGCCCAAAGCCATAACAGTATAAGTATTACTTCTCCGACTGCATCCATCAGGTAAATATCCCGGATCACATCGGTCAGGGCATAATATACATCAATACCTGTAAGCCCGGCGGCCCCTGCTATACCTAGTCCCTTTATCTCGTTAGTTACACGTTTACCAAAACCGGCAGCAAGTAGCACACCGCCAACTATAGTTATAAGCGTAGCCACCGTATAAAGCAGCCAGATATCCTCTTTAGGACCTGTAACTATAAGGAAGCTCTTTAAATGCAGGAAGGGCCATGCCCCGGTTACAAACCAGTAGAGCCCTTGCAATTTGGCAACCGTGTATGCCCTCATGGCCTAAACCTACCCGATTATCTGTTCAAAAACAGGCAATGTGTAATTTTCTCCTTCAGCCATCAGGTGTACTGTAAGGCCGCAAACAGAAAACGGTTGCCCCGATTTTATCTCAAAGATGTTGTTGCGTGTTACTTTCATGCCATCCACTACCGTTACCAAACCGGTACCGATCACTTCTATGTTTCGGCCTTCTGTAACCAAAATGGCGGTATCCTCTTCAAGCCCGATGCCGATACAACCGGGATTGGTGGCAATGCACTGCGCCATGCGAACAATGCGGCCACGTTGAATAAAATGCGTATCGATGGCCACATTCTTTAAAAACTCCAGGCCGGTTGTTATACGCACGTCTCCTTTAAGCATCCCATGCGCTATTTCTCCTTCATAAATCATAGGTGTAGACAGCGCTGCAGCACCTGCACTGGTACCGGCAATAATAAAGTTATCATGTGCATACCGGTCTTTTATAGTTTCCAGGAAGGAGGTACCGCCAAGTATGGCTGTAAGTTTAAGCTGGTCTCCGCCAGTTATCATAATACCATCGGCCGCTTTCACAATATCGCAATTCTCCTGGCGCATCGCATCCGGCCTTTCTTTAATGTCGATGACCTTTATATTTTTGACTCCTAACTCGGTAAATACTTTTACATAATCCTGTGCACTTTTATCTGGTTCGCCGGATGCTGTTGCCAATACGGCAACCATCGGGTTCTCTCCTTGCAGCTCATCTACAAAACGCTGCAGTATTTCCTGCTTTATAAAGTCAACACTCTGGCGCTGCGCTTCAGACTTTTTGTCCCCATTCTTACTTTCTTTGCCACCAATGGCCAGTAATTTACCTTTTGGCACAGGTAACACTGTATGGCGTCTTTTTGCAGTAATGTCCTGATCTTCGTTCTTCTTTTTTGCCATAGTTGTACACAGTTTAGATATAAACTTCAGGGTTTTTTAAAGCTTTTCACTCTTGCCACTACTGAATCAGATGCGGCTGGCTCACCTGAAAAGGTAACCCAGCCTTCGCGCTTAGAATCCTTGGGTGAGAACGCAATCTGCAGTTCCGATTTTTCTTTTTCCTCGCCATTACTATACAGTATAAATTCGGAAATAACCTCTTCGGCAGTAGTACCGCCTTTGTTTGTAATTGTAACCTGGTAGCGATTGGGCGCCTCTTCCGACGGGTCGTGGCGTGCCTTTGCAAATACCTTCGGATCTGTTGGGTCGTAGGTTTTAACCTGGTAACCTAAGTATCCGAATATGCCAAGCAACAGCAGCAGGCTGACAGCAAAAACAAGCCACTCAAGCCAGTTTTTCTCGTCATCCTTATTCTCTGAATCTCTTCCTTTATCAGTATGTTTATTCATGTTTGTTACTCTATTTTATAAGCAGACGACCAGCTGATGCACCCAAAGACGACAATACGCCCAAAACTATAGTCTGGGAAAACGCCGTCCAGAAGCTTACGTTATCGAACCTGCCGAAAAACCAGAGTGCAAATGCCGAAGCCAGCAGTGCCACCAGGTAACTCACACATGTATCGAAGGTTAGCCAGAACAGCAAATCATCAGATACCTTAGCGGCCGTGCCTTTAAAATCGCTGAAATACACTACTACTACACTTAGCAGCAGCGAAGCCAGCGCCATCAGTAAAATATGTACCGGTTCAGCCTCTACAGCCAGCATCACCACCTCTTCGGTAGGTGCTACGTTTCCGCCTATCAGCAAGGCTCCGCAAAAGGCCAGCACAATCATTCCCAGCCGGCCGGGTCTCTTCTCTTCTTCCAGTTTTTCATTGTCTTCTTCCTCAATATCAGAGCCGAGCTGTGCTGTACCAATCGATACGCCAATCGATACTACCATAGCTTCTATTATCACTTTGCCCATCATTTCGCTGCTCAACACCATATCCGTTAGCTGAATACGGTTTAACACGAGCAGCACAGCAAACGAAAGCACAAGCCCAATGCCCATTTCTTCTACCGAGTCGATCATAACGCTGCGCCACGACACACCGGGCCGCATACCCGCATACCGGTTATAACCCAGCAGTAACAGGTACGTTACCACCACCAGCATCAGCAATTGTAATGGCGTAGCACTAAAGCCGGCCCACCATACTTCCATTGTATACAACAACGGAAAACTGAATAATAAGCCTCCGGTTATGCCTCGCGCATACTCTTTCAGGGTCTTACTTACGGGTCTGTTGCCTATCAAACTGCTCTATTCTTTTTTGTACTGTACTTATTTTTATGGCAGTATACGCTTTCGTGTTATTTAGGTATAAATACTGTTTTATGGTCACCAGCATTACATTTCTATTTAACTGCGAACAACTATAAAATTGGTAAGATTTAAAGTGAATACTCCTGTCGGTTGCTGTCATAAAAAGTAAGATCTAATGATAACTTTCATTACCGTTTTACTTTTTTGTGATACTCTCATCGTTTGCAGTGGCTAATCTATAGTTGTTCAGCATAGCCTCAACACTTTAATCTTTGTACAAAATAGTTTTGACTAAGAAAATGACAATCAGGCAATAACGCCGCTATAGTACCTCCATTTATTCTTCCTGATAATTGTATAGATACGGATAAAGGTGTAAGGCCGAACTATAGTTTATATAGTGTTATATAGATGTTTGTGTATTTTCGCAGAAACTCATCTGAAAACAAATATGAAAAAATTACTGGCTACGGCAATCTTCGCTTTAATAGGCGCAGGCGCATTTGCACAAACTACGCAGGGTACTATAGTGGTTTCTGGAGCTGTTGGGTACACCAAAAATACCCGAGACTTTGGCAACTCACCTGTGACGCAGACTTCTTTTAATATTACGCCGAGTATGGGGTACTTTATCCTGGACGGACTAGAGGTTGGTGCTTCTATTGGATATAAACAGGATAAATCCAATGAAGCAGTTATGGGTGGTTATGGCCCGGTAAATTATGAGAATGTTACCAAAGCTTTCGGTTTTATGCCCTATTTAAAGAAATATTTTATGGTTTCGGACAAAGTAGCTTTTACAGCTAGTGCACAGGCCGGTATCTCTAAAGGTACTTCCACAAACAAACCTAGCTCTGGCTTTTACAATATAACAGAACTCGATATATCAGATTTTCAGGTAGCAGTTGTGCCGGGTATTTCATTTTTTGCTACTGATAAGATCGGTATAAATGCCAGTTTTGGTTCGTTTGGTTATAGCCAAGTGAAGTCTGAATATGAAGGAAGTTACGAAATCAGTTTCAATACCTCGACCTTCGGCCTTAACCTGGACAGCAGCACATTAGGCATTGGCTTCAGCTATCATTTCAACCGTTAAACTATAGTTTACTAAAACCAAAAGGCCTGTGCACTTTATAGTTGCACAGGCCTTTCTGTTTTATAACAATCCAGCAATTTATAGTTACCACCCACTTGCCAGGACATCGGCAATGTGCATGGTTCTGATAGGCTTGTTCTGTTTTTTGATGTAAGCTTCTAAATGCATCAGGCAGCTGCTGTCTGTTGAAACTATAAACTCAGCCCCGGTAGCTAGCGCGTTATCTACTTTCTGCTCTGCCATCGCTGAGGAGATCGCTTCAAACTTAACGGCAAATGTACCGCCAAAACCACAGCAGGTTTCGGTATCCTCCATCTCTACCAGTTCAAAGCCTTCTACGTTTTGCAGCAACGCACGCGGGCCGGCTTTTATACCGCATTCGCGGAGGGCACTGCAGGAGTCGTGGTAAGTAAATCTGCCAGGTAATGATGCGCCCGGTATAGCTGTAATCCCCAGCACATCTGTCAGAAACTCAGTAAACTCGAACACTTTTTTCTGCATAGACCGGTACTTCACCAGGTTCGACGACTTTACAAAAATATCCTGGTAAGCGTTGCGCACCATGCCCACACATGAGGCCGAGGGTGCCACGATGTAACTGGATGTTTCATTCGAGAAATCATCTAAAAACTTGGTTGCTACTTCGCGGGTTTCGGAGAAGAAGCCGGCGTTAAAAGCAGGCTGTCCGCAGCAGGTCTGGTTTGGGTTATAGTTTACTTCGCAGCCAACGCTTTCCAGCACTTTTACCATGTTCATACCTGTTTCCGGAAACATCTGGTCTACGAAGCAGGGAATGAAAATATCTACAATTATCTTTTTTGCCATAGGTTAAGAGAACACAGCAGCAGACTGTGCGATGGCCGCCTGAAGTGCGGCGTTGTTCAGATTCAAATTTACACCAATCGTGTTAAAGTAAGCTACTAAATTTTCGGTGGCCATATTTCCTACCAGCTCATCTTTTGCCATCGGGCAACCGCCAAATCCACGAATGGCCCCATCAAAACGGCGGCAACCGGCTGTATAAGCGGCTTCTGCTTTTTCCTGCCAGCTGGTTGGTGTAGTATGCAGGTGTGCGCCAAACTCAATATGTTTAAACGCCGGAATAAGCGAGCCAAACAGGTAACCGATGTTTTCTGGGTTCGAGACGCCAATGGTATCGGAAAGCGAAATGATCTTTACCTGCAGCTTATCCAGTTCATGAACGAAATGCAGCACCGTTTCGGTATCCCAGGGGTCATTGTACGGGTTACCGAACCCCATGGAGATGTACGTAACCAGTGTTTTATCGTGCTTATGGCAGATCTCCTGAATCTGCGCCAGTTGTCCCATTGCTTCGGCTATACTCTTGTTGGTGTTGCGTTGCTGAAACGTTTCGGAAACAGATAACGGAAAGCCCAGGTAGTCGATCTGCTTGTGCTGTGCCGCATCCTCGGCGCCGCGCACGTTTGCAATAATGGCCAGTAATTTAGAGCTGGTAGTTTCCAGGTCCAGGTTGGCGAGCACTTCGGCGGTATCGCTTAGTTGCGGTATGGCTTTCGGCGACACAAAGCTCCCGAAGTCTATCGTATCAAACCCAACCTGCAGGAGCTGGTTAATATAGCTGATCTTAACATCGGTGGGTATAAACTTGTGGAGGCCCTGCATGGCATCGCGCGGACATTCAATTATTTTCATAGTATAGTTTACTATAGGTTGGCCAGCCGTTTCCGGGTTACTTTTGCAATCAAAGATACAAATTTATAGTATTTGCTTTTGCGTTTACTTTCAATGAAGCTGCTTAGAACTTTATAAGCCTTTGCGTTACGCCCATGCTGCGTGTTTTCACCAGCAGGTATCAGAACCGGCTCAATGGATTGTTACCATAGCCGTCAGGCTAAGCATTGTTTTTAGAAAATCAGGCAGTATTAATGCTCTTTTGGGCTTCGAAGTCCGAAAGCACGCTGGACGGAAATTCCAGCTCCCCGTAGATCAGCCTTCTTTTCTGCTGCGGACAAGGGTGTCCGCAGCAGACGAAGTTTCGGACACAGATGTCCGAAACAGCAAGTCACAGATGTCCGAAACAGCTTACCCTGACGGCTATAGTGTAACTACAACCATGGCTCTTTTTCTCCTTCATAAACTCTAAACTACTTTGCTACTATACTTCATTTAATTTCAGAAAAACATGAGTACTTTAACTATAATTTCCAACTATAGATTTTACCTGAAAACTATAAACAGCCTGTGCTGCACATCATCGAAAGTTAAATCCGGATTACGTGAGCGCTGCTGAAACTATAGTTCGTAAACCTGCTATTGCGTACCTTTTACCCTAGTTACGTGGGCTTCTGCCAACAGGCCTTCCCGAGTTCATAGTTGGTCTTTTTTTCTAACGTATACACACTATGGATCAGTTTACCGGACGCCCTCCCAAAGCGCAATCATCCAACTATAAAACTCCAACTGTTTAAGCTATGCCCGTTGCCCAACCAAACACTGCCAACCAGGTAACTAAGAAAGAAGATCTGGAAAAGATACAGTTACTCCACAGGTTACAGCGAGGCTATTTTGCTGAAGGTCACACCCTGTCAGTGTCGTTCCGGAAAGAACAGCTCCGGAAGTTACAGCAGGTACTAAAGCAGCACGAGCAGGAATTATTCGATGCGCTGTACGCCGATTTCCGTAAGCCTGCCCTGGAAGCTTTTGGCACCGAGATCGGGTTTATTGAGCTAGAGTTAAAACTGGCGCTGAAAAATATAGAAGACTGGACAAAACCCCGCAAAGTACCTGAATCACTGATCAATTTCCCGGCAAAGAGTTACGTTTATCCGCAGCCATATGGGGTGGCACTCATCATTTCTCCGTGGAATTATCCGCTTAATTTACTTTTTGCACCACTGATCGGGGCTATGGCGGCCGGCAACTGCGCTATTCTTAAACCATCTGAGATTGCAGCCAATACAGCCGCTATAGTAACGCGTATTATCTCTCAAAATTTTGATGAGCGGTATATTGCTGTTGTGGAAGGCGGAGTAGAAACAACGCAGCACTTACTGGAACAGCGTTTCGATTATATTTTTTTTACCGGAAGCACGCAGGTAGGTAAAGTTATTATGAAAGCCGCCGCCGAACACCTTACTCCCCTTACCCTGGAGCTTGGCGGAAAAAGTCCGGCAATAGTTGCCATGGATGCTGACCTGGAAATGGCAGCCCGTCGTATTTGCTGGGGCAAATTTCTGAATGCCGGCCAGACCTGCGTAGCCCCCGATTATGTTTTGGTGCAGGAAGACGTAAAAGAAGAACTGATACAGCAAATGTCCAAAAGCATCCGCGACTTTTATGGTGAGCAGCCAGCTACCAGTCCGGATTTTGCACGCATTATAAACGACCGCCACTTTCAAAGGCTAAGTAAAATGCTGACACCGGAAAATATCCGGATCGGTGGCAAAACCGATGCTGAAAGTCGTTATATAGCGCCTACTGTTCTAGAGATCTCCACCTGGGATCACCCCTCAATGCAGGAAGAGATCTTTGGGCCTATTTTACCGGTTATCTCTTTTAATGACCTGAATGAGGCCATTAGCATGGTTAACCGGCACGAAAAACCACTCTCACTTTATTTTTTCTCAACCAATAAAACACAGCAGCAACGCATATTAAAGGAAGTTACTTTTGGCGGAGGCTGCATCAACGACACTTTATCTCACCTGGCAAACCCTAATCTGCCGTTCGGTGGCGTGGGTAACAGTGGCCTTGGCAGTTACCATGGCATTGCCAGCTTCGATGTGTTTTCTCATCAGAAAAGCATACTCGATCGTGGCACCTGGCTCGACTTACCTTTCCGGTATCCGCCTTATGGCAATAAATTAAAACTACTACGCAGGTTCTTTGATTGGCTGTAACATGTCCTGAGCTTATTAGCAGGAAAACTATAGTTCCGGCAGTGATTCCTGAAATAGGTGCAAATAATTTCGGTGAGTTGCGTATACTTCTTTAAACACAATCACCCTTCAGATTATTATGGAAAACCTGACTCAATACTTAGACAAATCACTTAAGCCACTGGAAGATAAGGTAAGAGAATACCTTAACGTTGAGCGCGACATCCGCTTACTGGATGTGGAACTACTCTCGTTGCAGAGCATGAAATCGGACTTTAACCCCGAGCAACACGACCTGGAACAGGAAATTAAAGAAGGTGGCAATAACAGCGAGCTTAACGACAAAGAACAAAGAATGGCCGACTTATTGAATGAATACAATAAGCTACGCACAGAACTCATCAACATGCTTCCTGAAAAGAACAGGTTTATCGAGATAAATCTTGGTTACGGCCCAAGCATGGTTGGTTACTTTACCATCGATCATGAAACCCGCCAGCCATTACCGGAGCCCGTGTTGCGTGTAGTTCATTAGACCTACTCCCCGACCTATACTGACATATTATACCAGAAACTATAAAACGAAAAACCGCTGGCACTTTAGCACCAACGGTTTTTGCTGTTTTGCAGAGAAGTTGTTAATGGAATTGTTCTGTTTCGGCAGAGCCTGCCAAGGCAACAATTGAAGTGGCGCCGGCAGTTACGGCATGCTGTACGGCATCAAAGTAACCGGTGCCTACAAACGACTGGTGTTTCACAGCTTTAAAGTCATCTTTGGCTAGGGTAAAGGCACGTCCTGCAGCTCTGAGTAACCAACCATGACACGCTCTTTATACGCTTTTGCCAGCTCAAACATGCTGGTGTTTAGTGCATGAAATCCGGCCAGCGTAATAAACTGGAATTTGTAGCCCATTTCTACCAAGCTTAATTTAGAAGCCAGGCGCGTAGCTACCAGTTTGTTTTTAGCTTCCTGGGTTGGTACTAAAGCCTCACCGCCCAGGTGACCGCACTTTTTGGCAGACGATAACTGGTCCTCATAATGTACGTCTGCGGTGACCGCCGAAGCCACCTTCCGCACGCATCGCTGTCAAGCGAACATTATTGCCGCCGCTGGATTCGCTTATCTTGTTTGAGGATATTGCAAATGTGCCGGATGGCGTCCCTATAGTTGGTGTGCAACGTTCCAATAATATTAATCCGGATAATGATAACCTGGTCATAGCGCTGGCGCATCCTTCGCAACGGGCAACTGAAACAGTAAGTACAGGCTTGTTCCTAAATGACAACCTGCGTCGTAAAGTTAAATTCCTGCAAGCCCCTGCTATACTTCAGAAGCAACAGTGGCAACAGCCGATAAAGGAGGTATTGCAGCAACTTCAGCAACCTAAAACGTAACTATAAATCCAAACATATTAGCAACTTTACAAGTATAGTTATAGTACTATATAAAGGTACGGGAGCTGAAAATTTAAAAATTCCGGTATACTAATCTTACAACTATAAAATCAATTCGTAATTTGCTACTTATATTAGGCTAATCATTAATCCGGCTGATGTCCCAGTTATTTTTCCGGCAAACCAACGTGTACGAGGAGTTCCAGACTCCCCTATCGCTCTTTGAGCTGCACCAGCAGATCAGGGAGGAACTGGAAGTGGCTTTCCCGGAAAGTTACTGGGTAGTAGCTGAGATAGCGCAGATTACACCGGACAGGCGCAAAGGCCATTGCTATGTAACGTTGGTTGATAAAGGCGATGATGCCCGCAACGTAGTAGCGCAGGCACGGGCTACTATCTGGAGCGCCCGTTTTGCCATGCTCAGCCGTTTCTTCGAGGACAAAACCGGGCAGCCACTAAAAGCAGGACTAAAAATCCTGTTCCAGGCAACAGTGCGTTTCCATGAGTTGTACGGCCTAAGCCTGGATATCCAGAACATTGACCCGAACTATACCATCGGCGACCTTGCCCGCCAGCGACAGGAAACCCTGAAGCGACTGGAAGCAGAAGGCTTACTGACAGCCAACAAAGAACTACAGCTGGAAGAAGTTCCACAACGACTGGCAGTTATTTCCTCGGCTACAGCAGCCGGTTACCAGGATTTTATTCATCAGTTACAGACTAACCCGTACGGCTATAGTTTCCATACCACACTTTTCCCGGCAACGGTGCAGGGCAACGACGCACCGGCCTCTGTAAATAAAGCGATGGCGCTTATCGTAAAGTACAAAGAGCGGTTTGATGCCATAGTCATCATTCGTGGTGGTGGTTCGCAAACCGATCTGAGCTGTTTCGACGATTATAGCATTGCAGCTGCTATTGGTAATGCCCCGTTGCCGGTGCTTACAGGGATAGGCCACGAGCGCGACGAGAGTATAGCAGACCTGGTAGCACATACACGGTTAAAAACCCCTACAGCAGTCGCCACTTTTCTGATAGACCGTTTCCGAAACTTTGAGGAATATACAGAAGGCCTGTACGACAGCATCCGGATGTTTACGGCACAACAACTGAATCTGACAGAAGATAAGCTGGAACGTGTGCAATTACGCATTTCAAATACAACCAAAGATTTTCTGAAGGAAGGCCGGGACTTGCTGGAAACATTATCACGGGGCTTATTGGTTAAACCGAAGGCTTTCCTTGAAGGACAGAAACATATAGTAAGTGACCTGGAGCGTGATATTAGTGCAACCACCAAAGACCAGATGCACCAGCGGGAGCGTTACCTAAGCGAGCTTTCGGTTTGCGTGGAAGGCAAAGCGCAGCGCTACCTGCACATGAAGGAGCACGAACTAAATACCCTTAGCCATTGTGTTGAGACCGAAGTAAAAGAGAACATCAAACAAAAGGAGATCAGTTTTACAAAGCAGAGCGATAAGCTGGCATTTACCACCGCCCGTAAACTGCAGACTGATGAGCACCGGCTCAAACTGATAGAAGCAGGCATACAGGCCAACAACCCCGAAAGGCTATTGCTTCGCGGCTATACACTAACCCTGTTAAACGGCAAGATCATAAAAAGTATAGGACAGGTACAGGACGGCGATGTAGTAGAAACCAGAATAAAGGACGGCACCATCCATAGTATAATTGTAAACAAAGAAGCAAATGACACCCTATAAAGATATCAGCGCCATGACCTACCGCGAAGCAACGCAGGAACTGGAAGAAATTTTGAGAGCCATTGAGAACGACGCGGTTGATGTGGATGAACTGACACAGAAAGTACAGCGCTCATCACAGCTTATAAAGTTGTGCAAGGATAAGCTGCGTGCTGCCGAGAAAGCCATTGATCAGGTATTTAATGAAGAGAATTGCGAGGAACCAACTAAGTCAAAGAAAACCGAAGGCAAGGCAAGCGGTACATTGTTTTAAGCTTTAACTATAGTTGGAGGTAGACTTTATAGTTGATGTTTTTAACCCACCCCTACCCCTCCCGGGAGGGGAATATTCTGTTGTTGTTATAGTTGGTTTTATAGTTCTATAGTTCGTATTGCTGGCGCGAGCGTCCCCGCTCGTGACTTACGATGGTGTTGAGTCTCCTGAGCCAACTGGCCCGGCAGGGACAGGCTATGTCTGAACCGGGATTAAGTGAGATTTAAAGAATTTCTGGGATAAAGGTTATCGCTATAGCTTGCTTTATCGTTTTATAGTTGCTGTTTAAACCCACCCCTACCCCTCCCAAGAGGGGAATTTCGGCTATAGTTAGAGCTTAGCTATAGTTTTATAGTTTCCGTTTGTCATCCCCCTGCCCCCTTCAAAGGGGGACTTTCTGCTACTGCTTGCCCTACTGTCATTTCGACTATAAGGAGAAATCTGAGTTTTCTATAGTTACAGCCTGTTGATCGGACAGGTCGCGACCTGTCCCTACGGAACTATAACCACGATAAGGCGATAAAACTATAGCTTCTCCAATCAACTATAAAGTTAGCTATCGAACTGATCACAGTCTTTGGGTTGAGCGCCTTTGCTTTGTTGCGGTGCCGTCAGGCAACCCGAGCTGAGCGAGGGTAGCAAGAAAGCAGCAGCGCGATGCCCGAAGACGAGGCCTCCCGGCCGTGAGGGCACCAAAGCTAACTATAGAACTGTAGATAAGTAAAGCTCCCAGGATTAAAGAATATTTGAAAGAAAGGTTTGGTTCAAGTTGCAACTATAGCTAACTATGGAACTCAGATTTCTCACGCTGTTCGAAATGACAAAAGAGAAACTATAGGACAATTAAGATGTCTCAGAGCTATACTGGCTCTTTTCGACTCTCGTCTCAAGAATGCGCGAAATGACAGAAGAAAAACTATAAAACATATAAGCTCCCCGGCTTAGCTCGGAATGACAGGGAGAAATCACAAATTCCTCTCAAAAACAAAAGGCATCACTATTACAGCGACGCCTGATGCCATTCAACTTTGCCAAAAATCTTTATTTCGAAGCGCGGCTATCGTCCAGGCGCTGAAGTAACAATTTTGTAAAATCGCGTTCGCCGCGGTATAGTTTTATAAGCTGTTTATTAGAGATCACACGGATATACTTTGCAGCATACTCCTGCTCCAATGCCAGCTCCTTTTCACGGGTAGTAAACATGCCATCGATGCGGGCTTTTGCTTCCTGTTCCGTCAGTTCCTCCACATCCTGCCGGTAACCGCTGCGGTAGGCTTTTAAAAGCTCACGTCGCTTGGTCTCGTATTCGTTATAAAGGGGCCAGAACTTTTGAGCCTGCTCCGAGGTTAACTCCATTTTATCGGTCAGGAATGCAACTTTGGCAGCTTCTACACGCTCGCGACGCTCTTTAGAAGAGGATGATCTGTCCTGGGCAAAAGCTGCTGTGGTAGCAAACGTAGTTGCACAGATAAACAGTAACAATAAAATGCGCTTCATGTTATGGGTGATTAATAATCAGTATCTCGTAAGTGGTAATATTCAAGTTCTTCCTCAGCAGCTACAGGGCTCACATTCAGGAAATCAGCGGTAAGCTCCTGGTTCTGAATGGTGTTTAGCTCGGCAAAATCCGAACTTTCTAAAGACGCATTGGCAGTAAGGTAATCCACTATCTCCGTATCAGTTACAACAGCCATATTTATAGCCTGCTGATCTGGCTGCGATTCCAGGGTAAAGTAAAATACACCAACAAACATAGCCAGAAGTATAAGCGGGGCCACAGCTACACGAATTCCCTGCCACAACCGTGCAGGCAACCACGCTTGCTGCGGGGTGGCAGCGGTTCGCTCCATAATGCGTGTCGGCAGGCGGTCGAAGTAGCCTTCGGGTACCTGGTACACGTTGTGTTTTGGCAGCTCGCTAAGGGTAATATTTTTAGGCTTGTTGTTCATGGTAATACTGGTTAGATAGCGTTCTCCTCCAATAGTTTAATCCTGCTTCAGAAATTCTTCAATTTTTTTCACTGCCAGGTGATACGATGCCTTTAAAGCGCCTACCGACGTTCCCAGTATCTCCGAAATCTCTTCGTACTTCAGGTCGTCGTAATACTTCATGTTAAAAACCAGGCGCTGCTTGTCGGGTAGTTTCAATAAGGCTTTCTGTAGTTTCAGTTGAATCTCATCGCCACTGATGTTTACAGTTGTATCTATCTTTTCAGCCAGCTCGGCAGCCACATCGTTTATCGGTAAAAAGAACTTCCGCTTTTTGCTTGACAGGAAAGTGAGGCACTCGTTGGTGGCAATACGGTAGAGCCAGGTATAAAGCTGCGCATCCTGCCTGAAATTTTCCAGGTTCTTCCAAACCTTCAGAAAAACCTCCTGGGTAAGGTCGTCGGCATCTTCATGGTCTATTACCATCTTGCGGATGTGCCAGTATACTTTCTGCTGGTACTTTCTTACAAGCTGGTTAAAGGCCAGGTTTCGGCTGTCAGGGTTAGCGAATTTCTCTAATATCTCTTTGTCTTCCACGTGTGCGGTGGCGGTAATTTAGTAAAGCGTGTTGATTTTACTCCAGCGTTAAAATTAGCTGGTTTTGAGTTATAGTTTATAGTTGATGGGTAATTTATAGTTTAAACTATAGTCTGTCAGAAATATGAGCTATAACTACGGGTAGTTTATAGTTAAATCTATAGTTGGTAAAAGCGCAAACTATAGCTCAGTTTGAAGTAGCAACTATAGTTTGTTTCAATTTAATGTATTGCTTATTCTATAGTTTAAGAATGTGCTGCAATCATAATTGGGCGTGCCGGCTGGGCCGTCGGGCTCTCGCGGCTCGCTTTTTGGCTCGTGCCTCACCAAAAGAGCTCAGACAACCGCTCCATCCCTCACGCAATATCCCTAGCATGGCGCGAGCGTCCTCGCTCGTGACAAACTATAGTTGGGCGTCCCGCCCAGTTGAGTTACAAACTCAACATCATTAAAAGACACGAGTTGCAAACTCGCGCCAGCGGAAATCAAGTAGTAAATAATTTTTGCTTCACCAACCAATCTTCAATTTCTGGGTGTTGATCTAAAACTATATTTAGGCTTTCGCTATAGTTGTAATCTCTGAATCTTATTTCAATTCTGCCGTCAGCTATAGTTTGTATCGATTCAATTTTTGCAGAGTTGAAATAGGTCGGTTCTCCATTCAATACTAATTCCACAGGTGCCGCATATTCTTTTGTGATGAAAGTATTTCCTTTTCCTAAAAGTATAAGAGCATTTTCTTTTATTAAAATGTCAGCTATATCAAAGTCATAAAAAGTTTTAGCGAAGTTAACTGGCAGTGTTATTTTTTTGCCCAAAGGGTAATAGTTTTTGATGTAGACCCTAACATTCTCAAGCAAAATTGCTGAACTATAAGCTGGTAAAGCAGCTACTTTTCTTCCTTCTTTATAAAAAACATAAGCAAACCCATTGAAGAAAAAGTATAACCCTATCATGCCAATGAGTAGAAGAAATGCAGGTACTGGAAATCTGTTGTGCTGATAGTCTAATGCTAGAATCCCGGAAAACATTAAAAAACCGAAAAGCAGCATAATCCCCATACCAGCAGAAAATCCCTGCTCTTTTAAGAACTCAATAAATGTTCTATCCCTGAAAGTGTAGCCCATTGACAAATGTTATAAAACAAAACAGGCTGCACTTTATAGTACAGCCTGTTAAATATAGTCAGATTATCACTAATCTACTTGTTTTTTCTGCTGATGGCGCGTTCAGCAGCGGCTACAATATCATTCTCAGTCAGGCCGTACTTTTCCATTAGCTGGTCTGGCGTACCCGACTCACCGAAGGTATCATTTACAGCTACATATTCCTGCGGAACAGGCGTGTTAGAGATAAGCACCTGTGCTACGGCATCGCCAAGGCCACCGAAACGATTATGCTCCTCGGCAGTTACGGCGCAACCTGTTTTAGCTACCGATTTCAGAATGGCTTCTGCATCAAGTGGCTTTATCGTATGAATGTTGATGATCTCGGCGTTGATGCCTTTTTCTGCCAGGATGTGGCCTGCAAGGATAGCTTTCCAAACCAGGTGGCCGGTCGCGAAAATACTTACATCGGTACCTTCGTTCAGCATCAACGCTTTACCAATCTCAAATTTCTGATCGGCTGGCGTAAAGTTAGGAATAACCGGGCGACCAAAACGCAGGTAAACCGGGCCTTCATGCTCCGCGATAGCTATAGTTGCGGCTTTGGTCTGGTTATAGTCGCATGGGTTGATCACGGTCATGTGCGGGAGCATGCGCATCATACCAAGGTCTTCCAGGATCTGGTGCGTGGCACCGTCTTCGCCCAGCGTAAGACCGGCGTGCGAAGCGCATATTTTCACGTTTTTGCCGGAGTAAGCGATAGACTGACGGATCTGGTCGTACA
This sequence comes from Pontibacter pudoricolor, assembly GCF_010092985.1. Taxonomy (GTDB): domain Bacteria; phylum Bacteroidota; class Bacteroidia; order Cytophagales; family Hymenobacteraceae; genus Pontibacter; species Pontibacter pudoricolor. The sequence goes on along the minus strand of NZ_CP048106.1, from coordinate 172,641 downwards.
CGCGGCCGGTAGAGAAGTTGGCAAATGTACCCGTGAACGGAATTTTACCGCCAATGGTCATACCGGCAGCAAGGCCCATCATGTTGGCTTCGGCAATACCTACCTGGAAGAAACGCTCCGGAAACTCTTTCTGGAAGGCGTCCATTTTAAGTGAGCCGGTAAGGTCGGCGCAAAGGCCTACTACATTTGGGTTGGTGCGGCCAAGCTCCAGCAGGCCGGCTCCAAAACCGGAACGGGTATCTTTTTTCTCTGTAAACGGAAAGTCTTTCATGGTATGGTTCTTTCTTAAAAGTCTTTTATAGTTGGCAAACTATAGTTTGCCGGTTTCTTATCTGTTAAAAATTCTGACAGTAGTTGTTGCCCCGGACCGTACGGTAAAATCCTGCACATCAGTGAACTTGCTTGACTGCGCGGTCTTCATGCGGTACACCAGTTTATAGTTTCCGGGCTGTAACGGTATAGTTACTTTACTATTATTTTCAGGGATGTTCAGCAGCCAGCGTTGTGCCCCGCTTTCGTCTATACTATAAACACTGCCGTAGCCCTGCATCTGCGATGAGATAGCTAACTGGCCCGGCGTAGGTATAGTAATCGTTTTGGTCTGGCCCTGCTTTACTTCGATATCCTTCAGGTAAATGCGCGGCGTACTTAGCACTTCAAGGTCATAGGTACCGGCAAGGTATTTATGCCTGTCGCCGAAGCTTTGCACGTTAAGCGTTCTTACTTCCCCGTTTTGCCGGACTATAGTCTGCAGTAACCCGTAAGGCGATGGCCCATCCTGGCGCAGGTACAAAAGACCCTGCGGCGCTTTAACTTTGATGACGTTGTGCCGGCCAGGCTTAACAGTTACGTTTCGCTCTACAACAGCCGGTGTGGTATTAATAACCAGGTCGTAAGGCATCAGCGCATCAATCTCCAGCATATCAGGCTTGCCTTTGTCGTTCAGGTAGTGCACAAAGTTATACTCCGGCAGCCCACTCAAAGCATTCAGAAACGTCATGTTCACGTTCGTTTCCACAGGACGATCCTGGTCATCGAGAAGCTCAACGCTAACAGTTGTTTCGCTCAGGGTCTGGGTTACGATCTCGGTGAGCACATTCTCAAAAGTTTTAACATCGGCAGCGTTAAAATACTGGCCAATACAGTTGAGCTGCTTCTCGTACTCGGCATCAATCCCAATCCCTATCACAAAAGGGCGCAAAAAGATACGCTTCTTCTGCAGCGCCAGCGATACTGCACACGGGTCTCCGTTACACGACTCAATTCCGTCTGTTATCAGAATGATAACGTTTCGGGCACGCGGGTCATCCGGAAAGTCCTTTGCTGTTTGCTCCAGGGAGTACGTGATGGGCGTGTTGCCGCGCGGTACAATTTCACCAAGCTTTTTCTTAACGTTAGCCGCATTTTTGGCCCCAAAAGGTACTTCAAGCTTGGTGTCCTTGCAGTCGTTGCGTTCGCGGCCGTGCTGGTGTCCGTAAGCCCTTAAGGCAACTTCCACGTTATCAAACCGCTCCAGCGAATCTACCAGGTGGGCCAGCAGGTCTTTAGCAACGTTCATGCGGTCGCTTTTTTCCCATTTGGCCATCATACTACCCGAAGCATCCAACAAAAACAAAATGCGCGTTTTGGGCTTAGGCTTTTTATCCTGGGCCATAGCAGTGCCAGCCGTTGCCAGAATCAGCAACAACAAAACAATACCTGCCTTTTTTACCCAAGCTGCCATGCCCGAACTATCCCCTTTTACCTGAAAACTATAGTTTAGTAATCCGAAGCGTGTTTTACCATCAGCTGCTGCAGGGCAATCTCCAGCTGCTCATCGTTTGGTGCAACGCCGTGCCATTTGTGCGACCCCATCATAAAGTCTACACCATAGCCCATTTCGGTGTGCATCAGCAACATTACTGGCTTACCTTTGCCGGTTTCAGCTTTAGCCTGCTCCAGGCTTGGTATCAGCGTCTCGAAGTTGTTACCGCTTGTTTCCAGTACTGTCCAGCCAAAAGCTTCAAACTTAGCACGCAGGCTACCAAGGCTCATTACTTCTTCTGTAGAGCCGTCAATCTGCTGGCCATTTAAATCTATAGTTGCGATGATGTTATCAACCTTGTGGTGAGCGGCATACATGGCTGCTTCCCAAACCTGGCCTTCTTCCACTTCACCATCGCCCATCAGCACATACACCAGGTTGTTATCCTTGTTCAGTTTTTTAACCTGCGCAGCACCAACCGCTACCGATAAACCCTGACCCAATGAACCGGAAGCAATACGAATACCTTCCAGACCTTCTTCGGTGGCCGGGTGGCCCTGTAACCGTGAGTTCAGCTTACGGAACGTAGCCAGCTCTTTTACTTCAAAGAAACCTGCGCGGGCAAGCGTACTATACCAAACCGGCGAAATGTGGCCATTAGAAAGGAAGAACAAATCTTCGCCTTCGCCATTCATTTTAAAGTCGGTGCTATAGTTCATTACTTTGAAGTACAGCGATACGAAATAATCAGTACAGCCAAGCGAACCGCCCGGGTGGCCGGAGTTTACCGCATGCACCATACGCACGATGTCGCGACGTACCTGTGCTGCAATGTCTTTCAGCTCTTCAATGCTTTTGTTGTGTGGATTCACAGTATTAATGGTTGATTGTTAAATTGATTTATTGTTGATCTCCGGTTAAACTATAAACTATAGTTATGAACGGTTATGCTTTCAAAGATACGTCTTTACTAAAAGGTAGCATAGCTAACATTTGGGTTTTGTTGTAGTATTACTATTTTTAAGTCTTACTTCTAATCGATCTAAAGCTTCCTTAATTCTCTGGTTGTAGAGGTTATAGTTTTTTTGACTAACACCCAAAAAGCCACCTAGTTTTGGTTGATGTTCGATTAAGTCAAACAGCTCATTTATTTCTTTATCATCCGTGTCATCAGGATAAACAGATAGAAATTCTTCGAAGCCGATCTTTTCATCTAAAAACTATCGAGCAGAGTCAAAAGCAGATAGCAATTCTGACTTTTTATCCATCATTAACATTAAGTGAACAACAAACTATAGTGTTAGAATCTTTCCTTACTAATTCCTAATAACAAAAAAGCGCAGCCTCTTTTAGAGTAGCTGCGCCCGTTTGCTTATTTCAGTATCTGAGCCGTATGGTCGGCGGTCTTTACTTTCGTGATGATATCCTGTATCACCCCGTTCTCGTCTATGACGAATGTATAGCGCATCGTGCCCATATACTTCCGGCCATACATCGATTTTTCCTGCCATACGCCGTACTGTTCTACGATCTGCTTTTCGGTGTCGGCAATCAGGGTGAAAGGCAGTTCGTATTTGCCGATAAACTTCTGGTGCGATTTTTCGCTGTCTATGCTTACGCCAATTACTTCGTAGCCTTCTTTTTTCAGGTCGCTATAGTTGTCGCGGAGGTTGCAGGCCTGGGCGGTGCAGCCGCTCGTGTCGTCTTTCGGGTAGAAGTACAGGATCACTTTTTTACCGCGGTAGTCGCTCAGCTTCACCGTATTTCCGTTCTGGTCTTTGCCTTCAAACTCCGGAGCCTTGTCGCCGATGTTGAGATTCATAGTTATTGATATTTTGACTACCTGACAAAAGACAAAGGACTTCTCATCATTTCCGGATGATTCCTTTGTCCTTTGTCAAACAGTCCTTTGTCAAAGTTATATTTTGGTTGTAAAAGTGGCTTCGTTGCCGGCAATATCCTTCACCTTTAAAACCACTTCGCCAGACAAAGGTACACTTTTATCGAGTTTTTCAGAGTAAATAAGCGCTTGTTTGTGCTCATATTTCATCAGGATCCACTTGCCATCTACCCAGGCGTTAAACGATTGAATACCGGAGAGGTCATCGCCTATCTTGAACCTGATCTGGGCCGGGCTTTTGCTGAGCAGTTTTATAGTTGGCGGCCTGGTATCCTGCATCACTTTAAACTTGCCCATGTTTTTGGTATAAAAAGTTACCGTGTTGCCTTCCCATTTGCCGCCTGCAAATCCGCGTCCACGACCTAATCCTAAAAAGTAAACGGCTGCTTTGTTCTTGTCGATGCCCGTGGTATCCACTTTCATGGTTACTTTAATGGCTTTGTGCAGCGGCGTGTAAAAATCCCCTACAGTGTATACATCTCCTTCTTTGGCGGTATTCAGGTAAAGCGTATCGTATAGCGACTCTTTACCGAAATCAAGGCTCAGGTAGCTGTTTTTATAGTTTACATCCTGGGCTGGCGGTATCATTTTCTGGTAACCAAAGCTCTTGCCCACATCACAGAACCCGATAGAGTCCGGAATGCCACCCCGTAGATCGTAGAGAGCCACCGAAGCAGAATTATTCATGTAGCTCGGTACCAGGTCAAAGCGTTTGCCACTTACAAAAAGCTCTACGTTTCGCGGCGTTTTGCTTGTGTCGGTCGCGCTTACTTTCAGTACATTCCCGATGATCTCGTAATCCATTTCCGGCTTTTTAACCGCTTTGGCTAAGGTCTGGGTAAAGGTTGGTTTCCGGCCCTTAACTATAAAGCTGAGCGTGGAGGTATTATTATAAGAGTCTTTCGCTACCAGTTTTACCTGGTAAGTAGAGTCTGCATGCACCGTAAAGCGGCCTTGCCTGCCATTGGCTTTGTAAAGCGGCAGGTCATTGCCATAATCCACAAAAGCTTTCTGGAACGTGCGTCCGTAACGCTTGTACATGTAATAATTAATATGCTGCGATACTTGCCGCGAAATCTCGAAAGGCACCTGCTCGATGTAATGGTTATAGATCGGTTTGTTGTTTACATACAAGGTAACTTCCTGCGTACCGTTCTTGTTGGTAGCCCCGTCCAGGCGGTCATTGGTCTGTAATTCCAGCCCGATAAGGCCGTGTGCAAAAATCGTATCGGCTAAACTATAGTTGGGGCCCACCTTTTTAGGACTGTATTCGGCACGGTTAAACTCATTTTTTACACGAGCGTGTATGTTCAGCGGCAACACAGCCAGACTATAGATGTCCGGCGGGGTAGTATCTATTACTTCTTTAAAATCATACCGAAGTGGGTTATAGAGCCTGTCCTGCGCATCACGGATCTCAAAATGCAGGTGTGGGCCACCCGAACCACCCGTGTTACCCGACAAACCAATTATCTGGCCGCGCTTCACCGGAAATTCATCTTTCTCGAAGAACAGCTCCAGCTCAAAGGTTTGCTTTTCGTATTGCTTCTTTAGTAAATACTCGCCCAGCGGGTCGCCAAACTGTAGCAGGTGCGCATAGGTTGTAGTAAGGCCGTTTGGGTGCGTGATATAAATAATATTGCCATACCCGTATGTAGACTGCTTTACCCTGGAAATATAGCCATCGGCGGCGGCATACACATTCAGGCCTTCGCGCTGGTCGGTTTTAATATCCAGGCCGCCATGGAAGTGGTTAGAGCGTATCTCGCCCATAGTACCCGACAGGTAATTGCGTTCGCCGGGTTTTATCGGGAACAGGAAATAGCCGGGTGTTGGATTGTACTGAGCTGCCAGGTTAAAGGTGGAAAGTACGGCAACTATAAAAAGCGGTAATATCTTATTTAATTTCAAAATCAAGCAGTTTTCTATCTTCAACATAGCCTTCTAATCTGTCGCCAATCTTAACCGGGCCAACGCCCTCAGGTGTACCTGTAAAAATAATATCGCCTGTTTTTAAGGTGATGAAGCGGGAAATGTAAGCAAGGATGTCGTCAAAATCATTCATCATCATCCCGGAATTACCTTTCTGCTTTGTTTCGCCGTTCACATCCAGTTTAAAGTTGATGTTTTTCAGATCCGGGAACTGGGCTAACGGAATAAATTCTGAAACCGGTGCGGAGCCGTTAAAGCCTTTGGCCAGTGTCCAGGGAAGGCCTTTTGCTTTTGCTTTGCTTTGTAGGTCGCGGGCCGTAAAGTCTATACCAAGGCCAATGGCATCATAATACTTGTGGGCAAACTTTTTCTCAATGTTCTTTCCCTCACGGCTGATGCGCAGAATGAGCTCCACTTCGTGATGAATGTCGTTGCTGTATTCCGGGTAATAAAACGGCTCGTTGTTGCGCAGAATAGCGGTGTCGGGCTTAAAAAAAATGACAGGTTCGTCGGGTACTTCGTTCTTTAATTCGGCAATGTGTTCGGCGTAGTTTCGGCCTATAGCTAAAATTTTCATGGGGTGCGGAATAGGTGTAAAGGGTTCTGTATTCCAAAAATAAGGTTTCTAACGAATTGTACAGAAAAAAGTGATGAATTTATTGTGAACGCGTCAGCGGTTTCATCATTAACTTATAAAGTATAGCCCGAAAGCTTAATCCAGACATAAGATGCACAGTAGAGCATTGCACAACTATAGCCTGTATCCGGAACGTATAAATGAGCAGGTAATTGTCTTTTGGCAGGAGTACCTGCTATTAAACAAGTAACAGGTATTATCGTACTATATAGCAATTTCTTTATTTTTATAACATTGGTTACAAAGGCTATTTCTATTTTTGGTTCAAAATTTGAACTTCTGTTTAATAGCCATTTAAATTTTAAGATTATGTATAAGAAAATAATTGCCTTTTCAGCAGCTGTGGTAATGATGGTTGCCTGTACCACGGTACCCATAACCGGTCGCCGACAGCTGAACCTGGTATCGGATGCGCAAATGCAGTCGCTTAGCTACGATGCCTACGACCAGTTCTTGAAAGAGAACAAACTATCACGCGATGCGCAGGCAACTGCCATGGTAAAACGTGCCGGACAGCGCATACAACGTGCGGTAGAACAATACATGGCCCAGAACAATTTAAGCCAGGAACTGGAAGGTTTTCAGTGGGAATTTAACCTGATTCAGGACGATCAGGTGAACGCCTGGGCGATGGCTGGCGGAAAAACTGTAGTTTATACCGGAATTTTACCAATTGCACAAAACGAAACCGGCCTTGCTGTCGTAATGGGGCATGAGATTGCCCACGCTATTGCGAAACACGGTAACGAGCGCATGAGCCAGCAGTTAGCGCAACAATTTGGCGGTGTAACCTTGCAGGCACTGGCCGGAACGCAGCCAGGTACAGCGCAAAACCTGATCATGACTGTTTATGGTGCCGGCTCTACACTTGGTTTACTTAAATACGGCCGTACCCAGGAAACCGAAGCCGACAGATTAGGTTTGATTTTTATGGCCATGGCCGGATATGACCCGGCAGCGGCTGTACCGTTCTGGGAGCGTATGGAAGCAAAAGCAGGTGGTCAGGCGCCACCAGAGTTTTTATCAACTCACCCAAGCGCCGGAACACGTTTGAGCAACCTGCAGAAATTTATACCTGAGGCAAAAAAATATTATCGAAAATAGAAGCCTTTAAACGTACCTAACCTTTATGTCCAAAACCACCCTTATGCGCCATTGGCATACTTTGCCGGTTAGCGCCCGCCTGATCGCTGTATTCGCGATCGTACTCCTGATGACCGGAGCCTGTACCCGCCGCGAAGCTTTCCCGGAGGAAAGCGATGAACCATCGGAGATGGCAGCAGTTGAAGGCATAGATTCGGCAGCTTACGACGGTCAACTTTTGGCGCAGGTGGTGTTTGACAGTATTGATTACATTGTACCAACCCAGGACCTGATGCAGCCTTTTATAAAAGAGTTTGGCGACGGCACGGTAGTAGACAAGGTAATGATACGAAAGGTGCAGGAAACAAAGCAGGACAAAGCAGGCTATTACCTGGTTGGCATGGGTATCCGGAATGGTTCTTACCGCGCGATGGCCCTGCAGCTGGATGTGGCTTCGGATAACAGTTTGTACCTGAGCTCGCAGAGCGATAAGTTTATTTGTGGTGCTACGGCAGGGTGTAGTTTCTGCTATTTTACTTTCTCGGGCAGCCAGATAACAGGGTGTGAATGCGAAAGCCGAGCCCCCGGTAATTTATGCGAACAGAAGTCCAGCACAACAAACCAGTTGCTAAAGAATACAAGGCTACGGAATATGCGCGAGGGTGAATCCAGAAGGCTGGAAACGCTCGGTGTTTCACGATAGACTATAAGAACAGGGTTGTCAGTAATGGCAGCCCTGTTTTGTTTTATATGCTCTGTATTATATCATCCCGAGGGTCAGCCGAAGAAACTTAAATGTCCTATAGTTTGCTCTTTTGTCATTTCGAACAAAGTGAGAAATCTGAGTGCTATAGGTTGATTTTTGTCATTTCGACGTTAGGAGAAATCTGAGTTTTATAGTTTGAGAGATTACTATTCGAACCAAGCCTTCCATTCATAGCTACTTCTAATCCTGGGAGCTCTACTTGCCTATCGTTTCAATCCAGCTTTGGTGCCCTCACGGCCGGGAGGCCCCGTCTTCAGGCATCGCGCTGCTGCTTTTTTGCTACCCTCGTGCCTCGGGTTGCCTGACGGCACCGCAACAAAGCAAAGGCGCTCAACCCAAAGACTGCGATCAGCTCGATAGTAAAACTATAGTTTAAAGGAGAAGCTATAGTTGCATGGCTTGATCATGGTTGTATTTCCGTAGGGACAGGTCGCGACCTGTCCGCTCTAAAGCCTGTAACTATAGCAAACTCAGATTTCTCCCACAGCTCGAAAACTAATAGTGAAATTGTTCCCTTGAGGGCAGGGCCGTTTCATTCCCTAATTCGCCCTCGCTCGCGTCCCGCGAGTGTGAGCTACTTAGTGGCGTCCCGCCACTAAGTAGCTCAGGCACAGGTTAAAGCGGCCAGAGTCCGCAGCTAGCTCACACTCGCGGGACGCGAGCGAGGGCAAGGACATAAAGTAGTAACATAATTGTCCCCTCGAGGACAAGTGAGAACAGAGAGTTCAAAACTTGCGAGACAGGCTCAGCAGGGGGATAACAAACGGAAACTATAAAACTATAGCTAAGCTTTAAATATAGCCGCAATCCCCTCTTGGGAGGGGTAGGGGTGGGTTAAAACAGAAACTATAAAACAATATCCAAAACTATAGCAAAGGCCAAAAGCTCCTTCCCCTGTTTTTAGGGGCAGAGGCCCTCAATAAAAAAGGAAAGGCTGGAAAGGGGTAACTCCTCAACTCTCAACAATACGTAAATTACCCTTAAACAAACGCTACCACACTTGCTGTTATTAACGTATCTTTGTTTCACCTGCCACACAACATCAGCCAACTATGAAAATACCGATCATACCTTCGCAGACTTTCCTAGAAACCGACAGGCTTTACCTGCGTGAGCTAAGTCCGGAAGTTTACAAATACCTGTTTACCGAATGCAACAGCTCTAAAATAGCCGAGTACCTGGGGCTTAACACCAGCAAAGAAGTTGAAACGGAGCGCGAGAAGCATAACCAGGGCTTGGTCACATATTTTTCTACGTTCCTTAGTTTCCATTTACTGGATAAGCAAAATGGCAGAGTGATTGGTAAATGCGGCTATCATACCTGGGCACCAACGCACCGCCGGGCCGAAATTGGCTATGAACTTTACGCCGACGAAGACAAGGGCAAAGGCTATATGACGGAGGCACTGGCAGCTGTTCTGGCATATGGCTTTGAACAAATGAACCTGCACCGCATCGAAGCATATATTGCCGAGTATAATACCCCGTCTGCAAAGCTTCTGAAACGGTACGGCTTTACAGTGGAAGGCAACGCACGCGGGCATTATGTGGTAGATGGCATTAACGAGGACTCACTGCTGTTATCACTGCTGCAACCCGAGTACGAGCAACTTAAAAGCTCCTGGGGCCAGCAAGCACAGACAACCTCCAATTCATAATTCATAATTTTTAAATCATCATTCTTTTGAAGTACATAATCCTTAATAAACCTTACGAAGTACTGACCCAGTTTACCGACGAAGCCGGTCGCGCTACATTAAAAGACCACGTGCCTGTGCCGAACATTTACCCGGTTGGGCGGCTGGATTATGACAGCGAAGGATTGGTGTTGCTTACTGATGACAAAGCCTTACAGCACCGTCTCTCCGACCCAAAATTCAAGATTGAGAAAACGTACTGGGTACAGGTAGATGGGCTGCCTACTGAAGAAGCACTGGAAGAATTGCGCCGCGGCGTAACTATAAAAGGAGTAAAAACCGCGCCAGCCAAGGCCAGCATCCTGCAGCAAGAACCGCAGGTCTGGGAACGCTCCACCCCTATCCGTTTCCGGAAAGAGAAACCTGCTACCTGGGTAGAAATTAAGATAGCGCAGGGCATGAACCGGCAGGTGCGCCGCATGACAGCTGCCGTAGGCTACCCGACTTTAAGGCTTATCCGCCCAAGCATAGGCCCCCTAACTATAGGCGATCTGCAACCCGGCGAGTACCGCGAACTGACTGCTGACGAAGTAACAAAGTTAAAAAGCCTGACCGCTGGTGGTAGCAACTTCAAAAGCCCATCTAAACCAAAAAACAAAGGTGGCCGCCACTACGACAGTCGCCAGAACTCCAGCCGACCAAGACCTTCCAAATCAAAAGAGGATTTTCAGTAAGTAACCGGTTTCAAATCACGAAGCTGTTTAGGATAATGTCTGCCTTTAATTTACGCCCTCCCTGCGTGTTTTCACCAGCAATTATTAGCCGATTGGTTTGTAGGTAAAAACACCAACAATAGTTCTAATTGCTGATTCGGACATCTGTGTCCGAATCTTTGCCTGCTGCGAACATCTTTGCCGCATAAATGGAAGGCTTATCTACGGGGACTTGGAAGTCCTATGCAGAGTGCTTTCGGACTTAGAAGTCCGAAAGAGCAGTAAGTTGACTTCATTGCCTGAATAAATCTCCCCTTTCATCGGGATGACAACTATAACTTAAGTTGAAGGTATTGGTGTATGAGGAAGCGAACTATAGCTTTCCGGTAATGTGCTGCAGAATTTTAACAGCATGCTCGCGGGAGTTTTCGATGAACCACACACGGGTATCCATTCCGCCACAAACAACGCCCGCCAGGTAAACCCGAGGCATGTTGGTCTCCATCGTTTCGGGGTTGTGCGTGGGGTGTTTCAGGGCATCATGACTTAGCTCTATTCCCAGCTTTTTCAGGAACGTAAAATTTGGCTGGTAGCCGGTCATGGCCATTACAAAATCGTTGGCTATAGTTACCACGCCGTCTGGTGTTTCGAGATCCACTTCATTTTCCCGGATCTCCAGTAACCTGGAACTGAAATACGCTTTCACGGCACCTTCGGCAATGCGATTTTCGAGGTCGGGCTTCGTCCAGTATTTTATATTCCCAAGTTCAGGTTCGCGCACCACTATAGTTACCTCGGCACCTTTCCGGTAAGTTTCCAGGGCTACGTCGGCAGCTGAGTTGTTGGCGCCTATTACCAGCACTTTTTGCTTGTAGTAGTAATGCGGATCGTAGTAATAATGACGTACTTTGGGCAGCTCCTCCCCTTTTATGTGCAGCAGATTCGGGATGTCGTAAAAACCGGTCGCAACTATAATGTGCTTTGCCTTATAATTCGCTTTGCTGGTGCTAACGGTGTATAGTCCGTCGGCTTCTGATGTTACGGCCAGCACTTCTTCAAAAAGGTTAAGGTTCAAATTCCCGGTTTCGGCCACTTTTCGGTAGTACTCCAGCGCTTCGGAGCGGTTTGGTTTTGGGTGGATGCTCGGGAAAGGGTAATTACCGATCTCTAACCTGTCGGCAGTAGAGAAAAAGGTCATGTTGAGCGGGTAATTGAACAGCGAATTTACAACGCAGCCTTTTTCCACGATCAGGTAACTCAACCCTGCTTTTTTAGCTTCCAGTCCGCAGGCCAGCCCGATGGGGCCACCGCCAATTATAAGTATATCGCGTGTTTCCAACTACAGTATTTTTTCTTCCAACAACTATACGGCTATTAAGTTTTTACTTCTACCTGATGCCTGCCTTTTTACTTTGCTATAACTATAGTTTATCCAGCACGCTAAAAGCAGTATACCTGCAACGAAAATAACCTTACAGCTACAGCGTTTTTTTGCCAGGAAGCAGAAGCTATTTATCCGGAAATAACGCGAATAACTATAGTTTCTCTGTAGTTCTGGATCAGAAAGCAAACCCGAAAGTGAGCGACAATGCACGGCCTTTACCTTCTGCATCATCATCGTTCAGCACGGTACTGAAGCCATAATGATAGGTAAGGTCGAGGGCCAGGAAACGGACATCAAACCCAACCCCGCCATTTAAGGCGAACTGGGCATTGCGTACATCTTTGCGGCGGAGGGCCAGGTTGTTATCTTTTACACCCACATTAAATGCAAACGACGGCCCGGCAAAATAACGGATATGCGACAGTATGCTGCCATCATACGTGCTCCGGAAACCAACCAGTACCGGCACCCGCATGTATCGGGCTACAAAGGCATCGCGCTCGTTAGGCCGTGGCTGCACCGTGCGTATAATGTGTGTTTTGTAACTTACAAAGTCGAGACCGGGCTGCACATAAAAACGGTCTCCGATTCGCCCGTAAATACCGAACTCATACCCTAAGCCAGTATCATTGTCAACCAGGCCGGGGTCATCAGAAATGCTGTACAGATTTGCGCCAATCTTGGCACCCAATTTCAGGTTGGGCCGATCCTCATCCTGGGCCAGCGATTGCGTTAGTGGTGCTATGGTCAGTAGTGTTATTCCTAAAATCAGTAGCGTTGTTTTCATGTTACCGGTTGTTATGTTCAAAAAAGATATGCTTATTTAACTATACGAACTTGTTATAGTTTTGCAGTACAATTCATCCTTTATTAGCGCCATACAACCGTAATAATAAAAAACCTGTACCTATAAAACTATGATCATACCTCGAACAGACAACATCATAACTATAGCTCCGGACCTGTACCTGCGCCTAGCCACCCCCGACGATGCACAGGCTTTATTTAACATTATTAACTCACAGCGGCCTTACCTGCGCGAGTGGCTGCCGTTTGTAGACCTGACCCGCCAGGTTTCTGATACTGCATTTTACCTGCAGACTATAGTTAACAGTAATGCAGACAGAGTTTTTGTGATCGTTTCAGAGGAAGTTGTCTGCGGACTGATCGGGTTTAAGGGCATCGAGTATTTTAACAGGAAAGTAGAGATTGGTTATTGGCTGAGCGAACACCAGCAGGGCAAAGGCATTATGCGCCGTAGTTGCAGCAGACTGCTGAAATATGCTTTTGAGGTACTGAACATGAACCGTGTGCAGCTTAAAGTAGCTCCCAAAAACTATAAAAGCCGCAACATACCTCTTAAACTTGGCTTTACGTTAGAAGGTACTGAGCGTGAAGGCGAATTACTGAACGGCCATTACCACGACCTGGAAGTGTATAGTCTGCTCAAAAAAGAATGGCTGGCACAGGTAGCAAAGTAAACTATAGTTTAGGGGCGTTAACGCCCAGCAGCAGCGACACCGACCGCATGTTTTCGTGTTTGTCAGCTATCAGTTTCAGTATGGCCAGGTACGGGATAAACAGGATCATGCCGGAAGCTCCCCAGAGTATGCCACCCGCCACTATAGCCAGCAGCGTAAACAACATATTAACCTGCAACCGGTAACTCACCGCCCACGGAAATATAAGGTTAGCTTCTAAATACTGCACCACAGCAAATACCATCACCACCCCGGCCGGGTACCACAGCGAGTCATAGGTTATCCAGGCCACAGTCATTGGCAGAATAGCTCCTATCGTAATGCCCACATAAGGTATAAAAGTCAGGATAGAAGCTACCACCCCGAAAAACAGCGCATGTGGCACACCCAGGATCAGCAGCCCGATGGTGTTCAGGGTGCCAACTATAGCGTACACTATAGCCATGCCTTTTATAAAATTATAATAGGTGGTTATCGTCTCGTGCAGTATGGTTCTGATCTTGTGGTGCTCGCTTCGGGAGAATAAGGAATAAAGTGCCCTGGCCAGCTGCTCGCGGTTGTAAAGGATGAGCGCCACATAAAGCGGTATCAGCACCAGTAACACCACCGAAACCACGGATGTGTAAAGCACATCTTTCAGCATGTTCAGCAAATTAGCGGCTACGTTGTTACCCATGCTCTCGAGCCAGTTTGTCTGCCGCGCTACTTTAATGCCAAAATTATGTTCCAGCAGCAAGCTTACATCCCGTATGGCAACCGCCAGTTTCTGTTGTAGATTTGGCCATTCTTCTACCAGGCGCATCAGCTGGTTTACAAGCAGCCAAGCAAGTCCGCCAAAGATCAAAAGCAACACCGCCAGGCAGATAGCAATGGCTGACCAGCGTGGCATACCTCTACTCTCGAGCCAGCGGCAGATCGGGTACAGCACAAAGCTGATAAGCAGCGAAAAGCTGAGCGGCACAAACAACGAACGGCCAACATACAGAATTACCCCCAGCAACACCGTGTACTGCAGCAATTTTAGCCAGTTTACCTTTGTGCTTGTATCCATAAATAGTGTATATTGGTGTTCTGCTTTCTAAATCAGCCGTAGCCCGGAGGCAAATTAACAACCTTTAACTATTAAACAATAACCAACCCTTTCTATGAAAAAAGATCTGTTCGTTGCAGCTGCTTTGTTGCTAAGCCTGTCGGGTGTTGCAGGGGCACAAAACCTGAAACCTATAACCCAGGAAAAAGCAACCCGCCTGGTTAAAACTCTGAGCGCCGATGATATGCAGGGGCGCGCTTCTTTTACGCCCGGCGGAGAAAAAGCGGCAGATTTTATAGCAGCAGAGTTCAGGAAAACGAAACTGAAGCCATTACCCGGCTCCGATAGTTTTAAGCAGACTTTTAAAGTGTTCAGGGTTACGCCTCATGAGCTGGAAGTAAAACTGAACGGCCAGAAAGTTGCTACGGAAAACATATTTGCCAGTACCAACTATAAAGAACTGGAGTGGGAAGCCAACACCGACGAACGCAGGATTATCCCAATCCCGGAAAGCGAAAATGCACGCGATGCCATGATGCACATTTTCCGGATGCAGGAAGATGCGATTGTATTGGTGCACCCCAAACACGCCGAAACATTTGCAAATTACAAGCGCTACCTGACACGTGGCGGCATAGTGCAGGAAACTGGTAAAGGAGCAAGCAAAGTGTTCATCCTCACGGACCAGGCCAGTCTACAGAACTATGATATTGAGATAGAGAACAAGATAGAAGAACTGCAGCTGACCAACGTGGTGGGCATGATTGAAGGCAAACGCAAAGACGAGTTTGTTGTTTTCTCGGGACACTACGACCATATTGGCACACACAAACCGATAGATGGCGATACTATAGCGAACGGCGCCGACGACGATGCATCCGGAACGACTGCCATGATGCTGCTGGCTGATTTTTACCAGAAGCAGCGCAAGCCAGAGCGAACCATCCTTTTTGTAGCTTTTGCTGCTGAAGAGATCGGCGGGTTTGGTTCCAGGCATTTTTCACAGCAGTTCAACCCCGACCAGATCGTGGCCATGTTCAATATCGAGATGGTTGGCAAGCCGTCTCAGTTCGGTCTGAACAGCGCTTACTTAACAGGCTTCGAGAAATCTAATTTAGGCGAACTGATGCAGAAGCGTTTGCAGGGAACTACCTATAGCATTCACCCGGATCCGTACCCGAAACAGAATCTTTTCTATCGCTCCGATAACGCGACCCTGGCCCGTCTAGGCGTTCCGGCGCACACAATTTCATCGGTACAAATAGACAAAGACGAAACTTACCACACCGTGAACGACGAGTTTGAAATGCTGGACATGGCACACCTGACCAGCATGATAAAAGGCATAGCACTTGGCTCGTACGATATAGTATTCGGAAAAGAAACACCTACCCGCGTTGATAAAGCGCAGGTACAGTAAGCCTCCCGGTTTATAAGATCGGATGGAATGTAGAGACGCAAAACTTTGCGTCTCTTTTTTTTCGCACAGTGATTTAAAAGAATCTCAGGATAACATTTCTGCCGCAAGTTTAGCTTCAGCGTAACTTGTGGCTGATATGGCAGCAAGTTTTCAACTTGCTTTGCTTTGAAAAAGCAAGAATTGTGATGGCTGTGACTATAGAATAGTAGCAGTTAACTATAGATTATTGGTTTTCAAGAGCTGTTTCTGTAGTCAACTTAAGCCCTTGCTGCGTGTTTTCACCAGCAGGTACAGGCAGTCAGTGGATTATTGGTGAAAGCACCAACAATGGCCCGATGGGCTTGGGCCGGAATTGTAGAGACGCAATTTTTTGCGTCTTTGCTATGCAACTATAGGTTTAAACTTGACTTAATCCCGCACAGCAACTATAGCCCAGCGAGTCTGGAGACTCGCGCCCACTGCACGTCACCGGTCAGATACCGGCGCCAGATTTTGTGGTCGAAACTATAGTTAGCAACTTCTCAAACTATAAACTTCAGCAAATTATAGTATATGTTCACCCAAATAGCCAGTTGCAAATTGGTGCCAACCTCGAGCGCAAGTTACGCTGTAGCTAAACTTGCGGCAGAAACGTTATCTCATCAATACCCATTAATTTCTGACTCAGACAAATAGCTCCGTAGCAGGAGACGCAAGGTATTGCGTCTCTACATTCCGGGTAATCTCACAAATCTCCATTAATCCAGGTTCATCCAGAAATCTTATAAATCAGAGAAATCCCTTTAATCACTGGTCAATCCCGGTTCAGACAATCCTGAAATCTTTAAATCTTAAGAATCTTAGTTCTTACCTCCTTCGGTACTAGTCCGTACAACCATTGTTAGACCCTTGAAAATTGCTGTTGGTGGTATGGTGAAACTTTTAAGCATCCTGGTACTGCTCCTCTGCACACTGCCCGCCCTGGCGCAGCAACCAACTATAACCTGGGGCCCTGAAATTCCGCAGCAAAACCGCAACCTGAACCAACTGCAGATCATCGGCACCGGTACCGGCAACTCTTTTTACGCCCGCTACACCCAGGACGGCCGCATAACCCTGGAGCGCTACGACGGCAACAGCCAGCGCACCTGGGCGGTTGCCATTGCCCCGCTTGGCCCTGAAGGCAACCGTGCTACCTTCGAGGACCTGGTGCTGCTTAACCACCATGTATACCTGCTCTCCTCCGATATAGAAAAGTATAAGAAAAATATTTACATCCAGCAGATAGACCTGCACGGGAATTACATGCCAGAAATACATTTACTGGGCACAACCACTCCGGATGCAAAGCTATATACCAAAACTATGGACAGCAGGCTCATACTTATTTTGCAGCAACAGGCCGAGCCACAGCAAACTATAGTTTCCTCTTACCAGGGCTCTTTTAACCCACGCTGGCAGGAAGCTATTCCTGTAAAAGGTGAGATCCGGGAGATAGAGGTTACCGATGCCGGCACAGCCTACATACTTACCCAACTACCCGCCACTAACTCCCCCGAAGCTGCATTTTACCTGTACCGCTTCGAAGGGCGTAACGGCAAAAGCTATATGCAGGCAATAGGCAGCACCGCACAACGACCACTGCAGGCAAAACTCGGCATCCTGAAGAGCGATGTTATAGTGGCAGGCATCACAGCTCCGGCGCCTTTTGTGGCCAGCCTGAATCCCGAGCCAGTCGGCACCTTTTTCTACCGCATTTCCAGGGGCCGTTTCCGGAAATCAGCACTTAACTATTCTCCTATCGATAGTACATTTCTGCACAACTATAAAGCCCACAAACCTGACCAGGACCACAGCCAGCGCCTGCGTTACCTGCAACTTCTACAGCTGCTCCCACTTCCTGGTAACCGCACTGCCCTTCTGGGCGAAGTTTTTACTTCTGAGGGAAGGCAGTTCCATACCGATGATATCCTGATCACGATTTTTGCAGAAAACGGAGCTCCCCTGCTGACCACCAGCGTTAACAAGCACCAGGCCGGCCCCGCCACCCAGGTACGACTTGGCTCATACATTGCCACCACTGAAGGAGATACTATAAAGCTGATTTACCTGGATTTTGAATACAACTATAGCGAGCAGGATGAGATGGTAAAAGCCAGCCCGAATGTGGTGCTGAAAACGCCTATACTGGTAACAATAACACCGGACGGAAAGCAGAAAGCAAGACCACTCCGCAACACACAAACCGGCCGCAACCAGGACTTTTACCTTGTCCCTTCTGCTGCTTACAAACTTAACCGGCAGGAGTTTATAGTGCTGGGCTCCGGCAAGGACTACTATAAATTCGGCAGACTAAAATTCTAACCTTATCGTCTTTCTTAGCGAGGGTTTAGTGCGCTCAGAAGTTAGTTTAATCCATAAAGATTGCGGTGATATATGCCATGGTCCCCAGGAACTGACTTAGCAAATCATATCAAATCCGGAAAATCGCTTTAATCACTGGTCAGAATTATTAACTTTGGAAAACAACTAATCAACCAATTTCACCTTACCATGAATAAACGTACTTATCTGAGTATGTTCCTGGCAGCGGCGCTGGCCCTACCTTGCAGCACCGTAATAGCCCAGGACAAAAAAGATGATAAGAAATGGACTGTGGATGCTGCCCACAGCACTGAAAAAGAAATTTCCGTAACCACCGACGAAGGCACCTGGATGAGCCTGGACGTAAGTCCGGATGGCAAGGAGATCGTGTTCGACATGCTCGGCGACATTTACGTAATGCCGATTTCGGGTGGAAAGGCAAAGCTGTTGCGCACGGGCCGCGCTTACGAAGTGCAGCCCCGTTTCAGCCCGGATGGCAAGTTCATTTCCTTTACTTCGGATGCAGGTGGCGGCGACAACATCTGGATCATGAAACGTGATGGTTCTGATGCCAAACAGATCACTAAAGAAAACTTCCGATTACTCAACAACGCTGTCTGGACGCCGGATGGCCAGTATATTGTAGCCCGCAAGCACTTTACCAACACCCGCTCGCTGGGTGCCGGCGAAATGTGGATGTACCACCGCACGGGCGGGGCTGGTATACAACTTACCAAGCGTAAAAATGACCAGCAGGATGCCGGTGAGCCATTTGTATCGCCAGACGGCAAATACGTGTACTACTCCGAAGACATGAGCGGCGGCTCTAACTTCGAGTACAACAAAGACCCGAACGGCCAGATCTATGTTATTCGCAGAGTAGACCGTAACACAGGCGAGATCGAAAATATAGTTACCGGAAACGGTGGCTCTGTTCGCCCGACTATCTCCCGCGATGGCAAGCATATTGCCTTCGTGCGTCGTGTGCGTACCAAATCGGTGCTGTTTGTACAGGACCTGAAAACCGGCGAGCAATGGCCACTAACCGATAACCTGAGCAAAGACCAGCAGGAAGCCTGGGCTATTTTCGGGGTTTATCCTTCTTTCTCCTGGACCCCGGATAACAAGAGCATTGTATACTGGGCCAATGGCAAGATCAATAAGATAGATGTTGCTAACCAGAAAGTAACTAACATTCCTTTTGAGGCTACTGCTACCCATTACATTTCCGATGCTGTTCGCCATGACTTCAGCAAGAATGGTGGTGTATCGCCGAAAGAATTTGCAGCTAAGGCTATCCGCCATGCAGTAACGTCTCCGGATGGCAAGGTACTGGTATTTAACGCTGCCGGCCATATCTACAAAAAAGAACTGCCGAATGGCAAGCCGGAGCGCATCACCAAAGGCACTGATTTCGAGTTCTATCCTGCCTTCTCGCCAGACGGAAAACATATCGTTTACTCTACATGGAACGACGATAACTATAGCGCTTTGATGAAGCTGGATATTCGCAAGAAAAATGCAAAACCTACTAAGCTTACATCTGAGAAAGGGTTCTATACCAATGCTTCGTTCTCGCCAAATGGTAAGTTTATAGTTTACAACAAAGAAGGTGGTAATAACCACATGGGTTACGCATACGGTAACGAGCGTGGTATTTACTACATGGAAGCCGATGGTGATAAGCCAACTTTTGTACAGAAAAACGGATCTTCGCCACAATTCAACGCTACTTCTGACCGCATCTTCTTTACAGGTTATGCCGGTGATAAAGCTGCCTTTAAGAGCGTAAACCTGCAGGGCAAAGAAGAGCAGACACATTATACATCCAAGTACACGGACCAGTTCTATCCAAGCCCGGACAATAAATGGATTGCGTTTGTAGAGTTATTTAATGGGTATGTCGCTCCTTTCACAACGAACGGTTCCGGTCTGGACCTGAGTGCTGAAACCAAAGCTGTTCCGGTGGCCCGCTTCACCCGCGATGCCGGTACCAGCATCCATTGGTCTGGTGACAGCAAGAAAGTGAACTGGGTGTTAGGCGATGAATATTTCTCGAACGACATCAAAAACCGCTTCTCTTTTGTAGAAGGTGCTCCTGAAAAACTTCCTGCCATTGACACTACCGGTACTAAGATTGGCCTGGTGCTGAAAACGGATACGCCGGAAGGTAAAGTAGCTTTCACTAACGCGCGCATCATTACCATGAAAGGTGACGAAGTGATTGAGGGCGGAACTATAGTTGTAGAGGGCAACCGTATAGTTGCTGTCGGCAAAAACGTAACGGTTCCGAAAGATGCCAAAGTGATTGATGCTGCCGGAAAAACCATTATGCCGGGCTTGGTAGATGTGCACGCGCACCTTGGCACGTTCCGCGAAGGTATGAGTCCGCAAAAGCAGTGGTCTTACTATACCAACCTGGCCTACGGCGTAACAACTACCCACGACCCGTCATCTACAACCGAAATGGTGTTCAGCCAGTCGGAAGCTGTGAAGAGCGGTGCCATGATCGGGCCGCGTATTTTCTCTACCGGAACGATACTTTACGGTGCTGATGGTAACTTTAAAGCTGTAGTGAACAGCCTGGATGATGCCCGGTCGCATCTGCGCCGCCTGAAAGCGGTTGGTGGTTTCTCTGTGAAAAGCTATAACCAGCCACGCCGTGAGCAGCGCCAGCAGATTATACAGGCTGCCCGCGAACTGGACATGACCGTGGTGCCGGAAGGTGGTTCAACTTTCTTCCATAACATGAGTATGATCCTGGATGGCCACTCTGGCATTGAGCACAACATACCGGTTGCACCGCTCTACAAAGACGTAGTGGAAGTATGGAAAGCGTCGCAAACAGGCTACACTCCTACCCTGATCGTGAACTATGCCGGTAATTCCGGTGAATTCTACTGGTATCAGAAAACCAATGCCTGGGATAAAGAGCGTCTCCTGAAGTTCACCCCGCGTTCCGTGATCGATGGTCGTGCGCGCCGTGTTACGTTGGTGCCTGATGAAGAATATAAAAACGGCCATATCCTGACTTCGGAATCAGCAAAGAGATTAACTGACGCCGGCGTTAAAGTAAACCTGGGCGCACATGGCCAGTTACAGGGCTTAGGTGCGCACTGGGAGCTATGGATGCTGCAGCAAGGCGGCATGACCAACCATGAAGCGCTTCGTGCTGCCACCCTGAACGGTGCGGAGTACCTGGGCATGGGCAAAGACATTGGCTCTCTGGAAACCGGCAAGCTGGCTGACCTTATCGTGTTAGATGCGAATCCACTGGAAAACATCCAGAACTCGGAGCATGTGAAATATACGATGGTAAA
Source organism: Pontibacter pudoricolor (assembly GCF_010092985.1). Classification (GTDB taxonomy): domain Bacteria; phylum Bacteroidota; class Bacteroidia; order Cytophagales; family Hymenobacteraceae; genus Pontibacter; species Pontibacter pudoricolor. The sequence continues at coordinate 151,251 of NZ_CP048106.1, read as the reverse complement.
TGGTCGCCTGTACGATGCTGCAACTATGGCTGAAACTGGTAACTACAACAAACAGCCAGGCAAGTTCTGGTGGGAAAACAGCCGCACCGCCACCGCATTCGACTGGCACGAAGGCACCAACACCCGCCTGGAAGGCATCGCTGGTGAACACTGCACCTGCCGACACTAAGAATTGATTTTTAAACTTTAGAAAAGCGGCTGCTCCATTAGGGCAGCCGCTTTTATTTTATACGTAGGAACCTATCGAGCGAGCGTCTATGCTTGTGCCATGATCTTAGCTCCTTTCTAGCTTGGGAAACTATTGCAATATTAGCAAATTACTATTATCTTCCATGAAAAGAGAAACTTATGAAGCGCTGCCTGGCCCCTCTCCTCTTAACTCTACTTACTGCCTGCAACTCCAACGCAGAAAAGCTACAGGAACAGCCTATAGAAAGTGTTGCAGCGCATGAAGCAAAAGTTAATCCGTCTGGTAAAACTATAGCTGAACGATATCCGGCACCAAGTGGCTTTACCCGGGTTAAGCCACAATCAAATTCATTTGAAGCATATCTGCAAAACTTCAAACTTAAAACGCATGGTGCAGTGGCGCATTACTATGATGGTAAAGTAAAACCCAACGACGGAGTGTATGATGCTGTTATGGATATTGACGTTGGCAACTATGACCTGCAGCAGTGCGCCGATGCTGTGATGCGGCTACGTGCAGAGTATTTGTATAACCAGAAACGCTACAACGACATCCACTTCAACTTAACGAACGGTTTTACTGCAAACTATAGTAAGTGGCAGCAAGGTTACCGTATGAACGTAAAGGGAAACGAGGTTAACTGGGTAAAGAAGGCAGCTCCTGCTACAAACTATAGTTCTTTCCGTGATTATCTGAAAATTGTCTTTACCTACGCTGGTACGCTCTCTTTAGAAAAAGAAATGAGGGCTGTAACTATAGATAAAATACAGATCGGCGATGTATTTATAAAAGGCGGCAGCCCCGGTCATGCAGTTATAGTTGTTGATATGGTCGTGAATTCGCAAACCGGTGAAAGGCTCTTCTTACTGGCGCAAAGTTACATGCCCGCTCAGGAAATACAGATACTCCAAAACCCCATGAATCCTGACCTTAGCCCTTGGTACAGCACTAACTTTAACGGCCCGCTCCTCACCCCCGAATGGACTTTTCAGAAGCACCACTTGAAGCGGTTTTAATTTAAAATGCTGGTTGGGTAACGGCAGTTGCCTCTTTAACTTTTAGTAGTGTTGGTCCGGATAGACTGGTGATATTAACTAAAGTGTAAAAGCAAAAAGTCCCCTGCTATAGTTCGTCACAAGCGTGGGCGCTCGCCCCTTGGATTCCAAATTTATAGTTCTACATCAATTAACAGCCAACAACAAATTACTTCACCGCCGCCAGCACGCGCTTGATCAGCTCATTCGGGTTACCATTATGCCAGCGCCAAACTATTACGATGTCATGCTCCGGGTCTATCCAAACGGTATTCTGGCCGGCTCCTAAAGCTGCGTAGCTCGTGGCCGGAGCATCAGGCCAGGCTTTGTCTTCGGTATTCAGCCACCACAGGTAGCCATAGTCCGGTCCTACTGCACCGCGGCTGGTTGTGGCTTCGTTCACCCACTTTTCTGAGATCAGCTGCTTATTTTTCCATTGGCCGTTGCGCAGGAACAGGTAACCGAAACGGGCTTCGTCGCGGGCACTTATCCAGAGGCCGCCGCCCCAGCGGGTACCACCGCTTACCGATGGCATCTGCTTGCCATTTATCTCAGCTACAGAATTACGGTAAGGTACCCATTGCCAGGTTTCGGAAGCATCTATCGGGTCCATTATCTCATTTTTCAGCACTTCCGGCAAAGGCTTTTCCCACAGGCGCAGCAACGACAAGGCAAAGCGGTTAATGCGTACATCGTTATACTCGTAAAAGCTGCCCGGTTCCTGCAGTTCGCGTGGCTTGCGCTCTCCACGGCCAAATGCTTCCTTACCAATAAAATCATGTTTCTTACCCCATAGCTCTCCTTCCCACTCGCTGGTCTGTCGGGCGTGGTGTTGCCAGGTTACCTTGCTGTTATGTTCCGAACTATAGCCTCCATCCTTCACATACTTTGCCACCGGGTCATTTATACTTTGGATCATGCCGCGGTCCAGAGTTAAGCCCAAAAGAGTTGAGAGAAAGCTTTTAGCCACACTATAAGTCGGATCAACGGCTTTAGTATCGCCCCACTCTGCTACAATGTAGCCATCTTTCAGGATGATGCCATTGGTGTTTGCTCTGGTAGCCGGCAATGGCCCTAACGGTTCCCCGAATATCTCTTTCTGTGTAGAGAAGTCTTTTTGAATCTGGGTTGTTTCCTGTGTTTTTGCCCACGCTACTGCCTGCTCTAGCAGTGTAGCGTCCATGCCTACCTGTTCGGGTTTCCTGGTCTCCCAGTTATCGCCTTTGCCAGGGTAATATACTTTCTGGCTTGTTGCGGTTGTGGCTATAGTTTGCTGACTTTGCTTGTCAGTGCATGCAAACAAAGCAAGTAAAAGGAGCAGGTACAGGTGGTTTCTGACTTTCATGATACGGGTGAATTAATTCTCTAAAATACGCACAGCCGCAACAAAACAAAAACGGCCACCTGTTTTACAAGTGGCCGTTTTTTCCAATTCATACTTTATACTTCCAGTACATAATACAGCAGCGGTTTATCCAGCTTCTGCAGCAATGGCTTGGCCACATTAAAGACCTTTACACCTTTGGCTGTCTGCCCTTCCAAGGTACCCACATGTGCATGCCCATGAAAGGCGGCCAGCACCTGGCGGCGCTCCAATGGTTCTGCCAACCTGGATGAGCCCAGAAACGGGTAAATGGCTTCGGGCTCGCCTTCTATAGTTGCTGCAATGGGGGCATAGTGCAAAACTGCAATTTTAGGAATATCCGGGTGCTCTGTCTCTAACCTGGACAAGGCACCATCCAGCTTCAGCGATTCGTCTACGGCTTCCTGCACAAACTGCTTCATCATCGGTTCTCCGAACATGGCCAGCATAGCGCGGTTAAAGCCACCCCCAAAGCCTTTTACACCTGCAAAACCGACCCCTTCCAATACCACCATGTCGCCATCCAACATATTCACGCCGGTTTGCGCCAATACTTTCCGTATCTCCTCATGCTCGTTGTGGTCGAAATCGTGATTGCCTAGTACAGCAACTACAGGTATGGAGCAGGCACGCAGTTCTTCGGCTAATATTTCGGCTTCCGAGGCACGTCCATGGTCAGTCAGGTCACCGCATATCAGCAGCACATCTGCATTTGCCGATACGTCCTTGAAAAACTCAATCCATTTGCCTTTATCTGTATCGCGCACATGTATATCGCCTACGGCAGCCACACGGATTTTCTTCTTTTTTTTATCCATTCGCTAAATGGTTTTTATAGTTACCACCTTGTACTCCCATTCCGTAATATCGGTTTTGTACTGGGTCTGGTCTATAATCGGGCCGCGGCAAACTTTCTCAACCGATGCCGGCAGTTCATACTGATGCATTGCGCGCTGCATCAGCTCATCAAAAAGCCATTTAGGAATGATGTCGCGGTCGGCGGGGTAAACAAACTGGAAGTTGATGACCTGGCTCAGGAGCAGTTGCCAGTGGTGGTCCATGCGGCTGAACAGGCGTTTCCAGTCGAGCTTTTTACCGTAACGCAGAAACAGGTGGTTCACGTCGGCACCATCGTACCGCTCGCGGTTCTGCACATAAATCTTGCACCAGATCAACTCTTCCGGCGCCAGGAACTTTACAGGTATCCCAAACACTTTACCTTTCACTGCATACTCGTACCAGCTGTCATCTACGGTGCAGATGTTGTTTACCGTATCAAAGATGATGTCGATGTAATAGCCATTCTGGAACACTTTGGCCAGCCAGCGGGCATCCGTAATCTCGGTCTGGTAGCCTTTGTCGTTTAGGTATTTTAAGTGGTACTGGTATTCGCTTGGTTTACAGAAAATGTCCAGGTCTTTCATGTCGCGCACAATGCCGGTGTATTCGAACATAGCGTAGCCACCTCCTAACAAATAAGGCGTCGGGCTATCTTTCAGGAGCGTGAGGGTTTTCTTATAAAATTCGTTGGCGATATCCTGGCCATTTGTAGCTTCTTTAGGCGTAGCTACGCTTTTGCCGTTTACCACCGCTTTCTCTTCTTTTATTTTTTTCATGTTAAGTCGATGCTATAAAATCAGGTCTTGTTGCATGCATTTGGCCTCACAAGTGACGGGAACGAACAACAAGGGAGTAGGTTATTTACTCCATTCTGAGAGAATGGTTGTTGCCTATTTACAAGAAAGTGTCTGGTTACCAGCTAAAAGAAGTACAAAAACATTGTTTTACATTGTAAGTAAATAGTGCCGTTACGTGCAAAGAATCAGGGATTGTGGTAATTGAGTTGGAGTATTTGTTGGAAGGTAGTGCAATGTTGTATAAGTGTTGCCGGTTATGCCGCTTCATCTACATATTATAGTTTCTTTTCCTGTACTTCTGAATGTCTAACGAGTTGGTTTATAGTTTCTCTTTTGTCATTTCTGCGTCAGGGGAAATCTGGGTTCTATAGTTTAAAACTCTACTATCCGAAACAAGCCTTCCTTTCAAATATCCCTCCAATCCTGGGAGCTTTACTTGCCTACAGTTTTATAGTTGGCCTTGGTGCCCTCACGGCCGGGAGGCCCCGTCTTCGGGCATCGCGCGGTGTACATTTCCTTTGCTCCTTCGTCGCAATGCCTAACGGCACCGGAAATCTACAAGGCGCTCAACCCAAAGACTGCGATCAATTCGATAGCAATTTCCATAGTTGAGTGATAAGTTGTAGTTGCATCGCTTTACCGTGGCTATAGTTCCGTAGGGACAGGTCGAGACCTGTCCTGCTCGAATGGTGTAACTATAGAACTCAGATTTTTCCCGCAGGTCGAAATGACAGTTCGAAAACTAATAGTGAAATTGTTCCCTTGAGGGCATGGCTGTTTCATTCCCTAATTCGCCCTCGCTCGCGTCCCGCGAGTGTGAGCTACTTAGTGGCGTCCCGCCACTTGTGCCTCAGGCACAGGTTGGTTAAAGCGGCCAGAGTCCGCAGCTAGCTCACACTCGCGGGACGCGAGCGAGGGCAAGAGTGACAGGACGTAAAGTAGTAACAGAATTGTCCCCTTGAGGACAAGTGAGAACAGAGAGTTCAAAACTTGCGAGCCAAGCTCAGCAGGGTGTGTCAAATGGAAACTATAGAACTATAAAACTACAACCTTAACTATAGCCGAAATTCCCCTCTTGGGAGGGGCAGGGGTGGGTTAAAACGCCAACTATAGAACTATAACTCCATCTATAGCAAAGGCCAAAAGCTCCTTCCCCTGTTTTGGGGGTAGGGGCCCTCGATAAAAGGGGAAAGCTGGGAAGCGGTAAAACAATAGCAAAGGCCAAATCTCCCGCCTTATATTACCGCGAAGCGATTTCGAAAGTAGGGAGCGGAGCGCTGAGGGACCAGGGTGGTTGGATTATACTAACTCTATAACTATAACTCCAACTATAGCTTCGAAAGAACAGCTCCTTTCCCAGTTCAGGGGTAACGGCCCCCTCAGTAAAAATGCAAAACTTAGAAAGGGCAGCCCTATCCCTATCGACTAAATCCCCCTGATTCTCTGATTCATGCAAACTAAGCAAACCGCTATTGATTAAGTCAGATTAAAGAGGTATTTTAGAAGTGCCGGCAGGTAATGGCTCCGGCGCTTCACCCTCATCCAAACCTAAAACTATGGCTTACGCAACTTCTGAAATTGCTTTAGGTACCCTGGCACCCGACTTCGCATTACTCGACACTGTTTCCGGCAGATTGTTTTCGCTACGCGATGTAGCAGGCAGCAAGGCAACTGTTATATTATTTACCTGTAACCATTGCCCGTATGTGCTGCACATCCTGGATAAGGTAGTGGAAGTCGCAAAAGAATACCAACAGAAAGGAGTAGGCTTTGTAGCCATCAGCGCCAACGATGCAACTATACAGCCACAGGACGGGCCAGATGAAATGAGAGCCCTGGCTCAGGAACGCGGCTTTACGTTTCCGTATCTTTACGACCAGACGCAACAGGTGGCACGTACCTACCAGGCAGTTTGTACACCCGAGTTTTTTGTGTTTGATGCCAACAAACGCTTAGCCTACCACGGTCAGTTCGATAGTTCCCGGCCAAAATCGTATATACTGGTTACAGGCCAGGATCTGACACGTGCCTTAGATGCATTACTACAAGGCCAGCAGCCGTCACAGGAACAACACCCAGCGGTGGGTTGCGGCATTAACTGGAAACATCCGTATTAGGCGGCAAAGTATTATTCGGATTTTCGTTAACAATCTCAGCCATAGCAGTGGCGTGGTCCAGGTAATGCGACGTATAATCATCGCTCTTAGCATGCACGTACATAGCTGTCTCGCCCACTACCGTGTTAATAATATCTTCGTGCTCTTCCATTGGCAGCGCCGGGCAACCTAAACTTCTGCCAAGCCTGCCCGCCTGATCTATAAATTTTGGGCTTGCATATTCGGCACCATGTATTACAATGCAGCGCTCCAGGGCATTCGTGTTAAAACCTTCGTCTACGCCTTCTAATTTAAGCGAAAGCCCATGTTTGCCATGGTATGTATTTTGGGTTACATAAAAGCCGATGCTACTCATATAGGACTTATTATCATTCGAGAAATTCTCAGCAAACTCCTCTCCTGAATTGCGGCCATGCGCCACATAGGTATGATGCAGTAGTTCTTTTTTTTCTACATCTACTACCCAAAGCCTTTTTTGCGTTGATGACTTTGTAAAATCGACCATAGTTAAAACCGGCTTGCCAGATAACCTGCCTTCGTGCTTCATGTTATAATACCCGGTAAGCGCCTTCGAAAAAACTTCATACTTCAGCCCGGTTTGCCCAAGTCCCATCTCGTTATAAAGACTGTAAGCCACCTGGTCGAACTGCATAATTTTATAGTTTGATACGGTTTCTTTAGTGGTTTTTTTGGTCTTGGTTTTAGCTGCACTGCTGCTTATCGGCGCAGCCATCGGCGAAAATATAAGTGGCGCAAACAGCGGAAAAAGTCTTTTTGCTACTTTTCGCTTCTTCGCATGCCACCGTTGTTTTTTCTTATCCATATCTTCTAATATTCGTCCTTCAACGTTTTATTGTACGCCCTGCACCTTCCATAGTTTAAACTTGAACCCTGGCTAGCCGTGTTTTCAGATCAAGGAGCTGTTTAAAGACAAGGTTATATTCGGGCTGTGTTTTCCAGCCGCAAATAAAGTAGAGGTACTTTCCCCAGACTAAAAAACAAATGTCATTGTGCCCGTATACCTGCACTATAATTTCACCGGAAACTGATTTCTGTTTATCTTTGAACTAGAGAAGCAATTTATAACTATAACCGATCACCGTTTGAAATTAGCCGCCATCGATATAGGCTCCAACGCCGTAAGGTGCCAGATCTCAAGTGCCCTTCAGCAGGATGCCAGTGTAATTTTTAAACGGATAGAATACATCCGCTACGCCATCCGCTTCGGAGAAGATGTGTTTAATTCAGGCTATATCAGCGACGTTAAGATAGATAAGTTTGTAAAGTTACTCCACGCTTTCCAGCTGCTTCTGGATGTACACGATGTGGATCATTATATGATCTGCGCTACCTCTGCCATGCGAAACTCTCAGAATGCACCTGAAATTCTGCAGTTGATAGAAGAACGGCTGGGCATGAAAATAGATGTAATTGACGGTGTAGCCGAAGCAGAGTTGATAAACAAAGTGATTGTGAATTTCCTGGATGAGCGTAACTACCTGCATATTGACGTAGGTGGCGGCAGCACGGAATTCAACATTTATGTAAACCGCCAGAAAGTAGCTTCCCAATCATTCGAGCAGGGCTCTATCCGCCACATGCACGGCAACGATTCTGTAGAACTATGGAATATGATGCGCCACTGGATAGAAGAGAACGCCCGTAAATACCAGCTTTCCCGGGCTATTGGCACAGGTGGCAACATAAATAAGATCTATGATATGGCCGGCAAGATAACCGGTAAGCCCATCTTCCGGAAGCAGATCGAAGAGGTAGTAGCTATAGTTTCGGGAATGAGCATGGAAGATCGTGTGAATAAGCTGCTCCTGAACCCGGACCGCGCCGATGTAATTCTGCCTGCCGCCGAAATATATTTATCTGCTATGCGCTGGGCTAAACTGGAGAGTATGATGGTTCCGAATGTTGGTTTAAAAGACGGTATGATTCACTCGCTTTACGAGCAGTTTCATCCGGAACGGTTTGTTATTAGCGGGATTAATTAAGGTTATAGTTTGGTTTTCGCTTTTTTCACCTTGAGCGTTAGCCGAGAAATCTTAATTGACCTATAGTTTCTCTTTTGTCATTTCGAACAGCGTGAGAAATCTGAGTGCTATAGTTTGATTTTCTACAACACGAACCAAGCCTTTTCCTTTATAGCTACTTTTAATCCTGGGAGCTTTACTAGCCTACTTTTTCAATTTAGCTTTGGTGCCCTCACGGCCGGGAGGCCCCGTCTTCGGGCATCGCGCTGCTGCTTTCTTGCTACCCTCGCGCTGCTCGGGTTGCCTTGCGGCACCGCAACAAAGCAAAGGCGCTCAACCCAAAGACTGTGATCAGCTCGATAGTAACTGCTTTAACTATAGTTTGAAAGGCTATAGTTGCATCGCTTTACCGTGGCTGTATTTCCGTAGGGACAGGTCGCGACCTGTCCGCTCAACAGAATGAAACCATAGAACTATAACTCAAACTATAACTATAGCCGAAATTCCCCTCTTGGGAGGGGCAGGGGTGGGTTAAAACGCCAACTATAGAACTATAACTCCATCTATAGCAAAGGCCAAAAGCTCCTTCCCCTGTTTTGGGGGTAGGGGCCCTCTTTTAAAGGGGAAAGCTGGGAAGGGGTAAAACCATAACTATAAAACTATAGCCTCCAACTATAGCAATAACCTTTATCCCAGAAATCCCTTAAATCTCACTTAATCCCGGTTCAGACAATGCCTGCCCCTGCCGGGCCAGTTGAGTCAGGAAACTCCACACCATCATAAGTCCGGAGACCTGCGCCAGAATGAGACTATAATACTATCGATGAGCAGTATCAGTGCGAAACCCCTCTCCTGTTTTTAGAAGAGAGACGTGATAAAGTAATCCAGAAGAAAGAATACCAGTTACCTGGCTCACAACGCAAACAAAAAAGGCTCCTGTAAAAAAGCCTTTTTTGTTATTAATCTATTCCTGTCCAAGCTGCTTTAATTCTTCCCTGAAACCACCACTGAGTATCGGGAAACGAAGCCAGCTCCGTGGGTCCAGACTATAGTCATCGAGGTGGAAAGCAGGAGCATAACGTTCGCGCTTCCATTGGTTACGGCTCCATAAACTATAGAACTTGGTAAGCCACCCTTTTATAGTTTCACCGTCTGCCACACCAGATTCCAAGAGTTTATCATAAACTTCCTGCGGAGCAAAACGATCGTAGAAAGCGAGTCGCTCAATCTGGTTTAGTACATTGTAAGGCATCAGATCCTTTTCATCAGTCTGTGCCTCTTTAGCCGGACGCAATTCTGCAGAAGGCTGCAGGTTATTTACATATTGCAAGCCTTCGTAGCCCAGATCTGTCTGACACCACACCAATAACTGCCTGATAAACGCTTTATCTATCCCTGCAATCGGGGAAATACTGCCTGCCGTGTCGCCATCCATCGTAGCATAACCCACAGCCGCCTCGCTACGGTTAGAGGTTGCCAGTAACAGTGCTCCTTTTATGTTAGCCAGCATCCAGATAGACGGAGCACGAACACGGGCCTGTATATTTTGCAGTGTTACGTCATCTTCAGCCCAGGTGAGCGGTCTGTCCAGGGCACCCTCAATTATCGAGGTATAGCCTTTTACTTGCTCATCAATCGTCCAGCTATAAAAAACGGCACCTATACTTGCAGCCAGTTCTTTTGCTGAGTTGTAAGTATCATCCGACGAATTGACAGTTCCCTGGTAAGCACAGGTCAATAAACGCCCCACTAATTCAGGCCCGACTTGTTTTTCAGAAAGCGTATCAAAATAGGCCACATCTTTAAGTGGGAACAGTTGCGTTTTAGCTACAAAAGCTAACGCCCCCAAACTCTCTATTCCGCGCCGAACCATCTCGGCCACCGCCACCGCACATAACGACGAGTCTGCACCGCCGCTCAGCGATAATACAAACCCACGGCTATGGCTTTTGCGCATATAGTCAAACAAGCCGAGGCTTAGGGCTGCCATCACTTCCTTGTTCTCATCAATAGGTGGCAGGTAAGTTATAGTTTCGGCTATAGTTGGGTTATCGCCAAAACAGACCTCAGCCACTTCCATATCCACGTTTTTAAAGCAAAGCAGCTCGTTACGTTTTAGCAGGTGGCCGTTCTGCGCTATCAGTACTTCACCATCGTAGATTACTTTACCGGCTTCGTTGCCCAGCAAATTGGCATATAAATAAGTACACTGGTACTTTTTAGATGCCTCTACCACCAACCTATAACGAAGGTCGGTTTTACTCAGGGCAAAATGACTTGCGCTAGGGTTAAGAATAAGCTGTACTCCTTTAGCCATATGGCGCTCAGCCGGGCGGTTCGGTCTCCAGGCATCTTCACAAATCTCGAAGGCATATTTAACTCCCTGCTCTTCATAGATAAGGTCGCCGATTTTATATTTCTGACCGAACAGCTCAAACTCCCCTACCTGGTTGGCTGGCCACTCTGTAAACCAGCGCGGCTCATAGTGTATGCCATCCTTAGCCAGAAACTGCTTGGCCGTAAAGCCTATAATTTCCTGGTTTTTGATGACACAAGCGGTGTTGTAAACCTGCGTCCCGATCCAGACATGCACACCAACACACACGGTAATGTCAGTGCACCAGTCTTTTACCAGTAATAGTTTCTGAAAAGCTTCTTCACCAAGCCATGGGCTCAGAAAAAGGTCTTCGCATCCGTAACCGGTAATACAGAGTTCAGGTAGCAGTAAAATATCAACGTTGTGGGTTATTGCCTCGGTAATGGCGTCTTTAATATTCTGCAGGTTGTTGTCCCAGTCCAGGGGAGTCTGGTTGAGTGCAGCGCCTGCCAGCGTGAGTCGGGTGTCTTTCATAGTGGTATATAACGCAAGTATGAAAGGGCAAGTTAAGTTTTATTGCTGAAATGCTATATTGCCAATTTACAGGACAGATAAATTGCCGAACCCATAGTTTAACCAAGCACTATAGTTACTCACAGATTCAGGTTTGCAAGCTACTTAGGATACCCTGGAAGAGTAAGAAAAAGGAAATAGAAAGACAGGCAGATTAGCCAAACTATAGTTTAGCTAAACCAACAATGTAGTAATAGAATAATTAATTGATCTTGAGCAGCTCCAGCGATTTTTCAGCTGCTGCCTGATCGGCTTTCTTTTTGGATAGGCCTATACCAGTGGCAACGGGTTTGTCGCCGATATATACTTCGGTTGTAAATTCTGTAGTGTTACCCTGCTGCTTTTTCTTGATGTTCTCGAAACGGATCTCCATGTTCTGGCTTTGCGCCCATTCGATCAGTTTACTTTTAAAGTTAGCTGTAGTGTTTACAAGCTGGTGCAGGTCAATGTGTGGCTTTATGAGTTTGCCCAAAATGAACTGCCGCGTCATGTTATACCCTTTATCCAGGTAAATGGCACCTACAAGCGCCTCCAGGGCATTACCGTTCACTGATTTGTGCCTGTTAGACCCCGCCTCTACTTTTACAAGCAGGTTAAGGCCAATCTTTAAGGCAATATGGTTCAGCGACTCGCGGTTAACTATGCGCGAGCGTATCTCCGTCAGAAAACCTTCGTCTTCGTACGGAAACTTCCTGAAAAGCAGCTCGGCAACTACAGCACCTAATACGGCATCTCCCAAAAACTCCAGTCGTTCGTTTGTGTCGTGCTTGCTGCTGGCAGCCTGCCGTGCAAACGACGTATGAGTAAGGGCAAGTTTATACAGCCTGATATTATCGGGTGTATTTCCAATAATACCGGCAATGGCGCGTACTAGCTCTCTGTCTTTGGTAAAAACTCTCTGGTAGAAGCGCCTAACCGGTTTAATAGGTCCAAACACTAATCTTTCAGTTCTCTGAAAATTACAGATGTGTTATGACCACCAAATCCAAATGTATTGCTCAACGCTACTTTTACCTCGCGCTTCTGTGCCTTGTTAAACGTAAAGTTCAACTTCGGATTAAAGCTTTCATCGTCTGTAAAGTGGTTGATGGTTGGCGGAACCACGCCATTTTTGATGGCCAGAATAGAAGCAATGGCCTCTATAGCTCCGGCTGCACCCAGTAAGTGGCCCGTCATGGATTTGGTAGAGCTGATGTTCAGCTTGTAGGCATGCTCCCCGAACACAGTCTCTATTGCTTTGGCTTCGCTAACGTCGCCAAGCGGTGTAGAAGTACCATGTACGTTGATGTAGTCTACCTCTTCAGGTTTGATGTGTGCATCGCGTAATGCATTCTTCATTACATTAAGTGCGCCAAGCCCTTCCGGGTGTGGTGCTGTAATGTGGTAAGCATCCGCAGACATACCACCACCTAATATTTCCGCATAAATCTTTGCTCCGCGGGCTTTAGCGTGCTCATACTCTTCCAGTATAAGTGCGCCGGCGCCTTCGCCAAGCACAAATCCGTCACGGTCCTTATCAAACGGGCGGGATGCAGTTTCAGGGGAATCGTTGCGCTCTGAAAGGGCTTTCAGGGCATTAAAACCACCTATTCCAGCTTCTGTAACCGCTGCTTCCGAACCACCTGATACAATTATATCAGCAATACCCAGACGGATATAGTTGAAAGCATCAAGAATAGCGTTGGTAGCAGAAGCACAGGCTGATACAGTAACAAAGTTTGGCCCACGGAAGCCGTACTTTATAGAAATTTGTCCTGCGCTGATGTCAGCGATCATTTTTGGTATGAAGAACGGGTTAAAACGCGGAGTGCCATCGCCGTGGGCGAAGTTCACGCATTCTTCCTGGAACGTGCGCAGACCGCCAATTCCGGAACCCCATATCACACCAACCCTGTCAGGATCGTAGTTGCCTTCTGTTAGGTTTGCGTCTTGTACAGCCTCTTCGGCTACTACAAGCGCAAACTGCGTAAACAAGTCCATTTTGCGGGCTTCCTTACGATCAAAGTATTTTTCAGGATCGTATCCCTTTATTTCACAGGCGAACTGTGTTTTAAACTTACTCGCGTCGAAGCGTGTGATAGGCGCAGCTCCACTCACGCCATTAGTAAGGCCATCCCAGTATTCTGCGACAGTATTACCAAGTGGCGTGAGTGCGCCTAGCCCAGTAACTACAACTCTCTTAAGCTCCATAAGCTGTTACCAGAGGATAGATAGTAGAAAAAATCTTATAATAAAAACAGAAGGTATTATTTAGCGTGCTCTTCCAGGTAGCTTACAGCCTGACCTACAGTGGCAATGTTTTCAGCCTGATCATCTGGAATAGATACGTTGAACTCTTTCTCGAATTCCATGATAAGTTCTACTGTATCCAATGAATCTGCGCCAAGGTCATTTGTGAAGCTAGCCTCAGGAGTAACCTCTGACTCTTCCACGCCAAGCTTATCAATGATGATAGCTTTTACTTTTTCTGCGATTTCTGACATTTTTCTTATAGTTTATTAAAACACTGTGCAAAGAAATATAAATAGACAGACAATGTCAAAAAAAATTACTCTATTCGTGTTATTTCAAAAGATTTGACGTCTGACTGCCGATTTACAAAGTTCGTTCTTAAATTGAGGCGCCAAAGTAAATACATGAAAACTTTTTACCTCGATAATGAATACGAATACGATTTTGACCTCTATGGGTTAGTTTCGTCGGGGAAAGACTATACCATGGCGTGGTGGCTGAACAAACTTTTTGAGATGCGCCTGACCAGGCAAAAAGATTTATGTTTTACTTTACCGGGCCGCGAACAACTTCTGATCTCTAACTATGAATTTGTAACCGACCATAGTGTTATCCGGTTGTTGCGCAACAAGGCCTTAGGCACAAATACGCTGCGCAAGCCATACCTCCTGCCAGATATGAAGGAATATGATTATGTGCTGCAGATAACGGGGTCGATGCCGAAACGGTACACACAAGGCCTGTTAAACACACTGCTACTGATACCGTTAGTAGAGTATGTTAAACAATTCGATCCACTATCACTTAAGTTTAAAGAGAATCTGATTTTTTAAATATGAATATTACGTTTAACAAAACTAAAGTACTTGCAACCGTTGGTCCTGCCTCCAACACGTTTGAACGCTTACTGGCGCTGATGCAAGAAGGTGTAGATGCTTTCAGGCTGAACTTTTCACACGGAGAGCATTCAGAACATTTAGAAGTGATCAAACATGTGCGTGAGATCAACCGCCAGTTCAACACAACTGTCTGCCTGGTACAGGACCTTCAGGGACCCAAGATCAGAATCGGGGAAGTAGAAAACGGCGGCGTTGAGATAAAGCAGGGGCAGGAGGTTATACTGCGCTGCGACGGTTCATTAAGCACAGCAGACCACCTGGCAACCAACTATACCCAGCTGGCAAAAGATGTAAAAGTAGGCGATGCCATTTTACTGGACGATGGAAAACTGGAGCTTAAAGTATTGCATACCGACCACAACCTGGAAGTACGCTGCGAAGTTATTTATGGCGGTGTAGTAAAGCCACGTAAAGGCATTAACCTGCCAGACACCAGCGTATCTGCCCCATCCCTTACCGAAAAAGATTTACGCGACCTGCATTTTGGGCTTGACAACGACGTTGAATGGGTAGCCCTTTCTTTTGTGAGATCTGTAAAAGATATCCAGGAAATAAAGCGCATTATTGAAGAGCGTGGCAAGGACACCCGCGTTATCGCTAAAATAGAAAAGCCGGAGGCCATCAAAAACATTGATGAAATAATTGAAGCAACCGATGCAATCATGGTTGCCCGTGGCGACCTAGGCGTGGAAGTTGGCATGGAGCAGGTTCCTATGATCCAGAAAATGGTTGTAGAGAAAAGTAACCGTGCTGCCAGACCCGTTATTATAGCAACCCAGATGATGGAAAGCATGATCGTGAATCCGCGCCCTACACGTGCCGAGACCAACGATATTGCCAATGCCGTGATAGACGGTGCCGACTGCCTGATGCTGAGCGCTGAGACTGCTGTAGGAGCTTACCCTATTGAGACTATCCGAAGCATGGCCCTTACTATCCGAACAGTTGAGACGCACGCAGATATCTTTAATAAGAGTTATGTGCTTAACCCGCATTCGCCGCACTTCTGCAACGATAGCCTGGTAGCCAATGCCTGTAACCTTGCCCGCGATACAAATGCACGTGCCATTATTGGTATGACCAAGTCAGGGTACACGGCTTTCCAGCTGGCGAAGTACAGACCTAAGTCGGATATCTTTATTTTTACGGAGAACCACAGACTGCTAAATACTTTAAACCTGGTTTGGGGTGTAAGAGGCTTCTACTACGACAAGTTCGAGTCTACGGATGCCACGATAGCTGACATCAAAGAAACACTCTTAGAGAGCGGCCATATCGAGAAAGGTGATGTATTCATCAACACAGCCAGTATGCCGATAAATGAGCAGAAGCGTACCAACATGATTAAGCTGAGCATAGCTTAACTTTACGCATAACTATAAAGCCAGAAGCGCCGGTAAGGTTATACCTGCCGGCGCTTTTTTATGCCTTACTTTTACAGTAGTTGCCTGAGTTTTTAGCTGCTAACCAATCCGAAGCTTTACAACTATAACCTTACTGCAGCCTATAGTTTTAAGATCAGGCAACTATAGGTTGTAGCCTTTAAGCTTTCCATTAACTATAGTTTACCATTCTAACTATAATCTTTTAATGTGCTACAAACACAAAAAGCCTTGCGCGCATGCACAAGGCTCCTGAAACTATAGTTCCGACAAAAATTAAGCTGCCAGTGTATTCACAAACTTAGCCAGTTTAGACTTGTTGTGAGCTGCTTTGTTTTTGTGGATGATGTTTTTCTTAGCAAGACGGTCAATCATTGAAGAAACTGTTTTGTACAGCTCTTGTGCCTCGGCATGCTCAGTCGTGTTTTTCAATTTCTTGATAAAAGTACGAGTAGTTTTCGCCTGATATCTGTTACGAAGACGTTTAGCGTTATTCGCTCTGATTCTCTTTAATGCCGACTTATGGTTAGCCATGTTATTTTATACTGTTAAATATTTTGTTCCGTATCTTGTAATGAGTTTGCAAAGGTAAAAGCTTTGCCGGTAATTTCCAAAGATAGCTCCTGATAAAAATATTTTACGGGGCCTCTCTCTATAAATCTTTGCAAAGGTAATGTTTCTGATACCAATCCTGCAATATAATCTTAGGTTATATTCTGCAATAGCTATAAATAATATGTCCAGCTTAAAACAAAAAGCCACTGCAACTATAAGCTGCAGCGGCTTTTACTATGTTGCTAACTAATGTTAGTTGTTATCACGTTTTACGTTCACATCAACATCAATGTCGTCTATCTTACCTAAGCGCTTCTGAACTTTGTTTTCAAACTCGTTCCAGTCTGCTTTGGTTTCTTCCCACTCACGGCGGGTTGCATCATCCCAGGTGGATGCTTCATTTTCAAATCGAGCTTCTTTCTGCTTATACTCGGCACGCATCTCACGATACTCATCTGCCGTTACAGTTTCAGCTTTTTCAGTGTTGGTCTTAACCCAACCCGAGAATTCATCATATTCCTGGTTGGCCTCGGCACCGGCTTCATTTAGCTCAGCATTTGCTTCCGCATTCTCTTCGCTAAGTTCTGTCTGTGCTTCATCAACTTCAGCATTTGTTTCATTCTGTGTTTCCTGGCTACAGGCAAATGTGAATAAACCAATAGCTAATGCAAATCCTATAGTTCTAAATTTCGATACAATTTTCATAGTCATATTTTTTGATTATGAGGTGTTATACGCAATAAAAAGGATATTGATATATAATGGAAGAGAATTGTAACGGAAACGCTGCCTTCGTACGTTTTTGTACTTCTCCATTCTGATACATTTACACAGTTCTTGTGGCCGGAAGGCTTATAGAATAGCGTCCTCCTACCCACCCGTTTTCAGGAACTGATGTCGTATGCTGGCTGCAACTGTTACAGCTATGCACTTCCAGCGCGGGCTCAACTTTCAGGTGCTTTACGGTATCAATTTAACGCAGCATCTCTTTAACTTTTATAAACTTCGGTGCCTTATTCATTGTTCTACATAACACCACATATACATACAATGCCCGCGGCCCTTCATCAAACTATAAAAAGATATAAATTTGCGATGTGATGCAAGCATAACAATCTGCCAGAACTCGTATACAATACTAAAGTGTAGTACCCTTAATTTTACCGCCATGCCTATCTTATCTTCTACCTATAAAGCACCTTTCTATCTTTTTAACGGGCACCTGCAAACTATAATTCCTGGTTTGTTCAGGCAAGTAGAGGGCATCTCGTACACGCGTGAACGTATTTCTACTCCTGACCTTGATTTTATTGATGTGGACTGGTCGCAGGTTGGTTCTGATAGCCTTGTTGTGCTTTCGCATGGCCTGGAAGGGGACAGTAGCAGGCCTTATATACTGGGTATGGTGCGCGCATTTAACGAACGCGGCTTAGATGCACTTGCCTGGAACTACCGCAGTTGCAGTGGCGAGCCCAACAAACTGCTCCGCTCCTATCATCTTGGCGCATCCGACGACCTGCATTTTGTAATAGAACATGCCCTTCTTTCCGGCAACTATAACACCATACACCTGATCGGGTTTAGTGCCGGAGGTAACATTACCCTGAAGTACCTTGGAGAAAACCCTGACCAAGTTCCTGCTGAAGTTAAGCGCGCGGTGGCATTTTCTGTTCCTGTAGATTTAAAGGCTTCTGCCCATACCATTTCGAAGGTTTACACGCAGCGGTTTTTGAAAACCCTGGGTGAAAAGCTGGAGCAGAAACGCCAGCTATACCCCAACGAGGTAGACTTAACCGATTATAGTATTTTCTGGTCTTTTCCGGAGTTCGATAACCGGTATACCGCGCCGCTGCATGGCTTTAAAAATGCCGACGATTATTATGAACGGGTAAGCTCCAAGCAATTTTTAAAGAACATAAAACAGCCTACCTTACTTGTAAACGCCAAGAACGACCCGTTTCTGAGTGACGACTGTTACCCATTTGAAGAGGCAAAAGCCAACCCCTGCTTTTATTTTGAAGTACCCGAAGCCGGCGGCCATGTAGGCTTTGCCGAAGATTTCAGGAAAGACATTTATTATTCTGAAGCAAGGGCTGTGAAGTTTTTATTAGATGATGCTAGATGCTGTTTGTAGTGTCGATGGTGTTGGTATTTTGTTATTCTAAAGCAAAGGATCCTATAGTTTCTTTTTTGGCATTTAGAGCAAAGTGAGACACGAGTCGAGAAGAGCCAGCGCAGCAGTGAGAGATTTTATCATCCTATAGTATCTCTTTTGTCATTTCGAACAAAGTGAGAAATCTGAGTTCTATAGTTTGAAACACTACTACCTGAACCTAGCCTTTTCTTTCATAGCGTTCTTCAATCCTGGGAGCTCTATGAACCTACAGTTCTATAGTTTGCTTTGGTGCCCTCACGGCCGGGAGGCCCCGTCTTCGGGCATCGCGCTGCAGCTTTCTTGCTACCCTCGTACCTCAGGTTGCCTGGCGGCACCGCAACAAAGCAAAGGCGCTCAACCCAAAGACTGCGATCAGTTCGATAGTAACTGCTTTAACTATAGTTTGAGAAGCTATAGTTGCATCGCCTTATCGTGGTTGTAATTCCGTAGGGACAGGTAAACCTGTCCTGTGCATAGTCTGTAACTATAGCTAATTCAGATTTCTCCTTTTGTCGAAATGACAGTTGGGAAAGCTGCAGCAGAAAAGTCCCCCTTCGAAGGGGGCAAGGGGGATGGCAAACGGAAACTATAAAACGATATCCTCAACTATAGCAACAGCCGAAATTCCCCTCTCGGGAGGGGGCAGGGGTGGGTTAAAACCACAACTATAAAATGATAGCCTCAACTATAGCGACACCTGGAAAGCTCCTTTCCCTGTTCTGGGGTAGGGGCCCTCTTTCAAAGGGGAAGGCTGGGAAGGGGTAAAACGCCAACTATAGCAAAGACTATAAAAGCTACTTCAAGGGCACGTACACTACCTTCTTCGTCTCGAAGAATTCTTCTGTAAAATAATCGCTGAGGTTAAATTGTTTGGTTATTAAACCCGATTCTGCAATCTCTTCTTCCAGGTCGCCGCCTTTTAAATAATACAGCCCCTCTACAGGCGAGCTCGTTTTCTTAAAACTATTCATAACCCAGGGCCAGAAGTTAGCTAAACGGGTAACAGCACGGCTAACTACAAAGTCAAATTTTTCACGCACCTGCTCCGCTCTCACATGCTCTGCGGTAACATTCTGCAAATGCAGCTCGCGGGCAATTTCCTGCACCACGTGTATCTTTTTGCCAATCGAATCTACCAGATGGAATTTCACATCCGGGAACATGATAGCGAGCGGCAAGCCCGGCAAGCCACCTCCGGTACCCACATCCAGCACCGACGTATGCGCCGGAAACCGGACTACTTTAGCTATGCCCAGCGAATGCAGAATATGATGCACCCCGATCTGATCCATGTCTTTGCGCGAAATGACATTTATCTTCTGATTCCACTCCTCGTATAGTTCGCCCATGCGCTCATACTTTTGTAGCTGATCTTCGGTAAGCTCTGGAAAGTAACCTGACAGTAAAGTGCGGATGGCAGTCATATTTTAATTATGAATTAGTAATTACGAATTATTAATTAGACCGTAGTAAAGTATAACACTATTGCTAACAGCCCAACTATAGCTACTACGGCCAGCGCCATAAATACATCGAACAACAGCATAAGTCCGACGTTGCGGTACTGGCCCTCGTACTTTATAGTTAGTTCGTGTGCTATTTTTGCTTTGTTACGAAAACGCAGTTTCAGGTATAGTTTACCCGACCACGAAAGAAAAGCATCTGTTAAGGAATGGGGCATTGCTATAGTTCACTACCAATATTATAAAGCATCTGTACTCAGAAACCGGAGCCCGGAAGCACTGCAAAAATATAAAATAAGTACGGTATCAGCACTAAAAGAATAAAGCCCCTGCTGCACTCAGGCAACCGGGGCTTTTAACGTAATCAATATTTTAAATTTAATGGTTAACTGGCTGCATTGTTAAATGGTTAAAAAATCAACCATCAACAATTTAACCTTCAACAATTAAATCAAGTGCTTTTTGTTTTAACCATGTCATAGAGCAACTCGCGTGCACGGTGTAGCTGGGCTTTTACAGTTCCAAGCGGGGCGTTTAGCTCCGTAGCTATTTCTTCGTAGCTCAGCTCGTTAAAGTAACGCAGTGTTACCAGGCGCTGATATTTCTCTGGCAGTTTTGCTACCACGTACTGCATGATCTCGATCTTCTGATTTTTGATCGCTTCTTCCTGCGGGTTAAGGTTCTTGTCCTTAAAGTCTATGGTTATCTCGTCGCCGTTATCAATTTTAATGGCCGAGTCGATGCTCATGGTCTTGATTCGGTTCTTGCGGATAAAGTCGATGCAGTTGTTAGTCGCGATACGGAACAGCCAGGTACTGAAAGCATATTCCGGGTTAAACTTGTGCAGGTTCCTGAACGCCTTGGCAAAAGCCTCTATCGTCAGGTCTTCGGCATCGTCGGCATTGCGCACCATTTTGAGTACCACATGGTACACCGGCTTTTTATAGATACTCATCAGCTCAGCATACGCTTTCTCGTCGTTGTCTTCAACGGCGGCCTGTATCAGCTTGAAATCGTGTTTAGCTTTCGCTGAGAATTGTTTATTTACTTCCATCTGATTCGTTTATACAATAGTACAGATATACCAAGGAACAGGTAATTAAAAAAGTACACGATATCGAGTACCGGCAATAAAAACAAGGAGAGCTTGTCGTTTAGTCTGCGAGCTACTGATGCATACGCGGAGAACATAACTATGTACCGCAAACCGACTATAGCGGCTAATATAGCTAAATGACTATTTATGACAAGAAGAATGATAGCTAATACGTAAAAAAAGATGTTAGAGATTACGAATGCGCCAATTTTTCTTTTATCATTTGCTTTGTATTGCTTTCCTGCAGACAAATGCCTTCTTTTCTGAGTGGTCCATTCCCGAAACGTCTTTTTGGGAATACTCCAGGTCTGAGCCTCTTTGTCTATAACAATATTTACTTTGCTATTGTTGACGGCATCTCTAACAAATAGGTCATCGTCGCCGCCAGTTGTTTTGATATGAGAGGCAAACCCTTTGTTCCTAAAGAAACACGTTTTAGTATAAGATAAGTTTCTACCTACCCCCATATATGCGTGCCCCTTGTTTGCCTGAGACAAATACTGGATTGCGGTCAGTAATGTTTCATATCTGATAAGATGATTCAAAAATCCTTTTAATTGTGCATACGGAGAGTAGCCAAGTACCAAATCAACCCCCGTTACATAGCCACTCTGCATCTTCTCTATCCATTTAGTACTATATGGCCGGCAGTCGGCGTCTGTAAAAAGCATGCGCTCATACGTAGCTGCCCGAATGCCTAAGGCTAACGCATATTTTTTTGAATTAAGATATTCCGGGGTCTTTTTTACAGTTACTACTTTAAAATTCGGGAACTGCTTTTCCAGTTCGTACAGGTAAAACTCAGTGTCATCATCAGATCGATCGTTCACCACCAGTATTTCAAACTCGGGGTATTCCTGATCAAGCAGCATGGGCAGCAACTCAAACAGGTTATCCTGCTCGTTATGTGCGGCAACTATAACCGATACAGGAACATGCTGCGTTATGGCAGGGTCCTGGTGGCGGCTAAGCGGGAAAAAATAAACGAGGGCAAAGTATAACTGCACCAGCACACAAATGCCGAGCAGTGCTAAAAGTACAAGTGTAATCAATATTCCGAATTATTAACTGTTGATTTTTAAACTGTTGAATCACCTGTTTGTTAGTAGGATGATTTTATTCCGTGCGCATCAGCAGTTTAGCCAGGCAGAAACGCGATCGTGCAACAATTTACCTCAAAAATAGCTATTCTGCGGGCATTTCCGAATGCTGTTTGTAATTAATAAATCTTTAAGGATTGTACTGCTCCTATTCGTATCTTTGCGCCTTATTTCTGTAAAACTTTATAATCTGCTGGTGAGCAACTATAACCGGCGGGCGTTCCTTCAAAAAAGGATCATTCAGGGCACAATATGCAATTTTCGTTAGTAGCAACAGATAAACAATCAAAGGCGCGTGCAGGTGTGGTGCAAACCGACCACGGTGCCATTGAAACTCCTATTTTTATGCCCGTTGGTACGGCGGGCACTGTGAAAGCCGTACACCAGCGCGAGCTGAAAGAAGATATAAAAGCTGAAATTATTCTTGGCAATACCTACCATTTATACCTGCGCCCGGGCCTGAACGTGCTGGAGAAGGCAGGTGGCCTGCATAAATTTAACGGCTGGGACCGACCAATACTTACCGACAGTGGCGGCTACCAGGTTTTCTCGCTGGCCGGTACGCGTAAGATTAAGGAAGAAGGCGTGAAGTTTAAATCGCATTTAGATGGTTCTTCCCTGGACTTTACGCCAGAGAATGTAATGGATACGCAGCGCATTATAGGAGCCGATATTATTATGGCTTTCGACGAATGTACCCCTACCCTTGCGATTACACCTACGCTAAAAACTCGATGGAGCGCACGCACCGCTGGCTGCAACGCTGTGTGGACAGGTTTGACAGCACTGAGCCAAAGTATGGTTATTCGCAAACACTGTTTCCTATAGTTCAGGGCAGTACTTACAAAGACCTGCGTGTGCAGTCTGCGGAAACTATAGCCAGCTTTGGCCGCGAAGGCAATGCCATTGGCGGTTTATCAGTAGGCGAGCCTGCTGAGATGATGTATGAAATGACCGAAGTGGTGTGCGATATACTGCCAAAAGACAAGCCGCGTTACCTGATGGGCGTAGGTACACCGGCCAACATTTTAGAAAACATTGCGCTGGGCGTGGATATGTTTGATTGCGTGCTGCCAACCCGTAATGCCCGCAACGGTATGCTGTTTACCACGCAGGGCATTGTTAATATCCGTAACAAAAAATGGGCCGACGACTATAGCCCGATTGATGCGGAACTGGGCGGCTATGTTAGTACGTTTTACACCAAGGCTTATTTGCGCCACCTGGTACACAGCAGCGAGTACCTGGGCGGTCAGATTGCCAGCGTGCATAACCTTACCTTCTATTTATGGTTGGTAAAGCAGGCGCGCCAGCAAATTATTAACGGCACTTTCCGGGAATGGAAAGACGTGATGGTGAAAAAATTAATGACACGTTTATAGTTAGAGAGTTAATGAGTTTAGGAGTTATAGATTTAACTTTTAAACTCACAAATTCTTTAACTCCTAAACTCTTAAACTATAAATCATTTGAAGATTCTCGACTGGTACATACTGAAGAAGTTCCTCACCACGTTTGTGTTCGCGGTACTGATACTCGTATCCATCATCCTGGTAATCGACTTTACGGAAAAGAACGACGACTTTATACAGGAGAAGGTACCATTAGCTGAGATCATCTTTGATTACTACATCAACCTGATCCCGTTTTACGCCAACATGCTGAGCCCGATAACGGTGTTCATTGCCACTGTATTTGTTACGGCTAAACTTGCTTCCCATACCGAGATTGTAGCCATGCTGAGTAGCGGCATCAGTTTCAGAAGGCTGCTGGTACCTTATGTTGTGGGCGCTACGCTTATCGGTGCCTTAATCTTTGGTCTGATCGGTTGGGTAATTCCGAATGCAAACAAAAAGAGTGTGGCTTTCCAGGTAAAGTATGTAAAAAGCCCTTATACTTACGATAGCCGCAACATCCATATTAAAATAGCGCCAGATGCTTATGTGTATATGGAGAGCTACAACGTAAATGCGCATGTAGGCTACAACTTTGCCCTGGAGCGGATCGTTGGCACAACACTTAAAAGCAAGATCACATCAAACAGTGTAACCTGGGACCAGGACGCCGGAAAATGGCACATGGATTATTATACCCTGCGCACTTTTGATGGTGAAAAAGAGACGATCTATAAAGGGCAGGACCTGGACACAACGCTGAACATGCAGCCCAAGGATTTTGAAAGTACTTATAAACTGGAGCAAACCCTTACGCTGCCGGAGCTTAACAAACTGATTGATGAAAAGAAAATGCGCGGCGCCGATGACCTGGAAATATACCTGGTTGAAAAATACGAGCGCTTCAGTTACCCGTTTGCCATTATTATCCTTACCGTTATCGGGGTTATAGTTAGTGCCCGAAAAGCCCGTGGCGGTGTAGGAGTTCAGATCGCGCTTGGATTCTTTCTGGCATTTGTTTTTATCGTATTCGTGATTACCAGCCGCAGCCTAGCACAGGTTGGTGATATTCCGCCGCAGATTGCTGCCTGGATACCGACCACCGTTTTCACGGGGATCGGCTTTTTACTTTACCGTTTTATACCACGCTAATGCCTCGCTTAAGAGATTTTATTGAACTGCACTTTGTTATTTTACTGTGGGGTTTCACAGCTATACTTGGCAAACTAATAACTATACCGGCTGTAGAACTGGTTGCCATACGCACAATTATTACTGCTTTAGCACTTGCACTGATTATCTATAAAACAAAAGCTGTTTTCTGGCTTGGCAGAACTATAGGTCTGAAAATGCTTGGAGTTGGTTTCCTGATCGCTGCCCACTGGATCCTGTTTTTTGCGGCCGCACGGGTAGCATCTGTTTCCATATGCCTCATAGGTATGGCAACCTGCAGCCTCTGGACTGCTTTCCTGGAGCCATTATTTACAAAGAAAAAGATTAAGCCATACGAAGTATTCCTGGCTTTGCTGATCATATTCGGGCTCTACATCATCTTCCGCAACGAAACGGACTTTAACAGTGTGCTGGGTATCAGTATGGCGATCGGGTCTGCGTTGCTGGCATCCATCTTTACTATCATTAATGCCAACCTGGTAAAAAAGATACCATCTACAACTATAACCTGCTACGAAATGGGTGGGGCTTTCCTGGGTACTATCCTGTTCTTCCCGGTTTATACGATGTATTTTGCAGAAGGCAACCAGCTAAACTTTAGCATGGTTCCGATGGATTGGGTGTACATGGCAGTACTTATACTGGCTTGTACGGTGTATGCTTACACGGCTGGCGTAAGATTAATGCAGCGTATTTCTGCTTTTACCATGAACCTGACCGTGAACCTGGAACCTGTTTACGGCATTATCCTGGCTATTTTTATTTTTAATGAGGGCAGCCAGCTCTCTTCTGAATTTTATGTGGGGGCAAGTATAATTCTGCTGAGCGTATTCATTTACCCTGTCATAAATACGGTGGCTGAGCGTCGCAAAAAACTAAAGAAGGCCTTTCCAGAGGAGGTAATTTTCAGGAAAGATTAAGTTTGTCGGCGTATCGCCTTTAAATATACCATATACAGCAGAGCCCGAACCCGTCATGGACGCGTAAACGGCTCCTGCTTCGTATAAATTTTCTTTCAGGACTGCCAGCTCAGGGTACTTTGGGAAAAGTGATTTCTCAAAATCGTTGTGCATGATGTCTTTCCATAGTTTAATATCCTGTTTCAGGATCATTTCTATAGAGCAGACCGGCTTTCCCGGGGTAACACCGGCATAAGCTTCAGCCGTTGTGATATGGATTCCCGGATACACCACTACACAACTATAGCCGCTCAGGTCAAGGAGAGCCGGCATAAAAACGTCACCCCGCTCTACGGCAATTACGGGCTTATTCTCTATAAAAAAAGCACAGTCGCTGCCCAACTGGCGGGCATAATTCTGCAATTCTTCGGTAGGTAGATTAAGGTCAAAAAGCTTATTCAGGATACGCAGCACAAAGGCAGCATCGGCAGAACCACCGCCCAGCCCCGCTCCCATCGGAATAACTTTGTGCAGGTGCATGTGCACGGGCGGCAGGTTGTGGGCTTTCTCAAGTAACTTATAAGCTTTCAGGCAAAGGTTGGATTCGGTGTCTCCGGGCACTGGCAGGCCGCTCATGGTAAATGTATTCTGCGCCGCCGGTAAAACCTCCAGGGCATCGCACCACTGCACAGGGTAAAAGCACGACTCCAGGTTATGAAACCCATCAGGCCGTTTTTCGATGATCTGTAAACCTAAATTTATTTTTGCGTTCGGGAAGTCAAGCATCTCTGTAAGTAAAATTACTGCAAGTAAGCAAATAAAGAGAATTGTAGGCAGTTGTTCGGCTTCGTTTTTAACTAATCCATGCAAATATTAAAACATAGAGATAAAGCCAAACATCCTGAAATATAAATACGTAATGTTTAGCTGCGTGGGTATCCTACACTTAACTGCATCTCAGAAACATCATTTCAACACTGTTGATTTCGGTTAGAGCTTACTGTAAATTAAGTAAACTTGTCGGGATATCATGAATGCTTTCTTTACTTGCTGCCGGCAAAATTACGGTATGTTCTTCAAAAGATTTTCGCTTACTTGTATAGCACTAAACTGCCCTTTACCCAGATGACACAACTAAATTACAGACCAGGACGCATTTTTTTGTCGGTGCCCCACATGGGCGGACATGAGCGCAACTATGTGCAGAAAGCGCTGGAAGATAACTGGGTAACAACGGTTGGCCCCAATATACCCGGTTTTGAACATGACATCTGCCAGCATACCAACGCACAACATGCTGTTGCAGTAAGCTCCGGCACTGCAGCGTTGCATCTGGGTCTCAGGGTGTTGGGCGTAAAGCCCGGCGACGAAGTGATCTGCTCTACCTTTACGTTTGTAGCTTCTGCTAATCCCATTTTATATGTAGACGCCACTCCTGTTTTTGTAGACAGCGAACCCGAAACCTGGAATATGAGCCCGGAACTGCTGGACCAGGCCATAAATGCCGGTATAGCGCGTGGTAAAAAACCTGCCTGCATTCTGGTGGTGCATATCTATGGAATGCCTGCTAAAATGAAAGAGATCATGGAGGTAGCAAACCGTTATGAGATTCCGGTGATGGAAGATGCGGCTGAAGCACTTGGCTCCAGGTATAGTGGGCATCAGGTAGGTACGTTTGGCAGGATCGGTGTTTTCTCTTTTAACGGGAATAAGATCATTACTACATCGGGTGGCGGCGCGCTTATAACGGCAGACGAAGCATTGGCAAAGCAGGCTGTATTCCTCGCAAACCAGGCCAAAGAACCAGCTCCATATTACCTGCACTCACAAATGGGCTACAACTATATGCTCAGCAACATAAATGCAGGTATTGGTCGTGGGCAGTTAGAGGTACTCGAAAAGCGCGTGAAGCAGCGTCGCGAGATCTATAGTTACTATAAAGAGCAGTTGAGCGAAGTGGAAGGCCTGGAATTTGTACCTGAGCCAAAATTCTGTTTTACCAACCGCTGGCTGACTACTATACTATTACCGGAAGGCTTTAAACCAGAACAGGTACGCCAGGAGCTGGAGCATGATAACATTGAAACCAGGCTGCTCTTAAAACCAATGCACCAGCAACCACTCTTTGCAGACTGTGCTTACTTTAGCAACGGCACCAGCGACCAGCTTTTTGAGCGCGGCTTATGCCTGCCAAGCAGCAGCAGCCTTACCGAAGAGGACCTGGATAAAGTGGTAAAGGCCCTAAAGCAAATTCTGCTATAGTTTTTAGTATACGGAAACTATACGTTAGCCAAGCCTCTTACCAGATCAGCCAGTAGCTCTTCATCCTCTTCTATACCAACCGATAAGCGGATAACACCGGCTGTAATACCTATTTTTTGCTGTTGCGCTGCCGATAACGAGCGATGCGACGTACCTAACGGATATGAAATAGAGGTGCTTACCCCTGCCAGTGAAGGCGCAAACGGGATATGTTCCAGCCCATGCATAAAACGGTTCACAGCTTCTTTATCGTCTTTTATCCTGAAGCTCAGCATGCCGCCATACAGCCCGCTCCCCTGCTCTTTTGCCAACTGATGTTGTGGGTGCTTGCGCAGACCCGGATACCAGACCTGTTCTACTTTTGGATGCCCCTGCAGGAACTCAGCTATAGTTTGGGCATTAGAGCAATGCTGCTTCATGCGCAGGCGCAGGGTTTTAAGGCCGCGTGCTGCCAGCCAGCTTTCAAAAGGACTCAGGTTAAGCCCATAGGTTAACATCACTTTCTGCACCCGCTGCAGGTCTTGTTCCTCCTTGCAAATAACCACGCCCGCTGTTACATCACTGTGCCCTGACAGGTACTTGGTAACACTATGGATCACGATATCTGCACCTAAACCAAGCGGTTTGGTAACTATAGGCGTGGCAAAGGTATTATCGATGACCAGCTTTATGTTATGTTTTTGTGTTTCTGTAGCAAGGCGTCTGATATCAAATACCACCAGCAGTGGGTTGCTCATCGTTTCAGCCAGGAACAGGCGCGTATTGGGCTGCACCAACGCATCAAAACTATACGTATTCTCCGATGGCACATACGTCACCTCAATCCCGATCCTGCTCAGTTCCTGGGTAAGTAATGCCGAAGAACCTCCATAGATTTCTTCTGCGCACAGAACATGGTCACCGGCCTTGCAGATGGCCAGTATAGCTGCCAGTATAGCCGACATACCCGACGAGGTAACTATAGCTCCCACACCTTTTTCCAGTTTATTTACCTCATTTGCCAGTTCATCAGAATTTGGGTTGGCATAACGGGAATACATATAGCGCTGCCCCGGCTGTTCAAAGTATAGTTCCAGCTCGTTCAGGTCATCGAACGTAAAAACGGAGGTCTGGAAAATTGGGGTAGATTTTGGCGAGATTATAGGCATAAAGCGGGATTTGAAGCTAAAAATAAGCAGTAATTCTTATATTGCAAAGTACGTATGCCTTTCTGAAACTTGTTGGCTCTTTACATGTTTAAGTTTCTGTTACTATCCAATATACCTCTATACCATATGATTAATGTAGTACCTATGGAGATATCAGTAGAATTAATACTTTTCAGCATTTCCGTTCTTTTTTTCCTGAGCATTATGGCTGGAAAAGCCGGCTATAAATTCGGTGTTCCGGCATTATTGTTATTTCTATCGGTAGGTATGCTTTTTGGCAGCGATGGGTTCGGCTTTGAGTTTGAAAACATACAATTAGCCCAGACAATAGGAACTGTTGCCCTCTGTATCATTCTGTTCTCAGGTGGTATGGACACTAAAATTTCTGAGATAAGACCTGTTATTCTGCCGGGGGTAGTGCTTGCTACGGTAGGTGTTTTACTAACAGCGCTGTTAACTGGTCTGTTAAGCTGGTGGATACTGGGTGAAACGATAGAAGCAGCAGGCATAGGGCTTGCTACAGCATTGCTGCTGGCTGCTACAATGTCCTCCACCGACTCCGCTTCGGTATTCTCTATTCTGCGATCCAAAGGCCTGCACCTTAAAAATAACCTGCGCCCCCTGCTGGAACTCGAAAGTGGTAGTAACGACCCGATGGCCTACATCCTTACTATAACCCTGATCGAGATCATAAAAATGGAGGCCTCACCCAATTACCTGGCCGCAACCGGCATGCTTTTAATGCAGCTCATAATAGGGTTGGTTGCAGGTTATACACTGGGCAAATTAGCCGTAAAAGTAATTAACCGTGTACAGATCGATAACAGCTCTTTATATCCTATCCTGGTTTTCACGTTCTGTATCTTTATTTTTTCAGCCACTTACTTTATTAAAGGCAATGGTTACCTGGCGGTGTATATCGGAGGCCTGGTTATAGGCAATTCCAAATTTGTGCACAAGCGCTCTTCGCTTAACTTTTTTGATGGCATGGCCTGGATGAGCCAGCTGCTTATGTTCTTAACGCTCGGCTTACTGGTTAATCCCCGCGAACTTGTCCCGATCATCATCCCAGGTTTAATTATCAGCTTCATGATGATCTTTATCACGCGCCCGCTCAGTGTATTTTTATGTACGCTGCCTTTCCGTAAAATGACAATGAAGGACAGAACCTTTGTTTCCTGGGTGGGGCTCAGGGGAGCTGTTCCGATCATTTTTGCCATACTTCCATTAGCTGCCGAGGTTCCTCATGCGCGGCTCATCTTTAATATCGTATTCTTCTGTACGCTGGTATCGCTGGTTGTGCAGGGTACTTCGCTTTCTAAAATGGCTACCTGGCTGGGTTTAAGCGAACAACCAAACACACTTAAAAAACCGGAAGACTTTGATGTAGAATTTTCGGATGAGATAAAGTCCGTGATGACTGAGCTGAATATTACAGAGCATGCGCTAAGATCTGGCAATAAACTTATGAATCTGCCTTTGCCTGAGAAAACACTTGCTGTAATGGTTAAGCGTAATGGAAAGTATTTTGTACCAGGCGGAAAAACAGAACTTACCCCTGACGATAAGCTCCTGATCATTACAGATGACCACGAAGCCCTGAAAGAAACCATGAAGAACCTGGGGCTTGCAGATAAACCAGCTTCCAGCTAGCTGCGCTTATAGTTCGAACTATAGTTATTTCTAAGCTTACCTATAGTTTGAACTATACTTGCACCTTTAAAACTATAGTGCAAGCTAATTGCACCTTTTTGCGTATTCAAAAACTATGAGTGTGTCAGCTAAATCAGCAGAAAAAGCGCCTGGTTATTTACCTCTTACCATCAGCAGCATAAACGAAGAAGTTACAGGCGTAAAGGTTATTACTTTCAATGAAACAGTTTCCTATAAAGCAGGGCAGTACCTTACGTTGCTGCACCATGGCCCACATGGTGAGATCAGGCGCTCCTACTCCATTACCTCATCTCCGGTATTACAGGAGCCGCTTGCCATCGGCGTAAAAAGAATTGAGAACGGTTTCTATTCCCGACAGCTGGTAGACCACGCCCGTGTTGGTGATACGCTCCTGGCAAGCGGTACCGGCGGGTTATTTACCTTACCTGACGATATTCTGAACTATAAGCAAATTTTCTTCCTGGCTGCGGGTAGCGGTATTACACCTATCTTTTCGTTAGTTAAAACTGCACTACATGCGTACCCACATCTTTCTGTTGTATTATTTTACAGTAACAAATCTCCTAAACAAACTATGTTTCTGCAGCCCCTCAGGGAGTTAGCTGCCACCTTTCCTGGCCGGTTACACATTGAGTTCATCTTCAGCAACACGCCGGACCTGGGCAGAGCCCGCCTGCATAAAGATTACCTGTATAAGCTCATAGATCAGTTGGCTGCCGCCCCGCGCCAGCAGCTGTTGTTTTACTTGTGCGGCCCGCTCAACTATATGCGCCTGAGCTCTTTTGCGCTTCGCCAGTATGGCTTTTCTGCTAACCAGATCCGGAAAGAAGTTTTTAATGTAGATAAAACGCCGTTACCCAAACTTGTTCCACCGGACACCCGAGCACACCAGGTTACACTGCATATTAATGGCAAGACTACCCACATAGCATGTAAATACCCGGAAAACATCTTATCAAGTGCGCGCGAAGCCGGAGTTGTATTGCCTTATAGTTGCGAAACCGGCAAGTGTGGCAGTTGCCTGGCCAGGATATTAAAAGGCAAAGTTTGGATGGCTTATAACGAAGTGCTGACTGAACGCGACCTTCAAAAAGGCCTGACACTTACCTGCGTCGGGTACCCGGTAGAAGGCGATGTAGAACTGGAAATACTATAGTTGGTACCATACGTTATAGTTTCCCGTTTAATGAGCAGATACTTACCTGGTCTGATCTAATTGGCGAATAGTAGTATCATCAATGTTACGCGCTAAACATCAAACTATAAAACAGTAAAACTATGGCAAAGTCTGCAACCGATTTAGTAAAAGAAGCTAAACAAAACATCGAAAACCTGACACCGGCCCAGGTACACGAAGAATTAAAAAATGGGAACGCAACGCTCATTGATATCAGGGAGAGCGATGAGCTAAGCCAGAATGGAAAAATTGCGGGTTCGGTGCACTCGCCACGCGGCATGATCGAATTTCACGCAGATGAAACCCTGCCCTACCATAAACCGGAATTTGACAAGAACAAACGCCTGATCCTGCATTGCGCTTCCGGAGGACGTTCTGCCCTGGCGACTTCCACGTTAAAGCAAATGGGCTACGAAAACGTTGCACACCTGGATGGCGGATATAAAGCCTGGAAAGAATCCGGTTACCCTGTTACAGAATAAGTTTTGCCTCCAGTATTGAATTGTGGTTGTGTCCAAATTTTCTTCAGGGCTTGAGGCATTTGGTAGTATCCTGCCGGGTTAAAACCGTCCATGCCGCCAGTTTGAGCTCAGCGGTAACTGGTGGTTAACTATGGTGCCAGTTTGTAACTGGCGTTATCCGGAACCATAGTTTAGCCTGTCGCAAACTAGCCTTATGCTCAGCCGCAAGTTTGGCTCACACTAAACTTGCCGCATTTCACAGCCAAAGCGGCCAGAGTCTGCTGGTAGCTCACACTCGCGGGACGCGAGCGAGGGCGAGAAATAATATTGCCTTTGTTTGGTTAAACTATAGTCCGGTATTTAGTAAACTATAGCTACCCAACAGCCTGTAACAAAAAACGCCTTCTGCTCACAAAGAACAGAAGGCGTTTTGCTATTGTAAATAGATATCGTTACTCGATCACAGATTCGGCAAGTACAATGATCTTATTGTTCAGTACTTCTACCACACCGCCATCCACGGTAAAGAACTCCTGTCCTTTTTTGGTAGTTACCCGGATTCTGCCTCTTTCCATGGTGCTGATAAGGGGAGCGTGCAGGTCCAGAACCTCAAAAGAGCCGTTAGCTCCCGGAAACTGTGCTGCATCTACCTCACCGGCAAAAACCTTTCTATCTGGTGTGATTATCTCTAAATACATTTTTTTTTGTTCAGAGTTCAGAGTTAAAAGTTTAAAGTCAGAATGAGGTGATACCCACTCTTAACTATAAACTCTTAACTCTTAACTAATTCAAACCTATTTTGCTTCGGCAAGCAGTTTCTCACCTTTGGTTACTGCATCTTCAATGGTACCTACAAGGTTGAAGGCAGCTTCCGGAAGGTGGTCATACTTACCGTCCATGATCTCGTTAAAGCCTCTGATAGTGTCTTTGATATCAACAAGTACACCTGCAAGGCCTGTAAACTGCTCAGCTACGTGGAACGGCTGAGATAAGAAACGCTGCACACGGCGCGCTCTTGATACAACCAGCTTATCTTCATCAGATAGTTCGTCCATACCAAGGATGGCGATGATATCCTGAAGTTCTTTGTAACGCTGAAGAATTTCCTTAACGCGCTGTGCTGTGTTGTAGTGCTCAGCACCCAGAACGTCAGCAGACAGGATACGTGAAGTAGAATCCAGAGGGTCTACCGCAGGGTAGATACCAAGCTCAGCAATTTTACGCGAAAGTACTGTAGTTGCATCCAAGTGAGCGAAAGTCGTCGCTGGAGCAGGGTCAGTTAAGTCATCCGCAGGTACGTAAACAGCCTGGACAGATGTAATGGAACCACGCTTAGTAGACGTGATACGCTCCTGCATGGCGCCCATTTCAGTTGCCAGCGTTGGCTGGTAACCTACTGCTGAAGGCATACGACCTAAAAGAGCCGATACCTCAGAACCTGCCTGCGTAAAGCGGAAGATGTTGTCGATAAAGAAAAGGATATCGCGACCTGCACCAGTACCATCACCATCACGGAAGTTTTCCGCTACGGTAAGACCAGACAAGGCAACACGTGCACGCGCCCCAGGAGGCTCGTTCATCTGACCGAACACCAGCGTAGCCTGAGATTTCTCCAGCTCAGCCATGTCAACTTTCGTAAGATCCCATCCGCCGGCTTCCATAGAGTGCTTAAACTCTGCACCGTAACGGATAATGTCTGACTCAAGGAATTCACGTAGTAAGTCGTTTCCTTCACGTGTACGCTCACCAACACCGGCAAACACAGAAAGACCTGAATAAGCCTTTGCAATGTTGTTTACCAGCTCCATGATCAATACAGTCTTACCTACCCCGGCACCACCGAAAAGACCAATTTTACCACCTTTTACATAAGGTGCCAGCAGGTCGATTACTTTAATACCGGTGTAAAGGATTTCAGAAGAAGTTGCAAGTTCTTCGAAAAGAGGCGCAGCACGGTGAATTGGCAGACGCGTAGTAGTAGCGGGCTGCGGTATACCGTCAATTGCTTCGCCGATTACGTTGAACAGACGGCCATTAATGGCATTTCCAGTTGGCATAGTGATCGGGCCACCCAGGTCATTTACCTGTGCACCACGTGTAAGGCCTTCTGTAGAGTCCATTGCAATGGTACGTACACGATCTTCGCCGAGGTGCTGCTGCACTTCCAGCACGATGCGCTGGCCGCTTTCTTTTATTACCTCAAGCGCGTCGAGGATATTTGGTAGTTTTGCGTTTTCACCCGCAAAGCTAACGTCCACTACTGGACCGATAACCTGGGTAATTCTGCCAATATTCGCCATTTGACTTTTTATATTGATTAACTATTAAAACGGAGCTATTTCAGGGTGCAAAACTAATGCATAAATCTCTTAAAACCATATAACACACCAAAAACTTTTAACTTATTCAGTATCAAACTATAGTTAAAACAAAACACAGCTCCCCGGCAACCTCCTTTTGTTGCCGGGGAGCTGTGTAAAAAATGGCCTGGTTCCGTTACTGATCGATGCGAAGAACCCATTTACCAGGCTCGTTCATCACAAACCGGACTTCGCGATCGTACACTACAGAGCCCATCTTATTTACTGATCTGTATTTTATATAGCCCTCAAAAGGGAGCGAATAATTATCGAATCCCTGGAAGTTGCTTAAAGCTGTACTGCTGCCACTGCTGCCAATCATCTGCAGGTCTTCGAGGTTGCGCACCGGCATCCCTCCATCCATTACCACAACTTCTACATGGTTTCCCTCCTCCCCTTTTTTGGTTAGCATTACGCGCTGCACATTGCGCTTCAGTAATACTTTCGAGGATTTGGTCTCTACTTTTTTCGCGGATTTCTTTTTCTTCTTCTTTTCTGTTTTAGAAGCATGCAGCAGTGTATCCTGCGCCTGTACAGAAAGCCCGCTATCCAATGCAGCATGTGCATTCAGGTTATTATTTATTGTTGCCGGGCCTGCTCCTGCACCAGCCAGCAGTAAAAAAGAGAGAATGTAGATAAAGCTCATAACGGTAGATTTTGCCTTGGAAATTTATAATTATAAATATAATATTTCTATGTGCAACTACCAATAGTTTTGCCTCATTTCTTACAGATGCTTCAATAGCTCTATCTGATCGTCGTTAAGCAGGATGTACCTGTTGTTAAACGGGTTGGCATAAAACTTCTCAGCTATCACATACTCACCTGATTTAAGCTTGTGTATGTTATAGCTAAACAGGCTGTTAGAGCGTTCTATAACCAATTCTGTCGTATTAAGATCCAGTTCACGGCCACAGGTAGTCGTGATAAGCTCGCGGTTAGATGTTGTCGTTGGCATATTAAATAAAAGAATAAGGGAGTTCCTTCTTTACGGAACTGCTAGCAGTTGGTGACACTACATCCGAATTAATCCGGATTTTTTTTTGGTGGCAACTATAGTTCATAAAGGGCAAACTATAAAATACTTAAATCTGCTGTGCTCTTAATGGATAAGTTCCTACTTTTGCTATTCCGTTACTAAAGCCAGACAAAACGTGGAAAATCAACTGACAACAGTAGAAACTGCCCAGAAGCTTGGCCTTCTGGAGGAAGAATTTGAAAAGATAAAACAGATTCTGGGTCGCACCCCCAATTTTACCGAGTTAAGTATCTTCTCCGTAATGTGGTCGGAGCACTGCTCTTATAAGAACTCTATCGTTTGGCTGAAAACCCTGCCAAAAGACTCACCACGCATGCTGGCCAAAGCCGGCGAAGAAAATGCAGGCCTTGTTGATATCGGCG
This sequence comes from Pontibacter pudoricolor, assembly GCF_010092985.1. Lineage (GTDB taxonomy): Bacteria > Bacteroidota > Bacteroidia > Cytophagales > Hymenobacteraceae > Pontibacter > Pontibacter pudoricolor. Next base: position 115,207 of record NZ_CP048106.1, on the reverse strand, counting down.
ACGGTTACGCCTGCAGCTTCAAGATCGAATCACATAACCACCCATCAGCCATTGAGCCTTACCAGGGTGCCGCAACCGGTGTTGGTGGTATCAACAGAGATATTTTTACCATGGGTGCACGCCCTATCGCGCAGCTTAACTCGCTCCGCTTTGGCAACCCAAGATCAGAGAAAACACAGCGTTTGTTACGAGGTGTAGTGAAAGGCATCGGCGATTATGGTAATGCTTTTGGTATTCCTACGGTAGGCGGCGAGCTTTTCTTTGACGAGTGCTACAACATAAACCCGCTGGTAAATGCTTTCTCGGCTGGTATCGTTAAAGTTGGCGAAACTGCTTCAGCAACCTCTTACGGCGTAGGCAACCCGGTATTTATAGTTGGCTCGGCCACCGGTAAAGATGGTATACACGGTGCTGCTTTTGCATCTAAAGATATCACTGAAGATTCTGCCAAAGACCTTCCATCTGTGCAGGTAGGCGACCCTTTCCAGGAAAAATTATTACTGGAAGCTACGCTGGAGATCATCCAGTCGGGCCACGTGATCGGGATGCAGGATATGGGTGCAGCCGGTATTACCTGCTCTACTTCAGAAATGAGCGCCAAAGGCGAGCACGGCATGGATATCTGGTTAGATAAGGTGCCTACCCGCCAGGCTAACATGGTTCCGTTCGAGATCCTGCTTTCGGAGAGCCAGGAGCGCATGCTTATAGTTATGAAAAAAGGCTATGAGCAAACTATAAAAGATATCTGCGATAAGTGGGATCTGTATTGCGAGCAGATTGGTGTTGTTACCGAAGGTGGCCAGTTACGCTACTACCAGGATGGCAAATTAGTAGCCGAAGTACCTGCCAACGACCTTGTGTTAGGTGGAGGCGCCCCGGTATACCACAGAGAGTATCGTGAGCCAGCTTACTTTGCTGAATCCAAGAAATTCAACATTGACCAGGTGGCAGAGCCGGAAGACTACCAGGCCGTAGCCGAGTTTTTAGCAACACACCCGAACATTGCCTCCAAGCGCTGGGTGTACCGCCAGTACGACTCTATGGTTGGTACGGCCACTATGACGACCAATGCACCATCGGATGCAGCTATAGTTAAAGTAAAAGGTACAGATAAATCGATTGCCGTAACCGTGGACTGCAACAGCCGCTACGTATACGCCGACCCGGAAAAAGGAACAGCCATTGCGGTAGCAGAAGCTGCGCGTAATATAGTTTGCTCAGGCGCTGAGCCGGTAGCTGTTACCAACTGCCTTAATTTTGGAAACCCCTACGTACCGGAAGTTTACTGGCATTTTGTGGGCGCTATTAAAGGTATGAGCAAAGCCTGCACCGCACTGGGTACGCCGGTAACAGGTGGTAACGTAAGTTTCTATAACCAGTCCTCCGACGAAGGCCCTGTGTTCCCGACGCCAACTATAGGCATGCTGGGCATACTGGAAGATAAGAACAACAAAATGACGCTGGCTTTCCAGAACGCTGGTGACATTATATATATGATAGGTGAGTCGCAGAACGACATCGCTTCTTCGGAGTACCTGTATTCTTACCACAATGTTAAGTTATCGCCTGCTCCTTATTTTGAGATGGATGCGGAACTGAAGCTGCAGGAAACTATAAAAGAGGTGATCGAGCAGAAGCTTATCAAGTCGGCGCACGATGTGGCCGATGGTGGTTTATATATTACCCTGCTGGAGTCTGCAATGCCGAATGAACTGGGCTTTGATATCGAAACAGATAAAAATTTCAGAAAAGATGCATTTTTATTTGGTGAGAGCCAGAGCCGTGTTGTTGTTTCTGTTTCGCCGGAACAGCAGGTTGCTTTTGAGCAGGCGTTGAAAAATAAAGGCATGAATGTCACGGAATTAGGTGTTGTAACAGCCCACGACTGCCATATTGATGGTGAGCTTTACCATGGAATTACGGTAGCCAAAAAGCACTACGACACAGCGCTGGAGCAGATTTTAGACTAAATTTTTAGATTTTTTTTGAAGCAAATGTTTGCAGTTTAAAATCGTCTGTCTATCTTTGCATCACTGAACGACGAAGGGGCTTCCACCCTGAAATCTAGTAGGTACTCTGTCCGATGGTGTAACTGGCAACACGTCTGATTTTGGTTCAGAAGAGTCCAGGTTCGAAACCTGGTCGGACAACTTAAAAAGCCCTTAGATCAGATCTAAGGGCTTTTTTGTTTTATAGCGCAACTATAGCTGTGAACTGCATTGCCTGCTTATTCTTCCTGCCTTACCAGCTTATAGTTTTCTCCACTTTAACTTCGAACTTCACACGCCACCAATAAACCGGCCTGTTATTCTATCGCTTTAAATTTATACCAGTTCACCCCGATCACGAAGTGAGGTATATCCGGCGATTTATAGTTTGGTGATGGCTCGGTTTCAAGGGTATTACCATTAAGGCTTTTTATTTTCCAGTCTTTAATGAACACTGAAAGCTTTTCCTGATTATCGCCCCAATACACAGTGCTTATAGGCTCCGGAAATGAGATGGTACGGGTGGCATTATCTACTTCATAAACACTTTCTATAGTTTGCGGCCCGGCAGCGGTAGCAGGATTTGTTGCGCCGCCATAGTCCAGCACAATGGTGCAGGTATTATCGGTTCTGAAGGTGATGTGATAAAATTCTTTATGCCACGGAAAGGATGGATCACTGTAAGGCGACGCTTGCTCCCACTCCTGTTTTACCAGTATTTCCTGCAAATTTGTTTCCTCTTCTTTTTCGCAGGCCGCCAGCGACAGGATAACCAAAAAAGCAACTGCCCTGGTCACGTTTGATGTTAAAGTAAATAGTCTGTTCATAATTAGGTTTTGGATATGTATATGTAAGTATATATAGCCGAGGTTATATATACAAATAACCATGCTTCAAGATCTTCCCGTATTATTCCTAAACTTTCTGATTCATGGAGTTATAGTTTTCAGATCGCATATATTTTATCTCTAAAATCGGGGTTGGCTAAAAAGTTATTTCGTAGCTTTGCAGGCATAATAACCTTAACCTAAACCCTTCATTTAGCATTAAGAAAACTATGCCCCTGGTAAAGATCTTCTCCGGTTCCGCCTCACGCTACTTAGCTGAAAAAATTGCTGTTGCTTACGGCACGCAATTAGGCGACTTAACCATTTCCCGTTTCAGTGATGGCGAAATTGGTGTACACTACAACGAGTCTGTGCGCGGTGCCGAAGTATTTATAGTGCTTTCTACTTTTCCGCCTGCCGATAACCTGATGGAACTGATGTTGCTGGTAGATGCTGCCAAGCGTGCCTCGGCGCATAAGGTAATTGTGGTAATGCCTTACTATGGCTATGCCCGCCAGGACAGAAAAGACAAGCCGCGCGTATCGATCGGTGCCAAAGTGCTGGCAAATGCCGTACAGGCTTGCGGCGCTGACCGCCTGATGACCTGCGACCTGCATGCAGGCCAGATCCAGGGTTTCTTTGATATCCCGGTAGATCATCTGGATGGATCGGCCATCTTTGTACCTTACCTGCGTAGCCTGAACCTGGGCTCAAGCCTTATCTTCGCATCTCCTGACGTGGGCGGCGTGGTAAGAACAAGAGCGTTTGCCAAAAATTTCGGAGCTGAGATGGTTGTCTGCGATAAGCACAGAGTTCGCGCAAACGAGATCGCCTCGATGCAGGTAATCGGTAATGTGGAAGGCCTGGATGTGGTGCTGGTAGATGACATGGTTGACACTGCCGGAACTATAACCAAAGCTGCTGAGCTACTAAAAGAGAAAGGTGCCAGAACGGTACGTGCCATTGCTACACACCCTGTCCTTTCGGGTCCGGCTTACGAGCGCATCGAGAATTCTGTACTGGAAGAACTGGTAGTTTCTGATACCATCCCGTTAAAGCAGGAGTCTTCTAAAATAAAAGTGCTAACGTTCTCTGAACTGTTTGCACGCGCCATTAACAACGTAGTAACGCACGAGTCTATCAGCTCGCTGTTTATATAATATAAACTTGTTAAAAGGCTGAATGGCTGAATAGTTGGATTTCTCTTTCAACGGTTCAGCCATTCAGTATTTTAGCTTCGATCAGTTTAAATAAAAGACAGCCTGCAAAACGGCATAGGAATCTGATTTATAGTTGCTTGGGCGTTTTGAGAAAAAACAATCAACAATTTAACAATCAGCAATTAAAAAACCCATACCTTTGTGGCTCGAAAAATTTTAACAAATTCATTTTTATGAAAACTTTAGAGATTATAGGGTTTAAAAGAGCAAATCTCGGTAAATCGCAGACGAAAGAGCTGCGTAATGAGTCTTATGTACCAGGTGTATTATATGGCGGCGCTGAGCAAGTTCACTTCTACGCACCAGCTATCCTGTTCAGAGACTTAGTTTATTCTCCGGAAGTATACGAAGTAGACCTGAATATTGAAGGCACACACTACAGAGCTGTGATGCAGGACGTACAGTTCCACCCGGTTAACGAAATGCTTTTACACGTTGACTTCCTTGAGTTACAGGAAGACAAGCCGGTGAAGATGGAAATTCCGGTTAAAATGGTAGGTACATCTCCAGGTGTAATTGTTGGTGGTAAGCTGGTAACTAAGCTGCGTAAGCTTAAAGTTAAAGCTCTTCCTGCTAACCTTCCAGATTATATCGAAGTTGATATCTCTGACCTTGAGCTTGGTAAATCAATCAAAGTTAGCAAGATCAACACAGGTGGTAACTTCGAAATTCTTACCAACCCGCTTGCTCCAGTTGCTACAGTAACTATTCCACGTGCGCTTAAGAGTGCTCAGATGGAAGAAGCTCGCGGCGGCAAAAAATAAGCAGCAAACGCTACTTTATAGTAAAAGATCCTGTTCCGCTGCATGCGGGGCAGGATTTTTTGTTTCTGCTTAAAGGTTAAACTGTTTAATTGTTAAATGGCTAACTGGTTTAATTGTTAAATTGCTGCATTGTTAGATTGTTATATTCATTAAACCAGAAGTTTCCTGCCGTTGTTGGTGTTTTCACCAACAACTATACCTTTATCAAAAAGTACTTGCTGGTGAAAACACACAGCAAGGGCATCTTTCACTGATTTTCTGAAAATTCTAAACATCTATAGTTTAAACAATCAACAATTCAACCATCAACAATTAATTTAGTGATCAATTCTACACTTAAGACTATAAAACAATGGCTGGGCTTTACACCTGAAACTCCTGCCGTACCCAAAGATACAAGCATGAAATACCTTATAGTTGGCCTTGGAAACATTGGACCTGAATACGCTGAAACGCGCCACAACATCGGCTTTATGGTGCTCGATTACCTGGCAAAAAAACACGATGCAAAATTTGATGTAAGCCGCCACGCCTTTGTAGCCGAAATTAAAGTAAAGGGCCGCACTTTTGTACTGGTAAAGCCAACCACCTACATGAACCTGAGCGGCAAGGCAGTTGGCCATTGGCTGAACTCCCTTAAACTTACACCGGAGCAGATGCTGGTCATTACAGATGATATAGCTTTGCCTTTTGGTACATTGCGCATCCGGATGAAAGGAAGCGCCGGTGGGCACAATGGTTTAAAACACATAGAGCAAACGCTGGGCAACAACAACTATCCGCGGCTTCGGTTTGGCGTTGGCGATGCTTTTCATAAAGGCAAACAGGTAGATTATGTACTGAGCAACTTCAGTAACGACGAGCAGGCCGAACTACAGACATTGATCGAAAAATCGGCAGATGCAGTTATCTCCTTCGGGACGATCGGGCTGGAGCGCACCATGAACCAGTTCAATACCAAGTAAGCAACGATAGATTTAGCATGACGGTACAGCAGGTAAAACAGGCGCCAGGCAGAGTAACTTCCCTTGATTATGTTCGGGGGCTGGCGGCTTTTGGCATTTTGCTGTACCATTTCCAGAGCTGGACCCTGGGCCACATGGAGGCTGAAAGTTTCTGGGGCCGTATCGGGTTATATGGGGTAGCTATATTTTATGTTCTGAGCGGACTAACCCTGTACCATGTGTACGAAGCACGCCTGCAACCCGGCAAGGCATCACTCACAGACTTTTACCTGAAGCGTATTTTCAGATTGTTCCCGCTGCTCTGGCTCATCATGCCGGTTTACCTGGTCATCGACCCTACGCTCCGCGACTGGGACCGCATCCTGCTCAATTTCACCGGGCTGTTTGGTTTTGTGAGCTGGGATGAACCGATCGGTGTAGGCGTGTGGTCTATTGGCAATGAGCTGGTTTTTTACCTTTTCTTCCCATTATTCCTGTTTGCTGCCAGGTTTAGCCGGTTGGCCTTTGCTATAGTTTGCGTATTTATAGTTGGGCTGGGCGCATACTTCGCTTTCTATAGTATAAACGATGCTGTTCCGCTTGCCAACCAGTGGCGCGATTATGTAAACCCTTTTAACCAGATCTTCCTGTTTCTGGGAGGTGTGGCAATTGGGTATTTCACAAAGTACAAGGCTTTACCTGCTTTACCTTTGATCGGGTTGTTGCTGGCTGGTATAGTTGTGTTTATAGTTTACCCGGCTTCCGGAAATACCGTAACGCTGGTCACCGACTGGAACCGTTTCATTTTTTCTGCTACCTGCCTGGCAGTTTGCTTTGCCATGTACAAGCTGCCTGTTACGTTTCCTAAAGTGCTGCATATGCCCTTACACACATTGGGCGAAATAAGTTATGCACTTTACCTGTTGCACCCGCTGGTTTATAAAGTAGTAAAGTTTGCTGCCAAGCAATACAACTTCTCTCCCTGGCTTACTATTATAGTAGCTATAGTTGTAACAGTTATTGCCAGCCAACTGGTGTATCGCTACTACGAGCAATACTTTATTAAACTGGGCCAGAAAGTGAGCAAAACTATAACAGCAAGGTTAGAAACATAAACTATAGTTTACCGATGCATCAATTCTTACTATCACAGAAGACACCTTATTTCTTCTTCACAGGATTAATCATGTTTGTTGCCGGTTTCTTTAGTTTCGGATTAGGGTACTCAGACGCTGGTTACGCAAGAAATATTATCCTACCGGTTACGTTCATTTTTGTCTTGGTTGCTATAATACATACCTTCTACTATTTCAAAAATCAGTTTGATAATGGAAATAAGTTAGAGGCTGGTTGTTTTGGAGGAATCACAACAGTAATCATCTTGTATAACATACTCTATAATACTATAATCTTAATACTATTCTGGAAATAAATTCCTTTTCCCCTTCCCTAAATTAAGCCGTCGCTCCGCCTTTATATTATTCCTGATTTCAAAGCTTCTACCTATATTTCGCATTAGCACACATCGTACCCCTAATCTATGAAACGCGTACTCCAACTATACCGCAATGCATTCGGTGGCCTCTCCCATCAGACCTGGATGATGTCGGTGGTGATGCTGATAAACCGGAGTGGTGCCATGGTGATACCTTTCCTGGGTGTGTACCTTACTACCGAACTTAACTATAGTTTAAAGGAGACCGGTGCCATTCTGAGTATCTACGGGTTGGGTGCTATGTGCGGCGCTTTTCTGGGCGGCTGGCTAACCGATAAGATAGGCCATTTTAAAGTCCAGTATGTGAGCCTTGTGTTAGGTGGCAGCCTGTACTTTTTACTGCTTAACTTAAGGCAGTTCGAGTATATGGCAGCCGGTGTTTTTATTCTGAGCCTGGTAAACGATATGCTTCGTCCTGCAAATGCCGCATCCATTGCCTTTTACGCCAGGCCCGAAAATATTACCCGTGCCTTTTCTCTGAACAGGATGGCTATAAACCTGGGCTTTTCCATTGGTCCGGCTGTAGGCGGCCTGGTGGCTGCCCTCTCTTATAAATGGCTTTTTATTGCTGATGGCGTTACCTGTGTTGCTGCCGGCATCTTCTTTTTTGTATACTTCAGGGCACAGCAAGGGCACCGGCCTGTCAAAAAAGCAGAGTCCACTTCTGCTGCTCCGGTTGTTCAGTCGCCTTACCGCGACAAGTGGTTTATTCTTTTTGTGATCCTGTGCAGTTTATTTGCCATGATCTTCTTCCAGCTGTTTGCCACCCTGCCCCTATACTATAAACAGGTGCATGCTTTGTCTGAAGCCCGCATTGGTTTGCTGATGGCCCTGAACGGGATGATCGTGTTTTTACTGGAGATGATTGTAGTGTATTTGCTGGGCGAGCAGGCAAAGAAATCATTATTGGTCGCGAGCGGACTCTTAATGCTTGGTTTCTCGTTTGTGCTGCTTAACCTGTTCCCGCAGGTAAGTGTGCTTTTTGTGTCGATGTTACTGCTGAGTATTTCCGAGATTCTGGCGATGCCCTTCATGTCAACTATAACTGTTGACCGCTCTAACATTGATAACCGGGGTGCTTACATGGGACTTTATACCATTTCGTATGCAGCTGCGCATGTTCTGGCTCCCTACCTTGGCACTACTATAATTGCAGCACATGGTTTTGACATGCTTTGGTGGGCTTGCGGCGGACTGGCTGTAGTTGCTGCAGTAGGTTTGTACTTAGTTATCCACCAGATGGAAAAACAACGGTTTGCAAAACTAGCTATAGTTGCGGGGTAGTGCTGCGGGGCTTTTTTGTGTAGAGACGCAATACCTTGCGTGTCCTGCGACAAGCCATAACAAAAAGCTTTACAGTTTGGGTAGCGGGTAAGGTATTTTGTTTTTATAGTAGATGCCATTACTATTAGAACAGCTTTTGGAGACGCAAGGTATTGCGTCTCTACATAAATAGATTTTCAGGATTATTCTTCTCGCCTTCCCAGTTTGAAGGATTGTTATAAATATAGTTCCTTATGTTTTGGAGTTCTTTTTCTGAACGAATGACCCTGTCGAAATAGCGGTTTTGCCAGGAAAAATCTACTTGGTTTATAGTGGCATACTTTTTTACAGCAGCTTTATAACCTCTGATAATAGAAGCTAAGTTGCCAGATTGAGGTCCAAACTTATTTTCCTGCCATTGCTCAAATTCAGGTTTGTTGATGAAAATAATTGCATGCACATGGTTAGGCATAACTATAAATTCGTCAAGCTCCACAAACGGGTGATAGTCAGGAATCTGTTTCCAGTATTTAAATGCAATTTCTCCAATCACTGTTTTCCGTAGAGACGCAATACTTTGCGTCTCAGATGGCGTTCCTGGCTGTAGTTGGGTTTCGGGAGGAGAATAAATCTCTCCAAAGTAATGTTCCTTCTCTTTTGTGCAGATAGTTATGAAATAAAGTCCATGCGAACCATAATCCCAATTTACCAAACGGGCAGAAGGAATACGGTAGGCACTTTTATACTTATCCATAGCAGTTTTTACGAAGTTATGTGGAGAAGTTTCCACCAATGCAGAGACGCAATATTTTGCGTCTTCAAAAGCAGATAAAACAATAATGGCTCCCCCTCTAAGGCAAGAAGCCATTAAATAGATTTTTCCTGCCCGTAAATGTAGAGACGCAATACCTTGCGTCTCCAAAGGCTGTTCAAGCAGTAATGGCATCTACCATAAGAACAAAATAGCCCCACAGCAAATTAAACTATAAAGCTTTTTGTTATAGCCTGTAGCAGGAGACGCAAGGTATTGCGTCTTTACACAAAAAAGCCCCGCAGCTAACTATAGTTGCGGGGCTTTTTTGTGTAAATAAAACTATAGTTTATGACACCGTACCACCATTCTTTACAGCAACACTTGGCTGCACAAATGCCAGCGATCCATCTGCATTCTCTGCCATCAGGATCATGCCCTGGCTGGTGATGCCCTTAATGTCGCGTGGTGCCAGGTTTACTAAAATACTTACCTGCTGGCCAACAATTTCGTCCGGGTTAAAGAACTCGGCTATACCACTCACAACGGTACGCTGGTCTATGCCTGTATCTATCGTAAGCTTCAGCAGCTTTTTAGTCTTGGCTACTTTTTCAGCGGCCAGTATAGTTCCAATGCGGATATCCATTTTAGAGAAGTCTTCGAACGAGATGTTCTCTTTAGCTGGCTCCGTTACTGAATTGGCTATTTCATTGGCTTTTTTAGTATCCAGTAACTTCTGCACCTGCGCTTCTACCGCTGCATCTTCAACTTTTTCAAACAGCAGTGCAGGAGTACCGATAACGTGACCATCTTTCAACAAATCAGCAGCACCGGCATCAGCCCACATACCTGCTTCCATGTTCAGCATGCTGCGTAGTTTAGCAGCAGAATCCGGTAGGAACGGTTCCATCAGAATGGCCAGGCTTGCAGATATCTGCAGCGCGATGTTCATGATGGTTTTTACACGCTCTTCATCTGTTTTTATAAGTTTCCACGGCTCTGTATCAGCCAGGTATTTGTTGCCTAAACGGGCCAGGTTCATCAACTCGCCCAGTGCATCCCGGAACTTGTAACGTTCTAAATGTGCAGCAATTACCATCGGCATCCCTTTCAGATCCTCCAGCACTACTGTATCATAGTCTGTAAGCTCGTTACGGGTAGGCACAGCACCGTTGTAATACTTTTGGGTAAGCACTACTGCGCGGTTAATGAAGTTGCCCAGAATGGCCAGTAATTCGTTGTTGTTGCGGGCCTGGTAATCTTTCCAGGTAAAGTCGTTGTCTTTGGTTTCAGGGGCGTTGGCGCAAAGGGTGTAACGCAGCACATCACCTTTGCCTTTAAAATCTTCCAGGTACTCGTGCAGCCACACCGCCCAGTTACGCGACGTTGATATCTTATCGCCTTCCAGGTTCAGGAACTCGTTGGCAGGAACGTTGTCTGGCAGAATATAGTCACCATGCGCTTTCAGCATGCTTGGGAAGATGATGCAGTGGAAAACGATGTTATCTTTACCGATGAAATGCACCAGTTTAGTTTCTTTGTCTTTCCAGTATTTCTCCCAATCCGGCGTTAAGGCTTTGGTGGCAGAGATATACCCGATCGGTGCATCGAACCAAACGTAAAGCACTTTACCCTCGGCACCGGCTACCGGAACCGGCACGCCCCAGTCCAGGTCACGGGTTACAGCGCGGGGCTGTAGTCCCTGGTCAATCCACGATTTGCACTGCCCGTACACGTTTGGTTTCCAGTCGCCTTTGTGGCCTTCCACAATCCACTCGCGCAGCCACGTCTCATACTCGTTTAGGGGCAGGTACCAATGTTTTGTTTCGCGCATTACCGGCACGGCGCCGCTCAATGTACTCTTTGGGTTGATCAGGTCTGTAGCGTTCAGGGAAGTTCCGCAGCTTTCGCACTGGTCGCCGTAGGCGTTTTCGTTTCCGCACTTAGGGCAGGTACCAACTATATAACGGTCTGCTAAAAATTGCTGGGCTTTCTCGTCGTAGTACTGCTGGGTGGTCTGCTCTATAAACTTGCCGTCGTTGTATAGTTTCAGGAAGAAATCGGAAGCTGTTTCGTGGTGTATTTTTGAGGAAGTACGATCGTAGATATCAAACGAGATATTGAAATCTGCGAATGATTGTTTAATCAGCTCATGGTACTTATCTACAGCCTGCTGCGGCGTAATGCCTTCTTTTTTAGCGCGAATCGTAATCGGAACACCGTGCTCATCAGAACCACAGATAAATTTAACATCGCGGTTTTGCAGGCGCAGGTAGCGCACGTAAATATCAGCCGGCAAATAAACCCCAGCCAAATGACCAATATGAACAGGGCCGTTGGCATAAGGCAAAGCTGCCGTTACAGTATAGCGTTTAGGAGTAGTTGTTGTCATCTTTCTTCTTAAAAAAGCAAATATACGAATAGCAGACAGATTGCACCTTGCTATACTTTCATCAAACTATAAAAACAGGAAAGTATAGTTACCTACAACACCATCTTCCGTAAACGGAACATCACCTACTGTATACTTTAACATGAAGCAGAAAGATAATGCCCATACCAAAAAAGGCGATAAAGACAGCCTTGGAATAAAAAGCGAGAAGAAAAACATCAGTAAAAACCCGGCCCCAAAAGAGGATGACCGCGAGTCTGAAACCACCCCTTCTGACCACGAAGTATATGTGGACCTGGAACCGGATGAACTGCATTTAGGCGACGCAGACCAGGAACCGGAAGATGTAAGCAAATAACTTACTTGTAACCAATAAACGAGCAGGCGCAGCATTTTACGAATGCTGCGCCTGCTCGTTTATTGGTTAGTTGCCGCCTTTTCTGCGGTTTACCGGCCTTAGCGTATGTTTGGTGGTATCAACCGGAGCGTTTGGCAATTGTTCAGGTCTTATTTCAGGCGGTTTCATGGCCGGGTCATTCCTGCCCGATTCTTCTATGTTCTTCTTCCGGTTTATATCGCTCGACTGTTCATCCATCTTATCGCGCAGGCTTGCACCGGCATCTCCCCTGTAACGCACACGCTGGTTCTGCTCAACTCCTGCAGCGCCTTCCTCCCCTTCCGATAGCGACGTGCAGGACACCAGTCCCAGCACACTTAACCCAACTATAGCTGTTATATACTTTTTCATAGTTTGCTACTTTAACCAGGTACGTAACTATAGATCACGCACTTATAGTAAAGTATACGGCAGCAAAGCACAATTCAACAGGATTATAACAGGTTTATAGTTGGCTTACCGTTCTGTTAGCGCTCTGTAGCCGATCTGGGTCAGCATCAGTCCGTCTGGTGCGGGGTTTACGTAAGCGAGTTTTGCCAAATGCTGCTCTGCCTCTTTCTGCACGTCTTTATATTTCGGATATTTTTCCTGCAGTATCGGGTAAAGGTCCTGGTAGCGCAACACTTCGCCTTCTACAATATTCTGTGCATTAAAGGCATCCATTATGATCTGAGAAAGGTTCTCTATATTCTCTGCTTCTGAATGTAGCTCTGTCATAGTTTTATAGTTTATAGTTCAGGATAAAAGGTACGGCAGCTAGTCTTTATTGTTGATTGTTTCCGGCTGATTGTTATTTTAGAAGGTGGTTGAGGTGATTGAAAGGTCTGGAAGTATGTCTGTCTAATTCTGGATTTTACCTATTACCTGCTTTTACCTGGATGAGGGTGATTTGTAGTTCCATAGTTGGTGTTCTAACCCACCCCCTAACCTTTAGTGCTATGCTCGAACTTGCTTCCCGGTAGTTTAAGGCTGGGAGGTTTTGGCTTTTGCTATAGTTTGGGTTATAGTTGTATAGTTTCAGTTTTACCCCTTCCCAGCCTTCCCCTTTAAAAGAGGGCCCCTACCCCCAAAACAGGGGAAGGAGCTTTTAGGTGTCGCTATAGTTGTAGTTATCGTTTTATTGTTGGCGTTTTAACCCACCCCTGCCCCTCCAGGGAGGGGAATTTGGCTATAGTTATAGTTTGAGTTATCGTGCTATAGTTACAGACCATGCACAGGACAGGTCTCGACCTGTCCCTACGGAATTACAACCACGATAAGGCGATGTAACTATAGCTTTCAAGCCACATGAACGATAGCTATCGAAAGATCGCAGTCTTTGGGTTGAGCGCCTTGTGAATATCTGGTGCCGTCAGGCATTGCGAGGAACGAGCAAAAGAGATTCGCGCAGCGCGATGCCCGAAGACGGGGCCTCCCGGCCGTGAGGGCACCAAAGCTAACTATAGAACAATAGGCTAGTAGAGCTCCCAGGATTAGAAGTGACTAGGAAAGGAAGGCTTGGTTCGGGTAGTAGAGCAGTCAACTATAGAACCCAGATTTCTCACGGTGTTCGAAATGACAAAATAGAAATTATAGGACATATAAAATCCTTCGGCTATCGCTCGGCAAGACAAAAGGAAAATTGCAGACTAAGATCACCAGAGAAAACACAACATACTGCTCCTCTCCATTATTGCTAATCCCATTAAACCCCATTAATCCAGTTTCAGATAACCAGCCGTTACTTCTTCGCTACAAAATCCAACGCTGCGGAATTTAGGCAGTAGCGCAGGCCGGTTGGTTTCGGGCCGTCATCAAACACATGGCCCAGGTGGCCGCCACAACGCGCGCAAAGCACTTCGGTGCGCACCATGCCGTCTGTTCTGTCTGTTACCTCTCTTATTCTATAGTTGGCAATTGGTTTCCAGAAGCTGGGCCAGCCGGTACCGGACTCAAATTTGGTTTCGGAACTGAAAACCGGGTTATGGCAACCGGCGCAATAGTAAATCCCCTTGGCATTGTTGGCATTGTACTTATTTTTAAAAGCGGGTTCTGTTCCTTTCTGGCGCAGCACATAAAATTGCTCCGGGGTAAGTATCTTTTTCCATTCGGCTTCGGTCTTCTGCACCGTGTCGCGCTGGGTTTGCCGGTTCAGTTTTCCGGTTTGGGCCTCAGATAAAGGGGCCTCGCCGGTTGTGGCAGTAGTAAAAGCGGCAGTTTCGGGCTGCTCTGCCTGGTTGCAGCCAAATAAATTCAGCATGGCAACTATAGTTATAAAATGAAGTGTGCTCATAGGTACTATACGGTTAATAGCGTGTTTTACTTTGTCTGGTGCAATAATTGTGCAATAAATGAACAAACTTCAGGTACCATATGTTTGCCCATTAATCAGTGTCAATACCTGATTCTGAAGAAAATAATAAAAACATAACCTCTTTATTTCGAGCGGGCTACTAAATTATCAAGGCTTTTTAGTAATTTTGCACCTCGAAAAATCAATTCAATGCAGAACATTCGTAATATCGCGATCATCGCACACGTAGACCACGGCAAGACAACGCTCGTGGACAAGATCATTCACGCTTCAAAGCTTTTTGCAGAGCACCAGCACTTTGATGACCTTTTACTGGACAACAACGATCTGGAGCGCGAGCGTGGTATCACGATCGTTTCTAAGAACGTGTCGGTTCGCTATAAAGGTGTTAAAATCAACGTTATAGACACACCTGGTCACGCCGACTTTGGAGGTGAGGTAGAGCGCGTACTTAAAATGGCCGATGGTGTACTACTTTTAGTAGATGCTTTTGAAGGCGCCATGCCACAGACACGTTTCGTATTAGGTAAAGCTATCCAGCTTGGCCTGAAGCCGATTGTAGTAGTAAATAAAGTAGACAAAGAAAACTGCCGTCCTGATGAAGTGCACGAGCAGGTATTCGACCTGATGTTTAACCTCGATGCTTCAGAGGACCAGCTTGACTTTACAACGCTGTACGGTTCTTCTAAGCAGGGCTGGATGAGCACAGACTGGACTCAGCCTACTGACAACATCACTCCTTTGCTGGATGCTATCATTGATGTGATACCTGCTGCACCGTTCCGTGAAGGTACACCGCAGATGCAGATCACGTCGCTTGATTATTCTTCTTTCGTGGGTCGTATCGCTATCGGTCGTGTGCACCGTGGTACACTTACTGAAGGTATGCCGATCAACCTGATGAAAGCAGACGGTTCTATCAAAAAAGGTCGTATCAAAGAACTTCAGGTATTTGAAGGCCTGGGCAGAAAATCAGTTCAAGAAGTATCGGCAGGCGAAATCTGCGCTGTTACAGGTATCGAAGGCTTTGATATTGGCGATACAATCGCTGATGCAGAGAACCCGGAAGCACTGGCACGTATCTCTATCGACGAGCCAACAATGAACATGTTGTTCACGATCAACAACTCTCCTTTCTTCGGTAAAGAGGGTAAATTCGTAACATCACGTCACCTTCGTGAGCGTTTGTTCAAAGAAACTGAAAAGAACTTGGCACTACGCGTAAAGGAAACTGACCGTGAAGATTCATTCCTGGTATTTGGTCGTGGTATTCTGCACTTGTCTGTACTTATCGAAACCATGCGCCGCGAAGGCTATGAGCTTCAGGTAGGTCAGCCACAGGTAATCTATAAAGAAATTGACGGTGTTCGTTGCGAGCCTATCGAGCAATTGGTAGTTGACGTGCCGGAAGAAACAGCCGGTAAAGTGATCGAGCTGGTATCGATGCGTAAAGGTGAACTGAACGTGATGGAGCCTAAGGGAGACCTGCAGCACCTGGAGTTCACGATTCCTTCGCGTGGTCTGATCGGTCTGCGTAACAACGTACTGACTGCTACAGCCGGTGAGGCGATCATGAACCACCGTTTCCTGGCATACGAGCCGCACAAAGGCACTATACCGGGCCGTAACAATGGTTCTATCATCTCTATGGAGACGGGTCCTGGTACGGCTTACTCAATTGATAAATTGCAGGACAGAGGTGTATTCTTCGTTGATCCGGGTGTAGATGTATACATGGGCCAGGTAATCGGGGAGCACAACCGCCAGAACGATATCACGGTGAACATCCAGAAAGGTAAGAAGCTGACCAACATGCGTGCTTCCGGTTCTGATGATAACGCCAAGATCGCTCCTGCTAAAAACTTCTCGCTGGAAGAAGCCATGGAATACATCCAGAAGGATGAGTACCTGGAAGTAACGCCTAAGAGCCTGCGCATGCGCAAGATCTATTTAGACGAGAACGAGCGTAACCGCATGGGCAAGAAAGAAGAAGTAGCTTAAGCTGCCTCAACTATAAACTATAAAATCCCCGGCCGGTTTATTCTGGCCGGGGATTATTGTTTTACCTTAAAAGCTGTTTAAACTATAGCCCCCTGCACATTTCTGCCATCTCCTGCATCTGCCCCCGCTCGCGTCCCGCGAGTGTGAGCTACCAGCGGACACTGGCCGCTTTAAACTGTTGCTGCCACACACCTAGCTGTACGCCACCGGTAATTCATTTGGAGATAGCTCTTGTACCATGTAGAGACGCAATATCTTGTATCTCCAGCGACATGCCTGTATCATAAGTGCTATAAGTTTGAGTAGCGGGTAACGTTTTATAGTTGATGCGATTACTACTTGAACAGCCTTCGGAGACGCAATACCTTGTGTCTCCACATTTACGGGTTGGAAATAAAATGCATTTTATGGTTTCCTGCTTTTAAGGGGGCCATTACTGTTAGATCTGCCTTCGGAGATGCAAAATATTGCGTCTCTACATAGGCCTTGCTCTCGTCCCGAACGCCTTCGGGAAGTGCGCTGTCTGGTAGCGGCCCGCCACGTATACCAGCTATAAATTAAAGCAAAGTCCACCAACCTATAACACTTACCTGTCAGAGTCCGGCAAAGGCATTGCAACAGCCTAAAACGTCCCCTAGCGCCAGCCGGTGTTCTATAGTTCAGATACACAGCGAGCAAATCGGCTGCATCTGCTACCTGACCGGCCACCGCCCCTCAACCCAGGGTCATTTCATTCTGGTAATGAATAAAAAAATTCTTGTCATTCTGTTAAAAAAACGTGGTGGAAAAAGAGGGCCTTGCCCCGCAGGTCAAGCCTTTACTATCAACTCAAAAAATCCTTTCAGGATAACAGAAGAGGAGAATGAAACTTCCCCTGCCCTTCACCCCGTTTTTCATGGCATTTACTGGGGCAAACGTCAACCTCACAAATTATAACAACACAATTATTTACTGGTATAGTTACAAATACTACATTTGTGTTTTCTATAACCTATCCTTATATCCAACTATGAAAAAGTTATTTCTTTCGCTTGCCGGCATCAGTATGCTGGCCCTGTTTTCGTTGCCTGCGCACGCCCAGTTCGATATCGGTAACAAGATCAAAAATAAAGTAAACCAGAAAATTGATCAGAAGATTGACAAAGGGGTTGATGATGTTGTAGACGGTAAAAAGAAAATAGCCGGCAACAAAGCAGCCAAAAACGAAGCGGCCAGCGATGGCAATAGCACAGCCTCCGAAACCGAACCCGGCAAAATGAAAGCCTGGTCGAAATATGATTTTGTGCCCGGCAACAAAGTTGTTTTCTCTGATAACCTGGCCGGCGAAGAAGTAGGCGAATTTCCGTCGCGCTGGGATTTAAATGACGGCAACGCCGAAGTAGCCATGCTTGGCAACGAGCGTGTAATAAACCTGGTAAGTTACGGCACCAGCATAAAACCACTGATGACCAAAGAACAATGGCTGCCTGAAACCTTTACCATTGAAATGGATATTTTCTTCGACTCTGACAACCCTAACGTGGAGTATAATATCTACCTCGTAAACGATTCTAAAAGCTATAAAGAAGAAATTAACGGCCACTTCTGGGATCCGGTTGCTATAAGAGCGAACAGCGCCCGCTTTAAAGAGTTCGGTTCTGAGTCGGAAGAGCTGGCTGCACAAAAAATTACAAACCAGTGGCGGCACGTGGCCATCTCGTTTAACAAGCGCAGCATGAAAGTGTACCTCGATAACCAGCGCCTCATAAACATACCAAATGTGCAGGGCAAACCAACGGGCCTGCGCATAGAAATAGACAAACGCATAGATGCCAACTCGATGGTGAAGAATGTGCTGGTAGCCGAAGGCGGCAAAAAACTATACGACCAGGTAATGGCCGATGGCAAAATAGTAACCTACGGCATTAAATTCGATGTAAACCAGGCAACCATACGTCCCGAATCTGCGGGCACACTGGCCGACATAGCCAAACTGATGGAAGAACAGCCAACCCTGAAATTTACCGTTGAGGGCCACACCGACAGCGACGGCGACGAAAGCGCAAACCAGAAACTGAGCCAGCAACGTGCCGAAGCAGTTAAAACCCACCTGGTAGCGCAGGGCATTAAAGCGGACCGCCTGGAAGCCAAAGGCATGGGAGAAACCAAACCGATTGATAAGAACAGCACCCCCGAGGCCAAAGCCAACAACCGCCGCGTAGAGTTTGTAAAGCGGTAAACTATAGTTAGAAGCTGTTTAGGGTTTCCTCCTATAGTATTACAACCTGCCGTTGTTGGTGTTTTCACCAACAACTATACTTTTACCCAAAAGTACTTGCTGGTGAAAACACGCAGCTAGGGCATCTTGCATCGATTTTCTGAAAACTCTAAACAGGTTCTTAGGCAGTACATACACAAGGCCTGCAATGCTATAGTTGCAGGCGTTGTGTTTATGGGATACCCGGGAATTTGAGCCGTTGTTAGTGGTATCACCAACAACTAAAACTTTCGCCCGATTCTTTGCTGGTTAAAATTCAAATTCTCTGGTTTCTAACCAATTCCATAAATCTTAAACACTTCAGAACTACCAACTATAGCTGCCTCTTCCCTAACTATAAACCACCTTTGGCTAAACTATAGTTTGGCTTCGCCTGAAAACATTATATCTGATTTACGTTAGATAGTGTCAAGATTATATTCTTGACTACCTATGAAACCGATATACCTGCAGGCACTGCTTGCACTCATATTTATATGCGGCTGCGCCCGGAAGAATTTTTACGCTGAAACACCCGTTACCGACCCTGTCGTTTACAAGCAACTACACCAAAATCCGGACGCTTTTGATAGTGTTACGGTGCAGGCTGGCAAACATTACAAACGGGGTGCCCTGCACAGGCTGTTCTGGGGAACGCATTACCGCCCTGTCTGGACAACTCCGGTAACCCTGCCCCTTTTTGATAAGACGAAAATTAAGGGAGGTCTTACAATTGAAAAACTGGGAGGCGGTTTTCAGACAACCAGCATGACGCTTACCGACAGCTCAGGCTTTTCGTACGCGCTCCGCTCCCTCGATAAAGACCCTGTAGGCGTAGTGCCGGGACTATGGCGCAAAACTTTTGTGGCCAATATTCTCCGCGACCAGACCTCAGCCATAAATCCGTATGGTGCGTTGGTTGTAGCTCCGCTGGCCAGGGCCGCCGGTATACCGCACGCAACGCCTACCTATTATTACGTGCGCCCCGACGACGACACTTTTGGCGAACATAACGAACGCTTCAGTGATAATGTATTTATGCTGGAGGAGAAATACGACGGAAAAGACGCCCTTACACCGGCTCTCGGAGATGCCGTGGACCTGGTTGGCTCAGAAGATGTGCTGAACAGGCGTTTTGAAGAAGACAACCATTTTATAGACCAGCAAGCCTTTGCCAAAGCCCGCCTGCTCGACCTGCTCCTGAACGACTGGGACCGCCACGAAGGGCAATGGGACTGGGCCGAGTATAAAAAAGGGAGCAATACAACTTACAGACCAATCCCCAAAGACCGCGACAACGTTTTCTACCGTTTCCAGGACGGCATCATTCCCTGGATATTCAGCCGCAACTGGGCGATCCGTAAGTTTGAGTCTTTTGATGATGAGTTTAACGATGTATATGCCCTGACCATGAACTCCGAGTTCCTGGATAAGCGCGCCCTGGCACAGGTAACGCGTCAGCAATTCGATTCGGTGGCTGTTGCCCTGCAAAAGGTACTTACAGATGAGGTTATAGAAAATGCTGTAAAACAGTTTCCGGCTGCTGTTTATAAACTGGAAGGCGAGAATACCGCCCGAAAGCTCCGTAACCGCCGCGATAAATTGCGCGAAGCAGCCGCTGAGTTTTATGAGATACTCGCCAAAGAGCCGCTTGTGGTTGGCACCGACTCAGAAGATGAATTTAAAGTAAAACGCCTAAACAACGATGAAACGCTAGTTACCATCACCCGCAAATCAGATGACGTAATTACTTTCAGACGCACTTTTTTACGCAACGAAACCAAAGAGATCAAACTATATGGCCTTGCCGGGGACGATGAATTTGAGATAGAAGGAGAAGCAGAGAAAGGGATAAAGGTGATTATAGTTGGCGGCCGCGGCGAGGATGAAATAAAAGACAAATCAAAAGTAAAACGTGGTGGCAAAAAGACCTGGGTATATGACACCAGCCGTGGAACAGAAATAGAAGCCGGTCCCGAAACAAAAGATAAAACCACCCGCGACATTAGAGTCCATGCATTTGACCGTGAAGGATTTTAGGAGTTAAAAAGTTTGGAAGTTAAAGAATTAAAGAATTGTAAGGGCGCATTCTGTTGCGTCTTCTGAAAGCTATCATATAACAATGGCTTATAAAACTACTGTTACCATAATTAAAACCTTTAAGGTACATCGTATACTACCCCTGCTACTTTTTATGCTGGTGGCGGGCAGTTGTCAACGCTATCCGCATTCGGTTAGGCAGGTTACGCAGGCACCTGCAAACGCAGCACTGGTAACCAGCTACACCGACAGCACTATAACCTTACCTGCCGGAGCACACTATAAGCGCGGCACCCTGCACACCTTTTTATATGGCAGGCATTACCGCAATGCCTGGTACACCCCCGTTACCATCAGGGTACTGGACATAAGCACCGCCCACGGAGGCTTGCAACCGCTTAAAATGGGTGGCAGCCGGCAAACTATAAGCCTGCGCATGCAAACCAAAGACAGTACCGAATATGTATTACGTTCTATAGACAAGGAGCCTGCCGGAGCGTTGTCGCCGAGGTGGCGGCAAAGCTACATTGCCAACATTGCACGCGATGCCACCAGCGCCACACACCCTTTCGCGGCGCTTGCTTTACCGGGCATGGCAACAGCTGTCGGCATCTACCACACAGACCCGGAACTGGTTTACATACCCCACGACCCCAAATTAGGCGAATACCTGGATAAGGTGGGTGGAACTATAGTTTTGATGGAGCGGAGGCCGGATGGCAATCAGAAAGATAACCCCCTGATGGGCAATGCAGAAAAGGTAAAAAGCACCCGATCTATGTTAACCGAACGGCTCTCGGATAACGACACCAGGATAGATGCCCGCAATTACCTTCGCGCCCGCTTGTTTGATATGCTGATAGGTGACTGGAGCCGCCACGAAGACAACTGGCGCTGGGCCGAACTGGAACCAAAAGAAAAAGCCTATACGTATCGTCCTGTCCCCCGCGACCGCGACAATGTGTTCTATAAACTGCACGATGCGCCTATCCCCTACATAACAAGGTGGCTAAAGTTTAAGCCCCATTTCAGAACATACCGCAAGCGGGTAGGCAACCTTAAGAAACTCAACTACAATGCCCGTCATTTAGATGCCCTCATCTTATCAGAACTAAGTCAGGAGGACTGGCTTGAAATTGCCGACAGCGTAAAAACAGCCCTAACTGACCAGGTAATCGAAAGCTCGTTCAGAAAAATGCCGGATACGATCTATAGTTTAACGGCCGAACCCATCATAAAAAAACTAAAAGTCAGAAGGGATAATGTAAAAGAGATAGCACAGGATTACTTTAATATACTTGCTGAAGATGCCCTTATAGTTGGCAGCGATAAACACGAACGCTTTATTGTTAAGGTTCTTTCTAAAAACGAAGTACAGGTGCAGGTGTATAAAACCAGTAAGGATGAAGAAGTAAAGCAGCTGTTATATGACAGGACATTTAACGCGAAGCAAACAAAAAACATTATTCTTTACGGTCTGGGTGGCAAAGATCAGTTTGTGCTGGAGGGAGATGCGAACCCGGAAATCAGCATCAGCATCTGGGGTGGCGAAGGCGAAGATACCTATACAACTGAAAGCAAAAAGAAAAGCAGCCGCATCTTCATAACCGACAGCACATATGGCAACAACTATAAATCCGGGGACAGGGCTCACGTAAAGCATAACGATAACATGCGCGCCAAGGATTTTGCAGGTGCAGGCTTCCTGCTTCATTTCTACCTCGATTAAGCCCGGTAAACTATAGCAGGGCGGTTTCATACCTTCTTCAGAAAAGAGATGTTTCAGGCTCCGGATTATCGGCACACAGTGCAGCACATGGCGCAAGTTTAGCGTTAGCGCAATCTGCAACTGTACATGGAGCCAGTTTGTAACTGGCTAAACTATAGTTCTGGAATACGTCGGTTACAAATCTGCTTACTATGCTCTACTACCAGTTACCGCTGCGCTCAAACTGGCGGTATAAATAGGTTTAAGTTTTGCAGGAGACGCAATATTTTGCGTCTCCTGCTACAGGCCGATTTTATTAGCGTTACAGGTTGAAAAGCTCTTTACTAATGTTGCAGCCATTACTATCTGAGCAACCTTTGCAGACGAAAAATATTGCGTCTCAACATAAAAGCAGCCTTACACCATAATTCGTATATAATCAGTCAGCCTACTGTTTATAAATACAAAGCGGGCAGCACCTTTTCAGATGCTGCCCGCTTATTTTATTGTTTGAGCTATGTTAGTTTAACGATCTTTCTTGTTTGTATCCTGGCCACTATCGCTGCCGCTACGGTTGTTATGGTCCTTCGCATTTTGTGCGCCCTGGCCCTGCTGCTGGCTCGATGTAGCATCACTGCCTTTCATGCCGGTGCTGGTAGCGCCCTGGCGGTTAGCCTGATTCGGATCGTTCTGATTCTGGCCTTGGCCGCTTCGCTGCTGACCACTCATACCTGAGCTTTGGCCACCTTGCTGCTGACCGCTCATGCCTGAACCCTGGCCGCCTTGCTGGCCGCTCATACTAGAACGCTGGCTACCCTGAGGTTGCTGGCCGCTGCTCTGACCCTGCATGCCTCCTGATTGCTGGCTACCCTGTGGCTGGTTCTGAGAGCCCTGCTGCTGGCCTCTGTTCTGGCCCTGGCTGCCTTGCTGCTGTCCGCCTTGTTGCTGACTGCCCTGCGGCTGCTGGCTTCCTCCCTGTTGGGTTTTGTTTGTTTGCTGATTCTTATCAGATTTCTGATTACCTTCCTGTCCCTGATTTCTTTCCTGGTCTTTCATAGCTTGTATTATTAAAGTACGTAAAAATTTAAGTCGGCTTAATGCCTGAACATCTTATTTTATACGCTTCTAAGCTATTTTAGTCTGGATCAGGACTGAACTATAAATTTTTATTTACAACTGTAGCAGATGCCTGGGCAGCCGGAAGTATCATTACCTCAGCCAGGTTTACGTGGACCGGACGGCTAACTATAAAAGCGATCAGGTCAGCGATGTCTTCTGCCTTAAGTGGCTGATATCCCTGGTAAACACCTGCGGCACGCTCCTTATCGCCCTTAAATCTCACTTCCGAAAACTCAGTCTCTACCAGGCCCGGGTTCACTTCAGATACTTTGATACCTGTAGTTATAAGATCGATGCGCATCGCTTTTGAAAGCGCATCCACGGCAAATTTAGAGGCACAGTAAACGTTACCATTGGCATACACCTCTTTACCGGCAATAGACCCTATATTGATTATATGTCCGCGGCCCTGCTTCTGCATAAACGGAATTACCGCATGGCTCACATACAGCAGGCCTTTCACGTTAATGTCCAGCATGGCGTCCCAGTCCTCCAGCGAACCTTCCTGTATCGGAGACAGACCGTGGGCGTTGCCGGCATTATTAACCAGCACATCAATCTGCTGCCATTCTTCCGGCAACGATGCAATAGCAAACTGCACTGCTTCTTTGTTCCGCACATCAAACAGCAAAGGCAACACAGTCGTTACGCCTTCCAGCTCCTGCTGCAGTTCTTCGAGGCGTTCTTTGCGGCGGCCTGTAACTATCAGCTGGTATCCCTGTTTTGCCAGCGCAATAGCTGTAGCGCGGCCTATTCCGGAAGTTGCTCCGGTTACAAGTGCTATCTTAAACATCGGTCTTATTCAAAGAAAAGGATGAGTGAAATATTATGGTTTGTCTGCTTTTGAAGCAGGTGGCTATACTGGCTTTGCGTAAGCTTGTGCTGGTTTATTAACCCATGCGAAAAACGAATTTCCGGCGCAAACTTAAAGAACGGATAAAACATATCTACCCCGAATCCATATTCAAGGGCCAGGTCAAATTTCTCTACAGCCAGGCCCTGGTCCGGGTTTTCGTCGCTTTTGCCACTGCCCAGGTCTATGCCGGGCTTAATGCCCCCACCAGGTACATACGGGCATTGGTACGGCGCTTGGCTTTAAACTTCAGCAGCACAGGCAGCTCTACCATCGTTGAGCTGATCACTTTATCCACTGTCTGAATTTCACCGGTCTCCTGGGGCATGTTCGTAAACTCGATCTTACGGCTGTAAAACCCCACCCCAGGCACAAAACGCGCATCCAGGTTATCGGCAATACGCACATTAAGCACCAGCCCTGTGTAAAACCCTGGGCTGAATTTGGCATTTACATTGGTAGTGCCCTCGCCGCCGGATGGGTCAGCTGCCAGTTGATCAGCGTACTCCTGCGAGTGGTCTATATTATAGCGGGTAAGTGGCGCCGCCAGGTAAAACCCATAGTGTATTAACTTCTGATCATAGTCAGGTTTGTTAAGTGTGTTTAACTTTTTCTGGGCCTGCAGTGCCGGAGCACTTAACAGCAATGCCAGTAAAGTAAACAATGCTATTTTCGTCCGGTGTAAATGGAGCTTATGCCAAATGTGAGTGAATGCCATTTTGTAGATTTAAAACCAACCTTTTCATAGATGTTAAGAAATGCCTGCCCGTCCGGGAAAGCCTGCACTGATTCGGGCAGGTACGTGTATGCAGCATTATCCTTTGAAACGAACTTACCTATCATCGGTAGTATATTCCGGGAGTAAAAATGGTACAATTGTTTCATCGGGAAGCTGCGCGGATTCGAAAACTCCAGCACCACAGCCATACCGCCCGGTTTCAATACACGGTACATCTCTGCCAGCCCTTTCTCCAGGTTCTCGAAGTTGCGCACCCCAAAGGCTACGGTAATTGCATCAAAGGAGTTATCCCCGAAAGGCAGATTTTCCGAATCGCCATAAAGTAACTCTATTTTGCTGGTCAGCCCTTTTTTAGCCAGTTTCTCACGCCCCACGGCCAGCATCCCTTCCGATATATCCACACCGGTAATTTTATCAGGGTTCAGGCGCAATGTCTCTATCGCGAAATCGGCGGTTCCGGTAGCAATATCCAGTACTTGTTTGGGTTTGATCGGGGCCAGCAGGCTTACTGCTTTCTTACGCCAGATAATATCGATGCCAGCACTCAGGAAGTGGTTCAGGAAATCGTATTTGCCGGCAATGTTGTTAAACATAGTTGCCACCTGCGATTTCTTGTCACCGTTCTGGTCTTTATAAGGTACTACTGCCATAGTTGCAATTAAAAGTATACAGGCAAAAATACGCCACCTAGAATTATAATACACGGTTTATTAAAAAAAACAGGCCGGGCAAATACCCGGCCTGTCCTGTTATAGTTTGTTCAGGTCTTTTATAACCCGAAACTATAGTTATTGTTTTGCTGGCTGATCAGCTCTCTCCAGCACTCTGAACTCAGTTCTTCTGTTCAGCTGCATGTTTTCAGCAGATGTGTTTGGTACTGCAGGTCTGCGTTCGCCGTAGCTTACTGTTACCAGGCGTCTTTCAGAAATGCCTTTGCTCTTCAGATACTCGTAAGCTGCAACCGCACGGTTCTCACCTAGTGTCATGTTATACTCGTCGCTTGCACGTGAGTCGCAATGGCCTTCGATGCTCATGTTAACCAGTGGATTTGCTTTCAAGTAGGCTACAACTCTATCCAGTTCACTCACAGACTCCGGACGCAGGTTATACTCATCTGTATCGAAGTAAATCGGTTTAACAGCCAGTACGCCCGCACGGGTAGCAGTCGTGTCAACGTAATCGATGTAGAAGTTACGAACTATAGTTGTTGTATCGTTCAGCGACATAGGCACTTCCAGCTCTTCCGTAGTAATCTGCTTGCCATCTTTAGATACCTGTATCTGGAAATTACGGCCAGACAGAATATCTACCTGGTAGTAACCTGAGTCAGGGCGTGTCACATCACGGTAAGAGATCGGACGCTTGTCAGCTGACTGGCCATTAAAGATCAGTTCTACACCCGGTATTGCCAGGCTGTCAACTTTAGAGAATACCTGGCCCTGCACACGTACGTTGCGGATATAGTTTATAGTATAAATGTCTTTCTCGCCGTAACCGCCAATTCTGTAAGACGACAGGTAAGCGTAGCTGCCATCCGGGCTAAGTCTGTAATAAGTATCATCATCCGGTGTGTTTACCGGTGCCCCCATGTTAACTGGTTTTGCCCATCTTCTTGCAACTGAGTCGTATTTAGAAGCAAAGATATCATAGCCACCCATGGTGTTGTGTCCTGTAGAGGCAAAGTACAATGTACCGTTGTCGGCAAAGTACGGGCTGTCATCATCAAAAGGCGTGTTTATAGTGCTTCCGATGCTCTTCGGAGCTGCCCAGCTGCCATCCGCATTTCGCTTGGACACATAAATATCAAGGTCGCCATACTCAGAGTAAGCGCTTGTTGAGAAGAATAAAGTCTGGCCATCTTTTGTGATGAACGCATCAGACTCGTAATGCTTGGTATTAATGTTCGGGCTAATGCTTTTCGGTTCACCCCATGTTCCGTCTGCCTGGCGCTCAGCAACCATAATATCACCGTTGTTATCGGCGCGGTAAAGCAGCAGCTTGGTATCGTTGTCAAATAACTGAATAGATGCATCGTGGCTTGGGCTGTTCAGGGCGCCTGCTACACGCTTGGTTGGAGACCATTCATCTTCCCCGATTCTGGTGGATTCGAAGATGTCTTCGTAGTATTCGCCATCACGTGCCGGAGTACCGCCTGTTGCCTCAGAACTACGCGAAGTATAAAGCAGGTAGTTGTCATCAGAAGAAATAACAGGGCTGTGCTCCGAGTAAGCTGAGTTAACAACACCTCCCAGGTTCTTCACGAATATATCCTTTGGATTAGCCACTTCGCGCTTGGCGTTGTTTGCATGCTGAATCAGCATAGCCAGCTCTTCTCGTCGCTCTTCATCACGACGGCGTAACTCTTTCTGAGCAGCCTTAAAGTGCTCGATCGCGCTATCAAAACGATAGTTGATGTGGTCGGCACGGCCTAACCAGTATTCCAGGTCACGGTCTACGTTTGGCTTGATCTTCTGAGCGCGGTACAGGTAATCGGCAGCTTTTTCTTTATCAAAGGTCATGTAGCTGATACCGGCGTAATACAACGCTTTCGCATTATTAGGATCGTTGGCCAGTACCTGCTCATAAAAAGGAACGGCAGCACGGTAATTTTCTTTTGCGAAGAGCTTGTTTCCACTTCGAATCAGCTTTCTGTTGCTTTGTGCAGATGCTGTAAAAGCTATCAGACACAACAGGGCTAACAGCAAAGAAAATCGTGAAAACGATTTGGCTAATTGATTCATGTTGTAAAGGTTTGTTATATTTTTTTCTTGGTTTGACTGAGTGTAAGATTTATAAGCATAAATGGCATTCCTGCCCGTTATTAGCGTCTATACGAGCAATATTAAAATTGGTATATGTTAGTATATAATTATTTTGTACTTAGTTGGCAAATTCAGTTTTTAAGTATAGCCCGTGTTGTCATGTGGATATTCTCGTTCAGAAAGCCTCACAGCCCCGCACCCAAACTATAACATTCCCAATAAACAATTGAATAAAGGCAAATATATAAAAAATATATTATCTATATATGTTCAGTTTTTGTTTTATAAATAAATAAGAAAAAACTGCCATACGCTTATATAAGGCAGGCAGTTAAATGTTCCTACATTATAGAGTAGTGCTTAATTACTGAAGCAGTACTATCTGGTAAATATCCAGTGCCCCCATCCCTCCAGGCCTGTCTGACGAGAAATAAGCAGACGTCCGGTTACGGTCCAGGGTAAAATAGAGTTCATCGTGCGGTGAGTTGATAGGGAAACCCAGGTTCTGAACAGGCTGCCAGGCGCCGTCGCGCATCTCAGATTTAAAAATATCGAAGCCCCCCATGGTGTTGTGCCCGCGGGAGCTGAAGTATAAGATTTTTGTTTTGGCATCTACAAACGCGGCATCCTCGTCATGGGCCGTATTAATATTTGCTCCAAGGTTGATAGCCGCACTCCAGGTACCATCCGGAAACTTCTGGCTTACATACAGATCAAGCCCGCCGAAGCCTCCGGGTCTGTCGCTTGCAAAGAATGCAAATTCTCCACTCTCCGTTATGTGTACGGATGTTTCGTTCGCCAACTGGCTTAAAGGTATTGGCAGTGGCCTGGGATTTACCCACGCACCTTTTGCCTGGTCGTAGCTTCGCAGGCCTTCAGCAGATGCGTAGGTGTACAGCAGGTTACCATTAGGCGATATCGTCACAATAGCCTGCCCGTGTTTGGTATTATCAGATTTCAGGTACTCCTTAGATCGCTGCCACGCACCATTTGATCTCCTCGAAACTTTGATCTG
Organism: Pontibacter pudoricolor; assembly: GCF_010092985.1. Lineage (GTDB taxonomy): Bacteria > Bacteroidota > Bacteroidia > Cytophagales > Hymenobacteraceae > Pontibacter > Pontibacter pudoricolor. The sequence continues at coordinate 86,400 of NZ_CP048106.1, read as the reverse complement.
TTCCGGCCCTTCAGGCGCATCGTGTACGGTAAAGAGCAGCGTAGAATCATTGTCGGTAAGCACAGGCACATACTCTACTTCTTTTGAGTTTATAGCTGCACCCAGGTTTACCACCTGCGCCACCGATGGCTGTACCATGAGCGCCTGACCTGCATTGCACTCATCAATACGCTTGCGAATTACTTCTACATAGTTCCAGTCGGCCCGACCGGTGCTGTATATCTCCTGCTGGTAATATTTTTTTGCTTCCTCAAACTCATAGTTCTGGTGCAGTGCCTCCGCCAGGTTCACGATTACTTTCTCTCCGAACTTTGGGTCAATGTCATACACTTTCTGCAGGCAAAGCTTTGCCTTGCGCGGATCACGGAGTTCCAGATGACTGATTCCCAGCCGGTACAGGGCCATCACATTATTAGGGTCCTTTTCCAACACTTTCTGATACCATTCGGCGGCCTCGGCAAAATCCGCCTTCGCATACGCTTTGTCGGCCTTACGCATACTGGCATCAGCTGCTTCCGTTTCTGTATCGGGCAGCCGCATGCCTGAGCAAACTATAGACACCAGCAAAAGAAGGCTGCACAAACTTTTGGCAGACCAGAATTTATACTGTTTCATTTTTTTAGGCGTTATACCTGGCAAGTGTAACCAGTATAGAGGCATATTCTTCATGTTTGGCAAATAAAACGTACCTTTGTAAGTGCTTAAGTTCTGACTTCAGGTGCTTAAGTTAACAATTTTATACATTTACAAACCCCTATATTACAAATATCCGGGAACCGTACCAAATCAGAAGCAGCAGCATGGTTATAAAAGAAGCAAAATTTTTGATGAGCAACACCCGCGTGGAGGAATGCCCGGCGCCAGACAAGCCCGAATATGCCTTTATTGGCCGCTCTAATGTGGGTAAGTCATCGCTTATCAATATGCTTACAGAACAGAAAGGCCTTGCTAAAACTTCATCATCGCCTGGCAAAACGCAGCTCATTAACCACTTTCTTATTAACGATACCTGGTACCTGGTAGATTTGCCCGGCTATGGATATGCGAAAGTAAGCAAGGGCTCCCGCGACGACTGGCGCAAGATGATAAATTACTACTTTCAGAAGCGCGAAAACCTGACCTGCATCTTTGTACTGATCGACTCGCGTCATGAGCCGATGAAGGCCGACATGGATTTTATTAACCACCTGGGGCAGATTGGTGTGCCTTTTGTGATCGTTTTTACGAAAGCTGATAAACAGTCTTCTGTAAAGACGGACTCAACTATAGCTGCTTACAAGCGTACATTGCTGCAAACATGGGATGAGCTGCCGCGCATTTTTGTAACTTCATCAGAAAAAAGAATGGGTCGCGATGAACTGCTTAACTTTATAGATGAAGTAAACGCACAGGTGCAGCCTCAGCAATAGTCCCGCTTGAGTTTAATTTTAAATCAAATTCCCTTATGAAAACTAAAATCTCATTATTGTTTCTTTTATTTGCCTTTATGGCAGTAACGGCCTCGGCCCAGACAGCTACAACTACAGACGCGAAAAAAGAAAAACCTGCTTACTGGATACCTGATAATGTGCTGCCTGCAGCCGAACATTACAAAGGTGGCAAAGAAGGCATGTATGAGTTTATCAGCAAAGAGATGCAATACCCGGCGCTGGCCAAACGTAACCGTGTTATGGGCGAGGCTATTATCGGGTTTACAATCAATGAAGATGGCTCTACTTCGGGGTTTAAGGTACTACGGAACCCGGGTGCCGGCACCGGTGAAGAAGCGTTACGTCTGGCCAGACTACTTAAATTTAATGCACCGGGTTATGCCCTTAATGTTAGTATACCTATTCAGTTTAAACTATAATAAAAGCTTTTATTCTCTATGCCTATTGATCTAAGACAAGTTGCAGCCATTTCCGGCATGAACGGCCTGTACCGTGTGGTAGCTCCAACACGTACCGGTGTTATCGTTGAGTCTTTATCTGACAAGCCGCAGCGTATGGTTGCTCAGGCACGCCAGCGTATGTCGTTACTGGATGAGATCTCTATCTATACTACTGATGAAGAAACAACCGTGCCTCTGGCTGAAGTGTTCGACCGCATCAACGAAAAGTATGGCGATGACCTGCCACTAAGCGAAAAACCAGCGGACCATGAGTACAAGGCCTTTATGGAAGAAATACTGCCTGACTTTGACGAAGAGCGGGTTTACCTTTCGGACATGAAGAAACTGGCTAACTGGTACAAAATTGTAAAACAGCACGTCGGTTTTACCGCACCGGAAAAAGAAGAGAAAGCAGCAGAGAAGAAGGCTGAAAAGAAAGCTCCGAAAGCCAAAGCAACAGAAGCAAAACCTGAGGCGGCAGAAGAGAAAAAGACCAAGAAGAAAAAAGAGTAATAACATAAAAGGCCTTCTGCTAAAGAAGGCCTTTTTGTTTCTGTTCTATAGTTTAAGAAATGGAATACGCAGCAGTAATACTTTCGGGCGCCACACAGCAGTTGCAAAAACTGTTTAACGCTGATGATCTGCAACAAACACAGAGCCTGGCCGAACTACAGCAGAAAGTTGCCCGGGCCGTGCTGCACCTGTTACAAACCGACCTGAACAGCCTGCTTAATATCCTGTACCGGATTGATGTGGACGAACGCCAGGTAAAACAGGCCATGCTGCTCCCCTCCGAACCTGAAATGGCGGACTGCATAGCCCGGTTAATAATAAAGCGGGAACTGCAAAAGGCGCAGACCCGCTTTATCTATCGTTCAAATTAAAAGCTATAGTTTAAACAGCTTCTACTTCACTTTTAATAAACTCTTCTACTTTATCAACCATCTCCGGCGACCCTATTACTAACGGGCAACGCTGGTGTAGCTCGGTTGGCTCTATCTCCATAATGCGTTGGGTTCCGTTTGTAGCTTTACCACCGGCCTGCTCCACTATATAGGCCAGAGCATTGCACTCATACATCAGGCGCAGTTTACCATTTGGCGCCTTTGCTGTTGACGGGTAAATATACACGCCACCCTTTAGCAGGTTTCTATGGAAGTCGGCAACAAGCGAACCGATATAACGCGCAGAGTAGTTACTTTCTTTGCAATAGTTCAGGTACTGCTTAATACTTTCCGGGAAGCTGTTCACGCTGCCTTCGTTGCAGGAATAAACAGTGCCGGTAGCCGGAGTTTTAATATCCGGGTGCGACAGGAAGAACTCGCCAAGCGACGGATCGTAGGTAAACCCGTTTACGCCGTGCCCTGTTGTATATACCAGCATCGTAGATGAACCATAGATAATATAGCCCGCCGCTACCTGCTGTGTTCCGGTCTGCATGCAATCTTCCATCGTTCCATCGCAGCCAGTCTCTGACTTTCTTCTGTAAATGGAGAAGATCGTTCCGATAGATACGTTCACATCAATATTAGATGAACCATCTAAAGGATCTATGGCAACAATGTACTTACCTTTTGTATTACCTGTCTGTATTGCCTCGTCTTCTTCTTCAGAGATGATCGTACAAACTTCGCCACCGTTTCGGAGCGCCCTGATGAAACGGATATTGGCAATCACGTCCAGTTTTTGTTGCTCCTCTCCCTGCACGTTCTGTTGGCCGTAAGCTCCGGTTACATCAAGCAGGCCTGCGCGATTGATTTCGCGGTTCACGATTTTACCTGCCAGCGCAATATCTCGCAGTAATTGAGAAAGTTCTCCTGTTGCAAACGGAAAAGCTTCCTGTTTTCTCATAATAAACCTGTCAAGGGTAGTACCTACAGGTATAGCAAGATTGAAATTCATAAGAGCAGATGGTTTGATCTAAATATAGTAGTACAAAAATATCATTTTTTGATTCATAAACGAAGGCTACCTATTTTTACGTGTTATAATCCCTGAAGGAATGAAAATATACAAGTTTGGAGGTGCATCCGTTAAAAATGCCGACGCTTTCCGGAACCTTGCGCAAATAGTGCTGAACCATGGTGGTAAAAGCAAGCTGCTTATAGTTGTATCGGCTATGGGCAAAACCACCAATGCATTGGAGCAGGTTTTTGACCAGGCCTTTCATAACAGAGACTATAACGATACTTTGCAGCAGAGCCGTGTTTACCACTATGAGATTGTACAGGCACTGTTCCCGGATGCAGGCCACCCTGTATACGAAGAGTTGGAGCACCTGTTTTCTAAATTAAACGATACGCTGCAAACCCTTAACCGCCAGGCAGGCTACGACCAACTATACGACCAGACCGTGAGCTTCGGCGAACTAATGGCCTCTGTTATACTGCACCACTTTCTGCAGTTGCAGCAGCTTACCAATACCTGGATAGACAGCCGCAAGTACATACAGACCGATACTACCTGGCGCGAAGCCAAAATAGACTGGAACTGGACCGAACGACTGATAAAGCGCGACCTGCCTCCTATACTCGAACAGCAACTTATAGTTACACAGGGGTTTTTAGGGGGCACCAACAATGGCCAGACTACTACGCTTGGCCGCGAAGGCTCTGACTTTAGCGGAGCCATATTTGCCTATTGCCTGCACGCAGAAGCCATGTATATCTGGAAAGATGTGGAAGGTTTACTGAATGCCGACCCAAAATACTTTACCGAAACAGTTCGCTACCCTGAGATATCATACCAGGAGACAGTAGAAATGGCTTATTATGGCGCCTCTGTTATTCACCCTAAGACTATAAAGCCGCTTGCAAACAGGTCCATTCCGCTGTACGTAAAGTCGTTCCTGAACCCAGAAGGCGAAGGTACCAAGATCTGCGATTGCCGTTACCAGAAACTGGCCCCTGCTTATATTATTAAGGAAAATCAGTGTCTGATCTCCTTCAGCGTTAAAGATTTCACGTTTATTTCTGAGAAAAACCTAGGCACAATTTTCAATGCCCTTTCAGAGCTGCGCCTTAAAATTAACCTGATGCAGAATTCCGCCATCTCGTTCTCGGTATGTACCGACTGCCATGCACAACGCCTGGAAAAGCTTTTACTAACCTTACAGGATGAATTTATTATACACTATAACACAGGGTTAACACTTTATACTATAAAAAACTACGATACCAACAGCATTAACAAAACCATAGAGGGCAAGCAGGTACTTCTGGAGCAGCGAACACGCACAACATTTCAATTTGTTAGTAAATAAAGTATATATTTTATGTAACAAATAGCACATATTTTATGTAGGTTATTTATATTTGCACATATAGTGTCAAAAGTTCCTATAAAACTACAGTTTCTAAATATTAGGAACTACGTATATAAGAATCTTCGTACCTACTAAATATTACGGCTTGTATGCAACCAGTTGAAAAAGTAAATAAGTTATTTGTTGTAAAATTATGTTTGCTTTGCGGGTTGCTATACCTGGGTTATGTAATGGAAGTGCCCCAATTGGTACAACCTGCAAAAGCCAAGTCACTGGAGCATTATGCTTACCCGGCTAATGATTATGAGCCAAAACAGATAAAGAAGCTTTACTACCGTATAATAACCAATCCTGAACCTGAAGAGATCGCTATTTAAGTTATAAGCCTGCAGCCTAGCAGGCTTTTTTTATGCGCTTGCCACAAAAAGCTTTAAATTAGCCTGCACATTAACTATGACATTTTAACTATGGAATTTATACTTGTTACGCCACAGGCACAGCCACACGTTGCCCTTATCCAACTTAACCGCCCCAAAGAATTAAACGCCCTAAATTTACAACTGATGGGTGAACTGCGCGATGCACTAAAACAGCTGGATGAAGATGAAAATGTAAGAGCTATAGTACTAACGGGTAACGAACGTGCTTTTGCTGCTGGCGCCGACATCAAACAAATGGCTGGCAAAACGGCTATCGATATGCTCAACATCGATCAGTTCTCTACCTGGGACCAGATCCGTAAGACTAAAAAGCCAATTATAGCTGCTGTGTCGGGGTTTGCATTGGGTGGCGGCTGCGAACTGGCCATGACCTGCGATATGATCATCGCCTCTGAAACGGCCATGTTTGGGCAGCCTGAAATTAAGATCGGGGTTATGCCAGGTGCGGGCGGCACGCAACGCCTGACCAAAGCCATTGGTAAAGCAAAAGCCATGGAAATGGTATTGACCGGTAAGTTTATGCCCGCCGAGGAAGCTGAAAAGCAGGGCCTGATTAACCGCGTAGTGCCTGTAGAACTATACCTGGAAGAAGCCTTTAAACTTGCCGGTGAAATTGCACAGCTATCACCGGTAGCGGTAAAGCTGGCAAAAGAATCTGTAAACCGCGCTTTCGAAACGCAACTGGATGAGGGGTTACATTTTGAGCGTAAGAACTTCTACCTCTGCTTTGCCTCTGAAGACCAGACCGAAGGCATGAACGCCTTTGTAGAAAAACGCAGACCGGAGTTTAAAGGAAAATAGTCTATAGTTAGAAAGTTAGAAAAGTATAAGTTAGAAAGTTGTTATACCCTTCTTGTCATTTCGAACGGAGTGAGAAATCTGAATCACGTTAAGAACCAGATTTCTCACTTTGTTCGTAATGACATTTTTTATGTTTGCCCAATTCCCTTACCTCCCAGACTCTTTAACTCCTAAACTCACAAACTATAAATCACTTTCTAACTTATACCTTTCTAACTTTCTAACTCCCAAACTATAAATAACTTTCTAACCTCTAAACTTTTTAACTTCCTAACTATCTCTTACCTTTGCAGCACAAATTCCTAGTTAGGAATAATTCTTATTTAGAAATGCAGCAACTTACACGGCAGGAACTACACAAACATATGGCAGCTTCGGGCTTAAAGGCCACAAGTCAGCGCATGGTGGTGTACGAAGCTATAGTTGCGCTGCACGGCCACCATCCTACTGCCGAAGAAGTGTACCAGCACCTTAAACCGGCAAACCCCAGTATCTCCTTAGGCACTGTTTACAAAACACTGGATACCTTTGCAGAGGCTGAATTAGTACGTCGGGTGCTGACGGAAGAAGGCGGTAAGCGGTATGATACCAACACCACCACGCATAGTCACATTTACTGCAGCAATACCCGCGAGATCATCGATTTTGAAGACCCGGAGCTGGAAATTGTGTTGCGTGATTTCTTCAGTAAGCGGCAGGTAGAAAACTTTGAGATCAAGAGCTTTGCAGTGCAGCTGACAGGCAAAAAGGTGGAGCCGGATAAACAAATAAGCATTTCAGGAGTTAGTAACCAGAATCTTTAAAACTAAAATAAATATATAAAATGGCAGTATTAGTAGGTAAAAAAGCACCTTCGTTTAAAGCAATGGCCGTAGAGAATGGCGAGTTTGTAGAAAACTTCTCTCTTGACCAATATATTGGCAAAAAGCACGTGATCTTCTTCTTTTATCCAATGGACTTCACGTTTGTTTGCCCAACAGAGATCATTGCCTTCCAGGACAGAATGGAAGAATTTGAGCGCAAGAACGTAGCTGTAGTTGGTTGCTCAACTGATACACACTTCTCTCACTTTGCATGGTTAAGCACACCACGCGCCCAGGGCGGTATCGCAGATGTTAACTATCCGTTAGTAGCTGATGCAGCTAAAACTATTTCTCAGAACTACGACGTATTGGCTGGCCACTACGAGTACAACGAAGATGGTGAAGTAGAATTTGTTGGCGAGCCGGTTGCTTACCGCGGTCTGTTCCTGATCGACAAAGAAGGTGTAGTTCGTCACCAGGTAGTGAACGATCTTCCGCTTGGCCGCTCTATTGACGAGGCGCTGCGTATGGTAGATGCACTGCAGTATTTCGAAGAGAAAGGCGAAGTTTGCCCTGCAAACTGGTCTGAAGGCAAAGAAGCAATGCAGGCTACTAAAGAAGGTGTATCTAACTACCTTGCAAAGCACTAAGCTTTAAAAGTAACTTATTGATAAAAAATCCCCGGCATTTTGCCGGGGATTTTTGTTTTATAGTCTATAGTTGGACCTACTGCTTCATCCACAAAGCGCCGTTCTTGGAAGCATACTTTCCGATCCTGCCTTCTGCGTGCAGTTCCTTCAGATATTCTTCTGCCTCACTTGTTTTCATGCCTGATAGCACCGCAAACTCTTTGGTGGTAAGCGTACTATAGTTGGCAAAGAGCGACGTGTAGCCGGTTTCATAAACCTGTTTTTTCGCCTCCGGATGCAGCTGTAACAATGCCTGCTCATACTGCTCGTACGGTCTTGAGCCATAGACCAGCAGGCGGTTATCATTCTCATCTGTCACAAAAATGGTCGGGAAGCCCCTAACACCCAGCTGACGTGCCAGGGTCAGGTCCTGCTGGAACAGCTCTACTGCTTTGCCTTCGAAGTCTGATTTTAACTGCGCTGCATCCAGGCCGGTTTGCTCTGCGGCAAGTGCCAGGTTGTCCCAGCGGGCAATGTTTTTCTTCTCCAGAAAGATCATCTCCTTTATTCTTCTCAGGAACTTCGCGGCTTTTTCTTCGCCTTGCAGCTGGGCAGCTTTAAAGGCTATAGATGGCGGGTAAGAAGATGGCAGCGGATCTTCCAGCCAAAGATCTCCATCTATGGGCATTTCGTAATGAGCGCCGGCTTCTTCCCAGTGCTGGGCTACGCTGGCAGGTCCGTTCACGTCGCGGCCGCCGTAGGCTTCCCAACTTGGCAGCAGACCGCCCATGCGGTACTCTATTTCAAAGTATGGTCCGTACTCCAGCGCCAGCTTCTTCAGTTGCGGATCAATACCCCAGCACGAAGAGCAGATCGGGTCGGTGAAGTATAATAGTTTAATTGGTTGCTTAGCGGCTGCAATATTGGTATCTTCTGTAGTTGCCTGTGTTCCCGGAATTTCGCATATTCCGGTTTCCATATTGCAATGCATCATTGGTTTCGTCTCCATGGTTCTATTTAGCTTTAAACATTGTAAAAATTAACCTGTTACCTTAGTAGCCAACAGGCTGTAAGGAATTACTTTTACAAAGGTCGGGCTATATATCAGGAGAGTCAATTAGTCAAAAAAACATGACTACCAACAATTTTTCACAGGACGAGGCGAGCTGCCCTGCCGAGAACATTTTAAAGCAGTTATCCGGAAAGTGGAAGCCACAGATTTTCAGGCTAGCACTGGATGGGCCGGTGCGGTTTAACAGCTTGCTGCGTCAGTTGCCAGGCTCCAACAAGCAATCGGTAGCTACAGCGCTTAAAGAAATGGAAGAGGCAAATATCCTGGTTAAAACCGTGGTACAGGAAAAGCCGCTGCATATTGAGTATACTTTGTCGGAGAGAGGGTTGGCAATGGTGGCAGTTTTTAAAAGTATGGAAGGATTCCTGAGTTAAGACCTATACCAGTTTTACCAGCCACAACCCCAGAAAAGTTGCCAGTAACCCGAGCAGCACGCTTGCCAGAACATAAACTATAGCCGGGCCATACTGACCGCCTTGCAGCAAGCTTATAGTTTCTCCGGAAAAGGCCGAGAAGGTGGTGAAACCACCCAGTACACCAGTTGCCAAAAACAAACGCCACTCATCCGACAAAGTCCCTTTGGCAAAAAAACCGAATACTACCCCGATCAGGAAACAGCCAAGTATATTTACTACAAGCGTACCTACCGGAAAATGGGTCAGGCTTTTTGTTTGTATAAGCTGCGATAACAGGTAACGCCCCACGCCGCCTATAAAACTGCCCGCCCCAATTGCCAGTAGTATCTTCATGCTAAACTTTAGTTCAGTTTATTACTTCTGCTCGTAATCGTAGTTCACCATCCAGTTAATACCGAACTTATCCGTGAACATGCCGAACAGCGCTCCCCAGAAAGTTTTGTTCAGCGGCATGGTTACCTTACCACCAGCAGACAAACCATCGAACAGGCGCTTCGCCTCGTCTTCGTTATCGGCGTTGATGGAGATAGAAAAGTTGTTGCCCATTATGGTTGCATGTCCGAACGCATCAGAAGAATCAGAGCCCATTAATGTGGTTTCTTTGCTGATCGGCAGGGATATGTGCATGATCTTGTTTCCTTCTGCTTCCGGGATCGGGTTTTCGGATGGCATGTCTTTAAAACGGCCTACATACGGAAAATCGCCGCCAAAAACAGATTTGTAAAAGGTAAACGCTTCTTCGCAGGTGCCTGCAAAGGTCAGGTAAGGGCTGATTGATGCCATGGTATAGTTATCAGGTTAGGTTATAGTTCTGTATTGCTTAATACTTCCAAATATAGAACATTTAAAATCTATCCCAACCAGGTAAGCTATAGTTCATTTGTCTTTTTTATACGGCACTATCTTTCCTTTTTTCACCAGCCAGGCTTTGTCTGCTTCGTCCAGAATTTCTTCCTTGTCGTCGGAGTATGCTTCTACAATTCTATACTTCTGGCCTTTAAAATGCTGCTCTAAACGGGCTATCTTTTCTTCGGCTTTGCAGGCTTTGCCCTCTACCAGGTATGTATTGTCTGTATAATTCGTCTTCGTCCCGAAAAAGCCATCAATCTTATAAAGCTCAAACAAGGGTTCTACGTAAATCTCAAGTCCGCCAGTAGCGCAAAACACCTGTACTCCCTGCATTTTCAGCTTATCCAAACGGCCTTTTATCTCCTGGTTAAAGTTATCAGGATATTCTTTCTCCCAGAACTCTTTGGCGTACTCTTTTACTTTTTCGGGTGGCAGGTTATCCAGGTAATTAAAGAAGTTTTCCTTAAACTCGGTCTGCCTGATCTGGTGCATTTTAAGCAGCGCTTTATAGTATAGCATTTGCACATAGTAAGCAGCTTTGTGTGGTTTTTTAGTACTGATGAACTTAAAGAACTCGTCTTTGGAGCTCTTGATGTAAAAGGTCTTGTTCAGGTCAAAAACTGCTACTTCAATCTCCTTTTCGGTGCTATCTACCATATTGGGTTTGCTGTTTAGGTAAGGGTAGTACGCAACTATAGTTAGCCGAGATAAGGCTGTACCCAACTAATACCACCTAAACCGCTATATTTGCAACACAACACAAACTATAGTTTTGAAACTACTCTACGACATCGGCCTGAAAGCTTACGACGGACTACTAACCGTGGCAGCTCCTTTTAACCAGAAGGCGAAACTGATGCTACAGGGCCGTGAAAACCAGTTTGAAAAGTTGCAGCAGGCTTTTGCCGGTAACACAGCGCCGGTGGTGTGGTTTCATTGTGCCTCGTTGGGTGAGTTTGAGCAGGGCCGCCCGGTTATAGAAGCTTTTAAAGCAGAGTTTCCGGAGTACAAAGTAATGCTCACGTTCTTCTCCCCTTCCGGCTACGAAGTGCGCAAAAACTATAGCGGCGCCGATTATATTTATTACCTGCCGCTCGACAGCGCTGCCAATGCCCGTCAATTCATTTCTATAGTTCAGCCAAAGCTGGCAGTGTTTATCAAGTATGAGTTCTGGCATTATTACCTGCAGGAGCTGGAGCAACGCCATATCCCTATACTTTCCATTTCAGCTATCTTCCGGCCGGACCAGGTTTTCTTTAAGCCTTACGGGGAATTTAACCGCAACATGCTGCGCCGCTTTACGCACATCTATACCCAGAACCAAACGTCGCTGGAGCTGCTGCAAACTATAGGAATAACCAACGCAACTATAGCCGGCGATACCCGCTTTGACAGGGTGCTGCAGACAGCCGCCACTATAAAACCAATACCGTTGGTAGATGCTTTTACCAGTGGCGGCGAGGTATTTATGGTGGGTAGCAGCTGGCCTGCGGATATCGAAGTACTGTTACCGCTTATCCGGAAGTATAAACCAACTATAAAGTTTATTATTGCGCCACACGAGATCCACGAAAACGGCATTGCGAGTTTAATGCAGCAACTGGGCGATGGCGCTGTGCGTTTCTCTAAAACTGATGCCCAAACTATAGCCAACTATAAGGTACTTGTGATCGATAACATTGGCATGCTGTCGGCGCTGTATAGTTATGGGACGTATGCCTACATTGGCGGTGCTTTTGGTAAAGGTTTGCATAACACCCTGGAGGCTGCCGTATTTGGATTGCCGCTGTTTTTCGGGCCAAAGTACAGCAAGTTTCAGGAAGCCGTGGAGCTGGTAAAGCTGGGTTGCGCGATGCCTATTAAAAATGCAGAGGAATTGTTAGCCGGTTTTGAGAAAGTACATACCACACCCGGAGCGCGCCAAACTATAACCGACACCGAAAAACAATACGTACAAGAGCAGTCAGGCGCCACCACACAAATTATGGCCGATATACAGCGCCTGTTAAAAAGATAAAATGAAAGGAGTTGTAGTTAAATCGACGGGGTCGTGGTATTTGGTACGCGATGCGGAAGGCAAGTTGCACCGTGCGCGCTTACGCGGCAAGTTCAAGATAAAAGGCTTGAAGGTGAGTAACCCGCTGGCCGTTGGCGACCGCGTAGAATTTGATATTGAAACGACCGGCGAGGATACTGCCGTGATCCACAAGATAGAAGACCGCGAAAACTACATTATCCGCCAGAGCACCCACAAAACAGCTTACTCGCATATCATTGCCGCTAACTTAGACCAGGCCCTGCTTATCGTTACGCTGGTTTCACCGCGCACATCCTTCGGTTTTATCGACCGCTTCCTGGTTACCGCCGAAGCATACGACATCCCGACGATACTTGTCTTTAACAAAACCGACCTTTACGACGAGGAGATGCGCGATTACCAGCGCCAGATAAGTCACATGTATCAGCAGATAGGCTACAACAGCATCACTGTTTCAGCTAAAAGCAACGAAGGGATAGAAGAGATGAACAGCCTGCTGCATGGCAAAACAACGTTGCTTTCCGGTCATTCCGGTGTTGGAAAATCCACGCTCATCAATATTATAGTTCCGGACCTGGAACTGAAGACTTCCGAGATTTCTGACTTCTCCGATAAAGGCGTGCACACTACCACCTTTGCCGAAATGTTTGAAGTTGATAAAGACACTTACATCATCGATACGCCGGGCATTAAGGAACTTGGTATAGTTGATATCCCTAAAAACCAGCTGGGCCACTACTTCCCGGAGATGCGCGAACGTATGAACCAATGCCGCTTTAACAACTGCACGCACTTTAACGAGCCCGGCTGCGCTATAGTAGAGGCCGTCCGCCATAACGAAATCTCCCTAACCCGTTACGAAAGCTACCTGAGTATACTGATGGGAGACGACAATAGGAAATAGTTAGAAAGTTAGAAAGTTGGGAAGTTTGGAAGTTAGAAGGTTAGAAGGTTGGTGAAATGTAGAGACGCAATATTTTGCGTCTTGTTTCTGGTTATAAGAACTTGGTCTATAGGACATATAAGATTCTTCGGCTGACGCTCGGATTGACCAAAATTGAATTTTAAACTTCAAAACCCAGACACTGCCAGGTCTTAATCATGTTAATCCTTTAATCCTGGAAATCCTGATTCAGACAATTTTGCTTTTTCGGACATAAATGTCCGGAACAGCCGATTCAATCAAATGCATCTTTCCAACAATTAACCATCACCCTTACAATGCGTTAGCAGTTTATATACCGCAACTATAAACTAAAGCTATGAAACTCGATAACGCTAATATTCTGATTACGGGTGGTACCTTAGGCATTGGTCATGCCACCGCCGATCTGTTGGTAAAACATGGAGCTAACGTGGCCATAACCGGCCGCGACGAAAAACGAACGCACAAAGCTGCCCGCTCGCTTGGTGCATTTCCTATAGTTGCCGATGTTGCTGATTTTGGCGATGTGAAGCATACTTTTTCTAGTTTCCTGAATGAGTTCGGCCACCTGGATGCCCTGATAAATAATGCCGGTATTGGAATATACAAACCACTGGATGAGCTGACGATAGCAGATTTTGAGCAGGTGTATCGGGTAAATGTTTTCGGGGCAGCGATGATGGCGGCAATGGCAGCGAGGATATTTAAGAAGCAGAACTATGGCAATATCATCAATATCGGGTCTACGGCGGCTACAAAAGGTGGCGAAGGCGGTTCGGTTTACGCATCATCAAAAGCAGCGCTGCGCAGCATGACCCAAAGCTGGCAGGCAGAGCTCCGGAAACATAATGTGCGCGTAATGCTGATCAATCCAAGTGAAGTAACTACCGCTTTTGGCAGAGAAGACCGCGAAGAGCGCCATGCACAGCCCAACAAACTACGCGGCCAGGAAATTGCCTGGGCTATAAAAAGCGCTTTGGAAATGGATAACCGGGGATTTATTCCGGAACTGGCCGTGTGGGCAACCAATCCGTTTTAACTATAGTTTCTTGTTTGGGTCTGATAGCAGCACTTTATCGATCACGTGAATTACGCCGTTGCTGCTTTGTATATCTGCCCGCTGCACTTCGGCTCCGTTAATTACGATACTGTTAGCTTGCTTTAGTACTTCCAGTTCTTCTTTACCCATTGTGTTTATGCGTGAGCCATGTTGCAGGGTTTCCGAATCCAGTTTACCGGCTACAATATGGTTATTTAAAAGCCTGGCAAGCCGTTGCTTGTTTTCTGGTTTCAGCAGGTTTTTCAAGGTATCGGTGTGCAGTGCCCGGAAGGCTTCGTTGGTTGGTATAAAAAAAGTGTAAGGCCCTGTACTGTTAAGCGACTTACTGAGCCCTGAGCTTTTAAATGCTTTCGAAAAGGAAGAGAGATTTGAGTCTGAATCAACAAACTGGGTAATACTTTTCAGTTTATCCTTTTCAGCATCGGTCAAGGCGCTATGTTCGTTATGTTCCGGAAACGCTTGCTGAGATGCTGCTACGCTGGTATTGGTGGTTTCGCTGCCGGTCTGGTTACCAGGGTCGCAGCCAAAAATAAACGTACTTAATAATAAGCTAAGGGTATAGATAGCGGTAACTATAGTTCTCATAATGTTTGTTTTCAAAAGATCCGGTAACAGGATCATTTCCGTTTACAAGGGGCGATATGGTCTTCTTAAACTATAAAATCCGTACTTTTGTTTTTAGATCATAAATTACAACTAATTAATAAAACGCATGAAAACCGCAGAAATACATACTGGCAAAGGCGTAATGAAAGTAGAGTTCTACGAAAAAGACGCTCCTAAAACAGTTGAAAACTTTATAAAACTGGCAAAAGACGGCTTTTACGATGGCCTGACATTTCACCGTGTTATTCCTGATTTCGTGATACAGGGTGGTTGCCCTAACTCGCGCGAAGGTGCCAAAGGCGTACCTGGTACAGGTGGCCCTGGTTATAAAATTGACTGTGAGCTAAACGGCGAGAACCAGTACCACGACCGTGGAGTGCTGAGCATGGCACATGCAGGCCGTAACACGGGTGGCTCTCAGTTCTTTATCTGCCACAGCCGCAAAAACACGGCGCACTTAGACCGTAACCATACCTGCTTTGGTAAAGTGGTTGAAGGCGATGAGGTGATAGACCAGATAAAGGCCAACGATAAGATCGAAAAGATTGTAGTGACCGAAGAATAAGCTTCGCAAACTATAACAATTGCCTGAAAGCCGCTCCAGTGAGGAGCGGCTTTTCTGTTTTTATAGTTACCGCTCATGTATAACTCCGGAAACTATAGTTTCAGGTTTCTAACAAATCAGGAGGCTTGGCAGCATTTGAGTTTTACAGCGCTACTAAACTATAGTTGATTGAGTTAGTAGCAAAGTATATAATTTTTACTATTTTTAGTTTGGGATAAACAATAGAGATGGTGGAAGCGAAACCAGGAACACCTGCAATAAGGTGGACTGGTGTATGTTGTTGCTTAGTAGATAACTGTTAAAAATTAAACGATTATAACGAAACAGATTATATGAAAGCAGTTATTTATGAGCGTTACGGAGCTCCGGATGTTCTGACATTACAGGATATTGATAAACCTGTACCCAAAAGCGATGAGGTTTTGATCAAGGTTTATGCAACCTCAGTTACTGCTGGTGACTGGCGAATGAGAAAAGCAGATCCTTTTTTAACCCGGTTATTCAATGGTTTATTCAAACCTAAAAGAGTAAAGATACTTGGTTTCGAATTGGCGGGCGTTATAGAGGAAGTAGGAAAAGAAGTTAGAACGTTCAAAGCAGGTGATGCCGTTTTTGCCTTTTGTGGGTACAAATTTGGTGGGTATGCAGAATACCGGTGTTTGCGCGAAACCGATGTAATTGCTTTAAAACCATTTAACATGACTTTTGAGCAGGCTGCAACTGTACCTTTGGGCTCTTTAACTGCCTTGTCGCGTTTGCGCAAAGGCAAGATTAGCGAAGGCCAGAAAGTATTGATCTATGGCGCTTCAGGAAGTGTTGGAACGTTTGCCATACAGTTAGCCAAATATTTTGGTGCTGAAATCACAGCGGTATGCAGTACAAATAATACCGAGTTGGCAAGGTCGATCGGAGCAGATAAAACAGTGGATTATAAAAAAGAGGACTTTACGGCTTTAGAGGAAAAATTTGATCTGATTTTTGATGCAGTAGGTAAAATAAAGAAGTCTGATTCTAAAAAATTATTGAAACCAACTGGCAGCTTTATTTCGGTTAACGGGCAGACAAAACCAACGCAACAGGATCTGATCCTGATCAAAGAGATAATTGAAGCCGGTAAATTAACTTCCATAATAGACCGAACTTATAATTTAAACGAAATACAAGACGCGCATCGGTATGTAGAACAATTCCGGAAAAAAGGGAATGTTTCAGTTAGAGTTGCTATAGATGAAGGATGAACTTGCTGTTGCCGGCTATAAATCCAGAAGCTATAGTTTCAGCATTTTAACAAACCAGTAGGCTTAACAACTTTCGAGCTTTAGAGCGCTACTAAACTATAGTTGGAGTTGTGACTTACAAAGCATATAAATTTTACTATTTTTAGTTTAGGATTAACTTTAAAAGTGAATGCCCACTACGGTATTGCAAATGTGTGTGTGTTGTGTGTTATGCTATAGTTGGCAAAAGTGTAACAAATCAAAAAATAGAACCTAACTGAAATTCTCATAAACTAAACCGGATGAATAAAATGACATTGGTAAATGCTGATTCAGTTACAAAAGACGCTGTACAGGAAATACAGCACCTGAAAAATGCCCAACAGGATATGCGGGTTGCCTACCTGCATGGTTACCCTGGGGTGATAGTATCCGGGATGGTGTGGCTTATTTCAGCACTTGTAGCCCTATATGTATCTCCAGACAAAGCGGTTTGGGCCTTGCTTGTAGGAGGCGTCTTTATTCACCCTATTGGCATGCTGCTCAATAAAGCGCTGGGAGCGAGTGGTGTGCACGCACAGACTAATCCCCTTGGAAAACTTGCCATGGAAGGTACTATATTTATGATCATGTGCCTACCGCTGGCCTATGGGTTGTCTTTTCAGAAAGTAGAATGGTTTTTCCAGGGCATGCTTCTTATTATCGGGGGCAGGTATTTGCATTTTGCAACGCTCTATGGTTCCAGGCTCTACTGGGCACTAGGTAGTGGACTAGGGATGGCAGCCTTTCTGTTGTTTGCCATGCATGCACCTTCGCATACAACACTTTTGGTGGGCGCAACCATGGAGATCCTGTTTGGTCTTGTCATGCTTATAATGATTCGCAGCAGAAAATCGCTTCTATAATTGACACGGCCAAAAGCACCAGCCGCCAACAACTCTAAATATATGCACAACCCCGAAAACACAAAATATGGCTTGCACGGCAAACTAACAGCACAACAAGGCAAAGGCGACGAACTGGCTGCTATCCTGTTGCAGGCATCGGAACTGCTTAAAACTGCGAAAGGCTGCCATTTATATGTCATCAGCAAAGACCATCAAAACGCTGATACTGTGTGGATTTATGAGGTCTGGGATTCAAAAGAAGATCATGACAACTCATTACAGCTTACAGGTGTAAGAGAATTAATTGGCAAAGCCATCCCGATTCTGGCCGGACAGCCCGAAAAAGGCATGGAATTTACTGTGCTTGGCGGCACAGGCTTAAACTAAAAATTTCCTGAGGCCATGAACCACAATTATTTTTTAAGCACACTTTTTATACTCTCCTTCTGCCTGGGCCTGGTGGGTGCACTCTTTAAAATAATGCATTGGCCGGGGTCCGATTCCATTCTTCTTTCCGCCATCGGCATCTGGATCGTATTTATCCTGCTTGCGCTACAGGAGATCATCAGCTCTACCAACATTAACAAGTCAGAGAAAATAATGTGGGCCTTCGGGATGCTGCTGATGAGCGGTATAGTTGGCGTTGTATACATGCTTGTAGGCCGCCGACGCATTACCGGTAACTTTTAAACGTTTAACTATAGTTTATGCCTGATAATTACCTACAAGTAAACCGTGAGCTCTGGAATACCCGGACCCTAACGCACATACATTCAGAATTTTACGATGTAGCCTCTTTTAAAGCCGGCCGTAACTCGCTGAACGACATAGAACTGGCACTGCTCGGCGATGTAGCTGGCAAAAAGATACTGCACCTGCAATGCCACTTCGGGCAGGACACCTTGTCGCTGGCACGAATGGGCGCTATAGTTACGGGTGTGGATCTGTCGGAAGTAGCGATTGAGAAGGCAAGAGAGTTGGCTACGGAGCTTAACCTGGATGCCCGCTTTATCTGCTGTAATGTGCTGGAACTGGATAAGTACCTGGACGAGCAGTTCGATATCATTTTCTGCTCTTATGGCGTTATCGGCTGGCACCCCGACATGAACGCCTTTGCAACTATAGTCAGCAAGTTTCTGAAGCCCGGCGGCACCTATTACCTGATAGAGTTTCACCCTTTTATCTGGATGTATGATAACAACCAGGAAAATATCCTGTACTCGTACTTTAACGATGGACCTATAGTTGAGCTGGAAGAAGGAACTTATGCCGATAAGGATGCACCCATCAAAAACAACTCCTATACCTGGAACCACCCACTCAGCGATGTAATTGGCTCGTTGTTAAAGAATGGCCTTGAACTCACAGATTTCCAGGAATACAATTACTCGCCTTACAACATTTTTAAAGATATGGCGCAGGATGGCAACAGGTACCGACTGAAGGCCGGAAAGTTGCCTCTTGTTTATGCGATAGAAGCAATAAAGAAATAACAAAGCTATAGTTGTGCTCAGCCTGAAAAGCGCCGTAACAGAGAGGGCAGAAGCTACAAACTCCTGCCCTTAACCTTCTAACTTTTTAACTTTCTAACCTTCTAACTTTAAAAGTCGTCTTCGTCTTCCTCCCCGAATTTTGGCATCGTAAACATGCCGCTCAGCAGGTCTTTAAACTGCAAACCGGTGCTTAAACGGCTCTTGCTCAGCTGGCTGTGCTCGGCCAGACCATGCAGGGCAAATTCCATCATAAACAGTTTTTCATCGCCTTTAGCTTTGGGTTGCTGTTTCTCTATAAGCTCCGTTAAACCGGGTATGCTTTGCAGGTTCTTCTTATAGTCTGCGGCTGCGGCATCGTTCAATATATCTACCGTATTCCCATCGCCAAACCAGTCGGTTATCTTTTTATAGATATTACCGTCCTTCGCTTTTTTGGCTTTATCCGGGTCCGGAAAATACTTCAGGAATTGTGTGCGTATTGCTTTACCCATCAACACCTGCGCCACATGGCCTGCTCCCTCCTGCTCGCCTTCGTAAACCAGTTCTACCTTACCAGTCACCGACGGTATGGTATTCAGGAAATCGGACACCCGCACGTAAGTTGATTTTTCCCCGTTCAGTAAAGCGCGACGTTCAGCGGCACTCAGCAGATTCTCGAAAGCCGATATCGTTAGTCGTGCCGATACCCCACTCTTAGGATCGACGTACTCGCTTTCCCGGGCCTCAAAAGCAACCTGCTCAATCAGGTCGCCGATAATGTCGTTGGTTTTTACCAGCTCGCTCTGCTCTTCTTTAACCCTGGCTTCCTGCAACGTAATTTTTTTCCCGGTCTCAATTGTTTTAGGATAGTGCGTTATGATCTGCGAATCGATACGGTCTTTGAGCGGCGTAACGATAGAACCACGGTTGGTATAGTCTTCGGGGTTAGCTGTAAACACAAACTGGATATCGAGTGGCATGCGCACCTTAAAACCACGGATCTGAATATCGCCTTCCTGCAGAATATTGAACAGCGAAACCTGGATGCGCGCCTGCAGATCGGGCAACTCGTTTATCACAAAAATGCCCCGGTGCGAGCGCGGTATCAACCCGAAATGGATCACGCGTTCATCGGAGTATGGCAACTTCATGGTAGCCGCTTTTATCGGGTCGGCATCACCGATCAGGTCGGCAACCGAAACATCGGGTGTAGCCAGTTTTTCTGTATACCTGTCGTTGCGGTGCAGCCAGCTTACAGGCGTGTCGTCACCATGTTCATGAATAAGATCTTTGGCATAACGCGAGAGCGGCTGGAGTGGGTCATCGTTCAGTTCCGAGCCCTGCACTACCGGTATATATTCGTCCAAAAGGTCAACCATCTGGCGGGCAATACGGGTTTTGGCCTGGCCGCGCAAACCCAGCAGGTTTATATGGTGCATCGAGAGTATGGCCCGTTGCATATCCGGAATTACAGTTTCCTCATATCCCCAAATGCCCGGGAAAACCTCTTCTTTATTCTGTAATTTATCTATCAGGTTGCGGCGCAGTTCCTGCTTCACCGATTGCGGTTCGTAACCAGTTGCTTTCAGTTGCCCCAGTGTTTTAATGTTCAGTAACTTCTCTGCTGGTATGTCTTTATAGTTCATTCTTTTATAGTTGAATGGCTAAAATGTTTAATTGATGAATGGAATCTTTGGGATAAACTGTATCTTCCCTTTATGAGAAGAATCCCGCTTTATAAAATGCTCGAGATGATAGGCTTCTTAATTTTTATTATAGCATTCATCTCCAGAATATATTTTGAACTAAACCCTACTATTTATTACACAATATTTGGTGCCCTGATCCTACTATTTATGTATGCTAACTCTTTAAAGAAAAAACAATCTTAAAAGCTTTTCTTTCGGTTCTGGCCGTAGTCGCGGAATACCAAGTGGCCGAGGCCTTTCAGTGAACTATAGTAGGCCTGCCCGTTATTCACTTTTGTAAACTCGTCTACGAACTGCTGCAGGTATGGGTCCGATGCGATCATAAAAGTGGTAATAGGTATCTTAAGTCGGCGGCACTGCGCTGCCAGGTTCAGGGTTTTGTTTACCACTTTCCTGTCCAAACCAAAGCTGTTTTTATAGTAGTTCAGGCCAATTTTCAGGCAGGTTGGTTTTCCGTCGGTTATCATAAATATCTGCTTGTTAGGTGTTTTCCGTTTCCGCAGAATATCCATGGCCAGTTCTAAACCAGCAACGGTATTTGTGTGGTAAGGGCCCACTTCCAGGTAAGGCAAATCCTTCACTTCAATCTGCCAGGCATCGTTCCCGAAAACGATGATATCCAGTGTGTCTTTCGGGTATTTTTGTTTTATGAGTTCGGCCAGCGCCATGGCTACTTTCTTGGCAGGCGTAATACGGTCTTCGCCATACAAGATCATAGAGTGTGAAATATCGATCATCAGCACGGTGGATGCCTGTGTTTTGTGCTCCGTTTCTGTTACTTCCAGGTCCTGCTCCGTTAGCCTGAATTCGCCAAGTCCATGGTTTACCTGCGCATTCCGGATAGATTCAGTCATGGATATCTGTTCCAGTGCATCTCCAAAACGGTATTCGCGCTGGTCGGTGCTGGCTTCTTCGCCGATGCCGGTGTGTGGAGTTGCATGGCTGCCTTGTCCGCCTTTTTTCAGTTTCCCGAATATCTCTTCCAGGGCGCTGCGGCGTATGCCTTGTTCGCTCTTGGCAGTTAAGCTAAAACTTCCCCGCTCCTGCGGATTTTCATCCAGGTAGCCTTTCTTTTTCAGGTCTTCTATAAAATCGCCGATGCCGTATTCATCACTCGTCAGGTTATATTGTTTGTCTAAAGAACTGAGCCAGGCAAGCGCTTCGGCCACATCGCCGGAGCTTATAGTTACCAACTGCAGGAAAATCTTAAGCAACGTTTCAAAGGTCGGCTTTTCATCTTCCGGCGGAATAAATTCTGCAAATCTGTACCCTAAAGCCATAGTTGTAAAGTGTATATGTAGTATAACAACGGACTGTATCTAATGTTCTGTATACGAGGTTTACCTTCCCCCGGCCCCTTCCTAAAAACAGGAAGGGGAGATTTCAGGATGGTGTGGAACAGCTTTCAGCTTTATGGTGTTCGATGCTGAAACAAGAGTATGAGAAAAGATCAGTTACATAGTTTACCTCATCTGAAGGAGCAGCGGACAAGACTTCGGAACGAAATGACGTTTGCAGAGCAAGTGCTATGGCAGGAGCTTCGCAGTTGGAGATTACACGGTAAAAAGTTCAGACGACAACACAGTATCGAGAACTTTATAGTTGACTTTTACTGCGCCGCCGATAAGTTGGTAATTGAAGTTGATGGCGCTGTGCACGACACACCAGAAGCGATTGAGAATGATAAACTCAGGGATGAAATGCTAAGAAATTGGGGATATACTGTACTAAGATTCAGAAACGATGAAGTACTAGAGAAATATCAGAAGTTAAAGATAAGATCACGACATACTTTAGAAACTCCCCTTCCTGTTTTTAGGAAGGGGCTGGGGGAAGGTAAAAACAAAAGAGGCAGGCTGCTGATGCAACCTGCCTCTTTCTATAGTTTAACTGCTGGTTAGTAAGCTATCCAGCGGAACTTGTATTCTAATTCAGGAACTTTCATACGCTCTGCAACTCGCTTCAAACGGGCTGGCAATGCCATTACATAATCGCGGGCACGCTCACCGGCTTCGTTCAGACCAGTAAGGGTTTCAATTTTCCACTCTTTAATCAGGCCATCCAGGATATCGGTGTAGTCTGCTGAAGTGTAAACACCTAAACGCTGTGCTGCATCCGTGAAGTGACCAAATGTTTTACCAAGATCAACACCAAGCTCGCGCATGTAGTGTGCAGGCATTACGATCTTTTTACGCATCATGTCTTCAAAAGCCAGCATCATTTCGTTTGCGTCGGCTTCAAAAATCTTACCCACAAACGCTTTGTATGCTTTTGCGTGGCGGGCTTCGTCGGCAGCTACGTGGCCGCAAAGTTTTGCCAATACGTTATCGCCTTCTTTTTTAGCCAACTGCGCTACACGGCGGTGCGAAATGTTAGTTGCTGTTTCCTGGAACGAGGTATAAACAAACGAACGATAAGGATCATTGTCTGTCATCAGGTCAAACCCGTCTGCGATCAGGTATTGCGTAGACGCTTCCATTTCGCGCATGTTAATGCGGCCACTCAGGTACAGGTAACGGTTCAGCACATCGCCATGTCGGTTCTCTTCAGCCGTCCAGGCACGGTTCCAGCGCATCCACGGTCCGTTCGGGTCCTGGGGTAAGCCATCAATTGTCATCAGCCAGCTTTCGTAAGTAGGAAGTGCTTCTTCGGTAATGGTATCTCCTACCAGCACAGCAAGCAGGTCATAAGAAAGATCGCTTGCACGTTCGCGCAGAAGTTTGATCTCACTCAGGAAATTATCAAGCGTAGCGTCCGGTAAAAGGTCTGCCGGTTGCCAGCTATCTTCTACAGTTTTAAGAAGTTCAGTGATCTTTTCACTGACAAAATCTTCCATCCATTTTATTACTTCTACTCTTGAGGCGACTGCTGATATCATGTTTTGGTGCTTATATTAAAGATCAAATATACTGATTAATGCGAAAAAATGGCAAGCGAGTTAACAATTAGTTAATCAGGTAGTAAGCTTACCTTTTGCCTCTATCTAAGAGTCTACGAAAAAAATGAAAAGTGTTTAACGTAGAAAACCCATAAAAAATAGAACAGTATATATAATCTTTTAATTCCTTTATATTTTATTTCCTATACCTGAGCCTGAGATACAGGTTTCTTACGGCGTTAAGCTTTATTTGCTTGTTACTCAGCACGCTGATTAAGCTGTAAACTATACCTGGTTGTATTACCTGATCCCGCAGCAGTTTCAGAAATTGTGCAGTTTCTGTAAAGTGATTGGTAAGATAAGCGTGCCGGATCTCGTATTTTAACCTTTTTATTAAAGCGCTTTTTTCTGATGGCGTTTTTACCAGAGCCGCTGCTTTTTCGCACACCTTTATAGTTGACTGTAACATACGGCCCTCCGAACTATAGAATTTCTGCGACAACGAATGCTGATGTAACCTGCGTTTTGTAGTTACTTCGGGCAGGTATGTATAGTTCCAGTTACGGGCAGACCGTACCCAGAAATCAAAGTCCTCATACGCCAGTGTTTCATCGTAGCCGCCCAATTCTTCCAGCACTTCCCGGCGCATCATCATGGTAGGCGGGCAGATAAAATAGCGGCCTACTGCTTCTGAAAAAACATTACCGTCTGGTGCTGCCTTAAACTTCTGACTATGGTAATGCAGGTGCTCCGAATTATCGTTTATATACTCCGCATCTGAATAAACCACACCGCACGTTTGGTCTGTCTTCTCAAAAGCTTCCACCTGTTTCTCTACCCTGTCAGGTAGCAGCACATCGTCGGTCGCAAAGTCAATTACAAATTCACCTTTAGACGCACGCCAGCCCATATTAAAAGCTCTGCAGTTACCCACATTTACACCTGTGCTGATATAGTTTATCTGAGGAAATTTCTGAATGTATTCCTGTATGATCGCAGCGCTGTTGTCAGTACTCATGTCATCCACTACAATCAGTTCCAGGTTTGGATATGTCTGTGCCAGCACCGAGTCAAGTGCCTCTTTCAGAAAGCGCTCGTGGTTATAGCAAAGGCAGATGATGGTAACGAGGGGGTGCGGCATAGCTATAGTTTACAGCTTGCTAAATTAAGGATTTAAAGTTAGTTGTTTTATAGTTAGGGTAATGTGTTAGCGTCTGCGTTATAGTTTTATCACTTCCATTTGTCATCCAGAGCATTCTTGAGGCGCGAGTCGAAAAGAGCCAACACAGTCGAGAAACATTATGTGTTCTATAGTTTCACTTTTGTCATTTCGAACAAAGTGAGAAATCTGGATTCTATAGTTTGCGACTCTGCACTTAGAACCAAGCCTCATATTCCATAGTCACTTCTAATCCTGGGAGCTCTACTTACCTAATGTTTCAATCCAGCTTTGGTGCCCTCACGGCCGGGAGGCCCCGTCTTCGGGCATCGCGCTGCTGCTTTCTTGCTACCCTCGTGCCTCGGGTTGCCTGACGGCACCGCAAGAAAGCAAAGGCGCTCAACCCAAAGACTGAGATCAGTTCGATAGTTTCATTATAATTACTTGAACAGCTATAGTTGCATCGCTTTATCGTGGTTGTATTTCCGTAGGGACAGGTCGCGACCTGTCCTGTTTGTGGGCTATAACTATAGCAACCTCAGATTTCTCCCGCTAGTCGAAATGACAAGTCGAAAAAGCATTAGCAGAAAGTCCCCCTTTGAAGGGGTAGGGGGATGACAAACGGAAACTAAAAAACGATAACTAAAACTATAGCAACAGCCGGAATTCCCCTCTTGGGAGGGGCAGGGGTGGGTTATGACGACAACTATAAAACAAAATCTAACTATAACAAAGGCCGTAAAGCTCCTTCCCCTGTTGTTAGGGGAAGGCTGGGAAGGGGTAAAACGCCAACTATAAAACTATAGCCACAACTAAAGCAGTAACCCAATCCCAGAAATCCTTTAAATCTCACTTAATCCCGGTTCAGACAATGGCTGTCCCTACCGGGCCAGTTGCGTCAGGATACGCAACACCAGCATAATCACGAGTCCGGAGACTCGCGCCAGCAGCACGGACTATAGAACTGAAACTCACTTTATTATTTTCAAGATTAAGCCAGTAATTCTGCCTCTCTGCCGATTTTTAATAATAGTTGGTCTAAAGCAATTTTATGCTGAAGATCTCTTTTGTATATTCACCTTGACTAACTATACTTTCCTGTTCAAAATCAGTACTAACATGAAGAAACCACTACACCTGAACATAGGCGGCTGGAAGAAAAACCTGCTTCTGCTATGCTCGCTGGGCTTGTTGCTGGAGCCGGCCATGGCCCAGGAGGCAGCCAAAACCCAAAAAGACAAAGACAAGAAGGAGGAGAAAAAAGACCTTCCCCTCGAAGGTGCCCGCAAAATAAACATCAACACGTCCGAAGGGTCGTGGCTGGCGCTGGATGTGAGCCCGGATGGCAAGCAGATTATTTTTGATATGCTGGGTGACCTGTACCTGCTGCCTATAACAGGAGGTAAAGCAACGCAGCTAACAGACGGAATGGCCTTCGATACACAGGCGCGTTTCAGCCCGGACGGAAAGTCAATCGTGTTCGTTTCGGACAGAGATGGTACGGACAACGTCTGGACAATGGAACTGGCAACCAAAAAGCCAAAGCAGATCAGTAAAAGCAAGAACGAGAACTTCTTCTCTGCCGAATGGACGCCGGATGGCGAATACCTGGTAGCCTCGAAAGGTCGCCGTAACCTGAAACTGCACCTATACCACAAAGATGGCGGCACAGGTATACAGCTTATCAGTAAGCCTGAGAACATGAAAACAGTGGAACCGGCTTTCGGAAAAGATGGTCGTTACATCTGGTTTTCGCAGCGTAACGGTGCCTGGAACTATAATGCCCAGTTACCACAGTACCAACTGGCAACGTTCGACCGCCAGACCGGTGAGATCAGCAGCAAATCTTCGCGCTATGGCTCTGCCTTCACTCCTACCCTTTCTCCGGACGGAAAGTGGTTGGTATATGGTACGCGCCACAACAACCAAACTGGTTTAGTTGCCCAGAACCTGAAAACGGGTGAAGAGAAATGGCTGGCCTACCCGGTACAGCGCGACGAGCAGGAATCTATAGCACCGCTTGGTGTGTTGCCTGCCATGTCTTTTACCCCGGATAGCAAAGAGCTTATTGCGTCTTATGGCGGCAAAATCCACAGAATTCCTGTTGCTGGCGGTCCAGCACTTGAGATTCCTTTCCAGGTAAATACAGACATCGCAGTTGGCCCTCAGCTGGACTTTAAATACCCGATCAAGGATGATAAAATGATGACCGTAACGCAGCTTCGCGATGCAGCTGTGTCGCCGGATGGCAAGCGTGTTGCCTTTACTGCCCTTGACAGGCTTTATGTTATGGATTTCCCGAACGGTACGCCAAAACGCTTAACGGATCAGGACTTTACACAGGCTCAGCCAACCTGGTCTCCGGATGGTAAAACAATTGCTTACGTTACCTGGCACGAGAAAAACGGTGGCGCTATCTATAAAACAAATGCAAACGGCAAAGGCAAACCAACCAAACTGACACAGGAAAATGCCGTGTTCCAGGAGCCGGTATTTACGTCGAACGGAGAGCGCATCGTATTTGCAAAAGGTTCTGCACAGTCTTACAGAGAAGATCCGGGACCGGGCGCATTTGACGCTCGCCAGACTATAAACTGGATACCGGCAAAAGGTGGCCAGAGCACCTTTGTTACCAATGCAGGTGTGGGTGCTAACCCGCACTTCGTAAAAGGCGACGACCGTATTTACCTGTTCAACTATTCTGAAGGCCTGATCTCGATTCGTTGGGATGGTACCGACAAAAAATCATACCTGAAAGTAAAAGGCATTACCACGTTTGGAACAGTGAACGGTGATGGCGTGATGGAGGAAATGTGCCACATGCTGCACCAGAACGAGCGCGAGCCGCAACAACAGCCTTCAAACGCAACAGTGTTAATAAAAGCACCAGTTGGCGACAAAGCACTTGCACTCATCAACAACGAAATTTATGTAGTAACTATACCGGTTATAGGCGGCGAAACGCCAACTATATCGGTAGCTGATGTGGCTTCGTCGCAGTTCCCGAGCTGGAAATTAACGGAGATCGGCGGACAGTTCCCAAGCTGGTCTGCAGATGGCAAAACCGTTTACTGGACAATCGGACACGGTTTCTTCTCTTACAACCTGGATGAAGCCAGAGCGAAGAAAGAAGAAATGGATCTGGCTGCTGAGAAGAAAAAGGATGCTAAGGCTGAAGTAAAAACTGACAGTGCCAACGCCGAAAAAGAAGCCATCGTTATAGAAGGTTACAAGCCGAAAGAAACCAAAATTGCGATACAGGTTCCGCGTGATATTCCACAGGGTATCGTGTTATTTCAGGGTGCCCGCATTATTACCATGAACGGTGATGAAGTGATTGAGAATGGTGACATACTGGTGGAGAACAACCGCATTAAAGCAGTTGGTAAATCAGGTTCTTTAACTGTGCCGCAGGGTGCTAAAGTTATAGATGTAAAAGGCAAAACGATAACACCGGGCTTTGTAGATACGCACTCGCACATGTGGCCACGTTGGGGTGTGCATACCAATCAGGTTTGGATGTATGCCGCTAACCTGGCTTACGGTGTTACGACCACCCGCGACCCGCAGACCGGAACAACAGATGTGTTAACGTACAGCGACCTGGTAGATGCCGGCAAAATGATCGGTCCAAGAGTTTACTCAACAGGTCCTGGGGTAGGTTTCTGGTCTTATAACCTGAAGAGCCTGGAGCAGACAAAGAATGTATTGCGCCAGTATTCCGAATACTATAACACCAAGACTATAAAAATGTACCTGGTGGGTAACCGCCAGCATCGCCAGTGGATCATTATGGCAGCCAAAGAGCAGGGCTTGCTACCAACTACAGAAGGTGGCCTTGACTTTAAACTGAACATGACGCAGGCCATAGATGGTTACCCGGGCCACGAGCACTCCTTCCCGATCTACCCGCTTTACAAAGATGTGGTTGATTTCGTAGCCAAAACCAAAATGGCTTATACTCCTACGCTGCTGGTATCGTATGGCGGGCCGTGGGCTGAGAACTACTATTATGCTACAGAAGATGTGGTAGGTGACAAAAAACTGAACTACTTTACACCTAAGCCGGAATTAGATGCAAAGGCACGCCGCAGACCAGGTTGGTTCACGAAAGATGAGCACATTTTCTCTCGTCACGCGGAGTTTGTTAATGACCTTGTAAAAGAAGGTGGCCTGGCTGGTATCGGGTCGCATGGCCAGTTACAGGGCCTTGGTTACCACTGGGAAGTATGGTCTGTGCAGTCTGGTGGCATGAGCAACCACGATGCGCTAAAAGTAGCAACTATACTTGGCGCCAGATCGCTTGGTCTGGATGGTGATATCGGGTCTATTGAAAACGGCAAACTGGCTGACCTGGTAATTATGGACGGCAACCCACTGGAAAACATCCGTAACACCAACACGATTAAATATGTGATGCGCAACGGTCGCCTGTTCGACGCCAATACCATGGACGAGCTGGCCCCTACTGCACGTAAAGCACCGGACTTTGACTGGCACAGTGCGATGCCTGTTGGCGTACCTGGCGTAAAACAGTAGCAAACCAGCTTTTTTCAGTTCAAAAAGCCCTTCACTCAGGTGAGGGGCTTTTCTTTTTGGCATACTATAAAATATCCTATAGCCCCGTTCTTAAAACACACCAAAACAATTATATAGGAATGCTTTTGTATAACAAAATTCTTATATTTGCTTAGATATAGCCGCCCTGAAACCCTAATAAAACAAACTTTACCAGCCGCCAGCCTATGATTGCACCTCTACTTATTCAATTTATACTGCTTATTATCGTACCTGTCCCGAAAGAGACAACCACACACCATGCACCGGTCCATAACGCGGATGTATTGCGCCACAAAGCAGAAGAGCTTTGCGAGTTAAGCAAGGCACATTGGTATACAGATCCCAAAAAAGCAGTTGCCTACGGTAAAGAAGCGATCAAGATTGCTGAAACTATAAATGATCAGCTCCTGATCGCAAAAGCCTACAATAATACAGGAGCAGGCTTTTTTAACCTCGGGGACTATAACACATCAGCTGAGTTCTACTATGAGTCTGTAAGACTGCGTGAGGCATTGGCAGACACGGCAGGCCTTAGCGCCAGCTACAACAACATCGGCAACATTTACCTGAGCCAGAAAAATTATTACAAAGCCAAAATATACTATAACAAAGCCCTTTCCCTGGCAAGCCAGATACAGGATACCTTGGTTATCAGCAGGGCGCTTAACAACCTGGGCAATGTGTATGAGCGCGAGGAGAAATTTGAAGTAGCGCTTCGTTTCTACCATAAATCGCTCCCGCTAAAAGAAAAGACCAACGATATAAAAGGCATCGTTATCAGCCTCATAAATATTGGTAACACGTATCAGAAACAGGGCAAATACAGCAATGCGCTACACTACCTGCAACGTGGCCTGGCGTTGTCGGGTAAAACAAAAAGCCTCCACGACCAGACGTATGCCTACCGCGGCCTAGCTGAAACTTACCTTGGACTGAAAGATTATAGAAAGGCAGAACGATATGGCAAACAAAGCCTTGATGTAGCACAGCATACTTACTCTAAAAACGAAGCCAAAACATCGGCAGAGGTACTGCAAAAGATTTACAGCGAAACAGGCGACTTTGAGAAAGCTTACCAGTACCTGCATCTTTCGGCGGCTTATAACGACAGTATTAACACCGAAGAAATAACTCGCCAGACGACCAGTTTCCAGGTAAAGTACGAAACGGCGCAGAAAGAAAAAGAAAACCTGAAACTGCTGGCCGAACACGAAAAGCACGAACAGGAAATAGAGCACAAAACGATCGTTCAGTATGCAACTGTCCTGCTCCTGATTCTCTCCTTAACAGTTGTTATAGTTGCCTACCTCGGTAACCGCCGCATGAAGCGCCTGAACAAACTACTCTCCAGAAAAAACAAGAAAGTTAGCCAGTATAGCGAGGATATAAAAAAGAAACGCAACGAACTGGCTGCCCAGGCACTGATGCTGCAACAGCAAAAAGAGGAACTTGAAAATCTGAACCAGTTAAAGGACAAGCTTTTCTCTATAGTTGCACATGACCTTCGCGGGCCGTTACTGTCATTAAAATCGTTACTGCAGGTGCTGGCTATGGGTAAAATTCCGGAAGAGAAATTTTTACACTTTGCCAAAACCCTGGAGGCTGAGCAGCAGAACACACTCTGGCTGGTTGATAACCTGTTGGTCTGGGCCCGTTCGCAAATGCAGGGCACTTCTGTTAAGCGCGAACAGATCAATATCTATAGTTTAACAGCTAATACCCTGGATCTTCTGGCACCTCAGGCAAAATCCAAGGGCGTGCAGATGCACAACCTGGCCCAGGAGGATATGCCAGCTTATGCTGACGTTGATATGATACAACTGGTGCTCCGTAACCTGGTATCTAATGCCATTAAATTTTGCAACGAAGGCGACATGATAACCATAGAAACAGAACTTACAGACCATGACATGCTGCTTGTTACCGTTCGGGATACAGGGGTAGGTATAAATGCTGAAAAACTGCCGAAATTGTTTGGTTTACGCAGCTACACCAGCCTCGGCACCGCTAAAGAAAAAGGAAGTGGCTTTGGCCTGGCCATGTGCCGCGACTTTGTAGACAATAATGGTGGAAGGATATGGGTGGAGAGCACAGAGGGTGAAGGCAGCACTTTTAAATTTACGCTCCCGCTTGCAACCCAGACTATAGCTATAAATACACAACTTGCATCTGCTGAAACTATTTAGTGCGCATTTAAAAGTTTACTTTACAAGCAAAAACGAAATGCAACCCTGCGCTTAAAACAAAGCTGCTCTAGTTAAGTATACTAATTTAAACTCCTTTGTATGTTCCGCTCCTTTATTTTATACTTAGCACTACTCAGTACATTTGCCTGTAAACAAACCGACAGAGAAGAGGTACAGGAACAGTTTCGTGAGCGACAACGGGAAGTAGAAGAACGTGCCCGCGAACTGGAACAAACTACACCAGCTCCACCGCCTGCCGAACACCCTGATACATTCGTTACAACCCCTGATGCTGCTGTAACAACACCTGCCACCGCAACTACCGGCGACAAAGTGGTAGCTATAAAAGATGGCGATACGATAGAATTACTCCGCAACGGGCAAACTATAAAAGTAAGACTATACGGGGTAGATGCTCCTGAGAAAAACCAGGACTTCGGGCAGCGTTCGCGCCAATTTACATCCGACCTGGCATTTGGTAAATTTGTAAAGCTGATAGAGCATAACAAAGACCGTTACGGACGAACGGTAGGCACCATTATTTTACCGGACGGGCGTAACCTGAACGAGGAACTGGTGAAAGAAGGGCTTGCCTGGCACTATAAAGCATACTCAAAAGACACCCGCCTGGCCAACCTGGAAGCAGATGCACGTCGCCTGAAGCGCGGCCTTTGGGCAGGTCCGAATCCTGTTGCCCCCTGGGATTTCAGAAAGAACAAGAAAGAGACGGCAGCGCAACAGAAAGCAAAAAAGGAAGCCGACATACAGAGCGCGCCCCTGCCAGCCGGAGCCACCACCAGAAAAGTATTTATCTGTAGCAGTCCAGGCTCATCTGTATATCATTACTCCAGAGATTGCTCTGTACTGAAACGCTGCAAAGAACAGGTACTTACCGCTACAGAGGCCCTAGCAATAAAACAATATGGCCGTCGTGCCGATAAAACCTGCAGCCCGAATTAAAACTATAGTTAAGTCCCTAGTCGCTCAGTAACTTCAGTAACTATAGTTACCACATAAAAGCTTCATACTTACCACTAAGCTATAGTTGCATTTCGCTTATATTTGCCCGAACCATACACTTTATGAGCATCAAAACCCCGGATTTACTGCACCGCCTGAACTATAAAACAATTGCCTTGGCTATAGTTTGCAGCACTGCTTTTACCTCCTGCCAGTCTACAGAAACACAGCAGGAAGAAGCACCTGTTGCTACCGAAAGAGCCACCGCCGCTGACACTACCCAGCGCCGCCCGGCACCGGAATTTTATATTATTCCGAAAGGCATGGAGCGCAAGCGTGTGTGGGTCTGCGATGATAACGTGTCAGACATTTTTCATGTGGATAATACATGTGAGATTCTCCGCACCTGCACGGGCACTTTCAGAAATGTATCGCTGCAACGCGCAATAGAAGAGTATGGCCGCTACAACTGTACCGTTTGCGCATCAGAACTCGCCGATATTTTTGACGAAAATAAGATCAGGTAAAGCAAAAGCCCCTTTCGGGGCTTCTTTATTTTTGTTCGTGCAGTACCAGCAGCGGCATTTCGGCCTGGTAGGTCAGGCGGTCGGCGAGGCGCTGGGTAAACAGATCGGCAAAGAAACCTTTGTTACGGCGCAGCACGGCTAGAATACTTCCGTTTTCCTGCTGATAATATGCTTTCAGCCCTTCGTCAGGTTTTTTATTCACTACTTCCCTGATGCATAACGCAGTTTCCGGGAAGATACCTCTTACTTCGTCCCAGAAATGACTTGCCCGCTCTTTAATAGAATCCGTTGATTCTTTTGATACATGTACCAGGTCTACACAAGCGCCGAACAAATTAGCAAAACTCACCACCTGGTGCAACGCTTTTACATCTTCCGGTGTGTAGTCGGTAGCATAAATAATTTTAGTAAAGTCAGGAGCTACAGCAATGCCGGGCACTGCCAGCAACGGGCTTCTTACCTCTTCTACCACGGCTTGTGTATTGCTGCCGATCAGTAACTCTTCCAAAGCATTTCCGCCGCCGGTTGTACCCATTACTATAAGCTCGTAGCCTTCTTTTTCTGTAAGGTACTTTGCCAGGTCAATCAGTAGTGCTTCTTTTAAAATATAATCGCAGGTAAAGCCTCCACCACGGTTGGCCCCGTGCATTTCTTCTATCTGCCTGACCATGGCTCTTAACCTTTCGCCGGCATCTCGTATCTGCTCTCCCAGTAATTCGCTCGCTACCAGTGCTGTTTCCGAAGTATCAACTATAGGTAAATGTACCACGTGCAGCAACGACAAATGCGCCCCCGTTTTACGGGCAATGTAAATGGCATAATCTAATGCTTTTGCAGCGGTTTTAGAGAAGTCCGTTGGGCAGAGAATCTTTTTCATGAGTTCTGGTTCAGCTTGTGTATCAGTGATATGCTAAGATTGCAATATTGCAGCAACCCGCCAAATCTGATAAACGAAAAAAACCTGAAAGTGATAACAATCATACCTTGTTATCTGCTCCCTTAACTCCAACACCCTTTTATAGTTAATCCTGCTGGCCCAGCGCCTTTACTTCTTTCCAGGTCCAGTTATAGTTAGGGGCTATAGTCTGGTAGGCTTCGCGGTAATGTTGCACCACTATATTTTTCAGGTCTGTTGCCTCTATGCTCGAACTATAGATCTCGCGCTGGGTTGGGTTATCGTAAGCTTCTTCGCGGTTCAGGTTATCGCCCTGCAGGCGCAGCAGCGGTCCGGTCTCGGTTACGGCATCGTACGTCCAGGTGCGGTTGCTTTGCTCCAGTGCATTTAGTTTTGCAGCAAGCGGGGCCATTGGTAAACGTGGCAAAGTTGGCCGGGAGGCAATATCTACCCAGGTAGTGTACTTGTACTCCAGTTCGTAGCGGTTATTGTCGTAGCAGGCAAGCACGATATCAAACCCAGACGTTCTGCTGAAAAGCGCATAGTAATGTACAGGCTCAGGAGTTTCTATAATAATAAGCCCGATCTCGGGGTGGCGGGTAAGTTTGGTGGCAGGGCTGTACATGGTGCGGTAACCGAGCAGCACATCTCCTACTTCATCTTCCCAGGCGCCACGTTCCCAGTCAGGATCTTTCAGCACCTGCTTAAAGCGTGGCAGAAAATACTCAAATTTCTTAACGCACTGTATCGCCTCCTTCTCTTCCATGTTGTCGGCAGCAAACGGCTTGTAGAATAGTTCGCGCTCACGGGCGTTTATCCAGCAAACCAGTTTCAGTGCTTCGCCAGCCAGCGGGTGGTTCAGGTCCAGTTCTCTGAAATCGCCGATCAGGGCCATTTGCCGCAAAAGCTCTTCATGTTCCATGGCAAGCTCCGGATTCAGCAAGCTCCACACCCCTACAAAGCCATCAATGTCAAAGTGATTGGCGGTTACATACGGCAGTTCAAGGCCGGGAATGTTGTTACGGATGGCATTCAGAACTATAGCTGCGCTGGTATCATCGCGCAACGCTTCCGGGGTGGGTGCACCGCGCCAGTGCGAAAGTGTAAGTCCGTTGGGGTGGGTACTATCTACAACTATAGCTTTTTTATTTTTCAGCTCCGAGAAGGGGATAAACTGCTTTTTGCTCATAACTATAAAGGTCTGAAACTGCCGCCACAGAAGCAAAAAAGAGGCATGCTGATTGGCATTTAACTTCGATGTTCAGTTATCTTGGTTGTTCAGTTATATAAATAAATTTTGTTTTCACTCCTGTCATTTCGAGCGTTAGTCGAGAAACCTTAGATGTCCTATAGTTGACTTACTCTTTTGTCATTTCGACGCAAGGAGAAATCTATCTCAGCTTATAGTTCGATTTTCTACAACCCGAACCAAACCTCCCTTTCAAATATACTCTAACCCTGGGAGCTCTACTTACCTATAGTTTCAATCCAACTTTGGTGCCCTCACGGCCGGGAGGCCCCGTCTTCGGGCATCGCGCGGTGTACATTTCCTTTGCTCGTTCCTCGCAATGCCTCACGGCACCGGAAATCTACAAGGCGCTCAACCCAAAGACTGAGATCTTTCGCATAGCTACTTTTGTCTATAGTTTGAAAGGCCATAGTTGCATCGCCTTATCGTGGTTATAGTTCCGAAGGGACAGGTAAACCTGTCCTATCCGTGGATGGACTGCAACTATAGAAAACTCAGATTTCTCCCGCTGGTCGAAATGACAGCTTGAAAAACTGTAGCAGAAAGTCCCCCTTTAAAGGGGGCAGGGAGATGACAAACAGAAACTATAGAACTATAGCTAGACTATTGCAACAACAGAAAATTCCCCTCTCGGGAGGGGCAGGGGTGGGTTAAAACAGCAACTATAGAACGATAACCTCAACTATAGCAAAGGCCAAAAGCTCCTTCCCCTGTTCTGGGGTAGGGGCCCTCGATAAAAGGAGAAGGCTGGGAAGGGGTAAAAAACTATACAATTACTTTTTCTTGTTGCGGCCCCGGCGGTTAGAGATGCGTTCGAGGCGTTTGTCTTTTACCCATTTCAGGTATTTCTGGAGCGGTTCGGCAGTTTGCAGGGCAGGGATGGAGTTGTAAAGTATGGCCAGTTCGCGGTTAGTAAAGGTCAGGTGTAAGGTGCTATGGCAAGGCTGGCAAAGGTCAGCGGTTGCCCCGTAACGTCCGCCTTCTTCCCTCGGAACAAGGTGGTGCCGCGATACCTGGTGTACTTCCCGTCCACATAACTCGCAATGGTGCTCTTCCTTTTTTCCAGCCATACGGTAGATCTACCTGATTTTACCTAATCATTAAACTATAGCAGCAGGTTTATTACACTTCCCCTGAAACTATAGCAGTAACTATTACTCCTTACGTATGATTAATCTGTACATTTGCCGCCCTGATTTGCTTACAATACTCAAACTTTGAAAATGAATAACGATCAGCCTATAGATATTGCCGCACCGGAAACAGGAGATTTTGTGCCTAAAAAAGAGATTCGCGAAGGATTGCTGATCTTTACCCTGGCCGCCATACAGTTTACCCACATGATGGACTTTGTGATCATGATGCCGCTGGGGCCACAGCTGATGCGCGTATTCAACATCTCCCCCAGCGAGTTTGGTTTGCTGGTTTCGGCTTATACATTCAGTGCAGCGGTTGCCGGTTTCCTGAGCGCCCTTTTCATCGACCGCTTCGACAGGAAACATGCCATGCTGGGCTTATACCTCGGTTTTACGCTGGGCACGCTGGCCTGTGCGCTTGCTCCTACTTTTGTAATGTTGCTGGTGGCACGTGTAGTGGCCGGTGCTTTTGGCGGTGTGCTGGGTGCGCTTATCCTGGCAGTAATAGGTGATGCAATTCCGGAACACCGACGCGGTGTGGCTACAGGCAAAGTAATGGCAGCTTTCTCGGTAGCATCTATAGCGGGTGTGCCAGTCGGCCTGTATTTAGCAAGTATATCCAGCTGGCACGCGCCTTTTTACCTGCTGGCCGGGTTAAGCTTTCTGGTTCTGCTTGCGTCTTTTAAGTTACTGCCCCCAATGCGCGGACACCTTACCAATGCCGTTAAACAAAATCCTTTCCTGGTTTTAAAAGAGATACTCCAGAAACGAAATCTGCAATGGGCCATGACGCTGATGGTTACGCTAACGATGTCGGGATTCCTGGTGGTGCCTTTTATTAGTCCATATATGGTGGCTAATGTTGGATTTTCTGAAACTGAACTGAGTTACATTTACCTTTTTGGTGGTATTGCCACAGTATTTACCTCGCAGTGGGCCGGCCGGCTAGCCGACAAGCATGGCAAGCATAAAGTGTTTATCATCTCGGCTGTCCTTTCCATAGTTCCGATATTACTGATCACCAACCTGCCACCAGTGCAGCATTATGTGGCACTTATAGTCAGTACGGTTTTCTTCATCTTTTTCGGGGCACGTTTTGTTCCGGCCATGTCGCTTATCACCTCCAGTGTGGAGCCCAAATTGCGTGGCAGTTTTATGAGTATCAACTCATCTGTACAGCAGCTGAGCGCCGGCATTGCAGCCTTTATTTCCGGGTTAATAGTGCAGGAAGCGGCTGATGGTAAATTACAACATTTTGGCTGGGATGGCGTGCTGGCCTGCCTGATAACACTAATTGCGATCTGGGTAGTACGGCACATTAAAACAGTTGGGTAGGGAATACTTTTACAGCATTACTTCGTAAGTAATAACACTTAATAACAGAAAGACTATGGCCAAGAAATCCTTTAACGAGCTTATCAGCAGCCCCGGCATGCCGGTTTTAGTAGACTTTTACGCCGATTGGTGCGGTCCGTGTAAAACCATGAACCCTGTTATACAACAGGTAGCGTCAGAGTTTTCGGGCAAACTGAAAGTTATAAAAGTGAACGTAGATAATAACCAGGCTGCTGCATCGCAATACCGTGTACAGGGCGTACCAACATTCATCCTTTTCCATAAAGGTGAAGCGGTATGGCGCCAGTCTGGTGCCTTGCCTGGCCACCAATTGGCTCAGGTAATTAAGAAATATGTGGCGTAAGGAAAGGATTGATTAGAATGTTCGTTCAGTGTTTACTTCGCGAGTAGCCCAATTAAACCTTCCTTTTCAAAAAGCATTCTGCCAATTTTAAGTTGAGACCAGCCCTGCTTTAATCTGTAAGTGAATTCAGGAATAGTATGATCCAGCTTACACTCAATAAAACATGTCTTTATACTATCTGCTGTGTTGCCATCCAGGTATTCTTCCAATTGCAACAAATGAGTTGAAATAAGGAAGTATGAACCTTGCTTTTGGGCTAGTCCATGTATTGTTTCCCGGGTTATATCCAGAGCATCATCCGTGTTAGTCCCCCTGAATATTTCATCAAAAACAGCAAAGCACTTGTTCCCTCTTTGAGTTGAGTTTAGGATAGCTTTTAAGTTATTAATCTCTGCCATAAAATGACTGTAACCTTCTCTAAGATTATCATTTAGGTTTATGGCAACAGCAACAGTCTGAAAAAAGGGTACACTACAGAAAGCTGCAGGCACCGGAAAGCCAACCCGGGTGAGGTACACGCATAGTCCGATTGATTTGAGCACAGTAGACTTACCTGACATATTTGGCCCGGTGAGCAATAATACATTTTGGGCTGAACGAAGTTCTAGCGTATTCTTTACTGGCTGTTTAATAACCGGATTATAAAAATCTGTTATTTCAAACGAATCATCCTTAAACTCTGGAAATGTAAATCCATGTTCTTGCACGGCCTTAGCCACAGACCAGTAAGCTTCAAAAGCGAAGATAAACTTCCAGAAAGCAATAACCTGCTGTTTATCTATCATTTTCAGTTGGTCAGCAAACCTGATTACATCCCTCAACTGAAAACGATGCTCCTGTACCTCATTAGCTAGATTGTTCAGATTGAGTTTATTCAGAAATGAAATGGCATGTAGCAGTTCTGTTTTAAATTTACCCGGAAAAGCTGCACTATTCATCCGATTCAGGTATTTTAACTGCAACCCATTCAATAAGAGTATCAACTGCACCAATCCGGCCTGTAATTGCTGACGTTCTGTTTCAGCTATTTTCAGGCGCAGCCAGCTATACATCTTATTTCGGCTTAAGTCAGTCCCTACTATAGTTACCATAAAATCGTGCACTTGCAGCAGATCAAGCTTGCGATAGGTAAAGTTCTCTATTACAGCCCAATTCGCGATCATTCCCCTTAAAACAGCTGTTCTGTCACTAACTTCATCTTCTGTTTCCGGAGCAGTAGTTAGCAGGTGTAGCAGTTGTTCTTCAGCGTAAATGTTATTGGTAAAATTGAAGAATGGCAAGACATCATCTTTCAGTTTCAAGTCATTTACCTGTATCATAAACCTTTAGCTTAATATTTTCCCCTACAACTGCAGCGTAAACACGGTTGGTCCGCCGGCTTTGCTTTTAACCCTGATGCTGCCACCGTGCTGCCGCATAATCTGTTTTGACAAGCTCAACCCTATACCGGAACCTTGTTTTTTAGTGGTATAAAAAGGAATGAATAACCTGTCCAGCACCTCGTCAGGAATACCGGAACCATTGTCGCGCACTTCTATGCGGACCTTGTATTTGTTGGTATCGTCTGCATAAGCTACTACTTCCACGCTCGGGTCAGAACTTTGCCTGCAGGCTTCCATGGCATTTTTCAGCAGATTTATGAGTACCTGTTCCAGTTGTTCGGGGTCGGCTTCCAGCGTGATGTCAGAGGGGGCAAGGTAAGTGAATAGCGCTACATGCGCCATTTCAAAATCGGGTTTCATGAGTGTATGCACATCACGGAGCAGGTTATTTATGCTTATAGTATGCAGTTCAGGCAATGGCAGGCGCATCAGGCGTCGGTAGTTCTTTACAAAATGCAGCATGCCCGTTGTGCGCCGTTCTATTGTTCTCAGGCCATCCTGTATATCCTCCAGGGCTTCTTCGCTTAACGGCTCTCCGCCCTGGCGCGCTTCCATTTCCCCTTCCAAAATAGCGTTTACCGTTGATGTAAGCGAGATAACCGGCGTCATAGAATTCATGATCTCGTGGGTCAGAACGCGTATCATTTTTTGCCAGGTCTGTACTTCCTGCTCCTCCAGCTCAGCCTGAATGTTATGCAGCGACACGATCTTTATACTTTTTCCCTGCGATAACAGTACCGTAGCATGCACAGACAACAAAAGCTGGTCGTGGTTAAGCTTCAGTGTAATTAAAGCTTTCTCGTTATTACCTATGCGTTGCAGTGCTTCCAGCAATTCCTCGCTTACACGGTCCAGGTTCTTAATGTTGGTAAAGTGTGGTTGGTGTAATAGTTCTTTGGCCACATGGTTCAGCAACAGCACATTTCCGTCGGCATCAAACGAAAGTATGCCAATACCGATGTGCTCCACTATAGCCTGCAGGTATAAATAATGAGCCTGCTTATCTGCTTTTATTTTCAGGAAAGAGTCGGATATCTCATTAAATGATTTATACAGATGGCTATATGTCTGGTCGCCTGCTTTCTCAGGGAAGCGTTGTGTAAAGTCGGAATGGCGGATAGATTCGAGAAAGCCGGTGATGTCGCGGTTGGTGCGTTCTACAAAATGGATCAGGGAGTATAGTTGCATGCACAGCAGCACACCAACACAGAAAGCCGTTATATACCAGTCGGTGCGGAACAGCACAACTATAAGGGCTATCATACTGAGCATAGCCAGGCAAACCTGCAGCAACAGTTTCGCCCTGAATTTATTAAAGCCCATGTTTCTCAATTCTGCGATAGAGGGCGGTTCGGGTTATGCCCAGTTCTTTGGCAGCGTGCGTAATATTACCGGAATGCTTTACAAGCACTTTCTGTACCATCAGTTTTTCCAGTGCTTCCAACGTATAATCGCCCTCCGATAAAGCCGGACTACGCAAAGGCTCGATGGTACCTGCGGCTGGTGTTCTGTCGTTGCCCGGTGCAAAGTAAAAGTCCTCCTCCTGTAGTTCATTCGCATCGCAAAGTATAATGGCACGCTCCATGGCATGGTCCAGTTCGCGAATATTGCCGGGCCAGTGGTAAGCACCAAGGCGGTGTAGCGTCCGGGCATTCATCGTCAGGCCTTCGCGGTTATATTTCCTGCTGTATAATTGCAGAAAATGCTCGGCCAGCAACTTTATATCTTCTTTTCGCTCGCGCAAGGGCGGCAGTTGTATCTCAACAGTATTGATCCGGTACAGCAAATCCTGGCGGAAAGTGCCCTGTTTTACCATCTCATACAAGGGCATGTTGGTAGCACAGATCAGGCGGATGTCAATAGGTCGTGGTTTGTTGGTGCCGAGCCTTATCACCTGGCGGTTCTGTAACACAGACAGAAGCTTCGCCTGTAATGCCAGCGATAAATTCCCGATCTCGTCTAAAAACAACGTACCGCCATCCGCTGCTTCCATTCTGCCAACCCGGTCTTCTTTGGCATCTGTAAACGAACCTTTGGCATGACCGAAAAGCTCACTTTCAAATAATGTTTCGCTGACGGCACCCAGGTCCACTTTTTCAAAAGCCCTGGTTGCGCGCCTTGATTTCTGGTACAATGCCCGCGCCGCTACTTCCTTGCCTGTTCCATTTTCACCTAAAATCAGCACATTGGCATCGGTGGCAGCTACTTTATCAATCGTTTGATACACCCGCTGCATAGCCGGCGATACGCCAATAAACCCGCCGTAATGGAAAGTTGAATACACCGTTGATTTTGAGGCACTGACCATAGTTCGGTCAAGGATTTGCTGACAGGCAGTCTTAAGGATGGCTACCAGTTTTTCGTTTCGCCAGGGTTTCAGTACAAAATCGGAAGCGCCTTCTTTCAGGGCACGTACAGCCAGCTCAATGTCGCCATAAGCTGTCATCAGAATAACGGTTACTTTGGGGTCCAGTTGTTTTATTTGCTTGAGCCAGTGCAGCCCCTCTTTGCTGCTGGTAGCCCCGGCGCTATAGTTCATATCCAGTAACACCAGACCGATTTGCGATGCGGCAAGTATGGCGGGTATCTGGTAAGGGTCGGAAGTGGTTTTTACTGATGCAAAATGTTGTTTCAGCAGTAGCCTGCCGGCCGTTAAGATATCTTCTTCATCATCTACAATTAATACGTGGCAGGCAATTTTACTCATAGTTATAAGGTAGTGAACTCTGTTGAATATACTAATGTAAGTCTTTTTTATGCAAAAAATCAAACTGTCTGCCAGCCTTTAGCTAAGCTCTGCCCTCAGTTTCCGGCAGTTCCCCATGTGCGTTTCCCAGGAGTGTCCGGTTGCAGACAGTGCACT
This sequence comes from Pontibacter pudoricolor, assembly GCF_010092985.1. Lineage (GTDB taxonomy): Bacteria > Bacteroidota > Bacteroidia > Cytophagales > Hymenobacteraceae > Pontibacter > Pontibacter pudoricolor. The sequence continues at coordinate 44,282 of NZ_CP048106.1, read as the reverse complement.
GTTCGTTTGCGAACACTCTAAACATAGCCACAACACTATAGATAACCATAAAGCACTGATTGCAAGTATATTATCTAAAGTGGCACATATATTGACTAACCCAAATCACAAGAACACAATTGCCTGTAACTATGGATCGCGTAATAGAGAAAAAAAAGTACCCGCCTAAGAAAATTGCCATCATGGCTGCTGTTACGCTGGTACTGGTAATCGTAATTTACAATCTTCTTTTCGCAGAGCATACCTCTAAACTAAATGTAGAAGCACAGCGCATAACGATAGGCAATGTGCAGGAAGGCATTTTTCAGGAGTTTATTGCTGTTGATGGTTCTGTTGACCCGCTAAAGACGTTTTTCCTGGATATTACGGAGGGTGGGCGCGTAGAAAAAATCTATACCGACGATGGCAAAATGGTAGAAAAAGGTGATACGATCCTGAAACTGTCTAACACAACGCTCCAGATCGACTTCATGACCCGCGAAACGCAACTGTACGACCTGATGAATGAACGCCAGAACTCCGAAATTCTGATGAAGCAGGACCAGATACGCAAGATGAACGAGCTGGCTGAAACAGACTATAACCTGACAACTGCTCAGCGCACCTACAACCGAAACAAAATGCTGATAGCTGAAGGCGCTATTTCGAAAGAAGAATACGAAGCATCGAAAGATAATTACCAGTACCTGAAACGCCGCAAGGAGCTCGGAGAACGCTCCGTGCGCCAGGATGCCAAACTGATGGACGACCGCCTGCGCCAGTTAGATGAATCGATAAACCGAATGCAGGCTAACATAAACATGGCCCGCAACACCCTGAACAACCTGTATGTACTGGCTCCTTTTACAGGGCAGTTATCAACCTTAAAAGCTGAAGTGGGCGAGAGCATAGCAGCAGGCGAGAACATTGGCCAGGTAGACGACCTGAATGGCTATAAAGTAAAAGCAAACATTGACGAACACTACATCTCAAGAGTTTACCCGGGCCTGGATGGCAGCTTTGATTTTAATGGCAAGACCTACAAAGTAAAAGTTTCCAAGGTTTTCCCGGAAGTACAGAACAACACGTTTCAGGTGGATATGGAGTTTGCAGAAGGCACACCGGAAGGCATACGCCGTGGCCAGACACTGCAGCTGAAACTAAACCTGAATGATGGCGGCAAAGCCATACTTTTACCACGCGGCGGCTTTTACCAGAGCACCGGTGGCAACTGGGTTTTTGTAGTTGACAAGTCTGGTGGTTTTGCCGAGAAGCGAACTATAAAACTAGGACGCCAGAACCCGAATCATTACGAAGTAATTGATGGCCTGAAGCCCGGCGAAAAAGTTATCGTTTCATCCTACGACAGCTATGGTGACATTGACCGACTTGAACTGAAGTAATGGTTAAATGGCTAAACTGTTAAATTGTTAATACACCACGAGTCAACAATTTAACAATCAACAATATAACAATTATAAATTCCGCTCCGATAGTACAAAATAAAACTAAAAACATTTAAAGCTACACCATCTCATGAACAAGGAACTACTCATCGAAACCAAACAGCTACAGAAGAAATATGTAACTGACACTGTAGAAACCACTGCCCTGGCAGGAGTTGATCTAAGCATTGCCAAAGGCGAATTTGTAGCCATTATGGGCCCGTCTGGTTGTGGCAAATCTACGTTGCTGAATATTTTAGGCTTACTGGATAGCCCATCGGGTGGTGTATTCAAATTCTTAGGCGAAGACATTACACATGCCGGCGAGCGCCAGCGTGCCAAAATACGCAAGCAGAACCTGGGCTTCGTGTTTCAGAGCTTTAACCTGATCGACGAACTGACCGTGGAAGAAAACATCGGCCTGCCACTGGCTTACCTGGGTGTGAGCAAAACCGACACTGAGAAACGCGTGATGGAAGCGATGGAACGTATGGGCATTGCACACCGCCGCAATCACTTTCCGCAGCAGTTATCAGGTGGTCAGCAACAGCGTGCCGCCATTGCCCGCGCTACCGTTTCTAACCCAAGCCTGATTCTGGCCGATGAGCCAACCGGTAACCTTGACTCGGTACATGGCCGCGAAGTAATGGCATTGCTGACCGAACTGAACGAGGCTGGTACAACCGTAGTAATGGTAACCCACTCTCCTTCCGATGCCGAATATGCACACCGTATTGTTAACCTGTTCGACGGACAGATCGTGACAGAGAACCTGAACGTGAGAAAGCATGTGGCAGAACTACTTTAAGGTTGCGCTCCGCAATATTTACCGCAATAAAGTCTACGCTGCCATAAACATTGCAGGGCTGGCTTTAGGCGTCGCCTCCTGCCTGCTCATTTTTTTATATGTGCAGGATGAGCTGAGCTATGAAAGCCACTTCAGTAAAGCCGACCGTATAGTTAGGGTTGCCGGCGAAATTGAGCACGAAGGACAGGTAAATAAGTTTGCCTTGTCTCCTCCGTTGCTTGCCCCAATCCTTTTAAAAGATTACCCGGAACTGGAGCGTGTAACGCAACTGGCCAATGCCCGCAAACAAACCGTATGGTACAAAAACAAAAGCTATAACGAAGAGAACCTGCTGTTTGCCGACAGCTCTTTTTTTCATGTTTTTGATTATGAGTTCCTGGCCGGCGACCCAGCTACCGCCCTGGACGAGCCCCGGACTATAGTTGTAAGTGAGCAACTGGCAGACAAATATTTTGGCGGAGCTGAGCAGGCCATAGGCCAGGCACTAAAGTTCAGCCGCGATTCTTACATGGTAACCGGCGTGTTTCGCGATAAAGGCCACTCGCATATTCAGGCCAATGCTTTTTTAGCCCGCAGCACCCTCGATACCAAACGCCAGGATATAATAACTGATGATAACCACTGGTTTCACATGAGCCGCTACACCTATGTGCTCCTGCGGGATAAATCTCAGATCGCCCCTTTCCAGGAAAAACTGAAGACATTTGCGGATACCCACGTTACCCCCTGGTTAAAAGAAAACGAGCTGGCTGCCAACATGACTTTCATGCTGCAACCTTTGCCCTCTATTCACTTCAACACCGTTTATTCCGATGATCTTTCCCCGGCTGGCAACATCAACTACATTTATATTTTTGCGGCAGTAGCTGTTTTTTTATTACTGATCGCCAGCATCAACTACATGAACCTGGCTACGGCCCGCTCCGCCAAACGTGCTAAAGAAGTAGGCCTGCGCAAAGTGGTGGGTGCTTACCGCTCCCAGATTATCGGGCAGTTTATCGGCGAATCTCTCCTGATCACGATGCTGGCTGTGGTGCTGGCGCTTGCATTAGTCCAGATCCTTATCCCGACCTTTAACGCACTTACCGGCAAGCATTTCGATGCCAATTTCTTCTTACAACCTGAAGTTTCGCTGGCCCTTTTTGCCATCATCCTGTTTATTGGCGCCATTGCCGGCAGCTACCCGGCTATTTTCCTGTCGGGTTTTAAGCCTGTAGATGTACTAAAGTCCGATAAAAGCCCGAAAGGCGGAAGCGCTGCGCTCAGAAGAACGCTGGTGGTTATCCAGTTCACAATTTCGCTCATCATGATCATCGGAACTATAGTTGTCTTCAGCCAGATGCAGTTTTTAAAGAACCGCGACCTGGGTTTTAACAAAGAGCGGATACTGGCTATTGATATACCTGTAGGCGACTCGATGCTGGTAAAGCAGCTGCCAACCATAAAACAGGAACTGCTGAGCAACCCAGACATAGAAAGCGTTTCCAATTCGGCGGATATACCTGCTGAATCTAACAGCACCATATTGATTTTTGCGGAGAAGAACGGGGCCACCCTACAAAATGCCATGGATGTGATGTTTGTGGACTATGACTTTATAGATGTGATGGGAATAGATGTAAAAGAAGGCCGTAATTACTCCCGCAACTATAAAACCGACCTGAAAGGCGGGCTGATCATAAATGAGGCGGCAGCAAAAAAAATGGGCTGGAAAGAACCGATCGGGAAAAAGATACAAATGGCAGAATGGGACGCTAAAGTGATCGGGGTTGTGAAAGACTTCCACATTAAATCATTACATACCAAAGTGGAGCCGCTGGTGCTTGCTCTTGTACCTGAGTCGTCGGGTTATTTGCTGGTGCGCCTGAAGCCGCAGAACATGCCGGCAACTATACGCTTTATACAGGAAAAGTGGCAGGCTATCGATACGAAGCACCCGATGGAGTATTTCTTTATGGACGAGCACTTTGACAAACAGTACCGCACCGAAGAAAAAATGCTGACCGTATTCGGTTACTTTGCCGGCCTTACTATCTTTATTGCCTGCCTCGGTTTGTTTGGCCTGGCATCGTTTACAGCTGAGCAACGCACCAAAGAGATCGGAATCCGGAAAGTGCTGGGCTCATCCACAGGAAGTATCGTGCTGCTCCTCTCCCGCGACTTTGCCTTGCTGGTACTTATTGCTATAGTTCTGGCCATACCTGTGGCCTGGTATGGCATGGATAAATGGCTGCAGGATTTTGCTTACCGCACCGATCTGAGCTGGTGGATATTTGCTGTTGCCGGTTTTGCTGCCATGTCGATTGCTTTACTTACAGTTAGTTTCCAGGCGGTAAGAGCCGCTTTGCAGGACCCCGTAAAAGCCATCCGAACACAATAAGTAACTATAGTTTAACCAATCACCTTAAACCCTGATATATGAAAAAGCTGCTTTATTGTATAGCACTATTATTCCCGTTGGCCTTGCAGGCTCAGAATGCACATAAATTTAACCATACGTTAGGGCTGGATGGCACCAAACAAAGCAACATAAACATTGAGATTCCGGCCGGTGAACTGACCCTTAAGACCGGAAGCGCCCAATTGATTGAAACGAAGGTAAACTATAACCTGAAGGATTGGAAGCCCAGCACAAACTTAACCCGCAGCAACGGCAGCACCAGCCTAACTATAAAACAGAAGAGCAACAACGGTAATAACAACGCCGGCGAAAACAAATGGAATGTAAGCCTGAACAGGAATACGCCGCTTAACCTGTCGCTATCTATGGGTGCTGGCAAATCTAACATAGACCTGAGCAACAGCCGGTTGCAGAAACTAAACATTGAAGCCGGAGCCGTGGGCTGCGACATAAACCTGAAAGGCAGTACCGTAAAAGTTGTTGAAATTGCAGCCGGCGTAGGCGAGCTGAACCTGGATATGACGGGCAACTGGAACCACAACGTGCAGGTTGATATTTCGGGTGGCATTGGCGAAGTAAATCTAAAGCTGCCTAAAAATGTTGGCGTGCGCCTGAACCCGACCGGGCTTGGCAGCAAAAACCTGAATGGTTTTAAAAAGAACGGTAGCTATTACCAGAATGCGGCTTATGGCAAAAGCAAACATACGCTAACTATAAACGTATCCGGTGGCATGGGCAGCATAAATGTGGTGGAAGGATAGAGTCTATACTTTGTCTTAATAAACTCATTTTACAACTATACTTTCAGCGCCGCCCCTTCATACTGAGCTTCTGTTACCGACATAAACTATGAGATTACAAAAAACACTCCTGCTGCTAAGCCTTACTGCCCTATTGGGTTGCTCATCTGCGCGCCCTGCACAAACTTCGCAAACCTCTCAGGAACAAGCCGGTGACACCTACAAAGTTTCGCTGGATCTTACAAAGGTTAAAGACGATAAGGTGCAGGTTACCGTAGTGGCCCCGGAACAGAAGCAGGAAGAACTTATTTACAACATGCCCAAGATAGTGCCGGGCACCTACTCGGTCTCCGATTTCGGAAATTTTGTAACGGAGTTCACAGCCCTGGATAAAAAAGGACAGAAGTTACCGGTAGAGCAACTGGACACCAACCGCTGGCGCATAAAGAATGCCGACGATCTGCATCAGGTAACTTACTGGGTTGATGACACTTTCGATTCCACGAAGAAGTCTGAAGCCATATTTGAGCCGGGTGGCACAAACATCGAAGCCGGAAAGAACTTTTTGCTGAACACCTTCGGGTTTGTGGGTTATTTTGACGGCCTGAAGCAAGTACCTTACCAGCTAACTATAACTAAACCGGATGGCTTTTATGGTTCCACGCCACTTATTGCCACCTCTACAACGGCTACAACAGATACTTACCTTCTGCCGGATTATGTAACGCTGGCCGACTCGCCGCTGATGTATAACCGACCTGACACCACCGTCCTCGACTTAGGCGAAACCGATGTACTGGTATCTGTTTACTCCCCGAGCGGCAAAGTAAAATCGCAAACTATAGCTACCAATATTAAGGATATTCTGGAAGCGCAGCGCAGTTATTTGGGCGGCAAACTACCTGTAGATAAGTATGCGTTCCTGGTTTATGTACCGCAGCGCGTTGGTAAATCCGGTTCTTACGGCGCCCTGGAGCACTCCAAGTCATCGGTTTATTATTTACCTGAGATGCCTGAGGAACAATTCAGCAGCACCATGCGCGATGTGGCAGCACACGAGTTTTTCCATATTGTAACACCGCTGACTATACACTCCGAACAGATCGGCAATTTCGATTTTATAAACCCGGATATGTCTGAACACTTGTGGATGTACGAAGGTGTTACCGAATATTTTGCGTCGCATGTGCAGGTGTATGAAGGCCTGATTGACCTGGACACCTACCTGAATAAAATACAGGAGCATATTGCAACTGCCAAAGCCTACTACAACGACACGCTTCCGTTTACCGAAATGAGCGCCAATGTACTGGATAAGTACGAAAAAGAGTATGGCAACGTGTACCAGAAAGGCGCGCTTATCGGGTTGGTGCTGGATGTACGCCTGCGCGAACTGTCTGGGGGTAAATACGGCCTGCGCGACCTGATGCAGGACCTGGGCAAGACCTATGGTAAGGACAAATCCTTTAAAGACGAAGAACTGTTCGACAAGATAACCGAGCTGACCTACCCCGAAATTCGCGGATTCTTTACGCAGTATGTGGAGGGAAGTGAGCCGCTCCCACTGGAAGAAACTTTCAGAAAGGTCGGTATTATTTACCAGCCGTTATCGAAGCAGATGATCAACTCTTACGGAGGCTTTGTGCCAGGCTACGATGCCGAAACAGGCAGAATTATTGTTGAATCTACGGAAGGGATGGATGCTTTTGGAAAAGAGCTCGGGCTTAAAAACGGCGACCAGCTTATTAAATGGAACGGTACCGAGATATCACCTGTCAATATCCGCCAGCTGATAGGCGAAGATTTACAGGCAATGCAGCCTGGTGATGAAGTAACAGTAACCGTAAGTCGCAAAAACAAAACCGCAAAACCTACAGAAGTAACGCTAAAGGCAAAAGTAAAACAAATGGAGCGCATGGTACCGCATTACCTGCAACCAGATCCGGAGGCTACGCCAAAACAAAAAGCGCTCCGCGAGGCATGGCTAAACTTGAAAACAGAATAAATCCAAGCCAGGCATAACTATGAGTGGAAAGCAGTAAGCGCGCCGGCTATTTTCAGATCTTCTGCTTTACAACTATACAGATATACAACATATTGCGAATTTTTAATTTATAGCTCGAACAATACCCAAACCTGCAAGTTTGTTTAATAACCGGCAAAAAGTATAGTTACTTATTGTGGGAATTATCTAATTTTGCACTCTATTATCAAGCTATAGTTTGTATGCCCTTTAACTTTTGCCGTTTCTTTTTACTGGTTGTCTTCCTTTTATTTACAGTTACGGCGTTTGCACAGGGTTTCCAGGTGAGTGGCACAGTACGGTCGGCAGCAGATAACGAGGCATTGATCGGAGCTACAGTTTCAGTACCGCAACTACGTATAGGGACTACAACCGATGCAAACGGCTTTTATAGTTTAAACCTGCCATCGGGTACCTACGAACTGCAAACCACTTACATCGGCTTTTTGCCGATAACGCAAACTATAACTGTTACCACGTCAGGCCAAACTATAAACATCAGCCTGCAGGCTACCGAAAACCGGCTGCAGGAAGTGGTAGTAGAAGGCAACTCGCTTCAGCAAAAACTTACGGATAACCGCATGAGCGTGGAACAGCTCAGCACCGTTGAGGCAAAACTACTGCCCGCCCTTTTCGGGGAAGTTGACCTCATCAAAACGTTACAGCTAAAACCAGGCGTACAATCGGGCGGCGAAGGCTCGTCGGGCTTGTATGTGCGCGGCGGCGGCCCGGATCAGAACCTTGTCCTGCTCGACGATGCCGTTATCTATAATCCTTCTCACCTTTTCGGTTTTTTCAGTGTATTTAACCCCGATGCCGTTCGCAATGTGGAACTCTACAAAGGCGGGTTTCCGGCTCAGTTTGGAGGGCGCTTATCTTCGGTTTTAGATGTGCGGATGAGCGAAGGAAACAACGAAAAACTGCGTACAAGCGGTGGTATTGGCCTTATCTCATCCAGGTTAAGTTTAGACGGACCCATCGTAAAAGACAAACTGACCTTCCTGGTTTCGGGCCGCCGCACCTATGTGGATACCTTTACCCGCATTATAAATAAGCTGAACGAAGACACCAAAGACTATAACCCCATCCCCGATTATTATTTCTATGATTTTAACGCACGCCTGAACTATAAGCCCACTCCCCGGGACGAGATAACAGTTAGCGGATATTTTGGCCGCGACTTTTTTACGTTCGATGATGATGCCGATTTTAGTTTTGCGTTTAACTGGGGCAATACCATGGGCGTGATCAACTGGCGCCACAACTATAACACACGCTTGTTTTCAAACACGTCCGCCTCCGTAACCGGCTACCAATACAATATTCTTAACCAGATAGATGTGTTTAGTTTTAACCTGCGCTCCGATGTAAAAGATATCAACTTAAAAACCGATTACGTGTGGGCACTGGACGATAAGCATACTATAAAATTCGGGGCACAGGCAACAAACCATAGTTTTACGGTGGGCCGCCTAAACTTCGAAAGCGACGACGCCAGGCAGAATTTCAGCTCCGGCAATACCTATAAAGCAAGCGAGTTCGGGGCCTATTTATCAGATGATTTTACGATAAACCCGCTGCTGTCTTTTAACTATGGTTTGCGCGTATCGGGCTTTAACAGCCAGGGAAAGACCTATTTTGCTTTAGAGCCACGTGCAGCGGCCCGTTATAATTTATCTGACAAAACAACTATTAAAGCGAGCTACGCCAGCATGATGCAGTACATACACCTGTTGGCCAACTCCGGTGCTTCGCTCCCTACTGATATCTGGTTTCCGTCTACGCCCCGCGTAAAGCCGCAACGCTCGCAACAGGTAGCAGCCGGCATCAGTCACTTGTTTGGCAATGGGAAATACCTTGTTACCAATGAAACTTACTATAAATGGATGCACCGCCAGATCGATTTCCGGGATGGCGCCAACCTGTTTGTGAATGATAGTCTTGAGAATGAATTCCTGTTTGGCAAAGGCGAAAGCTACGGTAACGAGATCTACTTCGAGAAAATAAAAGGCCGCACCACTGGCTGGTTCGGTTATACCTTATCATGGACCTATCGCCAGTTTGATGAGATAAACGATGGCAAACGCTTCCCGACGCGCTATGACCGCCGCCATGACCTGAGCCTGGTAGTGCTGCACAAACTGAGCAAACGTCTGAACCTGACCGGCGCTTTTGTGTATGGTACAGGTAATGCTTTTTCGCTGCCGGTTGCCCGGTTTGCTTTCCAGGATGTGGAAGGTGAAGAACCCACCTATGTGCCTATTTATGAAGACCGCAATAGTTTCCGGTTAGATGCCTCTCACAGGCTGGACCTGGGCGTTGTCTGGAAATTAAAACCAAAGCGCGGGGAAGCCGACCTGACCTTTAACGCTTATAATGCCTACAACAGGCGAAATCCATATTTTGTGTACTTCGAGCAACTGAAGGACGAGGAAGAGAACCAGACGATAGGCTTCCGGGCCAAGCAGGTTTCTTTGTTCCCGGTTATTCCTTCCGTTACCTATAATTTCAGATTTTAATGAGCCGCTTTTTATACTTACTTCTGCTGCCGTTGATTTTTATAGTTGGCTGCAACATGGAAAAAGAAATAGATATCGTGTTGCCTCCGCACGAGCCCCAACTGGTAGTAGAATGTTACCTGGAGCAGGGCAGACCATTCCAGGTTACTGTATTGGAGACATCCTCCTATTTCGATGACCCGACACCTCCCATAGTTCCGGATGCTGAAGTGTATATCACTTACCAGGACAAACGTGTAAAACTTACTTACAAACCCGGATATAATAACCGGACGAACAGCTATTACACCCATTCGTCTTACACAAAAATGCAGGGCAAACCCGGCGAAATATTTGGTATTGAAGTAACAGATGGCAAAGGCCGACAGGTAACAGGGTTTACTACTGTTATGCCAAAAGTGCCTATCAGCAGTGTGGAATGGAAGTTTAACGACAAGGATAAAGCCTATTTGCTTACCACTTTCCAGGACGACCCGAACACGAAAAACTTTTACCGCTACGTGACCCACCATGGCAGCCTACGCCACAAATCGGAGCGTGAGTTTGTAACTACTGATGAACTGACCAACGGTAAAGAAACATCGTATGGCTCGGCTTATGAATATGAGGAAGGTGACACGCTGATCCTTTCCCTTTTCAACATCGAAAAACAATACTACGACTTCCTGCAGTCTGTTGAAGACGCCAAGAATGCTAACGGGAATCCGTTTGCACAACCTGCGAAAGTAAAATCATCCCTGCAAGGCGGCTTCGGCATTTTCACCAACATTGCGCTAGATAGAAAAAAGTTAATCATCAGTAAGTAAATAAGTGGCTCTGTCAGTTCAGGACTTTGGTATAAAAGTTTTTTGCTGCGGATGCGCTTGGCTGAAATTTTACCTCACCCCGGCCCTCTCCTAAAAACAGGAGAGGGAATTTAAGGGGGAACTATAGTTTTAGTGTTCGTACTGCTGGCGCGAGTCTCCAGACTCGTGACTTGGAGTGAATGTTGGGTTTGTAACTCAACTGTCCCGTAATGGACAGGACTTGTCTGAACCGGGATTAAGGGATTTCTGGGATGAGGCTTTTGCTATAGTTCAACTTATAGTTTTATAGTTGGCGTTACTCCAACCACCCCTATCCCTCAGAGCTACGCTCGCTACCTTCGAAATCGCTTCTCGGTAGTCCAAGGAGGGAAGCTTTAACTGCTACTGCTATAGTTTGAAGTTTTAGTCCTATAGTTCTCGTTTTAACCCACCCCTGCCCCTCCCAAGAGGGGATTTTTTGCCTTTCCTATAGTTTACGGCTATAGTTCTATAGTTTCCGTTTTGCATCCCCTGCCCCATTCAAAAGGGGGCTTTTCTGCTACTGCCTCCCCACCTGTCATTTCGACGCAAGGAGAAATCTGAGTTCATTATAGTTACAGTTGTAGTATTATAGTTACAGACCAAGATCGGACAGGTCGCGACCTGTCCCTACAAATTGGGATTTGGGATTGTAGAGACGCAATATGTTGCGTCTTGTTTCCAGTTGTAATAACTATAGCTATCGAACTCAGATTTCTCCCGCTGTTCGAAATGACAGGGAAGTAAACTATAGAACGATAGCCAGGCTCTTTCCCCTGTTTTTAGGGGAAGGATGGGATGGGGTAAATCCAGCAGCTATAGAGTACATAAGATCCCTCGCCTAATGCTCGGGATGACCAGGAATAGAAGGCAACTATAAAAAACACAGGTCGCAAACCAAAGCAATTCATATCAAAGAGGCTCGCGCTATCATCTGCAGTTCAGTTAAACAAAAAGCCCGGGCTAAAGATTAGTCCGGGCCTTTTGTGAAACTATAGTTGTATTTACTGGATCGCGATCAGTTCACGGATCAGTCTGGTCATGCGTGGTTCTGCTACAGCGGCTGCATCCAAAATATCGCTCAGGATAACTTTCTTAATTCTGTCCGGCGTGCCCATGTCTGTAATAACCGAAACCGCAAAAACAGGAACCCCCATGTGGCGCGCTGCAATTACTTCCGGCACCGTAGACATACCTACCGCATCACCACCAATGGTACGGATGTAGCTGTACTCGGCAAGTGTTTCCAGCATCGGGCCTGGCACCGAAGCGTAAACGCCAGTACGCACTGTAAATCCTTCTTTAGCGGCAATCTCAACAGCCTGTTGCACCATTTTGCGGTCGTAGGCTTCGCTCATGTCCGGGAAGCGCGGGCCAAGCTCATCCAGGTTAGGACCAAGCAACGGGTTAGATGGCTGCAGGTTAATGTGGTCTGTCTGGATCATCAGGTCGCTTACATTGTATTCCGGGTTAAGGCCACCCGATGCGTTAGATACAAACAGCTTCTGAACACCCAGCAACTTCATAACACGAACCGGGAACACTACCTGGTGCATGGTATAGCCTTCGTAGTAATGGAAACGGCCCTGCATCACTATAACACGGCGGCCTGCCAGCGTACCAAGTATCAGCTTACCAGAGTGGCTCTCTACCGTGGATACCGGGAAATGCGGAATATCGGCATAGTTCAGGCTAAACTGTACATCTATCTCTTTTACCAGAGCGCCTAGGCCGGTGCCCAGTATAATTCCAAATTCAGGTGCAAAGTTGTCGGTGTTATGCTGTATGTAAGCTTTCGCTTCGTGTAGTTGCTGCATCATAATGCTTTATTCTAAATAGCTGAAGTAATGATTAATTGAATTTGATTACGCGAAATAGGCGATTTTGTAGTTCAAAATAAATGACTTTCATCACGGTGTTCCGGCACGAAACTATAACCGGCTGAACTATAGTTACCGGCAAGTTGCAAAAATTTACCCTGCCCCGAAAACAAAACTGCCCTAACTATAAAATAGCCAGGGCAGTTTAAACTATAGATCTACTCTAAGAGATTCGTTATTACTCTACGCTCAGGTTGTAGGGCATACGCGTCTGCATCCCCTGGATGTGCTCTACTTTTTTGTACATGTTATAAAGCGGGTATAGTTCGCCAAGTTCAGCTTTTACCTGAGCTTCTTTTACCTGCTTGCCTGCATCGCCCATCAGCTCTTCTAAAAAAGACTTACGTGCCGGCAATTCGGTAATTCTGTAATCGTCTTTAATATTGGCTTTGGCTGCTGCAATTTCAATGGCTGTTTCCAGGCCACCGAAAACGTCTACCAGGTTGCGCTCTTTAGCTTCAGAGCCAGACCATACACGACCCGATGCATACTCCTTCAGTTTATCCTGCGTCATGCCGCGGCCCTGTGCTGCTTTTTTAGTGAATACATCGTAGATCTGGTTGATCTGGCGCTGCACTACTTCCTGCTCAAACTCCGTCATAGGGCGGGTAAGCGTTGGTATATCAGAGTATTTGCCGGTCTTCACGTTATCTATGGTTATGCCCAGCTTGTTGTTCATAAAGCCCTGTATGTTCGGGATGATGCCAAATACGCCAATGCTACCGGTAATGGTGTTCGGGTGCGCCACAATCGTATCGCAGCCCATGGCCAGGTAATAGCCACCAGAGGCCGCCACATCAGACATAGAGGCTATTACCGGCTTCACTTTTTTGGTTAGCTGTATTTCGCGCCACATCACATCCGAAGCCAGTGCGCTACCGCCCGGAGAACTGATGCGCAATACCACCGCTTTCACTTTGTCATCCATGCGGGCCTTACGGATAGCTTCTGCAAAACGCTCGCTACCGATCTCATCATCGTCGCCTTTGCCATCCACTATATCGCCTTCGGCATAAATTACGGCTATTCGATTCTTAGATGTATTTGACTCTTTTTTGCCCTCTGCTTTTTTATACTTCGACAGCTGTACCAACTCCAGTTTACCATCTGCTTTTACACCTGATTTTTCTTTCAGGTAAGCAATGGCTTCGTCGTAGTACCCAACATCTGTAATCAGGCCATATTTCTTGGCATCATCCGCATCGCGTACCAGCAGGTTATCCGAAATGTTCTTCAGTTCTTCGTAAGATTTGTTGCGTGATTTGGCAATGTTGCGCAACTGGTAATCGTTAATGGAGTTCAGGAAAGACTGCATCTGCAGGCGTGCCGGCTCGCTCATCTTATCCAGGAAAAAAGGCTCTACAGCGCTCTTAAATTCCCCTACTTTAAATATCTGCGGTTTAATGTCCAGCTTATCCAGGGTACCTTTAAAGAAGTACACTTCAGAGCTCATGCCGTTAAACTCTATAGTTGCCAGCGGGTTCACATAGATCTTATCAGCTACAGAAGCCAGGTAATAGGCTTTTTCCTGCGACAGGTCGGTATAAGAAACAATGAACTTACCGGACTTCTTAAAATCGATCAGTTCGTTACGGATCTCTTCCAGTTTGGCCATGCCGCCATCCACGAAACGCATATTCAGGAAAATGCCTTTAATGTTGTCGTCGGTTTTAGCTTTGCGGATAGATGCTTTTATCTGGTCAAGGCCATCGGTGCTGGAGAAGCCACCAAAAGCAAAACCAATTTCCTGCCACGGGTCCTGCGGATCACGCTCAGCAATAGGTTTATCCAGTTTAAGCTCCAGAACAGAGTTTTCCACGATGCTCACTTCATCTTTAGATGCAGCGCTGGCAATAATGCCGAACATGATCAGGAAACTGATTAAGGAGAATAAGAGCAGGCCAACTATAGTTGCCAGCACATATTTCAGGAATTGTAACATATCAGGGTTTGTGTGATTATCAATTTGTTAACGGAGATCGCTCTCCTACTACAATAAACGAAATTAAAGCTTATAGTTCAATAGCCTTCTCCTTACTCGACCAACCCCCCTATTGTATAGACAAACGTTTTTAGTTAGAAAGTTAAAAAGTTTGGAAGTTAGAAAGCTGTTTCGTGTTAATTATTGATAGTTAATTGTTGAATGGCAGGCTCTTCTTACATAAGACGCAACGTATTGCGGCTCTACAACTATACCTTTTAATTTTTAAACTCATTAACTCTTTAACTTTCTAACCTTCTAACTTCCAAACTTTCTAACTCTCTAGTATCTGTATTTCTTTCCCCACTGGGCTTGTAGTTGCTTGCGCATTTCTACTTCGCGGCCGTTGTTTCCGGGGTCATAAAAAGCGGTGTTGGTCAGCTCTTGCGGCATAAATTCCTGCTCTACAAAGTTGCCTTCGTAGTCGTGGGCGTATTTATAGTTGTTGCCGTAGCCTATTTCTTTCATCAGCTTGGTTGGCGCATTCCGGATGTGTAACGGAACAGGCAGGTTCCCGGTTTGCTGCACCATTTGCCGGGCTGTTTTAATGGCTTTATAAGATGCATTGCTTTTAGGCGAAGTTGCTAAGTAAACTGTGCACTGCGACAGTATAATTTCCGCTTCCGGGTAACCGATCATCTGCACCGCCTGGAAACACGAAGTTGCCATTAACAATGCGTTGGAGTTGGCCAGACCGATATCTTCAGAAGAGGCGATGAGCAACCTGCGGGCAATAAATTTCGGATCTTCGCCACCTTCTATCATGCGGGCAAGCCAGTAAACTGCCGCATTCGGGTCGGAGCCACGGATAGATTTGATGAATGCTGAAACCAGGTCGTAGTGCATCTCACCGGACTTGTCATACATCACAATATTCTGCTGCGCTACCTGCTTTACCAGATCGTTGGTAACTATAACTTCGTCCGCGCCCTGCACACCTTCAGCCACAATCTCCAGTAAATTCAAAAGTTTTCGCGCATCTCCTCCCGATATTGTTAACAGTGCTTCGTATTCTTCTATCCTGACCTTACGGTGGCGTAACCATTCATCCTGTTCCAGCGCTTTATCAACCAGCTCTATCAGCTCGTCTTTGGTCAGGTGCTTGAGTATGTACACCTGGCAACGCGACAGTAACGCCGATATCACTTCGAAAGATGGGTTTTCAGTTGTAGCGCCAACCAACGTAACAGTACCTTTTTCTACAGCACCCAACAAGGCATCCTGCTGCGATTTATTAAAGCGATGAATCTCATCTATAAAAAGTACTGTCCCCTGTCGTTTCCTGGCCTGCTCAATTACTTCACGGATGTCTTTTACGCCGGAGTTGATAGCGCTTAATGCTACAAAAGGCACCTTCATCTGGTTAGCAATAATGTTTGCCAGCGTGGTTTTTCCTACGCCCGGAGGTCCCCACAAAATCATACTTGGTATAACGCCGCCCTCAATGTAACGACGCAAAATACCATCGGGGCCAACCAGGTGCTTTTGTCCGTAATACTGATCTAAATTATGGGGCCGCATGCGCTCGGCCAACGGTATGTTCGGGTGAATCATTTACGCTATAGTTTACCTGTTAAGGGTTAAAGCAAAGTTACGGATTTGATAACAAAGAAGGTAAAGCTATAGTTTGTCAGCCCTCATTTGGCGGTTCTATCTTATTTTCCCGTTCAAGCTCTTCCCGTGTTGCTTCGCTGTCGTCGCGCATGGCGGGCTCGGTCATGGGGCTGTGTTCCGGGTTTTCATCGCCAAACAAAACACCCCATTGCTTAAAGTCATCGGTACGGTCAAACACTACTTTCAAAACCGCGATGATCGGCAGCGACAAAAACATACCCGCAATACCGGCAATCTCGCCGCCCACAACCACACCTACTATAGTTGCCAGTGCATTTATCTTTACTTTGGAACCTACAATGCGCGGCATCAGGATATTGTTATCCAGGAACTGTACGCCGGCAATTACACCCAGCACCGTAAGTATAGGCCATAGTTCTGATGAGGAAGCCAGCGTTAACAGCACACCGATAATATTACCCAGCAACGCCCCAACATAGGGTATCAGGTTCAGGAAAGCGAAGATCAGGCCTATTAGCAGGGCATGTTTTATCCCGATGATCAGCAAAATTCCTCCAAGCAGAATGGTCATGTAGGTAACCTGTATCAGCAGCCCGAAAAGGTAGCTTTTGATGATCACTTTCATCTCCCGCAGGGTTTCTTCAACTTTTTCATGCTTCTCTTCCGGGAACCACAGAAATACGAAACGCAGTAACAGGTTTTTGTAAAACAGAATCAGAAAAATATAGATCGGCAGCAGGGCCAGGAAAACCACCAGAGATGTAACGGAGCCGGCAGCACCACCCAGCAAACCAGCAGCATAGTCGAGCAGTTTGTTGCTTTGTTCGTTTATAAAATTTAACTGTTCGGCTGTTGAGAACGGAGTTATACCTTCTAACCAGGCACTAAGCGCACTCAAATGGTTGGTAACGTTCCGCTTTATAGTTGGAAAATCTGTGATCAGGGCACCGATCTGTGTGGCAAAAAACCAGATAATACCACCGAATACGATGGCCAGCAACAGCAGGCTTATAACTATAGCCAGCACTTCGGGAAACTTACGACGTTTAAAAAACTGAAACACCGGCAACAGCATAATGCTCATAAAAAACGCCATCAGTAACGGGGCCAGCAGTCCTTTTGCCAGCACAATTCCCCATCCCAGAAAGAAAAGGCCCATTACTTCCAGAGCCCTTCTGGCTGTTACAGGCATTTTTTTAATACCATCCATAGTTATAGTATAGTTTGCAGGTCGTCTTTATACGGTATAAATTTAATTAGCGCGTACCTTTGCAACATGAGTAAACAAGTACAGGTGCACGGAGCGCTTTTCCTGGTGGCCCTAATATACGGCAGTAACTATAGCATAGCCAAAGAAGTAATGCCTTATTATGTAGGTCCTTATGGCCTTATCGTGATCCGGGTAGTGTCGGCGGCAATCTTTTTCGGAATATTTTCGCGGCTGGTGGTAAAAGAAAAGATAGTAGGCTGGGCCGATAACATGCGGTCTGTACTTTGTGGCATTACCGGCATCGCCATCAACCAACTCTGTTTCTTCGGTGGCCTTAACCTCACCTCTCCTATTAACGCGGCGCTGCTTATGGTCATAGTGCCGATCATTGTGCTCATTTTTTCTGCTATTCTGTTGCGGGAGCGGGTAAGTTTGCGCAAGGTGGGCGGTATCGTACTGGCCTGTTCGGGTGCTTTTCTGCTGATCTATACATCTCGCGGCGAAGCTGCTACCGGTAATTTGTGGGGCGACCTGCTCATCATTTTAAACGCTGCAAGCTATGGATTGTACCTGGTGCTGGTTAAGCCACTGATGCAGAAGTACAATGCTTTTACCATAGTTAGCCGCATCTTTGCTGTAGGTGCCCTTATAGTTGTGCCTTTCGGTTTTAACCAGGTTTTGGCTCCGGATTATAGTTCGTTTCCTACGGAGATATGGTGGGCGATCGTGTTTATGGTGCTGGCTGTAACTATAGTTGCTTACTTGTTCAATACCT
Organism: Pontibacter pudoricolor; assembly: GCF_010092985.1. Taxonomy (GTDB): domain Bacteria; phylum Bacteroidota; class Bacteroidia; order Cytophagales; family Hymenobacteraceae; genus Pontibacter; species Pontibacter pudoricolor. The sequence goes on along the minus strand of NZ_CP048106.1, from coordinate 26,122 downwards.
GGGCACTGCGCTATGCCAATCCGTCACTGGTGGGCGCTTATATTTACCTGCAGCCGCTTATGGCTATAGTTGTGGCTATCGGTTTCGGGAAAGATGTTTTTACCCTACAGAAAGGGATTTATGCCCTGCTGATTTTTGCGGGAGTGTATTTGGTAAGCAGAACGCGGCAGAATGTCGGAACAACTGAATAAAATGTATTGACGCATCTTTCATAATGCTCCTTTTTAAGATTTCAGGAATTAAACCCCGGCAGCTTGCACATCGCACGCCAGTTTCTGTACTTCTAGTTCCGGTCTATTGCTAACCCACCCCTGCCCCTCCCGAGAGGGGAATTTCGGCTGGTGTTATAGTTGGTGGCTATAGTTTTATAGTTGCCTTTTGACACACCCTGTTGAGCCCGGCTCTCAACTTTCGAATTCCCGTTCACACTTTTCTTCAAGGGGACAATTCTGCTATACACTGTTAATGTTTTATGTCCTTGCCCTCGCTCGCGTCCCGCGAGTGTGAATTACCTGCGGACTCTGGCCGCTTTAACCTGTGCCTGCGGCATAAGTGGCGGGACGCCACTAAGTAGCTCACACTCGCGGGACGCGAGCGAGGGCATTAAAGAGGTTGAATTAAAAGAGTGAAACGGCCCTGCCCTCAAGGGGGACAATTCTGCAAAGCTATAATTTACGCTATAGTTCTGTAGTTGCGGTTTTAACCCACCCCTACCCCTCCCAGGAGGGGAATTTCTGAAGTTGCTATAGTTTCCGTTTGTCATCCCCCTGCCCCCTTCGAAGGGGGACTTTCTGCTATAGTTATAGTTTGAGTTACCGTTCTATAGTTTCAGCCCATCCACGGACAGGTCGCGACCTGTCCCTACGGAATTACGACCACGATAAGGCGATGCAACTATAGCTTCTCAAACTATTGATAATGCAGTTACTATCGAACTGATCACAGTCTTTGGGTTGAGCGCCTTGTGAATGTCTGGTGCCGACAGGCATTGCGAGGCACGAGCAAAAGAGATTCGCGCAGCGCGATGCCCGAAGACGGGGCCTCCCGGCCGTGAGGGCACCAAAGCAAACTATAGAACTGTAGGCAAGTAGAGCTCCCAGGATTAGATGTAACTATAGAAGAAATGCTTGGTTCGGATAGTAAAGCAGTCAACTATAGCACTCAGATTTCTCACTTTGTTCGAAATGACAAAAGAGAAACTATAGCACATATAAGATTCCTCACAGCTGCACTGGCTCTTTCCGACTCACGTCACAAGAATGCTCAGGATGACAAAAATAGCCCAGGCACAAGCAGGAGCTTCACACGCTGCCAGGTCTAATCAAACTATACTCAAACAAAAATCCCTGCCAGTTTTCACCAGCAGGGATTTTATAGTTTATAGTTCGGAAGTCGTTACGACGCCTGATGCGATCTGTTTCGGTTGCCATTGCTGCGGTTACCACCAGTTCGCTGTCCGCCGCCGCCATTACTGCCTCTGTTCTGAGTGCTGAAATTACCGCCAGTGCTTCCACCAGCTGCAGGCTTGTTACCCCAGCGGCTTCTGCCACCGTTGCCACCTTTTTTCTTCTGCTCCTTCATGGTAGATGCTGCTTCTGCAAAATCTTTGGCAGTCATCGGGTACGGGTGGTTATCTATAACCGGTACGTTCTTCGAGATCAGTTTCTGAATGCTTACCAGGTAGGCTGTTTCTTCCCCATCGCAAAACGACAGGGCTGTACCGCTTGCGCCGGCACGGCCTGTACGGCCAATGCGGTGCACGTAGGTTTCGGGCTCGTTCGGCAATTCATAGTTGATCACGTGGTTCAGATCATCCACATCAATACCACGGGCTGCAATATCAGTAGCAACTAAAACGCGGGTACGGCTGGCTTTAAAATTATCCAGGGCACGCACGCGGGCATTCTGTGATTTGTTTCCGTGTATAGCTTCGGCCTGTACGCCCGCTTTTGCCATATCTTTCACTACTCTGTCGGCGCCATGTTTGGTTCTGGTAAACACCAGGGCACGGTCAATTTCATTGCCTTTCAGTAAATGGATCAGCAGGTTTTTCTTATCGGCTTTCTTTACATAGTAAACTGCCTGCTTTATAGTGTGTGCCGTACTTGATACCGGTGTAACTTCTACTTTAGCAGGATCAACCAATATGTTATCCGCCAGCTTCATGATTTCCGGTGCCATGGTGGCCGAGAAGAACAAGGATTGTCTTTTCGCTGGTATCACGTTCAGTACTTTGCGTACATCATGCACAAAACCCATGTCCAGCATGCGGTCCGCTTCATCCAGTACAAATATCTGCAAGTGACTCAGGTCTACAAACTTCTGCGCCATCAGGTCGAGTAAACGGCCCGGTGTTGCAACCAGTATATCTACGCCTCTTTTCAGGGCTTCGGTCTGCGGGTGCTGCGATACGCCGCCAAAAATTACTGTGTGCTTTAAGCCAGTGTTACGGCCATAAGCACCAAAGCTCTCACCAATCTGTAAAGCTAGCTCACGGGTTGGCGTCAGTATAAGCGACTTTATAGTTCGCTTGTTACGGTCCTGTGGCAAGGCATGCAGTAACTGCAGAATCGGGATGGCAAAGGCAGCTGTTTTACCAGTACCGGTTTGCGCACAACCTAACAGGTCGCGTTTCTGAAGTATGTAAGGGATTGCTTTTTGCTGTATCGGGGTGGGGTTGGTGTATCCTTCTGTTTTAAGAGCGTTTAGGATAGGCTCTATCAGGTTCAATTCGTTAAATGTCATGTAATTGGTCTTATGATGCTGTACAGTACCATGTGCACTGGCTCAGCTTTGCCCGGGAATACATTGCATTTGCGATCAATCCCGGCGTTATTCTTTCTATCAACCTTAAAAGAGGGAGTATGGTTCTATTTGATCCATAATGATTGACAGTTTGCAAAGGTACGTTAAATTAAGGTAGGTTCCTACGCAGCAGTATAACGTGCCTGCGCAATTATAGTTCGGCATCAGATATGGCCTACCCGCATGGCAACCGGAAACTGCACGTCATAGGTTCTGCTATCGGGCCAGGCTTTCTTAAATCTTTCAATTAACCGGTCTAACGGCGAGTACCCGTTTCTTTCTATGTAATGTTGCACGGCAGACCAGGAGTTAAGATATCCCAGTAAGTTTTCTATAGTCCAGGTGGTGGTTATAGTTAGCTCCGGTTTGTCTTCTAACTCTTCAAAAGGGAAAGGAATAGTGGTATAGTTTTCGTCAATATAGTTGCGTTCGGTATCCCAGTAACCATCCAGCACATTAAAGTAAAAATCTCCTAAAACAGGGTTTACTTCCGGCGATATCCGGGGAAGGTTGTAACACCAGACCGCCACTACAGCGTCAGGTTTGGTAACACGGTAAACTTCGCGGTAAAAGGCATCAAAATCAAACCAATGGATTGCCTGCGCTACTGTTACCAGGTCGATGCTGTTATCCGGCAGATTGGTAGCTTCGGCTCGGGCGTGCAGGTAATGGATGTTATCTTTTTTTACGGCATTGTCGAGTTGCTGCTGGCTTATATCGGAGGCATAGACCAAATGACAGCGCTCTGCCAGTTTTGCTGCCACCTGTCCGTTGCCTGTTCCGCAATCCCAGGCATTGGCATAATGCGGTTTCAGGCTGAAAATAAAATCATACAGTGCATCCGGGTACACCGGCCGGAACTTCGCATACAGGTTTGCCTGCGCAGAAAAGTTATCTTTTGCTTCTTTCATCAATTACTTTTTCAGGAATGCCAGCAACGGATTTATAAACTTATCAAATGCTTCGATATGCGGCATATGCCCTACTCCTTCCAGTTCTACCAGGGTGCTGTTCTTTATTTTTTTAGCGGTGTCTTTGCCAAGTTGCGGGTAATTGCCCATAGTGGCTGCTACTTCTTCCGGAGCCAGGTTCTTACCCAGAGCGGTACGGTCGCGTTGCCCGATAATAAGTAAGGTTGGCATTTGGAGCTGGTCAAATTCGTAAAGCACCGGCTGCGTAAAGATCATATCGAAGGTGAGCGCGGCATTCCAGGCAATAAGAGGGTAGTTTTCGTTTATGGTCCAGCCGGCCAGCAGTTCTGCCCACTCGTCGTATGCAGGTTTCCAGTTGCCGCCGTAGTAGTTATCCAACTGGTACTTTTTAATCTTCTCGTAGGTTTGCTGCAGCTCGCCTTTGTAGGCCTGGTCTATACTTTGGTAAGGTGCTTTTCGCTTCCAGTCTTCCAGGCCAATCGGGTTAGCCAATATTAGCTTCTCCGTCATGTCCGGGTACATCAGCGCAAAACGCGTAGCCAGCATCCCACCCATCGAGTGCCCCAAAACCGCTACTTTCTTAATATTGAGCGTATCAAGTATAGCTTTTGTATTTTGAGCCAACAACTGGAATGTATACTGTAAATGCTCCGGCTTCGAACTTTTGCCAAATCCGATCTGGTCGGGTATAATTACGCGGTAACCCGCTTTAGAAAGTGCTTCAGCCGTTTGCTTCCAGTAAGCTCCGTTAAAATTTTTGCCATGAAGCAACATAACAGTTTTGCCATTTGCCTTCGCCGGTTTCACATCCATGTAAGCCATGCGCAGGTTCTGCTTTTGTATCGTTAAGGGAAGGTAATTTACCGGGTACGGATATGTGTAGTTCTCCAGGTTAATATCCAGGTTTTTGAGCTTTTGTTGCTGGGCTATAGTTGGGAACTGCAACAGCAAAATGGCAAGTAAAAAGAAAGCGGCTCTTCTCATTTCTAAAGCTAAATTTTATTTTAAACTATACGCAAGCGGGGACTGCAATGTGTATGATGCCTAAACTATAAACTTCGTGATTTGTTTGATTTTGTCTGAACCGGGATTAAGGGGATTTAATGAATTACCGGGATTTGTAGAGATGCAATACCTTGCGCCTTTTGTCTGAATCAGGATTTAATTGAACCTGGATGTATAGGATTGAATAGACTAAGCGTAATCCATAGTTCCGGTCCTTTTATCCTGCAAATCCTGATTCAGACTAAACCAAAAACGCCCGACCTTATACAGGCCGGGCGTTTTAAGTAAACTATAGTTTGAGGCAATTAAGCCATTACTTCATTCAGGTTGGGTAACTGTAGCCTGCCGAAACGGTGCAGCGTGTTCAAATGCGAGCGCACCGCCTGCATAAAGGTCTTGCTCTCAATATAGGTAAGGTTAAACTCGGATGCGGTTTGTTTCACAATCTCAGCCAAGGCCGGGTAATGCACATGGCTGATGCGCGGGAACAAATGATGCTCGATCTGGAAATTCAGTCCGCCAACATACCACGACAGCCACTTGCTCTTGCGGGCGAAGTTAGCGGTAGTGCTCAATTGATGGATTGCCCAGTCATTCTCAATAACGCCGCTCTCACTTGGCAACGGATGGGTGGTACCCTCTACCGTGTGCGCCAACTGGAACACTGTGGAAAGGATGATACCGGCGACAAAGTGCATCAGCAAAAAGCCAAGCAAAACTTCCCAGAAAGGTATACCGAAAATGAGCGTCGGAGCTACCAGAATTGAGAAGAAGTAAAGTATTTTAAAAGCAACAATCTTACTAAAAGCGACTATGTTAGCAGATCTTGAATTAGCGTTTACACCATTTTTGATATATTGAAAGAACTGCAGAAAATCTTTTGCTATCACCCAGTACAAGGTTAGGAAGCCGTAAAAAAACAAGGCGTACGCCCACTGCAGCCTATGGATGAACTTCACTTCTGTATGTGGGGAAAAACGCAGCACGACCATGTCATCAATGTCTTCGTCCATATTCACTACATTGGTATAGGTATGGTGCAGGATGTTATGCTGCAGTCTCCAGTTAAAGGCAGAAGCCCCCAACAGGTTCACGGAGTGCGCCATCAGGTAGTTCATAGTTTTGCTCTTGGAAAAAGCACCGTGATTAGCATCATGCATCACACTCATGGCCACGCCGGCCACGCCGATACCCATCACCAACCACAGCACGAGGCTGATCGCCACATGCGGCGTAAAGGTGAGCAAGGTTGCAAAAGGCACCACATAAAGCAAAAGCAGCAAAATGCTCTTTACCATAATGCTGGTATTACCGTATTTGGGCAGTTTATTCTCTGAAAAATAAGCGTCCACACGTTTGCGGAGCGTTGGGAAAAACAGACTTTTGTCTTTGTTAACGAATTTTACTTTGCCTTTAAGCTTCATTTAATCTACTTGATAATCTAAAAATTATGCGCACTCCAAAAACTGTCTTACGACCCAGCGAGTCCTTGTGTTAACGTCAGCTAAGCTAAAAACAGGTTGTATCCCTCATTGTTTCTTTAAACAGAACACTTGCAAATGATACAAGAAGCATGTATATACGCATTTGGGGTGCAAATATAGAGGGGAAACGGGACACTATCAGCTTTAATCGTCTTTTTGATTTTTAGCCGATGGCTTCGTTCAAACTTGGTAGCCTTCCAAAGCGGTGCAGTGTAGCAATGTGCGAGCGCACAGCTTGTCCAAATGTTTCATTCTCCATGTATGGGATGCCGAATTCGGCCGCCGTTTCTTTTACAATACCGGCGATGGCAGGATAGTGCACATGGCACACACGCGGAAACAGGTGGTGCTCGATCTGGAAGTTCAGGCCGCCCACATACCACGACAGGATCTTATTGTGCCGCGAAAAGTTAACCGTTGTATGCATTTGATGAATGGCCCAGTCGTTCTCGATAATACCATGCTCGTCCGGTCTCGGGTGGCTGGTGCCCTCTACTGTGTGCGCTAACTGGAACACAACAGTCAGGATGATGCCCGCCACAAAGTGCATTAACAAAAAGCCAAGCAGCACCTGCAAAAACGGAATTCCGAAAAATAGGGTCGGCACCCCGATTATCACAAAAAAGTACAGCAGTTTCATGGCTACCAGTTTGATAAACCATGTTCTGTTCTCGGCAGTTGTGTTGTTGTTAACACCGGTCTTTTTGAAGAGCGCATACTGCACGAAATCTTTTGCCACTACCCAATAGAGCGTAAGCAAGCCATAAAACGCAAAAGCATATAACCACTGCAGTTTATGAAAGAACTTTACTTTGGAATGGGGATTAAAACGCAGCACCAGCCTGTCCTGTATGTCTTCGTCCAGTTCCACCACATTGGTATAGGTATGGTGCAGAATGTTGTGCTGCAGTTTCCAGTTAAAAGCAGAGCCGCCCACTAAATTCAAGGTATGGCCCATCAGGTCGTTTACACGCCTGCTTTTAGAAAAAGCACCATGATTGGCGTCGTGCATGATGCTCATGCCTATACCTGCCACGCCCAACCCCATTACAAACCACAGCAGCAAACTAAGCGGATAGGCCGGTTGAAAAGCGAGCAGCGCCAGAAACGGCAAAAAGTAAATTAGCAGCAGCGCCACACTTTTCACTTTCATGGTTGTGTTGGCGGTTGTCGGAATATTATTTTCGGTAAAGTAGGTATCTACCCGTTTGCGGAGCGTTGGAAAAAACAGGTTTTTGTCTTTGTTAACGAATTTTATTTTGCCTTTGAGTTTCATGGTTGTTGTAATGTGTGATTTTGTAACCCACACAAAGAATTTTAAACTCAAAGAGTGAATCGCAGGTAAATTAAGAAGAGCAATTTTACAGTAACGTATACTATAATGATGCCAGACAGTCACCTAGCTTAATATTAAGCTGGTTAGTCTCTTAATAACCCACAAGTTAACTATAAATAGGGAAAAATGATTATACGATCTCTAATTAGCGGGACATGGTTATAACCTGCCTGCAAGCAATTAAGTTTCAGGGACTAACACATGCTATGTATGCTTGCCTGCTTCAAACTATAAGTTACGCCTGATAATTAATGCTCGATTTCATATACCGGGCTAGTGGCTAAAGCTTTGCGGGAGATAAAATGATAGCCCACAAGGACAATCAAACTTAACGTAGTTAACAACGCCATAACGCCCGTCATAGGCACCATGGTACGGTTATGCAGGTAACTCACCAAAGCCGATGCCAGCGCACCTGTACCCATCTGCAGACTACCCAGAATAGCTGAAGCGCTTCCTGCGTTTTTAGTAAACGGCGACATGGCCAAGGCTGAAGCATTTGGGTTGATGATGCCCAGGCTGAACATGAATGTAAACAGCAGCGCCAGTGTACCAATTGCACTTAAATTGCCCGTAACACTACCAAAAACAATCGCGATGGCTGCTGCAAACTGTATAAATCCGACTCTTAACGTGATCTGTTTACTGGTATTGCGGCGCAGCAACAGCCTATTAAACTGGCTGCCAATAATGTAGCCGGCCGCATTCATGGCAAAGGCAATACCGTATTGGGTATCGGTCAGGCCGAAGTGCTCCATAAACACGAACGGCGACCCCGAAATGTAAGCAAACATGCCTGCTGCAGCCAAGCTCCCGGAAATGGCATATGTTAAAAATGTCCGTTCTCTAAAAACCAGACTAAAATCGCGAAGTATGAACCTGGGTTTAAGCGAGATTGATGCATCTGCCCCCCTGCTTTCGGGTAGTAAACGTGCCACTGCAAAAAGCACCGCCGCAGCTATAGTTGCCAGTACTACAAATATGTATTGCCAGCCCAGGTGTGCTGTTACATAACCGCCTATAGTTGGTGCAATAATAGGAGCTACCCCCATTACCAGCATCAGTGTAGAAAAAACGTTTGGTATATCCTTCAACGGGAAAAGGTCGCGTACCATGGCCCGGCTGGCCACCATACCCACACAGCCACCCAGCGCAAGCAACAACCGGAGCCCTATCAGCCACTCCACTGACGGTGCCAGCGCGCAACCCAGCGAAGCCAGCACAAAAATGCTCAGACCAATTATCAGCGGTTTCTTACGCCCGAACCTATCTATTAAAGGGCCATAGATCAGCTGACCTGCGGCTATACCAATAAAGTAACTTGTAAGCGACAACCCCACATGGGCTATATCTGTTTTAAGATCTTTGGCAATGGCCGGGAAGCCCGGCAAGTACATATCAATAGCAAAAGGGCCAAGCGCTGCCAGCGCACCCAGTACCAGTATAATAGTTCTGTATTGTTTTTTAGTCATGTAAACTTAAGATGGCAGATGCCGGAAAAAAACGAAAGCGCAAACTTAACTCATTGAGCTAAGCTTTGCGCCTTCAGAAAGTATAATTTTATTTTAATACCCGATCGTAAAACGCTGACGAATAAACTGCGGCTTTTCCAGTTCGTCCAGCACAGCCACAGCATAGTCTTCGTAAGAAATGTTGCTTTCTCCTTTTTCGTTCATTACAGGGTTTTCTGTACCCAACCGGAATTTACCGCTGCGCTCGCCCGGCCCGATCATAAAGGCAGGGCTGAAGAAAGTCCATTCCAGTTCTTTTTCCTTTTGGTATATTTTAAGAGAATCGCGCTGCGCAGAGGCACCTTCTTTCCAGTCGGCCGGAAAATCAGGGGTATCTACAGCCTGCACGCCTGGGGCAACATATAAGCTACCGGCACCGCCTACATTCAACAAGCGTTTTACTCCAGCCTTTTTAGCAGCTTTTATAACAGATTCTGCTACGCTGTTATGGAGCGAGTAATCTACCCCTGGTCCCCATCCCGAACTATAAGATACGACCACGGCATCGTGACCTTCTATTTTTGCGGCAAGGTCGTCTGTATCCAGTGCATCGCCTTTGGTTACGATGAGGCTTTCATTTTCTAATGTAAACTTAGACGGGTCCCGAACTATAGCTGTTACTTCGTGGCCTCTGCTCAGTGCTTCGTGGGTAATACGGCTTCCGATATTTCCGCTGGCTCCTATAATGGCTATTTTCATGGTTTTATGCAGTTTTAGAGTTTCGCTGACATTGTTATATAACAGCTAATCTTAACTATAGTTCAGGCTTTCGTGCCACTTATTTCAGCTCCTTTTGCAGAATCACCATACCACGGTATTCCGGTTTCATGGTTTCGAAGTCGAGTCTATGGTTACCACACCTGACAAAGCCATTCTGCTCGTAAAACCGGATGGCATCGTGGCTGCTATCCATGGCTTTCAGCCAGATATATTTTTTATTCCTTTCCCTGGCAAACTGATCTGTAAACGCCATCACCTGCTTCCCTATCCCTTTTCCGGAAGCAGCTTTTGTAAGGTAAATCCGCTCCAGTTCCAGGGCATCTTCCGAACTATAGTTTTCCAATGCTTTGTGGATGTTCAGTTTCAGGAAACCTGCCAACTCATCATCGGCATGGATCAGAAAAAAGGCTGCATTAGCATCTTCCAGCTCCTTTTTCAGGGCGGCCTCACTAAAGCTGCGCTCAATGTACCAGGCGCCGCCATCGAGCCAAAGGTGCAGGTAATGATCGCCATAAGAGTTAAGGGCAATGTCCTGCAGGGTGTGCAGGTCAGAAATGGTGCAGGGAACTATAGTAACAGCTGCCATAATCAGTATAAGTTTAACAGTGTAAAAGTACGGCACTTTGCAGCAAGGATAAAGTGCAAACTATAGTTTATACTATAATCTGATCGTAATAATTGCACTCCATCACAGCTTTCACCAGATCAACTTCATAGCAGATTTAAACACAAAACCCTGATTAATAAACTATAGCAGGTAAAACCAGTAAACTCAGCTACCGTAGAATTAGTACTATTAATTTATAAAACTATGAGACTATTACACAGATTCATACCATTCGTGATCGCCGTATTTCTACTAGGTAGTTGTACTGGCGAAGGCTGGAGCCGCAAAGCGAAAGGCGCTGCCGTAGGCGGTGCTACAGGTGCCGCAGCCGGTGCCGTGGTTGGCGGTACTGAAGGTGCCGTAGTTGGAGCTGCAGCCGGAACAGTGGCCGGTGGGGCCATTGGCCGTAAGAAAGATAAAAAGAAAGACCGCAAACGCTACGAAGGTTACCGCGACAAAGAAAAAAGCGATAACAGGTAATACAAAAGGCTGCCCCAAGAGGCAGCCTTTTGTATTAAATATGTTTCCTGTTGTGGTTTAACTGTAACTGTAACAGAAGCGCTTAAGAGTTAAGAGCCTCCCGGGTAGAGGACCGGGCGACTCATAAAACTAATCAGGACGATTTCTTAAAAACCGCTCACATTCAGGCGCCCGCCAGTTACGCACTTACCAGACAGCGAAGCCGTAGGTACTGCACTGCTCATGATAGCACTTTTAATAGCTGCAGCTGTAGAACCCGGATACTTGGCAGCATATAACGCAACACCACCGGTTACATGCGGCGTAGCCATAGATGTACCATTGTATGATGAATAAGTATTAAAGGCAGTAGTTGAGTTTATAGCAGAACCCGGAGCACCAATGTCTACAGTTGTAGCGCCATAGTTAGAGAATGATGACTTGGCACCTGAAGACGTGATAGCCGCCACTGCAATTACATTCGGAAGGTCCATGTTAGACGGGTAGCTGGCTACTGCGTCGTTATTATCGCCAACGCCATCGCTGCCACCGTTACCGGCTGCTGCCACAAAAAGAATTTCTTTTGCATTTGCACGGCTAACTGCATCGTAAAGAGCCTGCGAAAAGCCACCGCCACCCCACGAGTTATTGCTGGCAACTACGTTCATGCCGTGTCTGTTTTTAAGGTCGGTCAGATAATCTACGGCTTTTACAGCGTTGGCTGTTGTGCCACCTCTACGGCCTAAAAACTTAAGCGAGATCATAGTTACGTTCCAGTTCACGCCTACTACACCTTTGCCATCGTTAACGGCACCTATCGTTCCGGCAACATGGGTTCCGTGATCATCCAGGCTGCCTCTTGAGCCACCATCATACACTTCGTTATCATTCCCGTCAAAATCCCAGCCATGCACATCGTCCACATAACCGTTGCCATCGTTGTCAATACCATCAATCGGGTCGTGAGGGTTAGTCCAGACGTTAGCTGCAAGGTCAGGGTGTGTGTACTGAATACCTTCATCTATAATACCCACCACTACTGATTTTGATCCGGTGTTGCCCGCTGCCCACGCTTCGCCGGCCTGGCTGCCATACTGGTTTGCAGGTGTTGTACCGTCGCCGTACAAGCCCCATAGCGATCCATTGGTATAATATGGATCAGAAGAAGCAGCGCTGTGCGTATAGATATAGTTTGGTTCAACGTACTCTATTTCAGCAGCTCCCTTTAGTTTGCTCAGTGCTTCCAGTGCAGCCATTGGCGTGTGCACCAGGGTGAGGCCTTCCCTGTCGCCGAAACGCTCCATTGCTTTTGTAAGGATGCGCTCTTTTACTTTGCCACTAATACGTGCTAAAGCCGCTGATCTTGTATCTGCCGATACGCCTGCTTTAAACTTTACAAGTACTTCGTTAGGAACCATGTCCTGGCCTTTACCAACAGCAGCCTGCATTTCGCTTGAAGTTGCAAACTCCTTGTCTTCCAACATTACTTCTTTTTCGCAGCCTGTAAGCACAACTGCCGATAGAATTGCCATTGTAACAGCAGACTTTCCTGCTGTCAGGTAGTTTTTAATCATAATAGTTTTTGTTTTAGGTGTTAAGTGAGTGTTAATGTGATGATGAATTTCTTCTTTAAAATATGATATTCAGAGGAAGGTTCGCACAAAAAAGTAACACCCCACAAATACTTATCAACAAGCACTTTACAAAAACCACCAAGCAAAAACAGGCCGATAAAAGCCTACTGCATTAATATATAAAAAGTTATATTTAAGCAAAAAGTAACAATATACTTTTACTATACTTCAGAAATTTATCTGCAAAGGAATTTCAAGCTGATCCGGGAATAAATCAGGAGAAGCGTTGTAAAAGCAAAAGCCACCTTTACAAACAAAGGCGGCTTTTGCTTTTATACAACACGGCAAATATTCTTATATGTACTTCCCGGCAAGGGTGCCTAGTTTTACTTTGTAACGGATAATGCCATTAAACTGCTCTTCCATCTTTAGCACCTCGTGTGTCTTTTTAGTTACCCAGAAAATGCCATAGTTCTCCGGGCTATAGTCTATTCGCAGCAACCAGCAATCTATAGTCTGGTTGTTTATAGCTGGCAGTCTTTCGGAACCGGTTACTTTATAGGCATAAGTCTGCGGGCCGGTTTTGCTGCCCGGGTGGTAAAAGTTGATCAGGAAAACGGTGTTTGCTTTTAACGGGAGGCTTTCGAAAAACTCCATGTCCAGTTCCCAGTTGTAGGTTGGCTCTGGTGTTGGCATTACAAACTTGCGCCACGGGTTGGTTTTGGCGGTATCGGCAGCAGTAATTTTATCAGGAACAAAGTTAAAAGCAGCTGTACCTCTCGCAGATGTGCTGGTATGGAAAATAGGTGTAAAATCTTTCTCCATTACCGATTCTATAGTCCGGTTACTCAACGTATCCGCTCCTATCCAGTGCTGCCGTATCACTAACCGCTCTTTACCCTTTACATGCTCAAACTGCACATCCCGATTCCACAGGCTTTGTGTTAAAACTTTCGGATTCTTGGGATCCTGTATGGTAACCAGGTATTGGCGCGTGCCCGGCTTCAGGTGTCTGGTGTTGATGTGTTTGCTGGTAACCCGCACCGTATCGGACTGGGCCATAGCAGACGCAGCCATGATGCCGCAAAGCACCACGAGTGTTACTAATTTCTTCATAGTTATAAGGTTGGAGTGTGTGATCTATAGTTCGATATTGAATCTATAGTTTGCAAAGAAAACACTTTTACCACAACTATAAACAGCAACAAAAAAGGGCTGGCCGAAAACTCGACCAACCCTTTTTAAATATCGCTAAACCTAACCTTACAGGTGAATTACTTCGTCGTAAGCAGCAGCGGCAGCTTCCATAATTGCCTCGCTCATAGTTGGGTGCGGGTGTACGGACTTGATGATCTCGTGGCCTGTTGTTTCCAGTTTGCGGGCAACTACCACCTCCGCAATCATCTCAGTTACGTTTGCACCAATCATGTGTGCGCCCAGGAACTCGCCATACTTAGCATCGAAGATCACTTTTACAAAACCATCTTTCGCACCGGCAGCACTTGCCTTACCAGACGCCGAGAACGGGAACTTACCAACTTTGATCTCGATACCCTGCTCACGTGCGGCTTTCTCGGTAAGACCAACCGAAGCGATCTCAGGAGAGCAGTACGTACAGCCCGGTATGTTGCCATAGTTTAACGGCTCAGGGTTGTGGCCTGCAATAGCCTCCACACAGATAATACCTTCAGCAGATGCCACGTGCGCCAGCGCCGGACCAGGAACGATGTCGCCGATCGCGTAGATACCGTCTACGTTTGTCTTATAGTATTCATCCACTATCACTCTGCCACGGTCAACTTTAATGCCCAGCTCTTCCAGGCCAATGTTCTCCAGGTTTGTCTGGATACCAACTGCCGAAAGCACCACTTCCGCTTCCAGTATCTCTTCGCCTTTGGCCGTCTTAACAGTTACTTTGCACAGGTCGCCGCTTGTATCTACATGTTCAACAGAAGAGTCTGTCATGATGTTGATACCCGACTTGCGGAAAGATTTAGACAGCTGACGCGATACTTCTTCGTCCTCAACCGGCACAATGTTCGGCATGTACTCCACTATAGTTACTTTTGTGCCCATTGCGTTGTAGAAGTAAGCAAACTCTACCCCGATCGCACCGGAACCAACTACAACCATGCTTTCAGGCTTCTTATCCAACGCCATGGCCTGGCGGTAACCGATGATTTTTTTACCATCGATCGGCAGGTTAGGCAGTTCGCGCGAGCGGGCACCTGTTGCAATGATGATGTTATCAGCTTCTACAGTAGATTTCTTGCCTTCAGCGTCTGTAACTTCTACCTGACCTTTGGCTATAATCTTACCGGTTCCCATAATCGCATCGATCTTATTCTTACGGAACAGGAACTGGATACCTTTACTCATGCCATCGGCAACACCGCGGCTGCGTTTTACAACTGCGTTAAAGTCTACTGATGCTTCGCCAATGTTAATACCGTAATCAGCGGCATGGTTGATATATTCAAAAACGTTCGCGCTTTTAAGCAGGGCTTTTGTAGGGATACAGCCCCAGTTAAGGCAGATACCACCCAGCGACTCGCGCTCGATAACACCTACTTTTAAGCCCAACTGCGATGCACGTATAGCTGCTACATAACCGCCCGGGCCACTGCCAAGCACTACTAAGTCGTATTTTGATGCCATAGTTTCTATATTTAAAATGATGAGCAAAATTAATCGGAAATCCCAACTTAGCAAAACCCATCCCCGAAGCTACTTTGGCACAATGGTAAGATGGACGTTGCACACTGGCACGATAGCAGCATAAAAACATGGAAATATTTTTAAAAGAGGCCTTATCTGTTGTACTTTGCACTGAAAAAGAAAACATTACCCATTTTGCATGAGAATACTTTTACCTCTACTCCTATCTATATTTGTTTCTTTTACTGCATTTGCCCAGAAATCGGCGAAGGATTATTTTATCAGCGGAAACGAAAAATTTAAAGCCGGCAAATACGCTGATGCTATTAAAGACTACGACCAGGTACTGAAGCTGGAGTCCAAACACGCTGTTACGTACACGAATCGCGGTGTAGCCAAAGACCGTTTGCTGGACTATCGTGGCGCCATAGAAGACTTTACTCAGGCCATAACAATAGACCCAAAGTATACGGAAGCTTACCTGAGCCGCGGCCTCGCCAAGTATAATTTAAAAGACTACCGCAGCGCCCTCCTGGACTATAACAAGGGCATTGAACTAAACCCTAAAGATGCCAAAGCCTATAATAACCGCGGTTTGGTACGTTACAGCTTAAAAGACTATAGCGGCTCCATTGCAGATTATACCAAAGCCTTAACGCTAAATACCCGCTACGAAGAAGCCTACTATAACCGCGGCGCTCCCAAGTATAACCTCGGCGACAAAGCCGGCGCCTGCGCCGACTGGACCAAAGCCAAACAACTTGGTGTAAAGGAAGCGGATCAGTACTTAAAGAAGTTCTGTAAATAAGATCGTAACTACACATCAACTAAAAAAAGGATAAACGGCATAGCAAGCGTTTATCCTTTTTTGTTACTATAGTTTCATTATTGTCATCCAAAGGTTTCTTAGATGTCCTATCTATCCTATTTGTCATCCTGAGCGTTAGCCGAGGGATCTTATTTGTCCTTCAAATTCCTTCTTTGTCATTTCGACGTCAGGAGAAATCTGGATTCTATAGTTTGATTCCTTACTATCCGAACCAAGCCATAGTTTCAAATCACTTCTGATCCTGGGAGCTTTACTCACCTATAGTTCTATAGTTTGCTTTGGTGCTCTCGGGCCGAGCGGCCCCGTTTTCCTGTTCAGCGCGGTGTACATTTCCTTTTCTCGTTCCTCGAAATGCCTGCGGCACCGGAAATCTACAAGGCGCCTCACAGAAAAACTGTAATCTTTCGCATAGCAACCACCTGTCTATAGTTTGAACCAATAAGCTTCGAGATTTATCGTGGTGGTAGTTCTGTAGGACAGGTAAACCTGTCCTGTTCGTGGACTGTAACTATAGCAAATTCAGATTTCTCCCGCTGGTCGAAATGACAGTTGGGCGAGCAGTAGCAGAATGTCCCCTTCGAAGGGACAGGGTGATGACAAACGGTAACTATAAAACAATACACTTAACTATAACAACAGCCGGAATTCCCCTCTTGGGAGGGCATGGGTGGGTTAACTCACTCTCCTGTCTTGGGGTAGGGTCCTCTTCAAAATGAGAGGGCTGGGGTGAGGTAATAACTGAACTATAGAAAATAGCGTGTCGTTTGGCAACCCGATTCTGTAAGCAGCTCTACATATGGCAACATTGGCAAAAACAGCACATCAACCCCAACGCTTAGCAGCAACGTTACTTTGTTTAAAGCCTTAGCCTGAATTTGAGCGGAACAGTATCCTGCAGCCAGCTTAGTGGCAGTATTACTGGCCAGAAGTTTACCCAGCGAAGCGAATGCCAGTACCTGCCTCGTCGGGTAAGTATCGGGCTCAACTATAAATCCGGTAAGCTGAAAGAAGATATTACATGCTCTAAACGCGGCATTAAACCGACGACCTGAAAAGCGGCGAAAGCAAAGGCGGGAATTAAATTATAAACTATAGTTGCCTATAACCCATATCACACGGCTACCCTTTTGGTGGTTGGGTGTTGCTTTTATAGTTTGAAAACGTTAGAAAATTTTGGTTATTAGATCGGTGGAAGTGAGACTTTATTTTATTACGTCCATAGTGCAGATTAACCCGCTGATCGGCAATATATTATTGAACAAACTTTAATAAGGAAAGTATGAAAAAAGGACTGCTAACACTGTGCTTGATGGGTATAGGCGTCCCAGGGTTTTGTCAGGATATACCGAAAGGAGGGCTAAATTTCACAATCTTTAACGGTACAAGTGAAATACTTCGAACGCAGTTAGAAGGTGCAGGAAGTTTTGATGGAGATGGGTTTTATGGTGTTGGCATCTCTTACCTTAAGCCATTAAATAGGTGGCTTGATATAGAAGCAGGTGTCAACTACTCCAAACATACTATAATGTTCACTTCTCATCTTCATCAAGACGGGGGCAAAACTTTCAGCAGAAGCAACTTACAGACTGTATCCTTTCCTGTTACTTTCAGGGCTAACTTTCTGAAATACCTTTTCGTGAATTTCGGTGCTGTGGCAGATTTTGAAACAAACCACAGTATGCTAGATAACCAGTCTGGGATAGGTGCTTTGGCAGGTATAGGATTTAAATATGGCTTTACCCCAAAGGTCTCCGCTTTTGTGAATCCTTTTTTACAACAGCATGCTATCATTCCATTTCGTCCGGAGAATCATCAACAAAGAATGCTTGACGCTGGTGTAAAGCTTGGAGTTGGCCTTAAATTGTAGGACTTATACGAGCTTGTAGAACTACACCGCCTAACAAAAACCATAGTGCATAAACGCACCATAGCCCAACCGTCGCTGGTCATTGTAGAACGTCACTAAAACATATGGAATACAACGAAATAAAACCCCATAAAGAATTAGAACCCTTTATTCATTCCTATTGGGAGCTGAAAGGAGACGAGCCCGACAGACAATGGGAGCGAAATTTTCCAGATGGATGTGCGGGCTTAGTAATGAATTTGGGAGATACTTGTTTAACAGACAATGGCCTGGTTTCTATGGAGTTTGGAAGAACTTATGCGGTTGGTGCAATGACTTCATTCAAAGACAGCTTTATTGACAGCAACACCCATTTAGCTGGGGTTTGCCTTAAGCCTGCAACTTTTGCCAATTTCTTTAATTATATGGCACAAAATGAACTGACGAACAGCACCGTTGAGCTTAAAAGGTCCGATTCATTTGATGTTGACAAAACCTTAAAAGACACTTTTAATCATTTCAATCAATTTTTTATAAACAGAAATAAAAGTAAAAAGAACCAACTACAATCGGTGATCAGGGATATACATTCTTCAAATGGACAATTAAGTATTTATGAACTTTCAAAACGGCATTACACAACTGTGCGGCAGTTAGAACGAAACTTTAAAACGCACATAGGAATTTCACCAAAAGAATATTCAAACATTATTCGCTTTCAAAATGCCTTGAGCATGATTAAAAGTTCAAGCAAAAATCGAAGTTTGCTGGATATTGCTTTTGAATGTGGTTATTATGACCATTCGCATCTTACCAACGAAATCAAACGAAAAACAGGACTTTTACCATCTGATTTTTAAATTGTCGTTTTTTCCCAAAGTACAAATTATGTCCTGATTCTATTTTTGCAGAAACTTTAAAATATAAAACGAATGCGAAAATTATCACTTTTCATTGCGACAAGCCTGGATGGCTACATTGCAAAACCCAATGATGACCTTAGCTTCCTGAAACTGGTAGAAAAAGACGGCGAAGATTATGGTTATGCGCAATTTACAGACACCATAGACACCCTTATTATTGGTAGAAAAACCTATGATTATGTCCTTAATGAAATCGGTCCGTCTCATTATGATAATGGAGAAAGAGACGTGTATGTAATAACAAGAACCGAAAGGCCTGATGCTGGTAAGATAAAGTTCTACACCGGAGATCTAACGGAATTAGTGCATAATCTAAAAAGTGAAAACGGGAAAAACATCTATTGCGATGGAGGAGCAGAAATAATAAACGAACTTTTAAAAAATGACTTAATTGATGAATTTATTATCTCAGTGATACCTGTATTGTTAGGAGGTGGCACAAGGCTATTTAAAGATGGGCGACCTGAACAATTACTTGAATTTATGACTGCAAAAACATTTGATACAGGATTAATACAGTTACATTACAAACGAAAAAAATAATCAACGAACTGGCTATGCTGGATAAAGTGCTACTTTAAAATCAATTGCAATAAATAAACTCACAACTAATTGGAAAGTGAGGTGCCCTGAAATTCCGCACCAGCATAGCCTACACCGTTAAGATTAAGCACCAAAGGTTCAGTATCTCAATCCCCTTACCCCATGTCCCACTTAACTTACACCATTCACAATGCACACCCTTCAGAATTCCCAGAGATCGGAAAACTGATGGTGCAGGTATATTCTCAACTGGAGGGCTTTCCTAAGGAATCAGAACAGCCGGCATATTATAGTATGCTTTATAACATCGGGGAGTTTACAAACAAACCGGAAACAGAGGTATTGGTAGCCATCGGGACTGATGATAAAATTGAAGGCGCAGTAGTGTATTTTGGCGACATGCAATACTATGGTTCCGGCGGCACAGCAACTCAGGAACGAAACGCGGCCGGTTTCCGGTTGCTAGCTGTAGCGCCTGCTGCCAGAGGAAAGGGCCTCGGAAAATTGCTCACGCTCGAATGCATCCGGAAAGCGAAAGCGACAAACCAGTTGCAGCTCATTATCCATAGTACAAAAGCGATGCAAACTGCCTGGCAGATGTACGAACGCTTAGGATTTGAACGGGCAGAAGAACTCGACTTTTTACAACAGGAATTACCTGTCTATGGATTCAGGTTACAGTTAGCTTAGCTATTCAATCAATAAAACAAAAACTACCCTCTATTCTATGAAGAAATATATTTCAGAACGTCTTGCGATCAGGGGCCTGCTTGCTATCCAGTCGCTTTCGGTGGTCCTGCATTTGCTTATTTTGTCCGGCGTTATTCCCTACGAGATTGCCTGGGGTGGCAGAATAAAAAACCAGGAAGAAATGGTTCGTTTCGAGTCAGTGTCGATTTTGCTGAACCTGCTGATGCTGGCCATTGTAGCCATCAGAGCCGGGCTCCTGCCTGTCCGGCTGAACTATAGTTTTACAAGAGGGGCGCTTTGGTTTATGTTCGGACTGTTTGTACTAAATACAGTTGGCAATATTTTATCTGAAAACCAGTTTGAGCAGCTTGTATTTACACCGGTTACCATCATCCTGGCTATATTCTGCCTGCGCCTGGCTATTGTGGCGCAGCCAAAAGTTACATCTTAAGTTTACTTTACTGATATAAAATAGCCGCCGGCACTTAATGGTACCGACGGCTATTTTATAGTTGATCTATAGTTTATAATACCTGCCCGAGCCCAAATAACAACACAAAAAGCAGTGTCGTGATCGCCATTTGTTTTAAGTAGGGATCAAGTTCTTTGGAGGTTTGTTTGCGCCACACATTTACGCCATTAACTATAAGCAGCGGCACAGCAACTATAAACAGCAACTGCCACCAACTATAGAAGTTAAAGGCAACATAGGCAACCGCACTCAGCGTACCGGCAATCAATAAAAACAAGTGGTATATGCGCGCACGTTTTGGGCCGATACGCACTGGAATAGAGTGCTTGCCTGCCAGCACATCAGAGTTAATATCACGGATGTTATTTACATTAAGCACTGCCGTAGCAAAAAAACCGCAAACCATAGCCGGAAGTACAACGATAGCATCCAGGGTTTGCGCCTGCAGAAAATAGGTACCCAATACACCCACCAACCCGAAAAAGATAAACACGAACACATCGCCGAAGCCAGCGTAGCCATAAGGGTTAGAGCCTGCTGTATAGTTTATAGCTGCCCAGATAGAAGCCAGACCCAGGCCCAGAAACAGCAGTGCCATCCACATTCCTTCACTTCCAAACGCCACCCAAAGCAATGCCAGCCCCGAAATTAATGATAGTAAACTGAATACAGCCATACCTTTTTTCATATGTCCGGCTGTGATATGCCCGGCCTGAACTGCCCGCATCGGGCCTTCTCGGTGTGCACTGTCTGCTCCGTGTTTGGAGTCGCCGTAATCGTTGGCCAGGTTAGAAAGTATCTGCAGGAAAAGCGTGGTGAGCACACAGAGGGCAACTATAGTTCCGTTAAACACGCCGTTGGCAGCTGCCATAAATCCGCCCATCCCGATACAGGAAAGTGCCAGCGGCAGCGTACGGGGCCTAAAAGCCGAAATCCAGGCCTTTATCAGACCTGGATTTGGTGATGTTTGTTGTGTTGTATGCTCCAACGTTTGTACTCGGGTAAGTAAATTAAATATTATTGCTGAATGGCCATCACGATCGCTTCATCCGTCGGTTTTACCTTAGACGGGAAAAACGCTACCACTTTACCATCCTCGTTTACAAGGTATTTGCAGAAGTTCCAGTTCGGTTCTTCGTGGTTTGGAGCATTCTGTGCCAGCCAGGCATATAACGGATGCTTGTCTTCACCTACTACAGAGATCTTCTCCATCATCTGGAAGCTTACGCCATAGTTCTTCTGGCAAAATTGCGCGATCTCTTCGTTAGAGCCTGGCTCCTGGCCACCAAAGTTATTTGCCGGAAAACCAAGTATAACCACTTTATCGCCATATGTGTCGTGTAGCTGCTCCAGGTCGGCATATTGCGGCGTGTAACCGCACTCCGATGCTGTGTTTACCAGCAATATTTTTTTACCCTTGTAATCAGAGAGGTTAACTTCTTTGCCTTCCAGGGATGAAAGTTTGAAATCGTAAAAGCCTTGTTGTGCCTGTGTTTCTGTTGCCATAGTTTTATCTGTTGTAGTACCAGCAGTAGCCGTGTTGCTGTTATTGTTACCAGAACAAGCTACCATCATTCCTAATACAGGCAGCAGCGACAAAAGTTTAACCAGTTTTTTCATATAGTTTTATAGTTTACGGTTGATAACCGGTTTTTATAGTTAGTTGTTTGACCAGTGATTAAAAAGATTTTCCTGATTTAACAGGATTTAAACTAGCAGATAAAGTCTCTTTTTGAAGGGGCAGGGGATGACTTACCGTTGCGAACCTTTTATCCAGCCAACTATAACACGCTCCACATTCGCAAGGTCTTTCATCACTTCTTCGTCCGTAAATCTTAAAGTCGTAAATCCCAGACTTGCTAAATCCTTATCCCGCTTTTGTTTGTCGCATGGACAGGTCGCGACCCAATGTCGTCAACTTAAGGATTTTTACTATCCAAACTGTCATTTCGAACAGCGTGAGAAATCTATTTGAGATATATTCAAGATTGTTCTAAATAGATCTCTCCTGTCGTCGAGATGACAAATTCGGCTTAAGTTGACGGCATTGGGTCGCCACCTGTCCCTACAATTTTAATCCTGATAATCCAATAATCCTGAAAATCCTGATTCAGACAATCCCACTAATCCATCAAATCCTCATTAATCCCGGTTCAGACAGAAATCATAAAAATCAGGTAAATCCCCTTAATCACTGGTCTTACATACGTTCCGGCACTGCTATACCTAACAGCCCCATGCTTTCGCGCACGAAACGCGCCACCATAGCTGATAGGGCAATTCTGAAATTACGTGCCTGTTCGTCGGTTTCGTTGAAAATGGAGATCTCCTGGTAGAAACGGTTGTAGGCTTTGGCCAGCTCGTAAGCATAGTTTGCGATAACAGACGGTGCATACAGTTTTCCGGCTTCTTCTACCACAGCGCTATAGTTTACAAGCTGCGTGATTACCTCCTGCTCCGCTTCGTGCATCGTCAATACATTATCAAAAGAAGTCACATCAACTTTCAGGCCCATCTCACCGGCCTTGCGAAGGATAGCTGCGATACGCGCGTGCGTGTATTGTATAAACGGCCCTGTATTGCCACGGAAATCAATAGACTCCTGCGGGTTAAACAGCATGCGTTTTTTAGGGTCTACTTTCAGCAGGAAGTACTTAAGCGCACCCATTGCCAGTGTGTGGTATAGTTCCTTTGCCTGATCCGGCGTAAAGCCTTCTATCTTACCCAGTTCTTCGGTCTGCTGACGCGCGGTGTCGATCATCTCCTGCACCAGTTCATCAGCATCAACCACAGTACCTTCTCTTGATTTCATTTTACCCGAAGGCAGGTCCACCATGCCATACGACAGGTGATAAATGCCTTCAGCGTATGGCTTTCCTAATTTCTTAAGAACAGCTTTCAGCACCTGGAAGTGGTAGTTCTGCTCATCAGCTACTACATAAATTGACTGATCGTACGGGAAGTCGTTGTACTTCAGTTCGGCAGTGCCCATGTCCTGGGTAATGTAAACCGAGGTTCCGTCGGCTCTTAACAGTAATTTTTCGTCAAGCCCTTCGTCTGTCAGGTCAACCCAAACAGAGCCATCCGGCTTTTTGAAGAAAACACCTTTTTCTAAGCCTTCTTCCACACGCTCTTTACCCAGCATATAGGTCTCCGACTCGTAATAGAATTTATCGAAATCAACGCCGATGTTTTTATAGGTCGCATCAAAGCCTTCGTATACCCAGCCATTCATCTGCTTCCACAGGTCTACTACTGCTGTGTCGCCTTGCTCCCATTTCTGCAGCATTTCCTGGGCTTCCAAAATAAGCGGTGCTTTTTTCTTGGCTTCCTCTTTGTCCATTCCGCCAGTTACAAGCTCCTCGATTTGCTCTTTATAAGCTTTATCGAACTGCACGTAATATTTACCGGCCAGGTGGTCGCCTTTTATATTGCTGCTTGCCGGGGTTTCTCCGTTACCGAATTTCTGGTAAGCCAGCATCGATTTACAGATGTGTATACCACGGTCATTCACCAGGTTGGCTTTCATTACATCATGTCCATTGGCTTTCAGGATCTCAGCTACAGCGTAACCTAAAAAGTTATTGCGCAGGTGGCCTAAGTGCAGCGGCTTGTTCGTGTTTGGCGACGAATACTCTACCATTACCTTTTTACCGCTGTTCTCGCCGTAGCCATACTTGTCGTTGCGCATCAGTTCCCGGAACAAACTAAGCCATTCGGCCTGCTCTATTTCCAGGTTCAGGAAGCCTTTTACAACGTTAAAATCTTTTATCTCTTTGGCATGCTCTCTCAGGTACTCGCCCAATGCCTGGCCGATCTGTTCAGGACCTTTGCCGGCCTGTTTGGTGTATGGGAAAGTTACGAAAGTAAAAGAGCCGGCAAACTCTTTGCGTGTTGGCTGCAAAGCAAGTTGGTCGGCATCAATTGTAATATTAAAAAGGGCCTGAAGCGCCTCGCTTATACGTTTAGAAATAGTAGCTTGTAATTGCATTAATGTATGGCTGTACTTTTAGATTCTCGGTGTAAAATGGCTTCGGTGGCGGCCTCTAATATATCAAAGGCGTTTTCGGCCATGGTGTTTTCAGTGTCTAGTGTCGGGTTTATCTCCGTCATTTCGTAGCAGACAATGCGCGGGTCCTGCAGCAGAAGGGAGTTCAGTTCTTTGGCTTGCTCTACAGTCAGCCCAATTTCAACAGGTGTGCCGGTCCCTTTTGAGAATTTGGAGTCAAGGCTGTCAACATCAAAAGACACGTAAATAATATCGCATTCGCGAAGCTGCTCCAAAGCTTCCGCAGCTACTTCAGCAACTCCTTTAGCATTTAGCTCGGCATACGTATAATTTTTTATCCCGTACCTGGCCATCAGGAAATCTTCCGGTTCTTCGGTGTCTCGCACTACCATATAAACCAGGTGCTGTGGCTCCAGTTTGGGACCATCTACACCAAGCTTTTTAAGGGAATTCCAGAAGAAGATCGTTTCCGGTTCAGGTTCGTTTATCTGGCGCTCCAGGTTATCGATGTGCAGGGCAGCGGCCAGTGGCATGCCATGTACGTTACCCGAGGGCGAAGTGTATGGCGAATGGATATCGGCATGTGCATCAATCCAGATCACGCCTAAGGTTTTATCAGGGTAAGCGGCTTTAATGCCAGCTATAGTTCCGTGAGCGTTGGAATGGTCGCCGGATAAGACCAGCGGGAACATGTCCATAGCTATAGTTTGCTCTACGGTATTGGCTATGTTTTTTTGTACGGTCAGTATGCTATCTATGCGGTGCGCATGCGGAAAAAGATCCTTGTCGAACAACGTATAGTTCAGATCAGGTACCGAAACAGAGTTGAAACGCTTGAAGTAGTCAGATCCCTTATCCCAGCAGGCTACCTGCAACGCGTCTACGCCCATGCTGGCGCCACGCGTACCGGCTCCCAGCTCCGACCTCACTTCTATCAGTTTCACTTTTTTCATAGATTTTGAACAAACTTATTGCAAAGATGGTAAATAACGATCAATATTGCATATTTTCTTATAATACCCACAATCGAGAATGGATAAATATACCGACCTCATCCACCAGACATTCGACTTCCCGACAGACGAGTTTCAGGTGGAGAATAATGAGCTTCTTTTTAATGGTATTCCGCTAATGGATATCATCAAAAAATATGGCACTCCACTTAAATTAACATACCTGCCAAAGATAAGTTCGCAGATACAGCGTGCCAAAAAGCTTTTTAACGAAAGTATCGAAAAGCTGGACTATAACGGTACGTATACTTACTGCTACTGCACCAAGGCATCGCATTTCTCTTTTGTGCTGGAAGAAGCCCTGAAAAACGACATCCATATCGAAACTTCGTCGGGCTACGATATGCAGATCATCAGGTCTCTTTACAAAAAAGGCAAGATAAACAAGAACACTTACATCGTTTGCAATGGTTTTAAACGCCAGCAGTACCGCGAGTGGATCTCTGATTTCATTAACGAGGGTTTTGTAAACTGTATGCCTATCCTGGATCATATTGGCGAGATTGATTATTACAAAGAGCATGTGAAGGCAAAAACGAAGCTGGGCATGCGCCTGGCCTCCGACGAAGAACCGAAGTTCGAGTTTTATACGTCGCGCCTGGGTGTTCGCTACAACGATGTGATTGATTTGTATGAAAAGCAGATTAAGCCGGATGACAGGTTTGAGCTGAAAATGCTGCACTATTTTATAAACACAGGTATTAAA